>CAZDQF010000001.1:0-39901 GCA_964507445.1 uncultured Isosphaeraceae bacterium
CAAGCCCACAGCGACCTGGAGCGCCTCCGTGCCACGCGTACGCAGGCGGCGGAGCAGGTGCAGCAGGCCCGGTCCTTGGAATCCGCCGCCGACTTCGAGTCGGCCCTCGACCACCTGAAGCAGGCCGCCGCCCTCGACGAATCCCACCAACGGATGCTAGCCGAGGCCAGGGATCGCTACCCCGATCTGATCCGGGCTCGTGATCTGGAGCGGGCGCTCGAACGTCTCGCTGAATGGGCAGACGTGGTTGAGGTGCCGCCCGGTGTGGGAGATGGTGCCCGGACCGAGGTGTCTGGCCTCCCACGGCGGGTGCGTCATAGGCGGACCGGGATCGAGATGCTGCTGGTGCCGGCGGGGACCTACATGCGGGGTTCGCCGGATTCGGAACGGGACGGCTACGCTGACGAACGCCCCCGGCACCAGGTCACCATCAGCAAGCCGTTCTACCTCGGCAGATACCCGGTGACGCAGGCGCAGTGGGTCGCTGCCTTGGGCGGCAACCGATTCGGTTTGTGGGGCTTGCTCATGAGGATGATCCGGCGCAGCCCTTCCCACTTCAAGGGCCGCCGCCGTCCGGTGGAGCAGGTGTCGTGGGACGAGGTCCAGCCGTTCCTGAAGCAGACCGGCCTGCGGCTGCCCACGGAGGCGGAGTGGGAGTACGCGTGCCGGGCCGGGACCACCGGGCCCCGGTACGGGGAGCTGGACGCCATCGCCTGGCATGACGGGAACTCGGGGGGGCGGACCCACGACGTGGGCGGCAAGGCTCCCAACCCGTGGGGGTTTCATGACATGATCGGGAATGTGTGGGAGTGGTGCGGGGATGGGTGGGATGCGGCGGCGTACAGGAAGTGCAAGGACGGGGTCACCGACCCGGTGGTGTCGGTCGGCTCTTCGCGGGTGGTGCGCGGCGGTTCCTGGAGCTACGAAGCGAGGCACTGCCGGTCGGCCAACCGCGACTGGGTCGGCCCGACGTTCCGTTACGGCAGCTTCGGGTTTCGTGTCGCCAGGGCTCCCTGATTTCCTCTATCCTCTTTCCTCTTCCCTCTACCTCCGGATGGACGCGCCATGACCCGTGATCGACGCCCTGAACCTGCTCCGTTGCCCGCCGGTGACGCCGGGCGGGGTGATCGCGGGGCGCGGCTGGCGGAGCCGGCGGCGGTGGTGTTGGCGGCGGACGCGTTGCGCTGGATGATCCCCACGGTGGCGCGGTTTCCGCGGACGCTGCGCTACGGGTTGGGGGCGCGGATTGAAAATGCGTTGACCGACGTGATGGAGGAGTTGGTGGTGGCGCAGTATGCGGGTGGCGCGGACCGGGCGGTGGCGCTGGATCGGGCGAACCGGCGGCTGCAGGTGGCGCGGCACCTGGTGCGCATGGCGGGAGAGCTGGGGGCGCTGTCGCAGCGGCGCGTGACCTACGCGGCGGAGCTCCTGGTGAAGCTGGGGAGGCAGGTGGGGGCATGGCGCAAGGGGCCGGGCGGAACGGCGAGCTGTTCGATCGGATCTGCGACCCGGGATACCTGATCCGCTGCGCCCGGGCGGCGGCCCGGGGCAAGCGGAGCAAGCCGGACGTGGCGAGGTTCCTGTTGGACCTGGAGCCCCGCTGTTTCGATCTGGCGGATCAACTGCGGGCGGACGCCTGGCGGCCTGGTCCGTACCGTTCGTTCTGGATCAGCGATCCGAAGCGGCGGCTGATCAGCGCTGCGCCCTTCGCCGACCGGGTCATCCACCACGCCCTGGTGACGGCCATGGAGCCGTCGTTCGAGCGCCGGTTCGTGGATCATTCCTATGCCTGCCGGCGCGGCCGGGGAACCCACCGGGCGCTGCGGAGGGCGTTCCGGCTGGCGCGGCGCCACCGCTTCGTGCTCAAGGGGGACGTGGTGCGGTTCTTCCCGAGTCTGGATCACGGCGTGGTCATGGAGTCGGTCAGCCGGGTGGTCGCCGACCGGCGCTTCCTGGAGGTCCTTCAGCGGGTGGTGGACGGCAGCAACCCCCAGGAGCCCGTGGTCCACCATTTCCCCGGTGACGACCTGTTCACGCCCTTGGAGCGCCGTCACGGCATCCCCATCGGCAACCTGACCTCGCAGTTTCTCGCCAACGTGGTGCTGGACCGCCTCGACCATCACGTGATGGACGACCTGGGACACGGTGCCTACGTGCGCTACTGCGACGACTTCCTGGTGTTCAGCGATGACGCTGCGGAGCTGCGCCGTGTGCGCTGCGCGGTCGAGCGACGGCTGGCCGCCCTGCGGCTGCGCGCGCATCCGGGAAAGACCCGGGTCATCGGCACCCGCAGCCCGATCCCGTTCCTCGGGTTCGTGCTCCACGGCGGGCGGCTACGGCTGCAGCGGCGGGCGGTGGTGCGGGCGTCGCGGCGGTTCGGTCGGCTGGCGGACGCGGTGCGCCGGGGCGAAGCACCGCCATCGGCGCTCGCGGCGTCGGTGCAGGCGTGGCTGGCGCATGCGGCCCACGGGGATACCCGGGGCATCGTCGCGCGGGTGCTGCGTTTCGCGTCCGTGACGACAGGGTAGACTGCCGCTGGTGCCGCTCCGTTCGGTCGGCTCTTCGCGGGTGGTGCGCGGCGGTTCCTGGAACAACGAAACGAGGAACTGCCGGTCGGCCAACCGCAACAGGAACGACCCGACGAACCGCAACAACAACAACGGGTTTCGTGTCGCCAGTACCCCTTCCGCCGGAACCGACCGGGCTCATCGGGACCCCGTCGGGAGTGCAGGAGGGAGCCCAGGGGCGGGACCGGTGGCCGCGGAGGTCCGGGGCCCGAATCACCCAGGGTGTCCCGCGGCTCCGTCAATCGGAGTGGCGGGAGGCCCGCTCCTCACGGCCCTCCCCGCGGCCGACCTCGGGTCACTGGATGAAGATGTGGTTCTGGTCGGTCTTGGTGAAGAAGGCCCAGCCGTGGCCGTAGACAGGGGTGCGGTTGTAGCCCTGGCCCTGGTAGCCCCGGACCTTGCGGATCATGAGCTGCAGGGGCAGGCGTTTGCCGGCGATCTGGTTGCGGCCGACGCGGAGGCGCCACTCGTCGCCGTCGGCGGTGATCCGGCACTTGTTGAAGTAGTAGGTGGGAGATTTGCCCGTCCACTCGATGTCGGAGTAGGTGACCACCGGTTTGCCGTCGGCGCCGAAGACCTCGACCTTCTCCGGGAGCCCCTTGACCTTGCCCTTGCTGAAGCGGCCAGAGCTCGGAGGGGTCATGGTGAACTTCATGGTGGTGGTGCCGAAGCGCGGGGTCTTGACCTGGTATCCGTAGCGACTGAGCTTCTTCCAGTTGTCTTCGTGGGTGTTGAGGTCCCTGGGATCGAGCCAGGGGGCGCCGTAGAAGAAGAGGCTGGCGAGGGTGGTGCCGAAGCCGGTGAGTTCATCCTTTTCCGCGTCGCTCAGGCCGGTACGCCAGGGTTGTGGTGCGAAGGGGGTGTCGGAGCCGGGGGACGCGCCGCGGCTGCCGAAGGTGGTGCGGCCCTGGCCGGGGACGTCGCCGGCCTTCCTGGGGCCCCATTCGGCGCCGAAGAACTGGGCGCTGCCGCCCTTCTTCCAGCTGGCCTTGGCGTAACCCACCGGGTGGATGACCCGGGAGTTGTCTTTGGACTGCGGAGCGATCCAGCCGAGGTACATCTTCTTGACGTCCACCCGTTGGTGGTCGTCCACGAGGTCGTCTCGGACGTCGTAGTACTTCTCGAAGCCCTCCGGGGCGATGCCGCGGACAAAGGGCTTCTCTGCCGGCGGCACGACGTTGCGAGCTGCTACCGCTGCCGCTGCTTCAGCGGCCTCCCGTCGGCGCACGTCCGCCATGAAGCTGTCGAGCCGCGCGATCCGAGCGTCCACGTCGCCTTTGCGCCGGTGCTCCGGGTAGTCGTTCCGGTACTGGCGAAGCTTGGTGAGCCAGGCGCTCGTGCTGCCCTTGTCCGTCGGTTCGCTGGTCATCTCGGTGGAGAGGTTGTTGAACGCCTTCTCCCCGGGGCGGTCCCGTAGCTCCGCCGCGAGGGTCTCCGCGTCGGAGCGGTGCGGGCCTGCGGGGTAGGAGCGGACGTAGGCGTCCAGGGTCTTGGCGTGGCGTTCGCACCCGTCGGCGTCGGAGCCGCTGTGGTTGCGAGCGGTGAGGACGGCGCCGGTCTTCCACTGTTCGGTGGCTTCGAGGAGCAGGTAGTCGGCCAGCAGCTTGCGGGATTCCCCGTCGTCGATGCTGGCTACCCGTTCCTTGAGGTCCCGTAGGGCCTTGAGGTCTCCGGCGGCCAGGGCGGCCGAGAACCGGGTCTTGGCGCCGGTGCTCCTGGCCAGCGGCAGGGCTTGCTGGATGGCGGTCATGCGGACCCGGATCTCCTGGTTCTTCTCGGGCAGCCCGTCGGGGAAGTCCGCCAGGTGCTTGTTGAGCAAGGCGTGGGATTCCTCCAGGGTCTTGGGGTCGAGCGTCTCGAGGGATGTGTTCTCGGACAGGGCGCGCTTCAAGGCGGGCTGGTCCAAGGCTCTCAACTGCGGCAGGTTGGCCTTGGTGGTCGCGAGGGAGTTGATGCGGTCCTTGCATCTCTGCAGGTGGGCGGATGCCGGAAACTGGTCGGCGTATTCCCTGAGGTTCCTGAGGAGGATGTCGATCTGGGATTCGTCGAAGCGGGCGTAGGTGAAGGCCTGTCCCCTGCCCTGGTCGAGCAGCTTGCGGGTGGCCCAGGCGACGTTGGCGCGGAGGTCGTTCAATTCCCTGGTGCGCTTGTCGGCCCGTGCCTGTGCGTCCGGCTCCGGATGTCGGTCCTTGTAGCCGCTGACGGTGGAAGTCCAGCGGGCGACCGCGTCCTCGTCCAGGGCGGTGCTCGCATCCACCGCTTCCCCCAGGTCCATCCAGGCGATGGCGCCCTCCAGCCAGCGTTGCCGGCCTTGCGCCTCGGTGATCTTGGCGTTCGAAGGTGGGGCGGGGAAGTCCGCGGCGAGGAACCCCTTGATGGCCGTCTGGTGGGTATCGGCGCGGCTGCGATCGGCGCGCGCGTCGGACGAGAAGTCCAGCGCCGGCCGTAGACGCTTCCAGTGGAGCGTAGCCGGGATTCTGGCGATGCGGTCGTGCAGCGCCGTGGCGGCGGCCAGCTGCTTGCTCGACGGGTGGTCGGTCTTGAACTTGTTGACGGAGAGCAGCAATCCGCTCACCTTGGCGCCGTCGTCCAGGGCGCCGTCGTAGTTGGCGGTGTCCTTGACGAGCTTCTGCCAGGCCCAGTGCTCCGGCCTGCCTTGCAGGTAGGCCACCCGCTCGGTCGCCTTGGCCGCGTGGGAACTGTCGGGCCACTCGGAGAGGAAACTCTGGAGGGCGGCAACGTGGGTGGCCGCCTCTCCGCCGGCGTCCTTGGAGTCGTCATAGGAGATGGCGTCCGCGACGCTCTCCCAGGCGGCCTGCTCCTGGGACGCCATCCAGGCGCCGTAGCCCCAGAAGGCGAGGAAGCCCACCAGGATCAGAGCGGAAGCGGCGATGGCGTAGCGGATGCGGCGGCCGCGGGACATGCCGCCGCCGAGGCGAGCGCCCACCTCGTCGTCGAACTCGCCGAGGCGCTTCAAGAGGCGCTCCTTGAACCTGGCGAAGTCGGCGAGGACGGCGTCGGCGGAATCGTAGCGGTCTTCGGGGCGGCGCTTGAGGCAGGTCTCGACGATCTGGTCCCAGGCCGGGTCGAGGCCCTTGCGTGCCTGGGAGGGCGGCTCGAAGGCGCCGCGGGGCAGCACCCCGGTGAGCATCCGGTAGATGGTGGCTCCGAAGGCGTAGATGTCCGCCGGGGCGCCAGCAGAGGCGGCGTCGGAGAATTGCTCGGGGGCCATGTAGGCCGGGGTGCCCATGGCTTCGCCGGAACGCGTCAGCCCGTCGCCGGCGTCGCCGGCGGCGCGCAGGCCGGCGATGCCGAAGTCCACGATCTTGGGCCGGCCCTTGTCGTCGATGAGGATGTTGGCCGGTTTGAGGTCGCGGTGGGTGACGCCGCTGGCGTGTGCGACCTTGAGCGCGTCGAGGATGCGCACCGCCAGGGCCGCCACCAGCGCCTCGTCCATGGGCCCGTCTTTGAGCACATCTGCGACGCTGACGGCTCGGCCGTTGGCGTCCTTGACGCATTCCATGGCGAAGTAAGTCCAGCAGCCGGTGATGCCCTTGTCGAAGATCTTGACGATCCCGTCTGCGTTGAGATCGGCGAGGGTCTTCGCCTCCCGGTCGAACCGGGCCTTGAAATCAGGGTCGTCCGCCATGTCGACGCGGATCACCTTGAGGGCTACTTCGCGCCCCAGGGACTCCTGCTCCGCGAGGTAGACCTCGCCCATGCCTCCGCTCCCGATCTTCTCGATGATGCGGCATCCACCAAGGACTTCGGGCATGCCGCCGGTGCCTGATGTGTCACCGACGTCGCCCTGGTTCGATTGGGGCATCACGGTCTGGCCGCCGGACAAGGTGTCGTCGAGGCTGTCGCTGATGGAGGGGGCCGTGGGAGCCTGGGCGGCTGCGGTCCCGAGCATGGTGGCGCCGCCGGACAGGTCGAAGGTGTCGGTGAGCTCGTTGAAGTCGCGCTCTGCGCCGGCCGCTTCGGCCAGCTCGTCCTGGGGAGGGAAGACCTCCGACACGGTGACCCAGGTGTCCGCGTCCACCGGGCGCAATCGGGTGTCCGGCCTGACCCGGCCATCTTCGATGTAGCTCTTTATCTGATCGTCGGTGTACGGGCCGTTCTCAGACCCGTCGGAGGAGAACTTGATGATCCACATGCGCATTTCCCAGAGAGTGTGGTTGGTCGTTGATAGTTGCGTACCCCCCCCCAAAGAGCTGCTGAGACTAATGCACTGGCATTGGGGCGGCAACCGAAGCACCGTGGGCTGACAACGTCATTGCCCACGTAATCCGGCCCAGTAATTCACTGGCGTTCGAGGCCTGAGCGACTTACGACGCTCGAGGCATGGAGTAGTCACGAGGGCGGACGTCCCTGGTGACTGTGGGTCTGTCGGCAGATAGCCAATTGTGACAGGAAAAATCGTCGTTTTATGGCGTGCTTGCGGGATCGGTGTGCGGTGTGTTCGGAGGTAGAGTGGCGGCCGATTGGTGGAGGATTGGAGCGTATGACCGGTATGGGTGCGGATGGGATGACGGAGACCGCGGCGCGGTGGCGGCGGACGCGGGAGGGGGACTTGGACTCCCTGGAGTGGCTGGTGGAGAGGATGAGTCCGTTGTTGCGGGCGCACGCGTTGTACCGATTGGCGGCGGTGACGGCGGGGGAATCGGAGCTTGATGACCTGGTGCAGGAGGCGTGGATGGTGCTCCTGTTGAAGAAGGACGAGGTCGAGTTCCCGGACCGTGGTACGCGAGGGGCCATCCTCGCGTATCTGGGGCAGGTGATCCTGCACAAGGCGAACAACCTGTTGCGGCGGGAGGTGCGGCGCAGGACCCGGTCCGAGTCGGAGGCGAAGGATGGTCGTGAGGGTCGAGTCGGGCTGGATGAGATGGCGGTGACCACCGCCCGGGCGTTGAGGAAGGTGGAGCAGAAGGAGGCGGCGCAGGCGGTCGTGGATGCCATGGGCGTGCTGGCGGCCCAGGACCGTGACATCCTCATGCAGCGACTGTTCGAAGGGCGTAGCAATCAGGTCATCGGCGAGGAGTTGGGGTTGGATTCGAACACCGTGGCCCAGCGGTTTCGACGCTCTCTCGCGGGCCTGCGTGAGCGGATCAACCCCGCCCACGCTGAGGTCCTCGCGGACCTGCTCGGGGACGACTGAGCCCCAGATCTTCGGGAATTCCCGTTGATTGGCGACGTGGCCCTAGACCCACTGCCCCCGACCGGCAACAGGGGGCCAGAAGTGGATGCAATTCCCGGCCCTTGTGGGACAATGCCGGGCTATAAGTTGCGTCGAGAAGAACGTCGTGAGGAAGCGATCCGGGTCTCCATTGGGGGGTCGGGTCGTGAAGGAAATGGCGACCCCGAGCATCTCTGTAGTGATCCCTGTGTACAACGCGGAGGAGACCCTCCGGCGCTGTGTGAACGCCTGCCTTCGTCAGGAGACGGAGCCCGAGCAGGTCATTGTGGTGGACAACAACTCGCAGGACGGCTCCGCGGCCATCGCGGGACAGCTCCCGGTGACCCTGGTCCACGAGCCGGTTCAGGGTTCCTACGCCGCCCGCAACCGTGGGGTGGCGGAGTCCACGGGTGAGGTGCTGGCGTTCACGGATCCGGACTGTGTCCCGCGTCGGAAGTGGATCACGGAGCTGCTCCGGCCGTTCGAGGACCCGGAGGTGCAGATCTCCATCGGCCGGGCCATCCCCCACAGCCGCTCCGTCACCATGCGAACGGTGGGAGACTACGAGCACACCCGCGACGCCGTGGTGTTCGACGGCGAGGACGCGGACCTCTATTACGGTCACACCAACTGCATGGCGGTGCGGCGCACCCTCCTCGATGAGCAGGGTGGGTTCGACGATCGCATGCGAGGTGGGGACGTGATCGCGGTGCAGCGATGCGTGGAGCAGCACGGCTGCAATTCGGTGCGCTACGTCCCGGACGCCCACGTCGTTCACCTGGAGGTGGACCGCCTCCGCGTCTTCCTGAAGAAGGTCTACACCTACGGCTGGAGCAACCAGACCTACAAGACGGTCGTGCCGAAGCGGGTGCTCAGTCGTGGCGAACGCTGGGACTTGTTTCGGCGTATCGTCAAGGAATGTGGTTACTCCCGTCCCCGCGCCCTGCTGCTGCTCTCCGTGCTGGGCCTCGAGGGCATGGCGTGGAGATTGGGGACCCTGCGGGCCGCCATCGCCGGCGGCCGTGAACCGACGGACTGAGCCGCTCTCATGACCGCAGCCCCTCAACTGACCATCGTCGTCACCCCCCGGGAGCAGTTCGGGATCGCGGAGCGATCACTGGAGTCCATCCTGGAGCACACCTCCGTTCCTCATCGGTTGATCTACGTGGACGGCAACTCCCCTCCCCCGGTGGCGGACTACCTGCGCGGTCGCGCCCGGGAGCGGGGCTTCATGCTGCTCCGCTCCGATAGCTACCTGACCCCCAACCACGCTCGCAACTGGGCGTTCAGCCACGTGGACACGGACTACGTCATGTTCGTGGACAACGACGTGGTGGTGACCCCCGGCTGGGTGGAGCCGCTGTTGAGGCGAATGGAGGAGGACGACGCCTGGGCCGTGGGCCCGCTCTACTTCGAAGGGCAACCCGAGGAGCAGATCATCCACATGGCGGGAGGTGTTTACGAGTGGGAAGGCGAGGCCCCCAGGCGAGCCTTCCACACCGGCCATCTCCTGCAGAAGACCCGGTTGCCAGACCTGGACCAGCCGCTCACCGCCGGCCCCTGCAGCTTCGTCGAATTCCACTGCATGCTGGTGCGGCGCGAGGTCCTGGCCCGCCTGGGGCCGCTGGATGAGGAGCTGATGAACACACGCGAACACCTGGACCTCTGCCTCGCCATCGAGTCGGAGGGAGGGACGGTGTGGTTCGAGCCCGAGTCCGTGGTCTCCTACATAACTCCCCCGCCCCTGCGCCCGTTCGACCGGGAGTACTTCGCGCTCCGTTGGAGCGAGGGGTGGACGCTCAGGAGCCTGCGGCGATTCCGGCGGAAGCACGGGATCGCTCCGGAGTACGAGAAGCGCGCGGTGGTGTCCGCGGCTCGACGTTTGGTGGCCTATCCCTTGGTGACCCGGTTCGCTTCCTGGTTCGGTGCCTGGGGCGAGCGTCGCCTCCTCGGTCTGTTCATGATGTTCGAGCGGTTCGGGAACCGGTTGCGCCATCGTGAAAAGGCCGGGTCTCGTACGTGACGGCGCCTCCGTCGTCTCCCGGTGACTCCGGGCCCTCCTCCAATCTGACCCGCCGGGGCGCTCGTGGGGGCCTGATCGTCGTCTCGTCCAGCTGGGTGCAGCTGGCCATCGTCATGGGGGCCACCATGACCCTGGCTCGGCTGTTGAGCCCGGCGGACTTCGGGATCCTGGCCATGGCCATCGTGGTGGTGGGGTTCGTGGACTCCTTCCGGGACTTCGGCCTGTCCTACGCCCTGGTCCACGAAGAGCGGTTCGACTCAGCGCAGGCCGACGCGTTGTTCCGGCTCGGCCTCAGGTTGAACATCCTGCTGGCGCTCGGTGCCCTGGGATTGTCCGCGGTAGCGGCGTGGTTCTTCGAGGAGCCCCGGGTGATCCCCGTGGTGGCGATCATCACCGTGGGCATGTTCGCCCGCGGAGTCACCGCCGTTCACGGGGGCCTGCTGGAGCGGGACCTGCGCTTCGGTGCGGTGGCGGCGGCGGCCATCGGAACAGAGCTGGTGGCCGCTGCGGTGGGGATCACCCTCGCCCTGGCGGGGTACGGGTTCTGGGCGCTGGCGATTCAGCAGGCGGTCTCTCTACTCTCTCGCGCCGGGGCCACCTGGGTGATCAGCGGCTGGCGCCCTCGAGTGAGCGGAGGCGGGGCCGCGGCGGTTGAGGGCATGCGCCGCTACGGCGCCCAGACGACGTGGGTGCGGGCGGTGAATCAACTCACCGAGTCCTTTGACCGCATGATCGTGGGTCGCCTGTGGGACAGCGCAACCCTGGGCCTCTACCAGGCGGCGCGCCGCTGGTCGGAGATCGCTCCGCAACAGCTCATCGTCTCCGTGAAGCCCGTGGCGGTGGCCACCCTGAGTCGCTTGCGCGACGACGTAGCCCTGTACCGGGCCGTGGCCCGTGACCTGTTCGAGGCGTCCCTCCTCCCCACCTTGGCCTTGCTGGCGTACCTGGTGGCGGACGCGGAGAACGTGGTGGGCCTGTTGTTGGGCGATCAGTGGCTGGACGCGGTCCACGCGTTCCGTTGCCTCGGGGCCGCAGCCTTCATGGCGGCCATCGGCCGACAGATGACCTGGGTGTACCTGGCGGAAGGGCGTACAGGCGTGCGGCTTCGCTGGATCCTCGTCTCGCGACCGCTCTACCTGGTAGCCGTGGTCCTCGGGGTGCCGTGGGGCTCGGAGGGCGTCGCGGCGGCCGTGGCGCTCGCCTACGCGATCATCGCCGTCCCGGGGGTGTGGTTCGCGCTCCGTGGATCGCAGTTGCGTGGAACGGACTACTGGACATCGTGGTGGCGTCCGGCGCTCACCTCGGTGGCGGCGGGCGTTGCGGTGTACGCGTCGCAGCGGCGTCTCGCGCTGGATTCCCACGTGGCCCTCCGGGTGGGTGCGGGGGTTGGCGTGTTTGTGACCGCCCACCTGACGGGATGGTGCGTGTTGCCCGGCGGTCGGGCGCGGCTGCGAGGGCTCCTCGGACGGGTCCGCGCCGCCGTGCAGCAGGGCTGACGGGAGCCCGGCGCGGCGCCGGGGTCAGGAGCAGGCGGCCCGGTAGAAGGCCTCGAACCGATCCAGCTGCTGTTCCGGTCGGAAATGCTCCAGGACCCTTTCGCGTCCGGCGGTCCCCATGGCTCGTCGCCTGGGGCCGTCGTGGGCGAGCGCCTCCAGGGCGTCTGCCAGGGCGCCCGCGTCCTCCTTCGGGGTCAGGATTCCGGTGACCCCGTCCTCGATGTTCTCCGCGAGCCCTTCCGCGTCCGTGCAGACAACGGGCAGCCCCACCGCCTGCGCCTCCAGCACCGCGTTGCAGAACCCCTCCGAGACCGCGGGGTGCAGGAAGACATCTGCGTGGCGGAGCCGCGCTTCGACCTCTGACCGGGTGATCGTTCCTCGCAGGGTGACAACGGAGCCCAGATCCTGGTCTCGGATGATGGAGCGTAGGGACCCTTCCAAAGAGCCGCCGCCGATGACCTCGTAGGACAGGTGGACGCCACGATCCTTGAGTCGTCGCACGGCGTCCAGGGCGTGCTCGTAGCCCTTCTTCCACTCCAGACGACCGACGCTGACGACACGTAGGGGGCGGGAGGCGGACCCCGCGGTGTCCGTGTCTCGACTGGTGGCGGGGGACAGGGCGGCGTCCACCGCCGGGGTGATGATGTCGGCCGCGGGGACGCCGTCGTAACCGCGCTCCCGTGCGCGATCGCGGAGGTCGTTGGAGATGAAGTGCAGTCGGGTCGCCCGTCTCCAGACGCCGCTGTAGAACTCCGGGTCTTCGATCCCGTCACCGCAGATGTCCCAACCACGGAACGACACGGTGACCGGGCAGTCCAGGTCCTCCGCCAGGGCGAGGCGGAACCTGGCGGCGCCGCCGAACTCGAAGTGGACCACGTCCGGTCGCAACCGCAGAAACGGCGCGGCGAAGACCAGCCGTGCCAGCAGGCCGGCCGTCGGGCGCCGCAGGTTGCGTGAGAGGAAGGTCAGGAAGGCCAGGGGACGCGTGGCCATGGTCACCGCCAATCGTCCGGCGGCGGTGATGAGCAGCGGCAGGGATCTTGAGCGGTCCCAGGCGTGGACCCGCCCGCGGACGCCAGGGTGGGCGGCCAGGTTCGGGAACATGGCCCAGACGTCCGGGTGGTGGTTCTCCGCCACCAGGTGGACGTCGTGCCCTCGCTCCAGCAGACCGAGGAACTTGTCCACGATGAAGGTCTCGGAGACCTTCGGGAAGTTATGAACGACGAGGATGATCCTCATGCGGGCTGGTCTTGCGCCGGTCCCGACTTCGGCGCTCCCGGTCCGGGGGATTCGGTTGGCGACAGTGGTCGCGCCATGACGACATTGAGTTTAGATTGTATCCCCGTGAGTTCCGGCGAAACGAACAAAGGTCCCCGGGCGACCGGTGCATCGGGGGTGGAGCGTGATCTGGCGTTGAACGGATTCCTCCGTCGCTACATGCAGGACCAGGCGCTGGGCAGGGTTCGCGAACTGTGCGACTACGAGGCGGCGTTCCCCGGCCACGAGGAGGCCATCCGAGCCGAGTGGGAGGCGTTGCAGTCGGACGCTCTCTCCTCCTCCACGGTGGGTCTCACCGAACCCCTCGAGATCGGTCCCTTCACGGCCCACGCGGAGCTGGGCCGCGGCAGCCAGGGGATCGTCTACCGCGCGCGGGACCCGCGCTTGGACCGGGACGTGGCCCTGAAGGTGGTGCCCACGGCCGGTCTGGAGCCGGAGACCCTGGAGCGGCTGCGTCGCGAGGCGACGACCCTGGCGCGGTTGGAACACCCGGGGATCTGCTCCGTGCACGAGATGGGCCTGTCCGGCGCCGTGGCATGGATCGCCATGCCTCTGGTGCAGGGAGAGACTCTGGCCGATGTCCTGTCGGCGCGAGTGCGACCGGATCGCCCGTGGCTCGACCGCTGCGTCAAGTGGGTCAGGGACGTGGCCCTGGCGGCGCACTCGGCCCATGAGGAGGGGGTCCTCCATCGCGACCTGAAGCCGGGCAACGTCATGATCCGGTCTGGCGCCGGTCCGGTGATCCTGGATTTCGGGTTGGCCCGGGACCTGGACCCTGTAGCAGCCACCCTGACCCGCACCGGCGATTTTCTCGGGACTCCCGCCTATATGGCGCCGGAACAGCTCGAGCCGAGGCTGGGAGCGGTGGCCGTGCGATCGGACGTGTGGGCGCTGGGCGCCATCCTGTTCGAGTGCTGCACCCTGACGCGCCCCTTCGGCGGCGCCACGGTCTCGGAACTCTCGCGCCGGGTCACGGATACAGCGGCCCCCGCGGCCCATGACGTCAACCGCGCCGTGCCGCGGGACCTCTCCCTGATCATCGCCCGGGCGCTGGAACGGGACGCATTCCGCCGCTACGACACCGCCGCCGCACTCGCCGACGACCTGGACCGTTGGCTCGAGGGGCTGCCCGTGTCGGCGCGCCCGGTCGGTCTTCCCGGGCGGTTGGCTCGGTGGGCGCGCCGACGCCCTGCCCTCGCGGCGGTGGCGGGGGCCTTGGTGGCGACGCTGGCGCTGGCCTCCGCTGGGTTGATCTCGCAGAACCTGGTGCTGCGCAGCGCGGAGACGGACCTGACGAAGGCGCTCGCATCGGAGCGGGAACGCCGCGCGGAGGCGGAGGCGGAGGCGCAGCGCGCCGAGCGGGTGCTGGGGTTCCTCGAGACTTCCATCATCCGGGCGACGGATGGCCGCACCAACGCGGCCCTGAAGAGGGCCGTAGGGGGCGGCGAGAACGTGGACATCCGCACGCTGCTGACCCACGCTGCGGAGAACATCGGGGATCGTTTCAGCGCGTACCCCGGGACGGAGTGCATGATCCGCGACTCCCTGGGACGGGCCCTGGAGGGGCAGGGCCTGCACGAGCAAGTGATCAACGTCATGGAGCCGGCCCTCCCCCTGGCGGCTGAGGCGTTCGGAGCGCAGTCCCCGGAGATGCGCCTCCTCAAGGCTCGACTCGGTCATTCCCTCCTGTTCTCCGGGCAGGCGGCGCGTGCGGTGGAGGTGCTGGAAGAGCTCGTCTCGGGGTACGATCCCGGAGACGCCGAAACGACCGAGGAGATGTTGGCGGCGGAGGGCGAACTGGCGCTGGCGTATCAGCAGGTGGAGAAATCGGAGAAAGCCATCGCCTGCTATCGCTCGATCCTCCGGCGCGGGGAAGGCAAGCTCGCGCCTCATTCCGAGGTCATGGTCGAGGCGCGTTCTCACCTTGCGCTGGTGCTGTGGACCACGGGGGCTACGGACGAGGCGTGTCGTGAACTGAGCCGTGTCGTTGAGGTGGAACTGGACCAGGAGGCCCCCCGGGCACACGTGCTCTGTCAGAACCTGCGTTCCCTCGCCACCATGCAATGGAAGGGTGGGGACAAGGAGGAGTCTGTCACGACCCTGGATCAGGCGCTGAAGTACGCCCGCTCGGCTCACGGGGATGCGCACCCCAACACCATGGACATCCGCCGGGACAAGGCCATGCAGTACCGACTCCGTGGCATGCTGGCGGAGGCCGTGACGCAGCTGGAGTCCAACATCCAGTTCATGGAGGGCATGGCGGAGCCGCCCCTGGATCGGATCCTGGCGGCGTTGCGGTCGGCCTCCGAGATGCTGTTGAAGCTGAAGCGTCACGGGGACGCCGCCCGTTGCCTGACCCGCATGGCCAGTTTCGAACGACGGAGAGGGAGCGTCCCGGCGGGACGTCGGGCGACCACGGCCCTGGCCATCGTGTCCGCGTGGCTCGGCGCCGGCGAGAAGGACGCTGCCCTGGCGGCGCTCGACGTGGCCCTCCCCCTGCTGGAGTCCCTGGACCGGGAACAACTCACGCCCCTGCTCGGACCCCTGGAGACGGTCAGCATCCGGGGCCTGGAGCTGTGGGGGAAGGACGCGCCCGCGGTCCTCAAGGCCGCGAAGCTGGCGGCGGACGCGTTGGAAGCCGCGGCGGCCACGGACCGCGCGACTGCCCTCCGCAAGCGCATCCGCCGACCGTGAGGACTCCATGACCGTGCACGCTCCCGCCGATAGGCGGAGTGGAGTCTTCGCCAATGGACCGCTATCGGAAAACCGGTGTCGTCGTAGTTGTTTGTGCCTGCGCGGCCCTGCTCGGAGGTTGCGGGGTGACCTTGGGGGACGTGGGCGATGGCGTCTGGGATGTGACGGTGTGGACCGTGGAGGGCACCGGCGAGGTGGTGAAGGCGGTGGCCGTGACGGCCGTTGACGTCACCGGTGCGGTGGTCCGGAAGGCGGCGAGCGAAGGCGCCTCCACATCCGCTGACGTGCAGCGGGCAGGCCTCCCCGCCGCGGCGGTGACGCCCGCGATCCCGTTGCCCGTCTCCGTGGCCCCGGTGCGCTGACCGTGGGCCTGGACCTCGCCGCGGCCTGGTGCCTCGCTGGGGCTTGCTACCGGTCGTCCTTGATCGGTCGTCCCACGATCCCGATCTCGGCTGCTGAAGCCCACGGCCCACCCTTGGCGGCCGAGAGGACGCGGATGCGGACGTAGCGGCCACGGGCGGGCTCCCCCGACCGCTCCTGGGGTTCCTTGACGGCCTTGAACGAGCCGCGCAACGCGGGGGCGGGGAACTGATCCGGAGAATCGGAGACCGCCAACTCCCACTGGCCGAACGCCCCGTTCCAGCCGTTGTCCTGTCGAGCCAGGTAACGCAGGCCCGTGACGCGATAGGACGCGCCGAGGTCGAGCACCAGCTCGTGTGGGTGTGGCTTCGCGCCTCCCTGCCACTCCGTGTGCCAATGGGTGCGCGGGCGGCCGTCGATGGCGTTCTTCGCCAGCTTGCGGTTGCTCGTGGACTCGCTGCTGACGGAGACGATCTTGAGCTTCTTGCGCGGGACCAGGCCCTTACGAGGCATCTTGCTGACCTTGCGTCCGGCGCTCGCCGGTCGAGGGGCGTCGCCCCACTTGGCGTCCCGGTCCTTCTGGTGATCCGCGGTCTCGGCGAACGTGCCCGTCACCACCGGCTCATGGGCGGACTCGGCCATGGCGCGCATCTCGGCGATCAGGCCAGGATGCTTGGGCGCGATGTCGTGGGACTCGGAGACGTCCTTGGTGAGGTCGTAGAGCTCCCAGGGGCCGTTGCGCTTGGACCGGATGGCCTTCCAGTGCCCCTTGCGTACGGCCACCTGCTGACCCAGCTCCCAGTACAGGAAGGGGTGGTCTTGCTGAGCCCTGCCCGCGGCGTCGGCGCCGATCAACTCGGGGACGATGGAGATGCCGTCCGTGTCCTCAGGAGCGGCGGCGCCCGCGAACTCCGCCAGGGTCGGCATCACGTCCGGGAAGTACCACAGGTGGTCGCTGACGCGCCCTGCCTGGATGCGGCCGGGCCAGCGGGCGATCATGGGGACGCGCAGGCCTCCTTCATAGAGCCTGCCCTTGTGGCCGCGAAAGGCGACGCCGGTGGCCGGGTTGACGTTGGGGCCGTGAAAGCCGCGGGCGTGGTCCTTGTCACGGAAGTAGTCGTTGCCGCCGTTGTCGCCGCAGAACACCACCAGGGTGTTGTCCTCCAGGCCCAGCTCCCGCAGCAGGTCCAGGATCTCCCCTACCTGCCGATCCAACATGGTCACCATGGCGGCGTACCGCCGCGCCACCTCCGGCCAGGGGCGGTCCTTGTACAGCTGCCAGGCCGGGTCTTCGTCGGGGATGTTGAACATCCCGTGGGGCGGCGTCACCGGCATGTAGCAGAGGAAGGGGCGGTCCTTGTTCTCGCGGATGAAGTCCTTGGCGCCATTGACGATGGTGTAGTGGGAGTAGGTCTCGCCGGATGCGCCGCCACGGTTGCCTTTCAGCGGCACCTCCTCGCTGTTGCGCACGATGTAGGCGGGGTAGTAGCTGTGGGCGTGGACCTGATCGTAGTAGCCGAGGAAGGTGTCGAAGCCGTGCTGCTCCGGGACACCCGTGGAGCCGCGGCCGCCGCATCCCCACTTGCCGAAGCCGCCGGTGGCGTAGCCGGCGCGCTTGAGCACCGACGCCACCGTCTCCTCCCCCGCCCGCAGCGGCGTGCCGCCGCCGTTGCTGCGCACCGACGTGTGCCCCGAGTGCTTGCCGGTCATCAGACACGCCCGGGTCGGCGCGCACAACGACGACCCGGCGAGGGCCTGGGTGAAGCGCACCCCCTCGGCGGCCATGGCGTCGATACGGGGTGTCTGGATGTGAGGGTTGCCCATGCAGGACAGCTCGTAGTAGCCGAGCTCGTCCGCCATGATGTAGACGAAGTTGGGCTTCTTCTCCTGACCCGGGGCGGCGCCGGCGAGGGCGAAGCAGAGGGCCAGGGACAGCGAGCGGCGGAAGAAGCTGGTGAGGTGCATGATCGGGTCTCTCAGTCTGGTGGGCGAGCGTGGCGCAGCAAGGGTCGAGGCCCTCGCGGGTGATGTCAGGTCGTCGGCTGCGTCGTTAGCGGTCCTGGTAGCGGTCGAGTTGGCTATGTACGCGCTCCATGAAAGCCGTCGCACGCTCTGCCCACGAGGTGCCCTCGGGGGGATGGCGGAAGATGACGAGGAAGGGGTCGTCCAGAATGGTCTGGAGGACGTGGCGCAGCCGGTCCACCTGAGCTTCGTCGTCGGTCGCTGACAGCCCGGCGAGGGCCTCGTCCAGGCAGGTTTGGAGCAAGCTGAAGGCACGGTCATTGGCAGCGGACTTGTCGTCGTCGTCGAGCAGGTCTATCAGCAGGGCGCCCGGTCGCGAATCAACGAAGCGCGCCTCGTTCGAGGCGTTGCGGATCGGCGCCCCCTCCGCGTTCCGAATCGTCAACGGAGGGACGTGCTCCCGACCGAGGCCCCGGCCCACCATGGCGGCCGCGCGGGCGGCGGAGAGGGCTCCTTCCGCCAGCCGGACCCGGTCGCTCTGAACCGACGGGTCCGTCCTGGCCCGCCGGTATCCCTCTTCGAACGCCGCCGCCGCGTGGGCGAACTCCCAGCGGTGAGCCGCCGCCCGTGCGAGGCGGAGGTAGTCGAGGGCGGTGGACGGTTCGGCGACGCCGCGCACCACGGGTTGGATGGCCAGGATGTCCTCTACCCGCGCACGACGTCTTGGTCTCGGCGGTGGGTCCGTGGACAAGCTGGCACGCAGTTCGTTGATGGCGACGTCGTAGTCCTTGTCGAGGCCGTCGAGGATTCCCTGGACCCGTTTGGCGCCGGGTCCGGGTTCGGCCTCCATCCATCGTCGAGCGACCTGCCGTGCGCCGTCCACGTCACCCGTAGCGACCTGCGCTGCCCACAGCAGTGACATGCACCACGACAGCTTCCCGCCTCTCCCGCTTGAGTCGGCGGCTTCTGCCGCCTCCAGATAAGGGATGGCCTCCTCGAAGGCGCCGGTGGCCACCAGACCGCCGCCTACGGCGAGGTTGATGCTGAATCCGGTGGCGCCGAGCTCGATGGCAGAGACGCCCGCGGTGACGGACTCCCCCGGTTCCGAGTCTTGCCACAGCGACAGCGCGAGCAACCGGTACAGGTCCACGTCGTCGGGCCAGATGGCCAGACCGTCACGGCACGTGGCCTGAGCCTGCGGGTGGTTGTTGAGCGTGAGGTGCTGTTGGGCGACGGCGACCCAGGACTCCCTCGAGCGTCCTTCGATCTTGAGTCCTTGCTGAAAGGCAGTGAGAGCCTCCTTGTCAGCGCCGCTCATGGCGAGCACCTGCCCCTTGAGGAGGTAGGGCTCCGCGGACTGAGGCAGCCGGAGGCAGAGCTTGTTGAACACTGCGTCCGCGCGTTCTCTATCCCGGAGCCGGGTCAGGGTGAACGCCATCATGTTGCGGATCTGGCGTTGAGCGGGTCGGGCTTGCAAGCCGCGATCCAGAAGCTCGAACGCGTCCTCCAATTCGCCTGCCATGAGCATCATGTTGGACAGGGTCGCGTAGGCGTTGGCGAGGGTCGGGTCCAGCTGAAGGGCGCGGCGGTACGCGGCTGCCGCTTCCTGCGAGGACCCGGTGTAGAGCAACGCGTCGCCGAGGAGCCGCTGGAACAGCCCTACGTCCGGCTGGTCCTCCGCGAGGTCACGAAAGACCTCCAGAGCGGCCGCGTGGTCCCCGCCGTGGAACAGGCCGTCGGCGTAGGACACGCGCGCCATGGCGGCGTTCTCGGGAGAGAGTTCGAGGGCGCGTTCGAAGGCGGTACGGGCGGTGTCACCCTTTCCGAGGGCGGCGTTGATGCGGGCGAGCCAAGAATAAGGACCCGCGGAGTGTGGACTCAGATCCCGGGCGACCTCAAAAGCCCGCAGAGCGCCCGAGAGGCCGTCTCGCTTGGGGGCGCCGCTGAGGCCGATGGCGTTGAGATACTCGAGGCTGCCCTTGGTGCACCACGCGGAGTAGATGGTGGCCTCGTCGTCGCTTTGCTTGGAGAGGGCCGCGTCGATGACCCGCTCGATCCGCGTCGCTTCGTCCGTGATACGCACGACGTCGGCTCCGGACAACAGCGCGTTCGCGAGCCAGACGAGGGAGGACCCGGTCTGTTCGCCGAGCTGTTCATCGGAGGTGAGCCGACCCAGGTCCGGGGGCCGGTTCTCCTCGTTGGCGCTCACGATTTCGGCCCAGATCTGGCGTCGCCATGGGTTGGGGTCTCGGGCGAGGAGCTCGGTCAGCCGGTCCCAACGGAGCACCGATTGCGGCGCGGTCTCTGGCAGCGCCCGCGATATCCTGCGTTGTTGTGGACTCAGGTTAGGCAGCGGTCTCTGGTCGCGAAGGGCCGCTGCGTGCGACGCGCCACCCTGGATCAGGACCAGGGCGGCGTCGTACAGGGCGCGCTGCATCAACTCCGCCAATCGGGGCTTGTCTTCGCCCGCGTGCTGGAGTCTCTGGATGACGGCCGGTGGCCCGTCCGCCGCCATGAGTGGGACACCGAAGTCTCTGAACGCGTCAAAGTAGAGCCCCGCTTGTGCTCGTGCGCTGGCGCTCGGGTCGGAGAAGCCGGCGCCCGTTTGTTGGTGTTCGCCGGTGGCGAGCGACAAGAGGCGGGTTTGGAAGTTCCGCTCGCGTTCATCGGCGAGCAGCGCTTCTCGTTCCGCCTCCGCCTCCTCAGCGCGCGCTCTCTCCAGCTCGCGCGCTTTCTTCTCCGCGCGGGTGGCGGCTTCGGACAGCGTGGCCCGTTCCGTCTCCCCGAGGCTCCAGGTGACGAGGGCGGCGCTGACCGCCAGGGTGAACACGGCGGCGAGGGCGGCGGTGGCTCGCGCAGGATGTCGCTGGGTCCAGCGAAGAACGCGTGTGACGGTGGAAGCGGGGCGCGCGCGGATGGGCTCGTGCTCGCGGACGCGACGCAGCTCCTCCGCCAGGTCTTCGGCGGTCTGGTAGCGGCGGTCCCGGTTCTTGTCCATGGCGGTGGCGATGACCACTTCGAGGTCCGCTGAGATGGCGGGGTTGAGACCACGGGGCGAGGGCGGCTCCTCCGTGAGGATGGCCTGATACAGGGCTTCACGAGTGGGAGTCTGGAACGGGCGTTCGAGAGTGAGGCACTCGTAGAGCACCACGCCGAGAGAGTAGACATCCGCCCGGCGATCCACCTTGATCCGGTTCGCGGCCAGCTGTTCCGGGGCCATGTAGGCCGGAGTGCCGAAGAAGTCCCCTTCCCGGGTGAGGGTCTGCTGGTCGCTCTCCGTGTCCCCGGCGAGGCCGAAGTCGAGCACCACGGGGTCGCCGCCGCCGGTCACCATGATGTTGCCTGGCTTGATGTCCCGGTGGGTCACCCCGGCCTCGTGAGCGGTGTGCAGCGCACCAGCGACCTGTTCGATCACGGCGATGGTCCGAGCGACGTCCACCCGATCCGGTGCGGTGGTGACCTCCGGCTCCGCGGTCGTGACCTCGTCTTCATCCTCCAGGTCGAAGAAGAGGGACGCGGGCCCGTCTCGCTCATCATCCCTGGCGCGTCCGATGCGCTCGGCGAGGGTCTCCCCGTCCACCAGCCGCATGGCGATGTAGGCGGTCTTGTCAAAGGCCCCCGACTCGTAGACGGTGCAGATGCCGGAATCGTCGAGCCGTGACGCCACCTCCGCCTCGCGGCGGAAACGGGCAAGGGCGGCGTCATCCAGGTCGCCGATGCCGGTCATCACCTTCAGGGCCACCTGACGGCTGAGCCGGGTGTCTTCGGCGTGGTAGACCACCGCCTGGCCGCCGCGCCCCAGCTCCTTGATGACGCGGTAGTGACCGAAGCGGTCAGCCTGTTGGACCGGGCTTGATTCACCTTGTTGCGTTCGGAGCTGCCGATAGACACCGCTTGAGTCAGGGGCTGGTTCGATCCCGGACCCGGTCGGGAGGCTCACCAGCCCCATGGCCGACAACCAGGCCATGCGACGTTCGATTTCCGCTGCCGAGTCCGGATGGTCCGCCAGGAACGCTCGCAGTCCGCCGGCGCCCTCCTCCTGGACCCTGAGCACGCACTGTGCCACCAGCTCCTCGAGCTGACTCGACGAGCCTCCGGGGTCGGGCACGATGGGGTCCTGGTCGTTGGCCATGGTGTGGTCGATCGCCGTCGCTCAGTACAGCATCCGTCTACCCGGGCCGCAACTGGTTCAGGGTTGTTACGGGCCAAACACGCCCTGGTGGAAGAACGCGAAGTAGGCCACCACGTGCTTCTCGCACCAATTCCCGGAGGCGCGACCGATGGTGGACCCGTGGCTGTCGCTGATGCGCCCACCGGAGTGGATGCGTCCCACGGAGCTGCCGTGGCGGTTGGTCAGGCGTCCACCGCTGACCCTGCCGATGCTGCTCCCGTGGGAGTTCACCAGACGGCCGTCTTTCTTGATGCGGCCGACGGAGGAGCCGTGGGAGTTGACGACGCGGCCGTCCTTCTTGATGCGCCCCAGGGAGGACCCACTGGAGTCGGTCACTCGACCGTCAGACGAGATCTTGGCCACGGTGCTGCCGTGGCGGTCGCGGATGGTGGTCTGCCCGTAGCCATGGATGGTCATGGCCAGCAGCAGCAGGGCGAGGGTCCTGGTCATGGAGATGGTCCCCTGATGGGCGACCACCTCCGCTCCAGGAGCGGTCACCGACCTGTCCATCATGCCTCATCAGGCCACTCCGGCGAAAAAAAACGTCCTTGGGGTCACACCGGGGCTACCAGGGTCACGTCCTCATGTTGGAGCACTCGTCTGGAGGACACGATCATGAAGCTGAATTCACGTTATTGCATGCTGTTTCTCGGGTTGGCTTGCTCTCTGGTGGTCGGGTGCGCGGCCGAGGGTTCGACGGGGGACGCGGCGGAGAACGGATCCACTCAGGTCCTGGAGGGGACCGAACGGGATCTGCGCCTCTGCGGCAACTGGCGTCGCACCGTCAGCAGCTCCTCACGCGGCCCCGACTCGAACCTCTACGTGACCTCCGATTTCCACCTGCAGCTGAGCCCGTCCGGGCGGTTCGTCTACACCAGCGGCGGAGCGGGCAGCTACGGCGGCGGGCTCGGAGGTGCCTACATCCCGGTTGGGCTCGGACCCGTGTCGGGGACATGGAAGACCGAAGGCGGCGTGCTCTGGTATCGGCTGGACGGAGGCCGGCAGTGGGTGCCCGCGGGCTGGTATCACATGTCGGGGGGGTCGGTGATGATCTCCACCGCCGCCGGGGGGCGTCAGCTATGGGAGCGGGTCTGACGCCCCGCGGGCGGTGCTCATTGGACCGTCACATCCAGGACGTTGGTGATCAGGGGACCGGTCAGGGGTCGCAGCAGGACGCCCTGGAAGTGCCACGTGGTGCCGCTCCACGGCGGCACCACCAGGGGTAGGTCCAGGGTGCCCGTGCCCCCGAGCGGAGTGAACGGGAGCAGGTTGAAGAACGAGGATCCCAGGTAGTCGAGGCTGAGGGTGCCGACACCGGGGACGGTGGTCGCGTTGAGGGTCTGGTCGACGCCGATGAACAGGAGGTCCCCGGGGTCTCCCTGCGCCGAGAGGACCCAGGTGGACCACGGCGCCGCCACCGATGGCGCGGACAGGACGGGCGTGGTGTCGTGGGCCACCAGCTGGAACGCGTCCACGGTCCAGCCTCCGTACTGCACGATCCCGTCGGAGACGAGCTCGAACACCACCCTCACGTCTCCCTCGTTGTCGGCGATGGAGGAGATGTCCACCTCATGGGGCACCCAGGAGGTGTCGATGTGGTCCCCCTGCCCCACCGCGTTCTGCCACACAACGGTCCAGTTGTTGCCGCCGTCGTTGCTGATCCAGATGAGGGCCTGATCGTAGAGGCCGTCCTCGACGGTCAACCAGCGCCGGTAGCGGACGCGGACGCCGCTGCGCCCGGTGCAATCGAACGGCGGAGACTCCAGCCAGTTGTCGACCCAGGGTCGGTAGTACCCATCCCAGGAGCTGTTGGGAGAGAGGTCGTTGCCCCAGACCTTGGCGCCATCGAACGCGGCCGGCGGGTCGTAGGGGTGGGCCCCGTTGCCCGGGGACAGGTTCATCCAGTCGTCCTGATTCCAGTAGAAACCGGTGGTCCAGCCGGACGGCGTCTCGAAGTCGTCGTAGACGAACACGTCGGCGCCCACGGTCTCGAAGGAGTGGTAGTCGTTGGGAGCGCCCTGGGGATGGGTGCCGCCGTTGCCGGCGGAGTCGAAGGCGGCGATGTAGTAGCGGACGGTGCCGACTCCGGCCTGATTGGGGATGGTCCCGGACCAGATGTCGGGATTGGAGGTGGGGCTCATGGACGTGGTGTTCCATGAGGCCCCCCCCGCGGACCAGTGCAGGTCCACGGCGTTGATGGGGCTGCCGGTGAACGCCCCCACCTCGGCCACGATCTCGTAGTCCTGGACCTGATCCGTGGTGTCTCCGACGGGGAGGTGATCCAGGGTGACGGTCTGCAAGGGCCAGGGCACGCCGTGCATGACCGTGAACGCCTGATGGAAGTAGGCGTCGTTGGGCGTGCCGTTGGCCAGGTTCCCGTCGTTGTCATCGAGCAGCAACATGTCCGCGAGGGCGAACACCTCGTCGCTCGGGGCGCCGGCCAGGTGCTGGAAGAAGACGGCGTCCATGTAGTCCTTCCCCGCCTGTCCCGACGCGGCCGCGAATTGTTCCCTGGTGTGCCAGTAGCAGCCGCCGATGACCTTCCCTCGGGAGTGGATCTGGGTCCCACAGGAGGCCGGGTACTGGCAGCTGTTGTCGAGATCCCGGACGAGCGTGCCGACCCCTCGGTAGCCGGCGCCCATGAGCGGCGTGTCCTCCGTGGCGGCGGCGATGCAGTCGCTGTAGCCCTCCCCCAGGTGTCCGGGGAGCCACGCCCACAGGTAGCCGTAGATCCGTGACGTGACCCCGTGCCCGTACTCGTGGGCGACCACGGTGGACGACGTGGCCATGTCGTTGCACCCGCCACCCGCTGAGTAGAAGTTGATGCTGTGCAGCTGGGGGCTGTAGAAGGCGTTGCAGGTGCCGCTGGTGAGGTCCGAGTAGCCGCTGATCTGGTTGTCCAGCAGGGTCAGGTTGGGCCACGACATCTTGAGCCGCGCGTGGGTCTTGTTGGTGAAGTAGACCATGTCCCGCTCTCCCACGGTGCTGCTGCTGGAGCCGAAGAAGATGTCGTGCAGCCCCGAGGACACGGTGGCCTGATGGGAGGCGCTGATGAAGCTGTTGCTCTGGCCGTGGATGAAGGGGCCGTCCAGGTAGCAAGACAAGTTGAGGGTGGGGGGGCCGCCGTTGTAGCTGTAGTCGCCGTTGGCGTTGGTGACGGTGTAGCCGTTGCCGACGTTGACGTAGATGTCCCGGAACGGGCGGGACACGGGGGCTTGATACGGGAGCCGGCCCTCGTGGACGGTGCCCTCCACGGTGCCGTAGACCATGGCCAGCAACGCCCGGAGCCACCGCTCGAGGGGCTCTCCATCGTCGTCGTGTTCGCAGCCGACGTGGGCGCGTGCACGGCTCTGGCCGTGTTGACAGTCGGCGTGCTCACGCAGGTCGTTCCAGGCGTCGAAGACCTCCCCCGTGCGCGCGTCGATCCAGACGACCCAGTCTCCGCGAGGCTCATCCGCCGCGAGCTTGACCACCACGGCGGGGATGGCGCGCTCTCCGTCCGGCGTGTTTGCCAGGTGAATCCAGTGTTCCGTGCTGGTCTGGATGGCCGTGGTCGCGGCGGTGGCCCAGCCGCGGTCTTCGAGGTGGTCACGGGCGGCCGTGATGGCGTCCTCGGTCTTGACGGAGGGCGCGGACGGCAACCCGTCCGTGTCCGCCAGACGCGCCGTCCACATGAGGAGGCGTCCGCGGCGGTCGATGCGCAGGCACACCCGGCCGCCCTTCACGTGGAACGTGCCGTGCTCCTGCAGGAGGTGCACGTACCACAGGTCCGGCGTCTCGATCACCAGGGTGTGGTCGAGGCGGGCGGTGGGCAGGCCGAGCAGGTCGGCGACGTCCGCGCCCATCCTCACGGCGGCTTCCCTCACCTCCGCTTCCTCTGCGCCCGCTCCACAGACGCGGATTCCTGGGCCGAATGCCATGGCGGGGGCGCCGGTCTGCTGATCGAACAGCGCGGTCCACCCAGGATGGGAACCAGACCACCGCTGCCATCCGGTGTGTGCGCTGGCGAGGGCGGCCTGGATGTCGCTGGCGACCCAGCGGGGAGACGGTGAGGGCGCCTGGGGGCCGAGGTGTGGAAAGTCCTGCTGCGCGTGGACTCCCGCGAGGTGCATCGCGAACATGGACAGGACGAGGACGGTGTGCCTGGACGGCGTCATGACGGTCTCCTTGGACGGGGATGGAAGACGGGCGACATCCGCTTCATCGCCAGGGGGCCTCATCCGTGACGCGCGAGCCCCGATTTTTCTCGTCGGGCCGGGCTAAGATGAGGACTTGAGTCAGGCCGACGAAACAGGCGCGGGGCTGGACGCCTTCGAGGCGCTGCTCTCTCAGAACCTGCCCGACCTGCGGGCGCACGTGCGTCGCGCTGGCGGTCCCGGCCTCGGTGCCGAGTCCTCTGAAGATCTGGTCCAGTCCGCGTGCCTGGAGGTGCTGCGTCGGCGGGAGGACTTCCAGCACGGCGGCGATGAGGGGTTCCGGCGCTGGCTCTACACCATCGCGGCGAGGAAGCTGGCGGACCGTGCGAGACGATGGGGCGCCTTGAAGCGTCGTGCGGACGGCGCGCCCGTGGCCCCGGACGGCGCTCCGGACCCCGGCCTGTCTCCCAGCGACCGCGTCGGTCAGCGGGAGCGGCTGGACGAGGTCGTGGCCGCCATGGCGTCGCTTCCCGCGGAGCAACGGGAGGTGGTCCTCCTGGCTCGTTTGCTGGAGATGCCTCGGGCGGAGATCGGCGAGGTCACGGGCCGTTCCGAGGAGGCGGTGCGATCGCTGCTGTATCGGGCCATGGGCAAGCTCGGGTTGATCCTGTCCCGGGAGGTCGAGTGATGTCGTCGTCGTCGAACGACACCAGCCTCGAGGAGCTCATCGGCCGCCTCGCCTCCACGGACCCCGAGGTCCGTGGCCGTCTGGTAGACGACGCCTGTCGTCGCTGGCCCGAGGAGGCGCAGACGATCCGCGCCGCGCTGACGCGGCTGGAATCTCTGGGGCTGGCTGACATGGAGGAGCCGGGAGAGCCTCCCCTGCCGGAGCGGGTCGGCCCGTTCCGTATCCTGGACCGTCTGGGAGCGGGGGGCATGGGGGTGGTCTACCGCGCCCGCGACCCGGACATGGATCGTGACGTGGCCCTCAAGGTGGTTCGGTGGGACGCGGCTTCTGACCCGGCCGCCCAACGACGCTTCGACACGGAGGTCTCGGCGGCGGCCCGGCTGGAGCACGAGAGCATCGTCCCCGTGCACAGGGTCGGACGCGAAGACGGCCTGGCGTGGTTCGCCATGACTCTCGTGGAGGGGACGACCCTGGCCCAGGTGCTGCGTGAGCTGGCGGGGGCACGGCCCGCGGACCTGGACGGGCGGGCCCTGTCCGGCGCTCTGGGCCGGAGCGCGGAGGCTTCTGCGACGGACGCGGAGCCCGGCAGCCTGTTCAACGGCCCATGGCCCCAGGTCTGTCTCCGTGTCGTCTTGCGGGTGGTGGACGCGTTGGTGCACGCCCATGCCCGGGGGGTGCTCCACCGAGACGTGAAGCCCTCCAACGTGATGGTGACACCTTCCGGCCGGGTGTTGTTGCTCGACTTCGGGCTGGCTCAATTGGAGGGCGACGCGGGGGTCACCCGGACCGACTACGTGGTCGGTTCCGTGCCCTACATGTCTCCGGAGCAACGGGCCGGCGAGGCGGTGGACGTGCGAACCGATGTGTACGCCGTCGGCCTGCTGCTGTGGGAGCTGCTGGCGCTGCGCCATCCCTTCCCGGACCGGGACGGGCATCGGCAGTGGGTCTCGCGGGAAGCGCCGCCGCTCCGGCCCCTGGACCCTCGCATCTCATGGGAGACGGAGACCGTGGCCGCCGTGGCGTTGGAGCCGGAACCCGCGCGGCGCTATCAGACGGCGCGGGCCCTGGGGGCGGATCTGCTCTGCGCCCTGGACGGAGCGCCGGTCGTTGCTCGTCGTCCAGGGGTTGTTCTTCGTTCCCGTCGCTGGGTGCGTCGCCATCCCACCCTGGCCACGGCGACGGTCCTGGGGGTGGCGCTCGTGGTGGTGTTGGCGATGGCCCTCCGCGTGCAGAGACGGGACGCGACGCAGCTCCGGGACGCCCTCGACGCCCAGCGCTCCCTCTCCACGAGCCTCATGGGACTCATCGACACCGAGTTCGAGCTGCTGGACCCGGACCGGGCCGGTGGTCCGGAGGTGGACCTGGGGCGGTTGTACGAGAGCAGACGAGCCGCAGCGGCGCAGCTGGAGTTGACCCAGCCGGAGTACGCTCGATACCTCATGGGTCTGGGCGGTGTCGCGCGGGCGTTGGGCCGCGACAAGGACGCGTATGAGCACCGCCGAGAGGCGCTTCGGATCTTCCGGAAGGAGCTCCCCGGCGACCACGGCCAGCTCGCCCATTGCCTGGACGCGTTGGCCGACGACGCCCTCGCCTGCCAGCGCCTCGAAGAGGCGGGGCGGCTGTGCGTGGAGGGGCTGTCCATGCGCGAGCGGATCTGGGGCCCGCGTAGCGTCCCGGTGTCCAAGAGCCTGCAGACCCTGGCGTTGATCCGTCAGGCGGAGGGGAACCTGGTGGCCGCGTCGTCGCTCCACGATCGGATCATCCAGATCCTGGACGTGGCCGCAGACCGTGACGAGCCGGGCATCGACCAGCGACTGGCGACCGCGTTGCACAACGCGGCGGGGGTCGCCTTGCATGGCTCGCGACCGAGGGACGCGGTGACCCTCGGCCGCCGGGCGGTGGCGCTGTGGGAGCAGCAGGACGGCGGCGGTTCCAGGCTGGCGGCGGCGCTCCTGACCGTGGGGTTGGGGCTGACCCGCTCCGGGGCCTTCGACGAAGCAGAGGAGGCCCTCGCCCGTTCCCGCGACCTGGCGGTGGGGTTGTTCGGTGACCTGGACCGCCGGGTGCTCTCGGCGGATCTCGCCCTGGGCGATCTGGCCTTGCGCACATCCCGATTGGACGAGGGCCTCCGTCGCATCGAGGCGGCGGCTGCGGGGTTCCTCGCGGTCCACGATGACGCGACGCATCCCGACGTCGTTCGGGCCAACGGGCGACTGGGAGCGGCCCTGCTGGAGGCGGGTCGGCCCGGGGAAGCGCTGGCGCTGGTCCGTCAGGTCCTGAGCTCGGACCTCTCCAATCCTCTCGTGGAGGCCGGGCTCCAGGACGTCGTCGCCAAGGCCGCCAAGGCCCTCGATCGTCCCTCGGAGCTGCTGGAGGCGCGGAGCAGGATCGTCGCCTTGTATGTCCGTGCCTATGGGGAAGATCATCAGACCACCTGGCAGATGAGGGCGCAGCATCTGACGGGAATGGCGGAGGTCGGCCAGGTGTCGGCGGCGCTGGCCGTCGCCCGTGCCTGCCTCGCCCAGTCCCTGGAGGTGGAGGGCGCTCAGCGGGGCTTGATCCTCTCCCGTCTCTTGGACGTGTGGCCCAGGGTGCTTCGGTCCCTGGCGGGCACCGAGCATCTCGGTGACGGCATGGCGCTCCACGAGGCCCTCATGGCGGCCGCCCTCGACCACCCGGACACGAACCCGGCTCGGCTCGAGCGGATCGTGGAGGCCCTGCGGGCCATCGGCGAAGGGTACCCCGCACGGGAGCTCCTCAAGGCCATGAGGTCACGCTGACCCAAGAACCCGGGGTTGGCGGGAACCGACTCCCGAGCCACGCGTCAGGAGATGGCCGCGTGATCGCCTGGATTGTGCGGATGCTCCCCCCCTGTATTCGATGCACCCTATCGGAGAATGGCCATGAACAACCTACTCGCCCTCCCGTTGCTCCTGTCCTGCCTGCTGGCCCCGTCGATCGCGCAGGACCCCCGCCCAGATACCCGAGACGCGATCTTCGAGCGGGCGGTGAGCGGCTTCGCCTTCGATATCTACAAGCGGGTGGCCGGCGATTCTGAGAACACGCTCTGCTCTCCCTTCAGCATCCACGTGGCGCTCCTCATGACCATGGAGGCGATGGATGAGGCGTCAGCCGCTGAGATGGCTCGCGTGCTCCATTCGCCGGTGGATGCCAAGGAGATGGGCCGGGCGGCCCGTGCCCTGTTGGCGAGGTTGGGAGCTGGGGGTCCGGCGGTGCGGTTGAAGATGACCAATGGCCTGTGGAAGCAAGCCGGTGGTTCGTTTCCGGAGAGGCTCGCCGACGTGTTGTCCGCTCAGTACGGAGCCGAGGTGTCCGATGTCGACTTCGCGGGTGATCCCGGGGCTGCGCGCCGGGCGATCAACGAGGCCATCGCGGCGGCTACGGCGGGTCGTATCAGAGACCTGCTGACGGCGTCCGACCTGTCCCCCGCTCCGATGGCGGTGTTGACGAACGCCATGTGGTTGAAGGCGCGGTGGGGTATCAAGTTCTCGAAGAGCCAGACCAGGGATCGGCCATTCACGCTGGGTGATGGCACCACCGTGAACGTCCCGTTGATGCGGAACGCCTCCGTGCGTCGTTACTACGAAGACGACCAGGCGCAGGTGGTTGAGCTGGCGTACGCCGGTGGTCACCTGTCCATGATCGTGGTGCTGCCAAGGAACGGGAAGAGCCTGACAGAGCTGGAGCGTGGCCTGTCGAGCGAGACCTGGGGGCGATGGATCAACGGGCTGTCGGCCCAGAGGGTGGATGTCTTGCTGCCTCGCTTCCGGGCCGAGCAGCGATTGGAGCTTCAGGGGCACCTTGCCGCTATGGGGATGTCGCGGCTGTTCGACGCCGGGGTGGCCGCCGCCGCGGGGGGCGCCGTGGGGGAGCCCCGTTTCTTCGCTGACCGGGTGATCCACAAGACCTGGATCCAGGTGGATGAGGACGGGACGGAGGCTGCGGCGGCGACGGCCGTCAGACTGCGCGAAGGAGCGATCGCCCGGCCTCCGCAGGCTGGTGTGAGCTTCATGGCGGATCGGCCGTTCCTGTTCGCCATTCAAGCGACCGGTTCGAGCGCGCCCATCTTCCTGGGTCGGATCTGCGATCCCCGATGAGGGGGATACCCGTCTGGCAGACGCGCTCGTAAACTCGCGAGATCATGAGCGGGAACATCAGCCAGTTCATCGACCGGCACTATCGTCACTTCAACGCCGCTGCCCTGCGCGACGCCGCCCAATCCTGGCGTGAGTTGCTGGAGGGCGGCGGGCGCATGTTCCTGACCCTGGCCGGAGCCATGAGCACGGCGGAGCTGGGGATCTCCCTCGCGGAGATGATCCGCAGGGACAAGGTCCACGGCATCTGCTGCACCGGCGCCAATCTGGAGGAGGATCTTTTCAACCTCGTCGCCAGGGAGCACTACGTCCGGGTCCCGAACTACCGTGACCTGACCCCGGAGGACGAGGCGGCGTTGCTGGCGCGTCACCTGAACCGGGTCACGGACACGTGCATCCCGGAGGAGGAGGCCATGCGCCGTGTGGAGCGCCCCGTGTCCGAGATCTGGGAGCGGCGGGAGTCGGAGGGGCGGCGCTTCTTCCCGCACGAGCCCCTCTATGAGGTCATCCGGGACGGGGCGCTCCGCGAGCATTACCAGGTGGACCCGGCGGACTCCTGGTTGGTGGCGGCGGCGGAGCGGGACCTGCCATTGTTCGTGCCGGGGTGGGAGGACTCCACCCTCGGGAACTTCTTCGCTGCCGCCTGCATGATGGGGCGGCTCCAGGACCCGAAGGGAGTGAAGAGCGGCGTGGAGACCATGATGGCCTTGGCCACCTGGTATCGGGAAGAGCGCGCTCGGACGGACATAGGCTTCTTCCAGATCGGCGGTGGCATCGCCGGGGACTTCCCTATCTGCGTGGTCCCCATGCTGGAGCAGGATCTGAAGGAGGACACCCCCCTGTGGAGTTACTTCTGCCAGATCAGCGACTCCACGACGAGTTACGGCAGCTACAGCGGCGCGGTGCCCAACGAGAAGATCACCTGGGGCAAGCTCGGGCCTGAGACCCCTAAGTTCGTCATCGAGTCGGACGCAACGATCGTGGCGCCGCTGATCTTCGCCTACGTCCTCGGGTGGTGACGTGGGGGCCCGATCCCGTACCATTCCCGTTATGAGTCGCGGTCTCCTGGTGTGTGCCCTGCTCGCCGTCACGGCGCCCTGTCAGGATCCGCCCCGTGAGCTCCTGGCGGCGTTCGAACAGGCCCTGGAGGGGCCGCCGGGACCGAGCCGGGTGGCGGCTGCCAAGGCCTTGGCCGGAGCCCCGCATCCGTCCTGTCTCCCCCGCTTCCTGGAGGCCCTGGGGCGGGCCGGCAAGCAGGTGGCGGCCATCGAGAACCAACTGGACGGACTATCCCGAAAGCGGGCCAGGGCCGTGCGGGCGGCGGGGGCACGAGACGAGGTCGAGGCGATCGGCGAGCTCACCGGGGACATGTCCTTTCGCCGCCGCCAGCTGAGAGACCTGTCCCGGGAGTGTCAGGCGCTGAGGGACGGCTACAGGGCCTCCCTCGCCACCGTCGACGTGGCTCGTCGCGGGTCGGTGCTGAAGACTCTGTGCGGGCGCGCCGGTCGTGGCGGGTCGTCGTTCGCGCTACGCCGACAACTCCTCGAGCTTCTCGGCGACCTGCCTGCTTCCGAGGCCTGCGCCACGCTCGTCAGGGTCTTGGGCCGAGACCGTGACCCGTTGGTCCGGGGTGTGGCCGCGGACGCCCTCGGCCGACAGATTGCGCCGGAGGCGGAGGCGGCCCTGGTGACGGCGTTGGGCGATGAGTTCGCGGTGGTTCGGGCTGCGGCGGTGAACTCCCTGCGCTTCGTGGGCGGTCGAGCCGGCGTCGAGGCGTTGATCGATCGACTGCCTCTGGAGGAGGGGCGGCTGCTGGACGACGTGATCTTCAGCCTGAGGTTCCTCACCGGCGAGAACTTCCATGACAACGTGGTGCTGTGGAAGGAGTGGTGGAGCGATCAAGGTTCGTCTTATCGGCGGCCGGACCGACGGGGAGAGCGGGTGCGTCGCGGAGTGGATCGTCGGCAGCTGCTCGCGGAGGGCAACGGCGAAGGATTCTACGGGCTTCGATTTCGCAGCCACGCCGTGGTGTACGTCATCGACGTCTCTGGCAGCATGGCCGAGAAGGCCAGGGCCGCTGGCACTACCAGCGCGGGGCACGCGGACGAGACCAAGTTGGACCGCGCCAAGCGAGAGTTGATCCGGTCGCTGGGCGGACTCCCGTCGGGCGTCATGGTCAACGTGCTCGCTTACAGCGATGGCGTCGACGCCTTTGAAGACGACATGGTGAAGCTCGACGGGAGCAACCGCAGGGCCCTCATCGCGTGGGTGAAGACCCTCAGGGCCCACGGCAAGACCAACGTCTACGACGCCCTGGAGACCGTGTTCAAGACCGCCGCAGGGAGGCGTGGGCGGCCGTCGAAGAGAATGATCGTCGACACGCTCCTTTTCCTCACCGATGGGCTCCCCACCGCCGGTCAGTTGCGAGACTCGGAGCTTATCTGCAGTGAGGTGCGGCGGATGAACGCGCGAGCCCGCATCGTCATCCACACCATTGGCGTCGGACCGGATCACGATTCCGATCTCTTGAAGCGCCTCAGCGTGGATTCTCAGGGCACTTACGTCCGCGCCCGTTAGGGGTGTCGGCGGCGCTTGAGGTGATGCCCTTCTGGGCGGCGCCCTGGTCGGTGTAATATGGACGGGTCGAGTGACCGCTTCGTATCCAGCCGACTATTGGAGATCCCATCGATGTTGTCTCGCACTTTGCTGGTCCTTTGCGTTCAGTCTGTCGGATTGACTTGCGTCTTGCATGGCCAGGGTCCTGTCCTGATCAACGCCGTGGACTCCGGCAGCCCGGACTACGTGGAGCTCTACAACTGCGGCGGCCTGAGCGTTGATATCTCCGGTTGGACGTTGTCCACGTTCTACGACACCGGCGCCGGGGCGACGGCAGAGCCGACGTTCACGTTCCCTTCGGGGACCGTCATCCCGGCGGGCGGTTTCGTGGTGGCGCAGGAGTTCGGCACCGCCGGCGCGCCCGGGTCGCTCCCGAACTCCATCAGCATCGGGTTCAACTACTTCTGGGTGGCGGCGCGGGGCGTCGGCGCTTACCTGACTGACGCCAGCGGCGCCGGCGTGGACTACATGTTCCGTGACTTCTTCGGGCTCGGCGGGGCTCCGATGCTCCCGGCCGGAACCGGATGGAGCGGCACCTACACGGGGGGCACCTCCGATTCCAGCGAACGGAACAGCGATACGGATACGGACACCGGGGCTGATTGGTCTGACGTCGGTGCGGGGACGCCGGCGGCCCTCAACGTCGGGCAGACGGGCAGCTGCACGGGCGCGCCACCACCTCCTCCGCCGCCTCCGGGGGGCAACAGCCAGACTCTCCCTGCCGGATTCTTGACCGCCGACGGAAACGGCGCCACCAGCTTCCCTCAGAACAACACCAACGATCACAAGTGGCAGTGGCACTACGACTCGGCTCAGTTCCAGTCCACGGGCCCCATCACCATCACGGAGGTGTGGGTCAGGGCGAGCACTGCGACCGCGTCGGTCGCGGCGTTCAGCTTCCCGAGCTTCGTCGTCACCATGGCCTCAAGCCCCACTGACTACACGGTGGCAGGGCACGACCCGGTGTTCGCGAACAACCTGAACGGTGACGCCACGGTGGTCAAGACAGGGGCCTGGTCGAGCGCGGCGGTGCCCGCGTCCGGCGGCTCCACGGGCACGTGGATCCCCCTCGGCCTCACCGGTTCATTCACGTACGACCCGACAGCGGGAGACGACTTCGTCATCCAGATCGAGAAGTGCGGGACCAATGCCACGTGGGGCGCGACCATGGACGGGGCCTCTGGCGCCGCGGGCGTCAACGGTGGCAATCGCTATGGAGACACCACCAACTGCTCGGCGGCGTCTTCCAGCTTCAACAACAACGAGTTCGTGCCCATCGTGAAGATCGACTTCTCGACAGGCGGTTTGTCGGCGAACTTCTCCGCCTCGACCACCACGGGCCCGGCGCCGTTGTCTGTCGCCTTCACGGATCAGAGCACGACCAACGATCCCGCCGGGATCCAGTCGTGGGAGTGGGACTTCGACAACGACGGCGTGGTTGACTCCACCCAGGTGAACCCGACCCACGTTTATGGGCCCGGCACCTACACCGTGTCCCTGACGGTAACCGATGCCACCAACGGATCATCCACCCGCACCATCCCGGGGCTGATCACGGCGGGGCCGTATGAGCTCGTGGTGACGACCACCGGGGGCGGGGTCGGGGATATCACCGTGACTCCTCCGCCGGCGCCGGCGGGGACCATCGAGGGATACACATTGGCTTCCCTGGCGGCGGCAACACCGGTGGGCTCCGGTCCGGTGTTGGGGCTCAATCTGGACCCCCTGCTGATCTCGATCATCGGGACGCCGGCGAGCTTCGGGAACCCTCTCCACTTCATCCCCGCGCCAGGCCTCTACCCTGAGGTCCCGTTCAGCGCGCCAGCTGGGTTCCTGACGGCGTTCGCGGGCATGCCCATGGACATCACGGTCGCGTGGGTGACTCCCGGCGCCATCAGCAGCACGAACGTGGTGCAGATCGTTCCCTGATCGTGGTGGACGCCCTGCGGGTCAGTTCGCAGGGCAGCCGATCTACTCGCCTCCGAACAGCTTGTCCCAGCGGCGCCGGGCAGAGGCAGGGTCCGCCACCGGATCAGCGGTCCGGCTGGGCGTGAACTCCTGGGTCGCCATCTGCTGCTCCGCCGCCATCTGGGCGGAGAACTCGAAGTGCTGACAGCGGTTCCCTGCGCTGGGGTCCTGGACCGGCGGCGCGGTCTCCACGAGGCAACGGACGGAGCCGCTGGTCACGTGGTGAAGGCAATTCTGGCAGGAATGTAGCGACATGCCGCATCCCGAACAGGTGTTGTTGAACCCGGGTTGTCCCGGTTCATCCCACGGTTTCTGACAACGATGACAGGCCTTCATGATCCTCCCCGCGTCCCGCGCCATCTACGGCCCCGCCGCCTTGTTTGACAGACAAAGAGCCGAAGTTCGTATCCGATCGCGCTGGGAGGCGGTCCTCTGGTACTCCCGAGAGACGCTGGATGATCGAGCGTCTCAATAAACCGCGAGCGATTCTGCGCCTCCCCTGGCCCGACTCACGGCTCCAACCGGGGGTTAGTGTGCCTCCGGCACGGCGGTTGTCAAGTTCTGGTGAAGCCATCCGCGGGACAACCAGCCACGGATGGCGAGGGAGCTAGCCGGTCAGCTTCGCCGAGGACCCGGAGTGTAGGACGCCTTGTATGCGTCGAGGAACTCCGCGAATTGCTTGTTCACCTCGTCGCTGCCGACATCCTGGCCCAGGCAGGCGCGGGTGAGCTCGTCGATCTTCATGGAGCCGTTGGTCAGGAAGTCGCGGAAAAACTTGCGGAAAGCCTCGTCGTTCTTGGTTCGCAGGAAGTGCAGGTAGAACCCGCCGTGAAGAATGGTGTGGGCGGTGCGGTAGCCGATCCTGTCGATGATGGTGGACCCCTCGCCCATGGGCCGGTCGTCGCTGTTGAAGGCCCACTTGTTCATCCACGCGGGAGGGTGGTACTTGCCGTCCGACCCGTGCCCGGCGATGTACCCGGCCAGCGCCTCCACGGTCTTCTCCTCCGTGGAGGAGTGGTCAGTCATGCGTCCGATGAACGCGTGGGTGACGGCGTTGGCGACCCACTGCTCGTTCCAGGTGCTGTTCCCTTCGATGTAGGTGCAGCCTGCTCCCCGGCCGCCGCCCCAATTCGAGGAGTAGAACGACCCGTAACCGCTGGACTTGAAGGACGCGCGGTCACCGTTGGCGATGGTGCTGCCGAGCAGCTTGTAGGAGTTCACGCCGCGACCGATGAAGAGGACCACGCGGCCGTTCTTGCCGTGCATGTCCCGGTGCTCTTCGCCGAACAGGTCCTGGAGAGGTTTGTAGAACCACTCCCCCATCTTGGCTACCCAGGCGGCGTCACGGTGCTTGCAATTGGCGCGGACCTCGAAGTGGGTCGTCTTGATGACCCACGGGTCTTCGAAGTCCGTATGGATGTCGTCCAGATCCTCGATGGACATCCATCGCTTTTCGTACTTGCGCAGGCCGTCGTCGAACGTCTTCTTCTCCTCCGGGGTGAGCCAGGCGCCCTCTGCGAAGGTCAATCCGTCCTTCTCGATCTTCTTGGCCCGCTTGGGGGCGACCCATTGGCCCTGGATCTGGACCAGCTTGTCCTTCTGCCGTTGGGCGATGGTCGGCGGGAACCACTCGCCCTTGATCTCCTTCCATCCCCAGGCCTTGTACTGGGCGGCCATCTTCTTGGCCATGGCCTTCCGCCATGTGGACTCCCGAACCCACTTGCCGTCGAGCAGCTTGTCGCCGGAGGCCTCGTGCGCCCGCGCGTGCTTGCGGTCGATCCGCAGCGCCTTCTTGAAGAGGTCCTTGGCGTCCTTGTTCATCCCCTTGGACTGCGCCCACAGTCCAAGGTCCACCATGGCGTCCGGGTCCCGTTTGGGGAGCTCGGCGATCCGGTCCTGGAGCTCGCCGCGGACGGTGGGCTTCTTCTCTACCTTGGCGACGGACCTCTTGGCGAGCGTCAGCTTCCGACCTTCGTGGGTCACGAAGATGTACGCGGACTTCGTCTCCTTCAGGAGCGTGAGGTCCTTGTAGACCTTGCCGTTGGTGAGGGTCACGTCGTCCGCGAGGGCTGCGGAGGTGGCCGCGAAGAAGAGAGTGAGGGACAGCATCAGACAGCGCATAGATGACCTCCGGGATCTCGGCCCCCTGATTTTAGGGACCCGGGCGTGCCTATGGAACGAGTCTGCAGACGTTTTTCTTGCCTGCTTTGAGCACGGTGGCCTCTGAGAGGCTCAATTCCGCGTGGGGGTCCTGGATCTTCTGGTCCCCGAGGGAGACCCCGCCACCGGTGATGAGGCGGCGGATCTCGCTGCGGCTCTTGAAGGCGTCAGGGAATGCGTCGGCGACGAGGTCGATGATCGGATGCGGCCCTCCGCTGACCGCCACGTCCCGCAGGTCGTCTGGCAGTTGTTTCTTGGAGATCACCTGAATCCAGCGATCCCGCGCCGCTGTCGCGGTCGAGTCGTCGTGATACATGGCGACCAGGGTCTCGCCGAGGCGCAGCTTCACGTCTCGAGGGTTGGCGCCCTCGGCGAGCAGGTCGTCGATGTCCGCAGCGGGGACCCGGGTCAGGAGCGTGAACCAGTCGCGCATCATGGAGTCATCGACGCGCATGACCTTGGTGAACATGTCGTCCGCCGGTTCGGTGATGCCTACGTGGTTGTCGTAGGACTTGCTCATCTTGAGCTGGCCATCCAGGCCGACCAGGAGCGGTGTCGTGATGCAGACCTGGGGCGACTGGCCTTCCTGTTCCTGGAGGTCACGTCCGACCAGGAGGTTGAACAGCTGGTCCGTGCCGCCGAGCTCGACGTCGGACTTGATCATCACCGAGTCCCATCCTTGCAGGAGAGGATAGAGGAACTCGTGCAGATAGATCGGAGTCTGCGCCTTGTAGCGCTTGTCGAAGTCGTCCCGCTCCAACATGCGGGCCACGGTATAGCGCGACAGCAGAGAGACGAACCCGTCGAAATCGAACGCGTGAAGCCACTCGCTGTTGTGACGGATCTCGGTTTTGTGGACATCGAGGACTCTGGACGCTTGATCCAGGTAGGTCTCTGCGTTCTGCTTGATGTCGGCGTGAGAGAGGCGCGGTCGAGTCTTGTTCTTGCCGGTGGGGTCACCGACCATGGCGGTGGCGTCACCGATGATGAGCACGGCGGTGTGCCCCAGGTCCTGGAACGCCCGCAGCTTGTTGAGGACCACAGTGAAGCCGAGGTGCAGGGAGGCGGATGTGGGGTCCACGCCGAGCTTGGCACGCAAGGGGGTGCCGCTCTGGATGCTGGTCGCCAGTTTCTGCTCGAGCTCCTGCTCCGAGAACACATTGACGGCGCCGCGCAGCAGGGTGGCCTTCTGGCGGTCGACTTCGGCGCGCACGGCCGAGGGCATGGCGGGGGTCGGGTCGTTGCTGGTCATCGTCTTTGTTCTGCCCAGGCCAGCCACGCCTGTGGTCTGGCGGTGATCTCCTCGCCGGTCAGGATACGCAAGCCCACGCAGCATGCTACTCGGGTCGGTCCATCGGGGCCCTGGCCCCAGGGGGAACGCAGCGTGTTGATGAGCTGGTCGACCGCCTGTCCTCTCATGGATGGGGACACGAGGGCGGCAGCGAGTGGAATGTGCGCGGGGCTGTTCTTCGCCACCGCCTCCTGGAGCCTGGACACGGGGCGGTCCATGAGGTGCTCGTAGTTCCGTGGGAACACCTCGCAGCGTGCGCTCCTCAGCCGCAGGTTCCCGGGCCAGTTGTCCGTCCCGATGATGATCGCGCTCGGGTACATGATGGCCTCGACGTCATAGCGGCGATAGCTGGGCCGATTCGCTCCCAGGGCCAGGGAGTCCAGGAGGATCGGCTCCGCGTGACGTTCGCCTGGCTGCAAGAGGATGTCCTGGCCCACCAGGACCGGTTGCTGCTTTCGCTTGGTGAGCACCATGCCGCCCACTTCGAATTCCTTGTACTGCAGATCCAGCTGGATGGTGGTGGCGTTTCCCCCCACCCGTGCTGGTATGGACAGGGGCTGGGTGGAGAGGTTGACGATGATGATCTGCCCGGTGATCGGAGTCCCTAACGCGATGCGCTTCTTGTCGAGGACGATGAAGGCGTCGACGTACAGGGACTGGAGGAGGTCTCGCTTGAGGCCTGCTCTCAGGCCTTCGATATAGGCCCGCAGGTCCGGCGGCGGGCGCAATGCGAGGACCTCTCCGATCTGCCCAAGAGCCCGGTCGTAATCGTGTGCCTCGATTTGCTCGAGGATGGAGGCGACGCGACGGTCGAACTCCACGCCCGTCGCCGGCGGTTTGGTCGCCGGCGGTTCCGGAAGCTGCTCTTGTTCAGGGTTGGTGGAGGCGGGGTCGCCCGCTCCCTCCTCCTTCACCGCGGGCGTTACACACGCGGCGAGGAGGAAGAGCAGGGTGGCCAACGGCAGGCGCATCACGCCGATGGAGGCGTCTCGCCTTCAGGAGCGTCCTCAGCCGGAGCGTCCTCAGCCGGGGCGTCCTCAGCCGGAGCGTCCTCAGCAGGAGCGTCCTCGGCCGGAGCGTCCTCAGCCGGAGCGTCCTCGGCCGGAGCGTCCTCGGCCGGAGCGTCCTCGGCCGGAGCGTCCTCAGCAGGAGCGTCCTCGGCCGGAGCGTCCTCGGCCGGAGCGTCCTCGGCCGGAGCGT
>CAZDQF010000001.1:40146-86629 GCA_964507445.1 uncultured Isosphaeraceae bacterium
CGTCCTCGGCAGGAGCGTCCTCGGCAGGAGCGTCCTCGGCAGGAGCGTCCTCGGCAGGAGCGTCCTCGGCCGGAGCGTCCTCGGCCGGAGCGTCCTCGGCCGGAGCGTCCTCGGCGGCGTCGTCCATGAGCTCGTACTCCGGCAGCTTGTTGCCCTGCTCGGATTCGAGGATCTCAAGGAGCGTCAGCCCGATCTTGCGCTCGTCCGGGTTGACCTTGATGACCTTGACCTTCACCAGGTCACCGGTGGAGACCACCTCCTCCGGGTTCTCCACCTTGGTCTCTGCCAGCTCAGAGATGTGGAGCAGGCCTTCCAGCTCGTCCTCCAGCTGCACGAAGACGCCGAAGTTCGTGATCTTGGTGACGTTCCCCTCGAGGTCGGCCCCCACCAGGTAGCGGTTGGGGATGTCGTACTCCCACGGGTCCTCGGTGAGCTGCTTGACGCCGAGGGCGACGCGCTTCTTGTCCTGGTCGACGGACAGGACGATGGCCTCCAGGACATCTCCCTTCTTGACCACCTCGTTGGGGTGGCTGACCTTGCGGGTCCAGGACATGTCGCTGACATGGAGCAGGCCGTCGATGCCCTCCTCGATCTCCACGAACGCGCCGTAGTTGGTGAGGTTGCGGACACGGCCCCGGATGATGGTGCCGATGGGGTACTTCTCCTCCACCAGATCCCAGGGGTTCTCCTCGATCTGCTTCATGCCGAGAGAGATCTCTTGCTTCTGGGCGTTCACGTTGAGGATCACCACGTCCACGATGTCGCCTTGGTTGACGATCTCGTTCGGGTGGTTGATGCGGCGTGTCCACGACATCTCGGAGACATGGACGAGCCCCTCGACCCCTTCCTCCAGCTTGACGAAGGCGCCGTAGGACATGACGTTGACCACCTCGCCCTGGACCTTGCTGCCGGGCTGGTAGCGGTTGTCGATGGTCGCCCAGGGCGACGGTGTCTTCTGCTTCAGGCCGAGGGCGATGCGCTCGGACTGTTGGTCGAACTTGAGCACCTTGACCTCCACCACGTCGTCGATGGAGAGCATCTCGCTGGGGTGGTTGATGCGCCCCCAGGACATGTCGGTGATGTGCAGGAGGCCGTCGATGCCTCCCAGGTCCACGAACGCGCCGAAGTCGGCGATGTTCTTGACCACGCCGCGACGAATCTGCTCCTCCTCGAGGCCGCTGAGGATCTCCTGCTTCTTCTGCTCGCGGCTCTCCTCGAGCAGCTTGCGGCGCGAGACGACGATGTTCATGCGGGCTTCGTCGATCTTGATGATCCGGGCCTCGACCTCCTTGCCGATGTAGTGGCCGATGTCGCCGGCGCGGCGGATCTCGATCTGTGACGCGGGGAGGAACACCGGGATGCCGATGTCCACCAGCAGCCCGCCCTTGATCTTGCGGACGCAGTTGCCCTTGACCACGTCGCCTTCCTTGTGGGTGGAGATGATGCGCTCCCACCCCTTGATCCGGTCGGCCTTGCGCTTCGAGAGCTCGAGCATGCCCTCGTCTTCGTCCACGCCTTCGTAGAGGACGTCGACCTCATCCCCGACCTCCGGGGTCGTGTCGCCCCACTCTTCGAGCGGTATCAGACCCTCCGACTTGTACTTGATGTCGACCAGCACGGAGTCCGGGTTCACGCGGGCGACCCGCCCCTTGACGATGGTGTCGGGCCGGAAGCTGACCCCAGCGTCCTCGAGAGATTCTTCCTGCAGCTTCTCCCCGCCTTCTCCGAGGGCCTCGAGCAGGAGCTGCTCCTCCTCTTCCTTGGAGGGGATCAGGCGTTTGACGAGCTGCTGTGCTTGCAATCGACTCATTTTTGATGTCTTGACCACTTGTTGGTTCGCGGCGCTCCGACCGGGAGCGACGCTGGCCGTGTCCTGTGCGGGGTCATGCGCCCAGGAACCGGCCTCGATTCAGCCGACACGTTCGGCCACGAGTTGGATCAGGCGCTCCAGCACCTGATGGATGGTGAGGTCACTGGTGTCGACCTCGATCATGTCTGGTTGTCTCGCCAACGGGGCAGCCTCGCGATTGGCGTCCCTGGCATCCCGTTGTTCGATGAGGGCGATGATCTCCGGAAGGTCCGGGGTGTCGCCGTTGGCGCTCATGTCGAGCTGGCGCCGACGGGCCCGGGTGGTGGTGTCCGCATTGAGGAACACCTTGACCTGGGCATCGGGGAAGATCACGGTGCCCATGTCACGACCTTCACAGACCAGGTCTCCGGCCGTGGCCACCTGACGCTGGACGTCTACCAGGGCTGCCCGAACGGCGGGGTGAGCGGAGACCTTGGACGCGCCGTCGGAGATGGCCTCCGTGCGGATGTCCCCGGAGACGTCCCGCTCCCCCACGAAGGTCCGGCCTTCAGGGTCCTGGCTGATCTGGAGCGAGGACGAGAGGGAGCCCAGTGCGGCTCCGTCGCTGGTGGGGACGCCGCGTTCGGATGCGATGAGAGCGACGGCCCTGTAGAGCGCCCCGGTATCGAGGAAGCGCCAACCCAAATGCCGGGCCAACGCCCGGGCCACCGTGCTCTTTCCGGCCCCAGCCGGTCCGTCGATGGTGACGACGATTGCCAATGCGAGCGACCGCATCGCGGCCGCAGTCCTTTCCCGTGCCGGTATTTACGGCACGCGCACCCGATTCGCCGTGAGGCTCGGTCGGGTGGTGAACGATCATGATACCCGGGCCTCAGGGCGTCCCAAGTACCTGGCCGCTTCCGCTGGCCACTGTCTCCAGGGTCAGTTCTCCGTCCAGCCACTGGATGAAGTTGGGGCCATCTTCCCAGGCGCCAGTGGTGTAGAGGACAGGTTCCCCTGCGGGATGAACCAGAGAGGTCCGGTTCAGGTCGTGGATATGACCGCAGATGACCACATCGTGAGGGTCGCGATCCAGCAGCTGCCGGACACCGTCGAATACGGTGGGGAGCCTGCTGGCGGGCCGCGGGCCCGCGCGCTCGAACTTCCGGGCTGAGATCTTCCTGTATCGGTGCGCGAGCCACAGAGCGAGTCGGAGGGGCAGGTTCCTCACCAGGAACCGCACGGGCGCGGCTCGAAGAACGCCGCGGGCCCAGAACTGATAGCTCCGGTCGTGAACGCAGAACTGGTCACCGTGGGATAGGTGGACCTTGAGCGAACCCAGCCGCAGGCTCACCTCGTCGGGGAGGACCGCGCATCCTGCGTGCGCGAACCGGGCTCCCATGAGGTAGTCCCGGTTGCCGTGCAGGATGCCGACCGGGATGCCGTCGTCGGTCAGCGATCGAAGCGAAGCGAAGAGCGGGTCGTAGAACGCGAGCGATCCCTGCCGCGGGCCCACATAGAACTCGAACAGGTCGCCGTGGATGTAGACCGCGGTGACGCGACGTTGGCGGAGCCGCTCCAGGAACTCCGTGAACTGGTCCAGGTACGCCTGGTCCCCGAATCGGATGTGTACGTCAGAGACGAAGATCACCAGGTCGCCAGGACCATGGGCTTCCGCCGGTGTCGCCGTCGGGTGCGTCACCGGCTCGCGTCGTCGGGGCCGTCGATGCCGTAGAGCCGCATCTTCTCCCAGAGGTTCTTGCGCGAGATCCCCAGGATGGAGGCGGCCTGCGCCTTGTGGTTGGCGGTCAGCTTCAGGACCTCCTTGATGTGCTCGGTCTCGGTGTCTTCGACGGCCTCCTTGAGGGTCAGGACCTTGCTCGGCACCTTGTGCGCCATCTTGTGATCCGGGCTGCGTTCCACCAGGTGCTCGCGCTTGAGGAAGGTGGCGCTACCGGCCAGCGCGATGGCGCGCTCGATGGCATGCTCCAGTTCTCGCACGTTGCCAGGCCAGTAGTACCCCTCCATGGCGTCCATGACCTCGGACTTGACCTGGAAGTCGCGACCGCCGCCGAACTTCTGGATGAAGTGTTGGGCGAGGAGGGGGATATCTCCTGTGCGGTCTCGCAACGGCGGCAGGTTCAGCGGGACGACGTTGAGCCGGTAAGAGAGGTCCTCGCGGAACCGACCGTCGGTGACCAGCTGCTTCAGGTCGACCTTGGTGGCGGTGATGATCCGGATGTCCACCTGGATGGTCTCTTCTCCCCCGAGGCGCTCGAACTCCCGCTCCTGCAACACCCGCAGCAGCTTGACCTGGGTCTCGAGGGGCATGTCGTCGATGTCGTCCAGGAAGAACGTCCCGCCGTCGGCCCGCTCGATGCGACCGAGCTTGCGACCGCGGGCGTCGGTGAACGCTCCGGTCTCGTGCCCGAAGAGCTCGTCCTCCAGCAACGCGGATGGGATGGCCGCACAGGATATGGTCACGAGAGGCTTGTCCCGGCGGGTGCTGAGGTCGTGGGTCGCGCGAGCGACCCGCTCCTTGCCGGTGCCGGTCTCCCCGAGGATGAGGATGTTGGAGTCCGTCCTGGCGACGGTCTTGAGGGTCCGGAAGACGTCCTGCATGGCCTGGGATGAGCCGATGAGGTTCTCGAAGCCGACGATCTCCTGCACCTGTGCCCTGAGGTTCTGGTTCTCGTCTGCCAGATCCCGCAGCTCGGACAGCTTGTCCAGTTGCATGATCAGCTGCTGGTTGACGAAGGGCTTCTGGATGTAGTCGTGGGCGCCGTCGCGCATGGCCTCGACGGCGGACTCGATGGTGCCGTAGCCGGTGATGACGATGACGGAGATGGACGCGTCCAGCTCCTTGGCGTGTCGGATCAGCTCATGCCCCTTCACCCCCGGCATGTTCAGGTCCGTGATGAGGCAGTCGAAGCGCTCCCGCTGGATCGCCGCCAGGGCCTCGTCTCCGGTGTTGGCTACGGTGACCCGGTGCCCGGCCTCTGTCAGGTCTTCCTCCAGGGTCAGGGTGATGGACTTCTCGTCGTCGGAAACCAGTACGTTCAAGTGAGGCCCTCCTCAGGCCCCTTGTTACGGCCACCGGGCGCGAACCGCAAGGATCTTCGGGGTCGAGAGCGAGAATCCGGTTCCGCAGCGTCCACATGGCGGCGGGCCACCGTCATTCGTCGGCGACGCCCGTGGAATCAGACGGGCATGCGCTTGGCCACGAAGCTGCCGAGCTTGCTGGCGGCGAATCCCGGCAGGTGCATGAAGAGCTTCTGGGCGAGGCGGTACTTCGGGTTGGCCGCGTTCACCTCAGGGATGTCCTGGCCCGCTCCGAGGATGTAGTGGTAGTGCAGCTCCTGCGGCTCGAAGCCCATGTTCTTCTTGAAGGAGAAGGCCCCCGTGTTCTTGCGGCTCCTGCCGAAGTCGAAGCGCTTGAGCTTGCGTTCGGCGGCGTACTCCATGTCGGCGACGTACATCAGGTTGTTGGCGGACAACCGGTTGGCCTCGTCGTAGGCGCCCGAGTAGTACGCCATGAGGGTGTCGTTCCAGATGAAGTTGACCACCGCCGCCACGGGCTCCCCCGCGGCCCTCACGGTCAGCACGTTGAGGTCGTCCCCGAGCAGATCCGCCAGATGCCAGAACAGGCTCTTGGGGAAGATGGGCGAGCCGAGCTTCCGCTTGTTGAAGGCGAACATCCGATGGAACTCGTCCAGATCCAGCGGGGCGACGTCGGTGGTCAACTCACCACGCTTGCGCGCCTTGCGGACCTCTGCGCGGGCTTTCCTGGGGATCGTCCCGAGGACGTCCGCCGGGTCTTCCGGGAGCTCCTTCACGAAGGTGCAGTGCAGGCTCTTGGTGACCAGGTCGATCCCCGGCGGGGGCGTCAGGTGACGCAGCTCTACGTAGCCCGCCTTGGCGTCGTCCATGAGCCTCGTGGCGTGGTCGGTCAGGGCCGTCGTGGCCTCCGGGTCGTCCGACAGGATGCCCCCGTACACACCGAAGGGCACGGAGACCAGTGACCGCCCGAAGAACATGCTCCTGATGGTGACGAGCGGGACCACGCCCACCACGGCTTCGTCACGTCGCGCCACCAGGTAGCGGCACTCGTGATCGAAGGTGCTCTTGACCGCGTCCCGCCACACCAGGGAGTGGAACAGCGTGGCCGCAGGGTGGGCGGCCACGTACGCGTCCCACAGAGGCTCGGTCGTCGGCGAGAGCTCGAGGGTCTCCGTGCTCAAGAACGGTCCTCTTCTTCGTCGTCATCGGACTCGATGATCCGGTCGATGTGGTAGTCCCGGAGGTCGCGACCGTGGGTGAAGATGATGATCTCCCCGATGAGCCCGATGCTGGCCACGATGATGCCGAGGACCACCAGGAACACGCCGAGGATGAGCATGGGTCTGCCTACGAGGCTCTCGTCGAACGCCAATTTCAGGTACGCCAGCCACAGGCAGATGACGAGCCCGACGGAGAGGAACCCGAACCCCACCAGTCCGAAGAACCGGAGCGGTTTGCGGGTGAACTTGATGAGGAAGAACAGGGCCAGGATGTCCAGGAACCGACGGACGTAGAGCCCCGGTCGCAGCACCGTGCTCGGTCCCTCTTCGCGGATGTGCCGCATGGGGATTTCTTCGACACGGAAACCCTTGTGGATGGCGAAGATGGCGATGAACCGGAACAGGTCTCCGTGGAAGTGGAGCCCCTCCACCACGTCTCGGCGGAAGGCCCGGAACGAGGTGTTCAGGTCGTGCAGCCTGACCTTGGTCAGCCAACGGGTGTAGGCGTTGAACATCCAGGAGTTCAGGCGGGCCATGACGCTGTCGACGCGAGGGTGACGGCGGACGGTGACGAAGTCGGTGCCGCCATCGAGCCTCTGGACCGTGGTCCGCAGGCTCTCTCGCTCCACTTGCAGGTACCAGGTGGACGTGACCACGTACCTGCCCTTGGCCAGGTCAACCGCCGTGTCCAGGGCGACGGATTCGCCGAAGCAGCGTCGGAATCGGATGATCCGGATGGCGCTCCAGTCTCCCCTCAGCTCGTCCGCGACCTCGAAGAACTCGTTGCCCACGCCGTCGTCGACCACGAGCACCTCGTATGAGCGCCCGAGGGCGTCGAGCTCTTCCCGCCACACCTGCATCATCTCTCGGAACAGGTCGGTGTCCGGGGTCTCGTTGCTGGCCAGGACGACCAGGGAGAGTTCGAGGTCGGCGCTCATCCACTGACCTCCACGGTGGCGGCCCGGGCGACATCGGATCGTCCTCTCCCCTGCACCCGTACGATCAGGTCCGCGAGCAGGCCGATGAAGAGGAAGTAGAGGAAGCAGCAGAAGAACAGGACGATCACCGCGGGGAGGATGATCGACCCCGCGCCCCAGTTGACCCCCAGGTTCCACGCCCAGATGCTCCCGGTGAACGCTGTGAGGACGAGGAAGAAGAGGCTGAGCAGGCCGAAGTAGTGCAGGGGACGATCTGCGAAAGTCACGATCATCTTGATGACGACGAGATCGACCAGCACCTTGAAGATCCGGTCCAGTCCGTACTTGCTCTGTCCGAGGGTCCGCGGTCGGTGATTGACCACGATCTCGGTTACGCGAGCGCCGGCGCTGGCGCAGAGGGCCGGTAGGAACCGGTGCATGTCGGAGTAGAGGTGAAGGGGCTTCACGACGGAGGCGCGGTAGGCCTTCAACGTGCAGCCGTAGTCGTGAATGCGAACGCCGGTGACCCATCCGATGAGTCGGTTGGCCATCATGGACGGGAGGGTCCGGGTGATGGCCCGGTCCTGGCGGTTCTTCCTCCAGCCCGATACGAGGTCGTAGCCTCCGTCCAGCTTCGCCAGGAGGAGCGGGATGTCCGCCGGGTCGTTCTGGAGGTCCGCGTCCATGAAGACGATGACGTCTCCGGTGGCCTGGTCCAGACCCGCGGCCATGGCGGACGTCTGCCCGGTGTTGGCGCGGAGGGCGAGGACCCGGAAGTGGGCCCGCTTGAGCGCCTCCTCGCCCATGATCCGAAGCGAGTCATCCGTGCTCCCATCGTCGACCATGAGGACCTCGACGGCCCCCCCGAAGTCGGCGATGAACGCGTCCAGGGAATCGAAGAGAGGCGCGAGGCAGAGCTCTTCGTTGAACACCGGAATGACGATCGAGATCTTGGGCACGGGACCCTCGATGCCTGATTCACGTGACGGGTCAGGGGCAACGGTTCCAACCGGTTGCCCTGTCGCCACATCGGACGAATGGCGTCGGCGTCTTGACCGCGGTTGGGGGCGGAGTCTGGCACGGGGCGTCGGAGGACTCAAGCCTCAGCCGCGTGGAGGTCCCTGCTTGCCGGGTCGAGCGCGGGTCAGTTACAATGGCACTCGGGCGGAGACTGTCCCAAGTTCAGACGATAGACTCGGTTAGAGCGGTATCATGGACGCGGCTTGTGGGGCGGTTGCCGCATGATGTCTCAATGCCACGCTGGAGCACCCGCGGGTGACGTCGATCCTCTTATTGCACGCAGACGGGGAAGACCAGGCTGCGCTGTCCGCTTACCTGAGCAAGGTCGGATATCACGTGCAGGGGGCGTCCACCCTCAGCGAGCTGCGCTCTGCCGTGGAGGGAGGGGCTCATGGAGATGAGGCGCTCCTCATCCTCATCCAGGAGATGGTGCTCCCCGAGCCCGCCGATCTCGAGTTCCTGAACCCGTACCCGTTGCTCATCCTCGGCCGTCGCCAGCGACTGCAGCCAAGACCGGGTCTGATCCGTCTCGACGACCCGTACTACCTGGCGGAGGTCGCGTCGACGCTCGCAAAGTTGGAAGAGGCGCCTCGCCATGTCACGGAGGAGTTGGCGCCGAGCGCCGATGGACCGGTTCGTCAACGAGCGCCGGACCAGGGGGTCTTGCTCCGCGGCATCGCCCACGCCCTCAACAACCCTCTGGCCGCGGCCTCCGGTTGGCTTCAGCTGCTGGCGGTGGACCTCGGCGAAGGGGATTCGCGAACCCGAGCGTTGAATCAGGTGCGAGGCGAGCTCCAGAGACTGGAGCGCCTGTTGCAGGCGTTGGGTTTGATCGGCGGTCGGCCGAGCAATCTGCAGGCGCCGATCGACATGGAGGCCACCGTGGAGACGCGGGTCAAGGCCCTGGAGCGGGAGGGCCTGGCGGTCACGTTCGACGTCGCCGGTCCCCTGCCCCGTATCGTCGGCGATCCCGCCGAGATGGCCTTGATGCTCGATCTGGTCCTGGGGTCGTTCGTTGAAGAGCGGGGCCGCGTTCAGGTCCTCGCCGTCCGTCTGGCCCGCGTCGGCCCTGCCATCGAGTTTGTCATCGAGGAGGACAGCGGAGCCATGCCGGACGACTGCGACCCGGCAGACCTGGGTTCCCTGCTCCGGCATTGCCGTCACAGCCGCGCCATCGGGATCGCGTTGGCGGCAGATCTGGTGCAGCGTCGACTGAAGGGCGAGATCGCCATCGCGGGACTGCCGGAGGGAGGCACCAGGCTCAGCATGACCATGCCCGCCGCTGGCCAGAGAGAGACCACGGCATGAGCGTCTCGCCGGTGGTCGTCGTTCTGACCGATGGAGAGGCGAACCTCGCGCACTTCATGGATCTCCTTCGCGACCGCGGGTACCGCGTCCTGGCCACGGCTCGACCGTACGAGGCCGTGTTGTTCGTAGCGCGCAACGAGGTGGACACGGTGCTCGTGCGAGCGTCGTTGCTGCCCGGGTCTCCCGAGGAGTTTCTCGGCAAACTTCGGGAGTTCAAGCCGGCGCCCTTTGTCGTGGTGGCCGGGGCTACGGAGGCCGTTCCCGCTGACGACTCTCCCCTGGTGGATCTCTGGTTGACGGAGCCCTACCGCTTCTCATCGCTCCTCGAAGCCATGGAGTACGGCCAGGAACGGGACGCGGTCGGCGCCGGGGCCTCCGCCTCCGCCGCACCAGCCGAACCCTCCGTTGAGTCCGCGGGCGGGGTGACGGAGGGGCGGTTGTTGACGGCGGCGCCGCGGCTGATCGCGTGCAGCCGCTTGCTCTCGGAGCTGGAGCGGGACAAGGACCGACTCCTGAGCAATGCCCTGGAGATGTTCCTGGAGCTGGCCGGAGCGGAGCGTGGCTCCATCATGCTGAAGTCCACCAAGGGTGACGCCCTCGAGGTGGTTCGGCGGTCGGGCTTTCCTGAAGATCTCGGCCCCTTGGAGCCGGTGACCCTGGGGGAATCGCTGGCGGGCGAGGTCGCGCTCACGGGCCGGCCGTTGCTCGTCGAGGACGTGGACCCCCCCACCCGTGACCAGTACCAGGGGCAGTCCTTCATGATCGTGCCGTTGATGGATCGCAAGAAGATCATCGGCGTGGTCAACCTCACGGATCGGCGTGCCGGAGAGGCCTTCTCTCAGGATGACCTGGACGTGGTGTCCATGTTGGCCAATCAGGTCGCGGTCAACCTGATCAACGCGGAGAAGTGGGACGACCTGCACCGCATGGCGGTCGTGGACCCGCTGACCGGGCTCTACAACCGGCGGTTCTTCGATCGGCAGATCATCGTGGAGTTGGAGCGCGCGCGACGGTACGACCGACAACTGACGCTGGCCTTGATCGACATCGACAACTTCAAGGTGATCAACGACCGTAACGGTTACGCGACTGGTGACGCTGTGATCTGCAGCGTGGCGGAGGCCATCCAGAACAACTTTCGAGAGGTGGACGTGGTCACCCGGTGGGGTGGAGATGAGTTCGCCGTCATCTTGCCGGAGACCGGTCGTCCCATGGCCTCGCGGCTCGAGGGCGGAGACTCCGCCCATTATGTCGAGCGGGTGCGGAAGGCCGTGGAGGCGACGGACTTCGCCGCGCAGATCCCCTCCTTGACCACCCGCATCACGGTCTCCGGTGGCGTCGCCACCTACCCCGTGGATGCCAGCGATGACAAGGCGTTGTTCGTGGTCGCCAATCAGGCGCTGGTGCGCGCCAAGCGTGCGGGCAATAATCGGGTCTGCGTGGCCGGTGACGAGGGGTCCTCGGCCGTCACGGACGCGGTCACTTGACCTTCTCGGACACCAGGATGTCGGTGAACACCGGCAGGTTGATGGGGTCCATCAGAAACACGAGCCCCAGGACGCCGTCCTTCAACCGGGCGAAGTAGCTGCCGTCGGCGCGGCGCTTGCCGAGGATCAACTCCTTCCACGTGCCCTCACCTCCGGCAGGGATCGATTTGACCGATGCGTCGGCGGGCTCGAACCAGCGGAAGGTCATGAAGGGGGCGTCGAAGCCCATGGACGGTTCGGGCTGATCGCCCAGCCACTCAACCACCGGGACCCCGGCGGTCATGTTCTCCAGGAGTCTGGTCTGATTGACTGCCCCCAGTCGTCCCGCGCCTCCTTCATCGCTGCGGGTCAGCACCAGCTGCTCCTGGTCGCCGGGGATTCGGCCTAGGTAGGCGACGCTGCGTCCGTCGGCCATGCTCAGCTCGATCCGCCCGAGCTTGAAGTACGCGTCGGTGCACTTGGCGCGGCGCTCAAGCAGGGTCCAGTAGGGGGCCTGCAGGAACTCCACGGCGTCCCCGGCGATGAACCCGAGGCCCGGCTGCCCGACGACCTTGAACGGGCGCTCGTCACCGTCCGGTGGCCCGATGCGGATGCTCTGACGGGTCAGCGCCCTGGACCCGGGCGCCGCCAGCCCCAGCGCGATGGTGAACTCGGGTTCGAATGTCGGTTCGATGCTGTCGAACCTGAGGAAGGTCAGACCTCTCAGCTTGGAGAGGAACTCCCCTGCTTCCACCTCGTCGGCGAAATAGGTGACCGTCGTCGGGGCCTGCTCGGCGACGGTCAGCTTGAACATCTGTTGATTGAAGCGCTGCAAGGTGAGGCCCCTGGACCGGGGGCGCTCGAGCTCGATGATGCCGATGTGCGCCGAAGGGGCGCCGATCGGGCGACGGTCCCGGTACTCACCCCAGTGACGTCGCAGGAGCGGCATCAAGTCCGACGAGGCCAGCACCGCTGGGCTCTGCCCCGACACCCTCGCGGCGAGGCCTCCTCGCTGGTTGTCCGGGTCGAGGAGGATGACGTGTTCGGTCCCGTTGGTGTCCGTGACCGTCACCCGCCACGGCGACGGAGCGGGGACCACGGACTCGGGGGGTACGTCCCAGAGTCGTTTTCGGATGGCCATCCGAAGGACGGCGTTACGTAGCTGGTCGCAGCGCTCGGTATCCGCCGGCACACCGGCCAGGGGGGATTTGAGGAACCACCGGGAATGGCCCCGCTCGATCTCGAACTTGTTGACGCCTGCCTCTTCGACGCGGATGGCGTTGACGTCCAGGTAGGCGAGACGGAGCAGCGCCTGGTCCGCGGCGTTCCGGCCGTCGATGGCCAGGCTCGAGAGCACCTCCTGTCCGATGGTGAAGGTGCCGTCTCGGACGTTGGTCCGGCACGCCAACTCCCCGGCGCCGATGCTGGCTCCGATGCGCAGGCGTCGCGGCTCCATGTCGGGGCCGCGCAGCTCGATCGAGAGCGCGGACGTGGGGTCCAGGCCGAGACCCGCGTCGTCTCCCGGGTCGGTGACCACTCGCAGAGGCTGCAGCGCCTGTAGGGCGTCCAGCAGGGTGTGGGCGACGCGCGCCTTGGCCCGGATCGGGCGGCCTTCTTCGAGGCTCCGGCAGCTGATCTCCCAGCCTTGTGCGTCGCGAACGAGCCTGGTCGTGTCTTGACTGCGTTTGCCGGAAGGGTCGGAGACGATGATCTCGTGGATGTCGTCCGCCGCGAAGTCGCCGAGCAGGGGCAGGCCCATCCACGGGCGCTCTTCTCCGGGACCGCCCTTCAGCACGAACAGGTAGACCGCCAGCAGCGATGACACCAGGACGATGAGCACGATGGTGGTCTTGATGTTCATGGCTCAACTCCGTCGGAGGTAGAACACGACCACCCCCGTGGCCATGGCCAGGAGCGGCATGATGATCACGGCGATCACGGTGAACGGGGCCTCCAGTTTTCGCGTGGCGATCCAGCGCTCCCTCCGCTCCGTGCGGGGTATGCTCCCGCCCCGGTCGCTCTCGGTGAGCCAATAGAGGGAGTTCAGCAGCAGGTCCCGGTTGCCGTAGAGCGACCCGCCGAGCAGCGCTCTTGTCTGTAGCAGGTCCTCGGATCCGAAGATGACGATCCGGGCCTCCTCTCCGTTCGGCAGCAGCCTTCGGCCCGCGGCGGCGATGCAGGCGTTGGCCGCGCTCTGGCGCCGCCCGGGGACGAACGCGAGCCGACCCTGAGCGTCGAAGCGGATGCCCTCGGATTGGGCGAAGGGGGACACAGCCATCAGAGGGAAGGCGCGGGGCTCGGTGCCGCCGGACGGTTGCAGGGTCAGGGGTCGGGAGATCCCCATGAACACCCGGACCCGTTTCTTGATGCCTCTGATGATCTCGTGCTCCCCGACGCACAGCTCGTCGCTCTCCAGGAAGCGCGCGGGCTGATGGGCCGGACGGTTGCGGGAGTCGTCCGCGATGGCCCGCTCCGGCAGGCTGATCCCGTAGGGCTCCAGCAGCGCGGAGAACTTCTCCGGAGACGCACAGGACGCGAACACGAGGACCCGCCCGCCGCGTCGTTCGTAGGCCAGGAGCTGGGTGACCGATTGTGGATCGAGCGCGGTCCGCGGTCCACCCAGGATGATGGCCTTGAGTCGGTCGGGGATGGCCGCGCTCAGGTCCACGGGGACGGGTTCGAAGCCGTCGGCCTGGAGCATGCGGGCGACGGTCTCGTATCCCTCGGCGCCCGGTGCAAAACGGGATCGGAGTCCCTTGGCGACGCCCACGGGGATGGTCTCCCCCGAGGTGATGGAACGGAGGGCCGCGACCAGCTCCTCTCGCACTCGCCAGGAACGCGGCGGCTGCGGAGCGACCGGCTGTTGACCGGCTCGGAGCATCCCCCATTGCATGTCCACCATCATCCGGCGGAGAGGGACCTCCAGTCGTCGCCCGGCGTGGCGGAGGATGACCTTGTTGAGGATCTCCTGAGGTTCGATCCCGAGGTCCCTGGCCGCTACCTCCACCTGCATCGCCTGGCGTTCCTGAAACGCCACCGTGAGTTGGACGTTGGGCGTGGCGCGAGCCCACTCCTGGAGCACCTGACGGATGCGCACCTGGGCCTCTTGCAGGATCGGGTAGTACTCCTGCATCAGGAGGTCACCGCGAACCCGACCCGATCCGTCCTTCACCCGCGCTTGCAGGTCGGCGTCGAAGCCCCAGCAGTACCAGATCTCCAAGGGTGCATCCGTGCTCCGGAGCAGCTTCTTGGCGAGGGGGTCCAGGGTGTAGCGCTGGTCGTGGGTCGTGTCGAAGCGGAGGTCGGTGCGGAACGAGAGCTGTCGAACCGCGGCGACGGTGCCGACCGCCAGGGCCGTGCCCAAGAGGCAGATGGCGAACACGTTCACGGCCACGCCGAAGCGATAGCCTCGGGTCAGGCCGCCCTGGTTGTCTCGCTGGCTCATGCCCACTTTCGCGCCTCCAGGATCCGGGTGGTGAAGAGGAGGAAGAGGCACGAGAACGCCACCTTGTAGGTCAGGTGGACCAGGTCCAGGAGCCCACGAGACGCCTCCTCCACCTGGAGCGTGAGGTCTCCGGCGCGGATGACCGAGCGGAGCGTCGGCCATGAGTCAGGGACCAGCTGCCACGTCATGGGCGCTACGCCGATGAGGATCAGCAGCACCACTGCCAGGAACGCGGCGAGGATCTGGTGCCTGGTCAAGGCGGATGCGATCAAGCCGAGAGAAATGTAGAGGGAGCCGGTAGCGACCACCGCCAGGTAGCTGCACCACAAGGGGCCTGGGGCGGGCTGGCCTCCCGCCAGCGAGATGATCAGCGCATGGACCGGAATGATGGTCCAGACCACTGCGTTGAAGATCACGGCGCCGAGAAACTTGGCCAGCACGATCTCGTGATCTCGCGCCGGTGTGGTGACCAGCATCTCGAAGGTGCCGGTGCGCTTCTCGTCAGCGATGAGCCGCATGGTCTGAAGGGGAACCAGGATGAGCTGGATCCAGAGGGCCATGACCGAGCTGCGCCAGGTCATGTAGAGGATGTCGCCCGGGGTGCTGGGGATGATGACCCAGCGGAACATGACTCCGTGGATCAACCAGACCAGGGTCAACAGAGCCCAGGAGGTGGGCGACAGGAACTGGGAGCCCAGTTCGCGTCTGAGCAGCACCCAGAGTCGACTCACGCCCCGTCCTCCCGGCCCGTGGTGAGCTTGATGAAGATCTCCTCCAGTGTGGGGGTCTTCTCGGTCAGTTCGAGGAGGTTGCGGCCGGACTGGATCACCTCCGCCGCGATGCGAGAGGCTGCCTCCTGTGTCTGGACGTTGACGTTGACGTTGTCGTCGTCACCCGAGATCACGGTGCCCTCACCGTATTGCTCCAGGCGAGGGCCGTCATGACGCACGCTGAACATGGACGCTTCGCTCTCCCGAAGCCGATCCAGTCGATCCGCGGCCTTGATCTGGCCTCGGTGGATCACCACCACGTCGTCGCAGGTGGCTTCAGCCTCCGGGAGGATGTGTGTGGACACCAGCACCGTGCATCGATCACTCAACTCCCTTACGAGACCACGGACCTCGAGGCGCTGGTCCGGGTCGAGGCCGGAGGTGGGCTCGTCCAGGAGCAGCAGCTCCGGGCTGTGGACCAGCGCGTCCGCGACGCCCACCCGTTGTCGGTATCCCTTGGACAACGTGCCGATGGGCGCCCGGCGCTTGGGGTCGAGCCCGCACCGGTCGATGACATGTTCCACGGCGGCCTTGGTCTCACGACCTCGGACTCCCTTCAGCCGCGCCCGGAACCGGAGGTACTCATCCACGCGCAGGTCGTCGTAGAGCGGGACCCGCTCTGGCAGGTAGCCGATGCGGCGCCTCACTTCGTCGGATTCTCTCACCGTGTCGAACCCGGCGATCCTGATCGATCCGGAGGTGGGGGGCATGTAGCAGGATGCGATCCTGAGGGTGGTCGTCTTGCCGGCGCCGTTCAGCCCGAGGAACCCGGCCACCCTGCCCTTTTCGACGCAGAACGACACGTCGTCCAGGGCGAGGAACCCGCCATATCGCTTGGTGACTTGCGTGGCCTCGATCAAGGGGGCAGAACTCCGCTTCGCGCGCCGCCACGTTTGACGTTCACGGCGCCACTCAGTTTCGTTCGAGCATTGTTCTTTGCCGGGCGATTCGGATCAAGGTGCGGGAGCGCTCGGATTCGATGGGCAAGCAAGAAACAGACCGCTGAGGACGAGGAGGAGCCGGGACACCATGTCTGGCGGCCCGGCTCCTGCGCGGTCTGACGGCTCAGGGTCAGCTCTTCACTTCGAAGTCCGCGTCGATGATCTTCTCATCGCCTTTCTCCGTGCTCTCGCTCCCCTGCTCTGGCGGCGGGGCCCCGGCCCCTGCGGCCGCCTGCTCCGGGTTGGTGTCGGCGTAGAGCTTCTCCGCCAGCTTGTATGAGGCCTGCTGGAGCGCCTCGGTCTTGGCGTTGATGTCCGCCAGGTCATCGGTCTCCAGGGCGCCCTTGAGGGCCTTGACCGCCGCCTCGATGGCGTCCTTGTCCGGCGTGTCGAGCTTGTCGCCGTGCTCCTTGAGCTGCTTCTCGGTCTCGTAGCAGAAGCCGTCGCCCTTGTTCTTGGCGTCCGTCAGCTCGAGCCGTTGGCGGTCATCCTCGGCGTTGGCTTCCGCCTCCGCCTTCATCTTCTCGATCTCGGACTCGTCCAGCCCGGAGGAGTTCTTGATGGTGACCTTCTTCTCGGTGCCCGTCCCCTGGTCCTTGGCCGAGACGTTGAGGATGCCGTTGGCGTCGATGTCGAAGGTCACTTCGATCTTGGGTACCCCACGAGGCGCTGCGGGGATCCCCTCCAGGTCGAAGCGGTCCAGCAGGCGGTTGTCGTGGGCCATGGGGCGTTCCCCCTGATAGACCTGGATGGTGACGGTGGGCTGGCTGTCCTCGGCCGTGCTGAACACCTGGCTTCGGTTGCCGGGGATGGTGGTGTTCTTATCGATCAGGGTGGTCATGCGCCCGCCCAGGGTCTCGATCCCGAGAGACAGCGGGGTCACATCCAGCAGAAGGACGTCGCTTCGATCGCCGGCGAGGATGGAACCCTGGATGGCGGCACCCATGGCCACCACCTCATCGGGGTTCACGCTCCTGTTGGGCTCCTTGCCGAAGATGTCCTGGACCAGCTTCTGGACCGCGGGGATGCGGGTCGAGCCTCCCACCAGGATGACCTCGTCGATCTCCCCAGCGGACAGCTTGGCGTCCTCGAGCGCCGTGACGCAGGGGCTCTTGGAGCGTTCGAGCAGCGGGTCGATGAGCCGCTCGAACTCCGATCGGGTGAGGGTCTGCTGGAGGTGCTTGGGGCCGGAGGCGTCTGCGGTGATGAACGGCAGGTTGATCTCCGTCTGGTTCGAGCTGGACAGCTCGCACTTGGCCTTCTCGCACGCCTCCTTGAGCCGTTGCAGGGCCATCTGATCGTCGCGGAGGTCGATGCCCTGCTCCTTCTGGAAGCTCGCGGCCACATGGTCGATGAGGACGCGGTCGAGGTCGTCACCGCCCAGGTGGGTGTCGCCGTTCGTGGCCAGCACCTCGAACGTCGTGTTGCCGTCACCGGCATCCGCGACCTCGAGGATGGAGATGTCGAACGTGCCGCCGCCGAAGTCATAGATGGCGATCTTCTCGTCCTTCTTCTTGTCCAGGCCATAGGCGAGGGCCGCCGCCGTGGGCTCGTTGAGGATGCGGACGACGTCCAGCCCGGCGATGGTGCCGGCGTCCTTGGTCGCTTGTCGTTGGGCGTCGTTGAAGTAGGCGGGGACGGTGACCACGGCCTTCTCCACGGTCTCGCCGAGGTGGGCTTCCGCGACCTCCTTGAGGCATCGCAGGACCTTGGCCGAGATCTCTGGTGGCTTCATCTGCTTGCCTTGGACGTCTACGGTCACGTAGTCGTCGGCTCCACCACAGATGTCGAACGGCACCATGGTCTCCTCGCCGCTGACCTCGTTGTGCCGGCGCCCCATGAAGCGCTTGATGCTGAACACCGTGTTCTTCGGGTTGGTCACCGCCTGCCGCTTGGCAGGGACGCCCACCAACTCCTCCCCTGAATCCGTGAATGCGACGACGGACGGGGTGGTGCGGTTGCCTTCGTTGTTGACGACGACCTCGGGTTTGCCGCCTTCGACGACGGCAACCACCGAGTTGGTCGTGCCCAGGTCGATTCCGATGATCTTCGCCATGTTGTTTTCCTCCCGGTAAATGGACTGACGCAACTCTCCTTTGCAACCAAGATGCCACAGCGGGGAGATCTGGCGAATGGTCGTAAGCGTTTTTCAGGACCGGGCTTGTGGCGGCCGGTGTGGTTGGCGGAGGGCCGGTCTGGACTGCCCTTCTGGCAGGAAAGGGAATCCGCCGGGCCTCCCCTGCCAAACTGTCAGAGCAAAAGGAGTTAGGCGCGGCCCCAGTCCGTCAGGTCGTACTCCTTGAGCTTGCGATAGAGGGTCCTCTCGCTGATGCCCAGGGCCTTGGCCACCTTGGAGCGGTTGCCTTCGTTGCGTTCCAACTGCAGGCGAATGAGCTCCTTTTCCCACTGGTCGAGGGTGTAGCCAGCCAGGTCGTGGACCGACACCAGCGCGGTGGAAGGAGACGTGGGGCTCTGGTGTACCTCCGGCGGCAGGTCGTGCAGGTCGAGCAGGCCGCCGCTGGAGAGCAGGATCATGGTCTCCACCGTGTTCCGGAGCTCCCGAACATTGCCAGGCCATGGGTGCGTCTGCAGCGCGTCGACGGCCGCGTCGGTGATTCCTGTCACATCCCGACCGTGAGCCGCGGACAGCTCCCTCACGAAGCAACGTGCCAGCAACGGGATGTCCGTCGGTCGCTCACGGAGCGGCGGCAACTCGACGGAGATCACCTTGATGCGGTAGTAGAGGTCCTCCCGGAACCGGCCTTCCTGGATCTCGGTCTCCAGGTCCTTGTTGGTGGCGCACAGCAGGCGGACATCCACCTTCACGGTCTTGTTGCTGCCTAATCGGACGACCTCTCGCTGCTCGATGACCCTGAGGAGCTTGACCTGCAGGGACAGAGGCATGTCCCCGACCTCGTCGAGGAACAGGGTGCCGCCGTTGGCGTACTCGAACTTCCCTTCTCTCGACGCGGCGGCGCCGGTGAAGGCGCCACGCTCGTGGCCGAACAACTCTGATTCAAGCAGCCCGTCGCCGCCCAAGGCCGCGCAGTTCAGGGCGACGAAGGGCTCGTCCGCGCGAGATGAGAGTGAGTGGATGGCCTTCGCGACCAGCTCCTTGCCCGTGCCGTTCTCACCCCGAATGAGCACCGTCGCCGTGCTGGGGGCGATTCGCCGGATGGTGTCGAACACCCGGAGCATGGCCGGGCTGTTGCCGACGATGTTCTGGAAGGCGGCGTCCTCCGAGGGGCCCCCCGGCTGGCTCTCCGCGCCGGCGAGGCGATCGGCGGCCTTGGCGACGACGGACCTGATCTCCGTGACGTCCAGAGGCTTGGTGAAGTAGTGCACGGCGCCGAGCTGCATGGCCTCGACGGCGTCTTCGATGCTGCCGACTCCGGAGATCAGCATCACCTCTACGGGGTCGGGGCGTTTTCTGGCGAGGGTGAGCAGCTCGGTCCCTCGGTGAGCTCCGAGGTCCAGGTCGGTGATGATCAGGTCCGGGTGCTCTTCCTCCAGCCGTCTGCGACCCTCTTCGAAGGTGTCCGCTACGGTCACGCTATAGCCGGCTCGCTCGAGCAGTTCGGCGAGGACGTCGGCGTGGTTCCGTTCGTCCTCGACGACGAGGATGCGGAGCGGCGCGGCCTGGCTCATGAGCTCGACTCCGGAGCAGGCAACGCGACCACGAACCGGCTGCCGCGACCCGGCGCGCTGTCGCACTTCACGTCGCCGCCGTGCAACCGCACGATCTGCCGCGTCAACGCCAGCCCGATCCCGGTGCCGCCGGGTCTGGTCGAGAAGAAGCCGTCGAATATGCGACTCTGGACGCCGACATCCATGCCGTCACCGGTGTCGATGAACTCGATGATGAAGTCGCCTGGCTCCGAACGGGTCTGGATCGTCAGGGTGCCGCCGTCCGGCATCGCCTGGAGGGCGTTTCGGATGATGTTCAGCAGGGCCTGGCGGATGAGGTCGGGGTCCACGCTGATCAGCTGGATGGAGCGGTCCAGGTGCGTGACGATGTCCACCTGCTGTCGCTCCGCTTCGGGTAGGACGAAGCTCTCGATGGCTTCCACCAGCGCGTTGGGATCGCGCTCCCTGAGCTCGATTTCGGGCGCTTTGGCGAGCTTGAGGAAGTCGCTGACGATGCGCTGGAGACGTTGCACCTCGTCCAGGAGGAGCTCCACCCTGGGCATCAGCTTCGCCGTGCCCACGTGTGGGCGGTCGTCCAGATCCTCTCGGAGGAGCTGGAGCGTGATGTTCATGGTGCTCAGGGGGTTCTTGATCTCGTGAGCGAGCCCCCCGGCGAGCGCGCCCCATTGCGACAGATGGTTGTCGTCTTGGCTATTGCTCATGCCTCAACTCATTGTTTGATAACAGCTTAGGCGTCATCCAGAAATAGCAGGTTCCGCCTCCAGGATCAAGCTAAGGTCGAGACAGTGGCCGCAAGAGTGGTGAACATCGAACCCGGGGATCTCTCCCTGCCGGCGGTGGACGAGGCGGTGGTCGCCCTCGACCGCGGGGGCATCGTCGTGCTCCCGACGGAGACGGTCTACGGGCTTTGTTGTCTGTCCGGTTGTAAGTCGGCGGTGGAGCGGGTGTATGCGGCCAAGCACCGGGGGTTGGATAAGCCTCTGCCCTACCTCCTTCCGGACCGGAGCAACGTCGACCACATGATGGATTCGATTCCGGGGCCGGCCCTCCGATTGATGGACCGGTTCTGGCCAGGGCCCCTGACATTGGTGTTGGGGCCCGGGGACGGTGTGGCCATCAGGGTCCCTGATCACCCCTTCACCAGAGCCGTCCTCAACGGCGTGAGCGGACTGGCCTACGCCACCTCGGTGAATCTGGCCGGTGAACCCCCGGCCACGAGCATCGACCAGGTTGACCCGAGCATCCGGCCCCTGGTGGATGTGATGTTCGACGGTGGCACCAGCAGCCTCTCCCGGGCGTCCGCCGTGGTGCGGGTCCCCGACGTAGGTCCTGCTCGGGTCCTTCGGGTCGGCTCCCTGGACGACGAGGAGATCCGCCGTATCGGCGGCTACACGGTGGCCCTGGTCTGTACAGGCAACACCTGTAGGAGCCCCATGGCCGCGGCGGTCCTGGAGAAGATGATCCGGGAACGAGGAGAGGCCGATTCCGGATGGCGGGTGCTGTCGGCAGGTGTCAGTGCCATGCCCGGAGCACCCATGACCCCGGAGGCGGCAGCCGTATTGGGCCACGCCGGGATCGAACCAGGGGTGCACCGCGCGCAACCCTGGACCGCGGACCTGGCGCGGGAGGTGGACGCGGTCTGGGCGCTCTCCAGCTCCCACTTGACCGGCGTGCGGGAGTTGACCCCTGGGTTCGACGGCGAGGTGCAATTGCTGGACCTCGACGGCACCTCCGTTCCCGATCCAATTGGCTATGGCCAAGAGACTTACGGGCGCTGTCTCGATGTCATCACCGGCCATCTGGGCCGTCGCCTGGGCTCGCTGGAGGACGGTTCGTCGTCTTGACCGATCGGCGCGGCCACGCCTAAACTGGGGACCCGGTCCCAGGCCCGTGCCGATGCCGTTTCGGTCCTGCCCAGCGAGATTCACTCCTGCTCGGACCGGGCGTCCGGAATGAAACAAATGCTCGCCGGACGGGTTCGTAATACAGACACGATCAAGGTTGCCGAGGTTGTGTTCCAGCACGTAAAACTCTGATATTCCATCTTTTTTCCCTTTTTCTCCTATTCCAACCAGCAGTTTCCTTGGCAGCAGTTTCAACGGGGCGCGTCCTGGAGGGCGCGCCCCTCTCGCTTTCCGTAGAGCCTCGCCGCGCTCTTATTGTCCTTGCTCGTATCGACTTAGGCCGGCCGATGGAGGCGGGGGGGGTGGTGATCCCATTGTTGGCAACCTGTGGCATGGATCACGGTGCTTGCGTGATCCAAACGACACGATTTCGGGCGTAAGAGGTTGCTCACAGAGCCCTTGGGTAGAAACGCCGAGATTTTCCCACATCTGAGAGAGGTTCTGTTAGGATTGCCACAAGGCGGCGTGGTCCAACGGGACCGCGATGCCTGAGATCGCACAGGAAACGGGCTCTGGGCTAACGAGAATTTCCCTCCCCAACCGCCCTCTCTTACTCAGAGCTCTTTCTTTCTATGGGGCCCGTCGGACACGATTCTGACGGGCCCCACGTTTTCTTGTGCCGACCAGTTTCGGCAGAACGCAAAGGCGCCCCCACGTCTCGCCGGAGGTGGGGGCGCCTTTGTTGTGGGCCTCTGGCCGGTAGCCCTATCGAATTCGCTCGAGACGTACGGCCTGCTCGATGGACTGCCCGGGTTGCAGGCTGAGGCTGATCTCCTTGACGATGAAGCCGCTGCGATTGACGGTCAGCTGCAGCTCACCTGAAGGCACGCCGGTGATCGTCAGGGCGCCGGCGTTGTTGGTCCGGGAACCACCCCGGGTGCTGGGCGGACGACGTCCGCTGGAGTCACGCAGCAGGACCGCTGCTCCGAGGACCGGATCGCCGAAGTCGTCCGTGACCGTGACGGCGATCTGTCCAGCCAGTGACATGGCGAAGTCGTAGCGGGTCTCCTGGCCCTCGTTGATGACCACGGTCTGCCGGGCAGGTGCGACGTGGCGGGTGCTGGTCGTGTTGACGAAGTACTCCCCCGGTTCAAGACCCTTGACCCGGTAGGTGCCGTCGGGACTGGGGCGCGCCGAGTTCTTGCCGCCGCCGCCGTCTTCCGTCTTCCCCTCGAAGGCCATGCCGGAGGCCTTGGCCTGCTCCTTGGTGCGGGCCTTCGAACGATCGAACTTACGGACCACGTTGATCACCACATCCACCACGGGTTGACCCGCATCGTTGGTCACCTTCCCGATCAGGGTCCCGCCGTCCTTCATGCGTCCGTTGACGCTCGCCGCGGACCCGGCCGGGACACGTATGTTCTCGATCATCAGGTCGGGGTAGTCGGAGGAGCGAATGGTGACGATGTACTCTCCCGGATCGATCCCCTGGTAGTGGAAGTTGCCACCCTGGTCGCCGAAGGAACGGGCCGGAGTGGCCTTGCGCAGGGACCACTGGATGGACTTGGGCGTGCCGTCGTCCTGTGGACGGAGGGCGACCATGAATCTCTGGATCGGGGCGCCGTCGGGGCCCGCTACGGAGCCGATGATGGCGCCGTTTTCCAGCAGGCGGAAGTGCAGGTTGTCGGTGTCTGCGGGGATCTCCTTGAGGATCTCCGATGAGTAGCCTTCCTTGCGAGCCTGGACGTTGTAGGTGCCTTTGACGAGCCCGTCCATGCGCCAGCGGCCGTCCTGGTCCACGGTGGCGCGTGCCTCCACCTTGTCGGCGTAAGGCCGGGTGATGGTCACGGTCGCTCCCTCTGCCGGAGTCCCATCCGTGTTGGTGCAGGTGCCGGCGAGGAACCGACCGATGGGCATGCGGAAGTCGTGTTCGACGTGCTCGTCCAGCTCCTTCAGGGTGACCCGTTGCTCCGTCAGCGCTACGTGGCGGTCATGGGTGAGGTCGAAGGTGTAGGACCCCGTCCAAAGACCGGCCATCTCGTAGCGTCCGTCGTCAGCGGTGACCACGGTCTTTGACGTCTGCTGCCCGATGTCGAAGCCCGGAGGGAACCAGGCGTCGGCGAACGGGGGTACGAGGACCTGGATGCGCACTCCCGGGATGGGGACGTCGTTCTCGTCGCGGACGACGCCGCTGAGAGAACCTCCGCGGGTCAAACTGACCGAGAGGTCATCTCTCAGCTCCGCTGGCCCGACCCGGAAGGACTCCGACACGCCGATGCCGTAGTCCTCGCGGTAGGCGACGATCACGTGATTGGTGTCGGTCCCGAGATCCTGGACGAGGAACTGGCCATCCGTCTGAGTTCGGAATTCATGCTTCCCCCGGATCTGCTTCATCAGGGGATTCTCGCGAGCGACGAAGACGCGCGCGTTGTCGATCGGATTGCCGTTGGGGTCATAGACGATGCCGGCGGCCCGCCCTGCTGGGTCGAGGAGGAACTCGAACACGTTGTTCTGTTGCGGGTCGAAGTTGTCCCCCGGTGACACGGCGGTGGGCGCGCGCATCGCCGTGAAGCCGGCTTTGCGGAAGGTGAAGATCTGGGTCGTCGGCGCCAACCCGGTCACTCGGAACCTCCCGTTCTCGTCGGTCTTGGTGGCGAACTTGGGAACGAGGATGTCCGTGACCTGGACGTCCACCCCGGCCAGGGGGACGTCGTTGAGCTTGTCCTTGACGATGCCCTCGATGGTCACGCCGCGCTTCATGGCGAACTTGAACTCGTTGGTGGTGCCCTCCTGGACCTGGATGTCCTCGGAGTAGTCTTCGTACTCCTTGTGGTAGAGCATCCACTTGACCATGGCCACAGGCGCGCCTTCGAACACGTACGAGCCGTCCGCCTTGGTGATCTGCATCTCCTGCCAGCGGTAGACCTGGTTGACGTCCCGGATGCTGTTGCCGGTCTTGTACCAGCCGCGGACTCGGGCGCCCTCGACGGGCTTGCCTGTGTCCTCATCCACCACGGTCCCCTGAACCCGCGCGCCCTTGCGGAGGGTGAAGTCGACGAGCAGTCCGACCTCCACGTTGTCCTTGATGGACTCAAGGTAACCCGGCGCTGAAGCGGAGATGTAGTGCCGGTTAGTGGGAGTCAGCTCCTCGAACTTCCACTCACCCTTCTCGTCCGTCGCCGTCTGATGGATGATCCGTCGGATGAACCTCTCGTGGATACGCTTCGTGGGGTCCTGATCGAAGTCGTAGTGGATGATCTGGATTGACGCGTCTTCTATCGGGTTCTTGAACGCGTCCAGGACCCGCCCCCTCAGCTCTGTCGGCAGGCCCTTGCGGCCGCTCGGGATCACCGCGCCCTGGTTGGCGCTGGAGCTGCCGCTCCCCCGGGAGGTCCGGATCGGTGTTTCGGCCTTGTCCGTTGAGGTGGTGTTGCTCTCACCGGCCTCGGCCTCCTGTGACTTGGGGGACGGATCCGAAGGACTCGGGTCAGGTCCGTCTTCCCGCAGGAGGAACCAGCCAGCTGCTGCGATGAGGGCGAGGACGAGGACGACGACGACAATCGAGATCGAGCCAGTGCGATTCACGGCGAGACTCCCAAGCCTGGTTGGGTCTGGTGACCAGGGCATCCGTTCTTATGCCGGACCCCTCCCACATAACCGTTCGACGATCCGACGGGGAAAACTCTTCCCCGATCTCCGAGGTCACGGAGTCGGGCCCTCGAAGGGCTGATCAAATGTAACGGAAGTTCCTGGAGCTTAAAGGCTTCGGGGCGCTCTCGGCGCTCCGCTGGGGGTCCCCAGGAGGCTCAGGAGGGCCAGCAGGACCGCCGCTCCGATAGGCAGGAGCACCCAGACCGAGATGCCAAAGCCCGCTGGCAGATACCCGGCCAGCAGGGCGACCCCGCCCACCACCACGGCGTAGGGCATCTGGGTCTTGACGTGATCCATGTGGTCGCAGCCCGCCGCCATGGAGCTCATCACGGTGGTATCGGAGATGGGAGAGCAGTGGTCGCCGAAGACCGACCCCGCGAGCACTCCCCCGATGCTGGCGAGCAGCACCGCCCGCAGCAGCTCGGGGTTCGCCTCCTGGGCAAGGCCCAGCTCCGCCGTGTACCCCATGGCCAGAGGCACCAGGATGGCCATGGTGCTCCAGGAAGATCCGGTGCTGAAGCCGACGATGGCGGCCAGCACGAACACGATGGCGGGCAGGAAGGAGAAGGAGAAGCTCACCTGCTCGATCAGCCATCCGGCGGTGTTCATGGACTGGCAGAGCCCGGCCAGGGTCCAGGCCATGACCAGGACCAGGCAGGCCGTCATCATGGCCTTGAGGCCCCGGACCGTGGTCTCGCTGGCGTCCCGGACCGTGAGGAGCCGTTGTGCCAGGGCGAGGACCCAGGCGGTGGCGAGGGCGGCGGCGCTGGCCCACAACAGGACGTTGTAGGAGTTGGCGCTTCCGAAGGCGTCGCGCACGCGTTCGAACCAGGGAAGGGAGTCCGGCGACGCCACCGACTTGATCCCGTCGAAGTACAGCCCGAACAGCACCGTCAGGACCAGGACCAGCACCGGCGCCGCGCCGTTCCACCAACGCAGGCGTTCGGGATCGACCGGGCGCGCCTCGTCCATCTCGCTGGAGGTCAGCGGCGTCGCCCCATCGGCGATCAGCTTGCCTTCGTTCATGGCCCGTGCTTCCGCTCGCGCCATGGGGCCGAAGTCCCGTTGACGCAGCACGATGCACAGCCCGAAGAACAGGGCCAGGATGGGATAGAAGTTGTACGGGATGGAGTCCAGGAACACGTCGTATGGTCGGGTGTATCCGGCGAATCCCAGGACCTCGCCGGTCTCCGGGTTCGTGCCTTGAGTCCTCAGCCAGCCGTCGATGTAGCCGATCTCGGTGGCGATCCAGGTGGATACGGGGGCGATGCAGGCCACGGGGGCCGACGTGGAGTCCACGAGATACGCCAGCTTCTCGCGGCTCACCCGGTAGCGATCGGACACCGGGCGCATGGTGTTACCCACGAGCAGGGCGTTGGCGTAGTCGTCGAAGAACACCAGCACCCCGCAGATCCACGTGATCAACTGGCTGCCGCGACGGTTGCTGCCTCGTCGCGCCAGGGCCTCCACCATGGCGCGCACCCCGCCCATGCGGGAGATCATCGCCACCAGCGCTCCCAGGAGGCAGGAGAAGATGAGGATCTTGACGTGATCCTCGTTGGCCAGCGCTCCGACCAGGTGTTGGTCGAATGTCCGCAGGGACCCGTCCAGCAAGGACCCTTGCATGGCCACCACGCCGACCCACACCCCGACGAGGAGCGCCAGCAGCACCTCCCGCAGCAGGATGGCCAGGACGATGGCGATGACCGGCGCGGCCACGGTCCAGGGGCCGGCCATGGTCCTGCCGTTGACCGGGAGTCCGTTAGCGGTCAACTCCTCCGTCGCGTGCCCGGTGGGCAGCTTCGCGATCCCGTTCTCGAACAGAACGGTCGCGATCGGCTCGCCCCGGTCATCACGGAACCCGGTCAGAGAGACGGAGCCGCTGAAGCCGTCGTCCACTCCGTCGTCAGTGAGCTTCCGCAGGGCGAGGCCCGCGTAGCGTGCGTCCAGGGCGAGGACGAAGTCCGGCCGCGGGTCGCCACCGTCCAGCCAGACCAGCTCGAACGGTGACGGCGGATCATCCAGGATCCCTGAGGTGGAGGCGGTGGCGAGGACGAGAATCGCGAGCAGGGCGAGGATCCGGCGACGAGGCATGGGCTGCATTGCACGGGGTCCCACTCCTGTGGTCAAGTTCCCCCGGATGGGCTTATGATCCGGCCATGAGCGCGTCGTCCGTGGTGACTGAAGCCGCCTTGCATGAGGGCTCAAGGTCCCAAAGGGCCCTCTGGGCTGCTCTTGTCGGCGTCGTGGCTCGATTCCAGGGGGAAAAGCTGTCAAGTCACGCGTCTCTGGTGGCCGATCATCATTCCGGGGGAAGTCTGGAGATCCCGGGACGACGCTATGGAACGCAACAAGGCGACGAGTAGTTCGAGCACCGCAATGGGTACGGAGCAACGTGAGTTTCCAAGAGTCAGTTCTCGCTGCGTCATCGACTTCCGAAGGGTCGACCACGACACGCGGTTCGATGCCATGCGCGGCAATTCCCAGGGGCTGCTCCAGAACATCTCCGGTGGAGGTGTCCGCGTTCACATGGACGAGGACCCTGGTGCGGGGCAGCTGCTCGCGCTCACCATTCAGCTGCCGCAGATGCCCATGTCCGTGATCGCCCTGGGCAAGGTGGTGTGGAGCAAACCGGCCCCTCCGGGGACCGATGTGGGGATCGAGTTCTGGTGGGTGGGTTGGGAGGACCCCGCCGCTCAGGAGCAGATCCGCAACTACATCACCGAGACCCTGGGCAAGGACCCAGAGGCCGATAGCTGATCACGAAGTCAGGAGCTTGCGATACAGGGCGTCTACGTCCTGGACCAGCCGCTCCGGATGGTGAAGGGCGCGCACCTGGTCGCTGATCTCGGCGAGACGCTCTCGTCGTGTCTCACGCAGCGATGCCCTGATCTCGTCGGCCCACCGCCTCGTCGGCGCTGCCGGATCGAGGAGCAAGCCTCGACCGTCGATGATGTCCGCGACACCGCCCACGTCCGGCGCCGCCACGGGCGCTCCTACGGCCATGGACTCGAGCAAGCAGAGGGGGGTCCCTTCCATGGCGCTGGTGAGCAGGACCAGGTCCGCGGCGGCGTAGAGCTCCGCCAGATCGGTTCGCCACCCCAGGACGTGGAGGTACGGGGACAGACCCATCGCTCGCGCCCGTTGCTCCAGGTCCCGTCTCAAGGGGCCGTCTCCGGCGATCACCAGGTGCACCTCTCCCCCGCCGGAGAGGTGCCGCGCCACGTCCAGGGCTCGGTCCGGTCGCTTGATGGGCACGAGGCGCGCCGGCAGCAGGATGACCCGTGCGTCCGCTGATATGCCCAGGCTCTGGCGGATGGCCTCCCGGGCGCCTTCCCTCGGCGAGATCGCGTCCGGTGAGATGGCGGGTGGGATGACCAGGGTCTTGCCCTCCGCGGACCGCCCCAGGACACGGAGCACGTCCCGCTCCTGAGAGGGAGACTGACAGATCAGCGCATGGGATGCGGCCGCGGCGGCCCTCTCCACCCGTCGCACGGCGGCGCCCACCAGACGGTTGAAGTAACCCTCGAAGGTGTGGCCGTGATAGGTGTGGACAACGGCCCGCGCCCCAGCGCGTCGGGCGGCCAGCCTGGCCAGCCCTCCCGCCTTCCCTTGATGGGTGTGGACGATCTCGGGGGCGTGCTCCTTCATCAGCCGGTCCAGGGCTCGTCGCGCTGCCATGTCGCGAAGCGGTGAGATCCGGCGACCCAAGGACGACAGGGTGACCTTGCGGCCGGAGACCGGGATGTGCCCCTGGCCTTCATCCTCTGCCGTCGGCCCGTGGACCAGGACCTGCTCGTAGCCGCGATCCCGGAGACCGTCCATGAGCAACGCCACATGCCGGGTCGGTCCGCCGGTGTTGAGGCGCGTGATGCATCGAAGGAGGCGTGTCCGCTCCATGGGCTGCATGGTACCCGCCCTGCCATGTCCGCCCCTGGGCTACCATGGCGTGCATGGAGCCGGGCGTCGAGGATACGGTGGACGTGATCGTGGATCGGGTGATGTTCCGCTCCGATGACGGCGTGTTCTCCGTGGTCCGGGTTCGCCGAGAAGATGATGGAGGGCGCTTCGTCGCCGTCGGGAAGTTCCCGCTGCACCTGGAAGAAGGGGACTTCCTCCAGGTCAGCGGACACCTGGAGGAGCACGCCCGGTTCGGCACCCGGTTCGTGATTCAGAGCGCTCATCCGCGCCTGCCCGCCAGCGTGGAGGGCATCCGCCGCTACCTCAAGTCCGGCCGCGTCAAGGGAATCGGCCCCAAGCTGGCGGAGCGACTGGTGGCGTGCTTCGGCGCCGACACCCTGCGCATCCTGGAGGACGAACCGGATCGCGTTCGAGAGGTCCCCGGGGTCGGCCGACAGCGGTTGGAGGAGCTGAAGCGCGCCTTCGCTGACGGCAAGCAGCAGCGGGAGGCTCTGGTGTTCCTGCAAGGACTCGGGCTCGGACCGGCGCTCTCTGGAGAGATCTGGCGCACTCTGGGTGCCGACACCCTGGGCAAGGTCAGCAAGGAACCCTACTCCCTGTGCGCCGAGATCGACGGGGTGGGGTTCACGACGGCGGACCGGATCGCCCAGGCGATCGGGATCGCCCGAGACGCGCCCGAGCGTCTGGAGGCGGGTCTGCAGCACGTCCTGGACGGGGCACTGGACCAGGGGCACGTCTGTTGCCCGGCACCTGTGCTGGTAGAGCGGGCTGCGGAGGTGCTGGAGGTGGACCGCGACCAGGCGCGGCGGTCGCTCCGGGACTCCATAGAGAGCGGGGCCCTGCTGGGCGAAGTGCCAGCGTCGGACCCTTCCGACGACGGCACTCCGAGGGTGTACCTGCCCGTCATGCGTGCCGCAGAGGAGGAGGTGGCGCGTCGGCTGTGCGCGCTGCGGGACGCGGAGGGACCGTCCAGGTCTGTTCAGGGAAGCGGTTGGGATCGGGCAGGGTCCACGGTGCTGACCCCGGAGCAGTCAGACGCGGTGGGTCTGCTCCTGCGGTCCAAGGTGGGGCTCCTGACCGGAGGCCCGGGTGTCGGCAAGACCACGGTGCTGCGTACCGTGGTCGGCGCTTATCGGGACGCCGGCCTGCGGGTGGCGCTCGCCTCTCCTACCGGACGGGCTGCCAGGCGTCTGGCGGAGGCTACCGGCGTGGAAGCCCAGACCCTGCACCGCCTCTTTGGCATCGTCCCGGGGGCACCCGCCGGCGGCAAGTTGTTGGGTGAGGACGTGCTCGTGATCGACGAGACGTCCATGCTGGACCTGCCCCTGTTCGTGCTCGTGCTCAGGAGGTTGCCTGCGAGCACCACCCTGCTGCTGGTGGGTGACCCGGACCAGCTGCCTTCCGTCGGTCCCGGGAGCCTGCTGAAGGACATCATCGGGTCGGCCCGGTTCCCCGTGGCGCACCTCACGAAGGTGTTCCGCCAGTCCGCGGACAGCGACATCATCCTCAACGCCCACCGCATCAACCGCGGCGAGCTCCCGGTCTTTCCGCAGCAGGGAGAGTCGGGAGATTGCTTCTTCGTCGTCAAGGACGACCCTGGGGAAGGGGCGGACATGATCCGCCGCCTGTTCTGCGAACGCATCCCGGAGAGGTTCGGCATCGACCCACGGAGCGGTATCCAGGTCCTCTGTCCCATGCACCGAGGCGCGGCGGGGACGGAGTCCATCAATCGGTTGCTTCAAGAGACGCTCAGCGCCGGAGCCCAGGGCCTGGAGCATCGCGGGCGGTGGTTGTATGTCGGCGACCGGGTCATGCAGAGCAAGAACGACTACGACCTGGAGGTCATGAACGGAGACCTGGGGCAGGTCGTGTCCCTCGACCCGACGGCCCCCAGCGTCGACGTGGTCTTCGACGGGAGACGCGTGACCTTCGCCAAGGAGAAGCTGGATCGCCTGGAGACGGCGTTCGCCGTGACGGTGCACAAGTCGCAGGGCGGAGAGTTCCCGGCCGTGGTGATGCCCTTGTTCGGCGAGCACTACATGATGCTGAGGCGCAATGTCCTGTACACGGCGGTGACCCGCGCGCGCCGCCTCCTGGTGCTCGTCGGCAACCGGCGCGCCTTGCATCGGGCCGTCACGGACGATCGTATGACCCGCCGCGCCGGTGAGTTGGAGCGGCGCCTCCGAGGTGAGACCATGGCCGCCCTCGGTCCGGACGACGCCCGCTGGGAGGCCCCGTGAGTTCATTACTTGGTATACGGGCCTCTCATCGGCGACAATGGCCCTACGCCGACGCTCCCCTGCGCCGGCGTCTCAACGGAGGAGTTCTCATGCGCCTATCCCGCATCCTCGTGGCACTGTCTGTCCTTTGCGTCGTCGCCGCCTCACAGGGATGCCCCACTCCAGGGGACCTGTTCTGGCAGCGTGACACGCTGCCGGCGAACCCGAGCGGCCTGCAGACGTTCAGCGTGATCCAGGGACTCTGCGAAGGAGAAGCGGCTGCGGTGGTGTTCGATCTGCCTGCTGGCATGCCGCCGCAGCAGATCACGGAGGTGGTGTGTCCGTTCGGCGCCGCCGGTGGCGCCCAGGGCGCCGTGGCCCTGGTGAACGTGGAGATATACGACGGGGTCAGCTTCAACGGCGTCAGCGCCAACATGGGCACCCAGGTGTTCGACCTCAACGCGGCGACCCAAAGCGACCTCCAGGTGACCAGTACGGCGTTCAACACCTTCGACACCACCCAGTTCAACGTGGTCGTGGGCAATGACCCGGTCAACCGGTCCTTCGCCATCGCGTTCCGGATGAACTTCAACCCCAATGGGGCCTGCGCATCGGGCTACCCGGTGAACTTCTTCACGGACAACACCGTGGGTGGTGGGCTGTTCTGCAACCCCCTCTCCACGCCTCCCATGACCAGCCTCATCGATGTGCTGGGCCAGGGATGGAGCGATGCCTCCCTGGTCACCGTCAGCGGATTCCCGCTGTGCCCCCTGTTCTACGCCGGGGTCTGGGGCATCCGTTGCTGCACCCGGGACGCGGCGCCCGCCAACCCGTTCCAGGTGTTGCCTACGGTGGGGGTGCCGGCGACGTCGCCGGGCACCACGGTGTTGCAGCTGGACGCGCCGGGCCTCCAGGGGGTCCCCTATCAGTTCGGTCTGGCGTGGAGTGACTCTCCCCCGATCCCCACCCCGTCCGGGAACATCCCGCTGGCATACGACTCCCTGCTCACGTTGAGCATGGACCCGGCGTACTCGGCGTTCTTCGTGAACTTCACGGGGACCATCGGGCCATCGGAGACGGCCACGGTGTTGATCAACGTGCCGCCGGGACTGTCGGGTGCCGGGCTCAGCGCGTACGGCGCCTTCGTGGGGTTCCTGCCGAGCCCTCCCGGCGGGTTCGCCATCTCGGACAACATCCTGCTGCCCATTCAGTGATCCTGTCTGCTGCCGTCTCATGATGACGCGATGGGGAATCTGGGGGCTGTGCTGGCTGGCGGTGTCCGCGTCCGTCCCGGCCCAGGGATCTCTCAACTCGACGCAGCGGCGGCAGGTCAAGCGCGTCCTCGAGCTGTTGGATGCCGGTTCGGATGACGAGGCGCGGGGTCCGATCCGGGAGGTCGCGGCGTGGGGCGGGGCTGCGGATCGGCACCTCACAGCCCTGGCCAGCAAGGACCCGGGTCGTGCAGGACCGCTGCGCTTGCTGCGCAGGCTGGAACACGTCCGCGGTCGCGACCTGGAGACCAAGGAGGTGGACGACACCCCGGACCCCTGGACTCCCTGGGCGGTGTCCGCCGGCGAGGTGGTCCTGGCCAAGGGGGTCGGCCGCTGGGTGGGGCTGCGCGTCCAGGAGGACAACGACCCGTCTTCCGACGTGCTGAACGTGGAGCTGGCGTGGACCGAAGACCCGCTGCTTCCGCTCGGGGGTGCTGGCGTCACGCGAGAGAGGCGGTCGTTGAAGGGGACGGTTGTGGTGCTGGAGGGCAGCCAACCCGCGTTTCCCGTACGTGACTACGCCGTGACCGTAGACGGTGTGACCATTCGGCTGCGGAGCGCCGGCAGTCAGGCGTTCCGCTTCAGCCTCGGGGCTGACTCCTCCCCCGTGGCCCGCACGGGCCAACGAAGCCTCCGACGGGTCAAGGGCTCCATGAAGGGGCTGTCATGGCGCGGTCGACCGGACGAGGCGGCTGCGGCTGCGACACGGCGTCTGCAGCAGTACCTGTTTCGCCTGGTCGACGGTGTGGACCCGCTGCCAACCTACGGGACCGAGGACGAGTCGCGTTTCGCGCACGCCGAATCCGTGCGCGTGATGATCCGGGAGAGCCATGAGGGCAAGCGGTTCGTGGTCATCGCCTTGCCGTTCTCCGATGAGGATGTGGCGTACGACCCCCTCTGCCACAAGTTGGTCCTCGCCTTCGTCGAGCGCAACTTCTCGATCTCCGACGAGCAGGTGTTGGTCTACATCGGTCAACAGGAGGCGCGGTCTGCCAACTTGTTCTACGCCAAGGGTCGCTGGCGGCGCTTGCGCGGCGGAGCAGCCAAGCGGGTGCAGGAGCTGTTCCCCGAAGACTACTGAGCCTTGTCGAAGGGGACCATGTCCTTGCCGCGAGCCAGGCCGACGATGCCGGTCATGATCCCGAGGAACATGGCGCCGAGGATGACACCCGCGGTGAGGGGCGCGATGGGTTCGGCCAGCTCGCTGACCGTCGCCCGGCTCAAGTAGAACGGCTGCAACAGAGCCTCGAAGTAGGCCATGGGTGAGAGCGTCCGGGGCGGACCAGGCAAGCTGCCGAGCAAGGCATCCACCACCACGATGAAGACGAGCCCGATGAGGGTTGAGTGCTTGGTCAAGAGGCCGAAGAGGGTGTACAGGGCGCTATAGAAGACCGCCGCGGTACCGGTGACGATGAGCAGGCGTGTCAGGGCTTCTGCGGACGCGGGGCCGTCGGTTTCGGGCGAGAAGATGCCGCTCGGCAGCCCGGCTCTACAGACGAGGAAGCCCGCGCCGGCGGAGATCAGGGCCAGGGGGACCACGAACGCGATCAACCCGGCGTAGTGCCCCAAGGCGATCCTGGCGCGGCTCATGGGGCGCGTCAGGAGAAACGCCAGGGTGCGATCCTCCATGGAGCCTCGCATCAACCCTGCCCCGTTGAACAGGCAGATCAACTGCACCACGCCGATGGTGAACGTCGGGAGGATCGCGGCCAGGTACTCGTCGATAGCGCCGCGCGGAGCCTCGCTGCGTGTGATGACCGCGATGACCGCTGGCAGCAGGAGCAAGACGCCGAGGAAGATGGTCTTTCGAGACCAGGAGATCTGGCTGGCCACGAAGGCCCCCACCAGGAACAGGCTGCGGGTCCATGAGAGCGGCCTCTGGCTCATTTCACCAGCCTCTGGAACAGGGCCTCGAGGTTGTCGCCGGGACAGGTCAGCTCGTGGATCTCGATGCCGGTGGCCAAGGCAAGGGAGGGTAGCTCCTCCGTCAGTGTGCGGGCTGATTCGCTGGTGATGGACAGGTGGTCCGGGCCTGAGAACTTGAGGCCGGCCACGTGTCCCCTGGAGGACAGCTCACGGGCCAGGCGCCTCGGCTCGCTGCAGCGCACCTCCAGAACGAACGCGTAGTCAGAGAGCTCCTCCTGGATCTCGCTCAGGGTGCCCTCGGCCAGCAACATGCCCTTGTTGACGATGGCCACGTGTTGCGCCACCGCCTCCACCTCGTGGAGGATGTGACTGGAGAAGACCACGGAGCCGCCTTCCTCAGCGAAGGAGCGGACGATGTCCACCACGTCGCGTCGACCCACCGGGTCCAGCCCGGTCATGGGTTCATCGAGGAGGAGGAGCTTCGGCTCGTGGACCAGCGCCGCCGCCATGCGGGTACGCTGCCGCATGCCCTTGGAGAAGCCGCGGCACCGGCGGTCGAGGGCGTGGCTCATGCCGCAACGGTCCAGGGCGTCCGCGGCGCGGCGACGGGCATCGGCGGAACTGTACCCCGTGCACCGGGCGAGGAAGGACACCGCCTGTCGCGCGGTCATGTCGTCGAACAATGCGTCGTCTTCGGAGCAGAAGCCGATCTCGTGAAAGACCTCCGGGTGATGAATGGGGTTGCGTCCGAGGATGCGGACGGCGCCGGACGAAGGGTAGAGTTGACCGGTGAGGAGCCGCAGGAAGGTGCTCTTGCCGGCGCCGTTGGGGCCGAGGAGACCGGTGATCCCTGGCGGCAGGGCTACGGTGAGGTCGGTCAGCGCGACCACCCGCCCGTACCAGCGGGCCAGGTTGTGGGCCTCGATGACGGCGGTCAAGGGAGCCTCCCCGGCGTGAGCCTTCGGATGATCAGCCACGCGGACAGCGCGCCGAGCCCGGCGAGCACGGCCACGCTCGGGAGGACGCTTCCGGAGGTGTCGAGGAGCGGGAGCATGTCCTCATCGCCGGTGGTCTGAGCAAACTGCGACAGCTGGTCCGAGCCCAGGATGTTGACCACGACGATGTAGATGTTGTGTTTGTAGGAGGCCAGATCGAAGGCCGGGTCACCCGTGGTCTGCTGCAGGATCCCCGCGACGATGAAGGTGCCGACGGTGAGGACGAACCAGATGACCGACGCATAGCGGGCGCTCTTGCCCATGGACGAGATCCCGAGGATCACCAGGCCATTGACCGCAGCCCAGATGACGGCCACGGCGAGGGCGCGCGGGTACAGGGGCCAGGTGCCCTGGAAGGTCTCGGGGATCAGGGCGTTGCTGATGACCAGGACCAGGATCACGGGCAGGACCATGATGGTGAGGACCGGACGCATGACCACCAGCAGCTTGCCCAGCAGGTAGTCGGTCCGCTTGATGGGGCGGGCCAGGTACACCTCGAACGCGTGACTTCTCATGTCATCGGCGATCTGGGGAGCCCCTACGAGGGCCGTCAGGAAGATGGCGAACCAGCCCTGGATCTCCAGCATCGTCCAGGTCATGGCGCTGCCTGCCTGGTAGATGGTCTCGGCGGGGACCTGGTCGATGCTGTCAAAACGGCCGATCCCGACGCCACCTATGACGCCCAGGAGCATCTCCTGGTTGCGCGAGATGCCGTAGATGAAGAAGGCGAAGAAGATCGCCGGGGTGAACGCGCCGAAGTAGACGATCTTGGTGAGGATGCCCCGGGTGGCTTGCCGCGCGCCGTACCGGCTGATGGAGAGCGCAGGCAGCGTGCTGCGCTTCCTCGGGGGCGCCGCGAGGCGAGTGTAGACGCGCTCATGAATCGCCATCGGGGGCCTCGTTCACGCTCTCCAGGAAGACCTCTTCCAGGGACCGGGTGACCTTGGTCAGGTGCTTGACCCCAGCCCTGCTGGCGGCGGCGGCCTCGATGATGGGTTGGGTGCCCACGCCCTCGGGCACGGTGACTCGCAGCTGTCCCGAGAGCGCGTCGTAGTGGGTCTCCGCGCCCCGGTCGTTGAGCGCGGCCAGGAAGAGGTCGCTCTCCCCCATGAACTCCACCTTGAACTGGCGATCGGCTCCCCGGGTCAACTCCTCCACGGTCCCCTCTCGCTTGACCGCGCCGTCGTTGACGACGAGGACACGCCTACAGACCTCCTGAACGTCCGGGAGCAGGTGGGTGGAGAGGATGACGCTGATTCCGGAGCGGGAGAGCTCCTGGATCAGGTCCAGCATGTAGCGCCGCCCCTTGGGGTCCAGGCCGTTGGTGGGTTCATCGAGGAACAGCAGATCCGGGTCGTGGACGATGGCCGCGGCGAGCTTGAGGCGCTGGCGCATGCCGGCGCTGAAGCCGTCAACCGGGCGATAGCGGGCCTCCCCAAGGTCCACGTAGTGGAGCACCTCGTGGGCTCGCTTGACCGCGGCGATCGAGGTCATCCCCGAGAGCTCGCCCATCATGGACACGTAGTCCACGGCCACCATGCCGGGCACGTGGGCGTCCCGCTCCGGCATGTAGCCCACGCGACGCCGCACCTCCGTGCGTTCCCGGCGGATGTCCCGGTCGAGCACCATGCCCTGCCCCCCGTCCGGTTCGAGCAGCCCCAGGAGCACCTTGATGAGGGTGCTCTTGCCCGCTCCATTGGGGCCCAGCAGGCCGTTGCAGCCGGCTGAGATCTCCGCCGAGAGCCCGGCCAGGGCCTGGATGCCGCGGCCGAAGGACAGCTGGAGGTCCTGGACACGGACCACGGTTTCAGGGGAGTCGGTCATGGATAGCTCACGACGTCCGGACCAACGGAGCGCCACCGGCGGCGTAATCCTAACCCCCTTGGGGGTGAAGGCTCCAGCCAGTTCCCTGTCCTGCGACCAACGGGGCGGATGCGGGTTTCAGGCGGTGCTCATGGAATCGAGCCAGGTGCCCGTTCGAATGCGGCCCCTCGTGTCGTGACAGCGCACCGCAGATGTACCCGGTGGGCCAGGAGACCGGCGGTCCTGTTCACGAACACCCACGTGAGGGCCGTCAGCAGGAGATGGGGCACCATGGCGCCGGCTCCCGCCCAGAGGCTGGCGGCCGCCAGGAGCGCGGCGGCGCTGCTCATCAATGCGGCGAACAGGGCCCCGGCCAGCTCCTCCCACCGAGGATGGGGCGCGAAGGGGAAGCTCTGGCGAACGCGCTGCAGCAGGTCGCTCATGAGAAGCAGCAACCCGAGGGTGGCGCATGGGACGGAGAAGATCAGATGCCAGGAGAGTCCGAGGGTGACGCCGAGGGCTGCTGGTCCGGCGGTGCAGGACAAGGCCGCGGTCTGAAGCGCCCAGGATGAGGGCCGAATGCTGCACGCCATCTCCGTGACGGGTCCTGAGTCGATCTCCGGGCGGCACCAGGCGTGATCGCGAACGTGTGACCCGAGACGGAGCAGCCACACCAGATGGGCTGCGATGACGGCGCCCCACACAATCCACGACAAGTCCCCGGGGAGGAGGCCTGCGGTCAAACTGATCCCCGCGAACGCCAGCCACTCCCACCGGTGGTGTCCGGCCTGGGAGAACATGAAGCGAGGCGACACAACATGCAGCAACGCTCGGGCGACCACGTCAGCCGGGTGCCCCTCGAGGGTCGAGTTCGGTAGAGGCGTGGTTTGCGTCCGGTCTTCCCCGCCTTCGTCCGTCGGTGCCTCAGGTCGCGGGGGCTGATCTGGGTCCCGGCTCGCGAGAGGCGCAGGGCCGTGAATCTCGGTACGACCCGATTCGGCTCTTTCGACTTGGCGTTTCCGAGGTGGCGCCGAGGTCGATGAAGCGGGCGAATTCCAGACGTAGCACGAGGGGGCGTCGGACTGGTCGCTCACATCCTGAAACGAAGTCGGGACTTGTGCCCGGAGAGGGCGTCGGGAGGGGGCCATCCCTGAGTTCATCGTCCACGATCGCCGCTCCTCCGCACTTCAGGTCCTCCGCAATAACGGAAAGGGAATAGATGAAATTGACCGGGAGGCGAGGGTTATTCTCTTGCACGACCATGACAGGCGCTTACGGTGGCTGCGGGTGGATAGTCGTCGGCTCTTGGGGCAAAGAGAGTCGTCGGGTCGTCCGATGGGAGAGGGGGCCGGTTCCACACACCTCATTGGCAAACAGAGTGGCCGAAAGGCCTCATCCACTCGCGAAGTTCCCACCACTCATCCTCAGCCGGTTCCCCTCTTCCTTCTTCTTCGTCTCGCCTTGGATTGAGGCGGGCCCTCCTCGCCTCCCTGGTCGTCACGTTCGAGGGTGACCTGAAGATGGTGCGCTCGCCCCAAGGCCAGGGCGCTTGTCCCGTAGCGGCGTTCCAGGGCCAGCAACCTCCTCCGCGTGGCGGGGTCTGACAGCCATTCATGATCATGACGGAGGTCCAGCACCGTCTTGCCGATGGTGCGTTCGACCCGGAGGCCGAACCTGGGGGCGGCCGCGGTCAGCTCGTCCGGCAGGAAGGCGTGGAAGGGGAATCGCTCCTCTTTGCGGTCCGCCAGCCACTCCCCGGAGCCCGTAGCGAGGAACCGCTCCAGTCCATCCAGATCCGTTCGTTTCAGGAACGGTTGGATGCCCCCGAACCGCGAGTCGATGGAGAGGACCGCGCGGCCACCTGGACGCAGCACACGGCGCAGGCTCTTCAGGGCACGGCGCCAATCGGAGCTGAAGGAGAGCACGTCTCCCTGTGCCACCACGAGCTGGAAACGCTCGTCCTGAAACGGGGTCAGGTCGGTGAAGTCCGCCTGGACGCACTCGACTTCCCGCTCGGGGAACTGGTCACGGACCTTTCGCTCGGTGACGTCGAGCATCTTGCGCGAGAGATCTGAGAAGACGACGCGGAAACCGGACTTCATCAACTTGAGGCCGTACGCGCCGGTGCCGCAACCCGCGTCCAGGATTTCGCTGGAGAGGTCCCGCGGCAGGCTGCGTTTCAGGTCGTCCCAGGAGACGTCGAAGTAGTACAGCCAGTAGGGATCGCGTCCGTAGATGTCGTCGTATCGGGCCGCGACGCGGTCGTGGTAGCGCTGGTTGGGGTCCGCCATCCGGCAGAGGTTACCCGCGAACCGGCGGGCCAGCAGACGTCGGACTCTATGGCCGGACGACCACGGACTCCACCACCTCGGGAAAGACCGACTCCACCAACCGTTCGTCTCCGTTGGCGCAGACGTAGCCGGTGCACAGCACCGTGCCGTCGGGCCTGGCTCGGGTCCGGATCCCGAGCAACCCGCTGAGCCTGCCGTCCGGGCCCGTCACCCGATAGCGGGTGTCTCCCTTGGAGGTCCCGGTGTCCAGCTTTGCGACCGACCCCACGCCCGCGCCCTCCAGGCGATCGGCGATCATGGCGGCGATGCGGGTCCCAAGGAGGTCTCCCGTCTGTCCGTGGAACGGGGTGTCTCTCTGCACCCAGACGAAGATCCGCGGTGCGGTGAACCAACCCGGGGCGAGGACGTCGCGGGGAGAGCGCATGGTGACCATGGTGCTCCCCCGGTCTCGGCGGGACGTCAGGGTCCACCCGTTGGGCTTGAGGACCGACACGCCGGAGGCACCGTCATTCCAGACCTCGAACCGAGCGGCGAGGTTCTTGAGGCGGACCTGGGACTCGAGCCCGGACGCCAGCACCTCCAGGAGACCCTCCTCCGCTCCCCCGGTCTGGGCGGCCTCCCATTGGGCTTCAAGGACCGGCCCCATGAGACCTCGGTTCTCAACCAGATCCCCGATTTCGGCGGAAGGTACGCCGGCGTTCAGCAGGACCAGGATTTCCTCGGCGCGGACGCCGGTTTGCCCCATGCCGATCGTGCATAGCACGGCGCCCATCAACGTTGTGCGGAGAGTCCCCGTCATTTCGTCCTCCAAGCCCATTCTCGGATGGACGTCCGGTTCCTGTAGGTAGGATGCGGCCATGTGGTCTGACGATGTGCCCTGCGCCTGCATCGGGGTGGTCCACCTGGCTCCTCTGCCCGGTGCGCCGGCCGCTGGAGGATCCTTCGAGGCCTGTCTGGACGTCGCCATGGGTGACGCCCGCGCGTACGCGGCGGCCGGATTCGACGGCCTGATGGTGGAGAACCATGGGGACGCCCCGTTTCGCCGGGACCGGTGTGATCCCCACGTCCCTGCGTTCCTGGCCCTGTGCGCTGACCGTCTCCGCGCCGACCTCGGGGTCCCGGTGGGGATCAACTGCCTTCGCAACGACGCCCACTCCGCCCTCGCCGCGGCCGCCGTGTCCGGGGCTGACCTGATCCGGGTGAATGTCCTGGTGGGAGCCGTGGCCACGGATCAGGGGATCATCCAGGGCTGCGCCGACACCCTCCTCCGCTACCGACGCGCCCTGGGAGCGGAGGTGGAGATCCTGGCGGATGTGGATGTGAAGTTCGGGACGCCGCTCTATAGGGCGCCGGCGCCGGAGGCGGCGGTGGCCACCATCGAACGCGGCGGAGCCTCCGGTGTGATCATCACCGGGTCGCGGACCGGTTCCCCTCCGACGGCGGACGAGGTGCAGGCGGTGGCCCGTGCCGTGGGGGCCCGTGGTAGGGTCCTGGTGGGGAGCGGCACGACCCCGGAGAATGTGTCCGAGTTCGCCCCCGTCTGTGATGGTTTTATCGTGGGAAGTTACTGCAAGCGCGATGGAGACCCTTCACTGCCTGTCGACCCGGATCGTGCGCGGCGGTTCGTGGCCGCAGTCCGGGCCGTTGAAGGGGCTGGTCGGGTGGGAGTAGAACGAGATGTCTGAGGACGTGATAGTGCCGGGCGCGACCGCGTCGGAGCGCTTGCTGGACGATTACGTGCGCACCGTGCGGGATCTGGTGGACGGTGGGAAACCCGTGGAGCAGCTGGTGCCCGACATCGAGGTCGCCAACCGCCGCCTCATGACCCCGGAGTTCCGGATGCCCGACCCCTTTCGGGTCGTCCGCGAGGACAAGCCCTACACCCGCAACCTTGTCTATCGTGACCCGGATGACCGCTTCTCCGTGCTGGCCGTTTGTTGGGGGGCGTTTCAGGAGACACGGATTCACGATCACCTGAGCTGGTGCGTGGTGGGGGTCCTGGAGGGACTGGTTCACAGCATCGACTACGGGAGGCTCGACGACGAGAGCGTGCCCGGATACGCCGAGGTGGCCATTCATGACTCCGAGATGGCCCCGGTGGGGGCCATCATCGGGCTGACGCCTCCGGCTCGAAGCAACGTCCACAAGATGTGCAACGCCGTGCACCAGGTATCGGTCAGCCTGCACACCTACGGAGACTCGGGCAAGACAGCCCGGGTGTTCGACCCCGTGGCCCGCACCTACGAGGTGGTCGACCTGGAGTTTCACAACCAGTGACGTCCCGCCACGAGTTCACCGCCGCCGGCGCGGCCGGTCGACCAGTGGCTTGCTCGTTGGCAGTGCCGTCCGGCGACGGCCCTCATCCGCTCGTGGCGCTGGTCCACGGCTTCAAGGGATTCAAGGACTGGGGTTTCTTCCCTGACCTTGGTGAGCGCGTCGCCGAGGCGGGCTTCGCGGCCCTTCGAGTCAACTTCAGCCATAACGGGACCGGACTGGACGGCGACGCTTCACGGTTCACCCGCTTGGACCTGTTCGAACTGGATCGCATGAGCTATCGGCTGTGCGATCTGGCTGCCGCGATCCGAGGCGCGCGAGATCTGGAAGGCGTGGACCCCGATCGCCTGGGACTCTTCGGGCATTCCCTGGGTGGGGCGGTGTGCCTGCTCTCGCTCAAGAGCATTCGGGTGAGGTGCCTGGTGACCCTCGCGTCCGTCGACTACACACGCTTTCCCGCTGAGGACGAACAGGTCATCCGGGAGCAGGGTCGCCTCCTGATCCCCAACGCTCGGACCAACCAGCAGATGCCTGTGGGGATCGCCGCCGTCAGGGATCTGGACGCCCATGCTGACGAGTACGATCTGGACGCGGCGGCGGCGCTGGACGGCGCCCCCTGGCTCATCGCTCACGGTGATGAGGACGGCACCGTGCCCGTGTCCGCGGCCCGTCGCCTCGCCGCCCTGGCTGGAGGGCGCGCCCGGGAGCTGACCCTGGCAGCGGGTGATCACACCCTCGGATGCAAGCACCCCTATGAGGGAGCGACTCCGCAGCTGAAGGAGTTCGCTTCGGCCGCGGTGGGGTTCTACCGCGAGCACCTGTAAGCGCGCTGCGTGTCAGACGCTGAAGGACATGCCACACCCGCAGGTGCCGGTGGCGTTGGGGTTGGTGATGACGAACCCCGCGCCCGTGAGCCCGTCGTTGTAGTCGACGGTGGAGCCGCCGACGAAGAGCAGGCTCTTGCTGTCGATGATCACCCGCGCGGGGCCGTTCTCGAAGACGTTGAGCCCGTCCGTGGGCTCGCTGGGCGCCTGCTCGAAGTCCATCTTGTACTGGAAGCCGGAGCACCCTCCGCCTTCCACGTGGATGCGGAGACCCCATTCCGTGGGGTCCCTGCCTTCGGTATCCAGCAGGTTGTTGATCTTGGCGGCCGCGTCGTCGGTGATGGTCAGCATGTCACCCTCCAGCTTATCAACTCATGCGCCGCAGCCGCAGCACTTGTGCGGCGACGTGTCCCGCCGCCTGAAGGACGTCCTCCTCGGACGTGGAGCGCCCGAGTCCGAATCGGAGCGTTGAGAGGGCCAGGGCCTTGCTGACGCCGATGGCGCGGAGGACGTGGCTCGGCGCGACGGTGGCGCTGGTGCAGGCGGAGCCGGAGGAGACCGCCACCACATCCTTGAGCGACATGAGCAGCGCCTCTCCCTCGACCCCCGGGAAGGAGATGTTCAGGTTGCCTGGCAACCTGGCCTGAGGGTGTCCGTTGAGCGTGGCGTTCGGGATGGCCTGCTTCAGGTTGGCCCAGAGGACGTCCCTCAGGTTCGCCTGGCGTTCGGCCTCCTCGTCGAGCTCCGCGAGGCAGAGCTGGATCGCCGCCGCCATGCCGACCACGCCGGGGACATTGAGGGTGCCGCTCCGCAGCCCGTCCTCGTGGTCCCCCCCCAGCATCTGCGCCCGCAGCGGCGGCGCGTCCCGGGTCAGGACCAGGGCGCCGACACCCTTGGGGCCGTACATCTTGTGCCCTGACAGGGCGAGCATGTGGACGCCGTCCCGAGCCATGTCGATCCGCACCTTGCCCGCCGCCTGGGCGCCGTCCACCAGCAACGGGACCCGGGCGTCAGCGCAGGCGGCGCCGACGGACCGAATGGGCTGGAGCGTGCCGATCTCGTTGTTGGCCGCCATGACGCAGACCAGGAGCGTGGTGGAGTCCAGCCGGTCCGCCACGTCTTCGGCGCGGACGAGGCCCGTTTCGTCCACCGGGAGCCAGACGATCTCGGCGCCTGCCTCGGCGAGGTCCTGGACCACGTCGAGGACGGCCTTGTGTTCCGTGGGTTGGGTGATGATGCGGCGGCGGGGGCCGCTGCTGCGCAGCTCCGCCTCCAGCCGTCCCCTGAGGGCGAGGTTGAGGGCCTCCGTGGCGCCGGAGGTGAACACGGTCTTGTGCCCGCCCACAGCGCGGGTGACCGTCGCCCGGGCCGACTCCGCCGCCTCTTCAGCGTCCCATCCGTAGGCGTGGGTGCGGCTGGACGCGTTGCCGAAGCTCTCGTGGAAGTACGGCAGCATGGCCTCCACCACGGAGGAGGCCGTCGGGGTGGTGGCTTGATGGTCGAGGTAGATGGGTCGGGCGTTCATGGCTACGCTCAGCGTGGATTGTACCCATGACAAAGGACGAGCCGAACCTCAGCATCGACGAGCAGGTGACCACGGCGCGGCGGACCGGCGGCGTCGCCGTGATTCCGTGGCGGAGCCAGCTGGATCTGACGGGACCAGACCGGGTCAGGTTCCTGGATGGCCAGTGCACCCAGGACGTGGCCGGTCGCGGGCTTCATCAGGGTGGGTACGGGTTCCTGCTGGAGCCCAAGGGGCAGGTGGTGACGGACCTGGAGTTCCTCGTGCTGGAGGACCGATTGGCCCTGGAGGTGCCGACCCAGCGCAAGGACACCTTGACCGGTTGGTTGAGCCGCTTCCTCCTGCTCAGCGACGCTGAGCTCGTGGATCGGGACCAAGAGACCCGCACCTTGATGGTCGTAGGACCGCGAGCGGAGGCGGCGCTGACCGCGGACCAGCGGTTGGACCCGGAGGTCGACGGGGCGGTGCTGGAGCTCGGCGGTGTCTCCGTCGTGGCCCGTCGGGACCAGACTTGCGGGCCCCTCGGCTGGTCTCTGCGGGTCCCCTCGGGGGCCGTGGATGCCGTGATCCGGACGGCAGGCCTGCAGAGGATCAGCGAGGGCGCCGTTGAGGTGATGAGGGTGGAGTCGGGCCGCCCGAGGTTCGGCAGGGAGCTGGACCCCTCGGTCCTGCCAGTGGAATCAGGGCAGGAGGCTCGGGCTGTGTCTTACGACAAGGGCTGCTACTGCGGCCAGGAGGTGGTGGCGCGCCAGCGGTACCTGGGCAAGCCGCGGAAGAGGCTGGTCGGTCTGGTGCTCGACGGGACGGACGCGGCTTCGGGAGACGCCGTCTCCTCGGATGGAGCCCAACTCGGGGTGCTGGGGAGCGTGTGCCGCTCCCCAGGTCTCGACGCCGTCATCGCCCTCGCGGTCCTTCGTGGGGATGACCATTCCCCAGGGGCGAGGCGGGACGTCACGCGGTCGGATGGCGGCACCACCGTCGCGACGGTGGCGCCCTTGCCGTTCCTTACTTGACCTCGATCAGCTCGATGTAGAAGACCAGGTCCTCGTTGGGGCCGATCTTCGGTCCGGCGCCGCGGGCGCCGTAGGCGAGCTTTGAGGGGATGACCAGCCACATCTTGCCGCCCGGCTTCATGCGCAGGAGGGCTTCGGTCCATCCCGGGATGACGCCGGCGACGGGGAAGGGGGTCGGCTCGCCGCGGCTGAAGCTGCTGTCGAAGAGGACGCCGTCCTTCTTGCGCCAGCCGGCGTAGTGGCACGAGACCCTGCTCTGTCGCGTCGGGGAGGCGCCCTCCCCGGTCTCCACGTTCTTGAGCTGAAGTCCGGTCTCCGTGGTCTCCAGCTCGTCCTCCGTGGGCAGCTTGAACTCCGGAACGGCCAGAGGCTTGGAGGCCTTCAGCAGCTCCAGGTACCAGACCCCGGCGCGGCCGTTGGCGGCCGCCGCCTTGACGTCGACCCGCCACTTCGATCCGGCCTTCATGAGGGGCAGCACCTGCTTCATGAACGGGAGCGGCGCGTTAGCGCAGTTGACCTTGACCTCGTTCGGGCGGAAGTCGCTGCAGTCGATGAGCTTCTTGGACTCGTCCCACACGGCGTAGCGAAAGGAGGCGACACCGTCGGCGCCGACGGCTTCTCCGGTCCCCGGGGTGATGACCTGGTAGGCGACATCGTCGCCCAGCTTCACCTGAGACTTCTTGTCCGCCTCCGTGTACGCCGGGACCGGATTGAGGCCCAGCAGCTCCACCTCGAAGATCAGGGTGGAGTTGGCAGGAATCTCACCGTTCGGCTGGGCTCCGTACCCGAGCTTGGGCGGGATGGTGAGCTTCAACCGAGCGCCCTTGGTGATCTTGGTCAGTCCCTCGTTCCAACCCTGGATGACCTGGCCCAGCCGGAACTTCGCGGGCGTGCCGCGCTGGACGGAGGAATCGAAGATCTTGCCGTTCTCCAGCCAGCCGGTGTAGTGCACCTCCACTTCGTCGTTCAGCTTGGGGTGCAGCTTGCCGTCGCCCTCGCGGAGGACGCTGTATTTCAATCCGGAGTCGGTGGTGACCGGATCCTTGTCCTGCGGGATCTCCAACTTCGTCTTGTCGCCCTGACCGGGGGTCATGGTTGTGAGGATCGAAACCGCGATGAGGATGTGAAGGTAGCGCAAGGATCGGCTCCGGCTTTCTGAGGGACGCCATGGAGTGAGCGGTCAACGGTCGGCGCCGGAGAGTGGACGATCCACTTCAACCGACGGCGCCGGCGAGGTACTACGCCCCGGGTGTATCGACCGGCTTCCCCGAAGGAAATGAGAATTACCGGGACTCTAACGCAGCCGGGAGGCTGGGGCGAACGGAGGGCCGCGGCGGGGGCGCCCCCGCCCCCGCCTGAAAACCAAAAATAAGGCAAAGGTGATATATGGCCCGTTATTATGATA
>CAZDQF010000001.1:86639-190811 GCA_964507445.1 uncultured Isosphaeraceae bacterium
CCCCCCCGCCCGGGGGGGGGGGGGGGCCCCGGGCGGCGCGGGGGGGGCGGCGCGGCCCCCCCGGAGTGACTCCCAAAATTCCGGCAAGGGTCTGATCTGGCCGTGTCTTCTGATCTCGGGGTCAACTGCAGCCCATGGACGCGCCGCAATTGAGGCACTTGTAGCAGGCCCCGTTGCGCACGGTGATGTGTCCGCAGTCATCGCAGAACGGCGCGTCCCCCATCATGGACTCCAGATGCCCGGAGAGGACGCCTCGCTCCTGCGGGATGGCTCCATCGCCCGTCGTGGCGCCCAGGGACCGGTCGCTGGGCACCTCCGTGCCCGACACGGAGTCCTCGAATTCACGGATTCGATCCCGGAGCTCGTTGTCAGCCTTCTGGGTCTCGCTCTCGGCCTCGGCCAGCCCCTCCTCGAGCCCATCGGCGGGTTTCACATGGACGAAGTCCTTGCGCCCGAGGTACTCCATGGCAAGCAGCCTGAACACGTAGTCGATGACGGACGTGGACCACTTGATGTTGGGGTGATCCACGGCCCCTTGAGGATCGAAACGGGTGAACGTGAAGACGTCGACGAAGTTCTGCAGCGGCACGCCGTACTGCAGCCCCAGGCTGACGGAGATGGCGAAGCAGTTCATCATGCTGCGGAAGGCGGCGCCTTCCTTGTGCATGTCGATGAAGATCTCTCCGAGGGACCCGTCGTCGTAGTTGCCGGTGCGGAGGTAGACCTTCTGTCCTCCCACCTTGGCCTCCTGAGTGAACCCGAAGCGCTTGCGGGGCAGGCGTCGCCTCCGGAGCGGCGGCTTGACGTTCTCCGGCGCCGCCACCGGTGCCGCTTCGGCGGTCCCGGCCACGGTGGTCTCCTCTTCCGGCGTCTCGTGCTCGTCGGCCTTGCCGGTGTTGAGGGGCTGTGAGCCCTTGCAGCCGTCCCGGTACAGGGCGACGGCCTTGAGGCCCAGGTTCCAGGAGTCCACATAGGCCTGGCGGATGTCCTCTTCGGTGACATCGGCGGGCATGTTGACGGTCTTGGAGATGGCGCCGGAGATGAACGGCTGGACCGCCGCCATCATGCGGATGTGCCCTTCGTGATGGATGAAGCGCTCACTCTTCGGCCCGCAGCGGTTGGCGCAGTCGAACACCGGCAGGTGCTCGTCCTTCAGGTGCGGGGCGCCTTCGATGGTCTGGGTGCCGCAGCTGTAGACCTCGGCCGCGTCGATCTGTTCTTCGGTGAAGCCGAGATGTCCGAGGAGATCGAAGCCCGCCTGGTTCCACGCTTTCTCGTCGATGTCGAGCGCCTCGCGAACGCCGTCTCCGAGGATGTAGGTGGCGAAGGCGTCGCGGAAACCGAAGACCGAGGAGAGGCTGGCCTCCACGTTGTCGATGGTCTCGTCCGCGAGCCCCTTGGACTTGAGCGCGGCTCGGTCGATGGTCGGGCAGCCCTCCAGGGTCTGGTGTCCCAGGACCCAGTTGAGCATGTCCTGCCGCTGGGCTTCCGTGTACCCGAGGGCTTGCAGAGCCCGGGGTACGGACTGGTTGATGATCTTGAAGTACCCGCCACCGGCGAGCTTCTTGAACTTCACCAGGGCGAAGTCCGGTTCGATGCCGGTGGTGTCGCAGTCCATGAGCAGACCGATGGTGCCCGTGGGCGCGATGACCGTGGCCTGAGCGTTGCGATAGCCGTGGCGCTCGCCCATCCGGACCGCGTCATCCCAATCTTCACGGGCCGCCCGGACGAGGTCCAGGTGCCCGTGCTGGTCATCGATGGCGTAGGCCGCGTCCCGATGCATGTTCATGACCCGGAGCATGGGGTCCCGGTTGCGGGCGTAACCGGCGAAGGGCCCCTTGGCCTTGGCCATTTCTGCGGAGACCCGGTAGGCGTGGCCGGTGGTGATGGCGGAGATGGCTGCGCCCACGACCCGCGCCTGCGGCGAGTCGTAGGGAAGTCCTGACACCATGAGCAGGGTGCCCAGGTTGGCGTACCCGAGTCCGAGCGGTCGGTAGTCGTGACTGTTGCGCGCGATGGTCTCCGTCGGGTAGGACGCGAAGTCGACCACGATCTCCTGAGCGATGAAGAAGATGCGGCACGCGTGCCGGTACGCCTCCACGTCGAAGGCCCCCTCCGGAGAGAGGAACTTCATCAGGTTGATGGACGCCAGGTTGCAGGCGCTGTCGTCCAGGAACATGTACTCGGAGCAAGGGTTGCTGCCGTGGATCCGGTCGGTGTTGGGGCAGGTGTGCCAGCGGTTGATGGTGGTGTCGAACTGGACCCCCGGGTCTGCGCATCGCCAGGCGGCGTAGCAGATCTTGTCCATGAGGTCCCGGGCTCGATAGCTGGTCGACGTCTCGCCGGTGGTCCGGTGGGTGGTGGACCAGTCGTGGTCGGAGGCGACCGCGTTCATGAAGTCATCCGTGATCCGGACGGAGTTGTTGGAGTTCTGGCCGCTGACCGTGCGGTAGACCTCCCCGTTGAAGTCCGATTCGTAACCGGCGTCGATGAGGACCTGGGCCTTGTCCTCTTCCTTGGCCTTCCAGAGGATGAAGTTCTCGATCTCCGGGTGATCCATGTCCAGGATCACCATCTTGGCCGCGCGCCGTGTGGTGCCGCCGGACTTGGTGGCGCCGGCGGCCTTGTCGAGCACCTCGAGGAAGGACATGAGCCCGGACGAGGTGCCGCCGCCAGCGAGCTTCTCCCCCTCGCCGCGGAGCGACGAGAAGTTGGTCCCGGTGCCGGAGCCGAACTTGAACAGGCGCATCTCCCGCTTCACCGCGTCGGCGATGTCCAGGAGGTCGTCCTCGATGCTCTGGATGAAGCAGGCGGAGAGCTGGGGACGGGTGTAGCTGTCGGCGCACTCCTCGACGTTCCCCGTGTGCTCGTTCCAGTGCCAGGTCCCCACGGCCTTGCCGCGGATGTCGTAGCGGGCGGCCAGCCCGCAGTTGAACCAGACCGGCGAGTTGAACGCGCCCATCTGGTTGACCAGCAGGTGGGTCAGCTCCTGTTCGAAGGTGTCCGCTTCGTCGTTGGTGCGGAAGTAGTCGCCCAGGGATTCTCCCGCCTCCCGTATGGTGCGGGCGACCCGGTAGACCACCTGCCGCACGGAGTGCTCGGCGCCCGACCTGCCCGGGACCCCCGCCTTGCGGAAGTACTTGGAGACGACGATGTCCGTGGCCAGCTGGGACCAGCCTTCGGGCACGTCCACGTCGTCCATCTCGAACACCGTGCTGCCGTCCGGGTTGCTGATCAGGGAGGATCGCTTGACCCAGCGGACCTGCTCCAGCGGGTCCTGCCTCTCCTCGGTGAAATAACGTTCGATCATGACTCCTGGAGTCTCTGTGGCGGAGCCGGCCCCACGACGGGTGTCAGCGGCTCCGACGGGCGCCTTGGCGCGTCCGTTTGATGTCCCCATGTCCTTCCCCCCCCCCTCTGCTGTCGGCTCCCTGCCGACGGGCTCGATTCCCCCCTCTCCATGATCTCATGGGCCTGCGCGCTTCCGCCCGCGCCGGGCCGTTCTCATGGCGAGCCACCCAAGTCGAGCGCTACCAAGGGGATCCGGTGCCACTGTCGACCGCTGGTCGGCCTGATTTCCCTGGCAACGCCCAGTTTGTAGGGGGTGCAGGTGCACCAACCCCTACATGTTGGGCGGATCTGGATCATAGTGGAGGTCCGCTGCCTGTCAACGAGACGCCCCCGCTTTTGATCCGCCGCCCTCCTCGGGGGGCCAATTGCCGTGCGGGCACCTTGTCCCCCGCGGGCCCGGACCCGCGCGGAGTCGTCGCCACGGCGGGCTTGGACGTATGGTCTTCGGACCAGTAACGGAGTCCTCATGAGCATTGCAACCAAGACCGGAGACGATGGCAACACCCGCCTCTACGGCGGCGCGAGGGTGGCCAAGGACGCGCCACGGATCGAGGCGTACGGCGCCGTGGAGGAGCTCAACGCACTGGTCGGATTCGCTCGCGCCGCGGCGATCCCCTCCCGCATGGACGAGATCCTCCAGCGGGTTCAGTCAGACCTCATGGATCTGTCGTCGGACCTGATCACTCCTCGAGACGGCCCCGATGACGTGGACCGCGCGCCGGGATTCCCCACGGCCGCCCTGGACGCGGTGGACGGCTGGCTGATGGAGCTGGAGGACGGCTTGCCGCCCATGACGTCACACCTCCTGCCCGGCGGGCACCAGGGCGCGGCGCTCCTGGGTTTGTGCCGGGCGGTGGTGCGGCGCGCCGAGCGGAGGCTGGTCTCCCTTGCCCGGAACGAGCGCATCCCCGGGGTGGCGCTGCGCTACCTCAACCGCCTGGGCGACCTGTTGTTCATCATGGCCCGCGACACCAACGTCCAGGCAGGGATGCCGGAACCGGAATGGGAGCCGCGGGAGACGAGGGAGTCGGACGACCCCTGAGCGGGGCGGGTGACCCTCAACTCATCTCCAGGTGATCCGGTCGTGGGCCTCTTCCCTGCGCCTTGATGGCGCGGAACGCCCGGCTGGGCAACGGGCGCCCGAGCGCCTCCTCCATGATGGAGGAGGCGGTGACCTGAGCGTCAAGGTCGACCCCGGTCTTCACCCCCATGTGGTTGAACAGGAAGATCAGATCCTCCGTGGCCGTGTTTCCGGCCGCACCCGGGGCGTAGGGGCAGCCGCCGAGTCCGCCGGCGGCAGTGTCAAAGACGCGGACACCTTCCTCGTAGGCTGCGATGGCGTTGGCCGCCCCCAGGCCGAAGGTGTCGTGGAAGTGGGCGGCGCAACGACCCAGTAACCCCTCCGCCTCCAGGGCTCGGCAGAGTCCGCGGACCTCCTCCGGGGTGGCGCGGCCGATGGTCTCCCCCAGGCTCACCTCCTGGCAGCCGACGTCGATCAGGCGGCGCACCACGGAGACCGTGGCGGCGGTGCTGACCCGGCGTTCGTAGGGACAGTGGAGGATGGTGGAGCAGTAGCCCCGGACCGAGACTCCGGCGTCCTCCGCCATGGAGAAGACGGACTGGAAGCGCTCGAAGCTCTCGTCGATGGTGGCGTTGATGTTCTTCTGGTTGAAGGTCTCGGACGCAGCGGTGAACACGGCCCACTGCTGGATTCCGGTCCTCGCTGCGCGCTCGGCGCCGCGTTCATTGGGGACGAGCGCCGTGTAGATCAGGCCATCCCTGTGCAAGAGTTGGGACGCCACGGCGTCTCCGTCGGCCAGCTGTGGGATCACCTTGGGATGAACGAAGGCCGTGGCCTCGATGCGGCGATGTCCGGCGTTGGCGAGGGCGTGGAGGAACGCGATCTTGCGCTCCGTAGGGACATGGGCCTCTTCGTTCTGGAGGCCGTCCCGAGGTCCGACTTCGACGATGGTCACGTGGTCCGAGCTCATGGCTCCATTCTAAGCCGGGTCAAGGCGAATCAGGCAATGTCCGATGTCGACCTGCTGCCCAGGTTCGGCGTCCACGGCGGCGACCACGGAGGCTGCGGGTGCCGTCAGCCGGTGCTCCATCTTCATGGCCTCGAGGATGATCAGCGGCGCGCCGGCCTCGACCGGGTCTCCGGCGGCGCAGAGGACCTCCAGCACGGTCCCGGTCATGGGGGCCTCGATGTCCCCGGAGCGGGTCTCGGCCGGTGCTTCCCCGGCCTCGCGGACCCGGGCCAGGGTCCAGGACCGACCGTTGAACGACACCGTGACCTGGTCTCGCTCCACCAGGACCACGCCGCGGATGGTCTCCCCGTCCCGGCGCAGCACCACCTCTCCCTCCTCCTGGACCACCTGGAATTGTCGCTCCCCCTGGTCGGTCTCCAGCTGAAGCTCGTCTCCCTGCCGTTGGCAGCCGAGTCGGACCTGCTCGGCCCCTGACCGTAGTCGATGCTGGCGCGCGGTCATGGCGTCGGTGCTCCGGGAACGATGCGGAACGGACCGACCTCGTGCTGCGGAGACCAGACGGGGCCAGCGCCTTCGGTCGGCCCGGAACGGGACGCTCCAGGGGTGTCGGATGAGAGACCCCACGCGGCCAGCGGGAGGACCTGGGGTGGCAGGGACTCGGGCTCCCGGGGTGGGTCGGCGGCCTCGAGGGTGTGGGTGAAGGTCTCACCGTTGCGGAAGTAGTCGGTGTCCAGGATGTCGAGCAGGAACCCGGTGTTGGTGGGGAGCCCCAGGATGTGGAGGTTGGAGAGGGCCTGGAAGAGACGGGAGCGGGCTTGCTCCCGGTCACGACCGTGGGCCATCACCTTCATGAGCATGGGGTCGTAGTGGGGGGTGACCTCTTGGCCCTCCACGACGCCGGAGTCGATGCGGATGCCGGGCCCCTGGGGGAGCACCACGCGCCGCAACGGCCCGGCCTGGGGAAGGAAGCCGGCCTCCGGTTTCTCTGCGTAGATGCGCGCCTGCAGGGCCCATCCGTTGGGGCTGGGTGGCTGTGGGAACGCCGACCCGATCTCCGCACCTTGAGCGATGGCCAGCTGCCAGGCGACCAGATCCTCCCCTGTCACCAGCTCGGTGACCCCGTGCTCCACCTGGAGTCGTGTGTTCATCTCCAGGAACCAGAACTGTCCGGAATCCTCGAGGAGAAACTCCACGGTGCCGGCGCCCACGTAGTCCACGGACCGCGCCAGCTGGACCGCAGCCGCTCCGAGGCGCTGTCGCAGCTCCGGGGTGACGGCGACGGAGGGGCACTCCTCGATGACCTTCTGATGTCGACGTTGGAGGCTGCACTCCCGCTCGAGGAGCGGGACGATGTTCCCGTGAGTGTCCGCCAGCACCTGGACCTCCACGTGGCGGGCGGGGTGCACGAATCGCTCGAGCATGAGGGCCCCGTTCCCGAAGGCGGACTCTGCCTCCCGCCGCGCCCCCGTGATGGCGGCCGGGAGCTCGTCCGGGGAGGCGACGCGCCGCATGCCCTTGCCTCCCCCGCCCATGGTGGCCTTCACCAGCAGCGGGTACCCGACCTGCTGGGCCCCGGCCGAGAGCGCGGCGTCATCCTGATCCCCCTGGAACCCCGGCGCCGGAGGCACTCCGGCCCGCTCCGCGACCTCCCGCGCACGCGCCTTGTCTCCCATGAGCCTGATGGCGTCCGGCGTGGGGCCGACGAAGACCAGCCCGGCGGCGGCGCACTGCTCGGCGAACCCGGCGTTCTCGGAGAGGAACCCGTAGCCCGGGTGGACGGCGTCGCAGTTCATGTCCTTGGCCGCCTGGATGACCCGGTCGATCGCCAGGTAGCTCTCGGCCGGCGCCGGTGGTCCGATGCAGCGGGCGTCGTCCGCCAGGCCGACGTGAGGCGAGTCGTGATCCGCCTCCGAGTAGATGGCGCAGGCGCGTCGGCCCGTGGCCCGAACGGTGCGGATGATCCGACAGGCGATGGCGCCCCGGTTGGCGATGAGGACGCGTTTGATCAAAGCTCGTCCTCTCGCCAGACGGGCGGGCGCTTCTCCAGGAACGCGGACATCCCCTCTCGGGCTTCGTCCGTGGCTCGTAGCCGGGCGATGGTCTCCGCCGTGTACTCCGTCACGTCGTCCACGGAACGGCCGGCGACCTCTTCCACCAGGGACTTGGCCTCCCGTGCGGCGTGAGGGCCGACGCCCAGGATGTTGACGACCACTTCGTCCACCCGCGCCTGCAACTCTTGTGAGGGGACGGCTTCGCTGACCAGGCCGATCTCTGCGGCCCGACGACCGTCGAAGAACTCTCCGGAGGCGAAGTAACGGCGGGCGTGTTGCGCCGGCAGCTTGCGCAGTACGAACGGCGAGATGGCCGCGGGGACAATCCCCAGGCGGACCTCGGTGAAGCCGAACTTGGCGCCGGTCTCGGCGATGGCGATGTCGGCGCAGGCGGCCAGCCCGGCGCCGCCCCCGAGGGCTGCGCCCTGGATCACCGCGATGGTCGGGCACGGTACGGAGATGAACGCCTGGAACAGCCTGGAGAGCTTGCGGGCGTCCTCCAGGTTGTCTTGCTGGGAGTAACTTGCCGCCTCCCGCATCCAGTTGACATCGGCTCCGGCGCAGAAGACGGGGCCTTCACCCCTCAGGATGAGGCAGCGGAGGTCGGGGTCTGCGGCCGCCTCCTCGAAGATGGCCGTCAGCTCCGTGATCATGATGTCGTTGAAGGCGTTCCGTACCGCCGGTCGCATGAGCCTGACGCCCAGCCGGTTTCCGGCGCGGCGGAAGTCTACGGTCTGAAAGTCGTGCTTCACTGCGGTCTCCTACATGCGGAAGACGGGCCAGCCGCTGTCCTCCAACGGGGCGTTGAACGAAGCGGACAGGGCGAGGGCCACCACGGACCGCGTCTGGGCCGGCGTGATGATCCCGTCGTCCCAGAGGCGCGCCGTCCCGTAATAAGGGTGCCCTTCGTGCTCGTACTTCTCGCGGATGGGGGCGGCGATGGCCTCAGCGTCTTGGTCGTTGAGCTGTTCTCCTCGAGCGGCCAGCTGATCACGCTTCACCTGGACGAGCACGCTGGCAGCCTGCTCACCGCCCATGACCGACACCCTGGCGTTGGGCCAGGTGAACAGGAACCTCGGGTCGTACGCGCGGCCGCACATGGCGTAGTTTCCGGCGCCGAAGGAGCCGCCGATGATGATGGTGATCTTGGGTACGTTGGTGGCGGCCACCGCCTGGACCATCTTGGCGCCGTCCTTGGCGATGCCGCCGTTCTCGTAGCGCTTGCCGACCATGAACCCGGTGATGTTCTGAAGGAAGAGGAGCGGCACCCGGCGCTTGCTGCACAGCTCCACGAAGTGGGCGCCCTTCTGGGCGGACTCCGAGAACAGGACGCCGTTGTTGGCCACCACACCCACGGGGCAACCCATGATGTGCCCGAACCCACAGACCAGGGTCGACCCGTAGCGGGCCTTGAACTCGTGGAACCGGCTGCCGTCCAGCAGTCGGCACAGGATCTCGTGGACGTCGTAGGGGTGTCGGGTGGAGGTGGGGATGACCCCACCGATCTCGTCCGGGTCGTACATCGGGTCTTCCGGCGCCCGAAACACCGGGCCCCCTGGCCGGGCGCGGTTCAGATTGGCCACCAGGTCCCGGGCGATACGCAGGGCGTGTGGCTCGTCCTCCGCCAGGTGGTCGGTGACGCCGGAGGTCTTGCAGTGGACCTCCGCTCCACCGAGCTCTTCCGCGGAGACCTCCTCCCCCGTGGCCGCCTTGACCAACGGCGGGCCGCCCAGGAAGATGGTGCCGTTCCCCTTGACGATGACGCTCTCGTCCGACATGGCCGGGACGTAGGCGCCGCCCGCGGTGCAGGATCCCAGGACCACGGCCAGCTGCGGGATCCCCTGGGCTGACATGCGCGCCTGGTTGTAGAAGATCCGTCCGAAGTGCTCCCGGTCCGGGAAGACCTGGTCCTGCAACGGCAGGAAGGCGCCACCGGAGTCCACGAGGTAGATGCACGGGAGGTTGTTGCGCAGGGCGATCTCCTGCGCGCGGACGTGCTTCTTGACCGTCAGCGGGTGATAGGTGCCGCCCTTGACGGTGGCGTCGTTGGCCACGATGGCGCACTCCACCCCTTCGACGGAGCCGATGCCCGTGACGATCCCCGCGGACGGGAGCGGGTCCTCGTAGACCTCGTGGCCCGCCATGGGTGAGAGCTCGAGGAACGCCGTGCCCGGGTCCAGAAGGGCGTCGATGCGCTCCCTGGGGAGGAGCTTGTTCCGGCCGCGATGACGCTCTACGGATCGGGCAGAGCCACCGGCTGCGACGGACTTGAGCTGCTCATGAAGGTCGGACTCCAGGGTCGCGTAGTGGGCCCTGGTCTCGCGAAAGGAATCGGAGTTGGTGTCGACTCGGCTCTTGAGGACGTCCATGCCTATCGAGAGCGGCGTCCCGTGAGGGCGGTCACGATGAGCGAGCCGCTGCGCTCATCCTTCTCCAGCTTCACCAGGTTGTCCTTCTCCATCTGGAGCAGCAGATCGGAGAAGCTGTTGAAGTCATGATAGCTCTCGTCGAACGAGGGCTTCTTGCGCTTGATGGTCTGCTTGACCATGGACGCCCACACCAGCTCCTTGCCGTCGCGGAAGAGGGCGCGGATGGCGCCGCGAACGAGGTCGTAGGCCTCCTTCTTCTTGCCGCCGATCTTGGCCTGACTGGTCTCCTTGCGAGCCCGCTCGGTCTGTCGCACGAGGTCTTCGTAGTAGATGAACTCGTCGCAATTCTCGATCAGCAGCTGGGCGGACGCCGCCTTGATCCCGATACCGATGACGGTCTTGTCGTTCTCCCTGAGCTTGGACACCAGCGGTGAAAAGTCGCTGTCGCCGGACACCAGGACGAAGGTGTCGATGTGTTCCTTGCTGAAGGCGATGTCGAGGGCGTCCACCACCATGCGGATGTCCCCCGAGTTCTTGCCGGTGATCCGCTTCTTGGGAAGCTCGATCAGCTCGATGGCGGCTTCGTGGAGCCGCGCCTTGTAATCGCGATAGCGGCTCCAGTCCGCGTAGGCCTTCTTGACCAGGATCTTGCCCTTCTCGAGGACGCGGTCGAGCACGAGGGAGATATCGAATTTCTCGTTCGGGCTCTGCTTCATGCCAAGGGCGAGGTTGTCGAAGTCGATGAAGAGCGCGATGCGCTGCTCGCCCAGATTGGAATTGGTCATGGATTCTCCTGGGCTGCATCCTATCAACGGGCAGGGGCCGTCACGACCGAGGTGGAAACCCGTTGCAACGCAGGACTTGTGGCTCCGATTGGGCAGGAACTGGCTTCCGTGGGGGGGCGCACCGACGTATAACAGGCCGATGACTGAGCCGACCCCGGAGAAGTCGTTTCTTGATTTCGGTCTCTCGGAAGAGGTCCTGGCGGTCCTCAACGACCGGGGATTCGAGCGTCCCACGCCGATCCAGGCGGAGGCCATCCCCCACGCCCTGACGGGCCGGGATGTGCTGGGAAAGGCACAGACCGGCACCGGCAAGACCCTGGCGTTCGGGTTGCCCATGATCGAGCGGGTGGACGCCAGTCGCATCGCCGCCCAGGGGCTGGTCCTGCTCCCCACCCGTGAGCTGGCGCAGCAGGTGGCGGAGAACCTCGAGCCCATCGCCGCCGCTCGCGGGCTCAAGGTGGTCCTGCTGGTGGGCGGTGAGAAGGTCCGATTCCAGCGCCACCGGATTCCGGGTCGGCAGATCGTGGTCGGGACACCCGGCAGGGTCCTGGATCTGTGTCGGGAGGGGCTTCTCCACGTGGAGTGGGCGGAGGTCCTGGTCCTCGACGAGTTCGACCGCATGCTCGACATGGGGTTCATCGACGACGTCAAGCGCATCGTCGAGTTCCTCCCCCAGGAGCGCCAGACCATGCTGTTCTCGGCCACCAACCCGCCCGAGATCCGCAAGCTGGTCAAGGAGTTCCTCGACGATCCGGAAGTGGTGGAGATCGCCGCCGGGCTGAAGACGGCCTCCAACATCGAACAGGAGGCGCTTCGGGTGAGCCCTCACGACCGGGTGGAGGTCCTGCTCCGGTTGCTCGAGAAGGAGGCCGCCGCCACCGCGGATACGAGCATCCTGGTGTTCTGCAACACCCGGCGCATGGTGGGCGAGCTTGATCGGGAGCTATGGGGTCGGGGCCTGCCCGCCGCGGCCCTCTCCGGAGACTTCGAGCAGACCCGTCGGTTCCAGGTCATGGATGGGTTTCGTGAGCGTCGCATCCGTATCCTGGTGGCCACGGACGTGGCCAGTCGAGGCCTGGATGTGGACCACGTGGGGCTGGTCATCAACTTCGACGTCCCGTTAGAGGTGGAGGATTACGTCCACCGGGTCGGGCGCACCGCACGGGCGGGTCGGAGCGGGCGGGTCATCACCCTGGTCATTCGCTCCCAGGAGCGCTCGTTCTCGCGCATCCAGTCTCGCTTCCGTGAGGACCTGCGCATCGGCAGCGTGAAGCTCTCCGGAGGAACACGGCGGGCGACGCTGTTGCCCGAGTCTCCGTCCCGTGGGTCGCGGCCGCCGGCCGGCGGTCCACGGCGAGGTCGAGGGGGTCCCGGGCGCGGTCCGCGCCGAGGCCGATGATCGAGCTGGGGCCGGGAGTCGACGTCGCCCCGGAGGAACTCGTCTATCGCGCCACCAGCGCCAGCGGCCCCGGCGGGCAGAACGTCAACAAGGTGGCCACCCGCATCGAGCTGACATGGAACGTGGGCGCGAGCAGGAGCCTGGATGATGTCGTCCGTGCCCGCTTGCAGGAGAAGCTGGCCAGCCGCATCGATGGACAGGGCCTTGTCAGGGTCGTGGCATCCGACCAACGAACCCAGAAGGCCAACCGTGAGGCTGCCCTGGAGCGCTTGAGAGCCCTGGTCAGCGAGGCGCTGAAGGTGAAGGCCCCGCGCAAGGCGTCCAAGCCGTCCCGGGCGGCTCGCCAGCGACGGCTGGATGCCAAGAAGCGACGCGGTGAGATCAAGCGCCAACGGCGCAACGACGATCACTGACCGGGTCGTCGTCGCGCCGATCAGCCGATCAGAACTTGATCCGCCGCAGCTCTGCGGTCTCCGAGTCCGCCACCCAGAACATCTCCCCGTCCCAGGAGAGGCCCGTGGGCTTTCCGCTGACCTTGTAGGAGATCAGGATGGAGCCGGCGTTGGCGTCCATCTTGTGGATCACCTGCTCGTTGGGCTCGGTGTAGTAGAGGTGCTTGCCGACGAGGACGAGCCCGCAGATGTCCGGGCGGGTCGGGAAGGCCTTCATGAAGGTGCCGTCCGTGTCCTTGACCTTGCGGGCCTGGCCCAGCCGTGACAGGCCGTACCAGATCCCGCCGTCGTCGTGGAACAGACCGGAGACGTCGCCGTTGCTCAGGTCCACGGGGATCGACAACTCGATGTTGCCGGTCTCCGGGTCGATGCGGGAGACGGTGCGCGATGTGCGGTCGGCCTGCCACACATGGGAGCCGTCCCACGCGGTGCCCGCCAGGTCGCCGTCGAAGGCGATGCTGAACAGCTGGTTGCCGTTCTCCGGATCGACCTTGAAGATCTTGCGTTCGTCCTTGTCCGCGACCCAGAGGTTTTCGCCGTCCCAGGAGAGTCCCTGGGGGCTGGCGCCCGGGCTCTTGATGGTAGTCAGGATTTCGCCGTCGAGTTCGCTCAAGATGTCCTCTGTGTGTGTCTGGGGCCGGGCTGCACCCGGCCACGGGTTCCCGCTCATCGCGGTATGCCCCAGAGCGTATCAAGGCGGACGGCTGTCCCGAAGGGCTGACAGGACAGATCCGGGGCGCTGGCCCTACTCCCAGGAGGTGTAGCGGAGGAAGGCCTGGAGGCGCTCCTCGATGTTCTCCCGATCGAGGGCGCAGAGGGCGTCCAGACCGAACCCCTCCACGGTGTGGGACGCGACGACGGTCCCGTAGGCGAGGGCCCTCTTCAGGCCGGCGAACGAGGTGTCTCCGGACTCCGCGACGGCACCGATGAACCCGGACGCGAAGGTGTCCCCGGCGCCGGTCGGGTCGAGGACGGTCTGCAGGGGGTACGCGGGCACGGCGAAGAGCTGTCCCTCATTGAGGAGGATGGCCCCGTGTTCGCCCTTCTTGACCACCAGGGTCGTCGCTCCGAGGTCGGCGATACGGCGCATGGCCGCGACGAGGTTCTGGTCTTCGCCGAGGGCGCGGGCCTCATCATCATTCATGATGACCCCGTCCACCTTGCTGATGGCCTCCAAGAGGGCCGGCTTCGAGCCTTCGATCCAGAAGTTCATGGTGTCCAGGAGCACGAAGGCGTCCGGCGCGAGCTGGTCCCGCACCCACGCCTGGGTCACCGGGTCACCGTTGGCGAGGAAGGCGAACGGGGTGTCGCGAAAGGACTCCGGGATGGTCGGTTTGAAGTCGCCGAGCACGTTGAGCTGCGTGTCGAGGGTCTCCGCCACGTCCATGCGCCCCTCGTAGCGACCGGTCCAGCGAAAGGTCTGCGCTCCTTCACGGCGCTCGAGCCCCTCCAGGTCCACACCCCTGCCGCGGAGCAGCTCCACGTGCTCTGGCGGGAAGTCCTCGCCGATGACCGCTACCAGCCGGACGTCCGTGAAGTGCTGAGCTCCGACGGAGAAGTAGCTGGCGGCGCCGCCGAGGATGGCCTCTCGGGTCCCGTGGGGGGTGCGGATGGTGTCCAGGGCCATGGAGCCGGTGACGAGGAGGGACATGGGGGTTCTCCGATGAAGATCAGGGGCGATCCGGTTCGAGGGTGCGGGCCTGCTTGACGGCCTCCCGCGCGTCCTGCCGTCCCAGCACGAGGAAGATACCCCCGAGGAGGCTCCAGAGGAGCATGGAGAGGCGATGAAGCACGCTCAGCCCGACGCTGAGAGACAGGTTCTGGATGCCGACGCTCCGGAAGAAATAGCCGAAGGCGAACTCACCCACGCCCCAGCCGCCCGGGAGCAGGGGGACGGCGGCGACGATCATGATGATGGGGACCACCACCATGTACGTGAGGATCTCCGGCGCCTGCAGTCCACCCGCTTCATCCACGCCGAGGCCGACCCCGAGGCAGTAGACGCTCGCGATGTTGAAGATGTGGGCGATGACGGACAGGCCGACGCAGGCCGCCATCTTCTTGTGCTTGCTCCGGTAGAGCATGAAGGCGTCGTCCAGCCGTTGCAGCGCGTCCGCAGCGGGGAGGCGCTTCAGCAGGCGGTCGATGCGGAGAGCGCGACGGACCCGCCTCGAGAGGAACAGGCAGATCATGGCTCCCGCGAACGCCAGCATGAGGAACACCCACTGGGCGATGGTCCCGTAGGTGTCCAGGGCGAAGAGCAGCACGACGGCGGCGATGGCGGCCAGGACCAGCAGCCCGATGACCCGGTCCACGATCACCGTGCTGACGGCGTCCGGCCCCCTCCCCTTGTGGGCGCGGGCGATCATCACCGCCTTGACAACGTCTCCGCCGGTCATCCCGGGGACCACGTTGTTGAAGAAGAAGCCGATGAAGGTGAGCCGCATGGCCTCGAAGAACCCCACCTGGATGGACTGGGCCCGCAGCAGGATCTGCCAGCGCTTGATGCCGCAGAGGTACATGCCGAGGATGCAGGCCATGGCGAGGACGTAGTTGATGGCCTTGATGCGCCCGTAGATGGTCGCCAGCCCCTCCCTGATCTCCAGGGACTGCTCCGTCCAGCCGTCCTGCTCACCGATGTCCTCGACGCGGACGTCGTCCAGCGGGACCTCCACGACCCCATCATCGGACCGGAGGCTGAGGGCGCCTTCCAGGGTGAGCTGTTGCCCGACCTGGCCCTCCACGCGCCACTCCTCACCGCGGCGGAAGAACGGGGTGATGCCGTCCCGCAGTGAGAACCGACGTGGCTCAGCCTCGCCGTCGATGGACAGGAGAAGGGCGCCGTCGAACTGCAGCCCGCGCCCGGTCCGTTCTCCTCCGTCCTTCATGACGACCCGGTCGTCGATGCTGAGCTTGCTGGCGATGACCCACAGGATGGCGCCCCCCACCAGCAGCTTGATGAGGGTGACCAGGTGCCGGTTCCGGACCGGACCTCCGTCAGCGTCCGGTTGGAGGCTCATCTGGGCTCCACCTTGCTGGCGGCGCCCCTCATCCCGGCCAGTTCTCCATCCAGAGCCTCGAGGACATGGCTCGCGAATGCGTCGACTTGGATCCCGAGGGGGTCCAGGGCTGCGGTGGGGACCGGGGTGTTCCGGTCGTCGACGTTCACGCCCAGGTGGATGAGGCCGGAGACCGCGGAGACGGTGGCGATGCTCACGGTGAGCTTGCCGTCATCCACGAACACGTCGTCACCGGCGCGCCGGACCTTGGGCGTTCGGGCTGGGGGCACGGACCCGCGGACGGCGTCCGCGACGCACGCCGCGAGGAGACGTTGGAGCGCGACCATCTGCCCCAGGGGCCACCCAAAGAGCTCGACGAGCACGTGCAGCATGTCGTCGGAACGGATGAACAGCCCAGCCTCACGGTCCTCCAGGTCGACCAGGTGTTCACCGGTCACGTGGCATGCGCCGCGGAAGACGACCGCCGCGTCTCCCTTGAGTCCGAAGTGATGGCGTATGAAGTGGGGTCGGAGCTGGGTGCCGTCGTAGTCGAGCCTCGGCTCGAGCGACACCAGCGTGTTGACGGCGCTCATGGCCAGCGGATCTTGCCTTCCCGTTCCCACCAGACGTTCCAGGCTGTGGGGTCCTCTCCCAGGTCCTTGCCCGCGAATTCGGACAGGACCTGCCGTGCCGTCAGGGATACGGCTCGATCTCGGTCCGACGCCGCCAGCACGCAGAGCTGGATGGAGGTGGAGGTCGGGTACCACCGCAGCGCCTTGAGGAACTGGACCTTGGTGTTCGTGTCGGTCTCGCGGGCGTAGGCAAAGGAGAGCGCGGGGCCGAAGGCGGGGTCCAGCACCTGCGCGGCGCTCCGCGCCGCCTCTGAACGCACCACAGGGGAGAACCGGTCCAGCAGGGCGTCCCGGATGGCGTAGGTGATCACCTGTCTGGCAAGCCGGGACAGGGTGAGGCGCATCTCCTCCTCCAGGTCCGGAAACTCGACGGACACCAAGGTGGTGGCCAGGTAACCGAGGACGGCGCCGCTGCTCCGCGCCGATCTGTACTTGAGGTACTTGAGCTCGCTCAGCGCGGGACGGGCTTCGGCCTGGGCCTTGGCGATGAAGGCGGCGCTGCTCTTGTCCCACCAGTCCTCCCAGACGCCCACGTCCTGGGGGAGCTCCTGACCGGTGAGCTTGCGGAGGGTGAACCAGTTCTCCTCCGCCACCACCTTGTCCGGGCTGGACATCCCCGCGATGTGCTGCGCGGCGCCAAGAGGCTTGATGGCCTCATCGAATCGGTTGATGGCATCCGTAGCGATGGACTCCATCCGCGGCTTGTCATCGTAGGGCTCGACGACGGCGGGGATGGGGTAGCGGAGGGCGATGTGGGTCAGGGCCGCGAGGGCGTCGCATCGAAGGAGCACGGACTTGTTGTTGGCTCCCACCAGGCCCGCGTAGTAGATCGCCCGACCCATCTGGGAGAGGGTGAGGGTCGGCTGCTCCATGATGCCGGCGAAGCCCTCGTGAATGAGGACGTCGGCGTCGTAGACATCAAGCGAAGACTCGCCCTTTCGAGAGCCTTGTGCGGCGACAGCGAGATCCCCGAGGTAGTCCTCGGTGTTCTTGCAGCCACAGTTCAGCAGCAGGAAACTCAGAAGCAGGGTGCGGACGCGTCCCATCAAAAGCCCCTCCCAGTGTTTGGGATGCTATCGGGGCAGCAGCGGAGTGGCAACCGGACGCCGCCATCCTGGCCGGGTGGCGGCGTTCGGAGGACGGATCAGAAGGTGATCGCCACCACGTCAGACCACACCACCTCGTTGGTGGACGGGTTGACAGCGACGCTGACGACCTCCACATGGAGCCCGGGGGTGATGGTGCCCGGGCCTCCGGAGAAGGACCAGGACCCGGCGGCGTCGAGGAAGTTGTGGAAGATGCTGCCCGTCGGCGAGGCGATCTGGGGCAGCGCATCCAGGCCGATGCCGAACAGGGGGCCCGAGCCGTTGGGGGTCAAGTCCTGGAAGGACACCAGGTTCCAGAACTCCGCCCCGGCGAGGGTGGGCATGGTGGCGACGCTGGCGTTGATGTCGCCGTTGCCAGAGCTGGTGATGAGCAGGGAGACCGGCGGCGGGGGCGGCGGGGTCGCGGTCTGGCCCGGGTTGTCGTTGCAGGGCGTGGCGTTGGAGTTGGTGGTCCAGTCTGCCGCGCTGTCCGTGTCCACGTCCGTCAGGCGAGAGCAGGCGTTGCCCGTGGTGTTGAAGCTGCCGCTCCAGGAGAGGCCCGCGGGCAGGCTGGGGGCGCCGCCGGCGCCGCCGCTGTCATTTCGATAGACGTAGTCGATGGCCTGGTTCGAGGCGTTGCGCAGGATGAGGATGATGTTGCGGCTGCTCGTCCAGTTGTAGTTGTAGCCCGTACGCACGCCGCAGGGGAACGTCGCCGCGGGAGCCCCGGCGTTCCCGTTCTCTTCCAGCACGAACTCGCCTCGTGGTGGCAGCATGACGTTCGCTGGCAGCGTGTAGGAGCCTTCGAAGGACGGCGTCCCGCCGTTGGATTGGTAGCTCTCCACCGTGTAGCCGCCGACGTTCACCGTGTTGGTGGTGGAGAGGTTGCGTAGCTCGACGAAGTCCGGGGTCCCGGCGTTGAACTCGTTGATGACGACTTGACCCGACAACGGAGCCGTGAGCAGACAAAGGGCAAGGATCTTGTTCAGGTGCATGGATCACTCCCGACAAACGGGGAAACCAGTCCGGTGTTGGGTGAAGGCAAACCGACCGCGCCCATGGTACGGGTTCGCGCCCGGCAAAGTCCACTATAGAGACTGGAGCAGTTCATTCAGGGCAGCGCGTAGGGTCGGGTCCTCCTCGGATCCGGCCCGCTCCCGGAGGGACTCGGGGGCCAGGGCGCACAGAGGCCCCGTGTCCGGCCAGACATCGCGGCCCGCCGCCTGACGCTCGCTCATGAAGTCGAAGAGGGTCAGGGAGAGCTCGGGGTTCCCTCGGTCGGCCCAACCCTGGAGGCGTTCTTTCGGTTCTCCCAGGAACGCGCACTTGAGCACCACCCGGTTGTAGGCCGCGTCGGAGAGGAGCCTGGTCGCCAGGTCCGAGTCCAGGTTACCGGCGGCGAAGAGGACCTCATCGTTGGTCCTGTGGGCTTCCTCCATGAGCCGGACGACGTGGTCTCCCGGCGAGAGGAAGGGCAGCGCCCTCAAGACCATGCGCCGCTCTTCGGCGTCTCCCTGGAAGTAGAGGGTCTCGATCCGCGTCTCGGGGTCCGGGAGGTGGATGAGGAGGTCGGCGGCGACGAGGTCACAAGCGCGCAGGGCGCCCAGGTCGACGCTCGCCTCCCCCGCTCGGGCGAGCTCTGGAGCCAGGTAGTCACGACCCGCCTTGCGGGGCAAGGCGGCGAGGTGGACCTCGAGGAAGGACGGCCCCTCCCGTTCCAGGCGATCCAGGAATTCGCCGCGGACGTCCAGGGTGCTCACCGGAACGGCGGCGACCAGGAGGTCCTCCAGGAGCTTGTGGGGATCAGAGGGTCTCACGGTCCCAATCTCCATCCGGGTTCTGTCCGCGGAGCACGGAGTTGCCGTCGAGGGTCTGGTTGCGGTCCTGGTCCGGGGGCTGCAGCCACTCGGCCTCCGAACCCCGACCGTCGCGGCCGAAGAAGTTGACCGGGTTCTTCCAGACCATGGTGTCGATGGACTCCTCATCCGTGCCGGCTTCCCGGCACAGGGCGACGGTCTTGGGGACGGAGAGGGGGTCGCTGACTCCCCAGTCACAGGCGCTGTTGATGATGACCCTCTCGACACCGTATTCCCTGACGATCTCCACCATCCGCTCCGGAGACATCTTGGTGAAGGGATAGATCGAGAAACCCTGCCAGCACCCGGTGTCCCGCGTGATCTTGATGGTCTCCTCGTTGCCGTGGTCGAGGAGGACGCGATCCATGTCGATGCCGGATGCCTGGACGATCTCCACGCACCGGATGAACCCCTGGCGTTTGTTGCGGTGCGGAGTGTGCACCAGGATCGGGAGATCGTGGGCCATGGCGAGCTCGATCTGGGCTTCGAAGAAGCGCTCCTCGGTCTCGGTCATGTCGTCCAGCCCGATCTCTCCCACGCCGACCACGCTGTTCTTCTCCAGGTACCGGGGCAGGATCTCCAGCACGGCGTCGTTGACGCGGGGGTCGTTGGCCTCTCGCGGATTGAGAGCCATGGTGCAGACATGGTGGATCCCGAACTGAGACGCGCGGAACCGCTCCCAGCCCAGCAGGGTGTCGAAGTAATCGATGAAGGACCCGAGCTGGGTCCGGGGCTGCCCCAGCCAGAACGCCGGCTCGAGGACGACCTTGATCCCGGACGCGGCCATCCGTTGATAGTCATCGGTGACCCTGGAGAACATGTGCGCGTGGGGTTCGAAGATCCTGGTCATGGAGATTCCCTTTCGTCCTCCGCGGTGTCGCCGGACGTCTTGGCGATCAACGCACGCCGCATGTCCTCGACCTCCGCGATCAGCCGCCGTGCGCGGCTGTCCGTGCCTGAGAGCTCGAGCAACGCCTGCCGGGTCCGCGCGTCCGCGATGAGGACGGTGCAGAGGGTGTTCACCAGCGGGGTGAACGTGGTCGTGGTGCTCGTCAGGAGCTGCTCGATGGGATCACGGGAGTCATGGGGCACGGAGACCTCCATGAGCGCCCGAACACTGGCGGCGAGGCGTTCGCTCAGCGTAGAGACTTCGTCCTCGTCCGTGTCGTCGTCCTGGAGGATGGCTACTCGCGCGGTCCGATACTCTCCAGGGGCCAGCTCCTCCAGCAGCTGGGCGCGGAACACGCCGGCGACCTCGATGTGGCTGGTCCCGTCCTCATGGGTGACATAGTCGGCCACGTGTCCGACTCCGAACACCCTCGTGATGGGCGGCGTCTGCGCCATGGCTGACTCGAACCCCGGGAGCACCTGTGGGATGCCGATGTAGCCGGACCCGTCCAGGACGTCCGAGAGCATGGTCCGGTACCGAGGCTCGAAGACATAGAACGGCAGCTTGACCGCCGGGAAGAGCACCGTTCGGGGCAGCGGAAACAGCGGGACGGTCAACGCCTCGGGCGTCGCCTGCTGGTCTTCTGTGGGGGGCCAGGTCATGGGAGTCTGCAATGGTAGCAGAGTCGGTAGGCGGTTCCGTATGCCCTGTCGGGTCCTCAGGACCCGATTCGTTGTTGGAGGAACCTGGTGAGGAGCCGGACTCCGAAGCCGGTGGCCCCGGCGCCGCGGTTGTAGATCCGGGTGGGGTCGTCCCACGCGGTCCCCGCGATGTCCAGGTGGACCCAGGGTCGTTCGTTCGTGAAGTGCTGGAGGAACTGGCCTGCGGTGACGGTGCCCGCGTAGCGCCCGCCGATGTTGTGGAGGTCGGCGGAGCGGCCCTTCATCTGGGCGTCGTAGTCGGCGTCCAGGGGCAGCTGCCACACACGCTCGTGGGTCCCGACCCCGGAGCACCGCAGCTGCGCCATGGCCGCCTCATCGCTCCCCATCATGCCGGCCATGTGCTTCCCGAGAGCGACCAGGACGGCGCCCGTCAGGGTCGCCAGATCGATGATGAGGTCCGGCTTGTACCGCTGCGCGTAACAGAGCGCGTCCGCCAGGATCAGCCGCCCCTCCGCGTCGGTGTTCAAGACCTCTATGGTCTTGCCGTTCATGGCGGTGACGATGTCGCCGGGCTTGGTGGCCTTGCCGCCGGGCATGTTCTCGCTGGACGGGACGATCCCGACCACGTGGAGGGGCAGCTTGAGGCGCGCGATGGCCTCCATGGCCCCGATGACCGCGGCGCCGCCGCACATGTCGTAGCGCATCTTGTCCATGTCGGCGGACGGCTTGATGGAGATGCCCCCCGTGTCGAAGGTGAGCCCCTTCCCCACCAGGCAGACGGTCTCCCGCTGACGGGACTTCTTGCCGTGCTCGAGGATGATGAGCTTGGCTGGCTCAGGCCCTCCCTGGGAGACGGAGAGCAGGGACCCCATCCCGAGGTCCGCCATCTGCTTCTCGGTCAGGACCCGGGCCTTCAGCCCCACCTCCTTGGCCATGGAGCGGGCCGCTGAAGCGAGGTTCGTGGGGGTCATGTGATTACCCGGGGTGTTGCCGAGGTCCCGGGCGTTGTTGGCGGCCGCGGCCACCACGTCACCGACCTTGGCGCCGCGCCGAGCGGCGGCGGACCTGGCGGCGCTGACCAGCAACCGCAGAGAGGTCGCCTTGCTCTTCTTGGCGTCCGACTTGAAGCGGGTGAACTTGTAGGAGGCGAGCCTCCAGCCGACCACCGCGGCCTCCGCGGCGGTGGCTACGTCTCCCGGCACCGCCTGCAGCGCCACGGCGGCGGAGCGAGGCCTGGCCACGGCCTTGCAAGCCGCGGCGAGGGCTCTGCGGACGCACTCCTCGGTGACGTCGTCCTTGGGGCCCAGCCCGCACAGGATGACCCGCTTGGCAGGCAGCGCGGTCGTGGGGATGAGGGTCCTCAGCTCCTGGACCTTGCCGCTGAAGGCGCCGGCCTGGAGGGCGGCGGTGATCTGTCCGCCGAGGGCCTTGTCGAGCTTCCCGTGCGGCACCTTGGCCCCCTTCTTCCACTGGGGCATGGGGACCACCAGCACCTCCGCGTTGCATCGCTCCACGGCCGCGGTCTCGATCCTCACCGACATGCTTCCCTCCTCAGATACTGATGGTCTCGCCCGGTTCGAACCGGCCGTTGTCTTCGTTGACCCTCACCGCGGGGCGGTGGGGGTCATGTTCGAGCACGAGGGCCCACCCCTGCTCCGCTGCCCGCTCCAGGATGGACCGCTTCTCTTCCATCAAGGTCCGTGGCGAGAGGTCGTAGCCCATGGTCCAGGGGACGCGGACATGGCTGGCCAGGGGGATGACGTCCGCGGGGAACAGGATGGTCTCCGCTCCGTCGCCGATCCGCACCACCTGGAGCCCCTCCGTGTGACCGCGGGTGGGCTCTACGAACAGCCCGGGGAGCGCCTCCGCGTGGCCCTCGTAGAGCTGCACGTCCGTGTCCAGCAGCGGCTCCCAGTGACGCCGAAGATAGCTGCGCCTCTCCCGGTCATTGGGGTCTCGGGCGGTGGCGAGATTGGAGCGCTGGATGTGGTGGCGGGCGTTGGGGAAGGTGGGCACCGGCTGCCCGTCCTCACCTCGTCGGGTGACGCCGCCAGCGTGATCGAAGTGGAGATGGGTGAGGATGACATCCGTGACCGTCTCCGGATCGACCCCGTGGGCGCCCAGGGCGCCGACGATGCCCGGGATGTCCGGGCTCTCGACGTCGAACAGCCCCTGCTCCTTCTCGGACCAGAGGTTCCCGGCACCCGTGTCGATGACCACGCGGCGTCCTTCCCCCTCCAGCAGGACGACCCTCAGGTCGAGCTCGATCCGATGGCGATCGTCCGCCGGGTGCTCCCGTTCCCAGAGCACGCGAGGCACGTTGCCGAACATGGCGCCCCCGTCGAGTCGGAAGCGCCCGGTAGAGACGGTGCGTACGTCCCAGGGGCCAGCCCTCATTCCGGGCTCTCCGGCGATGGGAGTCGCATGGCCACCTGATCCAGGAGAAGGGAGATGGCCTCCGGGAGCCCCTTGTCCGGCACCGTGCAGCCGGCGGCGAATCGATGACCACCGCCGCCGAACTGCTTGGCGATCTCGCTCACGTCGACGTCACCCGTGGAGCGGAGGCTGACCTTGGTCCGGGTCTTGGAGATCTCCATGAAGAAGAGCCCCACCTCCACACCCTGGACCCGCATGAAGTTGTTGACCACCTCGAAGGCGTCCCTCGGCAGGGTGTCGTTGCGCTTCAGGAGGTCCAGGTCCGTTGAGGTCCAGATCACGCGCCCCTCGCACTCGAGCACCAGCCTCGCGAGCAGCAGGCCCAGGAACCGCATCTTGTTGTGAGGGACCTGGCAATGGGTCTGATGCCAGACATGGTGGGGGTCGACCCCTGCGTCGACGAGGGTGGCGGCCATCAGGTGCGCCCGGGCTGTGGTGGCGCTGTAGGCGAAGCCGCCGGTGTCGGAGACGAGCCCGACGTAGAGGGGTTCCGCCAGGTCCGGGCCCAGCTCCGCGCCCATGTGGCGCAGGAGGTGATAGGTCAACTCCGCGGCGGACGATGCCGCCGTCTCGATCAGCGCCTCATCGAAGAGGTCGTTCTCGTAGATGTGGTGATCGATGACGACCCGGGTGGCGTCGGCGCGGCGGACCGGTTCCAACATCTTGCCCAAGCGATCGGACCCGCCGATGTCCGTGGCCAGGATGACGTCCGCCTCCCGTACCAGACGCTCGCCGCGTCCAGGGCCGTAGATCTTGAATTCACCGGGCTGGTACAGCCATCGGAGGTCCTGCGGCGCGGCGGAGCAATTGACCACGGTCGCGGCCTTGCCGCGGCTACGCAGGAAACGGCACAGGGCGACCGCAGACCCAAGCCCGTCTCCGTCCGGAGTCACGTGGGTGGTGAGGACGACCGCGGTGGCGTTCTCGAGAACGCCCGCGATCCGCTCCAGAGTGGGAGCGATATTCCCCAGGGGCGCCAGGACTCCGTCTGACATGTCAGCCGAGGAGGGCGTCGATCTTCTCGCGGATCTTGTCCGGGGCGTTCCCGATCACCTGATCCACCTTCTGGCCGTCCTTGAAGAAGACGATGGTGGGGACGCTCATGACGCCGAACTGGGTGGCCAGGGACTGGTTCTGATCAACGTCGACCTTGCCGATCATGGCGCGGCCCTCGTAATCCTGGGCGATGGCGTCGATGGCGGGCGCGAGGGCCTGGCACGGCCCGCACCACGTGGCGCCGAAGTCGAGGACGGCGACGCCGGTCCCGCCTGACACCTCGCTGTCGAAGACTTCCTGTGTGATCTCTCTCGCGGCACCCATGAGCTGCTCTCCTTGCCAGTGACCTGGGGCGGGGATGCTAACAACAGCGGAACAGGCTCGCTACTCATCCGGCGGGCGAGCGATGAACCCCCGTGTCATGGCTTCGGGAGGACGTTCATCAAAGGCTGTCGGGGCGCTGCCCGGCCCCGGGCTGTAGTCCGCCACCCGGAAGTCGGGACCTGCGACCGGGTTCAACTCGACGCGGATCCGGTGTCCTGCCATCACTCGTCTGGTGAGCAGGAACAGGAACCCGCTGGCAGACAGGGTTGCGGCCGCAGTCCACAGCGCCATGATGGAGAGCTGCCAGGCGGAGGCGGTCAGGGGGTCCTGGCCGGCCATGATCTGCCCGGTCATCATCCCGGGGAAGCTGACCAGTCCGACCGCCAGCAGGCTGTTGATGCTCGGGGTCACCGCGGCCCGGATGGCGGCAGCTCGCTGCGGGCGAACGGACTGAGCGCCCGTGAGTCCGCGCAGGAGGCGATCCTCTATCTCGTCGCGGCTCTCGGAGAGGGACGCGAGGAACCGCTCACCGGCGATGGCGGTGGCGTTCATGGCGTTGCCCGCCAGCATCCCTGCCAGGGTGATGGTGTATCGGGCGTCCAGCGCCGGGACGCCCTCCGCCACCAGGAGCAGGGCGAACACCGTGAGGCCCGTGACCACAGGGAGGATCGCTCCCACCGCCAGGGGCCAGATGCCCAGCCCGGGCCCCTTTCCCAGGACCCCGAGAGAGAAGAACGCGGCCAGGCAGCAGATCATGCAGACGATGCCCAGGACCGCCGCAGGACTCTCGATCTGGAACAACGGGATCAGCAGGTAGCCCACCACGGAGAGCTGGACGGTGCCGCGAACGGCCGCCACCAGGAACCGCCCGTGATTCCCCACCGCTGACGACCTCAGCACCCACCAGACCGCGGCGACCGGCAGGAGCAGCCACAGCAGACCGGTCAGCGGGACCGCTGGAGCTTCCAGCAGGGCCCCGGTCATGGGGTCCCCTCCGAGATGGCTCGGAAGGCGGCGGGGAGAAGCTCCGCGGCCGAGCCCTCGCCGTGGATCGCGCCCTCGTACAGCACCAGGAGGTGGTCGGCAGCGCGGGCCAGAAGGTCTTCGTCGTGGCTCACCAACAGCACCCCCACTCCCTGCTTCGACTGGGATCGAAGGAACGCGCTCAGGCGGGCCACTGCCTGCGTGTCGAGCCCCTCGGAGGGCTCGTCCAATACCAGGTAGCGCGGACTGAACGAGCACGCCGCGGCGACCCGTGCCCGTCGCGCCTCCCCGCCCGAGAGGGATGACCAGGGACGGCCGGAGACCTCCTCCGACAGCCCCAGGCCTGTGAGCAATGGCCTGGGATCGGCCCCGCCAAAGGACGCCTCGACCCGGTCCTCTGGCAGCCCCAGCCGCTGGGGCACCATGGCCACCTGGCGACGGAACTCGGGCAGCTGGTCGGCGCACACGACCTGATCGTCCAGGAGGACGTCGCCGGACGACCGGGCGTCCAGTCCCATCATGACGCGTAGCAAGGAGCTCTTCCCGCTGCCGGAGGGGCCCGTGACACCCAGCACCGTGCCCGGTTCAACCGAGAAGGAGACGTCGTCCACCAGGACTCGGACCTCGCCCCGAATGGCCAGGGCTCTTGAGAGTGATCGTGTTTGTAGCGTCATCGGATGTCGGTCGGCCGCCGAGCCGTTAGTGTATAGCCAGTCCGATGATCGATCTCGTCCACCGCAAGACCTCGCCCGGATTCGAGCTCATGGGGCGGCGGCTGTCCGGTGCGTTTGACCGTCGGCGTCGCTCCGCAGAGAGGCGGCTCCGTTGAGGCGGCTCGAGGACATCGTCGCCGGGGCTGCGGACGGCGTCCGCGTGACCCCGGACGAGGCCCTGTTGCTGTACGAACGGGCATCCTTCGAGTCATTGCAGGCGGCGGCCAACGCGGTCCGGGACCGCTTCAGCGCGCCGGGTGTCGCGACCTACCTGGTGGACCGCAACGTCAACTACACCAACGTCTGCATCACCGACTGCAAGTTCTGCGAGTTCTACCGGCCCCCCGGGAACCGTGAGGCGTACGTGCTCAGCCGCGAGCAGCTGACGCCGAAGCTGGAGCAGCTTCGAGACGCCGGCGGGACCAGGGTGTTGTTGCAGGGCGGGCATCACCCGGACCTGCCCCTCCGGTGGTACGAGGAGCTGCTGGAGTGGATGCGGGAGGCGTTTCCGTCCATCGAGCGGGACGCGTTCTCGCCGCCCGAGATCGAGCACATGGCCTCCGTAGAAGGCCTCTCCGTGAGGGACGTGCTGAGGCGGCTGACCGACGCAGGACTGACCGGAGTGCCAGGCGGCGGCGGCGAGATCCTGGATGACGAGATCCGCGCCCAGGTCTCGCCGAAGAAGACCCGGACGGCGGCGTGGCTCGAGGTGATGGACGCCGCCCATGAGTTGGACCTGTACACCTCGGCGAGCATGGTCTTCGGGTTCGGGGAGACTCCGAGGCACCGGATCAACTCCCTCGCCGCCCTGAGAGATCAGCAGGACCGATCTCTGGAGCGTCACGGGGTGGGGTTCATGGCCTTCGTCTCCTGGCCGCTCCAGTACGAGAGCCGGTACGGCCAGGTGTTCGCCGGGCTCAAGGGCTGGGAGCTGGGCGGGGACGCCGATCAGTACCTCTTCCACACCGCATTGGCGAGGCTCTTCCTCGACAACATTCCGCACTTCCAGGCGTCCTGGCCCACCATGGGGCTGGACGTGGCCGGGCGGGCGCTTCACGGCGGCTGCGACGACATGGGGGGCACCATGATGGAGGAGAACGTGGTGTCTCAGGCCGGGTCGCAGCACTCGAGCGCCTCGGAAGCGGAGATGCGGGCGACCATCGCGGCGGCGGGGCTGACCCCGCGGAAGCGGGACTCCCGATATCGCATCCTCGAGACCTCCGGAGAGTCCAGCTGAGCCGAGAGACGCCGGGCCCGCCCAGCGGCACCCTCCGGGACCTGCTGTCGGAGCATCTGGAATCCTGGATGCAGGTCCTCTTCGTGGGCCTCTCCCCCGAGCTGCTTCACTCGACGCAATTCCCCGAGCGGCTCACGACGATCCGCCAGGGCGGGAACATCCCTGGTTCCCCCTGGGACGCAGCCTTCGTCCGTTGGGAGGAAGGCTCGGATCAGGCGATCGGGAAGACCATGGACGGGATCGTCCACGGCCTCCGCCACGGCGCCCGGATCGGCCTCGTCGCCACGCCGCCGGCGCCTGCGGACACGGCCCTGATGGTGGAGGCGCTGGCGCGGTTCGACCGGGTCCCTGCGGTTCGCCGCACGCGGGACGACGCGGTCATGGTGATCACCGAGAGCCGCGCATCGGGGCAGCACGACCTCGTGGGGCTCCGGCGATGCCTGAATCAACTGCAGCGTCACGTCGATCAGGTGGAGGCCGTGGCCATGGACGTGAAGGACGATGTGGCGAGTCGCAGGCTCCTGGACGGCACCTCCATCAAGGAGAAGCTCGGCGCGTTGGGGGACATGGACCGGCACGGTTACGTGGCTTGCATCAAGACCGCCTTGCAGGGCAAGACTGGTCGTGACGAACCTGTAGACCTGGAGGCGTTGCGTGACCAACACGGCCACGCCTCACGCTCTGTTTCGGAGCTCGTCGCTCGCTTGAGGCACTTCCGCCTGCAGGCGGCGGACGTGTTCGCCGGGTGTGCGGACGATGATTGGCTGCGGGTCGGCCCGGGGCCGGACGGGACCGCGGCGACCGTCGCGGAGATGGTCCGTCGCTGGGCCCGTGAGGAGGCGGCGGAGATCGAGACGTTGCGCCGCTGGGTCTGACCACCGACCGCGTCCCGGCGGTCCTCAGACCACGTCGAAATCGCCGAGGGTGAGGAACCACTCGTCGCGCAGGCGTTCCGGCGTGACGTCGTCTCGGTAGACGCCGCAGACGAGCCTGAAGTGGCTGGGTTCCGGCTCCCACCCGTGGTCCGCCATGGCGGCGAACTCCGGAGACCACGGTCGCAGGAGGGTGCGGATCTGTTCGGACCCTTCCTCGCGAGCGCGTCCCTCCAGGTACCGGACGACGCCGGGGAACGCTGGATGAGGCCGCAGGACGAGCTCGCAAAGGGCGGTCACGGGTTCGTCGCACCAGCCGTGACGGAGGACCGCGGCGGCGAGGAGGGCCCCGTTGCACTCCCGCGCCTCCAGCAGCTCGTAGCGCACGTCCGGGTGATCGGCGTAACGCCAGTTCAGGTAGGGCTGGTCCTTGACCACGGTGATGGGATGCCGACGTGAGACCTCCTCGAACAACGCGTCGCAATCCGGAGAGAAGCGATCCACGGGGCCGATGGTGACCTGCTCAGGACAGGCGGGGTCGGCGGGGCCTGCGCTGCTCACGTCGACGGTCAGCAGCTTGATGAAGTCCTCGTCTACCGGTGTGTACCCGATGAACCGATGACCGATCCGGTAGGCCCCGGGGTTGGGCAGGCCGTACATGAACACGTTCCTGTCGGGCTGGCCATGGTGCTCGACGAACGGCAGAGCGGTCTTGACGAAGAGCCCCGTGCGCTGGAGGCCGCGCCGGTAGTCCGGGTGGGTGAAGCTGTCCACGATCTCCGAGCCCGTGATCACTTCCGAGCCCAGCTTGACGCGGCGCGGGACGCCGGCGAACTGGCTCACCACCGCTCCGTCGGGGTTCCTGGCGACCCAGACCTGTGTGCCTGCTGGATTCCGGAGGTGCAGCCACCGCCAGGCGTCCAGGGAGCGAGCGTCACCGAAGACCCTGGCGAAGGTCTGGAGGATGCTGGCCTCATCTCCGTCACGGTAGGGGCCGAACTCCATGGGCGCGTCCTCCATGGATCAGATGACGTCGAAGTCGCCCAGGGTCATGTACCAGTTGGCCTGCAGCCAGTCGAGATCCAGCCGCTCGTGATGGAATGAGCGGGCGGTGAACACGAAGTGGGTGCGGCGAGGTTCCCAGCCCAGCCCGGCGATCCCCTGCCACGCGTCGCTGCGGGGGTTGAGCATGGCCACGGTGCCGTCGGCGCCGCTCTCGTGAGCCCGCAGCTCGACGTGCCGGATGACCTCCGGGAGGGCCCAGTGACCGGGGTCGGCCAGCAGGTCGGCGATGGCGAACTGATCACCGAAGGAGGTGCCGTTGCGGAGCACCGTGTACGCGAAGACCACGCCTCTGTGGTCCAGGTACTCGTACAGCTCGTACTGATGATCCGGGCGCTCCGCGTACCTCCAGTTGAGGTAACGGGTGTCCCGCATCACGATGGCCTCGAAGCTGCTCCTGACCCGGCTCCAGAGCGCGTCGACCTGCGGACCGAACCGATCGACCTTCCGGGGGCGGCACTCCTTGGTGAGGGGCGCCGGAGGGGCGCCCTCCAGATCCCGGAACAGCATGTCCACCTCTTCCACGTGGGTGTAACCGAGGAAGCGCTTGCCGATGCGGAAGTTGGCCGGCGTGGGCAGGCCGTACATGATGGCGTCGCGGTCATAGCGCCCGAAGGTCTGGGCGAACCACTCCCCCGCTGACGCGAAGGGCCCGCGCCGTTTGAGGCCTCTTCGGTAGGACGGGTCCGTGTAGCTGTCCACGACCTCGCCGAAGATGGCCGGCGCTCCCTTGAGCAGGACGCGCCTGGGGACCGCGCAGAACTCGCTCACAACCTCCCCGTCTTCGAAGCGCGCCAGGTGGGCCTGCAGCCCCTCAGGGTTGTCGCGGTACAGCCAGCGCCACTCCTCCAGGGTCCGGCCATCTCCGAACACCCGGTTGAACACCCGGAGGATCTCCTCGTCGTCGCCCTCCCGGTAGAGGGAGATGACCGTTTCCTTCAGGTCGCGGGGCACTTCGCGATCCTCCATGCTGCGAGGGAGTCCCCGGTCTCCGGGTCAACGGCCCGGCACCAGAACCGGGTCGGGCCCAGCTGGGCCCAGAAGGTGTCAGGGAAAGTGAACGGTCCGGTGAATCCCGGAAAGAGGCCCGCGGAGAGGGAGAACTTGGGGTTCCCGGCGGTCTCCAGGTACACCCCGTCCTTCTCGGGAATCTGGATGGTGGGGGGCGTCTCGGCAGCGGACACCTCCTCCAGCTCGAACGGGCTGTGATCATCCACCGCGCGGTCCTCGGCGCGGGCGTGGAGGGCGAGGAACGTGCGCTGCCCCGCCGCGCCGAAGAACTTCTTGAAGTACCTCCGCGCGCCGATTCGGTTCCGGAACATGGAGGCGTTGGGGCGCGCCATGGCCGAGCGCGAGAAGTGATGCACGATGCGGGCCGCGGGGACGTGCCAGAGCCCTCGTCCGGCCCGGTGGTAGCGGCAGAACAGGTCCGTGTCCTCGTAGTAAAGCGGATAGGCCGGGTCGAAGAACCCCTCCTCGAGGAAGGTCTCCCGCCGGGCGACGAAGAACTGACCGCTGAGCATGGGCATGGGCATGGGCTCCGTGGCGGTCCAGAATCGACGTGCCTCGCGGGCCCGCTTGCGCACGGAGTAGCGCGCCACGGCGTCCTCGTGTCGCCCGATCTCCGTCAGCGCCTCAAGGTACGGATTGGCGAGCTCGATGGGGGGCAGCAGCAGGTATCCGTCGGGATCGAAGGAGGCCAGCGGACCAACCACCGCCGCCCCGGGGATGCTCTCGAGGGCGCCGATCAGCGCGTCGATGCAGCCGGGTCGAACCTCGATGTCGGGGTTGCTGACCACATGCCACCGACCCCGGGCGACGTGCAGCCCCTGGATGTTGGCGACGGCGTAGCCGACGTTCTCGGTGTTCCGGATCAGCCGCACCCGGGGATGCGCGGCCAGCTCATCCAGCGCTCGGTGATCCTCGTCCCGGGAAGCGTTGTCGATGAGGATGACCTCGAGGGAGGCGGCGTGCCCGTCGATGGTCAGGGGGTGATCCAGGAGCGAGGGCAGCAGCGACCGCAGGTACACGGTGCTGTTGAAGGTGACGATCACCACCGAGACATCCGGTTGGCTCATGACGCGCCCTCCTCGAGCTCGCGGACCCGATCCTCGAGCTGGCGGATGCGCCCCTTGAGACCGTCCTCCCGCTCCGTGGCGGCGATCAGGCTGCGGTGCAGCTCCAGGGCCCGCATGCGCGCGCCGGCGTGGGCGCCTTGGAGGACGCCGACACCGGACGGGACCGGGTGGGGGCTGTGGATCGTGGCCTCCTCGAGGTGCTCGAGACGCCGGGTCCTGGCCAACCTGACCAGGTAGTCCAGGGGCGCGTCCGGCGCGTCCTGGTCGAGGTACCCCACCTCCTCGAGGAGCGCGCTCCTGGCGATCACGGTGGACAGGGACGCGCCGGCCGTGGCCGGGTCGCCGGGGATGATGTCCGGACCCGCCACGCCCCCTCCCACCAGCAGGCGGTCGGTGTGGACCGCGCTGGCGCCGGAGACCATGAGCCGCGTGACGCAACGCTCCACGTGGTGGGCCATGGGGCGATCACCTGCGATGACGAAGGCCATGACATCGCCCTGGGCGGCTCGCGCTCCCGCGTTGAAGAGGTCCGCGAGCGGGGTGTCCTTGGGATCGCTCAGCACCCTCAGGCGGTCGCCCATGGACAGGCGATCGAGGCTCCCTGACAGGTCTGCGGAGGTGGAGACCACCACCTCCAGGGGGTCGTAGTCCTGGGTCAGCGCCGACTCCAGTGAAGCGAGGACCCCGGCGGGGTCATGTCCGGCGACGATCACGGTGACACGGGGGCGGGTCAGGCCGCCCTCTCCGAGGGTGAGCTCCCCGGGGTCCGGGCCGGGCACCGGCACGCTCTGGAGGTCTTGGGGGTGACCGTCCGCCAGTCGCTGGATGGTGCTCCTCATCAGCACGGATTCGTCAGAGGTGAGCCCGTCGATGGCGGCCAGGGCTTCGTCGAACCGCAGCATGCGGGCGAAGTTGGAAGCCAGCAACAGGCGCGCGGAGCGCGACCGCGGGAGCAGCCGCACTGCCTCCAACGCGTCAGGCAGCACATAGGCCGCGTCGGCGCCGCCCAGCAGGACGTTGCGGGCGAACGAGTAGTGAGCCCGACCGGCTTGCTCAGGGTCGTCGTACCGAAAGGCGGGGCCCGCCGCGGGTTCGACCCGGCAAGGGATGGACCCCTCGAACATCAGCTGGTGATTGAACAGGTTGCGATAGGTGGTCTCGCTGCGCTCCTGCAGGTCTCGGTCGCCGTACATGAGCCCGTACCACGTGTTCTTGAGCGGGTGCTCCAGGAAAGGCCGTGGATGGAACACCAGGGTGTCCCCCTCCATGTCCACCAGCCAGCGGTGGGTGGGGTTGCCGTTGGTCAATTCGCCGAGCCTCGAAGGGACCTCGACGAAGCCGCGGCGCGCGACCCGCGCAAGCTCGCGGCAGGCCGCTTCCGGATCAGCCACATGCTCCAGCACCTGGGCGCACCAGACGAAATGGAATTCACCGTCCGCGAACGGGAGCTGCTCAACGGGCGCCTCGACGTACTGGACGTCCGCCCGCAGCACCCCCGGCGCACCGTTGCGCTGAGCGCAGGATGCGAAGGTGAGGTCGCAGACCACGTCCGCTCGTTTGAAGGCGTTCCCCGCTCCGCCCACGTCGAGGACGCGATGCCCTTCGCTGATGCCCAGGGCCGCGCACAGTTCATCCAGCGGAGCGCCCGGGTCGATGTTCCGGCCGAACTCGTTGTGGCCGGTCGCGGGCACGCTCAGCACGCCTCCCCGGGCGTGATCCAACGGGTCGGGAGCTTGACCACGCCCTGGTCCCTGGGTGCGGCTTCGTCTTCATCCACCCTGAACCTGGACCAGGCCTGGCGCTGGTCGAGGATGTGATCACAGCTCTCGTTCAACAGGAACCCGGAGACGTAGAACTCCCCGGCGGAGACCTCCAGGGGCACCCGCATGACCGCGTATCCCCCGTTGCCTTCGAACGTCATGCCGTGCTCCAGGGAGCGGGTCGCGAAGACCTGCACCTCGTCGGCCCTGTTGACGATGACGCCGAGGTGGTACTTGCCCTTGAGCGTCGGGTTGGAGAACCCGAGGTAGAAGTCCGCCACTTCCCCGGAGCGGAAGCTGCTGGCCGGCTCCGCGGAACCGGCGCGGCACACCTTCATGTCCGCGAGGTGGGCGATGGACGCGACCACGGCGTGCCCCGTGGCCTCCAGCCTCGCCGCTCGGCCCGAAGGGCGGGCGTAGCGGTAGTTGGAGTACTCGTCCGTGACCTTGGTGGGGTCCCCCGCCATGATGGAGCGGCCGTCGTGGATCCAGAGGGCCCGATCGCAGATGTTGCGTACCTGGGAGATGGCGTGGGACACGAACAGCACCGTGGTCCCGGACCGTCGGATCTCGTTGATGCGGTCCATGCACTTCTGCTGGAAGCCCATGTCCCCCACGGCCAGCACCTCGTCGAGGATGAGGATCTCCGGGTCACCGAGCAGCGCCACGGCGAAGCCCAGGCGCATGTTCATGCCGGAGCTGTAGGTGCGAAGGGGCTCGTCCATGTATGAGCCCAGCTCGGCGAAGTCCGCGATCTCGTCGAACCGGTCGCGCACCTCCCGGGTGGGGATGCCCATGACCGCGGCGTTCATGAACACGTTGTCCCGACCGCTGAAGTGGGGGTGAAAACCGGCGCCGAGCTGCAGCAGGGAGCTGATCCGTCCGTTCACTTGGATGGTCCCGGTCGTCGGCTGGGAGATGCCTGTGATGAGCGTGAGGAGCGTGCTCTTTCCGGCGCCGTTGGCGCCCACGAGCCCGAGGGCGGCGCCTCGTGGAAGGTCGAAGGTCACGTCCCGCAACGCCCACTTCTCGGTGTAGCGCTTCTCGCCGCCGTGCATCAGGTGGTCGAGCACCCGATCGAACGGACGACGATAGGTCCGGAAGCACTTGCTGAGATCGCGGACGTCTACGGCGATGTCTGTCATCAGATCTCGTCAGGGAAACCAGGCTTCAGCTTCTGGAAGACCTTGAGGCCCAGGAACAGGAAGGCGAACGCGCAGGCGGCGAAGACGCCCAGCTCGAACCAGGGGACGTCCCCGGGCTGGGTCATGGGGAGCGCGATGGAGGGGTCGCTGACGGGGGCCTCCGCCGCGCGCAATTGACTCAGCTTCTCGAGCTGCTCCGGGGTCAGCCCGACGTTCTCCAGGAACGGCTCGGCCTGATCCATGCTGGCCTGCTGCTGGGTTCGGAGGCGCTCGAGTTGGTCGGGAGTCCAGATGAAGATCTCCCGGTAGATGGAGATGAGGTACGTCATGGGGTTGTACTTCAGCACCGTCTGGAGCAGCGCCGGAGTGGTGCTGGACTTGGCGAACATGAAGATCGGGCTCATGAAGAACCAGAAGATCATGACCATGGGGATCATCTGGGCGATGTCCCGGATGTAGACGGCCACGGACGAGAGCATGTAGACCAACCCCATGGTGAACATGCCCTGGAGGACCATGGCGATGGGCAGCAACCAGATCATCCGTGGCAGCTGCCCGTCCTGGAAGAACCACACCGCGATGGCGAGCATGCCGAAACCCACGAGGGAGTTGAACAGGCTCACCAGGGTCATGTAGACCGGCAGAATCTCCGTAGGGAAGGCGAACTTCTTGATCAGGTTGCTGTGCTCGACGACGCAGCCCGTGCCGCGCTGAACCGTCTCCGCATGTCCGATCCAAGGGACGAGGCCGCAGAACATGGCCAGGGCGAAGGTGGACGCGCTCTCCCCGGGCATCCGACGGCCGAAGAGCTGGGAGAACACGACGTAGTAGATGGCCAGGAACGCGAGGGGCTGGAGGACCAGCCAGATCTTCCCCAGCATGCTCCCGCGATAGCGTGAATTAAGCTCTCTGCGGGCCAGGGAGAGGACCAACTCGCGAAAGCGCACGCACTGTCTCAGCAGGGCGATCAAGTATCTGCTCCCAATTCAGGCACCGGGCCGATTGTCGTCCCATGGCGAACCGTGACCCCGTCGCCCCGTCGCCGGCGAATAGTACTCCCCGCCGGAACCCGCATCAAGCGACGAGGGCTCCGGTGCGGTCGTGTAAGGTTCTCTTCCATGGGTGTTTACGTCGAGGCCGTTCCGGTTCGATGCATTGACCGGGGGTTTGATCGTGTGATAGCCTCCCACGACTTTCGGCACCGAGGCCCGCCCGTGCAAAGGTGCAAGTTTGCAGGAGTGTGGTCGAGGTCGTCTGTCCTGGCCGAGCCGCACCGGTAACACCCTTCATGGACCACTCCTCCTCGCCTTCCAAGGGCCCCTCCGCTTCAGCGCCAGGCGACGTGCCCAAGCGGGTTGTCGTGCTGGGAGCCGGCCTCGCCGGGCTGTCCGCAGCCAACCGGCTGGCGAACTCCGGTTTCGACGTCACCGTCCTGGAGGCCGCGGACCATGTCGGCGGTCTTGCCGCCAGCTTCACGCGCGAGACGCAGTGGGGGGAGTTCGACTACGACAACGGGCCCCATCGCTTCCACACCGGGGAGACCCACCTCAACGACGAGGTCCTGCGGCTGCTCGGCGAGAACGTGTGTGTCGCCGATCGGCAGTCACGGATCTTCCTCTACGACCGGTTCTTCCATTACCCGCTCCAGGGCGCCAATATCCTCAAGCTGCCCAAGCTGGTCCTGGCCAAGGCGTTCCTCGACTACATGTGGATCCGGGTGCGCTCCGTGTTCGGGTTCCGGCTCAAGGACGACAACTTCGAGAACTGGGTGGTCAACCGGTTCGGCAGGAAGTTGTTCGACATCTTCTTCGGGGTGTACACGGAGAAGACCTGGGGGATCCCCTGCACCAGGATCAGCGCCGACTGGGCGGCGCAGCGGATCAGCCTGCTGAGCCTCTGGGACACCATCAAGAAGACCCTCTTCCCGCCCAAGGATGTGCCGCGGACCCTGGTGTCGGAGTTCTTCTACCCCCGCCGTGGCGGGATCGGCGAGCTCTGCCGGCGGTACGCGGAGGAGCTGGAGAACGGCGGGCACTCGGTGAAGACCGGTTCACCGGCGACCGCTGTGGAGGTGGTGGAGGGGGTGGCTCGCGCCGTCCGTTACACCGGCCCCGATGGTTCCGAGCACCGGATCGAGTGCGACGAGGTGGTGGCGACGGTGCCGGTCACCACCCTGGCGCGGCTGCTGGACCCCCCGCCTCCTCAGGCGGTGCTCGATGCTTGCGGCGGCCTGAGCCACCGGTCCATGATCTTCGTGTACCTCATCCTGGACCGGGAGAAGGTCACCGATGACCACTGGATCTACCTCCCTGAGCAGCGCCTGATCACCCACCGGCTCTCGGAGTTCAAGAACTTCTCACCCGACGCGGCACCGAAGGACAAGACCCTGCTCTGCGCAGAGATCACCTGCAACTACGAGGACGCTGACTGGAACAAGACGGACGATGAGCTGCAGGAGATCGTGGTCAAGGACCTGACCGAGACCGTGAAGTTGATCCAGGCGGATGAGGTGCTCGAGACGTTCTCTCGTCGTGAGCGCTACGCCTACCCCATCTACGACCTCAGCTACCGTGAGTATCGGGACACCATCCTGGGGCACATCGAATCCATCGATCAGCTGGACACCACAGGGCGGCAGGGGTTGTTCAAGTACAACAACATGGATCACAGCATCGGGATGGGGCTCAGCCTCGCGGACAATCTCGTGGGCCGCGGCGTCGATCACAAGAGCGTGGCGACCGAGCAGAAGTGGTTCGGTTGACCCGTCCGCCGTGCGATGGGTGCTGGGATGAAGGAGCAAGCCAGCAGGGCCAGTGACCTGCCCCTCGAAGAGGTCCCCTGTTATCTGTGCGGCGGCACGGACGGGCAGGTCCTGGTGGACGACCCGCCCTTCGTGGTGCGGCTCTGCGCCTCCTGTGGGTTGGGGTACACGTCACCGCGTCTTTGCGGGGACCGGATCCACGAGCTCTACGACGACGGCTACTTCAACTCGGAACAGAACGAGACCTTCGGCTACGCGGATTACGAGAAGGACCTGGCCGCCTACGAGCGCACCTTCCGACGCAAGCTGCGCGTGATCGGACCTCACTGCCCGGCGGCTCCGGCCTCCGTGCTGGAGGTCGGATGCGCCGGCGGCGCGTTCCTCAAGGTCATGGAGGACCGGGGGCATGAGGTGTGGGGCGTGGAGCTGGCGCCGGGGATGTTGGACGCGGCCCGCGCCCGCTACGGCTTCGAGCGACTCTTCCTGGGCCGCTTCGACGAGGCTGCGCCCCAGCTCCCCTCCGGCGGGTTCGGCATGGTGGCCATGTTCGACGTGGTGGAGCACGTGCCGGACCCCGTGCGTGAGCTGCGGCTGGCCCACGACCTGCTCGCTCCGGACGGTGTCCTGGTCCTGCAAACGCAGGATGTGATGTCCCGTACCCGGAAGGTCATGGGGCGCCGTTGGCATCACTTCAAACAGCTGGAGCACATCTACCACTTCTCCCCCGGCACGTTGAAGGAGCTGCTCGAGCGGGCGGGCTTCCGCGTTCATGTCCTGACCCGGAGACATGCGGGCAAGTACGTGTCGTTCGCGGAGATCTCGGATCGCGCTCACCGGGTCGGCCGCTGGCCCTCCTGGCTCTGCGCGCCGTTACGGTGGATGGGGCGACGTTACCTCTACGTCAATCCTCTGGACGAGATGCTGGTGGTCGCGCGTAAGGACGACGCGGCTGGTTGATGACCCATGGAACCGAACGCCTACGCGGAATTCAGGGATGAGGAAGGCAAGCACTGGTGGTTCATCGGTCGCAAGCGGATCTTCTCGCACCTGATCCAGCGGATCGTCCGGCACCTCGGAGGGGGGCCCATCAGGTCCCTGGATCTCGGGTGTGGCATGGGCGGGATGCTGGACGAGCTGGCGAACGCCGGGTCTGCCTGCGGGACCGACATCGAGCAGACCGCCCTGGTCCACTGCCGTGAACGGGGCTACGCCGCGGTCTTCAAGGCCCACGGAGAGCACCTCCCCCTGCCTGACGGCTCTCTCGACCTGATCTGCGCCTTCGACACGCTGGAGCACATCGCGGCGGAGCAGGAGACCATCGAAGAGTGCTTCCGCGTCCTCCGACCCGGCGGCTTCATACTCCTGTCGGTGCCCGCGTACCAGCTGCTATACTCCCACCAGGATAAGGTGGTGCATCACCAACGTCGGTACACGGACGGGGACCTGGCCCGCAAGCTGACCCGGGGCGGATTTCGGGTGACGCGGCTGAGTTACATCAACTTCCTCCTGTTCCCGGCCATCCTGCCCGTACTCCTCCTCATCAAGCTGAAGGAGGCCCTGTTCCCCCCTGCGAATGACGCGGACAGCTCGAACGTGAGCATCTCGCGGCCCGCGCCCTGGCTCAACAACATCCTCGCGGCCATCTTCGCGTTCGAGCGGCATCTGGTGGGCGGATGCTCCGTGCCGGTCGGGCATTCCCTGGTCGCCGTGGGTCGTAAGCCGGGCGGAGAATCCGCCGGATGACCCGGGGTGATGCGGTCGCGATCGCCGTCTTGCTGGTGCTGGTGGGCGCGCTCGCGGAGCTGGTCACGTTCACGGATCGTGTGTTCCTCCCCCGGCATCCGGACGCCCTGGACTCGCCATGGAGGCAGGACGGAGGGCGGCTCCCTGGAGTGGAGGACGAACCCCTCAACTACGTCGCTTCGGACAAGTTCAACCTGATCTACCCGGACCAGCGTTACGTGCGCACGGAGCTGGGCGATCACGGGCGGCTGGCGGAATGGAACCCATACATTCTCGGCGGCGTGCCCCACGCGGCGAACCCGCTGGCCGCGGTGTTCTATCCTCCGGGCTGGGTCCAGCTGCTGGCCGCGCCGGAGGACGGCCCCCTGGTGGCCGCCGCGTTGCACCTGTTCCTGGCGGCGTTGTTCGTCTTCATGCTGATGAGGGTCACGGGGCTCGGCTCCTTCGCCGCGGCGTTCGGAGGGGCGTGCTTCGCCTTCTCCGGCTGGACCGCCGCGCACCTCCACAACACCCAGCTGCTGGCGACGGTCACCTGGTGGCCCCTGGCCCTCTTCGCGATCGAGGCGAGGCTCCGCGGCCGCGGCCGCTGGAGCTTGATGACGCTCTCCCTGGCCATCGCCATGATGTGGCTCGCCGGGTTCCCCCAGTTCGCCCTCATGGGGACGCTGGTCTGCGGCGTCTGGGCCGCGGTGGGGATCTGCGCTCGTGGGCGACGGGACGATCGTGGGGGGGGCCGGCGACACGCTGGCGGCTTGCTGGTCTTCACCCTGGTGGGGTTCCTGTTGGCGAGCGTTCAGCTGATCCCGACCATGGAGTTGATGGAGTACTCCGGGCATCAGTCGTCGACGCCGGAGTCTCTCGTGGACCAGCGGTTCCGCCCGGCCGGGTGGCTCGGGCTGGTGTTGCCTGGGTTCATGGGCGACGCATCCGACGCGGACTGGAGCGCACACTGGGGGGCCCGGATCGCGCTGGCGGAGCGGCCAGCACCGCCGGTCCCCGCGGTCATGAACTGGGGCGAGCGCACGGTGTATCCGGGGCTGCTCACCCTGGCGTTTGCGTTGGTGGGCGTCCTGTGGGCCCGGGATCGGGTGCGTTGGTGTCTGGTGGCCATGGGGCTCCTCGGAGGTGTGCTCGCCACGTCGGCCGGGTTGATCGAAGCCCTGGCCGAGGTGCCCCTGTTCGCCGTCGGGGCGCCTGCCCGTGCCGTGGTGTTGCCCGCGCTGGCGCTCTCCTGTCTGGCAGCGGCGGGGTTCCAGGTCCTGCTCGACGGTGGAACGTCGCGCCCGCGTCGCTCCGTGAGCCTGTTGACCTGGTTCACGGCTGTCCCCCTGGCCGCGCTGCTCACCGTGGTCACCTGGTCACTGGTCGACCCGGACGGTCTCCTCGCGGTCATCGTGGATGTGTTGAAGTCGACGGGGGCCGGTGAGCGCCTCGTGGGAGGTGCGTTGCCCGCCACCGGAGCCTGCGTCGAGCTGCTCAGGGGAGACTTCGCTGACCTGCAGGGGGACCTCATCCGGCTGGCGTTGCTCGGCGGCGCGGCCTGGGTGCTGCTGGCGGTCCGCTTGCGACGTCCGGAGGTGTCTCTGCGACTCGGGATCGTCGCCGCGGTGCTGGTGATGGCGGACCTCCTTTGCTTCTTCGTGCCGCCGAATCTCCCGATCAAGGAGGACGGGGTGTTCCGCGCCACGCCGGGGATCCGGTGGCTGCAGGAGAACCTGGGCCAGGACCGGTTCATGCGGGTCAGCGCCGACGAGGGCGAGGCCCTCGCTGAGTACCCGACCTTCTTCGTCCCCAACACCGCCATGCTCTACGGGTTGCGTGACGCGCAGGGGTGGCGAGAGCAGATCCCCCGGTGGTATCCGGAGCTTTGGCGAGGCACGGCGGCGGCGGTCATGAGCGTGGGGGTCTCCGGCGTCGCAGCTGACAAGGCGGACTCCCCCGTGCTGGACCTGGCGCGGGTGCGCTATCTGGTGGCGTCCCGACGGGTCCCGTCCCTGGACGACCGCCTGGTCTACCCGCCCCCGGAGAAGAGGGACGGGCCGGTGGATCTGTGGATCTACGCGAACCCGGACGCCAGGCCCCGGGCCTGGATGGTGCATCAGGCGCGGGTTCAAGCGGACGACGAGGTGCTGGAGCGGTTGCGTCGTGGTGACGGAGCTGTGGACCGGGAGGTCCTGATCGACGCCTGGCCCGACGGGTTCACGAGCCCTCCCGCCTCGTCTGCGGGAGACGATCACGTGGAGGTCGCGCGGGACACCCCTGGCCGCCTTGTGCTCACGGTGAAGGCGGACGGCCCCGGGTGGCTGGTGGTCAATGACACCTGGTGCCCGGGGTGGAGGGCCACGGCGGAGGCCGCGGACGGCGCCCAAGAGGAGCTACCGGTGGTCCGCGCGTGGACGGCGTTCATGGCTGTGCCCGTCGAATCCGGTGAGCAGCGGGTCGTGTTGGAGTACGTGCCCGCGTCCGTCACGTGGGGCGTGGTGCTCACAGGCATCGGCTGGATCGGACTGCTCCTCCTGCCTCTGGTGAGGAGAACGCCGTCATCCGCCGGCCATGCCCCGGAGGTATCGGGGCCGGCCGACGACGAGGAGGTCGAGCATGTCATTTCCTGACAGGCTCACTGCGAAGCGGGCGGCGTTCGTGGCGTTGGTGCTGCTGGTGTTCCAGCTGGCCCTCTACAGCCCGTACTTCTTGCAGGACCATCGGCTGATCCCCATGAGCCCGTCCATGGGGCCGCCCTGGGGGCCGGACCCCGATCTCCCGGTGGCGGAGGCGCAGGATCGGGAAGGCACGGACAAGCTCTCCTTCAACTACCCGAACGTGAGGCGCTGGCTTCGGGAGGTGAGCCGGGACCCTGCGGCGTTGCTCTGGAACCCGGACAACTTCTGCGGCATCAGCTTCCTGGCGACCCAGAACACCCACGTCCTCTATCCCCTCAACGTGGTGTTCCTCGTCTTCGGTGCCGAAGACGGGCTGTTGGCCTCTGCCATCCTGCACGGGTGGATCGCGTCGTTCCTCGCATGGTTGGTGCTGAGACGGGTGGTCCGGGACCAGGGGGCCCTCATGGGAGCTCTGGTGTACGGCAGCTCGGGCTGGTTCCTCGCGCACACGGACATGATCCAGTTCACCCACGCGGCGACGTGGGTGCCGCTGATGTTCCTGGGTGCGGACACGGCCGCGTTGCGGCGAGGCCCCCGTGGTCCCGCGTTGCTGGCGGCCGCTTATGTCCTCAGCTTCCTTGGAGGGATGCCCCAGATCACCGTCCTCGGCCTGTTCGCCGCGGGGATGGCGTGCGCCTGGCGCCTGGTCGTGGTCAGTCGCGCGGACGGCCTCGGTGTGGCCGCTCGAGGCTGCGGCCGCGCGTTCGCGGGGGTGATCCTGGGCGTGCTGCTCTCCGCGGTGCAGCTGCTCCCGACCCTCGAGATCCGAGCCGACTCTGCGCGGGCCCGGATGCCCCTGGCAGAGATGCACGCGCTGGCCGGCAGCAAGGTGGAGCTGGTGGAGGTCGTCATGCCGGGGGTGTTGGGCGACGCCACGGGCATGGACGGGATGCTGCGCGGAGAGGACGGAGACGGGGTACAGGCGTTCCGACAGGACCTCAACGCCAGCGGGTTCCACCTGTCAACGGCGACGGAGGTGACGGGTGTCGGCAACGGGTTCCCGGAGCGGGTCATGTACACGGGCATGATCCCGTTGATCCTCGCCATGACGGCCCTGCTGGCGCGACCGGATGGCCGCACCGGGCTGGCGTTGCTCCTCGGTGCGGTGGGCGGCTTCGCCATGATGGGGACGCCGCTCCTGGACCTGCTCTACAACGTCCCGGCCTTCCAGTTCGCCAACCCGCGTCGCTTTGTCTTCCTGGTGGTCCTTGGCTTGTCTCTGGCCGCCGCCTTGGGGACCGGGCGGCTGTTCCATACTCGAAGAGCGGGGCGATACCTGGCGGTGACGGCCGTGCCGGCCGTCCTGACGGGGGCCCTGTGGCTGATGGCCACCATGAAGCCCGGCGTCGTCGTCGAAGCCCTGACCGGTCGTGGAATGGACGACGTCCAGAGCCCCTGGGTCGCTCGATGGCTGAGCATGCACTCCGGGCGGGCGTTCCTGTTGCTGCTGGCCGCCGCTGCCACCGTGTGGATGGCGTCGCGGTTGCGCACGCGCTACGCCATGACGCTGATGCTGGCGGTCCTGGCTGCCGACCTCACCTGGTTCAATCAGCGGATCAACCCCGGGCAGGTCGCACCAGGAGACCTCTTCCCGCCCACGGGGATCATCCAGTGGTTGCAGGAGCAGCGGGGCGACCCCGCGGAGGCGCCGCGGGGTGACGCCCGAGGATTGTCTCGCGTCGTGCGCTACAAGAACCCCGCCACGGACTTCCCCGGTACCTCCGGGCATGTCCCGCCCCTGGCGCCGAACCTGAACATGCTCTTCGAGATCCCCGATCTGCAGGGCTTCGAGGCGATCACGGATCGTCACGTGGAGGAGTTGGTGGAGCTCGTGGAGCCGGGCGTCACCATGCAGCACCACCTGCTGCGGGAGTTGCGGACTCCGCAGAGCCTGACCTCCCCCATCCTGGATCTGGCCGGGGTTCGATACGTGCTCAGCCCGGCCGCCCAGCTCCCCGGGTGCGAACGGGCGCCGATCCCCGAAGCCCTGTTGATGGGCGAGCAGATGGCGGTGCACCTCCGGCCTCGGGCCCTGCCCCGGTTCCAGACACCGGACCGTATCCAGGTGGTGGCGGATGAAGACGCCGTCAAGGCGGTCCTGTCGGCCGCGGACTTCGACCCACGCCGGACCGCGGTGCTGCTGCGGCAGGACGCGGACGCCCTGGGCCTGAAGGTCACCGACGCTGACGGTTCCTGGCGCCGGGACGGTGAAGGAGCGGTCACGGAGCTGGTGTCCTACAGGCCGGCCACGGTCCGGGTGCGGTACACCGCCTCGGTGGACACGCCCTTGTTGATCGCCGATACGTTTCACCCTGGCTGGAGCGCGGAGATCGACGGTCGTGAGGAACCCTTGGTGAGGGCGGATCACGCCTTCCGAATGGTCCTGCTCCCGGCTGGTGAGGGTACGCTGAGGATGACGTTCATGCCCCGGACCCTGCTGGTGGGGGCCGCGATCTCCTGTCTGGCCGCCCTCGCCCTCGCCATGTGGGGCATCATGTGGTGGCGATCAGGATCGGATTCAAATGCGTAACGGCCATCGGATTTCCATCATCGTCCCCGCCTATAACGAGGAGGCGACCATCGCCGCGGTGGTCGAGGACTTCGTTGGCCACGAGGCCGTGGACGAGGTCCTGGTGGTGGACAACAACTGCCGGGACAGGACGGCGGAGCTGGCGTCCCAGGCCGGCGCCCGGGTCTTCGCTGAGTCCGAGGCAGGTTACGGTCGAGCCCTCATGCGCGGCATGCGTGAGGCCTCCGGCGATTGGTTGGTGCTCGTTGAGGCGGATGGCTCGTTCGTCGCCGATGACCTGGACAAGCTGCTGTGCTATCTGCCGGACTGCGCCATGGTCCTGGGGACCCGCACCACGAAGCAGATGCTCCAGCAAGGCGCCAACATGAACTTCACCTTGCGCTGGGGAAACGTCGTGGCGGCGAAGATCCTCGAGTTGATGTGGTACCTCCGCCTGGAGCCGAGGTTGACGGATGTCGGTTGCACCTACCGGGCGCTGACACGTCGCACCTACGACATCATCTCCCCCGGCTTGAGCGAGGCGGGGCCGGCGTTCTCCCCGGAGATGATCTGCGAAGCCATGCGGCACGGTCTCCGCGTGATCGAGATCCCCGTGCACTACGGGGCTCGGGCAGGAGGCGCCTCCAATCACTCGGGCAGCTTCTTCCAGGTGGCGCGCACGGCGACCATGATGTTCCGGGCCATCTTCCGCAAGCGCTTCTCTCGGGGGATCCCCGCGCACCTGAGGGGCCGGGTCCCGGAGGCGCCGGTCCTGGTGAAGGACGGCTGAACCTGACTCTCGAAAGGCCCCGAAGGCTGAACAAAAAAAACGCCCCGCTCGCCTGGAAAACACGAGCGGGGCAACCGTCCATCCAAGAAGATATCCGGGAAGATATCTGTTGGCGATCCACCTCATGTCCGACGTGCGATCGCGTTGTAATATTGGGGGGCGCCGAGAAGGCTCGGCCCGCAGAAGCCGCAGGGTGAAGCAAGTGAACCTTCCGACCCGACTTCTTCGCCGGCTACACGGTCAGTCCTCCCTGGTGACTCCCAGCTGGTAGGCCCGGTCTTGACCGGTGCCCCCCTCGCTGTCTGTTTGTCTGACCCCTCGGGGGCCAACAACATGGTCGGAAGAACGATGGAAGGCTTGACCGGTGAATCCGGAAAAAGCCATGAGCGGTTGGATCACGAAGAGCGGCGCGAACAGGGAGGATTCAGACAGTCATGAATGAGCTGGTGGGCGTCATCCTCTCCGCGGGCAAGGGTTCCCGCATCGACCCGTTCAACGTGCACTACCCCAAGCCCCTGCTCCCCATCGGGAATCGGCCGATCATGGGGCATCACCTGGAGATCTGCCGGAGCCTGGGGATCGATCGTTGCGTCATCGTCGTGGGCCACCTGATGGACCAGATCATCAACCACTTCGGACGGGGCGCCGCGGACGGTCCGAAGATCGAGTACGTGGAGCAGGCGCAGATCCTCGGTATCGCCCACGCCGTCGGGCAGGTGGAGTCCCGCGTCGACGGCCCGTTCCTGCTGTGCCTCGGCGACATCTTCTATCTGGCGCAGCACATCGAGCGCCTCGTGGAGCGTTATCGCAAGGGGGATGTGTCCGCCGTGCTGGCGGTCAAGGAAGAGACCAGCCCGGACCCCGTACGTCGCAACTTCACCGTGGAGCTGGATGAAGGCGGGTTCGTTTCCCGGGTCATCGAGAAGCCTCGTAACCCGGTGAACCTGGTGAAGGGCTGCGGCATCTATCTGTTCGGGCCCGAGGTCTTCGACGCCATCCGACGAACGCCGAGGACGGCGCTTCGGGACGAGTACGAGATCACCAACTCGATCCAGATCCTGATCGATGACGGGTTCAAGGTGGCGGCCGAGTCCGTGGTCGATTGGGACCTGAACGTGACCTTTCCCGGTGACCTGTTGGACGCGAACATCGCCTACCTGGAGCACCTCGGGGTGGAGAACCTCATCGACGAGTCGGCCACCGTGGATGAGGGCGTGGTGCTCGAGAAGTGCGTGATCGGCGCCGGCGCCCGCGTCACCGGACCCGGTCGACTGCGTCAGGCGGTGGTGTTGGCTGACGCGGTGGTGGACGCCGGGCAGGACCTGCGACGTGCCCTGGTTTCCAAGGACCTGGTCAGCCGCTGCTGATGACTGATCCTCACAGAGGTCGCCACTGGTTGTTGGTCGCCTTCGTCGTGGCGTGTGCCCTGGGTTCCTATGCCGGGCACGCGGACATGTACTTCGTGAAGGACGACTTCAACATCGTCCTGCTCACGGATGACGAGGGCGCCTTCTCCGCGACGGAGTGGTGGGGGCAGTTCATCTGGCCCACGGAGCGGACGTGGGATGACATCTGGCGACCGGTCCCGGCCATCACATGGGCAGCGGAGTACCTGGTGTTCGGAGCGGACCCCCTGGCCCTGCACCTCGGACAGCTGCTGCTGCACGCGTTGTGTTGCGTGGCCTTGTACTGGCTGGTGAACCGCCTGACGTGGTTCCGGGATCCGCTGGCGGGGTTCTTCGCGGCGTGTCTGTTCGCCGTCTACCCATCCCACCCGGAGGCCGTCCTCTGGTTGACCCAGCGTACGGTGCTCATGGGGCTGCTGTTCTCGTTCGTGGCCATGATCCTCTTTGATCGCTGGCTCCACGAGGGCGGTCGCCGGTACTTCGTCCTTGCCTTTCTCTGCGTCGCGTTGGGGACCCTCTCCAGGGAGCACGCGTTGCCGCTGCCGGCGGTGTTCTGTGTCCAGGCGCTGTTCTACGGCCCCCCTCGCTCGTTCATGAGCAGGGTCCGTCAGATCGTCTCCGTGATCGTCGTCTACGTCGCCTTCGTGGCCTCCTACTTCGGTTGTCGCTACCTGATCTGGGGACGTCTCACGGGGCCGTACTCCGGTTACTCGACCAACCAGGCCTACGCGGAGGCGAACCAGGTCTGGGAGCGGTTCTGGAACGAGACGATCATGTCCGGTGTGGTGCCCGGTAACTGGCACTGGTTCAACGAACCGGTGGGCTGGTCTGCCCTGGGGACGTGGTACGGGCTGGTCACCTGGGTCTTGGCCGGGTTCGCCGCCGTGGCTCTGGTGCGATTGGCTCTCAGCCTCTCCAAGCCGCGAGGCTCCCTTGGCTTCGTCGCCGTGGCGCTGACCTTCACCGTCGTCTCCTGGCTGCCGGTGCACGAGGTCTTCTGGGTCAACAGGTACCTGCTCAACTCCCGTTCCTGGTATCACCTGATCGCGTTCCTGGTGGCGCTCATGGCCGTGGGGTTGGTGAATCCGTGGAGGGCCGACCGCGGCGGCGCGCTACGGGTGGCGTTGCCCGTCAGCCTGCTGCTGATCTACGGCGCCATGCTCCAGGTCAATCTGCGCTCGTGGAGCGGCGGTGACGCTCAGGTCCGTGGTCTGCAATCCGCCCTGGTGGACGCCTCCACGGCCTCCGGCCCCGACGCCATGCACGTGGTCCTGCACTCTCCGCAGGAGTACTACGGCTGCACCACCGTCTCGGCGTACCTGCCGACCATGATGGGGCCTCCGTTCGTCCAGCCCCGCGTCCCTTGCTTCCCCTTGCTTTCGGAAGACCGTGCCTCCTGGGCGCGGTCCCTGTTCGACCCCACCCTTCCGGTTCGCCGTTGGGCGAACCAGGGGCGCCCACTTCGGTTCCATGTGGCGACCGGAGGGCCCACGGCGCTGCGCCCGGTGTTCGGCGCCAAGGAGGGTCCGCAGGGAGACCGACCGCCGATCCCGGTCTTCCCGGCGGACGGAGAGGTGGTGGCGGTGGGGGCCGGTGGCAGCACGCTGTTGCCCCGAGGCGGGTCCGGATGGCGGCCGGACGGGCGCGCCGCGGTCTTGCAGGTTGACGGTCTCCTCTCGCCCGCCACCGAGGGAGGAGGCGTTCCGGTGACGGTCTGCGACGACCTCGCGGTTGTCTTCGACGCACACCGGTCCGCGGAGCGATTCGTGGTGCACCTGCTCGCGCCGCCGGACAAGCACTTCCAATTCCCGGTGGCGGCGGGCAGCGGCGCCACCGTGCTGTCCTCGGACGAGGCCTCGGGCCGTCGTCGGCTGGCGGTGGCGCTCTCAGGCCTCACGTTCCAGGGGGTGCCGCTCTGGCCTCCGCTCCCGGGGAGCTTCCCGGGCTACCTGCCGGTCATGTGGCGGGTCGAGGCGCTCGAAGCCTCCGGACGAGCGTCGGGGCTCTCGCCGTCGACCAATCTGCTGGTCATCGAGGGGCGGCGTAGCGCTCCCTGACCAGGTCCATGGCGGCTCGGATGCACATGTCCGAGTTGAAGTAGCTGTAGTTGCCGAAGCGACCGACGATGTCGATGCCCTGGTCTGCGCAGTAGCCCCGGACGGCATCCAGGTTCTCTTCGAGCCCCTTGCGGTAGAGGATGTACGCGTAGCGGTTGTGCCACACCTTGCTCCACCTGACCTGCTCCCGTTCCAGCAACCCTGCGCCGGCCAGGCCGTCGATGACCTGCGCCGTGACCGCTTCGTCGTCTCCTGGCGCGTCTCGGTAATAGGTGACCTCAGCCATGACGGAGGAGCAGCCGTCCGGAGCGTTGCCCGGGGCGTAGTTGGACAGCCAGGTGATGCGGTTCTGCGGTCCGTCGGCGGGGTCGGGGAAGTAGATCCAGGAGTGGTCCGGCGCGTCGGCCTTGTCGAGCGCCAGGAACACCGTCATGAGGGACGTGTAGTCGAGAGACTCGAACGCGCCGCGGACCGGTGCAGGCATGTCCGGGAGACAGGTGGCGAGCTGCTGCAAAGGGATCGTGCTGATGACACGGTCGAAGTGCTCGCCGTTGACCGACCATCCGTCAGCCGTCTTCTTCAAGGCCTCGCACGGCGTCGAAGTCCTGATGACCCCGTCCGGGATGCGGTCCACCAGGCCGTGGATGAGCGCCTCGAATCCACCGGAGTTCGGGTAATGAAACACCGCCTGGTGGGTGTAGCCTTCGGTCCGCATGCCGAGGGCCGATCGGAGGACGTCGGCCATGGGGGCGTCGGGGACGCGACCGGAGACCCACTTGATGCCGAGCTCCTGCAAGGGGACGTTCCAGATCTTGCTGTTGTAGGGGTGCATGAACAGGTCGCAGATCCCCTGTCCGAACCGCCACAGGCACCAGGCGTGAAAGTCGTCCGGCTCTTCGGCGCCGTTACGTCGGAGGAACTGAGCCTCGATGTAGTCGCGGAGGCAGGCGAAGGTGTCCTCCGGTTCCAGGTCGGCGAGTCCATTCTCGAACGGGTACTGGACGTAGCGCCCCTTCAGGTGGATGAAGGTGTTGCGTTCGCTCGTGTGATGTCCGACGTCCTTCAGCAGGCCGAGGACGAACTGCATGACCTCGTCGTCCTTGCTGAAGATGATGTGCCCTCCGGCGCGGTCCGCGACGAAGCCGTCCACGACCTCGCTGCGGCAGAGCCCGCCGCAGTGCTGCGACGCCTCCAGGCATGACACCTGATGCCCGGCCTCCAGAAGGAGGTGGGTCGTGGTGAGGCCGGTGATTCCTGCGCCGAGTACGGCGATCTTCATGGGTGCCCCTCGTTGTCGGGTTTCCGGCCGGCGGCAGAGTCAGCGCTCGAGATGGCCGTCACGTCCGGATGCGGGAAATTAACCGCGAGACGATCCAAGCGCCACTCCGAACAAGCGTCGGGGGTTACCATGCGTATTGTGGAGCAACGCCCAACTGACAGGGCCTGGGATCGAGGATGAGACATGCTTCTTAGAACACTCGCGACGGGGTTGATGGTAGCGCTGGCATCACTGGCGGCCTCGGCCCAGGAATCGAGGGAACAAGAGGCCACGGGCGCTTCCGCGAAGCTCCCGGAAGGCTGGGAGTGGAAGAGCAAGTTCGGAGACAGCATCTCCATGCAGCTCAAGCTGGACGTCAAGGGGCGGGCAGAGACCGCCACGGCGGAGCTCTACACCAGCCCGGGGCGGTTCGTGGGCGCACGGATCGATGAGATCCTCCATGATGTCAATGAGAATGAGGCGGGCCACAAGAGGGTCAAGGTGAAGGAGCGGAGCAGGTTCGCCAAGCAGAAGAACGTGGTCCTGATCAGCTATGTGAAGCTCCGGGGGGCCGACGGTGAGCGCGAATACGACCGTCGCCACTGGCTCTGGCGCGCCCACGGCATCTTGTTCGAGTGGCGGGAAGAGGTGCGCAAGGAGGCCGCCTCCAAGGCGGGGCGCGGCTTCTCCGCTGCCCAACGTGGTCTCTCCTTCTCCCTCCCAAAGGGGCGCAAGCCCCGAGACGCGGTGAGGGACTTCGTCAACCAGCGGGTCAAGTACAAGATCGGCTCGGACTGGGAGTGGCAGCGTGGCGAGGCTGGGAAGAAGGTCCGGCTGCCAGGCGGCCAGCAGCTGCTCTTCACCGCGAGAACGGAGACCCTCATCAAGGGGCAGCGGGCCCTGCTCGGCGTGGGGCTGCAGTGCTTCACGACGGGCGCGACCCCGAAGCAGGTGATGGAAGCGAACCATCAGGGCCTACGCAAGGACTGGAAGGACGTGGAGGACTTCGAGATCAAGGAGAAGGTCCCGTTCCGAGGCGAGAAGGCGGTCGTCGCCAGCTGGACCGGCATCAACAAGAACCTCTCGGATCGCACCCGGTTCTTCAGCCAGTGGTTCGTGTTCAAGCACAAGAGGAACGTCTTCCTGTGGAACGAGCTGGGCCCCGCCAAGGCGAAGCGGACCGGCGCCAAGCAGCTGAAGGCGGCGCGCAAGGCCCTCAGCACCTACTGATCAGCGGCGCCGGATGAGTCGGTCCCTGCTGCCCTCGAGCGCCGCTTCTCCGGACATGGCTTCGAGCCACCGTCCGGCGTCCTGCCAGTAGCCCGCGGTGGGTTGCACGCCCGGACGGAGCCGACACCAGTATCGGTTGAAGAGGGTCATGAACGCTTCGCGTGCGTACTTGGCCACGCAGGATGCCAGGGCGATCTCGGGCGCCTGCTCCTCTCCCCCCACCAGGAAGCTGAAGCGCTGATCCACGCCCTCCCGGCGGAGGACATACGCGGACCGCGATCGCTCCTCTGTCTCGACCTCCAGACTGGAGAAGGGAAACTGGGCGGACAGCCAGGGGCCGTAGCGCTTTCGACCCCCCAGCCGGTCGCACAGGATCTCCCCCGCGTCCCCCTCCGGGACCAGATCTCGCAGGAGCCCTTCGATCACCCGAAGCTCGACCTCGGCCTTGTTGCCGGTGCGGATGACCTGCTCGTTGAAGGCGCCTTCCAGGACCACCGCCGGCGTCAGGGCGTCGAGGCTGACACCGTGACGCCTCAGGCGTCGCTCCAGTTCGCCCGCTGCGGCGTCGATGCGCGCGCGGGACGTGGCGATGGGCAGTGGGAGATCGAGGTCGGCGTACCAGGGGTGATCCGCCAGACCGCGCGGCGTCTCGGTGAGGAACTCCGCGAGGGTGGGCGGCGGGCCAGCGCGCACCACGGCGGCCGCCGCCAGCGCCACGGTCTCGAGGGAAGTCAGGGAACCGGAGAAGAGCCGCTTGCTGTCCCGGACCCCCGGTAGGTGCTCGCCGGGGGGCCTCAGGGCGTCAGCGATCCCCGCAGAGGTCCCGCTCAGCCTCGCTGCGCCCACGATCAACGGGCCCAGCCTCGGACCGTATCCGGCTTCGTCTATACCCAGCCTGAACATCTCACCCCCGACGCGCCCTCAGGTGATCCAGCGGTCGGCGCCGAAAAGAGGACCGTGGACTCCGTTCGCCCCTGTCGGGAAAAAGCCTAACTCATGAAGACCATTCTGGTTGCTCTCGAAGATCTGGACGCCGTGGACCAGGTGCGGACAGCGCTGAGGATGTTCCCCGGCGTGCGGGGCGTCGGGGTCCCTCGGGACGGTGTCTCGGCCATCCTCTCCGGTCCGGACGCGCCCGCGGCGGTCATCATCGATCATCGTCCGGAGGCGGCGGGCTCCGATCCGTTCATCGAGCAGCTCCGCGCCGGCAACGGTCGCGTGAGGGTCGTGGCTTGTGGCGAACGGCCGCAGCGCCGGAAGTTCCATCCCAAGAAACGGGAGCTGGATGTGTTCTCGTTCGTCCCGGTTCCCCTGGAGCCGTTTGATCTGCTGCGCCGACTGCATCGTCTGGTGGCCGACCTGTCTGTAGCAGGCTGAACCGAGGGGTTTCGAGGTAATGGATGTCTTGTCCTGACCCGAAAACCGTTGCATCCTATCCCCGCGAGGTGGATGGCCTCGCGCTGGCCAGCGTAGCTCAGTGGTAGAGCAGTGGTTTCGTAAACCACAGGTCACCGGTTCAAGTCCGGTCGCTGGCTCTGGAGGCGCCGACCCGGGGCGCCGTGGAGGCGTCATGGCGACTCGCGAGTCCCCGCCCCTGGCTCGTCGCTGCGTCTGCCTGGGGCTCGTCTTCGGAACCGCCTCTGGGTGGTGGATCCTGGAGACCCATCGCAGCCCTGCGCTCGCGCTCCACTACCACGTCCCGTTGCTGACGCTCCTGGGAGTGCAGCTCTCCTGGTGCGTGTTGGCGCCGCCTGAGGGCAGGGGCTATCGCGACTGGGTCACCCTGGTGGTGGCCGTGCTCCTCGTGTGGGCGCGGTTGACCCTGGACTGGCCCACCTCCGGTCACGGGATCCTGGGCGCCTATCTGGCCATGGTGTCGCCTTGGCGCTGGATGAAGGTGCTCGGTCTCTGCGTGCTGCCTCAGGCGGTGATCACCAAGGCGATCATCGGTGCGCCGGTGATGGACGTGGCCTGGGGCGCCCTCGTGGGGGTCCTGCTGGGGCTGCTGGCTCGCCCACGCGACCCTTGAAGCGGTCGCCCTCCGAACCGACGCTGTTGCCCCGTGGACACGGCAGCAGTATTCTCCGCCGCCATGGGCGACCTCGCGCAGCCATCAGAGCGCAACGCCGTGCGCCGTTTCGGTTTGCTGGCCGGCCCGCTGCTGTTCCTGCTGACCCTGGCCTTGCCGACGCCGGAGGGCATGTCCCTGGTGGGGCAGCGGGTCCTGGCGACGACCATATGGACGGCCACGTGGTGGGTCACGGAGGCGATCCCCATCAACGCGGCCGCCTTCCTGCCCTTCCTCCTGTTCCCCCTGCTCGGTGTCATGGATGCCCGGGCAGCGGCGAAGGCGACGACCAGCGACACCCTCTACCTGTTCCTGTGCGGTTTCTTCCTCGCCGCGGCCCTGGAACGCTGGGGGCTCCATCGACGGATCGCCCTCGGCACCTTCAAGGCCCTCGGCACCTCTCCGAGGCGCCTGGTCCTGGGGATCATGGTGATGGTGGCGTTCCTGAGTTGTTGGCTGACCAACACGGCCACGACGGTGATGATGCTGCCGATCCTCCTGGCCATCGTCGCGGAGTCTCGCCGGACCCTCGGTGACACGCCGGAGTCCACCGGATTCGCCGCGGCGCTGCTGCTGGGGACCGCCCTCGCCGCCAATCTGGGAGGCATGGGGACGCCTGTGGGGACGCTGCCGAACGCGGTGGCCATCGAGCAGCTCGCGGACCGGGGGGTGGAGATCTCCTTCCTCGGGTGGATGGGCCGTGCCATCCCCATCATCGCCATCATGATCCCCCTGGCCTGGTTCGTGCTCGTCCGGATTTCGGTCAGGTTGCCTCGAGACCTCCAGATCGGAGACCTGGACATCATCCGTGAAGAGTCCCGTGAGTTGGGCTCATGGTCTACGGCGGAGCGCCGGGTAGGCCTGATCTTCTTGTCTGCCGTGCTGCTCTGGCTGACGAGGCAGGATGTCAACCTGGGGACCGGCCTCACCCTGCCCGGTTGGGCCAGTGGGCTGGAGGCCCTGGGGTTGGTGCCGGAGGGCGGCGCGGCGGGGATCAAGGACGGCACCGTGGCCGCGTTCGCCGGGTTGCTCCTCTTCGTGGTCCCGGCTGCCCGGGGCGGTCCGCGACTCCTGGACTGGGAGCACGCCAGCAAGGTGCCCTGGGGAGTGCTGTTCCTGCTCGGCGGGGGGATCCTCCTCGCCGCGGGCTTCAAGATCGACGGCCCGGATGGTTCCAGCCTGGGGGTGTGGATCGGAGATCGACTGCGAGGCTTCCACGACGTCCCTCTGCTGTTCCAGCTGCTGCTGGTGTCCCTCCTGGTGAGCTTCCTGACGGAGTTCGCCAGCAACACGGCGACCTGTACGCTCATGCTGCCCATCCTGTTCAGCGGCGCGGCCAACGCCGGTCAGGACCTGATCCCGTTTGCCTTCGCCGCCGCTTTCGGCGCGTCCTGTTCGTTCATGATGCCCGTGGCGACACCGCCCAATGCGTTGGTGTTCGGGACCGGCCGGGTCCCCATCGGGCTCATGATCCGGAACGGGTTCATCCTGAACCTGGCCGGAGCGGGGGTGATCGGCCTCATGACGTGGCTGATGCGGTGAGCAGGCGCGGCGCGCCCTCAGTCAGACGTCCATGGCTCCGCCCGGCCAGGGGGCGACCGTGGGGCCCTCGCTCCAGGGCGTCGCGGCCAGGTCCTTCAGCACCCTCGGCAGGTCCGTGCAACGTCGGCAGGGATCCGGCGGCGCGCCGTCATAGAACCCCTGGCGCGTTGCCTGGTGTATCTCTGAGTTCCAGGGATCGGGCGCGTGACCGGGGAGGTTCGGGCCGTCGGGGTTGATGCAGATCGAGGTCGGCTCTGCGGAGACGTAGGCGTTCAGGAAAGGGAAGGGACACAGGCTGGGCCGGGTCCTGAACAGCGACCTGATGCACTGATCGAGCACGTTGGGACCGAAGATGGGGTCCGCTTCGGGACCGCCCCGGATCGTCTGCCCGCCTCGAACGATCAGGCCGAGTCCTGAATCGGAGACGACAGAAGTCAACTCGGACCAGGAGTGGTCCAGCCGATCACGGGCGCCGATGTTGGCGGGGTCGATCTCCAGCTCCACGGCGCGGGGCAGGTCTCCCAGCGTCTTGACGAGGTCGGAGAGACTCGAGACGGGCTCGTCCCATGACGTCAGCAGGACGGATGTGCGACCCAGGACATGGGTCGCGAGGCGGCGGATGGCATCAGCCCCTTGCAGAGCCTCCGTGGAGCGCGCTTCGAGGACCACACGTGTCAGGCGCTCGGCCAGCTCCGTGGAGATCCACTCCACGGGAGGAGGTGCTCCGAGGCGCAACTCGAGGTGGAGGTCAAGCCGCACAGCGGCTGAAGCGAGCGCGGCCCACTGCGCCTCGGTGATGGAGCCTGTGATGCTGGGGGCGGCGTAGCTGGCGCTTTGCAGCAGGGTCTTCAGGGGCGCGCCGATGTCGTCCGCCAGGAGCGCCTCCAGCGGAGCCTCGACGCGGACCGGTCCCGGCCGCAGCTCCGCTCGTCCGCGGATGATGTCCTGCTGCAGGTCCATCAGGTCGAGAATTGGCTGAGGCGATGACATGGCAGTGAGAACGAAGAGAGCCCGGCCGACGTTGCCGCGGGCCGGGCTCTCGCTCAGATCAACCCAACGATCAGCCGTCCGCCGCGGTGTCCACGGTGATCTTGCCGCGGAGGGCGTTGAGCAGCTGCGTGCGGGTCTGAAGATCCACTGGGAGGATCCCGCAGGCCCGACCGAGCGCGTGCATGTACTCGTCGCTGCCTTCGCCTTGGATGGCGCCGTGAATGGCCTGCACCAGGTCCGCGGATGCGGCGCCGCCGGCGCGAGCGATGCGGGCCAGGGCCACGGCCGCCGCGCCACGCACGGCCTCAGACGCCGAGCCGTCGGCGAACGCGGCCATGATGGCGCCGCTGGTGGAGGCGTCGGCGATGTTGCCGAGGGCGTGGATGGCGGGGACCCGGACGCTGTCGTCGCCATTCAGGGTTCCCACCAGGGCGCTGGCCGCCGCAGCGGCGGATGCGCCGGGCATGTGCGCCAGGGCTCTGGCCGCGTGGCTGGCGGTCATGGTCGCCGAGGCCCGGGCGGCGTCCGCGTCCTTGACGATGGCGCGCAGCTTCGGTTCGTAGGCGTCCGCTACCGGTGGCGTCGGGATGAAGGCCTGGGCACTCTCCGCGAAGGCGTTCTCCGCGGCCTCCCTGTCGGCGGGGTCCACGAGGACGGCGAGGGGCACGTCCGCCGTGCGACTGTCCGCGCGCATGGTCTTGAGGACCTCCGCCACGGTCGCGTCGGAGGTGTTGTAGCGCATCACCACCAGGTCCTCGATGGGATAGTCGCGCAGGTGGGCGAGGCCCATGACCCCGCTGGGGACGCCGTACGCGAAGTAGCCGCGCCCGTTGAGGTCAGCGACCATCTGGTTACGTGTGTCCGCGTTCTCGTCCACGACGATGACGCTTCGCATGGCGTCCTGCCCGCAGGCCTCCGCGAGCACCGAGACCACCGACGGGTCGGCGCCGGCGCCCAGGTGGGCCATGGCCAGGGCGGCGTTGAAGCGGACGGACTTGTACGGCGCGCCGAGGGCGTCTGTCACCGCGTTGGGAGCATGGAAGCTCCCCTGATCGTGGAGTCCGCCGAGGATGCGCACGGCCCCCGCCGCGCCGGCGGGACGTCCGGCGGCGAGAGAAGAATGGACGACAGCGTCCATGATGTCGGTGCCCATGGAGGCGGCCATGTTCCCGGCGTTGCTCAGACCGGCCGCGGGGCCGTCACCACCGGCGCCGTTCGCGGCCACTTCCTGAGCCACCAGAACGCAGCCGAGGAGCACCTGGGCGCCCATCTGGTCGGCGTTCCAGTTGACCATGTCGTAGAGGACCTCTTCCGCCAGCTTCAGGTGGTAGATGTCCCTGGGGACTTCGTGGGCCACGAGGGCGCCGTCCGCCTGGCTCCAGGCGACCGTGGTGCTGCGGAAGGGGTCGACGACGGAGGTGTCGCGCCGGTAGTAGGCGTCCGCCAGGCTGAGGAACATGCCACCGATGGCCGCAGGCTCGACTCCGCCGCCGTGTCCCATGTCCGCCAGCGCCTTGCGCGCGGCGTCCTTCACCATGGCGTTCTCGGCGTACTCCGCCATGCCGACGATGTAGGGCAGGGCGCGGGCGTCGTCGGCCATGCCCAGGATGGTCAGGGCCGCGGCGGAGAGTCGGGGCTGTTGAAGCTCGAGGGCCTGGATCAAGGGCATCACCGCCTGCGTGCCGAGGCGGCGGCAGACGTTGATGTAGGTGGCCCGACGAGCGGTGTCGTCGCTGCCCAGGTGGTCGAGGACGTGAGGGATGGTGTACTCCCCGTGGTCCGCCGCGAGGGCCGTGATGGCCTTCTGTCGATCCGCCCAGGAGGCGCTGTCGTCTCCCGCCTTGGCCAGGTGAGCGCGGATGGAATCAGCGTCACTGGCGGCGGCGCGGGCCGCGGGCATGGCGAGGTTGAAGATGGCCTTGATCACCGCAGCGTGCTCGCCGCTGCTGGTCATCATGCGGGCCCACATCTTCATATCGATGCTGTTCAGCAGTCCCCACGCCGCTTCCGACGACGGGTCGCCCGCCAGGAGCTCCTTCAGCTTTGCCAGTGCTTCTGTATCCTTGCCCCGTTCGTGAAGGTCCACCGCTTCCCCGAGCAAACCGCCCGGCTGAGCCAGGACGGCCGGAGTGGCAGCGAAGACACAGAGCAGAGTGAGGGCGAGGATCCAGCGTGAGCCACGCTTGGTCATGGGTTGGTATCTCCCGATCATCCGGTCTTTTTTCCCTAACTTGGCCCGAGCGGAACCCTGGCCGAGGACGCGACATTGTAGGTCGACTCCGCGCCGTGTCAAATGCCTGGAAGGAACCGGATCGGGGAATCCAAATCCCCTTTCGACAACGATTTGCAGGGATCCGCCTCGGTGCCCGGACGGGCCGCCGTCAGAGGGCGATCTTGCCCAGGCAGACGGGCCAGCGGGCGCCGGTTGCGAGGGGCACATTGGAGGCGTTTCCGAAGATCCTCTCATTGGCCAGCAAGGCAAAGAGCATCCCCTCTTTGGCGTCCGGGTCGAGGTCATGGTCGCTCGAGATCGTGACCGGCACCGGAAAGAGGCCCTTCTTCAAGTGCCGCATCAGGGTCAGGTTGTGAACTCCGCCTCCGCTGACGATGATCTCCCGGACGCCGTCTTCGATGGTCAGGTGGTCCGCGATTGCTGACTGAATGGCACGGGCGACGAAGGCCGTGAGGGTGGCGAGGATGTCCTGCAGCCGCAGGTGATGATGACGGCGAAGCAGGTCGTCCGTGAACGTGGCGCCGAACTCCTCTCTCCCGGTGGTCTTGGGCGGGGGCGCGGTCACGAACGGATGTCCCATGAGGCGCTCGAGGAGGATGGCGTCCACGATCCCGTCCTCCGCGAAACGACCCCCCGGGTCGTAATTCTCCGCCCCGTTGGTGAGCCGGTGAGTGACGAGATCGAGGGGCAGGTTTCCTGGGCCGACGTCGAAAGCCCGGCAGTTCTCCAACTCCTCCGTGACGAGGGAGAGGTTCGAGATGCCGCCGATGTTCACACAGACGGTTCGGGGCCGGTGGCGGAAGAGGACCCAGTCCAGGTACGGGGAGAGCGGAGCCCCGGCTCCTCCTGCCGCGACGTCACGGGCTCTGAAGTCGCCGACGACGACCGCTCCGGTCCGCTCGGCGATGACGTCCAGATCTCCGATCTGGAGCGTCGAAGCGCCTCGGCCGGCGTTCTTGTCAGGCAGATGGCACACGGTCTGGCCGTGGCTGCCGATGAGGTCGATGTCAGAGGTCACCAGGCCGGCCTCGCCGGCGGCTTCGGAGGCGGCCCTGGCGAACAGCTCTCCGAGTTGCAGGTTCAGCCGGGTGACGTCCACCAGAGGAAGGGCGGGGGCGCGAATCAGGTCGGCCCGGACGGAATCCGGATACGGGACGCAAGCGAAGGCCAGGGGGGTGACGCGGACCTCGAACCCGTTGCCCTCGATCCGGGCGCAGAGGGCATCGACGCCGTCCATGGAGGTCCCGCTGTTCAGCCCCACGACGACACGGGAAGGCTGCTCAGCGAGGGTGCGAAGTCTCTCCATGGCGACGTGAGACTAACCGGTGCTTCGACGGCGTGCTATCGTCGCCGCGGGAACCGGTGGACGAAGACACGGGAGCGTCGTGAAGAAGATCCTCATAATCGACGACGAAGAGAGCATCCGTAGCGCAGTGCGGATGATCCTGAAGTACGAGAACTACGTCACCGAGGAGGCCGGGACCGGCGCCGACGGCCTCGCCGCGGTGCAGGCGACGCCGGACCTGGACGGGGTCCTCTGCGATGTGAAGATGCCCGGCATGGACGGGCTGGATGCCCTCCAGAAGATCAAGGCGGCGCGACCGGACTTACCCGTGATCATGATCTCGGGGCACGGCACGGTGGAGACCGCCGTGGAGGCCACCCGACGCGGTGCCTTCGACTTCCTCGAGAAGCCGCTGGACCGGGACCGGCTCCTCCTGACCGTGCGGAACGCCATCGGTCAGGGGGATCTGGTTCAGGAGAACGTCGCCTTGCGGCGAGAGGTCGCCAGCCGCTGGCGCATCCTCGGCGCCGCCCCCGGCGTGGTCGAAATGCGCGCCACCATCGAGCGCGTCGCGGACACGGACGCCCGCGTCCTGATCACCGGTGAGAACGGCACGGGCAAGGAACTCGTGGCTCGCAATCTCCACCTCCTCTCGGGCCGCCACGAGCGGCCCTGGGTGGACGTCAACTGCGCGGCGATCCCGAGCGAGCTCATCGAGAGCGAGTTGTTCGGCCATGAGAAGGGCGCCTTCACCGGCGCCGATAACCGGAAGATCGGCAGGTTCGAGCAGGCCCATACCGGGACGCTGTTCCTGGACGAGATCGGTGACATGCCCCTGGCGGCGCAGGCGAAGGTGCTGCGCGTGCTTCAGGAGAACAAGGTGCAGAGAGTCGGCGGCGACGCAGACATCGAGATCGACGTCCGGGTCGTCGCCGCCACGAACAAGGACCTGGAGAGGGAGGTGGAAGAAGGCAGCTTCCGTGAAGACCTCTTCTATCGCCTGGCCGTCATCCCGATTCACGTCCCGCCGTTGCGTGACCGGGGTGAGGATCTCGTGGAGTTGTTCTCCCGGTTCCTGCAGCAGGCCTGTCGCAAGTACAACCGAGAGACCATGCGGGTCGACGTGGATGCAGCTTCACGGTTGCGTTCGCAGCAATGGCCGGGGAACGTCCGCGAGCTGCGTAACTTCGCGGAGCGCGTGGCGCTCCTGGTGAGCCACGACGCCTTGACCGCGAAGGACCTCGACCGACTGGATGTGTCCGATGCCGATGGCGCCGCCTCCGGGGGGGCCTTGTTCTCCATCGACAACTTCGATTTGTTCAAGGAGACGTCCGAGCGGCTCTACTTCCAGCAGAAGCTCGACGAGAACGGATGGAACATCAAGCGCACAGCGGAACTCCTGGGTATGCAGCGGAGCAACCTGTACAAGAAGATCGAGCGCCACAGCCTCAAGGCGACGGACGCGGATTCATGATCCGGCGATCGATCAGCCTGATGCTGGCCGCTGCGGCGCTCGGTTGTTCCAGCCCTTCGAAGCCGGATGACCAGGAGCGAGGCCGTCGTCCGCAGGTAACAGCGGGCTCTCCCCTCGGGATCGAGTACCCGGACCCCATGGCCATCGTGGGGAGGGTCACGGGGAACATGGAGGCGGGCGACTGGAAGCAAGCCTGTCAGGATCTCTGTGACCTGGGACGCAACGGCAGGCCTGTTCCCCTGGTGCCCGGCACCAACGTGCCCGATGATTTTCCCGACGATGTCAAGCGTCGCATCCGACCCTTCTTCCAGCACTTTCGAGGCCTGGAGCGTTCGTGGGTGCGGATCTCCTACGGTGAGGTTCGGACGCTGCGGAACTCCCCTCCCATGATCACGGTTCCGGTCAAGTGGAGCTACGATCTGGACAAGGTCACGTCCAAGGAGCGAGAGGTGATCCTCCACGTCTGGAACAAGCAGGCGGATCAGCAGGTGGATTGGGATCGGTTCCGCCTGGAGATGAGGCAGGAGGTGGCGCGACGAGAGCGCGCCGCAGACTGGCCGCAATGGAGCTTCGCCTGGCTCGATGATCGTTGGCGGCTGTATATCGGCAGGCCGCTGCGCTGATGAACCCGGTCCCCGGCCGCGCTTCCGCAGGGCGAACGCGGAGTCCGTAAGGAGGGCCCCGCTCAAGGGATGACTCTCCCTCGAACAGGGCCCCGTTTGCGGTGATCGTGTCGTTGCTTGCCTGCCTCGCCAACGGTCCTCGAGACTCCCATCTCGCGGGCCGCGGGCGGCAGGTGAGTTGATCCCCCACCAACCAGCCCAGGAGCCCTCTGCCTCCCCAACAGGGGTGCTCAATGGCCGCAGGTCACCACGGCTCCCTCAGGTGAGCCGCTGACCACCGTTGTTCGTCACTGACACTCGGTCCGAGAGGACGCGCGCGTACACGCGGATGCAGGCTGTACAGCCCGCTATTTCTTCTTGCCGCCGGGCTTCGGTCGCGACGGCAACTTGATGGTGGCGCCGGCGGCGATGCGGTTCGGATCGCGGATGCCGTTCAACTCCATGATCTGCTTGACGAAGCGGATGGAGCCCAGCTCGCGCTGCGCGATGGTGCTGAGGGACTCGTTCTCCTTCACGACGTAGAGCCCCTTGGTCGATCGGCCGGACCCGGCGCCGTAACTCGTCGCACCGGGTTCCCACGGGAGCCCGGCGCCGCCGACCTTGCGCGTGGACGAGGCCGGGTGCTCTGTCTTCTCCGCGCCTCCGCCGATGACACGCTCGCCACCGGGCCGACCGGAGGATGCCGCCGCCTTCACCGGGGCGTCCGGGAGCTTGAGCACCTGCCCCGGTGCGAGTCGGTCAGAGGGCAGCTTGTTCAGCTGCCGGATCTTCTTGGACATGGCAAGGGCAGGACCGTTGCCGTAGTGCGCCGCAGCGATCGACCAGAGGGAATCGTTGGGGTTGACCGTGACCTGGCGCGGTCTGGACGACGGCGTGGCGGGCCTGGAGCTCGGCGTGGGAGACGCTTCGGGGGCGCTGGTGGGCTGAACGACCTCCGCGGTCGTGGTGACGGCGGTCACCGGACGAGTGGCGGCTTCCAGGACCTCCCCGGCCGGCTCGGACCGGGTCGGCGTGGGCTCGGGCCGCGTCGGTACGGGCCGCGTGACCACAGGCCGCATGGGCGCCACGGCGGGGTTGCCCAGCACGGCGTCCTGGGCTGTTGAGTCCACATGACGTTCGGTGCTGAGGGCCGCCTCCGTGCGGTCTGCCTCGGGCATCGGTTGCGGGTCCGGGTCCGTCGTGAAGGCCACGACCATGATGACCAGCAGGAGCACCACCACGACTCCGACCCCCGCCTTTTCGAGATTCCCCATCGGATCACTCCTTGCCGCGCCCTGAATACCCTGCCCCAATCCGGATCGTCCCGAGAAAAGTAGGCGCCGCCGCACTTCCCGTCAAGACAGCGCCCAACATATCGGGGCCCATGATGCGGCCTCATACCTCATGGGCAACCCTGAAACACCGGGTGATGCCTGGGGGGGTGAACTGGCGCGCTCGGAACGCCTCGGTAAGATCAGGCCTGCCGGGGAGATGTGAGGTCCAGACAGGAGTCATGCGTTGCCCAACCCAATTCACGTTCTCGGTCTCGTTCTGGTGGCGTCCCTCGTGAGCTGCGAGACCACCAAGTCCCGCACGGAACCCGTGGACTCACCAGCGGTTGCAGAGCCGGGGCCGTCCTCCTCCGCAGCCGTGGACCCGGTCGCCGAGCAGTCCCTCGGGGATGTGCGATTGGTGCTCCATCAGGCCAACGGCGCCCAGACCATGATCCTGGTGAACCGTGGCAACCCGAGACGGACCTCTCTGGCCGGTCAGCGTCAACTCGCCATGGGGATCCCCGACCATGGCTACAAGGTCCTCAGCGAGGAGGCCATGACCGCGTTGCTGACGAGCCTGGACCAGTACAACTTCGAACGGCTCGCCAGCGACTTCGAGCGCGGTGACGAGACCTGGTTCAACCCCCGCGCGGATGACCGTCGCTACCGCGGGATCCTGTACATCGAACGGAACGGAACGCGGCGGAAGATCCTGGGCTTCCGGCCCGCGGGTCGAGATGACGGGGTGGGGCATCAGCGCTACCAGGCGTTCGTCAACCTGAAGCTCGTGTTCATGCGTTGGTTCGTGAGCACCACGGCGACGGAGGTCCCGGGCGGCGTCCAGCTGGGAGGCCGTTGATCCCCGGGCAAGCCGTGAGCCAGCGCCTCGATGGCGAGGGCCTCACCGCCATGGCGGTCATTCCGGCGCGGTTCGCCAGCCAGCGGCTTCCCGGGAAGCCGCTGCTGGAGGCCGGCGGTGCCCCCCTCATCCGGCATGTGTGGGACCGGGTGCAGTCCGCGTCGAGGGTTCGCCGGGTCATCGTGGCCACGGACGATCAACGCATCTCGGATGCTGTCAGGGACTTCGGTGGAGAGGCGGTGATGACCTCGTCGGTTCACGAGACGGGGACGGACCGCATCGGTGAGCTGTTGCCCATCCTGGACACGGACGTCGTGCTGAACGTCCAGGGAGACGAGCCGGAGCTCGACCCTGAGGTCATCGATCGGCTGGTAGGATCCCTCGAGCAGGGGCCGGAGCTGGGGGCTTGCACCGCGGCCTGTCCGTTCCCTGAGGACGAAGACCCGACGTCCCCCGACGCGGTGAAGGTGGTGACGGATGCCTGCGGGCGGGCGCTCTACTTCAGCCGCTCCCTCATCCCCGGGAGTAAGTCCCGACGTGAAGATCTCCCAACCCCCTGGCCGCTCTTGCACCTTGGCGTGTACGCTTACCGCCGTGAGGTCTTGGAAGCGTTCGTCGGGAGTGAGCGTGGCTCCCTCGAAGCCGCAGAGTCGTTGGAGCAGCTGCGGTTGCTCGAGTTGGGGATCAAGATGGGGGTGGTGATGTGTGATCGAGCGCCGGCAGGCGTGGACACCCCGGCGGACTTCGAGGCCTTTCGAGCGCGGCTGGAGGGTGAGACCGGGGAATAGGACGGGGAGGGGAAATGGCGCGGTACATATTCGTGACGGGGGGCGTCGTTTCGTCGCTCGGCAAAGGGCTGACTTCGGCCGCCGTCGGCCTGCTGCTTGAGCGGCGTGGCCTGAGGATCGGCATTCAGAAGCTGGACCCCTACATCAACGTCGATCCCGGCACGATGAGCCCGTTCCAGCACGGCGAGGTGTATGTCACGGACGACGGCGCCGAGACGGACCTCGATCTCGGGCACTACGAGCGGTACACCCACTCCCCCATCAACCGCACCTCGAACTACACGACCGGTCGCATCTTCTCCTCGGTGATCGAGAAGGAGCGGCGCGGAGAGTACCTGGGGTCCACGGTCCAGGTGGTCCCGCACATCACCAACGAGATCAAGGCCGCGGTCTTGAAGATGGCGTCCCAGGATCTCGACGTGGTCATCACCGAGATCGGAGGCACGGTCGGCGACATCGAGAGCCTGCCGTTCCTGGAGGCCATCCGTCAGTTCGCCCTCGAGCAGGGGCGCGACCGGGTCATGTTCATCCACCTGACCTTGATCCCCTACCTGCGCGCCTCCGGAGAGCTCAAGACCAAGCCGTCCCAGCACTCCGTCGCTCACCTGCGCCAGATCGGCATCCAGCCTGACGTCCTGATCTGTCGCACCGAACAGAGCATGGATGAGGAGATGCGGGCAAAGCTCAGCCTCTTCTGCAACGTGCCCCGTGAAGCCGTGATCGAAGAGAAGGACGTGGCCAACACGATCTACGAAGTGCCCCTCATGCTTCGAGACGCCGGGCTGGACGACCTCATCGCGCGCAGGCTGCAACTCTCGACCGACAACGAGTGCAACCTCGACGACTGGAAGGAGATGGTGGAGGTGGTGAAGAGCTCCACGGACGTCGTGGAGATCGCGGTCTGCGGCAAGTACATCCACCTGAACGATAGCTACAAGTCCATCTACGAGGCCCTCGCTCACGCGGGCATCGCCAACCACACCACCGTCAAGATCCGGAAGGTGGACTCGGAGGACGTGGAGCGTGACGGCCCCCAGGCGCACCTGGAGGGGATTCACGGGCTCCTCATCCCCGGTGGCTTCGGTAAGCGCGGCATCGAAGGGAAGATCGCTGCCATCCAGTTCGTGCGCCAGCGCGGCATCCCCTTCTTCGGGATCTGCCTCGGCCTCCAGGTGGCGGTCATCGAGTTCGCGCGCAACGTCGCGGGTATCGCCGAGGCCAACTCCATGGAGTTCGACCCCGACTCCGCCGAGCCTGTCATCGACCTCATGGCTGAGCAGGAGGCGGTGGAGGACAAGGGGGGCACCATGCGGCTCGGCGCTTATCCCTGCAGTCTGGTCCCTGCCACCCTGGCCCATCGGCTCTACGACCGAGATCTGGTCAGCGAGCGACACCGGCATCGCTTCGAGGTGAACAACCGGTATCGGTCGGTCCTCGGGCAACACGGGCTGGTGTTCGCAGGACTCTATCGGGAGAAGGACCTGGTGGAGATCGTCGAGTACGCCGACCACCCGTGGTTCGTCGGCGTCCAGTTCCACCCGGAATTCCAGAGCAAGCCTCTGCAGCCTCATCCCATCTTCAAGGACTACGTCCGCGCGGCCATCATGCAGAAGAACCGGGCTTCCGGGGCGGTGATGCCCGACGAGTCCAAGATCCTCAGGGATGTGAAGTGAGCGGAGACGCTCTCCCCCAGCCCTCTCTGGAGCTGCTGATCACCCAGCTGGCGGCGCAGGCCCTCATGCAGTTGGGAGAGGCGCCGAACCCGCTCACGGGAGCCCCCGAGGTGGCGTTGCCGCGTGCCCGCTTCACCATCGGTTTGCTCGAGGTCCTGGAGCAGAAGACGCGGGGCAACCTGGACCTGGAAGAGCAGCGGTTCCTGGGCGAGTCACTCGCCCGAGTCCGCGCCCGTTACAACGGCCTGAACGACGACTGAGGTCGGCGTCAGGCGATCATGGACACGAAGGTCGCCGCCGCCGCCGCACCGACCGCCGCACAGATGATGGCCGCGGTCCAGCGAGCACGCCGGCGCTTCGGGGTGTTGCTCCCGCGTCCATCGTAGGCCACCGCCCGCTTCATCAATCGCTGGTGGGCCTCTTCGTCCCCCAGCTCTTCTGAGAGGCCTCTGACGCTCTCCAGGATGGAGTCCCGGGCGGAATTGAAGACCATGAGCGTTGTCTCCGGGGTGTCTCCACGCACCGGAATGAACTTCGGCTCATACTCGAGGCTGACGGCATCCAGGTGTCGAGGCTCCAGCCGGGATGGTCCGTCTGCGTAGTCCTGGACGAAGATCGGTACATCGCCGGGCGAGACGCCCGCTTGCTTCAGGTAACTGGTGAGACGAGTCAGGGCCCGGCGCGTGTCCTTGGAACCCGGAAGCTCCCGCTCCGGGAGTGCGACGACGGCGTCGGCGGTGGCCACCAGGAGGCGTTCTACCGCCGGAGACGAGGGGTCTCCTGCTACGGCCACCGCCTGGAAGGCGATGTCGAATCCCATGACCGGAGGCTCTTCGGTACAGGCTACAGGCACGGTGGCGATGCGGTCTTCGCCGGCGTGCAGGATCGCGAGCCGTTGCTGTTTCTCGCCGTACGACTGTAGCCCCCGGAGATTCAGGAGCTTGGTCGCGCCGGCGGCGCCGTGATAGAGGACTCTGAACGTGATCGTGCGTGCTTGGTGGTCGATGTGCACTGAAGTCACCTACTCGATGGGGACGAAGACGAGGTCCGCGCCGCCGCGGCCCAGGGCCAGGTAGCGCTCGTTCATTGCGATGAGATTTCGAGCCCCGGTCCGTAGCTCGGAGGCGAAGCAGATCTGGCTGGTGCGCGGGTTCATGACGACGACTCGGTCGTCACCCAGGGCGATGGCGCAACGGGTGGGCCCGTTGACGATGTCGATGGCCGGTGATGGCAGCGGGACGGGAGAGAAGCCGACCTGGTCGCAGATCACGACGCTGCCGTCCGCGAGGAGCAACATCCCGGGGCTTGACGACGGAGAAGCGAGCCGCATGTTCCAGGAGACCCCCAGCTCTTCTGGCGGACGTGGCATCAGCGTGGTGACCCTCACGCCGCGGCCGTCTCGGCGGGAGACGAAGAACCCGTCCTCCCCTGCTGGCGCGGGGGTGCCCGTGAACTGGCCGGCAGGATTCTGGATGACACCGCCGTCGTCCCCGGAATGGAGCGTCAGGGCGCCATCGCTGGTGATCACCGCGATGGCGTCTCCGTTGACGCAGACCCGTGCCTCGCCGGTGGAGAGCGTGGATCGCCACAGCGCCTCCCCATCCCGACCCCGCATGCGCGTCATGGTCGCGGCGTCCGGTGTCGACGACCACAGCAGGAAGTCCCCTCCGATGGAGGTGGCGCGGCACGTCCTTGAATTGACGGATGATCGGCGAGCCGCGACGCTCCAGGCGAGCGCCAGGGTGTTCTTGTGGAAGCCGCGGGCTACGCCGTCTTCAAACACCAGGAGCAGATGAGAAGGCCCGACGGCGGTCGTGACCACCCGGGAGGTCGACGGGACGGTCGATGTCCAATGGACACCGAGAGGCCCCTGGCTTGGGTCGCATGTCCCGACGCGGCCCGACTCCGAGACGAGCACGAATCGGTCGTGGTCCATGGCCGCGACGCAGGCCAGGGACTCGTCCGTGCGGATGGTGACGGCGCCTGCCTTCTCGAGGATCACCTGAGCTTGCCAGTTCGTCCGCGAATGCAGCTCCCTGGTCTCCGTGCGGTGGCCCGGTCGCGAGATGACGACCGACACCCTGGTGTCTTGCGGGAACGGCAGGACGACGGCTCCTGTGTGCACCCCGAACGAGGCCCCCTCCGCAGAGAGCTCGATGCGAGCGTCGGACGGGTGAGCCATGACCCGCACGGGCATCAAGACGGGCTCGCCCTCGAGCTCGGGGAGCCGCGGATAGGTGTCGGCGACCTGCTTCAGCGCCGCGTGGGCCTCACCCCACTGGCCCGCGGCCCAGGCGTTTCGTCCTGAGCGGAGAAGCCGTCTCCCCTCGTGTATGTAGGCGCGGATGTCGCGGATGCGTTGCTCGATCCGTGGTTCGCAGTCCCACGGCGTCCCCGCATTGCGGACGATGCGAAGCGACTCTTCCAGGTAGGAGATGGCGTCGCTCAACTCGCCCCGTTCCATGTGAGAGACGCCCGCGAGGCGGAGCTGCTCCGAGGTCTCGAGCGCCTGGCGCCGCCGTCGCCGTGTTTGTTCCTGGAGGTCGCTCCTCTTCGCGTCTTCCCGCGACATCCAGCGGGACAGCTCCTCCAGCCTGTCCGTGGCTGTCCCTGCCGCTGGGGTGAGTGGATATGACGCTCTGAGGCTGCGCAATGACGCGATCCAGCGCTCGGCGTCGTTCCGATCGGCGGGCGACCCGTCAGGTTGGCGTCGAAACTCGGTCGCCGCCGCGAGGGCGTAGGACAGGTAGAGCGCGGAGCCAACGGTCGCCAGCAGCAGGGTCGCGGCGATCCGTCGTCGGTTCCTGCGCCGTCGATGGTCCGTGTCGCGGTCCTTGACGATGTCGGAGATGCGGGCCTGGTAGACCCGTCGACGACTCGAATCGACCCCGGACAGGGTCCTGTACAACTCCAGGGCGCCTTCCGTGTCACCTGAGGCCCTTCTGGTCTCAGCCTGGGCCGCATAGATCTCGACCGCGTCGCGGATCTTCCCGGTTCGGAGCTGTAGCCGTGCCGCGATGGCGTCCGTAGCAGGATCAGGAGCGACGGTTCGAAGGCAGTCCGCCAGTGACAGAGCGCGCGTCGACTGGCCGGTCTCTGCGTAGTAGTCGACCAGCTTGCGGCCACCATCGACGATCTCGTGGTGGCTGTCCGTGGCGTCCATTCCGGCTTCCGCCATCAAACGGAGACAGCGCTCCATGGTCCGGAAATCCGTCGGCAGACGGCGTACGACATCTGCGAAGACGGAGCACGCGACGTCGATATCTCCGGCGTTGACGGACGCCTCGGCACGGAAACGCAGGTGAGCGCATCCCTTCCCGACACGCCCCGCTTTGAGGTAGGCGTCAGCCAGCCTGTCGTGAAGCGTGAGGTTCTGCCTGTCGAGTCGCTGTGCGGTCTGGAACATCCGGATGGCGTCCAGATACCGGCCTCGCTGGACGAGCCGATCGCCGGTGGTGACCAGATCCGTCAGTCCGAGAGGTTCCACGTGCCCGCCGTCGTGCAAGGTCCGGAGCTTGAGGTCGACGAAGTACCGTGGAAGGCCCGTAGAGGCCACGATCTGATCGCTGCCACGTACCCCATCCACGTGCTCGAGGACGATGCGGGCGACGTCGTCCAGTTGATGGCTGTCCCCGACGAGGGCGTCAGCGGATTGGACATACACCTGCTTGTGGACGCCGGCGGTCTCGACGAATTGCAGCCACTCGTCCTGGCGACGAGCGGACTCCATGACGAGGTGGTCAATGTTGAAGTAGGCGCGATCACCATCGGGTAACGAGCCCTCCTCGTCCAACTCGAAGCTGACATTGCGCCACAGGAACACGTCGAGGATGGCCTCTTCCTGGGTCCTCTCCGTGAGGCGCTTGAGCGCCTCCGGGTCGGTGTTCGACCTCGCGTCGGGCGTGGATGCCAGCCCACCCGCACCGGCGCCGCGATCGTGCGTCGCCAGTCGGTAGTCCTCCAGATCCATGACGCCCATCTCCACCAGCAGGGCGAGGGACTGGCGAACCGGAGGGCGGTCATGGAGGGCGACTCTGTCCCCGTCCAGGTAGAGCCGCCGCTGGTTGGTCAGGTTCCCGTGGTCACGGACGATCAGCGTGCCGCGGCTGCGATTGAGCGCGAGCATCTGGAAGACGTTGCTGAGATCGGACGAGAGGAGGTCGCCCCGGATGGCCATCGGGTTGCCTTTCCACGCACGGAAACTCGACCGGGCGAACCCGCACCGGACAAAGGGGTTATCGGCAGAAGGGAGCCGTTCGCCGGAGGCTCTGGGGGCACCGACTTGGCGGAATCCGGGCCATGAGTAAAATGTCACTGCGCACGCTTGCTTAATCCGGGAATTTGTCCATATGAGCCCAGGTCCCAGTATGTTCCGACGGTTCCTCTTCAACGGCTGGTGGTATCTGGTCGCTCGCTGGCACTTCCGCAGAGGTCGCTATGAGCGCGCAGAGGCCCAGCTTCGTCGCATGACCTCGGCGAAGCCGGCCAGCTTCAGCGCTCACTTCCTGCTCGGTCGGGTCGGTTTGGCCACGGGGCGCCATGTCCTGGCCATCCGGGAATTCACCGTGTGTCATCTCCTGGACGCGGACCGCCTCGCTCGGAAGGCGCTGCCGGCTTCAGTGGTGATGGGAGTCCTGGCGCGACCGGAACGGCGCCGACGGACTCGCGGCGGCCGCACCCTCGATCACGCCAGCCCGTCGTCCTTGTCGGACTCGTGGTCCGGCGTGTTCGGCCTGTCGCCGTGGGACGGGAGCGTCGACTTGGATGCCGACACCCGTTCGGTTACTGATTTCATCAGCGCGGAGGAAAGCCGCCGATTCGAGGACCTGCCTCCGATCAGATCCGAGGATCTGGCGGCGGTGGACATGGACGAGCTGTTGCGGCAACTGTCGGAAGACGACGACACGACGGGAGACCGCGATCTGACGGGGGATCGGTGACCAAGCGGTTGATTTGACGTAAGACAAGCAGCGACCAGCGCTTTCCTACGGGGGGGCGCGAGCGCAAGGCTGAACGCGATGTCGGGAGAGTCCCCTGAGAGAGGGGCACCGAAGGGGCAAGCCCAGGTCAGGGCGAAACTCTCAGGTCAAAGGACCGGCATCGACAGGCCACCCTGAAAGACACTGACAGGGGGACGCGAGCCCAGCGGCACGTGTCCCCCTGCTCTTATTTGACGAGCAGGCACCTCATGAAGACCACACCGCTCCACGACGAACACAAGGCCCTCGGAGGTTCGCTGGTGCCCTTCGGCGGCTGGGATATGCCCTTGACCTACTCCGACATCCGCTCGGAGCACGAGGCGGTCCGTCGGGCGGCGGGGCTGTTCGATATCAGCCACATGGGCAGGGTCAGGGTTGACGGACCGGACGCGGACGCACTGACGGGGGCGGTCCAGTGCCTGGATACCGCGGGCCTCGCCGTGGGACGGGTCCGCTACAGCCTGATGTTGAACGCACAAGGGGGCATCGTCGACGATGTCCTCGTGGGGCGAGAAGCGCCCGACCGGCTCCTGTTCGTGGTCAACGCGGGCAATCGGGAGGCGGATGTCGCGGTGTTCCGGGACGCCGTGAAGGACCTGGACGCGACGGTGTCCGACGACTCCGACGCCGAGGCCATGATCGCGATTCAGGGGCCTCGTTCCCCCGACGTGCTCCGCAGCATGGGGCTCGGGCAGGCGGCGGAGCTGAAGTACTACCGCATGGGCTCCTACGAGTCCGAGTTCGGGCCGGTGGTGATTTCACGCACCGGATACACCGGTGAGGTGGGGTTCGAGGTCATCGTGTCGGCAGAGCGCGTCCGGGACGCGTGGAACGCCGCCCTGGCGAACGGGGCCGCCCATGGCATCCGACCCTGCGGGCTAGGCGCGCGCGACACGTTGCGCCTGGAGGCGGGGATGCCCCTGCACGGCCAGGAGATCGGGCCCTCCGTCAACCCGTACGAGGCCGGGTTGGACTTCGCCGTCCGGTCGGATCGGGACTATGTCGGTCGGGCTGCCCTCGAAGCGGTCAGAGCCGCCGGTCCCGCCCGCGCGCTGGTCGGCATGGTGGTGGACGGCCCGAGGATCGCTCGGACCGGCAGCGCCGTGCTCGTCAATGGAGAGGAGGTCGGCGCCGTCTGCTCGGGCACCCTCTCCCCTACCCTGGAACTCAACATCGCCACGGCGATGATTGACCGTCGTTTTGAGGACGCCGAGGAGTTCACCGTCCGAATTCGTAAGCATGAGGCCTCCGCGAGGAAGGCCGCCATGCCCTTCTACCGCAGACCAAAGGAATAGGACCCCAATGGCACGCCCCGAAGGATACCGCTATCTCAAGACCCACGAATGGGCACGGATCGAAGGCGAGTTCACGTATATCGGCCTCAGCGATTACGCCATCAGCCACCTCTCGGATCTGGTGTTCCTGGATCTCCCTGATGTCGGCCACGACATCATGCAGAACGAACCGTTCGGCGAGATCGAATCGGTGAAGGCCGTCTCCGATCTCTACGCGCCCATGACGGGCGAGGTGGTGGAGCGTAACGACCGGCTGATCGACAACCTGGACACCTTGAAGAAGGACCCGTGGAAGGACGGCTGGATGCTGAAGGTTCGGATGGAGAAGCCGGTGGAGTTCGACAACCTCCTGGAAGCCGACGGGTACCAGAAGGTCGTGGACGCTGGCGAGTAATCGGGGAGCAGCCGATGAGATACTCCGGGATCACGCAGAGGGACCGCGAACACATGTTGCAGGTCATGGGCCGCAGCAGCGTGGAGGAGTTGTTTGCGTCCGTGCCGCCGGACGTGCGGGTGGACGAGCCTCTGGATGTGGAGGGGCCGTTGCCGGAGGCGGCGTTGATGCGGCGGCTGGGAGATCTCAAGGGTCCCGAGCCTCGAGTCAGCCTCGTGGGCGGTGGCCTCTATGAGCACTTCATCCCGGCGACCGTTGATTCCCTGGCCAGCCGCAGCGAATGGGTCACGTCATACACCCCGTATCAGCCGGAGCTGGCTCAGGGGACCCTGGCGATGTACTACGAGTACCAGACCTACGTGTGCATGCTCACCGGCCAGGAGATCGCCAACGGGGGCATGTACGACGGCAGCACGGCCGTGGCCGAGGCGGTGATGATGGCGTCTCGCTTGCGTCCGAAGGCCAAGGACCTCTATGTCAGCGAGGCCGTTCACCCGGAGTACCGCCGCGTCCTGGAGACCTACCTCCAGTTCCAGGGTGACATCCGTCTCCACACGCTCCCGATGGACCCGGAGACCGGCCGGACGGTCATCGAGACACCCGCGGACCGTCAGGCCAGCGCCCTCGCGTTCGTGGTTCAGTCGCCCAACTTCTTCGGCGTGATCGAGGACAAGGCCGGGCTCTCTGACGACGCCTTCTTCATCTCCGTGTGCGCCGAGGCCCAGTCCCTGGGCCTGGTGGAGCCCCTCGCCGCGGACATCTCCGTCGGGGAGATGCAGAGCCTGGGCATCCCGCCACATCTGGGGGGCCCCACCGCTGGCTTCTTCGCGACCAGGCAGGAGCATGTACGCCGCCTCCCCGGTCGCCTGGTGGGGCGCACGAAGGACAGACGAGGCAAGGACGCGTTCTGCATCACCCTCGCGACCCGGGAGCAGTTCATCCGACGAGAGAAGGCCACCAGCAACATCTGCACATCTTCCGGGCTCATGTGTCTGAGGAGCACCATCTACCTCTCGCTCCTCGGCAAGCAAGGGCTGCAGGAGGTCTCTCGGCAGAGCGCCCAGGCCGCTCACGCGTTCGCCGTGGCGCTCGAGGACATGGGCCTACGGCGGGTCCATTCGGGGCCCTACTTCAACGAGTTCGTCCTGGACACCTCCGCTCGGCCCGGTCTGTGGGACGCCCTGCGGGAGTCCGGGTTCATTCTGGGTATCCCTCTGTCCAGGTGGTGGCCGGAGCGGGCACATCAATACCTGGTGGCGCTCACGGAGTGCCAGTTCTCCGAGGTGGCTGCGTTGGTAAAGGAGGTCAAGGACCGTGCGAGTCATACCTGAAGACCTGATCTTCGACCTTTGCCGCGACGACAAACCCGGCTTGGTCGTGAACGGCGCGGAGCATGCGCCGCCGCGGGTGGAGTTGGGCTTCCCGGTCCGAGAGGACATCGGGGGGATGTCCCAGGCGACGGAGATCGATGTGATCCGTCACTACACCCGCCTGAGCACGACGAACTTCGACATCGATCGGGGCCTGTATCCGCTGGGAAGCTGCACCATGAAGCACAACCCCAGGGTCAACGAGGCCATCGCCGCCGAGCCCCACTGGAAGAACGCCCACCCGTACTGGCCGGCGGAGTTCCTGCAGGGCCATGAGAAGATCATGGAGGAGCTCCGCGCCGACCTCGCGGAGATCAGCGGCTTCGATCAGGTCTCGTTGCTGCCCGCGGCGGGGGCCCACGGCGAGCTCACCGCCGTGTTCATGATCCGGGCCTTTCACCTGGCCAACGGGAACCCGGACAAGCGGACGTTCCTCATCCCGGACTCGGCTCATGGGACCAACCCCGCCTCTGCGGCCATGGCCGGCTTCCGGTGCCGGGAGGTCAAGAGCGGACCTGACGGGTACCTCCGCCTCGCCGACCTGGAGCCCTATCTGGACGACGACGTCGCGGCCATCATGATCACCAATCCGAACACCCTCGGAATCTACGAGCAGGAGTTCGACCAGATCGCGGCCGCGGTTCACGATCACGGGGGCCTCGTCTACATGGACGGCGCCAATCTGAACGCCTTCATGGGTGTGTTCAAGCCGGGGCGGATCGGGGCGGATGTGATGCACTTCAACCTGCACAAGACCTTCACCACTCCGCACGGTGGCGGGGGGCCGGGCGCCGGTCCCATCGGGTTCAACGACATCCTCAGCCCGTTCGCCCCCGAGAGTCCGTCGGGTATCGGCCCGGTCAAGGCCTACATGGGGCAGTGGGGCATGTTCATCCGCGCCTGGGCGTACATCCGTAGCCTGGGCGGGAGCGGCCTCAGGGAGGCCAGCGAGGAAGCCGTGCTGAACGCGAACTACCTCCGCAGCTCCCTGGAAGACGCCCTCGCCATGCCGTTCAAGACCAGCACCCTTCACGAGGTGGTGTTCTCGGACGCAGAGCTCCCGAACGAGGTGACCACCGGGGACGTGGCGAAGCGACTCATCGACTACGGTTTCCACCCTCCCACCGTGTACTTCCCCATCCACGTCGATGGGGCGCTGATGATCGAACCCACGGAGACGGAGTCCATCGAGGAGCTGAACCGCTTCATCGTCGCCCTGCGAGCGGTGGTGCGCGAGGCGGCGGAGAACCCCGATCGGCTCAAGACCGCGCCGCACACGACCCCCGTGTCCCGGGTGGACGAGGTCCGGGCAGCCCGCTCCCTGGATCTGCGGTGGCGTCCCGATCCGGAGGCCACCTGACGACGACTCGTCTGCTCCGTTACGAGGCGGCGTCACCAGCCTGGAACATGGCCGTGGACGCCGCCCTCATCCGCTGCGCCGCCGTTCCCACGGTGCGCTTCTACGGATGGGACCCGCCGGCGATTTCCGTGGGGCGGTTTCAACCCGGACGCGTCGACCTGGAGCCTCTCAGGACGTCCGGTCTGCCCCTGGTGAGCCGGATGACCGGTGGCGGCGCCATCGTGCACTGGCACGAGTTGACCTACTCCGTGACCGTGCCTGATGACCACCACCTGGTACGAGGGACCACGGCTGAGAGTTACGCCGCGATCCACGGCCCCATACGCTGCGCCCTCGCGGAGTTGGGTGTCTCCGCCGTCGCGCGGGGTGAGGACAGCGAGGGGCCCGACCCGGTGCTGTGTTTTCACCGGGTCACCTCCCTGGATCTTGTCGCCGAGGGGCGGAAGCTGGTGGGCTCGGCGCAGCGCCGGGCTCACGGGCGGGTCCTCCAGCACGGCTCCATCATCCTGCGCGGGAATGAACTGCAACCCGACACCGCGGACGTGGAGTCCCTGCTGGGGCGGCCCGTGGGCGCGACGGAGCTGGCGGATCGCCTGGCCCCGGCGTTCGGGGCCGTCATGGGGCCCATGGAGGTGTCCGCGCTGACGGAAGCGGAGTCCTCCTGGGCCGAGAAAGCCACGGATACCTACGTGTTTCCCTGAAGCCGTCGTGCCGCGGAGGTCGATAACGCGAGCATGAGCTGCGACCGGAGGTCCGAGATCCAGAGCCTGCTGGACGGTCGGCTGGGGTCACAGGACACCCTGGCGGCCCTGGACCACGCCCGTCGCTGCGAGGCGTGCCGGGGGCTGCTCCAGGCGGCGGTGAAGACCGCGCCGACCGCAGCCCGGGAACCGGGGACACCCCCTTACGCGCGTTACACCCCTGAGGAGGTGGAGGCCGCGAGCAGGAAGGGCAACCCGGGGCTCAAGCGCGGGTACATGGCGCTCCTCATGGTCGTGCTCCTGACCATGGTGCCCGCGATCGCCATGCGACGTGAGGCGCCGACCGGGCCGTCGGACCCCGACGTTCAGGCTTCGGTCCAGTCGGGAGTGCCCGTGGGACTTCGTCCTGAGGGCGAGGGGCCTCGACCCAGACAACTGCGATGTGCGCTCCCGTCCGGTGCGGGTGGATTCACGGTTCGCATCAGCGCCGCCGGGGCAGTGGTCTGGGAGCATCGTTTCAAGGCGGCAGACCCGGGGGTGGATATCTACCCGTCCTCGGAAGCGGCCGGCGGCGTCATGGCCGTGGCTCCGTTTCCGGGAAGAGACACCCTGACGCTCGAGGCGGGGGCGCCTTACGAGTACAGGGTCCTGGTGCAATCAGGGGCTGTGGGGGCCCCTGTCGAGTTCTCGATCCAGGAGCCCCAGTAGCGCCTCCGCGGTCCCCCGTCGGCTGACCGGAAACGGGACCGGTGTGGGATCAGGAGGGTCCTCCAGTTGCCGCGATAGAGCGTCAACGTCCTCCGGAGGCACCAGTGTGTTCTTCGGGAGCAGGTCGCCGAGACCACCCGTGCGCGTGGCGACCAGCGGTGCGTCGGAGGCCAAGGCCTCCACAGCAACGACGGGGAATCCCTCCTCCCTGCCGCCCGCCATGGGGCGACTGCTGATCGCGACCACGCGACATCGGGCCATGAGGTCGGCGACGCGTTCCGGTGGCGATTGGCCGAGCAGGGTCAGGTCGCAACCGACCGCCTGAGCCAGGTCCTGGAGGTCCCCTCGGAGGGGGCCGTCACCCGCCAGGGTCAAGGGCAGGTCGACGGCGGCGGCGGCCCGTATCAGGAGGTCGAACCCCTTGATGGGCACGAGTCGGCCGACGCCGAGGACGAAGCCCTCTCGCTCCGTTGACGTGCCCCTCCCTGATCCGAATAGAGCGGGATCGACACCCATGGGAGCGATCAGGATACGATCGAGGCCGAGGCGCCTCCGGAGGAGCGCAGCCCCGTCTGCCTTGGTGACCAGAGCGCCGGTGAGCCTGCCGCGGAGGCGGGCGCAGAGAGCGCGGCCGATGAGAGGGCGGCGGAGGACGTGGAGGTCCGCTCCATGGCCCACCCCGACCAACGGTACGGTGGGCTTCAACGCCCGTGCGGCGACGTGGCCGCACGGGTAGATCCAGTGGGCGACCACCAGGTCGGCCGACGCGGCGCGTTCCTCGAGCGCGCGGCCGAGCGCCCGACGGAAGCGACGCAGCTTGGACCAGGGGCGCCTCACCCGATCCCAGTTGTCCTCCACGCCGTCGCCGTAGAACAGGTCCATCTGGCTCTCGGGACCGTAGGGGACCCTGATGACCTCCCCCGCCTCCGTGCGTTCGCTGGGCGGTGCGTCGGGGGTCGCCGGGCACAGGGTGGTGACGTCGCAGCCGGATTCCGCGAGGCCCGCGTGAAGATCGTGGACGAACCGCCCCGCGTGATCCGCGGCGTGACGGGGGAACGACGTCGCGAGGGCGATCACCCGCACGGGTTCAGGGGACCACCTTCAGGTCGTTGTTGTGCAGCATGTCGAACATCATGGCGAACAGGATTGACTGGAACCCCGTGAGGATGAAGAGGGCGGTGAGGACCGAGGTGGCGGAGGTGGGGGGCAGCCCGGTGCCGATCCTGAGCGCGGAGATCCAGATGGCCATGCCGATCCCCAGCATGCTGAGCAGGAACCCGAACAGGTACAGCAAGACGAAGGGGTGGAAGTCGTTGACCACGTGACGCCGCCACAGGCGCCACCAGAAGCCTCGGCAGAGGAGCCACACGATACGTGGGAGCACGCGCCCGGGACGAATGCCGGACCTCTCCTCTCCGTAGATCGCGCGGACGGGTACGTCTGCCACCTTGACCCCGGCCACGTTGAGCTTGACCAGGAGGTCGTTGGGGAACCCGTAGCGCGGGTAGACGCTGCCGAGATCGAGGCGAGCGAGGGCCTCCCGGGTGATGGCCGTGTACCCGCATTGACTGTCGACGACATGCCAGTATCCGCTGGCCATCTTGGTGAACATGGAGAACACCACATTGCCGAGGAACCGAGTCCGCGGCATCACGTCGCGGACGTCATGGGTCGCCAGTCGGTTCCCCTTCGCGTAGCCGGCGCCCAGGTGGAGGATCGGATGGAGAAGGGCCGGGAGGTCCTTGGGGTCCATCTGGGCGTCCCCCGCCATGACCACGCAGATGGACCTGTCGTCGTCCGTTGCGCGGCCATCCAGGAACGCTCTGTAGCCGGTGGCGATGGCCGCACCGACGCCGCCGTTGGCTTGGTGGCGGATCAGCTCGATCCTCGGGTCGTCGACTTCGGCGACCGTATCGGCGGTCCTGTCCGGGGAGGCGTCGTCGACCACGATGATGTGGTCCACCTCCTCGGGGATGCTCTCCAGGGTCGAGCCGATGAGCGCTTCCTCTTCGTAGGCGGGCACGACCACGATGACGCGGCGGCCCTCGATCACCGGCCGCGCCCCCCGGTGAGGACCTTGCGGAACTTCGCCAGGTCCGCCGCGCCGAACTCCTTGAGGATGATGATGACGACCAGGTAAAGCACCCCGCAACCGACGCTCCGGACCAGGGTGAGGAGCTTGCCGTCAGGATGCCAGGCGAGGCTCAGACAGTAGATGGCGCCCCCGGCGACCAGGACCCTGGCCGCCGTGGCGAAGGGGAAGACGTTTCCGATCCAGCGCTTCATGAGGAGGAAGCCCGCTGCGGCGCCGAGGGTCATGGCGATCAGGCCGGCGACGGCTTGCCCGACCACTCCGTGGGTGGGTACGACAAAGAAACCGACGCCGGCCTGGGTCGCGAGCACCAGCGCCATGAGCCCGATGCTGTGACGGGGACGGCCCGCGGCGTTGAGCACCGAGCAGAGGACGAACAACAAGGCGAAGCCCACGTAACCCAGGCCGAGCCATCGCAGCGCCTCCTCTCCTCCGGGCACCAGCGCCTGGGCCTGAGAGAAAGACCGGAGCAGGAGGTCCATGGTGTTCCCCGGCGCCGCGGTCAACACCGCAGCGACCCCCACCACCATGATGAGGGCGTAGCGGACCGCTTCGTGGACGTAGCGCCTGGCCGCTTCACGGTCCTGTCCGATGCCGGAGATGAGCGGAAACAGGACGAACGTGACGGAGATCACCACCGAATAGGAGATCTGGGAGAACAACTGCGCGCTCCCGTACAGCGCCGCCGCCGCCTTGTCCTCGGTCAGCAGCTCACCCTTCTCGAGGGAGAGGGAGTTGGATGGGTCCCAGCTGCCCCACCAATCCACGTACCAGATGTCCATCTGCACGATGGACTGGACCACCAGCATGAAGCCCACGGTCTGGAGCTGAAACAGCAGGAGGTTCCGCGGTGACGGCTCCGCCCCGATGTCCTGAGAGAGGTGCCCGTGTCCGCGTCGGACGGTGAACCCGGACGCCAGGAACACCACCATGGCCGCCGCGGCGAAGCCCACATAGCCCCCTGCGGCGGTCTGGAACACCGCGACGCCTGCGAGCACCAGGAGGATCTTGAGGGTCGTGAAGCCGCCGTCCATGAGCGCCTGTTCGAAGAAGCGGCGCTCTCCGTTGAGGGACCCCATGAACACCGAGTAGAGGGCGTACACCAGGGGGATGACGGCGGAGATGCGGATGGCGTCAACGAGGGTCGGGTCATCCGCGATCAGGGGGGCGCCGAGGAAATAGGCGCTGGCGATGAGCAGCCCGAGGCCAAGCTGAAGCCGGAGCCCGCGCCCCACGATGCCCCTGGCCTTCTCGGGGCCCTGGCCGACGAACCGGGAGACGGCCTGGGTGGTGCCCATGACCAGCACTGTGCCGATGACCGAGAGCAGCGCCCCTACCTTCTTGTAGTCCGCGAAGAGGGCGTCGCCGCCCGCGCCCCCGAGCCGCGGCAGCCCGAAGTAGATGGCGTAGCTGCCAACGATGAAGTAGAGCTTGGTGATCGTCAGGTAGAGCGCGCCACGGCCGATCCTGCGGGTCTCGTCCGTAGCCTTGCTGGTGTCCCGATGGTCGCCGGTCATGGATATGCCTCCCCTGGCCCCCGGCCTGGACGTCGGGCGCGCCGAACGTCACTCGTGCCGCAGAATATCAGGGGTTGAGGCGGGCTCCCACCCCGGTCCTCAGGAGGGAGCGCCTCCGTGGACGAAGAAAGGGATGGCCCTCCGCCGCCCGAGTCAATCCATGGGTAGTTCTCAATCCATCAACCTGGTCGTGGTCCTGTCCGTGCTGTCCTTGTGCGGTTGGTGCAGGGGCCAGGAATCAGTGGTCCTCGACAACGGGGCGGTGTTCGAAGGCACCGTGGTGCTGGAGAACGACCACTTCATCGACCTGAACATCGGGCTCGGACGCATCCGGCTGTTCAAGACGTGGATCAAGTCTCGTAGTGAGCACGGTCCTCGCTCCGAGCCCAGGCATACGAAGGCGCTGGTGTTCGCCGAGACTCCGGGGCGTCCTGAGCGCATGCCGACGTGGCTTCGGGACGGCGCCTCGGCCATCGTGCCGCTCAGGGATCTGCACCGCTACGCACCGGATCCGGCGGAGGCCGAGGCTGTCGCCCTCGCCTTTCTGCGCCACTTTCAGAACGGCAAGGGAGCGGACGTCCTGGAGGATCTGGCCGACGGGGAGCAGCTCCTCGAGGCCGCGTTCCCCCATCAGGCTCGAGGGCTGACCTCCTATTCACGACGTCTGGCGGCGGCGTTGATGGTGCGGGTGCTCTCCAATACCTGCGCCCGGCCTGGGATCAGGGAGCGTCTGGGGCAGGCTCGCATGACGACCCGCCTGCTTCCGCGGGAGCCCGGAGGCTCACGTCAGGTGGAGGTGTCCCTGCATGCGGGCGGTGCCGTGGCGCCGGTCGTGTCGAGGATCGGCGTCAGGAAGGGCAAGATCACGAGCCTCACCGAAGGCCCGGCCCCCATACCGGAGGTGCTCAGCGAGATCCGGGGAGCGCTGGCCGAGATGGGCGGGAAGCCCTTCCATCTCATCCCCGTGCTGGAGGCGTTCGTCGAGACGGAGGTCACCCGATCACTCCCGGGAGGCGACGGCAAGGAGCCCCGGGACCCGGTGGCCGAGGGGCGCGCGCAATTCTGGTCGCTCAGGCCCAAGGACCGGCGGTATGTCATGAGCCTGCCGTGGAACTGGCAGCCCTGTGAGCCGCGGGTGGCGCCCCCCTTCGCAGACTTCATGCTGAGGACCCATGACCGCCGGTGCGCGGCCATGGCCGTTACGGAGCCCGGGGCCCTGCCCCTGCCGGATCTGGAGCGATCCGTGCTGGCGCAATTCGAACGAAGCCTCGGCCCCGTGACCGTGGCCAGCCGGAGCTCCATCGCGGTAGCGGGCGAGGAGGCGGTCCGGCTCACGGTCGAGGCCAGAGGACTGACGCCGTCCCTGACCTATGAGGTGCTGCTCATCGTCATCCAGAATCGGGCGTGTCAGTTCGCTGCCTGGTGTCGGTCCGGTGAGCACGGAGAGAACGCGCCGAGACTGCGGGCCGTCCTGGAGGAGATGCGGTTCCTGAACTGACGGCGGTGCCCGGTGTTGGTACAACCAGCACGTGGACGTCGTCTTCAAGGGTAAAGAGCTGCCACCTGGTCCGTGGCTCTATCGCAAGCGGCTGCAGAAGCCTCGCGGCGCGGCGCCGCCAGCGGGCGCGTTCGTGGCGGTTCGGGATGAACGCGGGACCTTGCTCGGCCGCGGCTTGTACAACCGCAAGTCCGAGATCGCCGTCCGGGTCCTGGGTGGCGCCGACGCTCCCGCCGAGCTGGAGGAGCTCCTGACCGCTCGTGTCCAGGCCGCCGCCCGCCTGCGGGAAGACGTGCTGGGTCTGGGGCGACGGACGGACGCTTACCGGCTGGTGAACGCGGAGGGCGACGGGCTCTCGGGCCTGGTCGTGGATCGCTACGGCGACACGTGCGTGGCCTCGTTGTACTCGATCGGCTGGGTGCACTCCGCGGAGACGCTGGAGCGGGTCCTGCGGCGCACGGCCGGGGCACGCGAGGTCCTGTTCCGGGCGGACGAGCGGTCCCAGAAGCTGGAGGGATTCCGTCTGCCTGATCCGGAGCCTGGCCAGGAGGTGGTGGTGCAGGAAGGCCGTCTGCGGTTCAAGGTGGACCTGTCCGAGGGGCACAAGACCGGCTTGTTCCTGGACCAGCGGGACAATCGGGCTCGGCTGGCGGGCATGAGCCGGGGACGACGGGTGCTCGACCTGTGCACCAACGCCGGGGGATTCGCCCTGTCGTGTCGCGGGCCCGGACGGGCCCGCCGGGTGACCGCCGTGGACCTTGACGAGAAGGCGCTGGCCGCCGCCAGGGCCAACGCGAAGATCAACGATCTCCGCATCGGCTTCGAGCACGCGGATCTGTTCCCGTGGTTGAGAGACCACGTTGATGCGGGTGATCGATGGGACGTGGTCATCCTGGACCCGCCGAAGCTGGCCAAGGGCCGAGGCGACCTGGAGCAGGCGGCTAACCGGTATCGAGACATGAACCGGCTGGCGCTGCAGGCCTGCGCTCCCGGCGCCATCATGTTCACGTGCTCCTGCTCCGGGGCAGTGTCCCTGGAGCACTTCTGGAGTCTGGTCCGTGCCGCTGCGCATCAGGCCGGACGTACCGTCCAGGTGCTGGAGGTCCGGGGAGCGGCATCGGACCACCCGGTGCTTCCGACGTTCCCGGAAGGGGCCTATCTCAAGGGCCTGTTGCTGCACGTGGTGTGACCTCCTGGCTGCCAAAGGGTCCATGGTCCAGTAGATTGTCGCCCATGGCTCGGATGCTCATTCTCCTCCTGCTCGGACAGGGTCCCCTCTGCGTCGCTCAGGAACGATTCGACCTGGTCATCCGCGGTGGCTCCCTGGTGGACGGGACCGGCGCCCCGCCTCGTCGAGCGGACCTGGGGATCCGGGGGGGACGAATCGCCGCCATCGGAGACCTGGCCACCGCTGAAGGGGGCACCGAGATCCCGGCGGGTGGCTTCGTGGTGGCGCCTGGGTTCATCGACGTCCACGCTCACGCGGACGGACAGGCCCTGACCCGGCGGGACGCCCTGAACTTCCTCCACATGGGCGTCACCACCATCATCACCGGAAACTGTGGCGGTTCCGTCAAGGATCTGGTGACCCACTTCGCCAAGCTGGAGCAAGGGGGCGTGGGAGTCAACTACGGCAGCCTGGTGGGCCACGGGACCGTGCGGCAGACGGTCATGGGCAGCGCGGACAGAGCGCCGACAGCGGAGGAGCTGAAGCGCATGAAGGGGCTGGTGCGCCGGGCCATGACGGCCGGAGCCTTCGGCCTCTCAACCGGCTTGATCTACGTCCCGGGCACCTACGCCAAGACACCCGAGATCGCCGCGCTGGCGAAGGTGGCGGCCGAGTTTCGGGGCCTCTACGTGAGCCACATGCGAGACGAGGCTGACGATGTCCTGGACGCCATCGACGAAGCGCTGCGCATCGGCGCCGCCAGCGGCGCTGCGGTCCACCTGTCCCACCTCAAGGCCAGCGGCAAGAACAACTGGGGCCGGGGTCGGGAGATCATCAAGAGGCTGGAGGAGGCCCGCGCTGCTGGAGTGCGGGTCACGGGAGATCAGTACGCCTACACCGCCAGCAGCACCAGCCTGGACGTCCTCTTCCCGGCCAAGGAGCTTCAGATCACGAGAGGGCGGTTCGCCAAGAAGCTGAAGGATGATGCGGACTTCCGCGTTCGGATGCACGCCGCGCTGCTCCGCACCATGGACAGCACCGGGTTCGGCGACTTCGCCTACTGCCAGATCGCGTATGCCCCGAACAACCCGGACCTGTCAGGGCTCAACATCAAGCAGGCGGCGCAGCGACGGCTGAACAAGTCCGATCGTGATGCTCAGGCCGCCACGGCCATCGAGCTGTTCGTGGAGGCGAAGGGCCGGCGGGTCAGCATGGTCTATCACAAGATGTCCGAGCCGGACGTGGAGGCCATCATGTCGGCGCCGTTCGTCGCCGTGGCCTGCGACGCGGGGATCCGGAAGCGAGGCCCCGCTCGACCCCATCCACGTGGCGCCGGCAACAACCCCCGGGTGCTGGCTCGGTACGTCCGGGAGCGCAAGACCCTCACCCTCCCCCTCGCCATCCACAAGATGACCGCCCTCCCCGCCGGGGTGTTCGGGATCGAGGATCGCGGAGTGATTCGGGAAGGGGCGTGGGCGGACGTGGTGGTCCTGGACCCGAAGGTGATCCAGGACAGAGCGACTTACGAGGCCCCGTACGAGAAGCCCAGAGGGTTGCCCTTCGTGATCGTCAACGGTCGCGTCGCCATAGCCAACGGCGAGTTCGCCGGAGTCCGTCACGGTCGCGTCTTGCGCGGCCGACGGACGAAGGAGCGCTGATGGCCGTGTGGTCCGTCGTGCTGGCCGCGGGAGAAGGGCGGCGCATGGGCGGGAACAAGGGGCTGGTTTCGTTCCGTGGGCGCCCTCTGTTGCGGCATGTCATGAGCACCATCCGACGGTCGAGAGTGGCCGGTTGCGTGGTGGTGGTGGGCAGCCAGGGGGATGAGCTGGCGCCCATGGCCGAGGAGGCCGGTGCGACGGTCGTCCGCAATCCACGCTGGCGTGATGGGCAGACCTCCAGCATCAAGCTCGGGGTGGCGGGCTTACCTGATGAGGCGGAGGCGTTCTTGATCCAGCCGGTGGATCATGGGCTGGTGGAGTCCGATGATCTGGACCGGTTGGTCGTCGCCTGGGAGGAGGCGGCTGACCCGGGGTTGATCGCCCGTCCCGTATGCGGCGACGCGTTCGGCCACCCGGTGCTGTTCGGCCGCTCCTATGCCGAGGACTTCGCCAAGCTCGAGGAGGGCGAGCCGGGGAGCGCCGTGTATCGGGCGAACCGGGAGTCGGTGAAGCTGGTGACGGTCACGAACCAGAACATCGCCGTGGATCTGGACACGCCCGAGGACCTCGCCCGGTTCGAGTAGCCCGGCTCACACCTCCAGCTGCATGGCGGCCAGGCCGTGGTCGCTGGGGCGCACCGTGGCCGGAAGGCCGAGGAGCTCACGCAGCGCTCCGCTCACGTAGACAGACACCATGCGTCGACGCCACTGCAGGGTGAAGTCCGTGTTGTCCATGGGGGTGGCCGGGTCCCGGGCCAACGCGGCGGCTTCCTCCACCAGGTCCTCGGCGGCGGCCTGGTCGGCGACGGACCGGCCCTTCAGGTGGTCCGCGGCGGAGGCGGCGGCGATCGGGAAGGAGTGCACGGCTCCCAGGAAGATCCTGGCATCGGTGATCACGTCACCCTCGACGTCAACGGACGCGCCCACGCCAAGCACCGGGAAATCGATGGAGCCGCGCCGTCGCAGCTTCCAGTAGGTGGACCTGCGGGATTCCGCCACCGGCACGTGCACGGCGGTGAGGATCTCCTCCCGGCCCTTGGTCAGGTAGACGATGCCGTCGTCGTTGTAGAGGTCCCGCAGCGGGATGGTGCGTTCCCCATCCGTGCTGACCAGGGTGACGGACGCGTCCATGGCGCACAACGCTGGCGCCGAGTCGGAGGCCTGCACCGCCCAGCACCGAGGGCTCCCGGGGGCGACCCAACAGGTCTCCCCGACCTCCTTCATGCAGTAGCCGATGGCCTGTCGCCACTCCTCGTTCTGGTTGTAGTAGGTGCAGCGGGTGTCCAGGCAGAGGTTGCCGCCGATGGTCCCCATGTTGCGAAGCGGAGGGGAGGAAATGGAGGCGACGGCCCGAACCAGTCCGGGTGCGCTCGCGCGACAGAGCTTGGAGCGGAGGATGTCCGTCAGCGTGGTCATGCCGCCGACCACCAGGCCACCTCCCATGTCCTGGCATACCCCGCGGAGCTCGGGTATCCGGCGCAAGGAGACCACCGTCCTGGCGTTCTGGTGCCGCCGCTTCATGTTCGGCCAGAGGTCCGTCCCTCCGGCGACGAGGCGGGTGCCCTCAGGGTCGTCTCTGAGCAGGCGCGACGCCTGCGCGAGGTCCTGGGCCCCCACGTACTGGAATGTCGGCAGCCGCATCATGACCGCGCGCCCTCCGGGTTCTCTTTCATGGTGCCTCCTCGGACACCGGCGGCCTCCGCGTTGACGGCCTTGCCGTCGCCCCCTTCCTCCGGCGTGGGGACCCGGAGTGGCTCGCCGAAGTCCACCTCGGGGAACCGTCGCGGACCGAAGCGCCCCGGTCCTCCACGGGACTTCTCGTCCAGCGCCTTGAGGATCATCTGCGGGTGGGCGGGGACCTGATCCACCCGCACCCCCACGGCGTCGAAGATGGCGTTGCACACCGCCGGCATGACGGGCAGCAGCGGCCCCTGCCCCACCTCCTTGGCGCCAAACGGCCCGTTGGGGTCCGGGTCCTCGACGATGTAGGTCACCACCTCCGGCATGTCCTGGAACGTGGGGCTCTTGTATTCGAGCATTGACGGGAACTTGTGGACCAGGGCGTCCGATCGCTTGGGCGGCAGGCGACGGAAGGCGGACTCCTCCATCATGGCCTCCCCCAGCCCCATGTAGATGGAGCCTTCCACCTGACCCATGACGAGGGCCGGATTGAGGCTGCGCCCGACGTCGTGGGCGATCCAGACCTTGGGCACGGTGTAGAGCCCGGTCATGGGATCCACGTCCACCTCGACGACGCAGGCGCTGTAGGAATAGGCCGGTGACGGCCCCACGCCGGCGCCCCGGTACCGACCCGGGCTGCGCGGCGGGGTGTAGGAGCCCGTGGTCCCGAGGGTGCCGAACATCACCTCAGCGGCCTGAACGGCATCGGCGAAGTCCAGCCCCTTCCCGGGGTCGGATGCGTCGAACACCCGCCGATCTGCGAAGACGAGCCGGGCAGCGGGGACCTCGAGCCGTTCGCCGGCGGCCTTGGCGATCATGTCCCTGGCGCGCTCCGCTGCCTGGATGGCGGCGTTCCCCATCATGAGGGTGACCCGAGAGGAGTAACTGCCCAGGTCCACGGGCGTCAGGTCCGTGTCCCCCACGCAGAGCCGGATGTCCAGCAGGTCGATGCCGAGCACCTCCGCGACGCAGGCAGCGAGCACGGAATCCGATCCCTGGCCGATCTCCGTCTCTCCGCAGAACACCGCGACGCAGCCGCTTCGATCCAGCTTCAACTGGACGCCCGTGTGCGGCATGTGGTTCCAGTAGATGGGAAGACCGGCCCCGCACAGGTAGGACGAGCAGGCTACGCCCAGGCCGCGGCCTTCCGGAAGCCGCCCGTACCGCTCCGTCCACCCGGAGCCGTCCCGCACCTTCTCCAGGCACTCGCCGAGCCCCATGGTGCCGATGCGGAGCCAGTTCGCGGTGACCGAGTCCTTCGGTTGGAGGTGATTGAGGCGGATGTCCACCGGGTCGATGCCGAGGGCGTGGGCGGCCTTGTCCAGCTGGATCTCCAGGCCGAAGCGAGGCTGAGGCGTCCCGTGACCGCGCTTCGGTCCGCACGGAGGCTTGTTGGTGAACGCCCGGAGGCCGTCGAATCGATAGCGTGGCACCTTGTAGGTGACCGTCTGCAAGGCGCCGGTGTAATAGGTGCTGGCGACGCCGTAGGAGCCGAAGGCGCCCCCATCCAGGGCTGTCTGCAGGTGCTGGGCGACGATCGCGCCGTCCTTCCTGAAGCCGGTCTTCAGCTTCATCAGCACCGGGTGGCGACCTCGATGACAGTAGAACACCTCTTCCCGGGTCAGGCAGATCTTGACCGGTCGCCCCAGCTGCAAGGCCGCCTTGGCGGCGACGATCTCATGATTGAACGGGTCGCTCTTACCGCCGAAGCCTCCCCCATTGGGGCAGGCGATGACGCGGATGCGAGACGCCGGGATCTCCAGCACGCGGGTCAGGGCGCGGTGAACGTAGTGGGGGGTCTGGGTCGCGGACCACAGGGTGATGCGGCCGTCTCCTTCCGGGACCGCCGTGCAGGCGTGCTGCTCGATGGGCAGGTGGGTGTTGCCTTCATAGAAGGCCGTGTCTTCGAGGACCAGGTCCGAGGCTTCGAAGCCCCCCTCCACGTCTCCGAACTCCATGGAGATCTTCTTGTGGATGTTGCCGTCGTCGGCGTAGTCGTGGATGACGTCCCGGTCTTCAGCCAGGGCGTCGTCCACGGACGCGATGGTGTCCAGGGGCTCGTATTCCACCCTTACCAGGCGGGCGGCTTCCTCCGCCGCGTCCTCCGTCAGGGCGACCACGCCCAGGACGGGGTCGCCGACGAAGCGCACCTTGTCGACGGCGAGGGCGTGTTCGTCCTGGCTCACGGGGAGGATGCCGAAGGTGTTGGGCATGTCCGCGCCGTGCACGAAGTGGATGACCCCGTCGAGCGCTGCCGCGGCCTCCGTATCGATGGACCTGATCCGCGCGTGTGGCACGGAGCTGCGGACCAGCTTCAGGTGAACCAGCCTGGGCAGGAGCATGTCGTCGGCGAACACGGTGCGTCCGGTGACCTTGGCGACGCCGTCGACCCGCCGGAACGGCTTCCCGATGACGTTCCTCTTGGGGGTGTCAGTCACGGCGACCTCCCGCGTCCTGGCCGTAGAGAGACTCGTGAGCGGGCCTGGCGTCCAGGTCGCCGGCGGCGCGCGCAGAAGCCCACTCCACCGCCTCGAGGATCTTGATGTAGCCGGTGCAGCGACAGAGGCTGCCCGAGAGGGCCTCCTGGATGTCCGGCCGACCGGGCGTGGGCTTGCGATCAAGCAACGCCTTGGCCGTCATCAGGATGCCCGGGGTGCAGTACCCGCACTGGGCTGCTCCGAGATCTGCGAACGCCTGCTGCAGGGGGTGGAGCCCATCCCCGCTGCCCAGGCCCTCGACCGTCTCGATGCTGGCGCCAGCCACCTCGAGGGCCAGGACCAGGCATGACAGCTGTGGCTCCCCGTCCACGAGCACGGCGCAGGCGCCGCACTCCCCCAGCTCGCAGCCGTGCTTGGTCCCGGTGAGGTCACAGCCTTCGCGTAAGACCTCCAGCAAGGTGTGGTGAGGGGGGTGGGCCACGGTCATGGGCTCACCGTTGACGTCGTAGGACGTCGTCACGTACTCAGTCATCTGATCCTCCGCCCATGAGCGGGCTGGAATCCGGCCTGACGAAGGCCTCCGGTCGAACCAGGAGGCCCCGAACCAGTTGGTCTGCAAACTCCGCGGCGATGGTCTCCAAGCTCAACCGACCACCGGACCGGTACCACTTGACCGTCCAGTTGGCGGCGCCGAGGACGCAGAGGGCGGAGACCTTGGCGTCCACCTCTGGCCGGACGAGCCCGGCCTCCGAGGCTTCGGCGATGAGCCGCCGGATGCGCAGTTCGTATCGGTCCCGGAGCTTCAGGATGGCCTGCCGGCGAGGGGGCTCGAGGCTCTCGACTTCGAGGTGGGCGAGGGACCCCGGGCTGGTCCGGTTGAGACACCACACGTGACCCGCCACGAGGTGCCAGAGGCGCTCCGCGGCGTCCGCGTCCAGGTGGTTGGCACGATCAGCGGACTTCAGGAGCGCGTTGAGGCAATCCTCCTGGCAGAAGGCGAGGAGCTCCTGCTTGTTGGCGAACCAGTAGTAGAGCTTGCCAACCGCGATCCCCAAGGCCCCCGCGATGTCCCTCATGCCGGCGGCGTGAAACCCCCGTTGGCGGAACACCTCGGACGCGGCGCGGAGGATCTCCCTGCGCCGCGCCTCGATCCGTTCCTGGGCAACCTGAACCATGGTTCAGATTCTACCTGCCGCGGTATGAGTGGCAAGGCGCTGCCCGCTAAACTGCGGTCGTGCAAAGAAGAGACCGGGTGTTCAGGGCCGTTCTGGAGGCCGGATTCGACCGGGTGGGGTGCCTGCCCCTCTCGGAGGCGGGAGACCCACGGTTCGAGGAGTGGCTCGCCTCAGGGATGCACGGGGAGATGAGCTACCTGCCGCGCCACGCGCCGGCGAAGACCAACCCGGAGAGAGCGTTTCCCCAGTTCCGGACGGTCGTGGTGGCGGCCATGGAGTACGGGGCGGGGACTCCGGCTCCCACCGACCCCCTTGTGGGGAACATCAGCCGATACGCCCTGGGAGACGACTACCACGACGTGCTCAAGCAGCGGATGCGCCTGGCGGTGCAGTCCTTGAGGGCGTTGGACCCGGAGCTTCGCACCCGGATCTTTGTCGACACGGGTCCCATCAACGAGAAGCTGGTGGCCCGCAAGGCGGGGTTGGGGTGGGTCGGGCGCAACACCAACCTGATCAACCCGTCGGTGGGGTCGTACCTGTTCCTCGCGCTGCTCCTGGTGGACGCGGAGCTCGAGGCCACTGGACCTGAGGAACCGGATCGGTGCGGTCTCTGTGAGGACTGCATCCCAGCGTGCCCGACAGGTGCCATCGTCGCTCCCTACGTCCTCGACGCCCGCCGATGCATCAGCTACCTGACGATCGAGCTGAGGGGCGCCGTCCCCAGAGACCTCCGAGGTCTGGTCGGGAACCGCATCTTCGGCTGCGACGACTGCCAGGAGGTCTGTCCGTGGAACCGGTTCGCGCGGGCCGCGGCCCCGGAGCAGTTGACCCAGCGACCCGGCTTCCGAGACCGAACCCTGGAGGAGTGGCTGGCCCTGGACGAGGACAGCTGGACGGCCACGTTCGCCGGTTCGCCCATCACCCGTCCGGGCTACGTGGGGTTCCTCAGAAACGTCGTGGTGGCAGCGGGTTGTGCCCGCGACCAGAGCCTGAAGTCCCCCCTGCGGCGATTCCTCCGGCATCAGGAGGCCCTGCTCCGGGGCCACGCCGCGTGGGCCCTGGGGGAGCTCCACGACGTCGAGGCGCTGGAGAGCGCCCTCACGGATGAGGAGGAACCCTGGGTGAAGGAGGAGATCCAGGCGGCCCTCGGTCGGGGATTTTGAGAATTCCGGAGTCGATTCTGAAATCCGATCCGATGTCCCTCTATGAGTAGTTTGGGTGGACAAGTGCCACCCGGTGGGGCCGCCCCCGAAGAGAGACAAACGTACGGGTCTCACGGATGGCTGACCGTGTGACCCATTGGTGGGCGTCTGTCTTCGGGGGCTCCCTTTTTCCCTGATCCCGTGGGGGGGTCAGAGTGGGAGCGCGAGCCCTGACGCCGGAGAAATGGATCGGTGTTCGACCTGAACACCGATCCACTCTCTCCCTTCTCCTCCCCGCCCCGACCTTCTCGATCCGGGCCCGCGGTGCGTCACCCCAGGGGCGCTGGTATGGCCGGCAGGTCCAGCATGGTCCTCAGGCCGGGTCGGGCTTCGAGCAGCGGATTCAGGCAGTTCAGGGCGATGGCGCAGGTGGCGATATCGCCCATGTAACCGCCCTCCACCTGAACGGTGATGGGAGGGTCGCCTTCGATCTGGACGCGGTCGCCGGGTTCCTTGGCGCCCACGTACATCTTCAGGTCCAGGACGATCTTGCCTTCCCGGTCTTCCGCGCCCTGGTGGATGCCAGCCACCTGCCCGGTCCGCACCTCGACGAACTCCGTGGTGATGTCAGCCTCGGCGATGACGGGACGGATGAAGGTGGTGGCGCCGGAGGTCTCGACGCCGAAGGCGGCGCAGGCCATGTGGAGGGACTCCATGAATCCCCGATGGCCGAAACCTCCGGCATCCACGCGCGCCTGGAACTCGGCCTCGGTGAGCCCAGCCCCCACCTTTCGTTGCAGGGGGCCGCGCCGGGTACCCGCGTCGACGACGCGGAAGGCCCGGATGCGTCGGGCGCGGTCGAGGGGCGCGGAGACCAGCACCGGGAGAAGGTCCAGTACGAAGCCGGGGTTGATGCCGGTGCCGACGCAAGCCACTCCCCCGGCCTTGGCCGCCCCGTCCAGGGCGGCGGCGGCGTCGGGTTTGGTGACCCAGGGGTAGGCCATCTCCTCACAGGTACTGACCACGGGAACGCCGGCGCGCAGGAGGACCGAGCAGCCGGGCACCACGGCCTCGAGATCGGAGACGGTGGTGACCAGGGCAGCTTCCGGTCGGGTCGCGGAGAGGGCGTCCTCGGGTGTGCCGTGGACGATCCCGTTGGCTCCGTCGCCGATGATCTCGTCAAGGGACCGGCCGGTGAGCTCGGGATTGACGTCCACCGCGCCGACCAGTTCGTGCCCGCGGCCGATGGCCCGGCGGGCGGTCTCCACGCCGATGGGGCCCAGGCCCACCTGCAAGATCCGGGGACGCTTCTGCAAGTCTCATCTCCTCTGAAGGGTAGGAACGTCTTCAGGCTGGCGGATTCTAGTGGACCAGCGTGAGGACTCAAGCGCAGGCCGTCGATTGCCGAGAGATCGGGATATGGAGACCTTTTGCGATGACGGTTCCAGCCCGGCCCTTGACGTGACCGCGGAGCTCTTGCGACGACGCATGAGCCGATCGGTGGCCGCACGCGACCAGCGACCCACCGGAGACGGCGTGATCCACGCGCTGGAGGAGGCGGTGGCGGTCCTGTTGCAGCGGCGGGAGGAACGGGCCCGCGTGGATCTACGACGGGATGAGGTCCTCAGAGAGCTCCTCGCCGGAGCGCAGCGCGAGGGTCCCGGGGCAGATCGATCCGACGATGCCCGTGAACTGCTGGAACTGGCGGATCGAATGGACGCGGCCCAGCGGGCCCGTGACAGCTCCTCCGGGAACCACCTGGTGCGACTCACGGCTGCTCCCCTGGGAGCCCTCTCCCTGGCCGGTACAGGGCTCATCCTCGCCTCCCTGGGGCTGGGAGAGCCAGCCTGGATGTCCACGGGTATCGGCCTCGTGATCGCGTGCGGCCTGGTCCCGTTGGTGATCTGGGGCGGAGTCATGGCGCGGCGTGCTCACTCCGGTGTGCAGCAGAGACGTCTCGGGCAACGGGCTCTGGACGCCCTCCATCGTTCAGGCCTGGTGTTGACAGACGATGCCGTCCCGAGATCGCGGGACCTCCGGGTGCGTGGCGAGGCCTTGGCGCGACGGTCCCTGTCCTCTTCCCTCCGTGATGGCCTTGTCCCGATGCTGCTCTCTGACGAGGGGCGAAGACTGGTCCGAGGACAGCTGAACTCGGTCCCCCGGGAAGCGGATCACGACCTGATCGCTCGTTGGATCGCGAACCGTAACGCGGCGCCGGAGCTCGGAGTCCTGGGGCTCGTGCGCATCATGAAGGGGGTGCTGAGCGAGGCCCGGTCCGCCGCCTGGTCACGAGGATATCGGCTGGCCCTTCGATCCCTGGCCGGGAGAGGGGGTGGGCGACTCGCGCGGGTCGCGGACGTGGTCGCCGAGGCTGCTGATTCGCCGCGGCGAATCAGATCGGCAGGGGTTCGTTCAAAGGTGTGCGGACTCCAACGAGCTCGGAGGGCAAGGTCCGTGAGCCCGGATAGAATCCGCGGTCATGATCGTCGACGGCTCCGGACGGAAGCGCCGCCTGCTCTCCTACTGCACGAACGTGCACCCGGGTGAGACGGTCCGTGAGATCGTTCGAGACCTGGAGCAGTTCGCCGTTCCGGTGCGCGACAACTGCGCCGCTGGAGGGCCCTTCGCCCTCGGCCTCAGGTTGGGGGAGGTGGCCGTTGACGAGCTCATCTCCGACCAGCGGGTCCTGGAGAAGTTCCGGGAGTTCTTGTCTGACGAGCGCTTCCTCCCTTACACGCTGAATGTCTTTCCACAGCGGACGTTCCACGCGCCGGTGGTCAAGGAGGCGGTCTACCTTCCTGACTGGGCCGACCCCGCGAGGGCGAGGTACACCATGCGCGCGGCCCATGTCTTGGCGTCCCTGCTGCCGGATGAGGACCCTTTCGGGACCATGTCCACCGTGCCGCTCGGCTGGTGTGATGAGAAGACGCCCGCCAGCACCTCGGCCCTCCGCTCCGCTGGCGCCAGGGCCATCGCCGAGGTGGCCGCGGACCTGGCACGCCTGGAGGCTCGGACCGGCAGGCGCATCCAGTTGTGCCTGGAGCCTGAGCCGTTGTGCGTGCTGGAGACCGTGGCCGAGACCATCGCCTGGTTCGAGGAGCACCTCTGGCCCCTGGCGCCGCGCCTCGATCCGGTGGGAGGCCTCGGAGGCGAAGGGGTCCTGCGTCGTCACGTCGGCGTCTGTTACGACACCTGCCACGTGGCGGTGGAATACGAAGACCACGAGGAGGCCTGGGAGGCGCTTCGTTCGTCGGGGGTCGCGGTCGGCAAGATCCAGCTGTCCTGTGCATTGGAGGTCGATCGTCCGAAGGAGAACCCTGAGGGGTTGCGGCTCCTCGACGGGTTCGATGAGCCCCGGTTCCTGCATCAGGTGGTGGCACGAGGAGACGACCGGAGCCATCACCGCTTCAGCGACCTGCCACTCTTCCGTCAGTGGCTGGCGCAGGACTCTCCGGCGGTGGAGTCTGCGCGCTGCCACTTCCACGTGCCCATCCACATGGAGGGCAGGGGGCCTCTGGGTACGACGCAGCGGTTGTTGCGCGCGGCCCTCGATGATCAGCGACACGCCCCTTCCGTCAGGCATCTTGAGGTAGAGACCTACACCTTCTCGTTGTTACCCGGCGAATTCGGCGCGACCTCCTCCCTGGTCGACGACCTGACGCAAGAGGTCCGTTACGCGGCGCTTGGGTTGACCGGGCGCTAAAGGGCGGGGGCGCGCACCCGATGGCTTGACGAAGCAGCCCCGCGGGTCGAAAATCTGCAGTTGAGCGTGGCGACATGAACCCCTCTGAGAGGCTGCTTACGAAACTCTTCTCCGCTGTGGACACGCTGGAAGAACAGTGGTGTCTGCCTTGGTTCGAAGAGCGTCAATCGGACCCGTACTGGACCGGGAAGGTGCTGGGTCCGTTCATGGACTTGTCAGACGACAGCGTCCGGGAGTTCATCCCAGGTCTCCTGGTCCACTCCTCGTTTGCGATTCGCGGGCTGGCCTTGCACCTGATCGCCGAGCGGGGGTTGGCGGGGTTCGAGAGCTCCGTCCGCGAGGGACTCGCGAGCGACAACATGAACCTCCGGGCCATGAGCGCCCTGGCGGTCGGGGGCACCGGCGATCCCGGCGCCCTGGAAGCCCTCCTGGAGACGAAGGACACGGAGCATCCAGAGGTCAAGAAGGCCATCATCGGCGCTCTCGAGCGGCTCCGGGACCCGCAGGGGATCCCGTTGCTGGCCCGGTGGGTGGGCCGCATCGGCGAAGACGACGAGCTCCGCGACAAGGCGTGCGAGGCCCTGGGGACGATGGGGGACCCAGCCGTGCTACCGATCCTCCACCGGGTCGTCGAGGACGGCACCGTCTGCGATGCCGTACGCTCACATGCGGCGACCGCGACGGCCCGCATCGGTGGACCGGAGGCGGCGGAGCTGTTGATCGCCACGGTTCGTGAGCCGGAATCCCGGTCCGTGTCCATGCCGGCGTTGCTCTCCATGGATCACGCGCTCATCGTGCCCCTTCTGGACCGGCAGGCAGGGGATGCGTCCACGTTCGACGAACGGGCCGGTTGCATCGAGGCCCTGGTGTCTCTGGACGCGGCTGAGGGCCTGGACCACGTTCGTCGGGCGCTGAAGGACGCTTGTCCTGAGATGAGGGGACAGGCTTGCGATCTGGTGTGTCGCATCGACGGCGCGCCTCACGGAGCGTTGCTGCGGCCGTTGCTGGACGATGAGGATCGACAGGTGCGACTGGCCGCGGTGCGAAGTTACGGAGCGGTGTGCGGGGTGGATTTCCTGGAAGAGGAACACGATCTGACCGCAGCCCTGGCCCGCGCTCGGAAATCGACGCCGGGTGTGCGGGAGGCCGGGGACTCGGCCTAGTCCATCACGACGAGGCGATTGCGCACCTTGCTGGTGTCTCCGTGACGCAGCGCGATCAGCCCGGCCTTCACCTTCTGGATGGGATCCGCCACCACGCCTCGAAGGATGATCTTCGTGTTCAGGGAGGCCACGTGGATGTTCTGTGCCTGCAGGTCGGGCTCCCCGTCGAGCACATCCTGCACTTCCTGAGCATGCTCTCGGTCTCGCTCTCGCCGGCTGGGGGCGATCTGGACGAAGTACTCGAACTCGGAGATGCCTCCGCCCTCCCCCACCGTCTCCCGCACGGCGTCCAGCTCGTCCTGGTCGGAGACCACACCGCGTACGCGGGCCTTGCCGTCGCGGATCCCGATGTCGAGAGTCGCCACATCGATGCCGTGGCGAAACTCGAGCTCCTCCACCAACCGAACGGCGTAGAGGTCATCGTGGGTATGGCCCGGGACCACGGCGCCGGCCTTGCGCTTGCCGCCGGCCCCTCTCTTGGTCCGGCGAGAAGCCTGGGCCTTCCTCGCGGGCTTCGCCGCGGACTTCTTGGAGGTTGGCTTGTGGGTCTTCGAGGCGCCCGACTTCCCCGTCGACTTGCGTGTCCCGGCCTTGGACGCCTTGCCCGTGGCGGCCTTCTTCTTCGGGGCCTTCCTGCCTCCGTCGCCGGCGCCGCTCTTCCCCTTGCCGGAACTCTTTCCACGCGAGGGACTTGAGGCCGCTTTCTTCGCCTTCTGACGGGTCTTCTTGGCCATGGGACCGGAGCGCAGGCGGCCCGGGTGGACCCCTCCGCGGTTGGCGGATTCTATCGGCGACACGAAGCGGAGGTCAACCGGACCCGAAGAAGGGCGTGGACGGAACCCCTTGGGCGCCAGGGTGATGCCGTGTCTTGGCGGCCGTGGAAGTGCGGTAGGCCGCTGATAACATGCGCCTTCTCTCAGGTCAGGAGACCTCTCATGTCCTACGACCCATCGTCCCTCGAGCCTCGTTGGCAGGAATTCTGGGACGAACACAAGACCTTCCGGGCGGTGGAAGACCCGGACAAGCCGAAGTACTACGTCCTGGACATGTTCCCCTACCCGTCCGGGTCCGGCCTTCATGTCGGTCATCCGGAGGGATACACGGCGACGGACATCGTGGCCCGTTACAAGCGCATGTGCGGGTTCAGCGTCCTTCATCCCATGGGCTGGGACGCCTTCGGACTGCCGGCGGAGCGAGCCGCCGTCCGGGAATCGGTGCACCCCGCGGAGATCACGCGGCGCAATACCGACAACTTCCGACGTCAGATCAAGCGCCTGGGGTTCTCCTACGACTGGGACCGGGAGATCAACACCAGCGAGCCGGACTATTACCGCTGGACCCAGTGGATCTTCCTCCGCCTTCACGAGAGAGGCCTGGCTTATCAGGCGGAGGTCCCCGTGAACTGGTGCCCCGCCTTGGGCACGGTGCTGGCCAATGAAGAGGTGAGCCCGGAGGGCACCTACAAGGAGACCGGGGACGTCGTCGAGAAGCGGATGATGCGCCAGTGGATGCTGCGGATCACCGCATACGCGGATCGGCTGCTGGACGATCTGGAAGACCTGGACTGGCCGGAGCCCGTGAAGAAGATGCAGCGGGACTGGATCGGCCGCTCTGATGGCGCCGAGATCCGATTCTCGGTGGAGGGTTCCGCGGAGAACTTCTCGGTCTTCACCACGAGGCCGGACACCCTGTTCGGCGCCACCTACTGCGTCCTCGCGCCAGAGCACCCGCTGGTGGCCGGCATCACAACCGCCGCCAAGCGGGCGGCGGTAGAGGAGTACGTGGAGCGCTCCTCCCGGCGATCCGAGCGAGATCGGCGAGCGGACGCCAAGGAGAAGACGGGCGTGTTCACCGGCGCCTACGCCGTGAACCCGATCAATGACCAGCCCCTGCCCATCTGGATCGCCGACTACGTGCTCGCCGGCTACGGCACCGGAGCCATCATGGCGGTCCCCGGCCACGACGAGCGAGACCACGCGTTCGCGACCGCGTTCGACCTCCCCATCATCCCGGTGGTCCGGAGCCCGGAGGGACCGGTGCCGGATGTCGTGGACTCGGCGTTCACCGGCGACGGGGTGGCCTGCAACAGCGGCGAGTACGACGACCTGCCCACCGCCGAGGTGAAGGCCCGCGTGGTAGAGCACCTCGAAGGCAGCGGCGCCGCCGAGCCGCAGGTCCAGTACGCGCTGCGGGACTGGCTGTTCTCCCGGCAGAGGTACTGGGGCGAGCCGTTCCCGCTCCTGAAGCGCGGCGACGGCGAGGCCGTGCCTTTGCCGGACGACGCGCTGCCGGTGACCCTCCCCCATCTCAGCGAGTTTCGGCCTACGGATGACGGCCGCCCGCCCCTGGCGAGGGCTGAAGACTGGCTGGAAGTGGAGCACCCGGACACCGGTGAGCTGCTGCAGCGGGAGACCAACACCATGCCCCAGTGGGCAGGCTCCTGTTGGTACTACCTCCGGTTCGTCGATGCCCGCAATGAACAGGCGCCGTGGGCACCGGAGAAGGAGCAGTACTGGATGCCCGTGGACCTCTACATCGGGGGCACGGAGCACGCGGTCCTGCACCTCCTCTACGCTCGGTTCTGGCACAAGGTCCTGTACGACCTGAAGCTGGTCAGCACACGGGAGCCGTTCCAGAAGCTGTTCAACCAGGGGATGATCCGGGCATATTCCTACAAGGACGAGGATGGGCGCTACTACCACGAGGACGGCGTGGAGCAGCGCGGAGACGCCTACTTCGCCAAGGAGAGCGGCGTCCAGGTGTCGACCCAGATCGAGAAGATGAGCAAGTCCAAGCTCAACGTGGTCAACCCGGACGACGTCATCGATGCCCACGGCGCCGACGCCATGCGCCTCTACGAGATGTTCATGGGGCCGCTCGAGATGGCCAAGCCATGGCAGACCAATGGGATCGAGGGCATCCGGAGGTTCCTCAACCGGGTGTGGCGGCTGTTCTTCGATGACGAGGATCAGCTGCACGGAGGCGTCGACGATTCGGAGCCGGATCAGGACATGGAGAAGCTCCGGCACGGCACCATCGCTGCCGTCACGGACGACCTGGACAACCTCCGCTTCAACACCGCCATCTCACGCATGATGGAATTCGTGAACGGCATGAACCAGAGCGTGCGGCGGCCGCGGACGGTGATGGAGGATTTCGTCAAGCTCCTGGCACCGTTCGCTCCCCACCTGGGGGAAGAGCTCTGGAAGCGCCTCGGGCACGAGGAGACCGTGGCCTACGTCCCCTGGCCGACCCATGACCCCAGCGTCCTGGTTGAGGACACGGTCACCCTGCCGGTCCAGGTGAATGGCAAGGTGAGGGCTCGATTGGAGGTGCCCGAGGACCTGGATGAGGAGGCCGCCGTGGCCCTGGCCTCGGAGGCGTCCGGGGTTCAGAAACACCTGTCAGGTAAGCAAATCCGGAAGATCATCTACCGGCCGGGGCGGATGCTGAACCTGGTGGTGGGCTGACCGGGCACTTCCCGATCAGCCCCTTGTCGCCGGGGCAAGCCTTGGCAGAATAACGAGTTGAAGCAGGTACCGGCGGGACGGCCGGAACCCTCTGGGAGACTGAAGATGGCCCGCGTTTGTGACATCACTGGCAAGAGAACCCACTTCGGAAACCGCGTCACCCGCCGAGGCAAGGCCAAGCGGGACGGAGGCGTCGGCAAGAAGACCACCGGCATCACCCGCCGGACCTACCGGCCGAATCTCCAGCGAATTCGCATTGTCCTTCCGGACGGCGGGATTCGGCGACTGAGGGTCGCCGCCAGCGTCATCAAGAAGGGCGAGGTGGAGATCCCCTTCCGTGGTCGGATGATCACCCTCAAGATCGAGAAGGCCCTGCGTGGGCGCAACAAGCGCCGCCTCGAGCAGCTGGGCCTCACCCAGGCAGCGGCGGAAGGTTGATCCACCCGCCTCGTTAGCCGAACAGAAGACCGCCCGGGACCCCTGTGGTTCGGGCGGTTTTTTCGTGCCCTCGATCAGTAGGCGACGATACCGAGCAGCTCCTGCGTGTTGGGTGCTTCGATCCAGATGCCCACCGAGGCTCCCGACACCTGGGAGACGGACGGGACGGCGAACTCCCAGGCCGCTTCCTGAAGGCTCACGGGCGGGTAGGTGCCCGGCAGGGCGTACCTGACCACCACGGTCTCGGCCAGACTGCCGACGTTGAACCAGTGCTGGGTGAGCCACTGGGTCTTGTACTCGCCGTTCTGGACGGCGCACCAGTCCTGGACGTTCAGGAGGCCGGGGACACGTATGCCGAAACCACCGATGGCGTGGGAGTTGGCGTAGAAGCAGACCCCCTGAGGGGTCACGCCGTCTTCCGCTGAATCGAAGAGGGACACGTTGTCGATGCTCGCCAGCGGACAGACCACCGCGCGCACGCGGAAGAGTCCTGGGGTCGGGGTCAGTCCGAACGTGTCATGGACGACGCCGAGCGCGTCCGCGATGGAGACGGAACCCGCCGTGGGGGCGAGCTCGACCGTGAAGCGTCCGCCGTTCCCGTAGTGACCAAGCGGCAAGGTTGAGGTGCCCAGGAAGCCACCGTTGTGCATCAGGGTCACCCGGAAGGTGGTGCTGGTCAGCGGCACTGCCATGGCGGAGAGGATGTTACCCGTCCCCACCACGTCTTCGCATTTGAAACCCGCTACGGGGCCGGATGCGTTGGGCGCGAAGTTGACGTCCATGCTGAGGCTCAGCGGGCGGCCACCCACCTGTTGTCCGTTCTTCAGGTTCAGCCACGACCAGCTGGATGCGGAGGTGGCGGCGTCCTGGTTGATGATGAGGTTGGCGCTGGGGACGGCGTCCCACAGGTAGCCGTCCATGAACGAATACAGCCGGTCGTCCTGGGAAAGCGTCGGGAGGCCGGCGTCGCCGAGGATCACCGTGAGGCCCACCTGTGTGAAGGACTGGGGCTGGTCGTCCACCACGAGCTCGTTGACCGTGAATGGGGCATACAAGGTCAGGGAGACGCCTTGCACTCCGTCCTCCGTGGCGGTCTTCACCCATACGCGGCCGTCCTTCACGGAGACGGTCACCGGTTCGCTGGCGGCGAGCATGGCGATCCCGTCGTGTGTGACGTGCAGGGCCTCCCCCGCCGCCCATGCAGACACCTGTTGACCGTTACGGCGGATCCAGAGGAACTCTGCGTCTGCCTGGGTGGTCATGTCTCCCATGGGGGCTGCGTCCGTGCGCACCATGGCCATGTCGGTGGAGGTCCCGAAGTCCATGGATGCGCCCCGTGTGTTGGCCAGCGGCGCCGCCAGGGGCATGGAGGACATGGGTGTGTGGGTGCCATGGACCGACAGGAAGGTCACCTGATCGCCGCTCGCCGTCACGCGATGCCTGTAGTAGGTGGTGCTCGCGTTGGTGGCAGCGGACCCATGATGCACGTTGACGTTGGTCGGCGAGATCCACACGGACCGGGTGGTCGCGCCCGGTGTGCTGACGGTCATGGGATTGGACACGGTGCCGTCCCCCGAGGCCGGACCTCCGGAGTGAAACACCTCTTCGTAGACGTGGGTGCCGCCGTCCTTGTCCACCTGGTCGACCAGGATGACGTAAGGGGTCACCTGATCCTTGATCATGATCACGGATCGACTGGCCTTCTGCATCATCCACATGTTGGCGTGGGTTCCGCGGACGTAGTCCAGGTGCGGTGAGAACATCGCCTCACGCTTCTCGCCCAGATAGCGCCCCGCAGCTGGCGGGTTGTAGTAGTTGTTGTTGGAGCCGCGGAACGGTGCAGCGCCTTGAGCCAGGACGATGTTGTGATCGGTGGACTGAGCTCCGGACCAGTTGGATTGGTTTGCGTAGCCGATGTCGAGGAACGCCCACTTACCGGCGACGGAGAGCGAGAAGTGCCCGTCGTCCTCGTGGTTGTGGGTCATCCACTCGTCGCGGACCAGGTAGTAGGCGGAGAGCCGATCCCAGGTCGGGTCCGTGCTGTTGTGCAGGAACGCATGCCCGCCATTCCCTACCTGTGGGTAGGAGGTCAGCTTGTTGCTGGTGGCGCTCCCCTGATTCAGGTTGTCGCGGAAGAAGCTGGAGAGCACCTCCGGGATCTGGGGCGTGAGATTCGCCGGATAGTAGATCGCCCGGTGAACGTGGGGGCTCCATGCCTGGGATGGCGTCGCGTCACCGGGGACCTCCTTGGCCATGATCTGGTTCAGGCCCCAGAGCGCGCTCGGGTCCTCGGCGTCCGCCCGGGTGAGCGGGTAGTAACACACGGGGTCGATTCGATCGCCCTTGTGGGTCGGCGACGAATCTCCGGTCCAGAGAAAGGAGTCCGCGGCCGCGGAGGCGGTGAGCCAGGCAGGGACCTTCAGCACGTTGGTGCCGGCGAGCCAATCTCCGTAACCGCAGTTGATGGCCGCTACGCCGGCGTTCATGGAGTACATGTTGCCGTAGTTGGAGTAGCCGTAGGACTCGTCCACGGAGCCGTCCGGAGAGATGGCGTCCATCCACCCGTCATGGAGCATCTGCATGTTCTGGTTCACCAGACCTTGCAGGTTGGGGTAGCTGGAGTCCCCTTCGATGGCCATGAGGGTGAACGCGATGCCCGTGCACCACGCCAGGGAGTGGTTGTCGTTGGCCGAGCTGTAGCTGCTGTAGCTCGCCCACCCGTTGCTCCCGTTGCGCATGGCGGTGACCCACGCTTCGAGTTCCGACACGATCGTCGCCTTCTCGCTGGAGGAGAGCAGCGGGTAGACCCAGTCGAAGGTCAACGCCATGGCGCAGGGGTAGGTGGCGCTGAGGTAGGCGCTGCTCCCCGTTGGGTTGACGAAGTTGGCCATGGTCATGAGCAGGTTCTTGGCGTTGTTGCCATAGCTCACGTTGCCGGTCATCTGGTAACGAAACGCGACCTCGGTCATGCGACGGAGGCTGCGATACACCACGTAGGCGAACTGACTGCTGCCTGAGGTCTGGAGCCCTGCGGACGTGACCATCTGGTTGTAGGAGTCCGCCGGTGGCGTCCCGGTCATGGATACCTTGCTCTGCAAACCCGCAATATCCGAACTGGTGAAGAGCAGTCTTGGATGAGGCGTCGGGCTCTGTGCGAGGCACACCGAGGAAGCGAGCGAGAGGGCCAGGAGCACTGCGAACGTCCGAATTGCAGTCATGGGGGCACCACGAGGTTCGGGCGAGAGCTTCGTCAACGAATCACACCGCCCGGGGACTGAGCAGGATCGGTCTGAACACGGGTGAAGTGTCACGTCTGCCCGCATCGCCAACGGTCCTGCTGGAGACTAACCAGCTAACAACAACAACTTCTGTCCTTGTCGAGTTGTCGAGGCGTATACCTGTAGGCGCAGGCGTGGAAATACACACCACCATGGGCACAGGGATGGCACCCACGAAAGAGACTGCGCTTGATTGTCAAACGGGCTTACCCCGCAACCGCGCTGCCATAGAATCACAGCGGCGAACCCTTGAACAGGGACGGATGATCAACACATGCGCAAAGGTAAGAAGACACTGATGGTGGTGGGGGACCGTGTCCTCGTGGAGCCGGAGGCCGGGACGGACCGCACGGAGGTAGGCCTCCTGCTACCCCCCGGCGCGGTCGAGAAGGAAGCGGTACAGACCGGTCGCGTGGTGGCCATGGGCCCGGGCACTCCGTTACCGCCTCCCAATGAAGACGACCCTGAGCCGTGGCGCACCCAGAGTCGCGACGCCCGCTACATGCCCATGGAGGTGGAGCACGGAGACTTCGCGGTCTTCTTCCGCAAGGCCGCTATCGAGATCTCCTTCGAGGGGTCCAAGTTCCTGGTGGTCCCCCAGGGGGCGATCCTGGTCCTGGTGCGAGAGTCTCAGGTGCCGGACTCGTTACCCGACGACCTGTGACCTGCGCCGCCAGAGCTCCCTCCTCCAGGGGAGCAGGAGCACGGCAAAGAGCGCGGTCATGAGCACCTCCGTGACCACGAGATACCAGGGCCAGGGGCCCAGGTAGTCCAGGAGACTGCCCGTGGGCGGCGGATAACGCAGGTACATGTAGTTGCCGTCCGAGAGCGCGCTCCCCACCGCGGCCAGGACCGCCCACCCGTTGGTGAACAGCACCACGCGCCAGAGCGCTCCCCGGGTAGGCACGAGGTCACAGCAGGCGGCGAGGAAGACCGCCGCGATGACCAGCTCGCCGTGGGTGATGAAGAAGTGGAAGTACTCGTAACTGGGGAAGCCCTCGAGGATGTTGGGCGTGAACACTCCCTGCAGCGTGCCACCGACGCACCACAGGTAGGCGAGCTCGAAGCGTCGGCGCGTCGGCGCGATGAGCGCGAGGGCGGTCACGAACACGGCGGCGTCACACAGGTGAAGCGGCAGGGCCTCGTCCGCGACCCAGGTCCCGGTCCAGATCGCGTGCAGGTGCCAGACCAGGAGGTTGGCGATCTGGAGGGCCGCGAGGGCCCAGCGGGTGCGGCGAACCCAGGGAGATGCGGAGCCCATGCGTCTCCCCCACCAGATGAGCAGGCATCCGAGGGCCACCAGGGCTGCCATGGTGACCAGGTGCTCCCCACCGAAAATGGCGAACTCGCTCGGAGTCGACATCCCATCCTCCCCCGCGGCGGCGTCGTCAGTCAGGCTCGACCCACGGTCAGTGCCCGGTCCAGAGGTAGCCGCCGAGGCCGTCCGGTGTGAAGACGAGCAGCGACACGCCTCCGGAGAGGAGTGAAGGCACGAGGGCCGGTCCTCCGCTGAGGTGGTCGTACCAGTCGTACAGCATGGACCCCGCGGCGCCCGCGCCCCGGCCGCCGCCCGCGCCCCGGACCGGGGCCCGGGGGGGGGCCGGGACGCCCGGGCG
>CAZDQF010000001.1:190821-295300 GCA_964507445.1 uncultured Isosphaeraceae bacterium
GTGTTGGGTGGTGGGGGGGTCCTCGGGTGTGGTGTTCTTACGTGTTTTACAGCTGGGCCCGGGCGGCGCGGGCCCCGCTTCCGCCGACGGCGAACGTGACGGGGCCCGGGTCGGACGCGTTCAGGCCGGGGCTCATCCCCATGAATTGCCGATCGCCGGCCGTCGCCAGGGGCGTGGACAAGGGATTGGGGACGACGGCCTGGAGCCCCTCAAGCTCGATCACACCGGTGGAGGCGTTGAGCGTGATGGTGAAGTCGACGACCGTGGTGGGCTCACCGAGATAGGGAGCGGAGAAGTGGACGTGCACCTGGTCCGTCTGAGGACACAAGACGTTGACCGAGCCCTGGCTCGGGTCCAGATCGGTCCACAGCCCGACGAACGGGAGGCCGGATGCGGCCTCAGCGGGGCTGGCGCTGAAGTCGATGGACGGCCCTGCGCCGAAGCTGATGCGGCCGTTGGAGTGGACATTGATGGCCGAGTAGGAGAGCCCATAGAACGGAAAGGACGGAGGGCCGCAGAGCGGCAGCGCCGCGGGGGTTAGCGTGACGATCTCCTCGTCCAGGAGCGGGCCGGGCACGCTGGTGGGGTTTTCCACGTTCACCTGCGTTGGCTGTGACAGTTGGAATCCGTCAGGGTGTGCCGCGTCCAGGACGAACATCTGGGCCGAGATCGGGCCGATGTTGGGCGGGGTCGGGACCATGATGATCTGGTCACCGGGGAACGGTACGGCGAGGTTCGGCGTTGAGCCTCCGACCAACCATGAAAGGAAGGGGCTACTCAGCGCGATGTTGATGTTCTGACCGGCGGCGGTCGCGGAGCCTGCGGGGCTGTCTCCGGGGACCAACGTGGTCAGTCCCAGGAGCAGATCGTAGGGTGCGGGTGGCAGCTGGCTCCGCATGCTCAACTCCACCAGCTCGGTGGGGCAACGAGCGAGCACTACGGGGCTCAGGGTCGTGCCCAGGACCCCGTCCACATCCATCCAGGCACCGTCGCCGTTGATCTCCCAGACCCCCGGAGTGGGTTCGCCGAAGCGGACGTCATCCAGCGCGCAGTCGCCCTGGTAGGAGTCACCGTTGGCGTAGTGGAAGCGGGTCTGGACCAGGCCGTTCACCGGCACGAGGAAGGCAGCACCCTGGGCCCACAGTGGCCCCTGGTCCCCGGTGATGGACCACACCGGTTGCCATGTGCCGTCGGCTAGTCTGCTCTCCAGGGTCAGGGTCCCCGCGTCGGCTCCGCTCAACTGGTACCAGAACTCAAGCGTGGGTGCGCTGACACCCTGCGCATAGAAGCACGGTAGCTCGATGGTGCCCTCCGTGTGCCCGCACCCCGACACCTCTGCGTAGAGATAGATGCCGTTGGGGTCGGACGTGGGGCCGATGTTGTGGCCGCCGATGGGGCCGGTTCCGCCGGAGGGGGTCGGACCGGTGTGGACGCGCCAGTCGGTCAGGTTGGAGGGGTCGTTTCGCCAGCCGGAGGGCAGGGTGCCACCTGCGGCGGTGCCGCAGGTGTTGATCGGCGTAGCCGGGGTCTCGTTCTCGAAGTTCTCCAAGATCGGCCCGATGCAGGCGCCGCTGGCCGTGGGCTCACCGAACACGATGTCGTCGAGGCAGCAGTCGCTCTGGAAGGACGAACCTCGAACGTAGAAGAACCGCAAGGTCGCCGTGCCGTTGACCAGGGTCACCGGGACGATGTTGATCGTCCACTGGTCCCCCTGATCCCCTGTGATCATGTAGATCGTGTTCCAGACACCGGTGGCGTCCAGTTGTTGCACGCTCAGGGTCCCCATGTCGGCCCCGTACATGTGCGACCAGAAGGACAGGGTGGGGTTGAGCACGGCGGAGGCGTCGAAGCACGGGAGATTCAGGACGCCGTGCCAGAAGGCCGGCGTGCTGCAGCTGGTCTCCACGTAGACGTAGTTGCCGCTGCCGGTGGTGTGATCGCCCTGTGGGCCGGTTCCCCCGGATGGGGTGGGGCCACTGAAGACCCGCCAGACGGTGCTGCCCGTCGGATCGTTGGACCAGCCCGACGGCAGCACCCCGGGGTCGTTGGTGCCACATTCGCTCGTGACGGTGGCGGTGGAGGACTCGAAGTCCTCGATACCTGGGGGCGCGCACTGGGCGACCGCCCCCTCGAAGCAAGCAGCGAGGACGACGGAGACGACGGCGATCTGGGTGCGGATCTGCATGGACTGGGAGCCTGGGCCCGGTACGGGTTCACGGCCCGACCTCAATCCCCATGTTAGGCCAAAACGCTGTGTCGTGGCGAGGCGGTTTCCGGACTCCGTCGGCGCCAAACAGACCCGCCCCTCTGCTACGCTCTTGCCCATGAACGTCAGGAGCCACCAATGAATTACGACGGATTCGATCTGGCTGGACGGGTCGCCCTGGTGACCGGAAGCTCCAAGGGGCTGGGCCGCGCCATGGCCATGGCCCTCGCAGCCGCCGGAGCTCGGGTCTGCATGAACTACCACGGTGACACGGCGAAGGCGGATGCCGCCCTGGCGGAGCTCAAGGAGCGTGGGGGCGACGGGATCATGGTCCAGGCGAGCGCCATCGAGGAGTCCGGCGTGGACCAGCTCGTCTCCACTTGCGAAGACCAGCTGGGTCCTGTGGACGTCGTGGTCGTGAACGCCACCTGCGACCAGCCCCATCTCCCCATCGAGGAGTACGACTGGGACTTCTACCAGTCCATGGTGGACTACTTCATCAAGAGCCCTTATCTCATCGCGCGACGTGTCCTTCCCCACATGAAGGAGCAGAAGTGGGGTCGTCTGGTCAACGTCGGCTCCGAGGTGTTCCAGCGCGGGGTCGGCGAATTCAGCGCCTACGTCGCTGCCAAGGGAGGCCAGAACGGCTGGACCCGGAGCATGGCTACGGAGCTTGCACCCCACGGGATCACATGCAACATGTTGAGCCCGGGGTGGATCCCCGTGGAGCGACACGAGAAGGAACCGCAGGAGGACAAGGACGCCTACCGTGCCTTGATCCCCATGGATCGGTGGGGCGTGCCCGAGGACGTCTGCGGGACCGTGGTTTATCTGGCGAGCGACGCGTCGTCGTTCGTCACCGGACAGAACATCTGCATCAACGGCGGGATGACCGTGGCATGATCACCTACTCATTCTTCAAGCAACGCCCCGTTGTGGGCTCGGGGCTCGTCTTCTTGGTGGTGGCGTTCGCTCTCAGCGCCTGCGGTGACACCGTCGCCGTCGAAGACAACAGCGAGCGTGTCCGCACCGTCGTCGGCCCGATCCCGGACCGACCCAACGCCGACACGCCCCGGGTCGCCTTCGTGCCCAACGGACCGGCGTCGTTCTGGGACATCGCGAAGGCGGGCGCCATGAAGGCCGGCCGCGACCTGAAGTGTGAGGTGGACGTGCGTATCCCGGAGGGCGGGAAGGCGGAGTCTCAGAAGCAGATCATCGAGGATCTGGTCACTCGGGACTTCGACGGCATCGCCGTCTCCCCCATCGACGGAGAGAACCAGACCCAGCTCCTGAACGACGCAGCCAGCGGGCGCTACGTCATCACCCACGACTCTGATGCTCCTCATAGCGACCGGATCTGTTGCATCGGGATGGACAATTACGAGGCGGGTCGCATGTGCGGCAAGATGGTGAAGGAGGCGCTTCCAGACGGTGGAAAGGTGATGATCTTCGTCGGACGCCTGTCCCAGGACAATGCCAAGGGTCGCCGTCAGGGGCTCATTGACGAGCTGCTGGATCGATCCTCCGACCCGACCCGCAATGATCCTCCGGGGAGCCTTCCCCAGGACGGCAAGTACATCATCCTCGGCACACGAACCGACGGCTTCGACAACGGCGTCGCCAAGGCGAACGCGGAGGATGCGCTCGCCCGTCACCCGGACGTGGCATGCATGGTCGGCTTGTTCGCCTATAACCCGCCGATGATCCTGGAGGCGCTCCGAGGGGCTGACAAGCTCGGAGCGGTCAAGGTCGTCGCGTTCGACGAGGCGGACGCCACCCTCCAGGGGATCAAGGATGGCACCGTGCACGGGACCGTGGCCCAGGACCCCTACATGTATGGGTACGAGTCCATCCGGGTCCTCGCGGCCCTGGCCCGTGGCGACCGGTCGGTGATCCCCGCTGGAGGATTTCAGAACATCCAGGGACAGCAGATTCGCAAGGACAACGTGGACGTCTTCTGGGACCAGCTGAAGGCCCGACTGGCCGCAGCCCGCGGCGGTTGACCTGCGGTGACCGGACCCAGTCCCCTCCTCGAGGCCCGCGGGCTGAGCAAGCGTTTCCCCGGCGTGCGTGCGTTGGATGGCGTCGATCTGCTCATCCGGCCAGGAGAGGTCGTTTCGGTGATCGGAGAGAACGGGGCTGGCAAGAGCACCCTGATGAAGATCCTCGCCGGGGTGCAGGCCCCGGACACCGGCGATCTGAATTGGAACGGCAAGTTGGTCCGCATCGGCAGCGTCCGCGAGGCGCTGGACCTGGGGATTTCCCTGATCCATCAGGAGCTCAACCTTGCCGGCAACCTGGACGTGGCCGCCAATGTGTTCCTGGGGCGGGAGCCCACTCGTTTGGGCTGGATCGACCGCAAGCGGCTGCATCGCGATGCCGCCGCTCTGGTCGAGCGAGTGGGCCTCGACGTGCCGACGACCACCCGCGTGGATTCACTCTCCACAGGACGGCAGCAGCTGGTGGAGATCGCCAAGGCGCTGTCCGTGGACGCCCGGCTGCTGATCATGGATGAACCCACCTCGAGCCTCTCCACGAGCGAGTCGGAGAAGCTGTTCGAGGTCGTGCGGGAGCTACGTGACCAGGGGGTGAGCGTCCTCTATGTCTCTCATCGTCTGGGCGAGGTGAAGGCGTTGTCCGACCGGGTCGTGGTCCTTCGAGACGGCGCCCTGGTCGGGGAGCTTGTCGGAGATGAGATCCAGCACGATGCCATGGTGCAGGGCATGGTGGGCCGGGATGTGGCCCGGTTCTATGTCCGCACGCCACATGAGTACGGCCCTCCGGCGCTCCAGGTGGATCGCGTCCGCACCGCGGCGTTTCCTGCCCACGAGCTCTCCTTCACGGTTCGAGAGGGAGAGGTGGTGGGGATCGCCGGCCTCGTGGGAGCAGGTCGGACGGAGCTGGTCGAGACCTTGTTCGGCGTCTCTTCGCCGCTTTCAGGGACGATCCGCGTCCACGATCGGGAGGCCCGGATGAACCGTCCCAGCGGGGCGGTGGCGGCGGGGCTCGCCTTGGTCCCCGAGGATCGCAAGGCCCAGGGCCTCATCACGGACATGACCATCCGGGAGAACGTCAGCCTCGCGCGCCTCGCGGAGGACGCGAGGTTCGGCGTTCGTAATGGACGGGCGGAGGAGGACCTCTCCAGGTCGATGGTGGCCCGTCTGGGAGTCAAGACGCCGTCCGATGGAGAGCGCGTGGGCAATCTGTCCGGAGGCAACCAGCAGAAGGTCGTCCTCGGGAAATGGCTGGCCACGGGGCCCCGGATTCTGATCCTGGACGAACCGACTCGTGGCATCGACGTGGGCGCGAAGTCCGAGATCTACGCGCTCATGGACTCCCTCGCCAAGGAGGGCGTCGCCATCCTCTTCGTGTCCAGTGAGATGGAGGAGATCCTCGGTGTCGCGGATCGGGTCCTGGTCATGCACGAGGGGCGGATCTCAGGCGAGTTGGCATGTGACCAGCTGTCCGAGGAGGCGGTCATGAGGCTCGCCACGTCCGCCCCGGAGTCCGCTGCATGAAGCGTGAAACGGGCATCCTCCTGCTGCTGATCGCGGTCGCCGTGGTCACCACCGCCTTCGCTCCGGTCTTCTGTCTCGAGGGCAACCTCACCAATCTCCTGCAACGGACCGCGCTGTTCGGGATTCTGAGCATCGGCGTGGCGTTCGTGATCATCACCGGGGGAATCGATCTCTCCATCGGCTCCGTGGTCGGTCTGGTCGGCGCGTTGATGCCTCTCCTGCTCTTCGAGTACGGCTGGACCGTCGGCGGTACGGTGTGGTTCGTCCTCGGTCTGAGCCTGGCCATAGGGCTGTTACACGGGCTCCTCATCACCAAGGTCGGCATGCAACCGTTCGTGGTGACGCTCTGCGGGCTGTTGATCTACCGCGGCCTCGCGCGCTGGCTCACGGACGACGCGATCCGGGGGTTCGGGAGCTCCCTCGACGACGGCCTGCGACAGCTGGCCATATCGAAGCCGTTCTCCCTGCCTCTGCCCGGCATCCGTTGGATCTCGGAAGGTGGGTGGAGCAGCCAGAAGGTGAACCTGGAGACCGGGGAGCCCATCCTCTCGGACGGACAGCCCATCGACCTGCCCTTCTGGGGCGAAGTGCCCATTCCTCTCCCCTTCCTGCTCCTGTTGACGGTTGCCGTCGTGGCCTGGGTCTTCCTCGATCGGACCATCTGGGGGCGCTACCTCCTCGCGCTGGGAAGGAGCGAAGAGGCTGCTCGTTACAGCGGCATCAAGACGGATCGGATGATCATCACCTCCTACGTCATCTGCTCCGGTCTCGCGGGGTTGGGCGGCGTGCTGTTCGCCCTGGACGTGAACCTTGTGCAGCCGGCGAGCCACGGAAACTTCTATGAGCTCTACGCCATCGCCGCCGCCGTGCTCGGCGGGTGCTCTCTGCGCGGCGGCGAGGGGTCGATCCTCGGAGTGGTCATCGGCGCCGCGGTGATGCGGGTGCTGTACAACGCCATCAACCTGACCGGCATCCCGACGACCCTGGAGTTCGCCATCATCGGCATCGTGATCCTGGCGGGGGTCGGAGCAGACACCGTCGTCAAACGGGTGGTCGCTTCCCGCCGACGCCGCGCCGGTTGACTCAGGTGAACCAGCGACGGAACCCGTCGACGGTCGTCCGCGCGGCGACCTGCGGGTCCGGCCAGGGGAACGCCTCGGCGGAGATCCAGGAGTCGTAGCCGCTGGCCTTGAGGGCGGCGCCAACGGCGGCCATGTCGGTGTGGCCAGCCCCTGCGGGCTTCCGGTTGCTGTCGGCGAAGTGGACGTGTCCGATCTGGGAGCAGTGCGCGCGGATGCTGTCAGGGATGGACGTCTCCTCGATGCTCATGTGGAACAGGTCCGCCAGGGTCAGCACGCCATCGACACCGTCCAGTAGCTGCGCCGCTTCCTCCTGGGTGTTCACCAGGTCGCTCTCGTAGCGATTCAGGGGCTCGTAGATGAGCGGGACGCCGAGGCTGGTAGCCCGGCGGCCGCAGGCGGCGAGTCCGTCCCGTAACAGGGCCAGGGCGTCTTCCCGGGTGCGCCCCTCCCCCACGAAGCCCTGCATGGAGCCGATGATGGCCGACGCACCGAAGCCGGCGCCGAACTCCATCATGGTGTTGACGAACCCGGACGCACGTTCGCGGATATCCGGGTCCGGGTCCGTGAGGGTCAGGCCATGAATGAGCTTGCCGGCGCCTGTGCCGACCGCTGCCAGGGACAGCCCGTGAGCGTCCAGGGTTGCTCGAAGGACTTCCGGCGGCACCTGGGACGGGGATTCCGTGAAGAGCTCGACCCCATCCAGCCCGATGGAGGCGGCGTGTGCGCAGGCCGCCTCGAGATCGTGCCAGTAGATCCAGGGACCCCGCTGGAGCCGTTCGACCAGACAGACTGTCGCCGCGCACTTCACGACTTGCTGTTCTCCCAGGCGGAACGGATGAACGCATGACCCTCGCGCCAGACGTCGTCGAAGGTGTCGAAGTCCCGCCAGATGTGGATGGCGCCGGCGAAGTCGGCGTCCATGCGTGAGAAGGCTTCGATGACCAGCCAGCCGTCGTATCCGGAGGCCTGGAGGGTGCGGAAGGTGTCGACCCAGGCTACCTGTCCGCTACCCGGTGTGCCGCGATCGGACTCGCTGACGTGGACGTGGGTGATGCGGTCCGCGGCCCGCTGCACGGCGTCGACGATGTCCTTTTCCTCGATGTGCATGTGGTGGGTGTCGTAGAGGATGCCGCAGTGGGGATGATCGACCCGATCGATGACGGCGCGGGCGTCCGCGACCGTGTTCATGAGGTAGCACTCGAACCGGTTCAGCGGCTCCACGGCCAGCACCACGTCCGCAGCCTCCGCTTCCTCTGCCGCACGGCGGAGCACGTCTGCGGAGCGGGCGCGCTCGTCTTCCGTGGGGCCGAAGCCGCTGAACTTCTTGTAGGCGGAGTGGAACGGGCCGACCACGTGGGAGGCTCCGAGTGCCCTGGTCTTCGCCACCGCTACCCGGAGGGCCTCCACCGCGGCGTCCCGGACGGCCGCGTCCGGGCTGATGGGGTCGGCCTCTTCATCCACGGCGAATACCGCGGTGCGCTCGAGGCCCATGTCGTCAAGGATGCCGGCCAACTTCACGTAGTCTTCCTCGACGCCGGGGCCGACCGGGACCTCGACGCCGTCGAAGCCGCACTCCTTCAGCTGCTGCAGCGCCGGGTAGTGCTCTTCCGTGACCTCCGTTGTCCACAGCAGCAAGTTCATTCCGAGTTTCATGATTTCGCTCCGAGAGAGTGACGTCATGAGAAGGGCCGCAAGGGTGCTTGTCAAATGTGTCAAGATGCGGCCATGAGAGCCCGCCCGTGTTGGAGCCTGTTGGTGATGGTGTGGCTGGTCTCCGTCGTCTCGGGTCAGGAGGACCGTCCCAACTTCCTGCTGATCCTCGCCGACGACATGACCTGGTCGGATATCGGTGGCCTGGGGCACCCTGAGGTGAAGACCCCGCACCTGGACCGGCTCCTGGGGGACGGCATGCGTCTGGCAAACACCTTCACCCCGGCGCCCATGTGCGCGCCGACCCGGATGTCGTTGTACACCGGGCTCTACCCGGTCAGGAGCGGGGGCCACCCGAACCACTCCCACGTGCACCGAGGGACGCGTAGTCTTCCTCACTACCTGGGGGAGGCTGGCTACCGTGTGGGGTTGGCGGGGAAGCGGCATGTGGGGCCAAGAGAGAGCTTCCCTTTCGAGCGCATCGGTCGAGGTCGGCCGCTCCGATTCGAGCAGCTCCGGCGGTTCGTGCTGAGTTGCGGCTCAACTCCGTGGTGTGCGGTGCTCGCCTCCGACGAACCCCACACCCCGTGGAACAAGGGTGACAGCAAGCTCTACGACCCGGCGGCGCTCACGGTCCCGCCGTGGTTGATGGATACCCGGGAGACACGAGTCGCGCTGTCGAAGTACTACGCGGAGGTCTCGTTCCTGGATGCCCAGGTGGGCCGGGCCATGGGGGTCCTCGAGAGCACCGGGCAGGCTGGGCGCACCCTGGTGCTCTTCCTCACGGAGCAGGGCGCGGGCCTTCCATTCGCCAAGTGGACCCTCTACGACCAGGGAATCCGGGCCACGGCCATCGCCCGTTGGCCCGGGAAGATCTCCCCGGGGACCACCAGCGGGGCCTTGATCAGCTACGTGGACGTCGTGCCCACCCTGTTGGATGCCGCCGGGGCCAAGCCGGTGAAGGGACTCGACGGGCGCTCCTTCCTCTCGGTGCTGCTCGGGGAGTCGCCGCGTCATCGAGCCGCGGTGTTCGCCGTCCAGACCTCGCGGGGGATCAGTAACGGTCCGCGCGCCTACGGGAGCCGCGCGGTCAGGACACAGCGGTACAAACTGATCTACAACCTGAACAGCGAGGCGTCGTTCAGGAACAACCTCACCGCTGCCCCGCGGGGCGTGCTGTCCACGTGGCCCCCATCATCCCGGAGAGCGGCCTACTCTCGCAGGCCGAAGTGGGAGCTGTATGACCTCGAAGGTGATCCGTTCGAATTGACGAACCGGGTCGGTGAAGAACGGTTGAGCGACGTCGCCGCTGACCTGAGAGCGCAACTGCGCCGGTGGATGAGACAGCAGGGAGACCTGGGGGCGCCCACGGAACTGGACGCCCTCAATCGTCAGCCGCGCAACAGAGCGGACCGTTCACGGTCCGTCCGCAAGGGCGGGTAGGGGGATCAGAACCCCGCCTTCCCCTTTGTCATGAGCTTCCCGTTCATGAAGCTGGCGGTGATGACGTTGTTGCCGCTCTTCCATGCCATGACCTTCATGGACGTCTTCATGTTCGGCATCCCTGGCATGCCACCGGGCATACCGGAGGTGTCGAGCGCGCTGGACGCTTCTTCAGACCCCTTTCCGAGGATGGCCTCCACGTCCGAGACGGACATGCCGGCCTTGATCTTGTCGTAGTTCGCTTGATTGATGTTGCCGCCACAGGCGGTGAGTGCAACGGCGGCTACACAAGCGACGATGACGAATGAAATCCTGAGGGTCATGGAAGACCTCCTCGATGAAGGACCGGGTTGACGGCCTTGGTGTCCGGTCGTGTGTTCGGGGACGAAGGACCTTCGCGGGACGCGCGCGTCGGGTCCTCGATATTGGAGTATCACGAGCGGGGGGGCAATCGCACGTCGTGCGCCACGAGGAGCCGGGGACGGCCTCGTGCGCGGATCATGCCGATGAGAAAGGGACTATGGGGCGAAGCGATGGGCCCTTCAGATCTCGAATCTGGGGTCTGGCGATCGCGAGATGCGTCCGAGGGCGACGACGGCGACCAGGGTGTCACCGGGGATGAGCGGGGGTGTCAGAGGCTTCAACCTGGCAGCACTATGGACAGACCTCTCACAGGAGTGTGGCGTTCAGGAGGCTGCACACATGAGAGAGCCATAGGACAACACGGACACGTGCTCGACGAGAACGACCTTGCAGTGGTCTCACTCTTCTGTCGCGGGAGGCTGACGGGACCACCGGACGAGGGCTTCCTCTCCAAGCGCCGATTGTCAATCCAAGCGAGGACGGCAGCGAACCGGCATGGACCTCTGTCCACACCACCGGCGGCGCGCAACCAGGGGGCCTGGACGGCCGCAGCTCCCCGCCCGTTCTGCTGGAACACGCCGCGACCCACCACGACGCGGTGTCCGCCGTCCAGACATCGCAAGAGAGCAGCAACGGACGTCGCGCCCGTGCCATCCTCCGGCGGTCCGGAAAAGGCGTCCGAAAATCCCATCCAACCGGAACAAGCAGTGCTGCATTAGATTTCGTCTTTGGCTTTTGCGGGAGTGCCTGTCGCGTCGCCTTCCGCCGGCCCTCCTCTAAGTGACTGGGAGTGACTCAATGATGACCCGTTTCCTTGCTGCGGTATTGGTCGTGGCGGGCGCCGCGGCGCCGGCGCAAAACCTGTTGGCTGACCCTGGGTTCGAGAGCGGCCTGGCCAACTGGAACTCGTTCAACAATGCCTACGGCGAAGCCGCCAACCCTCCTGCCATCGTCCCCCACACGGGCAACGGCGTCGCCAAGCTGTATGGCAACTGGTGGGGCTCCTTCAACGTTAGCGGCGTGTTCCAGCAGTTCCCGGCGAACCCGGGGGACAACTTCATGATGGACTGCTGGAGCCGACACTACAGCGGCGACGCGCTGACCGGAGTCGGTGCGGCCAACCCCAGCGACGACAATTGGGTGGTCATGAAGATGGCGTTCTTCGATGGCGGCGGCAATGAGATTGGTGGAGCGGAACGCACGATCCTGGACGGCACCTTCGCGACGGATCACTGGCATGACAACGCTCCGGTCTGTGGCACGGCGCCTGCCGGCACCACCAGCGTCCAGGCGCTGATCCTCTACCTGCAACCGCTGTTCGACGGTGGTGCCGTGCTGGTGGACGATTGCTATTTCGGCTCGCCCTCCTTCAGCATGACCGCGGTGCATGATCCGGTCAGCTTCGACATCACCGCGACCATGAGCTGCGGCGAGGCCAATGCGCAATTCGGCCGCTTCTTCTCGCTCGATCCTGCCAACGGGACGGCGCCTGGCGCCGGCTCGTTCTTCGGTCTGTTCATCGACCCGGCGACGTTGGCTGGGCAGATCAGCGACGCCCAGGCGATGAACCCGCTGCATGGCGGTCTCAACGACGGAGCGGGCGACAACAGCTTCACCCTTCCCGGGGTCGTTGGACTGTCGGGTCTCCAGGTCTGGCTTATGGGCATTCAACTCCCGGCCGGCGGTGGCTATGACACGACGAACATCGCGGCGTTGACGCTGCTGTAGCGACGAGACCCGCTGACTCGACGACGACGCCTTGTCCCTGTTGTCCGCAGGGAGAGGCGTTGTTGTCTACCTGGGCTGTTTGCCCAGCACCGCGGCCGCGGCGGCGCGGTCACCGGCGGCGGTCAACAACACGGCGAGCTGGGTGCGGGAGAAGGAGTCGCCCGAGAGCGCGACGGAGGCGGTGGCGTGGCGGATGGCGTCGGCCAGATGTGACCCCGACGCGTCGCTCGTCGGCATCCCGTCGGGCGACGGACTCAGTCCGCCGCTCAGGAGCGCCGCGGCGGCGTCGTGGAGACCCCGATGCCGAGGGTGTTGGGCGGACGCCCTGGTGAGGACCTCCACCGCGACGACGGCCTCGTCACAGGCCACCAGGCGTGCCGCCAGCGTCGCCGCGGTGGCGGGTGGCGTGGCCGCGGCGTCGAACCGTGCCGCCATGGCCACCAGACGGGACCGGTCGGCGGAACGGATGCCGCGCCGGACATGATCGGTGTCGAGGGCGTCGAGGGCGTTGTTCAAGGTGGCGGCGTCGGGTCGCTCCAACGCCTGGGCGCGGATGGCCCAGTCCTCCAACGCTGGTACGAGCAGCAGACACATGGCGGGACCCCATCGAGCGGAGGTCTCGACCATGGCCGATGGGTCCAGGCCGGCTTCGCGGAACGCCACAGCGTAGGCGTCCGGCGCCGCTGCATGGTGGCGCGGCAGGGCGGTGATGGCCCGCAGCCGGGCGAGGACGGACTCCGGGTGCGGTGGCGTGGACCCGTTGGCGGGCAGGTCCCCTACGGCATCCTGCACCTGGCGAAACTGCGCGGCGAGCGCCTTGTCCGTGTCCGGCGATATGAGGGTCCGGGCACGCCTCAGGACGTCTCGTGCCTCGGCCCATTCGCCCCGGGCGATGTGGACCGAGGCCTCGGACACCGCAGCTCGGACGGCGCGATCTTCGCGGAGCTGCCCTTGCCGGCGCACGCTGTCGAATCCCCAGATGACGCCGGCGCCGAGGATGATCGCCACCAGCACGAGGTAGCTAACGGCCATCGCCAGGCGATGGGCCTTGCGTTCCTCAACGGCACGGCCGCGGGCTTCCGCGGCGTTCATCTGCGCGTCGTGGACCCGACGCTCGGTGTTGGCGCGGTAGGTGGCTATCCTCTCCGCTACGACCGCGGCATTGGCGGGACGCTGGTCTCGATCAATGGTAAGGCACGAGCGGGCGAGGTCCACCAGCTCGGCATCGGCGCCGCACCGGTCGAGCCGCGCCTGGGTCTCGACAATCGACTTCTTGACGCTCTCTTCAAGGGAATCCCGTTCGTGACGCCGGCCGGACCGCTGTCCTGTGAGGACCTCGGCCATGACCGCCCCGAGTGCGAACACGTCGGAGCGCTCGTCGATGGCGAGCACGTCACCGCGGGCCTGTTCGGGCGACATGTAGGACGGCGTGCCCAGGACGGACCCGGCGATCGAGGAGGTGCCGCTCTTGGATATGGTCATCGTCGGCGCGGCGCCAGGCAGGTCGTGGGACCCGCTGCCGAGGGTCTTGGCGAACCCCCAATCGACGATCTGCACCTCGCCAAAGGCGCCGACCATGACATTCCCAGGCTTGAGGTCTCGATGAATGATGCGGTGGGAATGGGCGTACGCCAGCGTCAGGCATATCTGTTCCACCACGCCGATGAAACGTGCCCGTTCCCTCTCCGGATCCGCCCGATTGGCGAGGAGATCCGCCAGGGTCTGTCCTTCGATCAACTTCATGCTGAAGAAGGGCCGCTCCTGAAGGGTCATGCCCATCTCGTAGACGGGCACGATGCCGGGATGCTGAAGGTACGCGCAGACCTGGGCCTCGTTGAGGAAACGGCGGACCATGCTTCGGTTCCCGGCGTAACGGTTGCGCAGGACCTTGACGGCGACCTCCCGTTCCAGGGGCTCGTCCATGGCCCGATAGACGATGCCGATTCCGCCGCGGGCGATCTCCTCGACCAAGCGGTAACGGCCGCAGAACCCGGTGCTCTCCATGGTGGGCACGTCGCTCTCCGTCGCCGGGGTCTGTTCGGGTGACCGGAATGCGTGGGCGATGCCCATGCTCCAGGCGGAGTCCTCACCGGAAGAGGGCGGATCTGTTGCGAACGGGTCGTCCATGATTCGGGCAGGAACCACCCGATCGTACCCGGCCAGGGACCGTTTGGTCAGCCGGAAAAGAACGCCCAGACGAGCCCGACGAACAGCAGGACGATCAACGACCAGACGATCTCGGCGCGCAGCGCGGGCGCCTTGCCGGCGGTCGATTCCGGGAGGGTCGCGTAGGTCAAGCCCTCAAGCTGTCGGGGCGACGCGGGCGGGCTGCCGAGGCTGACCAAGACCAGGACGACTACGCAAGTGACGAACAGCAGCGCCGCGAAGTGAAGGAAGTTGATCTCGGAGTAATAGAGCAATGGTCCGGATAGGGACTCTTGATTGATCTCGGCGAGCAACCGTGCGGTGCCGAGCACGAACCCCGTGATCATGGCGGACAGTGCTCCTCTGGCGTTGGCGCGCTTCCAGAACACCCCCAACAGAAACGCTGCCGCTATGGGCGGCGCGATGTAGGCCTGGGTCTTTTGCAGATACTCGTAGAGCGTTGTGGACAACTGGTCCATGAACGGGATCCATGCCAGGCCGAACAGCACCAGGAGCAGGGTCGCGCCCTGACCGACGGCGACCAGTTGTCGGTCAGTGGCGTCAGGACGCAGCCGCTTGTAGATGTCCCAGGTGACGAGCGTGGAGCAGGAGTTGAAGACCGACGACAAGGAACTCATGAGCGCCGCGGTCAAGCCGGCTCCGACGAGGCCCCGTAAACCGGCGGGGAGGAGGTTCCCTACCAGCGTGCTGAGCGCCGCATCGGGGTCGGAGAGCTCGAGGTCCCCGCGCTTGGCCAGGGCCGCCGCGATGATCCCGGGCAGAACGAAGATGAACACCGGCAGGACCTTGAGCAGGGCTGCGAAGATCGTGCCCTTGCGCGCCTCGTGGATGTCCTTGGCCGCCAGAACCCGCTGGACGATGAACTGGTCCGTGCACCAATACCAGATGCCGAGAATGGGAGCGCCGAGGAGGATGCCGGTCCACGGGAAATCCGGGTGAGTCGTCGGCTTCCACATGTTGAGGAACTCCGGCCCCACGGTGGTCTCGATGGCGCTCCATCCGCCAAGCTTGATCAAGCCGGTGACGGTGACAGCGACCGCACCGGCGATGAGCACGACCGTCTGCATGAGGTCCGTGTAGAGGACCGCTCGCAGCCCGCCAACGAGCGTGTACAGTCCAGTGGCCGATACCACGACGAATGCTCCGACCCAGAAGTCGATACCCATCAGTGATTCGAACACGATGCCGCCGGCGGCGATGGTCACCGAGATCTTGGTCAGCACGTAGCCGATGATGGAGATGACCGCCAGGTACCAGCGCGCGTTCGAGTCGTACCGACGCTCGAGGAACTCGGGCATGGTGTAGACTCCGCTGCGCAGGTAGAAGGGCACGAACACCCACCCGAGGAGCAGCAGGATCAGCGACGCCAGGATCTCGAACTGGGCCATCGCCACCCCGCTCTTGGCGCCGGTGCCCGCCAGGCCCACGAGATGTTCAGACCCGATGTTGGATGCAAAGAGCGACGCGCCGATCACCACCCAACCGACGTTGCGGCCGGCCAGGAAGTAGCTCGACGCCGTGGCGGTCGTGTCCCGTCGTTGCATGACGACGAAGGCGGTCCCGAACACGATCAGGAAGTAGCCGGCGACGACTATCCAATCCAAGGCCTCGAATACCATCGCTTCTCAGCGGTCGTTCCGAAGCTCGAACCGCCCCCGCAGGGCGCCGACGCGGACCTCGAACCAACCGGGCTCGGCCGTCCAGGAGAGGTCGCGATCCACGAAGGCGAGGTCGTCCACGGCGATGGTCCACTCGACGCGTTCAACGGCGCCCGGCGCGAGGTCAACCGACCGGAAGCCGCGCAGGCGTTGAACGGGGGGCGTCACGGAGGCGTGCTCGTCGCGGATGAACAGCAGGACCACATGCCTGCCGGAACGGTCTCCCGCATTGGTGACATCAACCGCGATCCTGACCCTGCCGCCAGGCATGACGGTGGGGTCGATCTGCAGGTGAGAGTATTCGAAGGTGGTGTAGGACAGCCCGTGCCCGAACGCGAACTGCGGATTGAAAGCGTCGCGTCCGAAGGCCTTGTCGAAGCGGTCGCTCTCCTTGTGGTCATAGGGCACCAGCGACCCGGGTTTGCGCGGGTAGGTGAACGGAAGCCGCCCGCTCGGGTTGGTCCTGCCCGTCAGGACGTCCACGATCGCTTGCGCCCCATGAGGCCCCGGCAGGCCCGCGTGGATGATCGCGGCGACGTCCTGGGCGAGCCCATTTATGAGGCGCGGTCGTCCCTGCAGCAAGACCAGCACCACCGGCTTGCCGGTCTCGATGAGGGCGCGCACCAGTCTTACCTGAGGCGCGGAAAGGGTGAGATCCTCGATGTCGCCGGGCTTCTCCACGGAGGGTTCTTCGCCGACCACGGCCACCAAAACGTCCGATTGTTCGGCGCTCGCACGGACGGCCTCGAGGTCACCCTCGTCGCTGATGGTGGCGCCCTGGACGTAGGTGGTGCGGGCAGCGCCTGCTGACCGCCGCAAGGTGGAGAGGACCGTCGGGACCCGAGGAGGATAGGCGGCCGCGTCGTTTCCTTGCCAGGTCCATGACCACGCCCCGTGGAGCATGGGGACCGAATCGGCTCCTGGTCCGGTGACGAGCAAGCGAAGGCCCGGCGCGAGAGGCAGAACGCCGTCGTTCTTCAGCAGCACCATGGACTCGCGGGCGCAACGCAGGCTCAGCGCCCGGTCGCTCTCTCCGCCGGCCGTGGGCGACGGTGCCGGTGTGGTGTTGAACAGCCCGAGACTTCGCTTCATGCGGAGGATGCGACGAACCGACGCGTCGATGCGCGCCTCCGGAACGGTGCCTTCGCGCACCAACTCCAGGAGTGCGTCTGTGAAGCTGTAGTCCAGGGGGACCATGCACAGGTCGATCCCGGCTTCGACCGCGATCCGTGCTGCGTCCTTGAGGGTCGGCGCCACGCGGTGCATGTCCTTGAGCTTCTTGATGTCCTCCCAGTCGGTGAGGATGACGCCGTCGAATCCGAGCTCGCCGCGCAACATGTCCGTCAGGAGTCGGCGGCTGGCGTGCACCGGAACGCCGTTGACTTCACCGGAGTTGACCATGACGCTGACCGCCCCGGCTTCGATGCCGGCAACGAACGGCGGTAGGAACACCTCCCGCAGCATGCGTTCGGGGATCCACGCCGGGGTCCGGTCCTTGCCGCTCAGAGGGAATCCGTATCCGACGAAGTGCTTCAGGCAGGCGCCGACCCGGGCAGGATCGGAGGGCCCCGTTCCCTGGAGGCCACGCACGGCGGCGGTCGCGAGTCGGCAAGAGAGGTGTGTGTCTTCCCCGTAGGTCTCGAAGAAGCGCGACCACAACGGAGTGCGCGCGACATCGACTACGGGAGCGAAGTTCCACGGGATTCCGGCCGCCCGTACGTCCTTGGCGGTGACCTCCGCGGCGGCTTCTACGAGCTCCTCGGACCACGTGGCGGCCATGCCGAGGTTGTGGGGGAACAACGTTGCCCCACGGGTGTAGTTGGCCCCGTGGACGGCGTCGATTCCGTACACGACCGGTATGCCGAGGCGGGTCGCGGCCGTGGCCCGGCGGATCGACTCGTGGATGTCAGCCCAATGTCTGGCGTCGAAGGCGACATCCGCGACGTTGAGGATCGACCCGACATGGCGTTCGGTGATGGCGTGCGCGACCTTGGCGTCATCGAGGACATGAGGGGTGGTCGCCGTTCCGTTGGTCTTGGACAGCGCACCGAGGGCGAGTTGAGTCATCTGTCCGACCTTCTCGTCGAGCGTCATGCGCTCGACGAGATGGTCCACCGGATCGGGCTCGGAGGTCCGGCAGGACGCGAGCAGGGCCGCGAGAGATAAGGTGATCACCGGGATACGCATCGGATGCTGGTCAGTTCCAAGTTGCAGATCCTACCGCGGGCACCTTCACGCAGTGGATTCTCGTTCTCCCTGCCCCGCCGACAGCGTCAGCGCACGGGCGCTTGCCGAGTACTTGGAGAACTCCTCCCATGTGAGGCCGAGGTCGTTCATGAGCAGCTCCATGAGCGCGGGCCGCACCTCGGATTCGGTCTTCAATTCGAGGACCGCGGCCCCCGGGATGACCTGGGTGGCCGGCGCCGGGCCCTGGAAGGGTGCGCCTGCTGCGATCGCTGCGCACACGGCCGTATCCAGGGTCATGCGGAGCTCGTCGGAGGTCCAAGCCTGCCGGTCGAAGGACACTACGGTGCGTGGTGCCAGCCGGCCGCGGATCACCTCAGCCCGGAAGAACTCCGTCGGATGACCTCGCTCCGGGACCCTGCCAGCAAACATGCTGTCGAGGTCGGAGAGTTGCCAGGGTGCCCGACGCTTGGAGACCGCGGTCCCGAGCCGTCGCTTGCGTTCCAGCCACACGGACGACTGTTCGCCGTAGCGACGTGCCCTGTATGTCATGTCCGATCGGTCGTAGAGGCCGTTGAGTAGATCGAGCTCGGGGTTGTCGAGGTAGATCGTGGTGACGCGATAGGGATCAACAGGCGTGAGCCGCTCGCTTGTCCATCGGCGGATGCCGTCGATGGCCGCCGCGGACACGATGACCTTCAGTTCTTGCAGGTTGATCTCGGACACACAGCAGGTTCAATTCTCACCTCGGTTTCGGACCGGAAATCCCCCGTCCCGTCAGCGGCCCGAACCGGGCATTTCGCTACTCCAGAAGGGCGAGAAGGCGGAGGCACTCGCGGTCCACCGCGTCGTTGGGTCCGGGTAGGTGAAACCGGACCTCTTCCCTGAGCGCACGCTTGAACTCCTTGCGCGCCTTGCGGAGTTCCTCGTGCAGTTGGGTGGGATCGGCGTCCCACGTCTGCGCGATCTCGCGCACCGGCATCCCCGCAGCGAAGCGGAGATGGAGCAGCTTGATTCGGCGTTCACCGTCCTGACCATCCCTGAGCGCCCAGGTACGTTGCCGCTCTCCAGCGCGGTCGAGGACCGACTGGGCCCAAGCGCGATCAAACACACGGGAGAGGCTCTCCTCCCCTCCATCCGGGTCGAAGTCGCTGGGTGGGTTCACCTCTCGGACGATGCCGACGCGTTCCTCGTGACGTCGCGCCACATTGCGGACGACGCCATAGAGGAACGTGCGAAAGCTGGCGTTTCGACTGTCATCGAGCCGGTTCAGCGCGCCGGAATCGCGGAAGCACTCGAGAAACACGTCCTGCACCGCGTCATCCAAGCGCTCGGCGAGACGGCCGCCACGCCAGCGGGCGGCCATGTAGGCGCGCACCACGTCCAGGTACACGGACGCGAAGTCATCGCGGGCGGTTTGGTCACCACCAGCGGCGTTCCGGACCATGGTCCAGCAGGTGTCTTCCTCGGGTCTCACTGACGGCTCTGGGGCCGTTGATGCTATCAGACCGGCGTCACTGGAAGGTGAACGGACGGATCGGAGTGAAGTCGATCATCCCCGACGCCCGTTGTTGGGCGCCGATGGTCCAGACGTCGAGTCCCGTCAGACCGGCTACGAACCCGCCGGGTATGGCCGAAGACGTGGTCCCGGACCCGCTGAGGAACCCGCCGAACGGCGGCACTCCGGTGACCGCCGCAGCGAGCTGCGAATTGAAGTCGGCGGGAGCGATGAACAGACCACCCAGGGAGCCCATCCCGGGCATGGTGGCGTTGGCGGTATCGAGGGAGTAGAAGATCCCGAACTGCGCCACAGGCTCGCCGAAGTCAAGGCCCAGGGTGAGGTCAAGCGTTGACGGGTCCTGAGAGATCTCGACGCCGAAGGTCCGGCGGAACACGACGTCGTCGAAGTGTCCGGCGCCGGCGGCGAGGCTGGGTTGCAGATAGAGGATCAGTGGTTGGACCGACGTCGTTCCGGGCGGAGCGATACCGATCACGGGTTGGTTGTCGTACCAGGTATCGGTGGCGAACGTGCCGTCGAGAATGGTCCTTTCGACGCCACCGATTTCGGTCTGGGTCGCATCGAAGAATGCGATCTTCATGACGCACCAGTTGTCGTTGGGCGCACCCACGCCGGCGATCGCGTCGCCGCTGTAGTGATGCGAGAAGCAATCGAGTTCATAGACCTCGCCGGGGCTGGCCGGGAAGGACTGAAATACGCCGGATACGTTGAAGACGCCGGCTCCCCAGAAACCTCCGAAGATGGACACCAGGTAGTTGCCTGAGTTTGGGACGAACTGGGGCGGGTTGTTCGTCTCCACGAAGGCGTTCCCGAATGGCCCCCAGCCGAGGAAGGCGCCAAATTCGAACCCAGGGTTCGTGACCAGGTTCGGCCCCTGGGCAGGGGCCGCCGCGGCGAACAACACAGTCAGGGACAGCAGGACCGGCAGCGAACGAGTCAGGCAACGCATCAGTGAGGTCTCCCGAGCGAGGGCAACTTGGTGTGGTTCCGCAGCATGGGGAGCTTCCGGTCAGAATGGTGTTTCGGAGGCAAAATAGCCCCGGAAGGAGAGGTCCCGGCGGGAGCCCGTGCATGGGCCGCACCGCCTGGCACGCGAGCAGCGATCATTCGGATGAGGGCATCCCTCGTTGAACAGGCAGGTGCGGTGCCGACTCGCGCTCGATGGGCCCTCCAGGACTCGAACCTGGGACCTGGCGATTATGAGTCGCTTGCTCTGACCGACTGAGCTAAGGGCCCTGAGGGGTGCATTGTTGAGGGCCGTGGCGACACGTCAAGGCGTTCGAGGCAGTTTCGGCGGGCGGGCCGGAATTGGACCAAAAAACAGGGTCGGTCGCCCCCACGCGACCGACCCTTCGCACCAATGGTGCCGTTGCCTTCCCCCTCGGCCCCGCTTGCCATGGGGCCGGAAGTCTGCTTCCGGGAGGTGTCAGGGAGCCGCCTTCTGTCGGCGTTCCCATCGCTCCTTGAACATCTCCCTTGCCTTGTGCAGGCGCCACCGGGTGGTGGCACCCGTACAGTGAATGATCTTCGCGATGTCCGCGCAGGACATCTCGTGAATGTCCCGCAAGACGATCACTGTCTTGTACTTTGCCGGGAGGCTGTCCAGGACGTCCTGGATTCCTCCTCGAAGTTCTACGTTGTTGAGATGGCGCTCCGGTGAAGCGTGCTCCCCCACGGGCGGGTCCACCGGACATTCATCCAGACTCAGCTTCTGCTGCTTGCCCTTCTTTCGCAGGTGATCAATGGAGAGATTCACGACGATGCGATAGAGCCACGTGTAGAAGTTGTACTGGAGCTTGAAGCGCTCGATGGCCTTGAAGACGCGGAGGAAGGCCTCCTGGGCCAGGTCCCGGGCGTCTTCCACGTCTCCGACGAGATTGAAGGCGATCCAGTAGACCTTCTTCTCGTACCGGCCGACCAGATCCTGAAACGCGTCCACGTCTCCTGTCTGACAACGACGAATGAGCTCCCGCTCTTCCTCGCGTCGACGACGAATCTCCGCGGGACTCTCATCCCCGGCGACCTCCATCTCCCTGTTGCTGACGATTGCTTGATCCATGGGTCAACCTCCCCAGATCCGTGCTGCCTGACGGCTTACCGCTCCAACGCGAAATAACGCAATTCCGGGGCCGCTCGCCCTTGGAGCCGGTTTCAGGCAAGCACTAAGCCTTTATATACCAGGGGCTTAAACCCATGCGGAGCGGGTTACGGGAGACCGCTCGGTGCGTTGGGACTTGCCCCAGATGGTTCCGTTACGGGAACACGGTGACCAAATCTGTCCAACCCCGGGCGGTGTGAGCGACGACGCACCGTCAGCCGTCAGCGCCCGACTGGGACGCGGATGGGGCGTCCGTGACCCAGGGGGCGTCACCGAGAGATGCCCGGAACTTGCCGCCATAGGGTCGTTCGATCACCCTTCGATCCAGGCAGAGGACCAATCCCTCATCGTCTTCCTGGCGCACGAGGCGGCCGCAGCCCTGTCGGAAGCGGATGACCGCTTCGGGGAGGAAGAAGCGCGTGAACGGGTTCTCTCCCTGCCGGCGGAGTCGCTCAGACCGTGCTTCGTTCATGGGGTGGGCGGGCACCGGGAACGGAAGACGGGTGATCACGACCAGTCGCAGCGCGGGGCCGGGGACGTCGACGCCGTGCCAGAAACTCTCTGCACCGAAGAGCACGGCGTTTCCGTCCTCGCGGAAGCGCTCGAGCATGGTGGCACGATCCAGCGAATCTCCCTGCTTGAGCGCGAGCAGACCGCGCTCTCGCAGAGGTCCGGCCAGGAGGCGCCAGAGAGCCTCCAGAGACCGATAGCTGGTGCAGAGGATGAACGCCCCGCCGCCCAATCGATCCACCTGCGAGAGGATGACGCCGGCCGCGGCCTCATCGAAGCCGGTGTCATCTGGAAGAGGCAGGTCGCCGGGGACGTGCACTTCCATGAGCCTGGAGAGGTCGAACGGAGATCCGATGACCTTCTGGTCGGCTCCGGTTATCCCGTGGCGCTTGACGAAGTACTCGAGTCCCTTGGCATCCCGCCCCGCAGAGAGGGTGGCGGACGTCAGGATGGCGGAGCCCATGCGGTCGAACAAGTCCGTCTCGAGGATGGGCCCAATGTCCAGCGGTCTCGCCGCCATGGTCACCTGTCGACGGCGCGGTTCTCGTTCGACGAAGTAGACGAGGTCTTCATCGTCGACGCTCAAGAGAGCGCGCACGCCGGAGGCCAGGGCCCCGGCGCGGAAGCTGAACGCCTCCGCCTCCAGCCGCAGGTCCTCCCGCTCCTGGTTCGACGCCAGGGACTCGAGGCGCTGGCCGAGCTGGTCGAGGTCCGAGGACAGCACGTCATCCCAGAGAGCCGGTTCACGATATCGGCCGTTGGACTGGGGCTGGGACGCGCACCACGAATCCACCTCGTCGAAGAAGCGGTCTGAGGCGGCCGCCAACGAGGTCGCCATGGCCTCGACCGTGTTCGCGTCCTGCCCCTCGAGGGACGGCAGCAGGCCGCGAGACCCGCGACCTCCCACGAGTCGGCGGAGGAACCGACGCATCCCTTGTCTCGAGATCTCGACCCCGAAGTGCTCCTGCGCGACGCGCTCGAGGTGGTGGGCTTCATCGACCACGAGCACGTCGTGCTCCGGGAGCAGCGCCGCGTCCTGCTTGCGGAGCATGATGTCGATGGCGTAGAGGGCGTGGTTGGTGATGACGATGTTGGCGCTCTGGGCGCGGCGACGGGCGGACTGGTAGAAGCAATCGTTGAAGTGGTCGCAGCGGTGGCCGAGGCAGTTGTCGGACTCCGATTGGATCTGCTCCCAGAGCTCGCCGCGCACCGGGGGCTGCAACTCCTGCCTGCGCCCCTCGAAGGCCTGCGGGACCCAGTCCGCCACTCGTTGCAGAGAGCGAACCGTGGGATCGTCCGCCACCAGCGTGGGCGCCCGCTCCTGGGCCAGACCGAACCGACGGATCCCGAGGTAGTTGCTCCGCCCCATGGCCTTGGTGACCGTGAACTCCACCGGCAGGCAGGACGCGAGCAAGGGGATATCCTTGTCGAACAGTTGGTCCTGCAGGGCGATGGTGTGGGTAACGATGACGACCTTGCGACCCTGGTCCACGGCGCCGAGGAGCAAGGGGACGAGGTAGGCGAGGCTCTTGCCCACGCCAGTAGGGGCCTCCACCACCAGGTGTCGTTCCTCATTCACCGCCGCTGCGATGGCGTTGGCCATCTCCAGCTGCTGCGGCCGCTCGCGGAAGCCCTGCAGTCGTCGAGACAGGATCCCTCCCTCGCCGAGGACGTCTTGGATGCTGATGACTGCGGACATGGAGCGTGAACCGGGGTTGGCCGAGCGTTGGTCGGTGAGCGGGCCGGATGATAGCATCAGCGAGGAGAGCACCATGACGCGCATCGTCCCCGCACTGCTGGCCATCGCCCTGGTCCTGGCCTCTTGCCAGGTCACGGAGCGATCTCAAGGCGGCCCCGTGGTGATCCGCCCGGACACTCCCGAGTCCACTCTGGTCGGCCTGTCGGACGTGCTGCGGGGAAAGGAGCGCGTGGCGGTCCTGCGGCGTTATCGCTTCGGCGAGGACGACGCTCGTTACGTCATCCGCATTTACGACCTGCGGGATAGACCCCTGGGCTACATCCTGCCCGACGGCAAGACCTACCGGGTGCGGGCCCATGGCGGCTCCGACCTGGTGTCCTCCGCCACGACGACGGAGAAGAACGTCGCCGCGCTCCTGGGCATCCCGCGGACGCCGCTGAGGATCAAGCCGGTGAAGGGTCCGTCTCAGGGGGGGTGAGCGCCTCGCCGTCGTCGGGCGCGTCCTCCACCTCGTCCGCGGCGCCCTCCACCCTGCGCACCACCGGGGCGTCCGCCCACAAGGCCTCCAGGTCGTAATACCGCCGGGCGTCCTCCTGCATGACGTGCACCAGGACGTCGCCGAAGTCGATCAGCACCCACCAGCCGAACTCCTTCCCTGTGGAGGACCGTCGGCCGACGCCGGCGGTCTTCATGTCGAACTCCAGGGCCTCGGCGATGGCCCGCACCTGACGCTGGCTGGTGCCGGTGGCGATGATGAGGTAATCCGCCAGGCTGGTGGGCATGGCGGAGATGTCCAGCACCACCAGGTCGCCCCCCTTCTTGTCGAGGATGATGTCCCCGGCACGGTGGGCGATCTGGGCTATGGACAACTTGTTACTGGTCTCGGTCATCCGCGACTCAACTCTGCATCCACTGGACCACCAGCGGGGCGATGATGACCGCCACCACGCTCATGAGCTTGACGAGGATGTTGAGGCTGGGGCCGGAGGTGTCCTTGAACGGGTCACCCACGGTGTCGCCGATGACCGCCGCCTTGTGAGGTTCGGAGCCCTTGCCGCCTTCGTGTCCGTCCTCGATGTACTTCTTGGCGTTGTCCCAGGCGCCGCCGGCGTTGGACATCATGATGGCCATGAGCACCCCCGCTACCAGGGCACCACCCAGGAGACCGGCGAGGCCGGAGAACCCGAGCAGCGCGCCCACCGCGACCGGGGCTGCCACCGCGAGGATGCCGGGGATCACCATCTCCTTGATGGCGGCCGCCGTGGCGATGGAGACACAGGTCTCCGAATCCGGGTCAGCTTTCCCCTCCATGAGGCCGGGGATGCTACGGAACTGCCGCCGCACCTCTTCGATCATACGGTTGGCGGCGCGTCCCACGGCGTTCATGGTCATGGCGGAGAAGACGAACGGGAGCATGCCGCCCAGGAGAAGCCCGATGAGCACCACCGGGTTGTTTATGTTCAGGTCGAACTCCTTCATGCCGGCGGCCTCGCGGGCCACGTCCCCAGCCTCCTTGAAGGCAGCGAACAACGCCAGGGCTGTCAGGGCGGCAGAGCCGATGGCGAAGCCCTTGCCCACCGCGGCGGTGGTGTTGCCCACCGCGTCCAGGGCGTCCGTGCGCTCGCGGACCTCCGGCTCGCATTCGCTCATCTCGGCGATGCCACCGGCGTTGTCCGCCACCGGTCCATAGGCGTCCACGCCGAGGCTGATGCCGAGGGTGGAGAGCATACCCACGGCGGCGATCGCGATGCCGTACAGCCCGGCGAGCTCGTGCGCACCGAAGATGGCGATGGCGATGACGATCACGGGCAAGGCGCAGGACATCATGCCCACGCCGAGGCCGCCGATGATGTTGGTCGCGGGGCCTGTCTGGGATTGCTGCGCGATGTGCTGGACCGGCTTGCACTCCTTGGCCGTGTAGTAGTGGGTGATGCGGCCGATGGCGACGCCGGAGGCGAGGCCGACCACCACCGCTCCGAACACGTGCCAGGGCACTCCGAAGAAGTGACAGACCGCTGCTGCGCCTCCGACCACGAGGGCGGACGCGACAAGGAGCCCCATCTCGAGGGCGTGGTGGATCTTGGATTCGTCTTCCGTGCGAACGAACAGCGTCCCGACCACCGAGCAGCAGATGCCCAGCCCGGCGAGGGCGATGGGGAACAGGGTCAGGGTGGTGCGGCTCGCCTCGCCGTCGCTGAGGAAGTCCGCCGCCCAGCTGGTGCTGCCGGCGTTCATGGCCCAGGCGAGGGCGATGGCGGAGATGATGCAGCCGACGAAGGACTCGAAGAGGTCCGCGCCCATGCCGGCCACGTCTCCGACGTTATCCCCGACGTTGTCGGCGATGACCGCGGGGTTGCGGGGGTCGTCCTCCGGGATGCCCGCTTCCACCTTACCTACGAGATCCGCCCCCACGTCCGCGGCCTTGGTGAAGATGCCGCCACCCACGCGGGCGAAGAGGGCGATGGATGAGGCGCCGAGGGAGAAGCCGAAGATGGTGGCGGAGGCGTTCTTGTCGCCGCCGAACTGGTCATACAGGAGCGTGATGCCGGCGACGCCGAGGGCGACCACCACGAGGCCCATGACCGCGCCCGAAGAGAACGCCACGTCGAGCGCGGAGGACAGGCTGGTGCGGGCGGCGTTGGTGGTGCGCACGGCGGCGCTGGTCGCCGTCTTCATGCCGATCCAGCCCGCGGCTGCCGAGGCGCACGCCCCGATGACGAAGGCCACAGCCGTTCCCCACCCGTTGCCCCCGGGCAGGAACATCCCGAGCAGGACGAACAGCAGGGCCACGAACCCGGCGAGGTACGTGTATTCGGTCTTGAGGAAAGCCATGGCCCCGGCCCTGATCTGGCAGGAGATCTTGACCATCTTCTCAGAGCCTGGGTCGGCCCGGTTGATCTTCGCCGTGAGGCGCAACGCCCACAGGATTGCGAGGGCAGGGCCGCCGAGTCCGAGAATGTAGTACAGGGTGGTCATTTGGAGGTCTTCCGTGGCAGCAAAAGGGACCCAGGGTCCGATTCCGGCATCCGTCTAACGCAACGAACCCGGCAGTTGATCTTTCAACTCCGGGGCTCGCTCGAGCAGGCGTTCGACGAGGGTCGACAAGGACCTCGTGATCCTCGCCACCTCCGCTTTCTGGAGCCTCGCCCCAACCCGCTCTCCTATGGTGACTTGGATGTTATGAACGACGGACACCAGTGACAAGACGTCCGCGGTGGATGCCGTGGATGACATCCGAAGGCCTAAGTCAATGGCAGCGGGGAGGATAGCGCTCGCCAGGAGATCGTCCCGGATGTCCCCGTCCTGACCGGGGGGCTCCAGAGCCTCGAACACGGTGTTGAGCCGACGGAGACCATCGGCCAGTTGGCCTGGGTCTGCTTCGGACAGGCCTCGGGCTACGGAGCGCCAGGCGCGGACCAGCCGGGCGCCCGCGGATTGTGATGCCCCCTGCCCTGGTACCTGATCCAGGCTGGCGGCTCGATCGAGCAGGTCGACGGCCTCGGGGTACTCCTGCTGTGTGAGCATCAACTCGAGCGCCCTGTAGAGGAGCTTGTCGGCGAGCAACCGGCCGACCACCTTGGAGTCGGGCTCCAACCGGTGCGCCCGCTCCATGGCTCCCACGGCCTCTTCGTAGGGGGTGCGTCTTCGCGACCGGGTCCAGCTGCTGTAGAGCCGCGGGTCCTCGCTGCTCCAGGGGGCGGTCAGGATCATGGCCCTGAACAATGGCAGGGCGGGGTCGTCGGGCCTCCGAAGCTCCGCCCGCTCCAGGAGTCGCACCGCGTCCTTGATACGAGTCAGCCGTCGCGCGGGCCGGTCCTCGCGGGCAGCCAGCGTGAACGCCCCCAGGTGGGCCATGTAGAGCACCGCCTTGTTGTTGGTGGGATCGATCCGCTCCAGCAGGGCGAGATCCCTGAGGACGTCGTGTGGTCGTCCCTCCGCGTCCGCGACCTCCACGTCCCACCACAGGTACTGCACGAGGATGGGTCGGAATGCTCCGAGCAGGGCCGTGTTGACGGCGCCGGAGAACCGCTCGGCCATGGGCGCGGCGGGTCGATCGGAGGCTGGTGGTCGCAGCATCCACTGCGCCACCGCAAGGACAACGAAGACCGCCACGGTCCTCATGGGAGGTCCTCCCCCATGCGACGGTCTACCAAGGGGAAGAACGACAAGAGCAGGACACAGCCGACTAACCGGGCGACGCTCGGGAGGAGGTCGGCCCAGGCGACGGCGGCGCCCCAGCTCACCCTGGAACCCGGGTCCGGCGAGGGGGCGCCCGGGAGCCATGGCAACGCGGTCCCCGACAACAACACGACGGTCATGCTGGCCGCCACGGCCAGCGGGTAGCTGACGAAGCCGGAGAACCACTGGCAGAGCGCGAGGACTCCCAGGGCGCTGACGGCGAGTAGGAGATAGGAGCGCATGATGGTCGTGAGCGCGCTGGCGCGGTTGCCGAGCAGGGTAATGGACCCGGGCGTGAACACCGGCACAGCGCCCCCGGACTGTCGAGCCAGGTGAACCTCCAGGACACCGGAGAGCCAGTTCGCGCCGTCCCCGCCGGCGCGATTCCGGTCGATGGTGATCGTCACGACCTGTGGCCGTCCCCTGTTGACGCGAACGGTCCGCCTTTGCATGGGACCCGCGCCGTCCATGCGCCACGAGACCTGGACCCTGGCGTCCATGCCGCCGGACGGGGCCTGGGATCGACTCTCCAGGACCAGGGCCGGAGCGAGCCGAAGCCGGACCTCCGGGGCTTCCCTGGGCACCGAATGGAACGGCAGCTTCAGCACCATGGGGTGTTCCGGATCTCGCAAGGCGAACCGCTCCCCAGGCTCCGTCGTCAGGATCTCTCGTACCAGGGGGCGGCTGCCCCGTGCGTCCGGATTGCCGATCCTGAGCAGCAGCAGGAAGTGGGTGGTCATGGCGAGGAGGCACGCCATGACGACCAGCCCGAGGCCGTGGCCGGCGAGGACTCCGAGCTGGCGGAAGGACGGACCGGGGCCGCCTCCAGGAACGGATCGAAGGCGTAACCGGAGCGACGCATGGGGCAGCACCAGGGCGAGGAGGGTGAGGATCAGGCCGCCGGCGCCGAGGATGAGCGAGAGGGTGCCCCGATGGCGCAGCGCCGAGTCTGGTTCACCCAAGGTGGGCTGGGCCAGGGCTACGGCTGCGAAGAGGACCACGGAGACGGGGATCAAGGGTCCCCTCAGGTGACGCTTCACCAGCCAGTTGCAGAGCGCCGCCATGGCTCTCAAGGGCTGTCTTCCTCCTCCTGGAACAGCAACGCCTCCAGCGGGTCGGTCGGGACAGAGGGCCCGTCGACATGGACGCCGTGATCGGCGGCGGCGGCGCGCATCGCCACTTCGAAGCCACGGTCCTCCCCGGAGACGACGTAGCCTCGGGAGCGGATCTTGGCCATCAGGCCGTCACGATCGCCGGTGAACACCGTCGTGCCGTCCTTGAGGATGTGAACCTCGTCCGCGAGGGCGGGCACGTCGGACAGCGCGTGGGAGGCCATGATGATGGTGCGACCCCGTTGGCGGGCGGCCAGGCACAGCTCCTTGAGAAGCCGCAGCCCCTGTGGGTCCAGGCCGGTCTGGGGTTCGTCGAGCAGCCACACGGGAGGGTCCACGGCGGCCAGGCAGGCAAGCTCGAGCCGGCGGCGCATGCCCTTGCTGAAGGTCGCCGCCCGCTTTCGGCTGCGGTCCATGAGCCCGACAGTGGTGAGGACCTCTTCGATGATCGCCTTCCGGGAACCGGGCTTGCCGTAGAGGTCGAGGTAGAACGCCACGGACTCGCGCGCGGTCAGGTGTACCGCGGGTGAAGCCACCTCCTCGAGCAGCCACAAGTGGCGACGCACGGACGCGCGGCGCGGGTCTCCCCCGCAAATGCGGACCTGCCCGAGTCGCGGACGGACCTTGCCCGAGAGGATGGACAATGCCGTGCTCTTTCCAGCTCCGTTCAGCCCCAGCAGCAGGACCACCTTGCCCGGGCCTGCCTGAAGGGTGAAGTCGCGGAGCGCCACGTGGCGTCCGTAGGAGAACCCGGCGTCCAGCGCCGAGACCTGCGGCGTTTCCATACGCAACAGGTTACCGAGGGACCGGGTTCCTTGCCGCCCACAATGACAGTCTCTACCATGACCGCCGTGGGCAAGATCACCATCACCTCCGGTCCGGCTGCGGGGACGGAATACCCGCTGGCCGATAGTCAGGTGGTGGGGCGCCTCAAGAAGTGCGGCGTACCCCTCCAGGACACCCGGGCCTCCCGGGAGCACGCCAGGATCTACAAGAGCCAGGGGACGTACTTCATCACGGACCTGAACTCCAAGAACGGGGTCACGGTCAACGAGGAGCAGGTCCGCAAGGCGGAGCTCAATCCTGGAGATCGCATCCAGGTGGGTGAGACCTGGATGCGGATCGAGTTCGAACGGGAAGAGGTGACTGGTCCTGAAGAACGCGTGGAGGATGCGGGGCGCCCCGTCGGACCGGGCATCCAGGTGCGTGGCACCGGAGGAGTCTCTGCCGAGCCCATCGCCACCGCGTCGTACAAGCGGACCAGCGGTTTCTCAGGCCAGAACCAGAACGTGACCCGCACCAGCCTTGCCTGGTTGCGTACGGACCTGGCCCAGGTGTCTTTTCTCTACCGCTTCCTCCTCGGCGTGGGAGTGGTGCTCCTCACCGGAGGGATCGGCTACCTGGTCTATCTCCTGATCCTCGGCGTGTGATCTCTGAGGGACCCTGCGAGGGTGTCGGCCGCAGAGTCCCAGCTCCAGCCCGAGGCCTGGCGCGGCCCCTGCCGGGCGAAGTCGGTCGTGGCGCGTCCTTCCACCACGTCCAGGACCAGGTTGGTGAACCGGGTCACGTCGTCTCGGCGCGCGAAGACGGCGGCGTCACCCAGCACCTCTCGATGGGCCGGGATGTCCGAGGCGACCACGGGCGCGCCACAGGCCAGGGCCTCGAGCGGCGCCATGCCGAATCCCTCTTCCCGGGCGGGGGCCACCACGCAGGCGGTGTTTCGATATAGGGCTGGCAGCTCCTCGTCCCCCACGTCCCTCAGGACCATGCCCGGCGCTTGCCCGGGGAACTCGGCTCGAAGTTCGCTGAGTCGTTCCTCGGGAAGGTACTCCCCCTTGCCGACGAAGACGACGGGCAGGTCTACGGAGCGTCGAGCCATGGAGGTGCGCACCGCCAACGTCAGATCCGGCGCCTTCCGCGCTTCGAGGTGCCCCACACACAGCAGGTAGCCGCCGGACCGGAGACCTCGGGCGTCCAGGACCGTGGAGTCCGCGGGGCGATGTCCGGGTTGAAAGCGCTCCAGCTCGACGCCGTTGGGCACGACGTGCGCGGGGCGACGGAGGGACGGGTACTCCCGGGAGAGGCGCTCCCGCGTGGCGTCGCTCACCACATGGACCGAGCCCACTGCGGCGAGGCTCGAGCGGATGACGCGCCGGGCCAATCGTGCTCCGCTCCCCTGTCCGTTCAAGCGCCGGAGATCGTGCAGGACCCCGACCACGTGCGAACCGGCGGGCCACGGGAGGCACTCCGCGATGAAGACCTCTTCCGCCTCCCGCGGTCGGCACATGCCGACGCGGCGCCTGATCCACCGAGCAGCGTGACCGCGCCCTCTCAGCAGTGCGTTCGGTGTTTCCAGCTCCAGCCCGTGTCCTGACGGGAGCAGCTCGTTCAGCCCGGGTTGACAGAGCACCCGGACCGAGAAACCGCGGCGGACGAGCCGCGGCGCGAGGTTCAGCAGGCGGGTCAAGACACCGGAGGGACGGGTGCCCATGACGAGCGCGTCGAACGTGACCCGCATGTCACCGGTCCTCGATGGCGGCGCGGTAGACGTCGAGGGTCGCTCGGGCGCAGGCGCGCCAGGTGAACAGCTCCGCTCGGGCGCGCCCTCTCTCGGCGATCTCGTGAGCCTCGCCTCGATCCAGGGCCAGTGTCCTCAGTCCAGCGAACAGGGCGTCCTCGTCCTTCGGGTCGACGAGCAACGCGCCGTCGCCGCAGACCTCCCTCAACGCGTGGCTGTCCGAGGACAGGACGGGGACACCGGCGGCCATCCCTTCCAGCGCCGGGAGGCCGAACCCCTCGTACAACGATGGGTAGGCCATGACCGCGGCGCCCTTGAGCAACCTCACGGCGTCGGCATCGGAGATGCGTCCCAGCCACCGAACGTGGTCGCCGATGCCCAGCTCCTCGACCACTTCGAACACCCGTTCGTGAGCCCACCCGGCGCGCCCTACGAGCACCAGGTGGTGCTCCGGTGCCGCCTCCACCAATCGGGCGAACGCCCGCACCAGTCGAACGAGGTTCTTACGAGGCTCCAGGGTTCCGAGGTACAGGATGTACGGTGAGGTGAGGCCGTGTCCCTCCGCTGCCGCCTGAATCTCCTCAGGGCTGAATTCCTGGCGGAACACCGGGTCCACGCCGAGGTGGGTGACCGACACGCGGTCCGGGTCCAGGTCGAAGGCCTCGATCAGATCCTGCCGCGCAAAATCCGAGATGGTGATCACGCGACTGACTCCGTGGACCAGCCGTTTGACGACGTCGTGCATGTGCCGGGACTGCATCTCGCTGACAAAGCCACGATCCCGGAGATAGGCGGTGTCGTAGAGGGTCGCCACCCGAGGTGCTCTGCGAACCGGGGTGACCGCGTAATCGGTGTCATGGAACAGGTCGAACGGTCCGGTGAAGGTCTCCGCGCTGACCGGCAGGAACCTGGCCATTGCGGGGACGAACCGCGCGGGAATAGGGGCTCCACAGAAGGTGGCACGGTCCGGGTCCGGCCATGGGTGTTGGGCCAGGACCTCGCGCCGGTTGCGCCAGAAGACCCCATACAATCGCAGCTGAAGGCTCGGGTCCGCCTCGAGCAGGGCGGGGACCAGGTTGCGAACGTAACGTCCGATTCCGAATCCCTGGAACAGGGCCGGTCGATAATCCAGGGCTACGGTGGTCAAGCTGGGAGGAGGATATCAGACGTCGCGGAGGGCGCGCCTCAGCCCTCGACCGGCGGGTCCCCACAGCACCACGCTCCCGCTGACGACGGCCCCAGCGATCGCCGTGAGGAGCAGCGGACCGCCGGACCGGGCGACGACGGCGAGGGTCACGGACAGGATGGCCGTGGGTATGAGCGTCCGCGCCAGGTCCCTGGCGACAAACGGGTGCCCGTGCCGCCTCGAGAACACCCTCAGGGTCGCGAACAAGACCCAGGCTTCCGTCGCGGCGGTGGTCATGGCAGCGGCCTCGAAGCCCAGGATCGGCAAGAGGACGAGATTGCCCAGGGTGTTCAGGAGGAGACCTGTGACGGCGACCCGGAGCGCCGCCCGGTCCTCCCTGGACGCCACCGTGGCGGCGCCGACCACCGCAGTGGAGAACACGCATCCGAGGGCGATGGACAGCCACCGCAGGCTCGAGACGGACGAAGCGGGACCCTGCGTGAAGCGATCCCCATACAGCAGCCCAAGGAGCTCCTCCGACGCCATGGCGCCGGTGGTGGCGACCACCGCTCCGAGGCCGACCATGACGGTGAACGCCCGGGTGACCTGGAGATGGAATCGACCGTCTCCGTTGCGCAGACCGGCGGCGAAGAGGGGAAGGAGCGGAGCCGTCAGGACACCAGGCAACAGGAACAGGGGGTTGATACCCCGAAACGCCGCCGCATAGGCGCCCAGCTCGGCCTCTCCTCGGAGCGCGCGAACCAGGATCACGTCCACGTGGAAGTAGGCCGCCTGAACCAACACGGCCGCCCCCTGGAGCTTGGCGCCACGGAGCACCTGCTCGCCGGTGGGCGGACGGGACCGACTCCGGGGAACGTACCCCAGTCGTCGTCGAGCGAGCAGGGTGGTGCCGGCGACGTTGAGCAGCTCGCGGATGCTGGGGAGGCACGCGAAATAGAGCCCGGGGACCCCGACGGCGTGCAGCAGGAAGCACCCGGTCAGCACCGCGCCTTGGGCCGCCAACCCCATCAGTTGCAGCGCGCCCTGGGCTTGCCGCACTTGCGAGACCACGGACAGCCCGGCGGCGGGGCTGAGCAGCGCGGCGACGCAGCAGCACAGGAGGACCCACCGCCGGGGGCCCGGGGCCACCAAGAGCGCGCCGAGGAGAAACGCCGCAGCAGCAGCCCACGAGATCGTGCGCCGCCAGGTCAGGAGAGCCCCGAGGATCTGCCGTTCGTCCGCCGGAGCGCGGCCGATTTCCCGGATAGCCACGCTGCCTGTCCCCATGTCCATGACCACCGCGGAGAGCAGGAGGAGGCTGCTGACGAGGGCGTAGAACCCGAATTCGTCAGCGTCCAGGTAGCGCCCGAGGGTGGCGGTGATGAGCAGGCCCAGGAGGATGCGCACCATCCAGGAGGAGGCGAGCCAACCCTGGCTCCGGGTGACGTCACTCCCCGTACCGCCCGGCGACAGACCCCTCCCCTCTGGCTCCATCTGATCATGGTAACGCTTGCGTCAAAGCGCCGCGCGTACCTACCATGTGCGCGACGTGGATAGCACACCCATCATCCTGAACGGCTCATCCCTGAGCCTCGACGCCGCCATGCGGGTGGCTTCCGGCTCCGGTGGTCAGGTCCGCATCGCTGACTCCGCGCGCCAACGCGTCCGGGAATGCCGGGCGTTGGTGGATCGCATCGTCGATCAGGCCGAGGTCGTGTACGGCATCAACACCGGCTTCGGCAAGCTCAAGAACGTGACCATCGCAGGAGATCAGGTGGAGACGTTGCAGCGAAACCTCCTCCGCTCTCACGCCGTAGGCATGGGAGGGGACGCCTCTCCCGAGGTGGTGCGGCTGCTGCTCCTGTACCGCCTCAACACGCTCCTTCAGGGGCACTCCGGCGTGAAGGAAGCCACCATCGACCAGCTGCTGGCCTTGCTGACGAGGGATGTCTTGCCTGTCGTGCCCATGCAGGGTTCGGTGGGCGCGTCAGGGGATCTGGCGCCCTTGTCTCACCTGGCCCTGGTGCTGATCGGCGAGGGGCACGCTCAGGTGGACGGTGATCGCGTCACCGGCGCGGAGGCGCTCGACCGAGCCGGGATATCGCCGCTCCATCTGGGGGCCAAGGAAGGCCTGGCCCTCATCAACGGGACCCAGTTCTCGGCCGCCGTAGCCACCGTCGGATTGCATCGAGCCTGGACCGTCGCCGCCACCGCGGACATCGCCTGCGCCCTCACCATTGAAGGGCTGATGGGAAGCGACGCGCCCTTCCAGGACCGCGTCGGGGCGCTGCGCCCTCACCCCGGACATCGGGAGGTGTCCAGCAACGTGCGGCGGATGCTCAAGGGCAGCGACGTCCTGGCGAGCCACACCTCCTGCGACCGTGTCCAGGACCCGTACTCGCTGCGTTGCGCTCCGCAGGTCCATGGCGCCGCCCGGGACGCGCTCCGTCATCTGACCGACGTGTTGGGCCGTGAAATCAACGCGGTCACGGACAACCCGTTGCTGTTTCCGGAGGATGGGTCGGCCGTGTCCGCAGGGAACTTTCACGGTGAACCCGTAGGGCTCCCGTCGGACTACGCCACCGCCGCGACGTCGGAGCTGGCCTCCATCTCCGAACGCCGCATCGAGAATCTGGTCAATCCTGACCTCTCCCACTTGCCACCGTTCCTCGCCGGTGGGACCCCGGGAGTCAACTCGGGCATGATGATCACCCATGTCCTCGCGGCGGCGTTGGTGAGCGAGAACAAGTCCCTCTCCCATCCGGCGTCGGTGGACTCCATCCCCACCTCCGCCAACCAGGAAGATCACGTCAGCATGAGCCCGATCGCGGCGCGACACCTCGATGAGGTGTCGACCAACACGATCCGCGTGCTGGCCGTGGAGTTGTTGTGCGGCTACTTCGCGATGCACTGGCGCCGCCCCCTGCGATCCGGCGCCGGTGTAGAGGCCGTCCTCGGGGTCCTCGAGAGCGCCGTGGCGCCGCCGGGCGAGGACCGGGCGTTCGTGGAAGATCTCCAGGTGATCGGACGGTTGATCACGGATCGAGCCCTCATCGCCGCGGCCGAGGCCGCCATCGGTCCCCTGGCCCGTGGGCGGGAGGACGGGGCCTCCTGAAGCGCGGCTTCGCGCGGGCCATTTGATGGCTCCAGTAGCAGGTTTCCCCTGGTCCCAGAGCGCATAGCGTTGCAGAAACGCCCTCCCATTGCCGATAAGAGCATGCAGTGGGGAGGGGAACCGGCATGTCCCGACAGGGGAATATGGACAGACGAAGAGCGGGTAGCGTCAGAGGAGCGCTGCTCGTCCTGATCAACGCATGCCTCGTCGTGAGCTTGGGCGCCGCAGCGGTCTGGGTCAGGGATGAACTGGACCAGCGAACTCGGGAGAATCAGCGATTGGTCTCCCAGTTGGCGTTCGCCAAGCACGAGCGCGACCGCGCGTCGTCGGAGAGTTCGCTGCGGTTCAAGCAGCTGTCGGACACAGCCCAGGCCTCCATCCGCTCCCTGGAATCGAGGATTGACGCCTCGGAACGTCGCCGGGCGAACCAGAGCGAGGCTCAGGCCCTGGGCCTGAAGCGAGTGGCCGCGGACGAGGCGCAGGAGCGCGCGTTGGCCATTGGCTCCTTGCGCCGCCGCCTGGACGATCTGGACCTGCGCCTCGGTGACCGCGTGGACCGAATCCGTTCGGACATCCGCCGCGAGCAGGCCGCGTTCCACGACATCCAGGAGCGATGGGACGACTCCATCTTCCTCATCCACTCCCGGTTCACGTACAAGACCCGGGAAGCTGATGGGACGGAGTCGGAGCACATCGGCACGGGGTGGGGCACCGGGTTCGTAGCCACCGTGAACGGGCACCTCATCACCAACAAGCACGTGGTGCATCCGTGGAAGTTCGATCCCGAGTTGGCGGCCATGGAATCCCTGGGCGAGGTGGAGATCCTCAAGGACAGCCTGGTGGTCGCTGCCTGGCGTTCCGGGCACCGCTGCATGACCGCCGCCGGTGACCCGGACCTGGCGGTGGGATTCAACACCGAACTGGGCAACCTGACGGTGGCCGCGAGCGCTGACGACAGCATGGTCACGAAGACCACGGAGATCGCCGGAACCACGCTCCGTTACCGGGTCCACGACCTGGATGACAACGACCTGGTGGTGATCGCCCTGGACAGCGAAGAGACCTTCGAACCCCTACCCTGCTCCACCTTCTCGAAGGGGGCTCCGGTCCGGAAGCTGGATCGGGTCATGACCCTTGGATTCCCCCGAGGGCAGCGGGGGCTGGAGTCCGAGCATGCGGTGACCTCGCCGTCGTTGGGCACCGTGCGGAAGGTGGAGAACACCATCCACATCACGGCGTCCATCATCCCCGGTAACTCGGGGGGGCCGTTGTTCAACGCGGATGGAGTGGTGGTGGGCATCGCCACACGGATCTACTCCGAGACCCTCGGCATCTGCCTGAAGTTCGATCACGCCGCCAAGCTGTTGGCCGCGGTCCCCGGCGCTGTCGTGAAGGCCGCCGTGGTGGAGAAGTAAGCGCCCCGCTCAGGCCCAGCGGCTCAGGATCACAGCGCACGCGGCCGCCACATTGAGGGACTCCACCGGCCCCGGCATGGGGATGGTCACCTCGACCGCGTTGGAGGGCCGGACGGAGGCGCCGCCGCCCTCGTTGCCCAGGATCAGCGCGTAGCAGGACGGGACCGGGAGGCCGCGGATGTCCTCTCCTCCGCGCACCACTGGGAGCGCGACCACGTGGTCACAGGAATCGAAGCTGACCGCTGACGTGCCGACGCCGAGGGAGAGACGCAGCAGCGCCCCGGCGGAGGCCCTCAAAACCTTTGGCGATGTGAGGTCAGCGGTCCCGGGAAGCGCGAGGATGGCGGAGCAACCGAACGCCAGCGCGGTACGAGCGATGGCGCCGACGTTGCCCGGGTCCTGGAGGCCATCAAGGACCACGATCCGCTTGTGTTCCTGCAGCAACTCGGGGGCGGGGAGCAGCCGAGGCAAGGGCCCGACAGCGACCACCTCCTGAGGTGTCTTGACGTCCGCGAGCCGGGACAACGCGTGTGCCTCCACGGGCTGCACGGGGACAGCGCCGGACACCTCGCTCCAGTGAGCGACCGCCTCCTCGAGGCAGAACACCTGGCTGACCATGCCGGCGTCGATCGCCTCGGCGACGACCCTTCGCCCCTCGAGGAGCTGAAGGCCCAGCTCCTCGCGGACCTTCTTCCGGTCCAGGCGTTGCAGTCGTTTCAGATCCCACCTCTGATCGGGCATATCCCCTCGCCAGGCCTTATAACAGAGCCGTGAGCGCCAGAGACCTCTCGCAGCCTATCCGGGAAATCAGCTACGTCGTGGAGCCGCAGGAGGCCGGACGTCGCCTGGACACCTGGCTCCAGGATCGGATCACCTGGCGCTCCCGCTCCGATCTGCAACGGCGCATCATGGAGGAGCGGGTGCTGGTTGACGACCAGCCTGTGCGCAAGGGTACCAGGGTGAGGAGCGGTCAGCGAATTCGCGTCCTCGTCGAGCAGGGCCCGTGCACGGATTCGGTGCCGATTGACCAGATCCCCATTCGTGTCTTGTTCGAGGATCGCTGGCTGATCGTGCTGGACAAGGCCCCAGGCACTGTGGTGCACCCTGTCGGACGACACGTGATGGACACGGTTGTCAACGCCCTGCACGTGCGGCATCACGCTGGTGAAGGTGTGGTCGGCGATGTCCCTCCCATGATCGTTCACCGACTGGATCGGGAGACCAGCGGCGTGTTGGTCCTGGCCAAGGACGAGCTCGCGCGCAAGAGGTTGGGGGCAGACTTTGAGAATCGTCGAGTGACGAAGCGTTACCTGGCGGTGGTCAGCGGCCCCGTGACGCCAACCTGCGGGACCATAGACCTCCCCATCGGTCCGGACAGAGACGCGGAGATCAAGCTGAAGGTGGCCTGCGTGCGCGATGGACGGCCGTCCCGAACAGGCTATGAGGTAGCAGCGGGTAACGACCTGCTCAGCCTGGTCCGTTGCTACCCCAGGACAGGCCGGCAACACCAGATCCGCGTGCACCTGGCCGCTATCGGACACCCGGTCCTCTGCGACAAGTTGTACGGCACCCCTACCCCGGTCACGGCGGGCATGCTGGACCCGCATGCTCCGGATCCGGATCGCGTCCTCATCGATCGGCAGGCCCTCCACGCTGAGCGGCTGGATTTCGTCCACCCCGTCACCGGCGAGGAGCTGGTGATGGAGGCCGCCCTGCCCGCGGACATGCGCGCGCTGCTCTGACCCGATCCTATGATCGGGAATCGGAGGAGTGGTCGAGGGCCAGCCCGAGGTAGCGCTGGACGGTCTCCTCGAACTCGCGGAGCTCGTCCTCCCGAACGTCACGAACCACGCGCGCCGGCGATCCCACCACCAACTTGCGAGGCGGCACGATCATCCCCACCGGGACCAGCGCCCCAGCCGCCACCAGGCACCCGTCGCCGATTCGCGCTCCAGGCAGCAGGATCGCGCCCATACCGATGAGGCAGCGGTCTCCGATCTGTCGGCAGTGGAGCATGACACCGTGACCGATGACGCAGTCGCTGCCCACCACAACGTCCTCGTCGTGCTGCGGGTGGACCACGGTGAGATCCTGGACGTTGGTGCGCGGACCGACGGTGATGCTGGCGACGTCTCCCCGGATGACCGTGCCGTACCAGACGCTCACCGCCTCGCCCAAGGTGACGTCGCCGACGACGGTGGCGTTGTCTGCTATGTACGCGCGACCCTGCTTGATCAGATGGGGAGTCCTCATGCGTCAGCAGGGTAGTAGAGGGTGACCAGATTATGAACGCCGTGAAACACGATACAGGTCCACAACGATCGTGTGGTGGCCCGCAACAAGCCGAGGATGAGGCCCAGAACTGCGATGGGCAACCAGGTGAACGTCGGGTGGACCGAGACGAACGCCGCTGTCGACAGTCCGACGGCGATGCTGGAAGCGCCGGGCTCGCCGACGGTGCGGGCGATGGACTCTCGCATCCCGCCGTAGAGGAACCCTCGGAAGATCAACTCCTCGAGCAGCGGGACCACGACGACCAGGACCAGCGTCATGGCGGCGACCAGCGGAAACGCCCCCTCCGCAATGAGCCCATGGAACGAGCTCAGGCTGGACTGGACGGGGTTCTCGCCGTCGAGCACCTGCTCCTGATTCCATCGGTGGACCCACAGCACACCCGGGAGACAGACCGCGTAGGACCCCGCCCCGACCAGGAGGTCACGCCACCGCGGGCCGCGGATCGTCCCCACGTAGGGCGTCCATCGGTTTCGGTGCACCACCACGACCGCGGCGCAACCGACCAGACTGGCGAGGACGTAGCGGGCGAAGAACTGGGTTACCAGGCCGTCACCGAGATGGGTGGCCGCCGAACCGAGCCCCTGGACGAGGAGCAGGGAGCATAGCCCACACAGGACCAGGGACGGGCCGCTGTCGCCAGCCGGGGGGGCGGGATCCCGCACGGTCAGGTCCCTCGTCGCGGAGGCTCGGCGAAGTGCCCATCCACGGGAGACGACGCCGAACCGTAGAGACGCTGCGGGATGCGGCCGGCCAGGGCGGCCGACCGGCCCGCCCGACAGGCGTCCCGCATGGCCTCCGCCATGAGCACGGGCTTGTCGGCGCATGCCACGGCGGTGTTCAGCAGGACACCGTCGACCCCGAGCTCCATGGCCACTGCCACGTCAGAGGCGGTGCCGACGCCGGCGTCGACGATGACGGGGACGGAGACCGCGTCGAGGATCATGCGGATATTGCCCGGGTTGAGGATCCCGCGGCCGGAGCCGATAGGCGACCCCGCGGGCATCACCGCCGACACCCCCGCGTCCTCCAGGCGACGTGCCAGGATCGGATCATCGGTGGTGTAGACGAGGACGTTGAACTCCTCCCCTACGAGCGCCTGGGCGGCCTCCAGGGTGGCGACGGGATCTGGCAGCAACGTGGCCTCGTCCCCGAGCACCTCGAGCTTCACCCAGTCCGAGAGCCCCGCTTCACGGCCCAGGCGAGCCGTCCGGAGTGCGTCCTCCACCGTGTAACAGCCAGCGGTGTTGGGGAGCAGGGCGATGGCATCGCGATCGATGTAGTCCAGGATCGTGGGCCCGCTGGACCCGCTTAGATCGATCCGCCTGACGGCGAGGGTGACCAGCTCCGTCTGCGCGGCTTGATGAGCGGCGCGCATGACCTCCAGGGAAGGGTACTTCCCCGTGCCCAGAATCAACCGGGATGAGAAGGACCGGTCCGCGATCTTCAGTGGGTCGTTCATGTTGTCCTCAACCTCCGCCGACAAAGCCGACGATCTCCAGTCGGTCGCCGTGGCGGAGCGCTTCTTCTTCGTGCCGCGCGGTCGGGACCACGGCGCCGTTCAACTCCACGGCGACGACGCGCTCTCCCAGCTCGAGCGAGGCGAGGAGGTGCGCCACGGTGAGCCCGGCTTCCTCCTCCCGTTCGATCCCATTGACGACGATGGTCATGGCTCCAGCTCTCCCTGATCGTTGCGCATCTTCTCGACCCTGTATTGCAGCGCGCGTCGTGTCATCCCGAGGGTGCGCGCCGTGCGGCTCAGGTTCCCCCCGCAGCGATCGAGGGCCGAGATGATCAACTCCCGCTCGAGGCGATGGAGGGTGAGGCCGGTGTCGAAGAGCCTATCCAGGACCTGATCCACGGCGCCGTGGCGGTCTCCTCCCCCGACCTGGAGCAGGAGATCGTCTTCCTCAATCCGCTCGCCCTGACAAAGGACGACGGCTCGTTCGACGCAGTTCTCCAGCTCGCGGACGTTGCCGGGCCAGGAGTAGGACTTGAGGCGGTCCTCGGCTCCTCGCCCGAAACCGTCGATCCTGCGCGAGTTCTCATCGCAGAAACGACGTAGGAAATGACGCGCCAGTGGCATCACATCCGAGGCCCGATCTCTCAGGGGCGGGATGTCCACGGGGATGACGTTGAGCCTGTAGAAGAGGTCCTCGCGAAACTCGCCGGACTTGACCATGGCGGCCAGGTCCCGATGAGTGGCGGCGACGACCCGGACGTCCACGGGTACAGCGCCGTTGCCCCCCACCGGGTCCACCTCCCGCTCTTGCAGCGTTCGGAGCAGCTTGGGTTGCATGGGGAGCGGCAGCTCACCGATCTCATCGAGCAGGATGGTGCCGCCAGCGGCGGCCACGAAGCGCCCGTCCCGATCGGAGACGGCGCCGGTGAACGCGCCCTTTACATGACCGAAGAGCTCCGACTCGATGAGGTTCTCCGGGATGGCGGCACAGTTGACGGTCACGTATGGGCCCGCGTGTCTCGGGCTCTCGAGATGAATGGCCCTCGCGATGAGCTCCTTGCCCGTCCCGCTCTCACCGGTGAGGAGGACCGTGGCCTGACTCTGGGACACCTGACTGACCCGCTCCAGGATGAGTCGCATCTGATCGGAGTCCCCGATCACGCTGACCTTGGCGCGTAGCGCGTCCACCGCGACCCGCAGGTCCTTGTTCTCGACCTCGAGGTCGCGGACGCGGAGGGCGCTCCGGAGCTTCACCGTCAGCTCCCCTGCGTCTACCGGCTTGGTGAGGAAGTCCCGGACGCCTTCGCGCATGGCGTCCACGGCCGTCTCCAGGGTGCCGAAGGCCGTGATGATGATGAACACGACGTCGGGCCAGGCCCGTTGCACCTCCCTGTAGAACTCGATGCCGTTCATGTCCGGCATGTTGAAGTCCGACACCACCGCATGAAACGGTCCCCGCTGCAGCAACCTCAGCGCCTCGAGCGGGGCGTAAGCGGCGGTGGCGTGGAATCCCTCCAACTGCAACATGCTGCTGAGCATGTCGGCCTGGGTCCGGTCGTCGTCCACTACGAGGACGCGAGGCTGACTGTCGTGGGCCGGGGTCTGATCCATGGGCGCCTCAATCTACCAAGGGCGGTCACCCAAAGCCCTTGCGGGGGAGGTCTATGGTGACCACGCACCCGCCCCCCTGGGCGGGAGAGGCGCTGATGGCCCCGCCGTGCGCCTCCACGAACGTACGGGCCACGGTCATCCCCAACCCCATGGCGGTGTCTCGCGCGGCGAAGGACGGCTCGAAGATGCTGGTGAGATCCTCGGGGCCCATGACCTGCCCGGTGTCCCGGACCACGATACGGACCATGCGACCCCGACCCGAGAGGCGGATGCCCAGCTCCCCCCCCTCCATCTCCTCCATGGAGTCGATGGCGTTCCGGAGGACCGCCGTGAAGACCTCGACGATCTTGTCCTTGTCGCCAGCGCAGGTGACGTCGCCTTCGTCCTTCCGCGAGATTCTGACGGCGCGGCTCTCCAGTTCGCCGGTGAAGGTCTGCAGGGCCTCGGTCATGGCGACGGCGGTGTCCACGGGGCCTACGACGAGGTCTCGCAGCCGGGCGAAGCGAACGAAGCTGTCCACGACCTTGCGGATCTTGCCCAGCTCGAGGTGAATCCGAGCATAGTCCTTCGGGCTCGGGGTCCCCTTGTCCCGTTCTCCCAGCTTCTGCATGTACTGCACGGACAAACTGATGGCGTTCAGGGGATTGCGCACCTCATGGGCGATCCCGCCGGCGACCTCGCCGATGGCCCGGAGCCTGATGGACTTATCGTGTTCGGCGCGCGAGAGCCGGGTCTGGGCGCGGTCGAGGATGATGACCACAGCGGCCAGCACGTACATCCCCGCGGCGATGGCGCAGACGCCGAATACCACGAAGTTGGTCAGGTCCTGACGTTCGGCCGTGAGGGCCTCCACATCCAGGACCACCCAGACCCGCGCCGCCTCTTCGGGGGAGACGTTGTCCGGGAACAGAAAAGGAGCGGAGCGTCCCAGGTCGGGGCCACCCCTCTCCCCCAGTCCGGCGCTGCGCCACAGGCGCTCCCCGGACCAGCTCTCCACCTCGATACCGGCCAGCTCGCCGAAATCGAGGACCTCAAGTGGCAGGCGTGACTGGATCTCTCGCCAGGTCAGAGGGTTGTGCTGACCGTGACCTTGCCGTCGCCAGCCCTCGGGGCCCAGGTCCTCAGCCAGGGCTGACCAGGCTCGAACCAGCAGGTTGCGCACCACCGGGACCGACTCCCGACGCTTGAGGTTCAGGTCCCGTTCCCAGTTGCTGTCCATCCGTTGGCCGGCCATGCGAACGAATAGAAACACGGCTGCGAGGCCCGCAACCCCAACCAGTATCACAGCATAGGTGTACTTCCGTGACCGCCCTGACCTCGCCATGAGTTGCCTCCATGGGACCGGATGGGTCCTTGACGACGTCCCCTCACGCCGCTAACTTCTGGACGATTGTAAGCTGGGACGCCCCAAGGCGTTCGTGTGATGAACGGGAAGTGGGGCTTACCCACTTTCTTTTTTTGGTCCGAGGGTCGGAAACGTGCGGCGGGCACGGTCCGGGCGTCGGGCGTGATGATTGGAGGCCGGGATGGCGAACGGAGCCGAACTTCTGAAGTTGGTGGAGATGATCCATCGCGACAAGGAAATCGAGCCCGAGACCCTCTTCGCCAGCATTGAACTCGCCCTCGAGACGGCCGTCCGCAAGAAGTACGAAGAGGCCGAGACCCTTCAGATCATCATTGACCGAAACACCGGCGAGATCACGGCCTACAAGGACGGGGTCGCTATCAACGCCATGGAGCTCGGCCGGATCGCCGCCCAGACCGCCAAGCAGGTGATCATCCAGAAGATCCGCGAGGCCGAGCAGGACGTCGTGTACGGGGAATTCGAGACCCGGAAGCGAGAGCTCGCGGTCGGGACGATCCAGCGCTTCGAGCGGGACGACATCGTGGTCACCCTCGGACGGGGCGAGGGGGTGCTCCCGCGGACCGAGCGGGTCCGGGGCGAGAGCCCCCGAGTGGGCGACCGGATCCGCGCCCTGGTCCTGGATGTTCGACGGCTCGGCAATCGTGTGAGGGTGGTCCTGTCGCGGACGCATCCCGACCTCATTCGTCGCTTGTTCGAGCTGGAGGTCCCGGAGATCGCCGAGAACATCATCGAGATCAAGCACCTGGCCCGCGAACCGGGTTATCGGACCAAGATCGCGGTCACCTCCTACGACCCCAAGATCGACTGCGTCGGGGCCTGCGTGGGTGTGCGCGGCAGTCGTATTCGCAACATCATCGACGAGCTCAACGGAGAGAAGATCGACATCATCCGGTGGAATGATTCGCCGGAGGTGCTGATCATGAATGCCCTCAAGCCAGCAGAGATCGAGAGCATCACGCTCAACGATGAGACCGGTGACTGCGAGGTCCTGGTGGCCGAGGATCAGTTGTCCCTGGCCATCGGCAAGAAGGGCCAGAACGTGCGCCTCGCGGCCAAGCTGACGGGGTGGGCGATCAACATCGGTTCCGCCGATGGCGCGCTCGAACCTGATGGAGAGCCCCTCGAAGGGCTGCCGGACCTCAGCCCCAGCGACAGCGCTTCGCCGCCCCAGTTGGCCGACGCGGCCGACGCGGTTGAGGCAGAAGGCGATCAAGCAGAGCCGGGCGTAACGGAGATGATGGCCATCCAGGTGGTCGACGCCGCCCGGGAGCAGCTGCCCATCTCCGACGAGCAGACCGGAGAGATCCCAGCACCAGAGATCCAGGCCGAGGCGCCGTCAGCGGACGACGCGGATGCGGCAGCAGAGAACGATAGTCACCAGGACAACGGACCGTCCGTCTGAGAGAGAAGCCAGAGAGGTAGATGGCCAAGATTCGCGTACATCAGCTAGCCAAAGAGCTGGGCATTGACTCCAAGGTGATCATCGCCGAGGCCGAGAAACACGGCATCGCGGTCAAGAACCACATGTCGTCGTTGCCTGACAGCGACGAGTTCATGCTCCGTGCCTTCTTGGAAGAGCTGAGACCGGTGGTCAAGGCGCCGCCGCCTCCCCCTCCCCCGCCCCCGCCACCGCCTCCTCCCCCGCCGCCGCCGCCGCCAACCGAGGAGGAGCCGGAGGATGCTGCCCAGGTTGAACTCGAGCCCGCGGGGGTGTCCCACGGGACCATGGCCGAGGCCACAGGATCGGAAGCCGCCGCGCTGGAGGCAGAGCCTGCGGCGCCGCGTGCGGTGGTCGCCCGGCGACCCGGGGACCCGGCCGAGCCCGAGCCCACGGAGGTCTCGGATGCTGACGCTCCGACGGAGGACGGCTCCGACCAGTCCCCGGCCGAAGTCACGGCCAAGCCCGGAGCGCCGGTGCCCGGTGTCACGGCGGTGCCCTCGGCCACGGCCAAGCCCCCTTCCGCGGACAAGTTGGTCCAGCGCCAGCCCACGGTGCAGCGTCGCCAGGGCGAGATCCTGGGACGGCGGGAATTGCCGCCGCAACAGCGCCCTCAGCCGGGGACGTTCAACCGCGGAGCTCCCGGGGCCGGCGGAGGCGCTGGCTCCGGCTTGATCGCTACCCGTTCGGAGGGCGGGAAGCGGACGTTCGTCGTCGCCGGTCGCGGTAGAGGCGGCGGCAGAGGTGGCGCCGGCGGCGGCCGCGGTGGTCCGCGGACGTCTCGAGATCGCGAACGCCGCATGACGAAGCCTCGTCAGGTCGATCTCACCGCCATCACTCCGGACACCCTCACCGTCGAGATGCCCGTTACGCTCAAGGGGCTCTCGGAGAAGATGGGCGTCAAGGCGGCCATCCTGATCCAGACGTTGTTCAAGAACCACAGCAAGATGGTCAAGATGAACGACATGCTCGATAAGGAGACCGTCGAGCTCCTGGGCCTGGAGTACGCGTGCGAGATCACGTGCGTCGAGAAGGAGGACATCGAGACGCGCGTCATCGACCGTCTCGAGGGCAGCTGGGAAGACACCGGCGAGAGCTCCGCTTCCCGTCCCCCGCTCGTCTCCTTCCTGGGCCACGTCGACCATGGCAAGACGTCCTTGCTGGACGCCATCCGCAAGACCAACATCGCCGGCCGCGAGCACGGTGGCATCACCCAGCACATCGGCGCCAGCCGCGTGGAGTTGCCTGACGGCAAGTCCGTGGTGTTCGTGGACACCCCGGGTCACCAGGCCTTCACGGAGATGCGTGCTCGTGGAGCCCAGGTGACGGACGTGGTGGTCCTCGTGGTCGCGGCAGACGACGGGGTGATGCCCCAGACCAAGGAGGCCATCGCCCACGCCCGGGCCGCCGGCGTCCCCATGGTTGTGGCGTTGAACAAGGTCGACAAGGCCGACGCCAACACCCAGAAGGTCCGACAGGAGCTTGCGTCCGAGGGGCTGCAGGACGAGAGCTGGGGCGGCGACACGATCATCTGCGAGGTCTCCGCCATCAACGGAACGGGGGTGGACAGCCTCCTGGAGTCGATCCTCCTCGAGGCCGAGGTGCTGGAATTGAAGGCCAGCCCGGAGCGCCCGGCGATCGCCACGGTGATCGAGGCGGAGCAGAGCAAGGGCGAGGGCAACGTGGCGCGCCTCGTCATCAACGACGGCACCCTTCACAAGGGCGACACCTTCGTCTGCGGCACGGCCCACGGGCGTATCCGCGCAATCAAGGGGCCAGGCCGCGTCTTCCTCACCGAGGCCGCGCCCTCCATGCCGGTGGAGATCACCGGCCTGGCGGAGCTCCCGGTAGCCGGGGACAAGCTGTATGTGCTCGAGAACCTCGACGAGGCCAAGGAGGTGGCGCAGCAACGCATGCAGTTGGCGCGGGAGAAGGAGATCGCCAAGGCCAGCCACGTCAGCCTCGAGAACCTCTTCGATCGTCTGGATGGTGACACCCTCAAGATCATCCTGAAGGTGGACGTCACCGGCTCCCTGGAGGTGCTCAAGCGCGAGATCATGGGCCTCACCCACCCGGAGGTGAGCCCCGAGATCATCCACGCCGCCGTGGGGGGGATCACGGAGACCGACGTCACTCTGGCGGACGCGTCCGACGCGGTGATCCTCGGATTCCACATCTCCGCCGATATGGCGGCTCGTCGTCTCGCGGAACAGAAGGGCGTGGAGATCCGCATCTATCAGATCCTCTACAAGTTGATGGAGGAGTTGAAGGACGCGCTCGAAGGTCGGCTGGCACCCGAAGAGCGGGAGGTCATCGTCGGCGAGGCCGAGGTGCGCAAGACCTGGAAGGTCTCCCGGCTGGGCGTCATCGCCGGCTGCTACGTCAACAATGGTGTCATCACCCGGTCGTGCAAGGTGCGCGTGTCCCGTGGCGGTATCGTCGTCTTCGACAACGGCAGCCTGGCGTCGCTCAAGCGCGTCAAGGACGACGTGCGAGAGGTCAAGGAGGGCTTCGAGTGCGGAATCCTCGTCTCCGGGTACGACCAGATCCAGGAAGGTGATGTCATCACCGCCTTCGACATCGAGAAGATCAAGCGGAAGTTCGAGGACACCTGATCGTTCGGTTCACCGACGTCCCGTTCGTCCTCAGGTCGTATGTACGTCGCCGTGATGCAGGTGGAGTTGGAGCTGCCCGGGGCCACCACCTTGAAGGAGCGCCGAAACCTGCTCAACTCCCTGAAGAACCGGGTTCAAAACCGCTTCAAGGTGTCAGTCGCGGAGGTGGGTCCGGTGAGTCAGTACACGGCAGGGACCCTCGGCGTTGCGCTCGTCACTTCGGACCCGCGCCTCGCACGGGAGCGCGCAGAGAAGATCCTCCGGTACATGGAGAACGCGCCGGACACGCGCGTCACGGATCATCAGACTGAGGTCATCTGACGACCATGGCTTCCATCAAGATCAAACGCATCCAGGAGCAGATTCGAAAGAAGGCGGCGACCGTGCTGTCCCGGGACGTCTCGGACCCGCGGCTGCGCTTGGTGACGGTGACTCGAGTGGAGGTCACTCGCGACCTGGGGCAGGCGACCATCTACTGGTCCACCCTCGAGGAGGGGGGCGCGCGGCGCACCATCGAACGCGGGCTCGAGGACGCGCGCGGTTGGGTGCAGCGCGAGGTGGCGCACATGCTCACCACACGAACCACGCCGGAAGTTCAGTGGAAGTTCGACCAGGCCATAGAAGGCATGGAGCGTATATCTCGCATTATCCGGGAGTCCCGGGCGGAGGACGACGAACGCGCTCGTGCCCGTGGGGAGCTGCCGGAGGACGGCGACGAAATCACTCCGGAAGACTCCCCCGAGCGGTGACCGAGCCCGGCGAATTCAGCAAGATCGGGATCATCCGTCTCAGCGCCGTAGGCGACGTGATCGTGGCGCTGCCAGCCTTGGAGGCGTTGCGATCAACGTATCCGGACGCTCACATCAGCTGGATAGTGGAACGACGTGCGCGCAATATCCCCGACGGTCACCCCGCGATCGACGAGATCATTGAGTTCCCCAGGGAGCGCTGGATCGGATCGCGAGGCCGGTGGTTCGGTCGCTTGCGCGCGGCGCCTGAGATGATCCGCTTCCTGCGGGGGCTCCGTCGTCGACGATTCGACGCGACCGTGGACTTCCAGGGCAACCTGAAGAGCGGCCTGTGCACGCTCGCGTGTGGGGCCCCGGCGCGGTTCGGCTATGCCCGCTCGGAGTGCCGTGAACCGAATTACCTGTTCACCAATAGACGGCTGTCTCTGGACGGTCAGGCGATTCATCGCATCGATCGCGACTTGTTGCTGGCAGGCCAGCTGGGAGCCCGGCCCACCCCCGGCCTCCCCCGAGTCGCCTTCGAGGAGGACGACAAGGAGCCGGGCCGGCTGGCCGTGCCGCACCGGTGGCGATCCTGTGGTGGTGATGCACCCAGGGACCATCGACTTCATGCCCCACAAGAGGTGGTCTCTCGATTCGTACGCTGAGTTGGGACAGCGTCTCGTCCACGAGTTGAAGGTGCGGCTGTTGCTGTCCTGGGGCCCCGGCGAGAAGCCGATGACGGAGGAGATCGTGGCTGCCATGGACCATCCGGCGGAGTTGATTCCGGACACGCCGAGCATGAAGAGCCTTGGTTGCCTGCTCTCCCGTTCCGACCTGGTGATTGGCGGCGACACCGGTCCCGTGCACCTGGCATCCGTACTTGGGGTCCCTACGATCACGATCCTCGGGCCCACCGACAGCCGTCTCTACCACCCGTACGGGTATCCAGAGAGAGGGGTCCATGCTCCTCTGCCTTGCTCCCCCTGCAGGCAGCGCGACTGCGTGTCGCGGACCTGCCTGGAGATGGTCACGCCCAACGACGTCTTCGAGCAGGCCAGACGGGCCCTCGTTGGCCCGGAGTGACGCCGCTGCGACGGTCAGCGGTCGTCTGTCGAGCGCGACACCTTGAGCCTCAGGTCCGAAACACGAACGGACGGGAAGGCGCCGACTCGGAGGCCTCCAGTGGACAGCCGGGGGGTGGAGCCACGGGGCAGCTTGAACGGCGGAAGGTCCCCCACCCGCAGCCGGAAATCTCGCCCGTCGTTCGAGGCGGAGAGTCGGATTCGCATGGAACGACCTGACCGCAGCCGATTCGTATCGGCGGCTGGCTGAAGCTGCTTGATGTAAGCGGAGAGGCTGCCCACCCACAAGCCGGCGCGACCTATGCGGCGCACCCGATGAAGGCGTCGTTCCAGGCCGTGGAGCGGCCTGGAACGCTCCGCCCGACCATCCAATGCGGAGTCCATGAGGAGGAAGCTCACGTCGTGCAGCCGAATGGACAGATAACCAGGAGGGTAGCTGGACTCGTCGAACCGCACGTCAAAGGACAGGTCGAAGGCCCCGGAGGCCAGGGAAGGCAACCTGATTTCCAGGGAGGGGGCCTCATCAGGTGGCGTGGTGACATCACCGGGCAGCGCGGGTAGCCGCACCCCATCGGACGCGACCGTGGCGCCGGGGGGCAAGGCTACGGAGGGCAGCTTGGCTGTCCTTGCATCGAGGGGCAGCGCCAACTCCAATTCCCCGCGGCCGGGTCGGAGGCGGAAGAACCCGGCGAATGCGCGCCAGGCCGCGCGCACTTCCCGTTCCGCCCGTAGGCGGTCGAAGAGAGCTTCAGCGGTTGCCCCGTGGGCGGTCCAGAAGGGCCTTCGGGACCAGCCTCGGCCGCTCTCCCGGAGCCGTCGTTTGAGGCTCTGGAGCGTCGCTTCAGCCGCTTCTTCGTCTCCCACGCGTACGAGCTCCTCGGCTCGGAGCAGGTCATGGGACGCCTGGCGGTCAGCGGCGTGCTCGAAGGAGCCCGCCCAGGTGGCAAGCCTGGCGCGAGCGAGCCGCTCCAGGAGATCGGCGGATCGGCAGCGTGGCTCCTCCGCCGCCACGAGCTTCAGCGCGACAGCGTCGTCCCCGTCCAGGTAGGCCAGCCACGGCGCAGCTGACGCAGGCACAGCGAGCCCGATCGCTTCCGCGAAATGGCACACGGTCGGCGCGAGCAGCGCGTGAAAGTCATAGGAGCGGATGGTCCCGTGCTCATCCCGGGCTTCAATGACATGATCTCTGACAGCGACGAGCCATCGTCGCCCCTGAGGGGCGGCGCCTCTCGGAAGCGGAGAGAACTGTATCTCCCTGGAAATTCCGTCAGCGCCCAAGGCCGCCAGGGTCCTGGCGCGGAGGTCGGCCACGACCGCCAGGAGCGCCGCCAGTTCAGACAAGGCGGACACGTCCTCGGCGGTCTCGGGTAGTTCATTCGGGCCGGGGAGTCCGCGCAAGCCGGTCCGAAGCTGGTCAATCCTCTGGGCGCGTTCCGCGCTGGACAACGCCGCCCTCCCTGGTCGAACCAGGTGTGCCTCGAGCGACGCCAGGTGACGCTTGTGCTCTTCAATCCTCGTGTCCATGAGGCGTTCCAGGGATCGGGCTTCCTCGTCCGCATGAGGGACCCGACCTCTCACCAGGTCGAACTCGGAACGCAACATCTGCCGAGCGGTTCGCAGCCGGGAGGCCGCGATCAGCTCGTCGATCTGCGGCATGGCTCCTGCCCATCGCCGGAGCGGCGCGGTGGAGTGATCCCTCCTGGTTCGCAAACGATGGTGATCCAGAATGGCCCGCTGTTCAGCGCTGAGGAGGCTCGCGGGGCCGGCCTGCGACTCGAGTCGATCCAGCTCAGCCACCACCTCGGCGTCTCCGAGGAACGGGCCGTCGTTGGAAGCGACAAAGTTCATGATCCCGTCGACCGCCCGATCGAAGATCGCCCGCCTGCGCTCACCAAGGGCGGCCTGGTAGGTGTCGACGGCCGCTTCGCAGATTCGCTGCACACGAGCCATGGTGGCCGGGTCTCCGCAGTCCCCCAGCTCGTCCACCACATGCCGTCGCAGAGAAGTCGGCGACATGACGAAGACCTCGTCTGCTGCGAGGCGTTCCATTGCCTGGCCACGCCTCGCTTCGGTCAGTGCTCCGGCCGCGGCCAGATACTCCCTTCGCAACTCGCCGATGAGCGCAGGCGCGGCCGGTGAAGTGGTGACGTCGGCGCTGTTCGCTGCCGAAGCCCTGCGCAGCCGTACGTGCAGCGGCAAGGACTCGTCGGAGGACGCCGGGGGCCGCGCCCTCGTGTCCACGGGGTCGTGCTCGGAGCTCTCCTTCGCCGACGAGGGGTGGCTCATGGACGGAGGAGACGTCTCGACGCTCGTCTGAGTGGAACCCCACCAGATGAGCACAGCCGCCAGCGCAGCCATCGCCGCTCCGAGCAGCGGCCATCGGAGCCTCTGTCTCGCGCCCCTCGGGGCGGTCCCCGTGGCGCGGATGGCCCTGATATCGCTCAGGGCAGCACCCGCAGTCTGGTAGCGTCGCTCCGGCCGCTTCTCGAGGAGCCGCTGGAGGACCAGGTCGACGGACTGGGGGAGCCCCTCCAGCTTGCTCGAGGGGAGCGGAGGGTCGCGGTGCAACACGTTGGTGAGGACCTCCCCCACCGTCTGGCCATCGAAGGGCGCCTCTCCGCACAGGGTGCGGTACAAGGTGGCGCCAAAGCTGAAGAGATCCGAGCGGCCGTCCACGTCACGGGGATTGGTCGCTTGCTCCGGGGACATGTACTGCGGCGTGCCGACGGTGCCGTCATGGGTGACGGTGGGGTCCAGCCTCCGCCGGGCGAGACCGAGGTCGAGCAATCGGGCGCGCCCGTCCACGTCCATCAGGATGTTGGCCGGCTTGATGTCACGATGCACCACACCTCGGCGATGCACGTGGTCGAGCACCTCGAGCAGGTCCTCCGCCAACGCCAGGGTGTCTGGCAAGGACCACCGGTGATCCCGCTCGAGGGTCTCGGCGAGGCTCTCACCGTCCACCAGCTCCATGGCGAACCAGCACGCGCCGTCCGATTCGCCTGCGTCGATGCCGCGCACGACCCCAGGGTGATCAAGGGCCCCGGCCAGACGGGCCTCACGAAACAGGCGGAGGGCGCGTCGCCCGCCCTCCGCGCCCAGGGCGGTGGTCACCTTGACCGCCACCTCCCTGTCCAGCGCCACTTGATGAGCGCGGTAGACTCGACTGGTGGACCCCCGGCCGATCTCCTCGAGCAATTGAAAGCCTGGGATGACGGGCAGGTGGTCGCTGATCGGGTCTGTCATGACGTCCTACTCGATCTTCTTCATCCCCTTGCTGGCCCAGGCCCGCCAGGCGGTATCCAGCTCTTCCAGGGACATGCCGTAGGCGTCGCGCAGGGCCCGATCCTGGGCCTTGAGCTTCTCCGGTGTGAAGTCGGAGCGAGGCGGTCCGTCCTTGGGCCAGTAGTCCTTGATGCGCCGTAGGAACCGGGCGAACGCTCGCTTGTCTTTCAGGATCAGGTAGTCAATGACGGACCAGCACTTGCCGATCTCCTCCGACCCGAGCTGATTGAAGCGCATCTTCAGGATGCCCTTCAAGTCCTTGTCGTTGCGCTTCTTGGCCGCCTGCCGGACGATCTGCTTCCACTTGCGCCACTCGATGTTGAACATCTTCTCGGCGGAGCCAGCGGCGTCACCGTAGCCGCCGCCGAAGCAATAGCACTGGGTACGGTTCATGGTCCTGGCTTCGAGGTAGATGCCCATACCCTCGACCAGCCACGGGGGGCAGAAGTAGTGGTGCGTCCGATAGCACCAGATGGCGAGATGGCCGACCTCGTGGGCGGCCACGAACGGTAGGGACTTCATGGGCAGCGGCAAGGAGTGCATGAAGAAGGCCGTCCGTTTGTTGTGGTTCGATATGTAGCTGTACGGCAGCGCGTTGTCCACGAACTCGGGAAACGGCTCGTACTTCTTGGCGAACCACCGGACCAACTTCCGGTACTGGCCCTTGTTCTTCCCGACCACCACGAGGCACTTCCTGCGGCCCCAGAGGTCCTTCCAACTGCCCAGGTCGGCGATGTCTTTGAACCTGACGTAGGCGGACTCCGCGGCCTTGATGGATGGCCGGAGCTGGGTCACGTTCAATCCGGAAATCCACACGAAGTTGGGGCTCTCGTGGAAGTACAGCTTGAGCTTGGTCGCGGTCTTGGCGTCCTCGAACTCCGCGGCGTAATCCTGGGCCGAGGAGATGCTGCACAGGCTCAGGCACACGCCGAGGAGCGCTGTCGTCATGGTGGGGGTCGATCGGTTCATCTCGTATTCCAATCCCTGTGTGATCGGTTCAGTCCTGACCGATGCCATACTTCTCCAGCTTCCGCTGGAGGGTGAACCTGGTGATCCCGAGGAGCTTGGCCGCCCTTGTCTTGTTGCCAGCGCACCGCTCCATGGCGTTGGTGATCTCCCGGGTCTCGATGGACTCCACCAACCCGACGAGACTGTCGTGGTCCGATTCATGGCCGACCAGCATCTCCCCGGCCTCCAGGATGTTCCGGGAGAGGTCGGCCCGTTCGACCACAGGTCCACTGAGTACGGCGAGTCGCTTGACTTCGTTCTCGAGTTCCCGGACATTGCCGGGCCAACCATATGCGCAGAGCGTGTCCATGGCGTCCGTTGATATCGAGGGAGGTGCGTCGTCGGCAGCATAGCGCCCGAGGAAGTGGCGCAACAACTCCGGGATGTCCTCCTTCCGATCGCGGAGCGCGGGGGCCACCACAGGGAGGACCCGCAGTCGATAGTAGAGATCCTCTCGGAACTCCCCCCGTTGGCTCATCCTGGCGAGGTCGCGGTTGCTGGCTGCGATCAACCGGACATCCACGGATTGAACCTCCTTGGCGCCCACCGGACGGATCTCCTTCTCCTGCAACGCTCGGAGGAGTCGGCTTTGAAGACCGGGGCTCATCTCGCTGACCTCGTCCATGAAGAGGGTGCCCCCGTCGGCCAGCGCAAAGAGCCCCTCCTTGTCCTGATCCGCGCCCGTGAACGCGCCCCGGACGTGACCGAAGAACTCGCCCTCCAGCAAGGTCTCCGGAATGGCGGCGCAATTGACGGCGACGAAGGGGCGATCAGCCCGCCTCGAACGAGCGTGGACATGGCGGGCCACCAGCTCCTTCCCGGTGCCGGATTCTCCCTGCACGAGGACGGGGAAGTCGGTGGCCGCGACCTTCTCCAGGAGGTGGCGCAGCTCGTCCATTCGTGCGGACCCGCCGAGCAACGGGCACGGTTGATGGCCCGAGGTGCCCGGGGTCGGGCCGCTGAATCGCTGCCGTTGTCGTAGCTCGCCCTGCAACTCGGCGTTCAGCTCATCCACCTGCTCCTTCTGGGCGCTGAGGGTGGCGATCAACTCCCGGTTGCTGAGGGCGATGCCGACCTGGTCCGCGAACACCTCCAGCACGGATTGATCGTCCGCAGAGTAGGCCCCCAGCTCGAGTCGATTGTCGGTGTAGATGACGCCGGCGATGCCCTTGTTGCCGCGGACCGGCACGCAGAGCACGGAACGGAGCCCGAGGTTCTCGACGCTCTCCAGCTTGCTGAACCGCGCGTCTTCGGACGCGTTCACGGCGAGCACGGGTTCGCCCCGAGACCCCACCTGGATAGCAATGGACCAGGAGACTTCGAACTCGGGGCGCGGCGTCTGTTCGCGGTCGTAGTTTCGAGCGGCGGCGAAGGCCATGCCGTCCGGTCCGGACAGGATCAGGAAGCCCCGTTCGCTGCCCGTGATCTCCACCGCCGCGTCGATGATGTCATCGAACAGGGTCTCGGACTGCACGGCGCAGTTGAGCGCCCTGGTGACGACCGCTACGGAGCGAAAACGGGAGATCACGTCGGCCGACGATGGGGCCACCCGGGGGCGTTCCGCGCCCTGCGTGATGGCGTCGCTGCTCTGCGTATCCGGCCTCGAACCGGTCATGTCGAAGCGTATTCGGGTCTGACCGACGCTGATGACGTCCCCACAATGAAGCGGAGCGGAACGGATGCGGCGCCCGTTGCGGATGGTGCCGTTCTGGCTGCCGCTATCAATGACCCGATAGCCGCCGGGACGCGGCTCGACTACGAGGTGCTTTCGGCTGGCCCGGGGGTCGTCGATCACGATGTCGTTGTCGGTCCCGCGACCGACGGACACCGCCCGATCATCCAGCGGGACCACGCTCTGGCCGCCCGGCGATTGGACGATCAGGCAGGCGCTCCAGGTTCCGACCTCCACTTCCACGGTGGCTTCTCCATGGGTCTCTGTCCGAGCTCGTTCGGACGGGGCGAGATGGCGGTCACGCACCGTGCGTGACCCGGTCGGGAAAAGCGTGTTACGGGACCCTAGTTCTACGCACCTTCGCCGTTCCGGTGAAACGAAATCCGTGCGAATTCGCCCAAAACGTGCGCTGCCGCGCTGCTGGACAGAGCCGCTGGACTCAGGTCCCTTCCGTTGAGGAGTTTACGTCGTCAGAGGGTGCTTCGCACAGGGAGCGAACGGAGGTCAGGGGAATGCCCGCGCGCTCCAGCGTCGCGGCGAGGAGACGCTCTCCTTCCGGGTCGAGTCTGACCGTCACCTCAAGAAAGCACAGGGGCAGAGAGGGCCTGGCGAGGACGGACAGCTTCGGAGCGTCCTTGCCCGTAGCGAGCAGGATATCCGCTCCCAGGCCCCGGGCTTCGGCGTCCGTCGTGAGCACGTCCTCATCGCTGAACCGATGGTGATCGCGGAAGACGCGCTCACCGACGACCTCAGCTCCAAGTGAAGTCGCGGAGCGCGCGAACGAATCGGGACGAGCGATGCCGGATATCAGGAACACCCGACGTCCCTCCAGGGTATGGATGGAACCGTCCGGGCCCCAGATTCGATGTGGTTCGTGACGGGCCCAGGTCATCGGTCCGGTATACCCCGTAGCCCGTACACGGTCGGAGACTCGGTGCCGATCCTCCGGTGTCAGCGCTTCCGAGCGCGTCATCACCACCAGGTGGGCGCTGCGAACCGCGCCGGGGAACTCCCTGAGCGCCCCCGCGGGCAACGGCCAGCCTGCGGCGAAGGGTCGCTCCGCGTCCAGCAGGACGATGTTCACGTCCCGGTGGTAACGAAGGCACTGGGCGCCGTCATCAAGCAGGGTCACGGTGAAGGGTGGGTCTCCAGGGAGCTCCGATCGCCCTCGAGGGAAACGATCCGGCGACTGAACGACGAGGGCGCCGTCCAGCTCCGATTGCAGGCTGGCGCCTTCTTCGTCCAACCCTCCCCCAGCTGCGGCACCGTACCCACGGCCAATGATCAGCGGACGGTGCCCGTCGTCGATCAAGCGTTGCGCGAGCATCCTGACAAACGGGGTCTTGCCGGTGCCGCCCATGGTCAGATTGCCGACGCTCACAACGGGGACCGACAAGCGATCCCGCCGCAGCCACCCGCGGGCATGGAGGAAGCGACGTAGCCCCATGATGGCGCCATACGTCAGGGCGAACGGCACCAACGCAAGGCGCAGGATCGCCCAGCGCGGGCCCGACGACTGCCCGTAGAGGAACCTCTCGATGTTGGGACGCCCCATGGAGGACCACGTTAGCGCCAGACCGGTCGATCGTCAGCGCATATCCCGTGGTCCGCGGCCCCGTCGGGCGCGCTCTCGGGCCGCGCTCCACTCCTCGTAGATCTGGACGAACCGACGCTCCCGGGGGGTGGGCGGGATCTCGAGGACGATGCGTCGACGCTGGATGTCACCGAGGCGTCGTGCGGACCAGCCGGCATCAGGTGGGAACTCCCTCAGCAGGCTGTCGGACGACTTCGGGCGCGCCTCACCCTTCCCTCGACCAGCGTCGACCGTCGCCTTGGGTGCGGCGCGACGCTGGCGGGACAACAGCGACGTTGAGCCGTCGTCAGCAGGAGCACGATCGACGGGGCCCAGCTCCGTCACCTCCAGGATGCTGCGGTAAGGCAAGAAGATGTAGCCGGCGGACCCCCTGTAGCTCCACAGTCGAAGTCCGGAGCTCCGGTCTGTGGTGTCCGACGACGACTCGTACCCCGGGGGTCGCGGGCGCTCCACCAGCCTCCCCTGCTTCGCCACTCCGGAGAGGATGGCACCGTTCTTGAGGGTCACGCGGACCCGAAGATCCGGCGTGCCCTTCTCCTGCCCGGGCAGGGCGGGGATGATGGCCAGGAGAGTCGCGGCCGCGAACAGTTTGGATGAGGACATGGAGTTGAGCTCCCACGTACCTTTCGCCTTCGTCAGCTGGGTGCCTTGAACCTCTCGCCCGTCGGACCCATCATGTCCGCTGCGCGGTCATGGCGTCATCGACGCGGACGTCCGCCGGAACCCAAAACCGCATCACGTCGCCGTGTTTCGATTCCTCACAGACCAGGACGTCCGATCCTCGCTCCGAGAGCATCGCTGCCGGCTGACCATCGCCGTCTCGGCCATGGTCGGCCGGGCGCTGCTCGGGTTGGCTGCCCCGTTCTTCATGGGGAAGAGCGTGGACGTCATCGTCGAGCAGTCATCGGCGTCAGATCTGACCCGGTACGTGATCCTGCTGATCACCTTCGCCGTCGGCACGGCCATCTGCCAATGGTGGATGCGCTGGCTCTGGATCGGCTGGAGTCGTGACGCCGAGCTGAGCATGCGCGACGGGTTGTTCCGGCACCTCGTCCGGATGCCCATGCCCTTCTTCCACCGCAACCGCACCGGCGATCTCATGAGCCGCCTCACGAGCGACGTGGAGGCGGTCCGCATGGGATACGGCCCCGGGGTCTTGCATTGTACGCATCCGCTGATCATGACCGTCGGCGCGGTGACGCTGATGCTCATCACGTCTCCGGTGCTGACATGCGTCGCCATGGCGCCCATGGTGGGCCTGTTCCTAGTCATGAAGACGATCCTCCCGAGCATCCACCAACGGGCCACCAAGGTCCAGGAACGACAAGCGGACCTGACCGCCCGCGCCCAGGAGTCCTTCAGCGGCGCACGGGTCATCAAGGCATTTGCTCGTGAAGCTCACGAGGTGAATCGCTTCGGCGACCTCTCGCGGGCCTACCTGACCGACAGCCTCGCCCACGCGCGCCGCCGCGGCTTGTTTCAGTGCCTCATCGAAGTGTTCGCCGGGATCGGCAACGTGGTGCTGTTCGTGTTCGCGGCGCGAATGGTCATCCACGAGACCCTGACGGTGGGCGACTACGTCGCTTTTACCGGGTACCTGAAGCAGCTCATCTGGCCCATGATCGCGCTTGGATGGACCCTGGCGCTCTTCAAGCGGGCCGAGGCGGCGGAGGAGCGGATCGGGCACATCCGGAGTGAGCCGCCGGAAGACGACGACCCCGGAGCGACACAGCAGGAGGCGGCTCCGGACAGCAGCGGGGCGCTCCAGGTCGAGGACCTGACCTTCACCTATGACGGCGCCATGACGCCGTCGCTCCAGGACATCTCGCTCCGCGTCGACGCCGGGTCGACCCTCGGCGTGGTCGGGAGCACGGCGTCCGGCAAGACCACGCTGCTCAATCTCCTGCTTCGCCTCCATCAGCCACCCCGAGGCACGATCTACCTGGACGGGACGGACATCCTGGACCTGTCCCTGACCCGGCTACGTGGCGCCTTCGCCGTCGTCCCCCAGGAGTGCTTCCTGTTCAGCCAGACGGTTCGGGAGAACATCTCCTTCGGCGACCAGACACTGGATGACGCGGCGGTGGAAGATGCGGCGCGGGTGGCCTGCCTCGCCGAGGACCTGGAGCACTTCCCCCGGGGGCTGGACACGATGGTCGGCGAACGCGGCATCACCCTGTCCGGCGGACAGCGGCAACGCACGGCCATCGCCCGCGCCTTGATCCGCCCCGGGCCGATCCTGGTCCTGGACGACGCCCTGTCATCGGTGGATACACAGACCGAGCGTCGCATCCTCGAGCGCCTTCGTCCTCTCCTGGATCGCCGGACGGCCATCATCGTGTCCCACCGACTCTCCGCCGTGCGCCACGCGGATCAGATCGTGGTCCTGGACGAAGGGCGAATCGTCGAACGCGGTGATCACGGTGAACTCATGGACCAGGGCGGGACGTACGCCCGGATCTGGCGCCTGCAACAGGACCAACGGGAGCTGGACGAACTCTGATGGCCGGCCCCATCGAGAACGACCTGCAAGGGAGGGCCTTCGACTCTCACCTGCTGAGACGGCTCCTGGTGTACGCGCGTCCTCACGCCCGGGGCTTCGCGTTCTCGACCGTCTTCCTGCTGTTGCTCGCCGGCATGACCCTGTTCGTGCCGCAGCTGGTGGGCGATGCGGTCAACGACTACGTGGTGGACGACTCCGCGTCGAACGCAGAGCGGCTTGATGGGATCACCCTGACCGCGATGATCCTGGTGGTCCTCGGCGTCGCCACGTTCGCTTGCAGGATGGTCCAGATCACCATGACGAACCTGACCGGTCAGCGGGTGATCCATGACCTTCGGATGGACGTGTACTCCCACATCACTCGGAGAGACCTGCGGTTCTTCGACCGTCAACCGGTGGGTTCTCTGGTGACCCGGGTCACGGGGGACATCGAGACCCTGAACGAGTTCTTCGTCAGCGGTATCGATGTGCTGTTCTCGGATCTCGTCCGCATCCTGGCCATCATGGTCCTGCTGTTCGTCATGGATCTGAAGATGGCGCTGGCCACCCTGGCCATCGTCCCGCTCATTCTTCTCTGGGCCTTCGTGTTCCAGCGGCGAGCGCGGAAGTTGTTCCGGGAGGTGCGGGCCGAGGTGTCCAACGTCAACGCGTTCATGAATGAGGCCCTGACGGGCATCGGCGTGATCCACGCGTTCGGCCGGGAGGAGGCCACGCAGAAGCGCTTCCAGGCCGCCAACGAACAACTCCGAGTCGCCCATGTCCGGACGGTACGCAACTTCTCATGGTTCTTTCCCGGCATGGAGCTGCTCACCGCCATGGGTATGGCTGCGGTGCTCGTCGTCGGCTATCAACTCGTGGTGGACGGACAGCTGTTGGCTGGCGACGTGGTCAAGTTCTGGCTCTATCTGACCCTGTTCATCGAGCCTCTCAGGCAGTTGGCGGACAAGTACAACATCCTGCAGGCCGCGGTGGCGGCGGGAGAGCGGGTGTTCCATGTCCTCGACGGCGGCTCGGGACTGCCCGTTCCAGAGGACCCTGCTCCCATGGAGCGGACAAGTGGTCACGTGGAGTTTGAAGACGTCCACTTCCGCTACGAGCCTGACAAACCCGTGCTACAGGGAGTCGGATTCGAAGTGACCCCCGGACAACGGCTGGCCTTCGTGGGGGCCACCGGTTCGGGCAAGTCGACCATCATCAGCCTCCTTTGTCGATTCTACGATCCGGACTCAGGCCGCATCCTCCTGGACGGGCAAGACCTCCGCGGCGTTGACCCACAGGCGCTCAGGCGCCGCATCGGCGTGGTGCTGCAGGACGTCTTCCTGTTTGAAGGAACGGTCAGGGAGAACCTGGCGCTGGGTGACGAGGGCATGGACGATGAGGCGCTCCTGCGGGCGGCGGAGGCCGTGCAGGCCGGTCCGCTCCTTCGACGCCTCGGCGGGCTGGATGGGCGCCTGACAGAGCGCGGAGGCACCCTCAGCACCGGCGAGAAGCAGCTGTTGGCCTTCGCCCGCACCCTGGCCCACGACCCCGCGCTCCTGGTCCTCGACGAGGCGACGGCGCACATCGACACCGAGACCGAGGTGGTCCTGCAACGAGCTCTGGATCGTCTCCTGGAGGGACGGACCGCCATCGTGATCGCCCATCGCCTCAGCACGATTCAGGAGTGTGACCGCATCCTGGTCCTCCATCACGGAGAGATCAGGGAGTCGGGCAACCACGATGAGCTCCTGGCGCGGGACGGGATCTACGCCCGACTTCATCGGCTTCAGTTCGAAGGCTGAGGCGGTTCCCGGTCACGCTCCTCCACAAAGCGTGCGACCCGGGAGGCCTCCCGCCGCAGGCTGGCTCGCTGGGACTCTGCCTCCCCCAGACACAAGACGACCATGCCCACCAGGGGCAAGCCGAAGCTCCATCGCGTGAAATCAAGCGCGACGGGCGCCAGGATCATCATCACGGCCAGGGTTCGACCGACGCCCACCGCCCACCGTGTGGCGTGGTACTCACCGAGTGGCCCCGTCAACCAGCAACGCAACAGGCGCCCCCCGTCCATGGGGAACGCGGGGATCAGGTTCAAGGACCCGATGGCCAGATTGACCACGAACGCCGCCGCGAGGACGCTGTCCGGCGAGCCGTGCCGCCAGGCCGACCCGTCCAGCCCCCACGGGGAGAGGCAAGCGGCGGCCAGGAGGTTCGCCGACGGCCCGGCGAGGCCGATCAGCGCCTCTTGCCGGGGCGTCTCCGGGGGGTCCATCCGCGTCATGCCGAAGAACACGTGCAGGATCACGTCGTGGACGTTCACCCCGAGGGTACGGGCGGCCAGGGCGTGCCCGCCTTCGTGGAGGGTGACCGACGCCATGGTGACCAGGGCGCAGAGGAGGAGCCAGCTGATGGAGCTGGACCCGTAGCCGGCCACGTACAGGAACACCCAGAGGAGCGTCAGGCTCCAGAGGAGGGCGCCGTGAACGAAGAAGGGCACGCCCGCGACGGTCATGAAGCGAAACCGAGATTGCAAGATCCGACACCTCCGCTGCCGCGCACCTTGATACATCATGAACCACCGGGGGTCGAGCCCGCGGTGGACGGGTGGCCCGCGCTTCGTACCATGCAACCATGAGTCAACTCGGGTATGTGCTCCAGATCGTTGGCCTGGGGCTGACGGGTTACGCGGCGGTCGCCGCGTTCAGTATCCAGATGTCCGAGGGGGCAATGTTCACCTGGGGCCTTGGCGGCGTCGCAGCCTTCTTCATCGGCACGTCGCTGCGAGGTCGCCAGTGAGACGTCCCCCGGGCCCCGCCACCTGGCTCGAGAAGGCGGCCTGGTGCCTGTTCGATTTCGCCAACTCGTCGTACACGACCGTGATCCTCACCGTCGTCTACGCCCGCTACTTCGTGGGAGTGGTGGTGGACTCGGAGCACTGGTCGGGCCTTCCGGCAGACACCTGGTGGGCGGCCGCCGGGGTCCTGTCCAATCTCCTGGTGATCACCTCGGCGCCGCTCATCGGCGTCCTCGCGGACCGCAACGCGTGCAAGAAGCGATACCTGCTCATGTGCACGGCGGTCTGTGTCGCGTGCACCGGCGCCTTGGCCCTGTTCGGCCCCGGAATGGTCCTGCCGGCGCTCCTGTGCGTGGTGCTGGCGACCTTCGCGTTCAGCGCCGGCGAGAACCTGGTCGCAGGGTTCCTGCCCGAATTGACCACGCCGCGACACATGGGGCGGCTCTCCGCCGCCGGCTGGACCGTCGGCTACTTCGGCGGCCTGGCGGCGCTGGCGCTGGCCTTGTTCCTGGTGAATCGCGAACCCTCCAGGGTCTCCTGGGTCCCCCTGGCCACGGCGGCCTTCTTCGCGATCTCGGCGCTCCCGACCTTCATCTGGTTACGCGAGCGCGCCGTGCCTTCGAAGGCTTCCGGTGGGGTCGTCAAGGCAGCGTTCGGGGACCTGATGCAGACCTGGCGTGAACGTCATCGCTGGCGTGACCTGTTCCTCTTCTTCGCCGCGATCCTCTTCTTCCAGGGCGGGGTCTACATCGTCATCAGCTTCGCCGGCATCTACGCGGAGCAGGACATCGGCATGGCCAGCGATGACATCATCGTCATGTTCATGGCCCTGCAGTTCGCCGCAGCCCTGGGGGCGTTCAGTTTTGGCTTCATTCAGGATCTGGTGGGGTCCCGGGTCGCCCTCGCCGGCTCTCTAGTGATCTGGTGTCTGGCGGTCGGCATCGCCTGGTGGGCCACGGAGCCGTCCCACATCTGGGTCGCGGGCATGCTGGCCGGGGCTGCCATGGGCGCCAGCCAGAGCGCCAGCCGAGCCTTGGTCGGGATCTTCTGCCCGCCGGGTCGGGAAGGTGAGTGGTTCGGTCTCTGGGGCTTGGCGACGAAGGCCTCCGCCGTGTTCGGGTTGACCTGGTACGGCACCTTCATGGCGTTCACCAATGACCGCCGGCTCGCCATCTTGACCACCCTGATGTTGTTCGCGGTCGGGTTGGCCTTGCTCTATCGGGTCGACGTGGCGCGGGGCCAGGAGGCGGCCCGGGTTGACCCGGCCCCGTGACCTCCATCAGCCCCACCAGCTGAAGCGAATCCCAGCAGCCAGGAGGACCATCACAGGGAGGCAGATCGCCAGCATGAGGGCCACGACCCGTCGCTGGTGCAGCGCCGCCCGTCGCGACACGTCTTGATGGGCCTGAGACCGGACGCCAGACCAGGCGGCGTACGCGGACATCCAATCCGCCAGACGATCCAGGCGGGTCTCGAGCCGTTGGATGGCGTCCAGGGTCTCCTGGGCGCCCAGGGCAACGGCGGTGCGCGGGTCGGCGACCCTGGCGCGCTCCGGCGGGTCTTCCGGCGCCCGGTCGGGCTGCCGGACGGCCGTTCGTTCGTGGTTGGCGGGAGCAGCCTGCAGAGGCGTCCACACCGGCCCCGGTTCCATGGGGGTCGGTCTCCCGGAGCCGGGGTCCGCCGGGCCGGAGTCGCTCGGATCGGACTCCACTACGGGCTCCGGCTCCGGTTCTTGTTGCTCCGCGGCCACGGACTCCGGGTTCGGCGCGGCGGCGCTCTCGGTGTCCTTGGGGGCAGACTTCTTGCCTCCGAGGTTCCTCTCCCGACGGCGACGTTTGCGGCCACTCTTGCTACCCATGGAGGACTCCTCCGGACCATGCACACCGCCCGCAGGCGGCCATGGGCTGGTCCGCGCGCCGGATGTCCTGAAGCTGTGGTGCATTCCAGGCCGCACGGAAACCGACGGAGCCCACGTTGACGACGCCGGTGAGTCCACCCTGCGGACAGCAAACACCCAGCGAACCCTCCGCGTTCACCGCCGCCAGTCGCCAGGGAGCGTCAGCGGGCAGCGCAGGGGCCCCGTCGTGGCGGAACGACTCCACGGGCGCGCAGATCACCGCCACCCCGGACAGGTCCCCCTGGAGGCAGGCCCGATGGAGATGGTCCCGAAGCTCATCCAGCGTCGCCGTCATCCCGGGGCGAGAGGTCTCCCAAGCAGGCCTGGAAGTGATGAACACCCGATCGGCTCCGGCGGCGGCGAGCCGCGCGACCGTGGACGGGAGCCGGTGCCCGTCGGACTCGTCGATCCGAACGTTGAAGTGAAGGCGGACCCGGGCTTCCGACGCCTGGCTCGCGGTCGCACGGACACGCTCCACGGAGCGCAGCATCCGCTCCCACGATCTCCCCGCCTCCTCCCTGCTGTCGCCCGATGGTCCCGCGGGGGTCGCAGCAATGACCAGGCGACGCACCCGTTCGAGCACGAGGGACGTCCAACGGTCGAGCCCGTCGCCGGAAGTGAACAGGTGGAGCTCCGGACCGTCGTCCGGGTCCACCCGTTCGAGGCGGGAACGGAAGTGCGGGTCGTGGAGGGGCTCGTTCAGGTGACCGAGCTGGAGCACTTCGATGCGGGCGAACAACTCCTGGGCCAGCCGATCGTAGAGGCTCGGAGACAACGTGCTCTGAACGTGTTCCGTCGACCCGAAGCACTGTCCGCAGCGAGCGCCACAGCCGTCATGGGTCTCGATACGCACCGTGGCGGGGAGGCTCCGTGTCGCGGTGCGTCGCGCCTGGAGGTCCTCCTCGAGGCGGCGCCTGTTCTCCTCGCGAGCGACTCCGGATTCCGCCTGCATGACCGTCACCGGACGGGCCTCTCCAGGATGGTGATCATGTCCCGGTTGTTGGCGGCCAGGTGGATGGACTCCACCTCCAATTCCGCCGAGGACACCAGGGTGCGGACGATCTCGGGAGAGAGAAAATTGACCGGAGACCTGACCGGTTTCCCGGCGTGCTGGCGCTTGAGGATGGACTCCTCGAACTGACGGAACGCCAAAGGGTCGAGGAGGTTGGCGAAAGAGATCACGGCCCGACCTCCGGGGCGCAGCACCCGCCTCAGCTCCCGCAAATGGACGAAGATGGTCTCCTGATCCATGCGCACGAAAGCGTCCGCCGAGAACGCGAAGTCCACGCTCCCGGTGCTCATGGCGTCGAGCCCCATGCCGTCACTCAGCACGTAGGACACGTTGGACAGTCCCGGGAGGTCACGTCGTACGGTGACCAGATTGTTCCGCTCGTCGTCCACGCAGATCAACCACGCCACCTCAGGGGCGATGAGCCTGGAGAACCGGCCGTTCCACACACCGAGTTCCAGCACGCGGGTGTGTGCGGCGAGGTAGGGGCGGCAGTAGTTGGCGTAGTAGTTCCGATCCGCGTCCCGATCCGTCCATTCGCTCGCCAGTTGTTTCCTGGATTTCGCCGCGGGGGCCGCGTCCTGGGCGACCGAGTAGTGCCGCCTGGTGGGTAACGTCGGATCACCCGCGGCCGCGGCGCCCACGGCCGCCTCCACCGCCGCTTCAACGGACGCACGGACCTCGGCGGCGGAAGGAAACGGCACCGCGTCCGACACCCGCCCGACGTGAGAGGCCGGGGTGACCGCCACTTCGGCCGTATCCGGAAGGCGGGGGAATTCGGGGAGGCCACGGCCCAGGGATGCGACATCCAGCAACGGTGGCGGTGCGGGGATCTCCGGTTCGGGCATGAGCCCGAGGAGATACCGCCAGAGCAGGGCCGGGATGAGAAAGGGCATGGCGAGTGAGGCGGCCTCCAGGCCGTCGCTCCCGGTGATCGCTGCCGCGAACCCGCAGATGACAAACCACCCGCAGGCGAAGCCGCCGTAGATGGCGATCCACTTGGGGGCGACGCCGAGGCTTCGGATGCCGATCCGTAATCCGCCGATGGCGCCGAGGAGGATGGCGACGAGCACCCAGGGCGCCGCTCCGTGATCGGAGGTGAAGCCCAGCAAACGCCCCGCCTCCTGCCAGATCTCACGCCCCCCCATCTGGCCGAACAGGAGCACCAGGGCGGCGTATACGGCGGACGCCGCAAGCAGGATCGGGACGAACCGATCCCGACGGTCGAACGCGAGGGTCTCTCCGTGGTGGAACAGCCGATCCACGAGGACGACCACCAGACCCACGGCCAGTCCCGTCGGACCCGACGCCACGGTGAGCAACCCCACGCCGAGGGCGGCGCCCAGGTAGGTGGTGGGCGAGCGCCCCTCGCGAACCGCCAGCCACGCGTGCTCTCGGATGGCGACGGTGGCGGCCAACCCCAGGGCCGGGAGAAACAGGGTCCATGCGTGGGGGGCTTCGAGGGACTGGGCCAACGCGGGATGCACGCACCACAGCCCTCCGGCGACGAAGCTCACCACCCGGTTCCCGGTCAACATCCGGACCAGCTCGTACCAGGCGGCCCCTGCGGCCGCCACCACCAGGAGGACAGCCCACCAGGGCGTCCCGGGGCCGGTCTCCGACGGTCCGAGGAGGCCGCCCAGCCAGACGTCGCCGCCACGGGTCAGTCCGGGATCGTCGCTGGACGGGATTCCCTTGCCGTAGGCCAGGGCCAGCAGCGCCAGGTAGATGCCAAGGACGGGCAGGGGTCCCTTGAGGGTGCTTCGCATGGGTGCAGACCGCGGACGAGACCATGGACGGCCCAGAGCCCCATGTCCTGCTGCGACCAGATGCTACGGGTCGCCGTGACGGACGGTCAAGCGGCGGGGGCGGGATCGTCAGGGAAACGAGAGGGTTGCGATCACGTGCTCCACGTGGTCCGCCAGCATGGGTTCGGCCGAGGGGTACTCGTACCGGACCTCCAAGACGCCATCCCCGTAAGAGGTCCAGAGCAGGTGGCGCCGGAACACGACCCCGCTTGGCGGGGGAACGGGGAATGTCTCGGCCACCTCCAGAACCCCCAGCCCGCCTTCACGATCCAGCCAGCGGTGGCGGTCGAAGAGCGCCTCCACCTCTGGGTCCCGTTGGGACAGGTGAGCGGCCTTTCGAGCGTCGGGTTGCGAGGACGGATGGAGCGCGAGAGACAGGCGGATGGAGCCGCCCTGCTCTGACGCCAGGACGTAACCACCGTCCCGCTCAATCCACCCCTCCCCCAGGACCATGGAGACCTGGACCCCGTCCAGGAGAGGATAGGTGCGAGGGGCGCCCCACTCTCCCTTTCGATCCGACCCGGCGGCCACCGTCGCCTGATGCTCGAGAAAGACGAAGACCCCGGCGCCCACCAGTCCGGCGGCCAGGATCGCCGACCAGAAGCGACCACGCCGGGACGGCGGAGACCGGGTCAGGTCCAGGACGGTCTCGGCTGAGGTGGTCGACATCGGCGGCATGGTAGCACACGTGCGCCTGGAGTTGAGTGTGCCGCCGCCGATCCTACAATGGCCTATGGAGAGCCGCCGACTCCACATGGTCGATCGCTGGCTGGGCCGGTTCAGGAAGGGCAAGGGGCGCGTCCTGCGGTCCGCCGGTTCCTACCGATTCGCTCAACTCCTCGGCAAGGGCGGCATGGGCGAGGTGTGGTTGGCGGAGAAGATCGGGTCCGACGAGTTCAGCAAGCTCGTCGCCATCAAGACCATCGCCGCCCACCGCCTCGAGGACCTTCGAATCCTCAAGATGTTCCTGGATGAAGCGCGGCTGGTCGCCAACCTGGTCCACCCGAACATCGTCCAGGTCTATCAGTTGGCGAGGACCCGCAAGGAGGTCTTCATCATCATGGAGCACGTGTTCGGTCGCACCGTGCTCCAGTTGTTGGAGCGCCTCGCACGCCTCAACAGGCAGCTCCCCGTGGACATCGCCGTGTACCTGGTGGCGCGTATCTGCCACGGGTTGTACTACGCCCACAACAAGCACGATCGACGGGGAGCTCATCTCAAGATCGTTCACCGGGACATCTGCCCCTCCAACATCCTCATCTCGTTCCGTGGCATCCCGAAGTTGACGGACTTCGGCGTCGCCAAGGCCATCACCTCCAGCGTCGACGACGAGGGCAACGTGGTCTGGGGGAAGTACCCCTACATGGCCCCTGAGGCGGTCTCCCGCACGGGCACCGACCCCCGCTCCGACATCTACTCCCTCGGGCTGGTCCTCTACGAGATGCTGTCCGGGCAGGTGGCTCACAACGTCGGCGACACCCAGGCCCTCACCCGACTGTTGGAGGATGAGAGCCGGTCCTCTCGGGATGTCCGGGCGGCGGCGCCTCACGTTCCGGACAGCCTCGCCGACATCATCCTACGGGCCACGGATCCGGACCCGGACCGGCGTCCCCAGACCGCCAAGGCTCTCGCATCGGAGCTGGAGCAGTTCCTGCTCTCCCGATTCCTGTTCCCGGACGAGGAGGGGGTGGCGGATTTCCTCGCATCCGCGTTCACCCAGGCCAGCAGGCACAGGTGGTGGTAGGGCCCTTCCTGCTTTCGCAGGGCAAAAAAAAGGCGGCGCCGACACCACCCATCCCCTGTGAGCTGACACCAACGTGGTGCTGGCTCTGGATGCCACCGACGCAGCCCTCGAAATCGACTGTGTGCAGGAGAGCGCCGGGAAAACCCGAGGACGTCGCTCCTGCGGTGGCTGAGGTGGCCTGCGTGCTTGGTGGTGTCGCTGACCGTGGGAGACCATAACGAATCCACCCGTGGTGGAGTCAACCCCAGAAACCACCCTTTCTCAGAAACCGTTTCGGGCGCTCCTCGGGAGCCTACGCGAGCTCCCGTTGGAGGCCTGATCAGCGGGCTGTCCCCGGCCCCTGGTCGCTGAAGACCTCGCTGCGCAGGGTGGTGAAGGCGCCCGGCTTCTCCTGCAGACCGTTGTGGGAGAAGAGCACCACCCCTTGCGCCCCCGTACCCCTGGCGAACCGGACCCGGTTCACGGTCTCGTGCACCGCGAGCCTCCACGCTCCGATGCCGATCCAGACTCGTCCCGGGCCCCGAGCTCCGACCGCCGCCAGGGCACGGTCCTCGAAGAGCGGACGTTGCTCGGCGGTGGCGTAGTTCATGGGGCAAGCCACGTCCAACAGACCCCGATCCAGCCACTGGGGCCAGGCCTGGAACCGACGGTCCCGGGCGTCTGCGATGTCCGGGAAGACGGCGGCGGAGACGACCACCCGGGGCCGCACCCGGCGCACCGCGCCGCCGACCTCGGTCACCTGCCGCGTGACCGCATCCCGTCGGTAGGCCGACCAGCGGATGGGATAACGGCGGGTGTACAGCAGCGGGTCGTCGCGTAGCCGGCGGGCCATGTCGTCCCGATCCTCGGACGATAGCTCCCGGTCCACTTCCACCCTGAACCCGTCCAGGGCGACCCGTGAGTAGCCCCAGGTGGGTCCCGGACAGCGGATGTAGTCCAGGTGGAGACCGTCCACGGCGTAGCGCCGCACGATGTCGGCGCAGACGGAGGCCAGGTGGGCCCGATAACGCCGATTGGAGGGGTCCGCGTAGAGCCCCTCCACGGAGCCACGGTTGGCCTCAACGTGCTCCAACAGGGTGCGACGGAAATCCGGGTGCTCCGGCGGAAGCGCCAGGAGCGTCTCGCTGAGGTCCTCCGGGAACATCAGCCACTCCGGATGCCGATTCACCAGGTGCCCCGGGTCCCGGCAGGGCCGTGACGGGTTCCAGACCAGGTTGGCGTTGACCCAGGCGTGGACCTGGACCCCCGCCTCATGGGCCTTCTGGACCATGTATTCCAGGGGATCGAACGAACCGGCCCCCAGCGCTTCGGCGGCCGGTTCGAGCCCGCCTCGGTAGTAAGCGTCACCCCGTCCGCGGACCTGAACGATCAGGGTGTTGATGCCTGCCTCAACGGCGTCGTTGACCACCCGGTCCACCCTGGCCTGATCCACCATGGCGTGCCGCACCACCCAGCTGGCCCGGACCTCGGACGGCGCTGCCGGTGCCTCGGCGGTGGAGCCTCCAGAGAGGACTCCGCAACTGCCCAGGGCGAGCGCGGCCAGGAACACGATGACGGTGGCTCGGAGCTCCTTCATGGATTGCAGATTGCCCCAATTACCGCCACGGTCAAGGCTTCGATGTGGCCAGAGAACGTTTGACCCACGCACCGACGCTCCATACAGTCAGGAAGACCCATCCAAAGGAGGAGAACCCATGCAACAGAACGCACCCCAGGCCGAGTGGATCGACGGTGCCATCACCGTCGAACAGTCCGCCCAGGAAGCCCGACTGGACTTCATTCGCAAGACCTACGTCCACTTCCTGTTAGGCCTCATGGCGTTCTGTGTGGTGGTCTGGGGCGCCATCGGTTCCGGTGTCATCGAAGAGTTGGCGGCAGCGGGCCACATGAACTCGATCCTCATCGGTTCCTGCGTCGGTCTGATCGCCCTGTCCTTCGCCTATCGGCGGATGTTCGCCTCCGCCAACCTGAGCACCCACTACGTGGCCTTCGGATTGACCATCGTGCTGCAGGGGATCATCACCGCTCCCCTGTTCTGGATGGCGGACACCTTCTTTCCAGGACAGAACATCCTCCGCGACGCGTTCATGCTGACCGGCCTCGGATTCGGCGGCCTCACCGGCTTCGTCCTCATCAGCAAGAAGGACTTCACCTTCCTCGGCGGCATGCTCAGCGCCGCGACCCTGATCCTGCTCGGGGTCATGATCCTCGGCATGTTCTTCGGCGGGTTCGGCGGCGGGCTCTTGATGTCCGCCCTGGTGCTCATCGTCTTCGCCGGTTGGGTGCTCCACGACACCAGCATGATCCAGAAACACCTGCCGCTGAACGGCTACGTCTTCGGCGCCACCATGCTGCTCATCGACTTCGTGGTGATGCTGCGACAGGTCGTGATCATCCTCATGTCCATGGCCAACACCGCCTGCCGCGCGTCCGCGGCGTGCCATGACCTCTCGACGGGTGGGCGCGGCCCTGCGGCCCCTGCTCCCCCTGGGAGCCCAGGAGCAGCTGGGCCCGCTCTCCGCTCCGAAGCCCCTGGACGCCGGAGAGGAGACGATCAACGCCGAGGACCTCACGGCCCACCTGGAGTACCTGTCTTCCGACGAGATGAAGGGCCGGGACGCCGGGTCGGAAGAGGCCCGGCGGGCCGCCGCCTACATCGCCGCCCACATGGAGAAGCACGGGCTCAAGCCCGCCGGCAAGGACAAGGAGTGGGAACACGGGTTCGCCGCCCTCGGGCGGGTCTGCCGCAACGTCTGCGGACTCCTGCCCGGCACCGACGCGCGCCTGCGCAAGGAGTACCTGGTCATCGGGGCCCACTACGACCACGTGGGCCTGGGGATGTCCGGCAGCCGCACCCCCGGGCGCCGCGGCGAGATCCACAACGGCGCGGATGACAACGCCTCCGGCACCAGCGCGCTGTTGGAGTTGATCGAGGCGTTCAGCAAGAAACCCACCAAGCGCAGCATCCTGTTCCTCGCCTTCGACGCCGAGGAGAAGGGGCTCCTGGGGTCGAAGGCCTGGACCAAGAAGCCGACGCGCTCGCTGGGCCGCATCGCCGCCATGATCAACCTCGACATGGTGGGGCGCAGCAAGGACGGCTACCTGTTCATCGGCGGCGTCAACACGGGCCGCGGCTTCGAGAAGATGATCCGCGCCGCCAACGAGCCCTTCGGCTTCAACCTCGAGCTGCACGGCGGCGGCAACGCCCCTTCGGACAACGCGTCCTTCTATCGGAAGAAGATCCCGGTGCTGTTCTTCTTCACCGCCGAGCACGGCCAGTACCACACCCCGGACGACGACCTCCCCCTCCTCAACACGGCGGACCAGGCCCTCATCACTCGCCTGGCCTACCGGGTGGGTCGCAAGATCGGCGACGGCAAGCGGCCGCGGTTCCAGAAGGACGACCGCAACGCCATGCCCGCCTCCAGCCAGCGCGGGCGGGACTACGTCCGCCGGATGTTGGGGGTGGACCTGGGGTCCTTCGACGAGGACGCCGGGGGGCTCCCCGTAACCCGGGTCCACGAGGGCGGTCTGGCGGCCAAGGCCAGGATCAAGGAAGCAGACGTGCTCCTCAGCCTTGACGGCTACAAGGCACAATCCCGGGAGGCCATCCAGTCGGTCCTGGCCCTCAAGTCCCGGGGGGACTCCATCGACCTGCGCATCAAGCGCAAGGGGCGCACCCTGAAGACCAAGCTGTCCGTCAGGTGACGCCCCTTCGTCTTTCGGCCGTCCGCGTCCGTTCGATCAGCGGTCGCTGCCGCCGTCACCCTGCTTCTTGCGCTCGGCGCCGCGCTGCTTCCCCTTCTTCTTCGCGGGAGGGGTGCCAATCTGCACCGCGTCCGCGAGGAAGCTCAGCACCACCTTGTCGCCCTTGATCTTCTCGATCTCTTCCTTCGACTTGCCCGCGTCCTCGGCGTAGTGGCGGCGCTCCGCCTCCGTCTCCACCTTCACGGAGACGGTGCCCTCCGCCGTGACCTTGCGGTTGGCGGCGTCGAGGGGCACGAAGAACGCGTAATCCGTGAACTTCACCCGGATGTTCTGCTTGCCGTCCCGCACCATCATCCAGCAGCCCTTCTTGGGGCAGACGCTGGTGATGTCTCCGCGGATCTGGACCTTCTTGCCGTTCCACTTGTCCCGGCCCTTGCTGATCCGCTTCAGGCGCAGGTGCCGCTTCCCTTCCAGGGCGGCGCCGTAGACCTCCTTGTCCTTCTCGAACACCAGCGGTTTGGCCAGACCCATCTTCCGTTTCGCGGCGGGCTTGTCCGCATCGGGGGTTTGAGCGACGACGGGGACGGCGGCGACGGCGGCGACGAGAGTGACAACGAGAAAGCGCATGTTTGGACTCCTGTGTAGACCCAGAGGCTACCATGGCGCGTCATGCCCGCGCCTGACCCCGCCACCGACCTCGTCCGATCCGCTGCGGACTTCCACTGCTCCCTGTCGTCGGCGCAAGCGTCCGCCCTCCTGACCTGGCGGGACCGGCTGCTGGAGGAGAACCGCGTGGTCAACCTGACAGGCGTCAGAAATCCGGAGGACGCCACGACCCGGCTGATCCTGGACAGCCTCGCCATCGGCCTGCACCTGCGAGACCGTGCCTCGGACACCGTGGAGACCGTGCTGGACTTCGGCTCCGGTGGTGGCGTCCCGGGCGTCCCCATGGCCACAGCCTGGCCCGGGCTCCGGGTCGTCCTGGTGGAGTCCCGCCGCCGCAAGACGGACGCCATGGCCAGGATCATGGGAGACGTAGGCCCACAGAACGCTCACGTGCTCCACGGTCGGCTCGACGAGTTACGCGCCCAGGACAGCGACCTGGACCACGGCTTCGATCTGGTGACGAGCAAGGCCGTGGGCACGCTCGGCGCGGTGGTGGAGCAGACCGCGGAGCTCCTCCGTCCCGGCGGTGCCCTGGTGGTCTGGAAGGGCCATGACCTGGACAGCGAGGAGCGGGACGAAGGACGACGGGCCGCCCGAAGCTGTGGTCTCCGCCCACTCGACGACATCGCCTATGAGGCGTACCGTCCCTCCAGGCTCATCCGGTACCTGAGCCCCGGAGTCGAACATGGCTGACACCCACTCCCTGGAATCCCTTCGTCGGCGCTTTGACGGCATCCTCCACGGACTCCATCACCCTCCCCTGGGGTCCTCCACCGCCTTGGCGGAGGAGTGCGGAGAGGTGGCGCGCCTGCTCCTGGACCACCACGCATACGGCGTCCCCCTGAACAAGGACGCCCTGGCCGCGGAGCTCCTGGACGTGGTGGTGTGTGTCTGCGAGATCGCCTCCCTTCACGACATCGACCTGGACGCCGCGGCCGCGGCGAAGGTGGAGGACCTGGAGGAGCGGGCCCCGCGGTGGCGGGACGAATTGGCCGAGGCGCTCAGAAGAGCGCGCGGTGAGACCGAGGACTAACGCAAACGGGGCCGCGAGAGCGACCCCGAGCGAACTCCAGTGCGGCTGTGACCTAACGGGTGGCGAGGGCCAGAGGCCGACGCATCACCTTGCGATACACGTCCTCGTGACGAGCCGCCAGGGCGTCCAGGTCGAAGCGCGAGATCACGTGACGGCGACCGAACTTGCCGAAGCGGCGGCGCAGGTCGGCGTCCTTGATCAGGGGCTCGAGGGCGTTGGCCAGACCGAGCACGTCACCGACGGGCGCGAGGAAGCCGCTCTTGCCGTCCACGAAGGACTCGCGGGTGCCACCTGAATCCGTGGCCACCACCGGCTTCTCCATCAACTGGGCCTCGAGGATGCAGCGCGGGCAACCCTCGAAGTGATAGCCGGGGAGCGCGACGATGTCCGAGCCCTTGTAGACGGCCCGCATCTCGCCCTGGGTGGCGTCGATGAGCTTGTGCACCACGCCGGAGAAGCCGTTGGCCAACAGGTACTGGTCCAGCTGCTCCATGGCGACGGGGGTGCCGCTGCCGGCGAACACCACGCGGAAATCGAGGCCGCGCTCGAACAGGATCTGCAGCGCGTCCAGCAGGAGCTTGTGCCCCTTCTCGACGACGATGCGGGCGGGCAGCAGGATCACCGGGTGGCAATCCAGAATGTCGAACTTGTCCCGCAGGTAGCCACCACGGACGCCGGCCGGGTCATAGAACGTCGGGTCGGCGCCGGTCCACAGGTTCGTGAGGTCGTGGTCCGGAACCAGGTTCTGGGCGGAATCGGAGACCGCGGTGACCGCGTCCGCCAGATCGGCGGAGCGGGTGAACTGCTTGATGACCTCATCCAGCATGGCCTTGTGGTCGTCCGGGAGCTCCATCTTGGGCATCTCACCGCCATGCATCTGGATCATGAGCGGGATGTTCCAGTCGCGGGCGAAGCTGCTGACGATCACGCCGGCCTCGGTCTCGGCCACGTGGTTGGCGATGACGTCGGGGCGATGGCGCCGTGCCAGGGACGAGAGCGTGCTCTCGAGCCGGGCCGCGATGCGGTCACGCTGGGAGCCTTCGGCGGCCTCCCGGTAGTGGATGGGGTGGTAGCTGATGGTGCTCGGACCGTAGGTCTCGATCCAGCCATGGGTCGTGACCCGGCTGAGGAAGACCTTGTGGATGTGGATCTCCTGGCGACGCACGAGGGCGCGATCGAGCACGTCCACGTCAAGCACGGCGCCTCCCAGCTCCGCGGGGTCGAGGATGAAGCGAACCAGCGTCAAGCCCTCGAGCGAGGCCTTCTTGGTGCGGCGGGGGCTGCGGGTTCTGCGGTCCAGGGGAAGGGTCTGAGCAGACCCGGTACTCAACTCGGTTCCGGTGCGTGAAGTCCACATGATTCGGTGCGTCTCACTTGGGCAGGACTGGACGAAACACCGCAAATAATGGGGATTTGTGGCGGTTCGCCGCTCTTCGAGGGTTCAGGCTGAGGGAGACTACCCCCGAAATTCGGGGGCGCCGGATCAACCTGAGAGACCGGATGGACCCGGGCCGTGAACTTGCAACAACTTTCAGATTTTCTTCCTCCTCGCGGCGGTTAGTCGGAACCAACCGCAGGGCAGACCTTTAACTTCCGCCTTCTCGGGCGGAGGATGGGCCCATGAGGTCCCAGAGAATCGGAGCCAGCGGGTTGCGCCTGACCGTGGTGGGGAGCGCGGAAGAGGCCACCTTCGCGGCGCTGCAACGGCTCATGGAGACCGTGGCCCGGCCTCGGGCCTGCGTCGGACTCGCCACCGGGGGGACCTTCGCCCCCATGTTTCGAAGCGTGGTCAATGCACACGAGAACGGGAGCCTCGACCTTCGAAACGTGACCTTCACCCACCTGGACGAGTACACCGGCATCGACCCGGACACCCCAGGTGGGATGGTGCACGAACTGCGTGAGGCCCTGTTCGCCCCTCTGGGGACCGGCTACCACGCGTTCCACCCCGTGCCTGCCCAGGCGGACGACCCCGTGACCGAACATCTGGCCCTCCTCGACGAGCTGGGGCCCCTCGACCTCCAGTTCCTCGGGGTCGGCCGCAACGGCCACGTGGCCTTCAACGAACCGGGGACGTCCTTCGTCCTCCGCAGCCACGTGACCCGCCTCGCGGACGACACCGCGGAAGCCAACGCAGCGCGTTTCCCCACGGGCGCTCACCCCGAGTCGGCCGTGACCATGGGGCCCCGAGGCATCCTGGACGCCCGCAAGATCTGCCTGGTCGCGATTGGCGACAGCAAGGCCGCCGCCGTGCGCGCCATGCTGGAGGGCCCGATCTCCCCGCAATGTCCAGCGTCCGTCGTCCGCTTGCATTCCGATGCGGAGGTCATCCTCGATGAGGCCGCCGCCGCCCACCTGTCGGAAGGGGTCTGGGCCTCCCCCGAGACCTGCGAGACCGCCGTCCTGGACTCCCAGACCCTGGACCCACAGGGTCCGGTGGTGGTCATTTCACCCCATCCGGATGACGCCTCCATCTCCTGCGGTGGCCTCCTGGTCTCGCTCCCCGCGGGCACATCCAAGCACATCGTCACCATGACCACGGGGTCCCGGGCCCAGGTCCCGGGTGACCTGCGGCCGGACGAGGTCACCGACCTGCGGGAATCGGAGGTGCAGCAGGAGGCGCGCATCCTCGGATGCGGCACCTCGTTCCTCCGCTGCCGGTATTACGACTCGGGGGTCTTCGAGCGGACGGACGTGGACGCCCTGATCGCCGAGCTGGAGCGCCTCTCCCCCGCCTGGGTCCTCGCCCCCTCACTCGACGATCCGCATCCCACCCACCGCCTCAGCCGACAGGTGCTGGACGCGGCGCTGGAGGGGTTGAACGAGGGAGCGTGCGCCGGGCTCGAGGTGTGGACCTTCGAGGGCGCCTGGTACCAGCACGCCCCCGAAGACGTGAACGCCCTCGTCACCTTCCATGAGGACGCTGAAGACCTCAAGCTGCGCGCCGTCCGGGCCCACGCCAGCCAGCTGGCCCGGGTGCCGTTCGACGAGGGAGCCAAGGCCCTCGCCCGGCTCCGGGCGGTCACGTTCTCCGAGTCCCACTTCGGCGGCTCGAGGCCCGGGGCGTTGACCAGACTCCCCTTGGTGGAAGCGTTCGTCCGCCAGCGATATCGCTGACGGACGAAGCGATTCAGGCCTTAGCGAGCGCCGAGCTCCGCCAGCAGGCCATAGGCCTTGTAGACCCGCTCCAGGGCATGCTTGATGCCCTCGGAGTGGACCGACACGGAGCGGCAGACGTCCTCGAGGTACATGTACCTGTTCGGCAGGCTCTGGATGTTGCCGTCGAAGATCAGGCCGACGATCTCCAGGTCCTTGTTGAAGACCGGGCTGCCCGAGTTGCCACCGATGATGTCTGCCGTGGAGACGAAGTTGTACGGCGTGTCGAGCTCCAGATACTCCCGAGCCTTCAGCCAGCGCTCCGGGAGGTCGAAGGGGTCTTGCCCCTGCATCTCCACGTTGCGACCGAAGAGGCCGTAGAGGGTGGTGGTCCACGGCACCTTGGTGGTGCCGAGCTCGTAACCGATGCACGTCCCGTAGGTCAGGCGCAGGGTGAAGGTGGCGTCGGGATACCGCTTGTCTCCGTAGACCCTGAAGCGGGCGCGGGCGATCTGGGCTGCGGCCACCGCCTCGTCCTTCTCCGCCTGGCCCCACGCGGCCACGGCGGGCCCGCGCTGGGTCTCGACCACGCGCGCCAGGTCGATCAGGGGGTCCGCCACCGCGTCCATGTCCTCACCGGAGAGGAAGGCCTTGCGGAACGCCGGGTCCTTGACCTTGCTGTGCTCCAGGGCCCACCGTGCGGCGTCCATGCCGCCACGTCCCCCGAGCAACTTCACGTAATCGTGGTCCGGGCCCAGCAACTCGATGGCGTTGTCGAAGTTGGCGGCCAGCCTCTCGAGCTCATAGGCCTCGTCCACTGAGATCGCCGCCGTGAGACGAGCCACCATCTCCGGTGAAGGCTTGCCAGACGCAGCCCGCACCAATTGCCGTGCGAGCGTTCCAAGGTCTCCCTCCAAACGCAGGAACACCAAGGGGACGAAGACCCGGTCCCGAATCGCCCGGGTGCGCTCGTACGTGGCCATGGCTTCCTTCACCGCGGCGTCGTCTCCCACGGCCTTGAGGAACTCCTTCTCCTGGGCCTCCTTGTCGCCCCACAGGGGGCCGGTGCTCAGGCCGGTCTGATGTCCCGTATAGGCCTTCAGGCTGTTGCGCACCCCGAACAGGTCATCCAGGACCTTGATCCGCTGCGTGTCCCCCAGCGCCGCGTAGCGCGCCAGGGCCACCTCCCGACGTTCCAGCAACTTGAGGATCGCGGGGTTGTACACGTCCCGTTCGTGGCCGAGCCGCGCCATGGGCCACAGTCGAGCGGTAGACCCGGGGTTGCCGGAGACGAACGTCAACTCGCCCTCCGACGGACCGGACTTGCTCCACCTGAAGTAGTTGGCAGAGGTGTCTGCGGGCTTGCCGTCCTCGTACGCTCGAAGGAACGTCACGTCCAGGCACCAGCGCGGATAGGTGAAGTTGTCCCAGTCGCCCCCGAAGTAGGCGACCCGCATCTCCGGCGCGAACACCAGCCGTACGTCATCGTAGATCTTGTAACCGTAGGCGTGGTAGCGGGCGCCGCCGTACAGCGTGACCATCTCGACGTCATCCAGGCCGGACGACGCCTTCAACTCAGCGCTCATGGCGGCGAGGACGGGATTGAGGCCCTCCGTACCGCCGTTGGTCTTGGCCATGACCTGATCCGTCACGTCCTGGATCATGCGCAGCTGACGAAGCTCGCCGTTCGGGCACCGCAGCTCCTGTCCACGGTCCGTCGCCAGGTACCCCTGCTTGACCAGATCCCGCTCCTTGGTGGAGAGGGCGTTGATGTACTCCAGGGCCACATGGTGGTTGGTCATCACCAGGCCGTCCGGAGACACGAAGGACCCGGAGCCACCGGAGCTCACCCGTACGCACGCCAGCCGCGCGTGGTCGATCCACGCCGGCGAAGGCTCGAACCCGTAGGCGGACTTCAGGTGTTCCAGGGGGAGGTTGTCGAAGGTCCACATCCCGGGGTCCGGAGTGGTGGACGGGGCGCCCAGGGCGGCGACGGCGAGGATCAGGACTGCGGTCATGGAGAGGCTCCGTTTGGTTCTTCCCGCGAGTATACGGGCGAACGCCCTCCCTCTCAACGAACCCGGTGGCCAACGACCGGAACCACGCCTATGCTCTCGCCACACCATCGAGGAGTCACTCCATGTTCACTGTCCTGGCCGGGTTTCTCATCAACGCCTCCGTGATCTCTCCCCCGGAGTCCACCTTCGTCATCTATCACCCTCACTTCCCCCGCAAGGTGGAGGTCAGCCTCGGCATGGGACGTGAGGCGGAAAAGGTCAGCGTCAGCCACTTGACCGTGACCCTCGATGAAGAGGGATTCAAGAAGGCCGCGCCCGGCTTCAGCTGGCACCTGGCCAACGCCCGGTTGACGACGTCCCGACCCCTGAAGGTCGGCGGCGTCACGCTCAAGCCGGGAGAGCACTCCATTCGCGCGCGCAAGAACGACGATGGGACCTGGAGCCTGCTGTCGGACTCGCCCCAGCGCTTCGCCCGGAAGGCGACCAAGGACGCCCGCGCCCTGCGCACCGAGTTCATCCCGGACTCACACAAGATGGAGCACATGACCATCGACATCCACCCCAGCGGCGACAAGTCCGAGACCACCTTGTGGCTGGTGGTCCACATGGGCAGCTACATCGCCAGGTCCCTGGTGGAGCTGGAGGACTGACCCCATGGACAGCCTCGTTCATCCCGAACGCCCCCTCGACCCCACGGAGCGGCGGGTCCTTGGCGTGCTGCTCGAGAAGGAGTTGGCCACGCCCCAGCTCTATCCCCTATCGGTGAACGCTCTCACCGCCGGGTGCAATCAGAAGAACAACCGGGACCCGGTGACCCATCACGCGGAGTTCGAGGTCGAAGGCACCCTCCGGTCGCTCTTCATCAAGCGCTGGGTGACCAACGCCTCCGGAGACGGCCGGGTGACCAGGCACCGCCACCGCGCGGAGGAGCTCCTCTCGCTGGACCAGGAAGCCCGGGCGGTCCTCGCAGAGCTTCTCCTGCGCGGCCCGCAACAGCCGGGGCAGCTCCGCACCCGCACCGCGCGCATGACGAAGGAGGTGGAGGACCCACGAGGCGTAGACGCCGCACTCGAGACCCTGGAGCAGGCCGGCCTGGCTCGACGCCACCCCCGCGTCCCGGGCGAGCGCCATGACCGCTGGGGGCAAACCCTGGGCGCTGAAGAGGAAGTCCCAGCCCCTGTGGAGCCCCCTGCCCCCGAGGTGGCTCCGACCGAATCGGACCCCGGCTCAACGACGGCCCCCGACCTGGTCAGCCGGGTAGAGGAGCTGGAACGGCGCGTGGCGGAGTTGGAGTCCCGCCTGCAGGACTGACGCGTCCCTCACCGTCGTTCCTGCGCCAGGAGATTGGCCATGAGCCGGTACGCTCCGGGGACTCCCGCGGGTAACTGCCGGAACAACGCCAGCCCCACATAGGTCCAGGAACCATCGCCGACCGCGGCGGTGACCAGAGCGCCGGTCTTCTCCCCGGGGTTCCCGGGCCACGGTTCGGTCATGGAGAGGAGCTCGCGAAAGCGCTCGTCCCGGGTCTCCAGGAAGTACAGCCCTCGCTCCTGGACCCAGCCGTCCCAGTCCGAGGCAAGGATGGGGTTGGGGCGGTTGAAGAGTCGATGGGTCGGAGAGCGCACCACCACCGGGGCCTCCTCCACCGTGACCCGGTCCCGGCTGACCCGTGCGGTGTACGGTGCCCACGGGCTGCCGCCACGACCTGACCGACCGCTGTTCATGTCCGGGGACTTGTTGTAGAGCACCACCAGGTGCCCCCCTTCCTTCATCCAGCGAAGCAGTCGGGGGTGGGCGGCCTTGAGGTCCTCCCGGACCTTGTATGCCCGGACCCCCGTGACGATCACGTCGAACCTGTCCAGGTCGCCCTGCAGCAGGTCCCCGTCGGAGAGCCGTCGCAACGGGACCCCCGCCAGCTCGAGGCAGTCGTCCACCTGGTCCCCGGTCCCCTCGACCCAGCCCACGGCGCGACCACCGGGCAGGGAACATGGAAACACCACCGCCTCCGCCGTCGCCGGACGTTCCAGGAAGACCCGGCGGATGTGCGGGTACGTGACGGGCTGCATGGACACGGCCTCCGCGAGCCCCTCCCCGGAGGCCACCGATGCGGAGACCTGCCAGCGCCCCGCTCGCACGGGTCCCAGGTCCTCTTCGGAGAAGGTCACGTCACGCTCTCCGGGGCCGTACATGACGAAGCGTTGTTCACAGGATCCGTCGCCGTCCACTTCGGTCATGCGCACCACCACCAGGCAGCGGTCCTCCGCACCCTGACCGACCTTGACGCGGAACGTCGCCGGGGCCCGGCGTCCGTCGTCGTCCACGGGCACCGGCAGCACCGGTGGGTGTATGCCCACCTGAACCCGTGGGAGCAGCGCCAGGTCCAGCTCCTTCATCGCGGGAAAGACCGGATCGGTCTCCCGGTACCGGACCGGGGTCGGCGTGATCTCGAGGGGCAAGCCAGCGGCGTCCGCCAGCACGACGACCCGCGCGCAGGCCGGATCGTGCAGACGATCCGACGATCCCACATAGCGATCGGCCCGCGGGTCACGGCGCAGGCGGACTCCGGTCCATCGATCCGCCTTCGCCGGCACCTCCACGGTTACGGGAACGACCCTTCGTTCCCCGGGCCTCAAGTCGCCGTTCCACACCTCGTCAAGGTCGGCGCCGGCGCCTCGACGAAAGCGACCCTCGATGAAGCAGCCGTTGACGGTGATGGGCAGGTGGCTGCGGTTGTGCAGGGCAACCCGGACGCCCACTCGCTCTCCAGGGATGACGGTCGGCTTGCCTGCCACGGCCTCCACCTGCAGGGGAACGGCCTGGCTCAGCGCGGCCATCACCGCGGGACGGGCCTCCGGCACGCACTCCTGGAGCAGGGAGCGGAGCCGCTCCGCCACCTGTTGAGGCGACGCCGCGTTGGGGACCTGACCACCCTGCCAGGTGTCTGCGGGACGTGCGTCGAGCGCCCCGGTCCGCGGGTCACGGTAGATGGGGAGGCCCGCGAAGAGGTCACCGCTCGCGGGAGGCGGAGGGCCCCGTCGCCGGGACAGCAGGCGACCGCCTCTGGATCGTCTCCGGGCCGCAGGGTCCAGGGGCCGGACCTGACCGGTGCCCTGACACTTGTGCAGGGATCGCGCCACGAACCCGAAGGCGGCATAGGTGCAGCCCAGGACCGGGTCGTATTCCTGCAAGGGCACCCCATACCGGGGAGCTTCTCCTCCCCGTGAAGCGGACTCGAACAACCTGGAGGCGGCCCAGGGCGGCCCGAGCTCCGGCCAGGTGTCGGAGGCCGCGAGATCGAAGGCCCTTCTCGCCGCGAAGGCCGCCGCTTGATGATGACGCCCCCCTCCTTCCGTGGCGATGGACATGGTCACAACCACATGGGGACGGGTCTCACGCATGACCCGGACCACGTCCCTGAGGATCTCCTCCTCACCCCACTTCTGAAACGTCTCCGTCACCGAGAAGGAGTACCCGAACTCGAACGCCCGGCTGAAGCGCTGACGGGCGCCGTCGAAGAGATGGGCGGCGCGCAGCTCTTCGGAGCGCAGCACGGCGAGGGCCTCGAACAGCTCGTCACCGATCTCGTTCTGGCCCCCGGCTCCGCGCGTGAGGGTCAGGAGGGTGACGTCCATGCCGCGCCCGTGCCTGTAGTAGGCGAGCAGGCCGTTGTCCTCGTCGTCAGGATGGGCGGTGATGTAGAGCAACCGCCCCTCCACACCAATGCGACGCAAGGAGAGGGCCAGGGCCCGGGCGGGGTCCGTGGGAGCCGTGATGGAGAGCGGCTGGCACAGGGCCGGAACGAGCATGGCGAAGAGCACACAGGTCACACGCATGGCGTCAGTATGGACCAACGTCTTGGGCGTGGCCATTCCGGTTACCATGCGCCGGTGAGCGTCGCGGATTGGGTGGTGGTGGGGGTCTTCCTCGTGGTCATCGTGGCAGACGGGATCCGACGGGCCCGACGCAACCGGACCGCGGAGGACTACCTCCTGGCGTCCAGGGACGTGCCCTGGTGGGCCATGGGGCTGTCGGTCATGGCGACCCAGGCCTCCGCGGTGACCTTCGTCAGCACCACCGGCAAGGGATTCACCTCCGGCACGGGCTTCGTCCAGTTCTATTACTTCCTGCCGCTGGCCATGCTGGTGCTGTGCGTGACGGCCGTGCCCTACTTCCACCGGGCCCGGGTCTACACGGCCTATCAGTTCCTGGAGCTGCGCCTGGGCCGAGGGGCGCGCGTCGCCACCTCCTCCACCTTCCTGGTCCTGCGCTGTCTCTCCCTGGGTGGCATCCTGGCGGCCCCGGCCATCGTCCTCAGCGAGTTCACGGGTCAGCCCCACGGGGCCATGGTGCTGGTGACCGGAGCCGTCGCCGTCGCCTACACCACGTTCGGCGGGCTCAAGGCGGTCATCGCCACGGACGTGAAGCAGATGGCCATCATGGTGGTGGCGCTGGTCATCCTCGCGGTCCTCGTGGTGGAAGCGCTGCCGTCGGACATCTCCGTCGGCGACGCCGTCTCCCTCGCTGACGCGGCGGATCGGATCGAGCTGGCCAACACCAGCTTCGACCCGAAGGAGCGCTACACCATCTGGTCCGCTCTCCTGGGTGGGTCCATCATCTTCCTGGCCTACTTCGGCACCGACCAGAGTCAGGTCCAGCGTTACCTGGCAGGTCGCTCCCTCGGACACAAACGAGGCGCCCTGCTCCTGAACGCCGCCGCGAAGGTCCCGTTCCAGCTCGCCATCCTGCTGCTCGGCGTCTTGATCTGGGTCTGGTCGCTGTATGAACCGACGCCCCTGGACATGTCCCGCCGCGTGGACTCGGACCCCGGCGCGGAGGCGCAACACCGCCAGCTGTGCCTGGATGCAGGGGTCGCCGGTCGTGCCTGGTTGAACGACCGGACCGAACCCAACCGGAGCCGCTTCCAGGCCACCGTGGAGCGCCTGCAGTCAGCCCGGACGGAGCGGAATGACGAGCAGGCCAACCGGGTCGTCCCCTGGGTCATGCGTCATCGGCTCCCGGGCTGGGGCATCACGGGACTGTTGCTGGCCGGGATCCTCGCGGCGGCCCTGTCCAGCATCGACTCCGAACTGAACGCCCTCGCCACCGTCGCCGTCATCGACGGCATGAAGCTCGACCCGGAGGACAGCCAGCAGACCCAGAAGATCGTGCGCTTCACCCGGTTGTTCACCCTCGCCTTCGGGGGCCTCGCCACCGCCTTCGCCCTCTCTCTGGAAGACGCCGGGGCCATCATCGAAGTGGTCAACATGATCGGGTCGTGGTTCTACGGATCGCTGCTCGGCGTGTTCCTCCTCGCCTGGCTGGACCGGGGGGCGTCCGGCCGTGGTGTGGTGGCAGGGCTCGTCCTGGGGATCGCCTCCGTGTTCCTGGTCTCCCAGGTGCTGGAGGTGGCGTGGCTCTGGCGTAACACGGTGGGCACCGGGGTCACCGTGGTCGCCGGGTTCTCTCTCTCCCGTTTGTTCCCGCCCCGTTAGAATCCGGACCATGAGCTTGGAAGCCCTGAAGGAGAAGGCTGCCATGGTCGCCCTTGAACGCGTCGCCGATGGCATGCGTCTGGGCCTGGGTACGGGGAGCACCGTGGCCCACTTTCTCAATCACCTCGGGGCCGCCCTCAAGGACGGACGCCTCACGGATGTGGCTGGAGTGCCCACCTCGGAACGCACGGCGCAAGCCTGCCGAGAATTGGGCATCCCTGTCCTGGCCCTGGAGGACCACCCGAACCTGGATCTCGGCGTTGACGGGGCCGACGAGGTCGACCCGGAGCTCGAGCTCATCAAGGGCCTGGGCGGCGCCCTCCTGCGAGAGAAGATGGTGGCCCATGCCTGCGGTCGTTTCGTCGTCATCGCCGACGAGACCAAGCGCGTCGGCCGCCTGTTCGAGCGAAGCCCCCTGCCCGTGGAGGTGATCCCGTTCGCGTGGCGCTCCCAGCTCCCCTTCCTCGAAGGCCTCGGAGCGTCCCCGACGCTGCGCACCAACCCGGACCGTGAGCCCTACTACACGGACAACGGCAACGTCATCCTCGACTGCCGGTTCATCCCCGAGGAGACGAACCCCGCGGAAGTCGCCCGTGCGCTCGCCGACCGACCGGGCGTGGTCGATCACGGGCTCTTCCTCCACATGGCCGACGAGGTGATCCTGGCCACCGCGAGCGGGGTCGAGGTGATCGGGCGGTCCGCCGGATGACCGGCGGGGGCCGTGCAGCCGAGCGCCAGGCCATGGTGACGCGGCAACTGCGGTCCCATGGCATCGAAGACCCCGCCGTGCTGGAGGCGTTCCTCCAGGTCCCGCGACACGAATTCGTACCCCCTGAGTCCCGATCCAATGCGTACGACGACGGACCGCTGGGCATCGCGTGTCGCCAGACCATCTCTCAACCTCGCATGGTCGCCACCATGACCGTGGCGCTGGGCGTCCAGCCTGGCATGGAGGTCCTGGAGATCGGCGTCGGGTCGGGCTACCAGACCGCCATCCTCCTCGAGCTGGGCGCCACCGTCGTCGGTGTCGAGCGCCACCCGCCGTTGGCCAGGGAGGCGAGCCAGCGGCTCCGGGCTCTCGGATACGCGGACTTCGACATCCATGTGGCCGACGGCAGCCTGGGCTGGCCCTCCGGTGCCCCCTACGAGCGCATCCTGGTAGCCGCCGCGGCTCCCGCCGCCCCTCCGTCGTTGCTGGATCAACTGACCGTCGACGGGCGGTTGCTGTTGCCGGTGGGTGATCGCCGGGTTCAGGAGTTGGCGCTGTTCCGGAAGACCGCCCCTGGGAACGTCAGGCGCGAGGACCTCGGCGGCGTGGTGTTCGTCCCGCTCGTCGGCCAGGAGGGGTTCCCCCTGCCCTGAGGGGAAAGCCGACGCCGTGCGTGCCCTGGATCTCGTCTTCCCCGCAGTCCTCGCGGTGGTTGTCCTGGCGGGGAGCCTCCTGCTCTACCCCTGGGACAGCGACGCCTCCATCATCGCCCATGATCCGGTCTACTACGCGGAGTCCGGGCAATCCGATCCGTGGGGGTCCGTACCGGCGCAGCATCTGCTGTATCACGTCCTGGTCAACATCGTGACCGGCGCGGGAGAGGTGATGGGTGTGGAGCACCCCGGACACGCAGCGGTCCGCCTGGTGAGCGGAATGGGTGCGTTGGCCCTGCTCCTGCTGATCTGCACCATCGCGGGTCCGGGCCGCAGGTCGCTCGGCGCCCTGCTGTGTCTCCCCTTGTTGCTGACCCGCACCTTCGTCTTCGAAGCCGCGGTTGGCGAGTCCGTCATCCCCGGGGCTGCGGCGGGTCTCTGGATGCTCCGGGTATCGTGCCAGCTTCGGGCTACGACCCGGCTCACCGTCTTCGCCGTGGTGCTGGCCTGCCTCATGCGCCAGGACAACGTGCTCCTGGTCCCCGTGGCCATGGTGTGTTTCGCGCTCCGCGCCTCCCCAGGCCAGGGCGCTCGCCGCACCTTCAGGGTGTTCGGCGTCGCGGGGGCGATCACCGCAGCCCTCTACCTGATCGCCTGGATGGTCACGGAGCCCCAGGCAGAGCTGCTCGAATATGTCATCCATGTCGCGTCAGAGCCGTGGTCTGCGGACTTGCCCGAACCGGCGCAGCGCATCCTGGACCACCTAGCCATCTGCGGGGTGGCAGTCGTCGGGCAGCAGTGGGAATGGAGCACCTCCTACCATCTGACGGTGGGCCTCGCGTTCACGGTCGCGCTGCTGCTGGCGGGAGCGCTCCTCCGCGGCGAGGCGGGCGGCCGATCCCTGGCGATGGCCATTGCAGCAGCCCTGATCGTGCGCGTGTTCTTCTTCGCGTGGTTCGAATATGCCAATCATGAGTGGTGGCTGCTCCCCCTCTCCTTGGTGACCGCGTTGACCGCGGCCTTGATCCGCGGACGACCTCGCACCTCGATCCCCGCGCGACGGTGGGGAGCGGCCTTGCTTCTCGGTCTGTCAGCCGCCGTCGCCGTGGCCCACGGACGGGACACCCTTGCGCTGTCGCAGCGCACGGTCTGCGAATCCAGAGAGCTGGCCACGGCCCTGGCTCTGGAGCGGCCGAACGCGCGGTTCGTCGCCTACGGTCAACGAGTCCACACCGCGCTGCACATCGCTCGCCAGCCCCATGTGACTCTCGACGGGCAGCCCAGTCAGGTCATGGAACGGCTGCGCGCCATGCTGAATGGGTCCTCCGCCCCGTTGATCCTGGTGGTGGATCGCTTCGCCTGGAACGGGATGCCCTGGCAGCGTCGGCAGGCCTCGGACCCACTGAGCACCTACCTGGACGCCTGGCAACCGGAACGAGGCGAGCGCCTGCTGCGCCGACAGGGCCGTGTGGTGGTCGTCGCCTGGAACCTGGATTGACACAGGGTTCCGGCCCAACTGTCGGTTCGTTAGGGTTGGCGCCAACTTCAGGGAGAGCACCCATGCACGTGGACATCGCCGCCGTCAGCCAGCTCTACGGCACCTTCGAACAGAAACACGCCGCCGCACGCGGGCACCTTGGCCGCGACCTGACGCTCGCCGAGAAGATCCTCGTCACCCACCTGGACCCAGCCGACCAGGAGCTCTCCCGGGGACGCAAGAACATCGATCTCCGTCCGGATCGCGTGGCCATGCAGGACGCAACGGCCCAGATGGCCATGCTCCAGTTCCTCTCCGCGGGGCTCGAGAACGTCGCCGTTCCGACCACGGTCCACTGCGATCACCTCATCCGAGCCAAGACCGGCGCCCAGGAGGACCTGGACACCGCCATGGGCGAGAACCGGGAGGTCTACGAGTTCCTCCGTACGGCCGCCGCCCGCGCCGGGGCCGGGTTCTGGAAGCCCGGCTCGGGCATCATCCACCAGGTCGTCCTCGAGAACTACGCCGTCCCCGGCACCATGATGATCGGTACGGACTCCCACACGCCGAACGCGGGAGGCCTCTGCATGATCGCCATCGGCGTGGGCGGCGCCGACGCGGTGGACGTCATGGCGGGGCTGCCATGGAACGTCCGCTGCCCCAAGCTCATCGGCGTCCACCTCAAGGGCTCACTGCGGGGATGGTCCTCCCCCAAGGACGTCATCCTCAAGGTGGCAGACCTGCTGACCGTGGCCGGCGGAACCGGCCACATCGTCGAGTACTTCGGCCCTGGCACGGAGAGCCTCTCCGCAACAGGCAAGTGCACCGTCACCAACATGGGCGCAGAGTTGGGGGCGACGACCTCCGTCTTCCCCTTCGACGAGCGCTCCGCCACGTATCTCGAATGGACCGACCGCTCAGAGGTCGCCGCCCTGGCTCGTCAGCACGCCGCCCACCTGAGGGCTGATGATGACGTGGCCGCCAACCCGGAGAAGTACTTCGACCGGGTCATCGAGATCGACCTGGACACCCTGGAGCCCCACCTCGTTGGCCCGCACACGCCGGACCTTGCCCGGGCGGTCTCCCAGATGGAAGAGGACGCCCGCGCCAACGACTATCCAATGGAGCTCACCTCAGCGCTCATCGGCAGCTGCACCAACTCCTCCTATGAGGACCTGGGCCGCGCCGCCGATCTGGCGCGGCAGGCCCGGGACAAGGGCCTGAAGGCCCGCGTCCCGTTCCTCGTCACGCCGGGCTCGGAGCAGGTGAGGGCGACCATCGAACGAGACGGCATCCTCGCCGAGCTGGAGGCCATCGGCGCCACGGTGCTCGCCAACGCCTGCGGTCCCTGCATCGGTCAGTGGACCCGCACCGACATCGAGAGCGGAACCCGCAACAGCATCGTCACCTCCTTCAACCGCAACTTTCAGAAGCGGAACGACGGCAACGCCGAGACCCTGGCGTTCATCGGGAGTCCGGAGATCGTGACCGCCCTGGCCATCTCCGGGACCCTGGCCTTCGACCCAGCCAACGAGACCCTCACCAACGACGCCGGCGAAGAGGTGCGCCTGGAAGCGCCCACGGCGGAGGAGTTGCCTGCCAGGGGGTTCGAGAGCGGTGTCGAGGGGTTCATCCCCGCCCCGCCCCGGGGAGACGCCGGCGCCGTCACCGTGGAGGTGGCTCCCGACAGCGAGCGCCTCGCCTTGCTCGAGCCCTTCGAGGCCTGGAACGGCGAGGATATCCACGGCGCGTTCGTCCTCGTCAAGGTCAAGGGCAAGTGCACCACGGACCACATCTCCGCCGCTGGACCCTGGCTGAGATTCCGCGGCCACCTCGACCGCATCAGCGACAACTGCTACCTGGGCGCCAACAACGCGTTCACCGAAGAGGTGGGGCGTGGCACCAACCAGCTCAGCGGAGAGACCGGACAGCTTTTCCCGGACATCGCCCGCACCTACAAGGCCGCCGGTCGGCCCTGGGTCGTGTTCGGCGACGAGAACTATGGCGAGGGATCGAGCCGGGAACATGCCGCCATGTCGCCGCGCTGGCTGGGAGGTCGGGCCGTCGTCGCCAAGAGCTTCGCCCGTATCGCGGAGACCAACCTGAAGAAGCAGGGGGTGCTCGCGCTCACCTTCGCCAACCCGGGTGACTGGGATCTGGTCCAGCAAGGTGATCAGGTCGACATCCTCGACCTGGCCTCCCTGGCCCCGCGTGAATCCGTCACCATGGTCCTCAACCACCAGGACGGATCGTCCGATCGGATCACCTGCAACCACTCCATGACCGCGGACCAGATCGGCTGGTTCAAGGCAGGAAGCTCCTTGAACCTCATCCGCGAGCAAGCGAGCGGCTGACCCTCACCCTCCGTGTTGGGTGGTGGGGCCGCTCGCCGTCTTCGGTCGCAGCGTGAGCACCTCGGATCGGAAGTGCTCCACCACGAGGTTGGCCACATCCCGGATGCTGATGATCCCGGCCACCGCTCCGTCCTGATGCACCACCGGCACATGCCGGAAGCCGCCGACCTTCATGATGTTGAGGGCGTACGCGATCTCCTCGTCCGCCAGGACGCACTCCGGGTCCATGGTCATGACGTCCCGGACACGCTCGGCAGAAGGGTCCTTGCCCTCGTTGACCACGCGTGTGACCACGTCGCGCTCTGACAGGATCCCGATCAGTCTGGCGCCATCCTCCACGAGGACGCAGCCATAGTGCTGCTGCGCCATGACCTGAACGCAGTCCAGCACCGTTGCGTCCGGCGACGTGGTCCCGATCTGGGTGCGCATGATCCTGCTCACCGGTGACTTGATCGAGTCCAGTTGGATGCCGCCGCCTTGATGGGGAATGGACTCCAACTCACCCGGTTCATGGTCGCCTTCGACCTGGTTGTCCATGGACATGGTGCGCCTCCTTGGTGGTTGTGGCGGTCGATCCGAACGCGCCAGCCTACCGGCGTTCCGCCATCAGCACGACCCGGGAACAGAACGGTCGTGACACCAGGTCACGACCCATCGAGCCCCAGTACCTGCCCCACCAGGTGGCTCACCGCGCCCACCGCCCCATCCCGGCTTCCGGAGGATGTGTCGATGACGTAATCCGCTCTCTCGTAGAGGGGAATTCGGCGCTCGAGCAGGCGGGCGAGTTCGGCGCGGGCGTCAGGTCGGTCCCGCATCGGTCTGCCGTCCCCCTGAGCCACGACCCGCGCCCAGTGATCGTCTACGGAAGCCTGTAGCCAGACCGTATGGGATCTGCGCCTGAGGAGGTCGTAAGCCTCCATGTCGGTCACCACTCCGCCTCCGGTGGCCAGGATGGTGGGACCGTTGACTCCGGCAAGGAGCCGATCCAGGGTGTCGCGAACGACCTTTCGGTAGTACCCGTCTCCGTGCATGGCGAAGACCTCCGCCAGGTCCATACCCGCCTCCTCCTCCACGACACGATCATGTTCTATGAAAGCCACGTTGAGCGCCTCTGCCGCGGCGCGCCCCAGGGTCGTCTTGCCGGCGCCGCGGACGCCCAGAAGGGACACCACCTGCCGACTATCCTGTTGAGGTGCTGCGTCCAGCAGGGCACCGGGCCGGACCCCAAGACACTGCGCGAGTTGACAGAGACGACTGACGGCTATGTTCCCCTTGCCGGCCTCCACCTGGGCCAGGAACCGCTCGGATAGTCCGGAGCGGAGCGCCAGCTCCCGTCGCGGCATGTCGTGGGCGTTGCGCAGGGCCCGCACGCGGCTGCCCACTTGTTTCAGGATTGCGGCTGGGTCACGGCTCATGGAGGTGTGCATTATATTGCATTTTGGTGGGGGGCAAACGCACTATAATTCGTCCGTTCCATTTCCTCGGGGGCCACCGCCATGACCGATGCAGAGTCCATCACGCTCACACCCTTCCAGACCCATCCCGACCAGTACCGACACTGGAGCCTGGTGGTGGACGGCGCCGTCGCCCGCATGTCGCTGTCGGTCCAGGAAGAGGAAGGACCCGAGTATCTGCTCAAGCAGAACTCCTACGACCTCAACGTGGACATCGAGCTGAACGACGCCATCCAGCGCATCCGCTTCGAGCATCCCCAGGTCAAGGTGGTGGTCTTCGACAGCGCCGTGCCACGGATCTTCTGTGCCGGCGCCAACATCTACATGCTTGGGAAGTCCACCCACGCCTTCAAAGTCAACTTCTGCAAGTTCACCAACGAGACGCGCCTTGGCATCGAGGACCTCTCGGAACACTCCGGCGTCCGCTCCATCGCCGCCCTGAACGGCACCGCTGCCGGCGGCGGCTACGAGCTGGCGCTCGCCTGCGACGAGATCTACCTCGTGGATGACGGGAACAGCGCCGTGTCGTTCCCCGAGGTCCCGCTCCTCGCCGTACTCCCCGGGACCGGTGGGCTCACCCGGCTCGTCGACAAGCGCAAGGTGCGCCGCGATCGCGCGGACATCTTCTGCACCGTGGCCGAGGGGATCAAAGGCAAGCGAGCCAAGCGTTGGGGGCTGGTGGACGACGTGTTCCCCCGCAGCAGCTGGGACGACAAGATAGAGGCGCGCGTCGCGGAAGCGTTGGAAGGCGAAGACGGGTCCTCGTGGGGAGGTCTCCCTCTCGAGCCCATCGCCCCTGACGTGACCGATGAGGCGCTGACCTTCCGTCACGTCAGGGTCGAGTTGGACCACGCAGCCAGGACGGCCAACCTGGTGGTCGCCGGCCCGTCAGAGGACGCCGCGATCGACCCAGAAGCCATGTTGGCGGAGGGCAACGACCTGTGGGCGCTGCGCGCCTTCCGTGAGCTCGATCGGGCGCTGCTCCACCTGCGTCTGGATCTCCCCGGCATCAACGTCGTCTCCGTCCGCACGGAGGGCTCCATCCAGGCCATGCTGCGGGTAGACAACGCCTTGCACGAGCATCGGCAGCACGGGTTCGTACGTGAGGTCGTCCTTCACATGGCCAGGACCCTTCGCCGCATGGACCTCACGGCCAAGTCCTTCTTCGCCCTCATAGAGCCCGGCTCCTGCTTCGCCGGCTCCCTGCTCGAGCTCGCCATTGCCAGTGACCGTCAGTACATGCTGCAGGACGATGACGACGAGAACGCCATCGCCCTGTCGCCCATGAACGGCGGGACCCTGTCCATGACCCACGAACTCTCCCGCATGAGCGTCCGCTTCCTCGCGGACCCGGAACAGGTGACCGTCTTGCTCGAGCGATCAGGCGAGGTCCTCAGAGCAGAGGACGCGGAGGACCTGGGCCTGGTCACCATGGCCCTGGACGACCTGGACTTCGAGGACGAGGTCCGTCTCGCCACGGAAGAGCGCGCGAGCCTCTCTCCTGACGCCCTCACCGGCATGGAAGCCTCTCTGCGGTTCCCCGGCGCGGAGAACGCTGACAGCAAGATCTTCGCCCGGCTATCCGCGTGGCAGAACTGGATCTTCCAGCGCCCCAACGCCGTCGGCCCCAAGGGCGCCCTGACCAACTACGGGCAGCCCACCAGACCAGAATTCGACTTCCGGAGAACCTGATGTCCATTCACGACAAGATCCCCAACAATGTGGACCTGAACCACGATCGGCGCTTGCAGAAGGCGCTGGAGAAATGGCAGCCGCGATTCATCGACTGGTGGATGGACATGGGACCGGAGGGGTTCCATGCCAACGACGTCTACCTTCGCACCGCCGTGTCGGTGGAGAAGGACGGCTGGGCGGACTTTCGATACGTCAAGATGCCGGACTACCGGTGGGGCATCTTCCTGACTCCGGAGGAGAAGACCCGTCCGGTCGGCTTCGGCGACATGATCGACGTGCCGTCCTTCGACGACGTGCCCGGCGAGTTCCGCAACGCCCTGCGACGGCTCATTGTCACCCAGGGAGACACGGAGCCCGCATCCGTGGAGCAGCAGCGACTGCTCGGACAGACGTGCCCCAGCCTCTATGACCTGCGCAACCTGTTCCAGGTCAACGTGGAGGAAGGCCGTCACCTCTGGGCCATGGTCTACCTGCTGCACCGCTACTTCGGCCGCGACGGCCGGGAGGAAGCGGACGAGCTGCTCGAGCGGCGCTCCGGCAACGCGGACAAGCCCCGCATTCTGGAGGCGTTCAACCAACCCATCGAGGATTGGCTCAGCTTCTTCTGCTTCACCATGTTCGTCGACCGGGACGGCAAGTTTCAGCTCGGCGCCCTCGCAGAGTCCGGCTTCTCGCCGCTGCGCCGCACCACCCGGTTCATGCTCACGGAGGAGGCTCACCACCTCTTCGTCGGCGACACCGGCATCTCGAGGGTCGTGCGCCGCAGCGCACAGCTTCACAAGGAGTCCGGAGGCGACCCGTTCAGCCTCGGAGGCATCCCTCTGGACGTCGTGCAACGCTACATCAACTACTGGTACACCTACTCCCTCGACCTGTTTGGCGGGGAGATCTCGAGCAACGCAGCCGACTTCTTCGCGTCGGGCCTGAAGGGCCGCTACAACGAGGAGAAGAAGTACGACGACCACGCCGCCGAGGAGGGCTACATCGACGTCCCGGTGATCGAGGACGGCCGCGTCGGCAACCGCCAGGTGCCCACCCGCAACGCCATGAACGAGATCCTCCGCAACGAGTACATCTCGGACTCTGAGAAGGCGGTGCGTCGCTGGAACAAGACCATCGCCGACGAAGGCGTCGACTTCGAGCTCAGCCTCCCCCACCGCCGCTTCCACCGCCATCAGGGCGAGTACGCAGGGCACTACTTCGACACGGATGGCCGCATGGTGGACGAAGAACGGTACCGGGAGCAGGCCACCGCGGTCTTGCCGTCACAGGAGGACCGGGACCTGGTCAAGACCCTCATGACTCCGGTCACCGCACCGGGTCAGATGGCCAACTGGGTCGCCCCGCCCAAGCAGGGGCTCAACGGCCAGCCCCTCGACTTCGAGTACGTGCGCCTCAACTGAGCCCGCGCGAGCCTGACAGAGGACGACCTCGCAGTGGAGACGACAGGCATGAACTTGCAGAGCTACCTTCAGGATCAGTGGGTCTCCGGACAGGACGAGGGGCAGGCCCTCCATGACCCCGCCACCGGCGAGGTCATCGCCCGCACCTCCACCCGAGGCCTGGACCTGGCGGGAGCCCTCCAGCACTGCCGGGTCACTGGAGGACCGGCCCTGCGCGCCCTGACCTTCGCGGAACGTGGAGCGCTCCTCACCGCCTTGTCCAAGGCCATCCACTCCCACCGCGACGAGCTGCTCGAGGTGTCCCGCCAGAACACGGGCACCACCCTCAAGGACGCCAAGTTCGACGTCGACGGTGGGACAGCCACCATGGCGGCCTACGGCAAGCTCGGCGAGGAGTTGGGTGAACGCCGTTTCCTCCTGGATGGCGAGCAGGAGGTGGTGGGACGCTCTCCCCGCTTCTGCGGGCAGCACATCATGGTCCCGCGCCACGGCGTGGCGGTCCATATCAACGCGTTCAACTTCCCCGTCTGGGGCATGGCGGAGAAGCTCGCCTGCGCGTTCCTGGCCGGTGTGCCGGTGCTCACCAAGCCCGGCACATCCACCGCCCTCCCCGCCTTCCGAGTGGGCCAGCTCATGGTCGATTCCGGTTTGCTGCCCGCCGGGGCATGGGCGTTCCTGTGCGGCGGAGCGGGCGACCTGCTCGATCACCTGAACGGTCAGGACACCGTCGCCTTCACCGGCAGCGCGGACACCGGCGCCCGGATCCGCGGGCACGAGAACGTCATCCGCAAGTCCGTGCGCGTGAACGTGGAAGCGGACAGCCTCAACGCCGCGGTCCTCGGCCCTGATGTGGATACGGACTCGGACACCTGGGACCTGTTCATCCGCGAGGTTGGCCGAGAGATCGTCCAGAAGTCCGGGCAGAAGTGCACCGCGACGCGGCGGGTCTTCGTCCCCCGTGAACGGCTCGACGACGCGGTCGCCGCGCTTCGAGATGAACTGGCGGAGTACCCCTCGGGAGATCCCCGGGAGGACGGGGTGCGCATGGGCACCCTGGCGACGCCCGCCCAGATGGAGGACGTGTGCGCGGGCCTTCACAAGCTCGCCCAAGTTTGCGAAGTCGTCCACGGACAGATCCCCGAAGCGGGCACACCGAGCGCCCTCATCGCGCCCATCCTGCTCGTCTGCCGCGACCCCGCCGCCACCCCCATCGTGCATGAACTCGAGGTCTTCGGCCCGTCCACGACGATCATGCCCTACGACGGGCAGGCCTCGGAAGCGTCAGCGCTCGTGAACCTGGGCGAGGGTGGATTGGTGGCGACGGTGTATTCCGACGACCTGGACTTCGCGGGTTCCGTGCTCGGCGAGATCGCCCCGTACCACGGGCGCGTCCTGCTCGGCAGCCGTCGGGTCGCCGAACACTCCACGGGACCGGGCATGGTCATGCCCAACCTGGTTCATGGAGGTCCTGGACGAGCCGGCGGAGGGCTGGAATTGGGCGGCGTCCGTGGCCTCGGCCTCTACACGCAGACCTGTGCCGTGCAGGGCGCTCGTCCCATGCTCGACAAGCTCCTCGGCTGAGGCTCAGCAACCGCTCGCGTCGTCGGTCGGGCTGCTCTAAGATGCAGGCTTCACCCCAAGCTGAAGCCTCCGCATCCTGGAGACCCTCATGTCCCGCGCCTCGTTCTCCGCACCGCTGTTGACCCTGCTCGTCCTCCTCGGCACCACGGTCGCCCCCACGTGGGGCCAGTCCTCGGAGGCCAAGAAGCTCACCCCGAAGGACGCGGAGCGGCTCCGCAGGGTGGGTTCCACACGTCTCAGCCCCGACGGCGCCTGGATCTCCTACACCGATAGCACCGGCAGCCGCCGCGGACGCCGCCGCGGAGGTGGCAACACCTCCGTCAGAGCGGCCTCCGATCGGCCCGAGAACGCCAGCCGACTGGTGCTCCGCCAGTTGGACGGAGACGAGAAGCTCCAGATCAAGAACGGTCGCAGCCTGTCCTTCTCCCGCGATTCCCAGTGGGCCGGTTGGTCCGAGCCGCGTCCTCGACCCGAGAAGGAAGCCGCCAAGCCCGAGAAGGAAGCCGCCAAGCCCGAGAAGGAAGCCGCCAAGCCCGGGAAGGAGTCGGAGGAGACACGACAGACCATCCCGGAGAGGCTTCGTGCGTGGCGAGCTCGCGGAGGAGAACGGCCCCGCCCCCAGAGCAATCCGGGCGGAGGAGCTCGCCGTCGGTGGGAAGGTCGTCGCACGCGCAGCTCTCGCCGCGGCCGTGGCGGGGAGCGTACACGTCGTGGCCGTCCCGGCAGCGGCACCCCGGCCACAGAAGACAAGAAGCCAGAGGAACCCAAAGGCCGCGGCGACACCCTCGTCCTTCGCAACCTGCACGATTCGAGGTCGTTCCGGATCAAGGATGTGAGCCGCTGGCGCTTCACCAAGGACGGGAAGCACCTCCTCTATGTGCACACTCCCAAGGAGAAGGCTGCCCACGGCATCTTCCTCCTGGATCTGTCATCAGACATCACGGCTCCCAAACCCAGGGTCATCGCCCGCGGGGAGGCGTCTTATCGCAACGTCGCCTTCGATGAAGACGGTCGTTATCTGACGTTCTGGTCCGATCGCCCCATGTCCGACGCCGCCGAACCCGCGCGGGCGGCTCCGCGAGCGGAGGCGCCTTCCGCAGAGACGAAATCTGAACGACCCGTCCCGGTGAAGTCCGGGGGCGAGCCGTCCGAGGCGGCCACCGAAGGGCCTCAAGGTGAATCGACGAAGAAGAAGGAAGACGCGCCGGCGAAGCCCAAGGAACCCACCCGTCTCTGGCAATGGGATGCGCAAACGGAGTCCCTCGCCATGGTCTACGGCGACGGAGCCAAGGGCTTCCCCACGGATAAGCAGCTGGTGACGGGCACCGTATCCTGGACCGAAGATCGCAAGTCCATCTTCGTGCGCCTGAGGCCGAAGCCCGAGGAGGGAGCCGAGACCGAATCCGGCGCCGAGGAGGAAGGGGAACGGGAGATCACCCTCCCCAACGGACGCACCATCCGGGTCTCCGCCGCCCAGGCCGCGCGGTTCGCCGCCCGCTCCTCCGGCTCCGGTTCCGGCCCGCGCTTTGAGAACGACACGTCGGAAGAGAAGAAGCGGGACGAAGCCCGACTCGACGTGTGGCATTGGAAGGACGCCAAGATCGCCACCATGAAGAACCGACGAGGTCGTGGTCGTCGCGGAGGAGCCGAGGGTGCCGACACACCTCTGCTTCATAGAGTCGACCTCGACAGCGGCGACGTCCTGCTCGTCGGCCACGAGCGCCTCAGCCCCAGCTTGAACAAGAAACGGACCTGGGGGGTAGCGGCGGACGACGACCCATACGCCGCGGCTCGCACCTGGGACCGCTCATACAGCGACTACTACGTCGTTGACCTCAACCACGGCAACCGGCGTCGGGTGCTGACCCGGTCGCCGCGTCGTCCGAGCTGGACCCCATGCGGCGCCGCCCTCCTGGTGTTCGACGAGGAGCATCGCGCGTGGTTCGCCATGGCCCCGGAGACCGGTGAGCGAGTTCGTCTCGACACCGGCGCGGCGCGCCTCGGAGACGACAGCCGCGGGCTCCCCAACAGCGGCTCATTCGGGAAGGCCCTCCCCGGCCAGCGCGCGCTGGTCTGGGATGACGGCAAGGACCTCTGGAGCGTCCCCCTGGACGGCAGCCCGTCCCGCAACCTGACGCGCACCGGTCGTCGGGACGGCATCAGCTACAAGCACCTGATCCTGGACGAGGACCACCCCTTCGGGGCTGACGACAGGTCCATGCTGCTCACCTCCACCCATGACCGGACCAAGGCACAGGGGCTCCACACCCTCGACCTCCAGACCCTCGCCGTCACGACTCACGCCTGTCTGGACAAGAGCATCGGGCGGCCCGTGAAGGCCAAGGACGCGGACCGCTACGCGTTCACCCTCACGTCGGCCCAGCGCCCCGCGGACATCTGGATGGCGGACGGGGACCTGGGGAGCATGAAGCGCATCACGGACGCCAACCCGTGGCTCGCGGAGTATGAGCTCCCGACATCGGAGATCGTCGAATGGCGCAGCCTCGATGGGGAACAGCTCCAGGGCATCCTCATGAAGCCGGTGGGTTATCAGCCGGGGAAGACCTACCCGACCATCGTCTACATGTATGAGATCCTCTCCAACGGGTTGCATCGGTTCCGCACCCCGGGGTTGCAGCTCAACCCTCAGACGTGGGCCCAGAACGGCTACGCGGTCTTCATGCCCGACATCACCTACCAGATCGGACGGCCTGGCATGTCGTCGGTTCGCTGCGTCGTCCCCGGCGTGCAGAAGCTCATCGAGATGGGCGTGGCCGACCCGGACCGCGTGGGCCTCTGCGGACACTCCTGGGGTGGCTACGAGACCGCCTACATCATCACCCAGACGAAGATCTTCGCCGCCGCGGTCTCCGGCGCGCCGGTAGTGAACATGACCTCCGCCTACAGCGGAATCCGATGGAGCAGCGGCCTCCCCCGCCAGTTCCAGTACGAGCGGACCCAGAGCCGCATCGGCGGCAGCCTGTGGGAGTACCCGGAGCGGTACATCGAGAACTCTCCGGTCTTCCACCTGGAGAACGTGGAGACCCCGGTGCTCATCATGTTCGGGAACCGGGACGGCGCGGTCCCGTGGTACCAGGGCATCGAGTACTTCCTGGGAATGCGGCGCCTCGGCAAGCAGGCGGTGTTCCTCGAGTACAAGGACGAGGACCACGGCCTCCGGCGCAAGCCCAACCAGGAGGACTACCACGAGCGCATCATGGCCTGGTGGGACCACCACCTGAAGGGAGTGGAGCCGGCGGACTGGATCGTCGGTCCGACGAAGGTCGAGCCCCTGGGCGACACCGCCCCCGCCATCCCCGCGGTCAACGGAAACTGACGGTCCGGCTCGTCAGGAGTCAGGCGGAGCCCAGGCAACAGGGTCTCGGGGCAGGTCCTCCCAGCGGAAGGACGAGGCCTCCGGGCGGGAGAGGGCATCCGGCGACAGGCCGCCGCTCTCCGCGATCCAGCGGCGCACGGGCTCCGCCGACTCGCCCCGTTCTCTGATGGATGAGAGGCGGCTGTCTCCGTGCCGCTTGGCCAGACGACGACCGTCCGCGCCGATCACCAGAGGCACATGGGCGTAGTCCGGCGTCGGCAGCCCCAGGGCGCGCTGGATCAACATCTGCCGAGGAGTGCTGGTCAGCAGGTCGTCGCCCCGCACCACGAGATCGACTCCCTGGAACGCGTCATCCACCACCACGGCCAGCTGGTATCCCGGCTGCGACCCGTGCTCCGGGTCCCAACGACCGACCACGAAGTCCCCGCCTCCGGTCGCCGGGTCCAGGGTGACGGTCCCGCGGACCCCGTCCTCGAACGTCATGGGCCCGGAGGGGGCCGTGAATCGCCACGCCACCGGGCGGTCCACCTCGCGGAAGGCCTGCTCCGGGTCAGAGAACCTCCCGCGGCAAGTGCCCGGGTACCGTAGATCCTCTTCCTTGTGAGGCGCCGACTGCGCCGCCACCACGTCCCGACGGGAACAGACACAGGGATACACGAGCCCGTCCGCCACCAGGTCGTCGAGCGCTTCGACGTGCGCGGACAGCCGCGTGGTCTGGATCAACGGTGGCCCGTCCCAGTCAATCCCGAGCCAGCGAAGATCGTCGAGCGCCTGATCGGCGGCCCAGGACTTCTTCCTCGGCGAGTCGATGTCCTCCATGCGAAGCGGCAGCTCCCATCCTCGGGAACGCGCCCACAACCACGTCAGCGCAAAGGTGCGAGCGTTGCCCAGGTGCAGGGCGCCGGTGGGGCTTGGAGCGAGCCGGGTCCGTGCCATACGGGAGAGTATGGCACGAGGGTCACTTACCCGACGGCTTGCCCTTCACCGGAGTGGAGAGATCCGCTCCGAGGCGGCGAAGGGCCTCCAGGAGCAGCTCCTTGCTGCGGGAGTTCGGCGCAGGGTAGGCGAACCCGGCCTTCTCCGAGGCGTCCACCGCGTTACGCAAGGAGCTCATGCTCCCCGGGAAGATCTCCGTCCACGCCTCCAGCGCGACCACCCGCTCCTCCAGCTCGCGGATCTGATTATCCTGGGCCTTCAGGGTCAGCTGAACGTCACGAATGGCCGATTCGACCGCGGCCATGCGCTTGCGCAGGTCGTCCCCTCCGCCTCCAGCTTGGCCAACGGAATCCACGGAGAGAAAGCCCCCGAGGAGCAGAAGAGCGCAGACGGCGACGACGGGCGATCGGTACATGATGGGACTCCTGAAGTCGGACCCCTGGTACTTCGACCATCCCACGGAACGCGCTCAAGCGCCCGCTGAGGCGGGTTTGGAGGCACCGTGAATGGGACCGGCTAGGGGAGGAAACGAGGGAGGTGTTCCCGCCAGTACGGCCAATCGTGCCCAAACACGCCCGGCCAGACCTCTTCGTGGACCGGGATGCCCTTCTGCCGCAGGACCAGGCTGAAGTTTCGGGTCTGATCCACGAGCGTGTCCTGCTCCCCGGTCGCCACCACCCAACCGACCTGCGAGAGGGCAGCCACGCCGTCCGCGTCCAGGTTGGAGACGAAGTCCGAGGGGCTGAAGAAGTACGCGTCGTCACTCCACCAGCCGTCCGTCAACTGGCGAACGTCGAAGAACCCGGAGAAGGCGACCACGCGACCGACGCTCTCCGGATGACGCGCGGCGAAGGTCGCCGCCTGCCACCCTCCAAGTGACGCGCCGTACAACACCGGGTCATCGCGTCCCGCGCGATCCGCCACCCACGGGAAGAACTCCTCCGCGAGGAACCGATCGTAGAGGTCGTGACGGCGCAACTTCTCCTCGGGCGACAGGCTGTCATCCGCCCAGGACTCGCGGTTGATGGAGTCGAGGCTGATCACCTGGATCTCGCCGGACTCGATCAGGCCCTCGACGGCGCCCACCAGGCCGAAGTCCTCGTTCTCGTTCTGGCGACCGGCCGAGGTGGGGAGCATCACCACCACCCGGCCCTGATCGCCAAACCAGATGTACTCCATCTCCTTGTCGAGATGATGGCTGCCGTATCGGCCCTCAGTGCGGTTCATGGTCGCGGATGTTAACCCCAACCGGCGGCCGCTTCAGGCAGAGCACCTTGGGGACGGGCATGAGCAGAGAGTCGGCTCAGGGGAACGTGATGCTGCCGATGACCGAAGGGTCATAGAGACCCGACGGTAGCTGTTGGATGCCGAGCCCCCACCATGTCTGCCCTGACAGCGCGCTCAGGCCCCCACCCGGGACGCTCTGAGAGAACCCGCCGGCCCCGTCCAGGACGCCGCCGAAGAACGGGTCACCGGCGATGGCGCCGCCCAGCTGTCCGAACAGCTCCAGGAACGAGATGTGAAAGCCGTACACCGCACCGGCTCCGGGCAGGGAGCCGTTCAGGGGGTCCCCGGAATAGAAGATGAAGTAAGGGGCGAGAGGCGCACCGTCGGTGAGGCTCACGGTCACGGCGAGGCTGGCGTCCTGGGAGGCGGACCACCTCCACACCCGCACCTCGTGCCAGGCCACGGTCGCGTCGAGCCCCGAAGCCGAGACCACGTCCTGGTCGCCGTCACCGTTGAGATCGGCGACGTGGACGTGATTGGCGCCGTCCGCCACGTCCGTGATCACCTGCGCAGGCCCGAAGGTCCCCGGGGACACGTGCTCGAACCAGGCCACCGTGTCGTCTTCCCGAGACGCGGAGAGGACGTCCAGGTCACCGTCACCGTCCAGGTCGGCGGCGGACACGGCGCGGGCCCCGTCCGCGGAGGGGCTGATCACCTGCTCGGCGCCAAACACGCCGCCACCCAGGTTCTCATACCAGGCGATGGTGTCGTCGAGCTCCGACGCCGCGAGGACATCCTGGTCCCCGTCGGAGTCCAGGTCCGTCACGAAGACCCGATAGGCCCCGTCCGCGCTGGAACCCAGGACCTGCGCGGCACCGAAGACGCCCCCGCCCTGGTTCTCGTACCAGGACACGGAGTCGTCGTCGAACGAGCTGACGACGAGGTCCACGTCGCCGTCGCCGTCCACGTCTGAAGAGGTGACATCAGAGGCGCCTGAGGCCCCAGTCGTTACGACGTGACGCGCCCCGAAGAAACCCACCCCGATGTTCTCGTGCCAGGCCACCGTGTCGTCCAGGGCGGACGCGGTGATCACGTCCTGGTCAAGGTCACCGTCCACATCGGCGACGTGAACCGCCACCGCCCCCAGGGCGGCCGACGTCAGCACCTGCCTCGAATTGAACGCCCCGCCTCCGAGATTGCGATACCAGGAGATGGAATCGTCGCCGTAGGACGCGGCCACGAGGTCCATGTCCCCGTCCCCATCGAGGTCGCCGCACTCAACGCTCAGCACGCCGGGAGCTGCGCCGTCGATGACGCTCTGCGAGGCGAAGTCCCCTCCCCCGATGTTCCGGTACCAGGCGAGCTTGTCATCCAGGGGTGACACGCTCACGACGTCCAGGTCTCCGTCCCCATCCAGGTCGACGGTCGCCACCTCTCGGGCGCCGCCCGCCGTGGCGGTGAGGTCCTGCTCCAGGCCGAACTGCCCGCCGCCCAGGTTCTGGTAGCCCGCGATCTTGTCGTCGTTGCGGGAGGCGGAGAGCACGTCGGCGTCACCGTCACCGTCCATGTCGGCAGCGAACACGCCGCGCGCGAAGTCGGCCGCGGCGGAGATCACCTGGCGACCTCCGAAGGCCCCTCCGCCCAGGTTCTCGTGCCACGCGACGGTGTCGTCGTAGCTGGAGGCGCTCAGCACATCCATCGCGCCGTCGCCGTTCAGGTCGGCGGCGTACACCTGATGCGCCGCGATGGCGGCGTTCTCGATCACCTGCTCCCCGGCGAAGGCTCCGCCCCCCAGGTTCTCGCACCAGCTGACCTGATGCCCGTTGAAGGCGGACGCGAGGACGTCCAGGTCCCCGTCTCCGTCCAGATCCGCGGCATGGACGCTGCTGGCGCCGTCGACAGACGAAGCGATGATCTGCTGGCTGCCGAAGGTCCCACCCCCCAGGTTCTCGTACCAGGCCACCTTGTCGTCCGTGTAGGACGCCGACAGGACATCCACGTCCCCGTCACCGTCCAGGTCCGCCGCCTGAACATCAAAGGCCGTGAGCGCCAGGCCGGTGATGACCTGCTGGCCGCCGAAGCTCCCACCGCCCAGGTTCTCATACCAGGCGATCTTGTTGTCGCTGGCCGAGGCGGAGAGCACATCCACGTCCCCGTCTCCGTCCAGGTCCGCCCCTGAGACGCCGATGGCGGACAGGCCGAACCAGGAGATGACCTGCTGAGGGCCGAAGCTCCCACCGCCGAGGTTCTCATACCAGGCGATCTTGCTGTCCGTGGCGGATGCGGACAGGACGTCCGTGTCGCCGTCGCCGTCCAGGTCCGCGGCGAACACGTCCCGGGCTCCGGCGGCGTTCAACGTGATGATCTGCTGCGGACCGGATCGGCCACCGCCCAGGTTCTCGTACCAGGCGATCTTGTTGTCGCTCTCCGACGCGGACAGCACGTCCAGATCGCCGTCCCC
>CAZDQF010000001.1:295310-388765 GCA_964507445.1 uncultured Isosphaeraceae bacterium
GGGGTACTGCACGTCCTGTGCGCGGGCCCGGCCCCGGGCGGGGGCTAACACCGCGGAGGCCCACTGGGCCGACTTCGAGGTCAACAGCTGACGCGGTCCGAACGGACCCTGGCCCCAACCGACCGCAGGGATCAGGACGCAAAGAAGGAACGGTCTCATGGACAGGGATCTCTCGGCGATGAAGTGTGGAAACCGTCACTGACGGCGGCGCGGGGCGCGCCACGGCCCGAATCCCTCGTACCACAAGACGGGAAAACCCGCCACGGCGATGGGGCGAAACGCCGGTCACTCGTACCGGGTCAAGGCCTGCTCGACCCCCGGGAGATAGCCGGGACCGAACAGATTCACATGCACGAGCAGTGGATAGAGCTGACAGAGCGGCACCCGCTCCTCCCAGCCCTGGGCGAGGGGCCACACCTCCTCGTAGGCGTCGAACACCCGTGGGGAGAAACCGCCGAACAAGCGCATCATGGCCAGGTCCATCTCGCGATGTCCGCCATACACGGCCGGATCGAGCAGCGCGGGCGATCCATCCTCCGTGACGTGGGCGTTCCCGCTCCAGAGGTCCCCGTGCAGCCGAGCCGCCGGCTCCGGGGGGCCGGTCAGTCGATCAAGTCGTCCCATGAGGTCCTCGAGGCGACGCCGGAGCGAGTCGGGCATCACGCCGCTGTCATGGGCGCGCTCGATCTGCGGCCCCAACCTGCGCTGACCGTAGAACTCGGCCCACCTGGACGCACCGCCGTTGGCCTGGGGCAGGACCCCGATGAAGTTGTCGTGGCCCCACCCGAACCCTCCTGGTTCACACCGATGAATGGAAGCCAGACCTCGCCCGAGCCGCTCGTCGTGCTGCGGCCCTGGGTCGCCATTGCCCAGGTCCTCGAGCAGCAGCCAGGGGACAGCGGCCGCATCGGAGGAGACCGCGAGCACGGCGGGCACGCAGAGGTGGCCCGGTTCACGGAGCCAATCCAACCCCTTCGCCTCCACGGCGAACATGGCCGGGTCCGCGCGCTCATGGAACTTGAGAAAAGCCACGGACCCGTTGGACAGCTGAAGGCGTCTGGCCTGGTTCACGTCCCCGCCGCCGACCGTCAGCACCCGGTCGATCTGGCCGTCGACCTCCGCAGACACCTCTGATCTGACGGACTCGGGGATCATGCAAGGTCGTGCTTGGCGCGGATGCGCTCCAACAGACCGGCGCAGGCACGTTCGCACATGTCGAGGACCACCTGGAATCCGCCGTCACCCCCGTAGAACGGGTCAGGCACATCCTCGCCCCCGGCCTCCGGTTCGTGATCTCGCATCAGGGAGATCTTCTGACGGTCATCGTCCGTACGACACAGCGACAGGAGGTCCGTGCGGTTTTGCCCGTCCATGGCGATGACGTAATCGAACCGGTCCAGGTCATCGACGACGAATTGCCGCGATAGGCCGCTTAGCTCATAGCCTCGCTCTCCCGCGAACCCTGTCGCCCTTGCGTCCGGCGCTTCTTCCAGATGCCAACCGGAAGTGCCCGCTGAATCGATGCCGATCCGGTCCTCCAGACCGGCCTCCGCCACCATGTGTCGAAAGATGGCCTCTCCTGTGGGTGAACGGCAGATATTCCCGAGGCAGACGAAGCAGACGTGGACCATGGGTCCAGGATACTCGCCATCACGGAGATCGCGCCACCGTTCCATCCGTGGGACGCCGCCCTGCCCCCAGGGCCACGCAGCGGAGAACGGGGCGCGTTCCGCGCGAGCTACTTCTTGTTCTTCTTCAACTCCGCCTTGATGGCGTCATCCAACTCCTCCGGCCGGAATCCGAAGGGGCCGGGGCCGCCCTGGTAGGCGATCTTCCCGTCCAGCCCAACGAGGTACAGGCGATCCGGGAAGCCCTGGTACACGCCGCCGACCCGGTCATCCATCTCGTCGATGAGCGTCGGCAGGTGCTGGATCTCGAGCGTGGCCACGCACTGCTTCGCGATACCGCTCCGCTCCTTCCAGGTCATGGGCTCCTGGATCAAGGGTGACCCGGGCCGGGACATGGGCCGGGGACCATCCAGAGCGTGGGCTTCGTTGATGTAGACCACAAAGAACTGCACGGATTCGCCGTAGCGCGCGTAGAGATCTCTCAGCCGACCGGCTGAGCTTCGGAAGGGCGGTCACGTGTAGCTGCCGAAGATGAGCGCCACAGGCTTCTTGTCCTTGAACGTGGACAGGGTGTAGGTGGACTTGCCGTCCAGCGTCTTCAGGGTGAAGTCGGGCGCCGGGCTGCCGACAGCCGGAGCAGGGCCTCCCCTGCGGCCACCGCCACGTCGCTGTCGCCGGGAGTTGGTCCCCAGCTCACTCTTGCTCAGCGTCCCGTCGCCGTCCTTGTCCGCTTCGGCATAGACCGCGTGGAGTTCCGCTTGGGACAACGCCTGGTCCTTGTCTGTGTCCAGCCGACGCAAGGCCAGGCCACGCCACGTATCGGAGACGCAGGTGAGTTCGCTCTCCTGCAACTCCCCGTCGGAGTCCTTGTCCAGGTCCTTGAACCACACCTCCAGCTGGGCCCTGGTCACCTCGCCCTGAGCGCCGAGGACGCGGACGAGCATGCGGACCCGCCGATCGCTCTCGCTCATGCTCCCCTGGCCGCCGCCCCGGCGCCCTCCGGCGCCACCGCGACCAGCGCGACCTCCACGACCAGCGCGACCGCCTGGTGCCGCCATGTCATCGCGGGTGATGAAACCGTCTCCGTCGCGATCGAGGCGGGCGAAGCGGTCACCACCACGGTTGTATTCCTGAGCGGAGACCTTGCCGTCCCCGTCCTTGTCGTGCTCCCCGAGGATCAGGTCCCAGGCGGAACCGTAGCGTCGCTCCTGTGCACCGAGCAGGGCAGCCATCAGGACCAGGATCGTCATGCACCTCATCATCAATCTCCCGTCAGAAGTCCCGACCACGAACCGCACCTTCTTCCTCCACCTCATCCCCATCAAGGGAAGGGACCGGCGCTGAACGCTCGACCTTGAACGGCATGCGATGCTCCTCGTCGCCGACCTTCAGGACCGCGACATAGGTCCCGGGTTCGACGCTGGAGACGCCGCGGCCGAAGAAGCCGCCACCACGGGACCCTCGTCCGCCGCTCCGCCCAGCGCCATCGTTGGAGCGGGCTTGACGACGACTCAGGTTCCATCGTCCGGTGTTCATTCCGGCATCCGAAGTGACGCGGACCGTGGCCACCCGGGCACCGGCCACATCCTGGATCTCGACGTCCACATCATCCTCTGGTGCCTCGGCGAGCCAGAAGGTCACATGGGCACCAAAGCGGGGATTGGGAGCGCGCCAGGACCGGGTGACGCTGGTGCCCGTGGTCGGGCCGCCGCGGGGAGGCGCCACCACCTTGACGGGACACAAGAAGGCGTCTTCGGAGCGCGCTTCCGACGTCAGATGCCGCAGGGCCGAGTAGTCCATTACGAAGAAGCCGCGACCGTGGGTAGCCGCCACCAGCTCGCATTCACGGTCCTGGATGGCCAGATCGTGGACCGGATTGGTGGGCATCCCGTCACTGAGGGCTGACCAGGACTCTCCTCCGTCCAGGGACGCCCACGCACCATTCTCGGTGCCGACGAACAACAGGTGCTCGTTCTTCGGGTCTTCGCGGATCACGTTCACCGGGGAGTTCGCCGGCAGTCCGTCCGCCAGCGACGTCCAGTTGCCGCCGTAGTCGTCCGTGACAAAGACATGCGGCGCGAACCGGTCTTCGCGATATCCCGTAAACGTGACATAGCACTTGCCGTGATCGTGATGAGACGCCTCGACCCGGCTGACCCAGAGACCCTGAACGACCTCTGGAAAGCCATCAGTCAGGTCCCGCCACCGCCCGCCGCCGTTCTGAGTGACCCAGACCCGACCATCATCCGTCCCGACCCAGATCACCCCCTTGCGCTCGGTGGACTCGGAGATCGTCGTGATGGTGCAGTGAGGCACATCCCCTGCCAGCTTGGACTGGTCGTCCGTCGTCAGATCCGGCGAGATGGTCTCCCAGCTGTCTCCTCGATTCAGGGAACGGTGAACCCGCTGTGACCCGACGTAGATCGTCCGGGGGTTGTGAGGCGAAAGGACGATGGGCGTCATCCAGTTGTACCGCGCCCGCGGGGCGCCCTTCTCTCGCGGAGGTCGGACGGACTTGCGCGCCATGGTGCGCAGGTTCAGCCTGGAAGGCCGCCCGAACTGACTCTCGCTGTAGATGACATTCGGATCTTCCGGGTCCACCACACAGTAGAAGCCGTCGCCTCCGTTGACCCGATAGACCTCGTGATCCTGGATGCCTCTCCTGCCCCGTCCGATGCTGGGCATGCCCCAGCTGCCGTTGTCCTGGAGGCCGCCGTAGATGCGGTACGGCTTCCGGTTGTCCACGGTGACGGCGTAGAACTGGGCCAGGGGCAGGTTCTCGTAGACGTCCCATGTCTCGCCCCCGTCATAGCTGCGGCACAGGCCGCCGTCGTTTCCGAGCAGCATGTGATCCGAGTCAGCGGGATCGATCCACAACGCGTGGTGATCCACGTGCACTCCGCGGGCCCCGTCGCTCTTCCAGGTCTTCCCGCCGTCCGTGGATCGGTAGAGGCTGACCCCGCAGAGCCAGAGGTTTTCGACGTTGTTGGGATCGATCCGGATCTGTCCGTAGTAGTAACCCGGGTTCCCTGAGACGGGCTTCTCGTTGACTCGCGTCCAGGAATCGCCACCGTCGACGGTCTTGTAGATCTCGCCACCGACCATGGCCGGAACCGCGGCCCCAGGCGACGACCCCTCCTCGGCGCCGTCGCCCATGCGGTGGCCCCCGACGTCCTCCACCTGGTCCTGGTCTCGATTGTCATCGCCGCCTTCGGAGTCCGTGCGGGGAGCCTCCTCCCGTTCGTTCCGGTTCTCCACGGTGGCGAAGAGGACGTTCGGATCACCGGCGAACATGGCGAGTCCGATGCGACCGATCTCCCCTGAGGGCAGGCCGCCCTCGAGTCGCTCCCAGGTGTCGCCGCCGTCCACGGACCGCCAGATGGCGCTCCCTGGTCCGGACTCGGAGAAATTCCAGGCCCGGCGCCGGCGCTGGTAACTCGCCGCGTAGATGCGCTTCGGGTCCTGCGGGTCCATCACCACGTCCACCACGCCGGTGTCGCTGTCGATGCTCTTGACCAGCGTCCAGCTCTCGCCTCCGTCCGTGGTGCGATACAGACCCCGCTCCGGATTGGGCGAGTAGAGGTGCCCCAAGGCCGCGACGAAGACCGTATTCGGATCCGTAGGATGGACGACGATGCGCCCGATGTGGTGAGACTCCGGGAGCCCCATGTTCCGCCAGGTGGCGCCGCCGTCGACGCTCTTGTAGACACCGTCGCCCCAGTAGGAGCTGCGCTGGTTGTTGGCCTCCCCTGTACCGACCCACAGCACCTGGGGGTCGGACGGCGCCAGGGCCACGTCTCCGATGGAGATGACCGCCTGATCATCGAAGATCGGCTCCCACTTGCCGCCTCGGTTGGTGGTCTTCCACAGGCCCCCGGAGGCCGCCGCGGCGTAGCAGGTGCTGGGGTCCCCGGGCACCACGTCCACGTCCACGATACGCCCGCTCATGGCTGCGGGACCGATGGAGCGCCATTTCATGGAGGACACCATGTCGCCGCCTGCCTGGCCCCAGCTCACGCCAACGAACGCCAGCATCAGCAGAGGGACCACGATCACGGGTTTGTCTTTGATCATCATGATGGTCTCCCTGCCCTATGGCTGGTTGGTTCCGGCTTCCGCGAGCATCGGGTCTGGCATGACACGGAGCGTGGCGGAGCGCTCCGTGTCTCCCACGGCGACGGTGACACGGTAGGTCCCGGGCTCCACGCTGCTGGCACCGCGACCGCGGCCGCGACCGCCACGCCCCCTGGCGCCACGTCGAGCGCCACGACCGCGGACTCCGCTGCGACGGAGGTTCCAGGTCACCTCGTTGAGTCCAGCCTTGGTGCCCACCCCGCGGAGCCGCGCCACCCGCTTCCCCGCTGCGTCATGGATCTCCACGGTGACGTCCGAGTCGCCGCCGTCCTCCCCGAGCCAGTAGGAGATGGTGGCGCCGGTCGGCGTGGGGAGACGGAATCGCCTCGCCCCATATCGACCACCGGTCCCATCCGCTCTCCAGGCGATGGTGTCCTTTGGCTTGAACAGGTGAAGCGCCTGCTCACGGACCTCCTCCGTCATGGCCTGCAAGGCCGATGCATCGGCGATCCAGACGCTCCTGCCGTGGGTCCCCAGCACGAGCTCCTTGTCGCGTGGGTGAACGACGATGTCGTCGACCCGGACCGTGGGCAGGTTGCCCTTCAAACGAGCCCACGACCGCCCCTTGTCGAAGGAGACGCAGACGCCGATCTCGCACCCGACGTAGAGGACATCCGGGTTGCTGGGGTCCTCTCGCAAGACCCTGGTGGAGACCTGAGGGAGCCCCTCGGAGACGTCCTCGAAGTTCTCGCCGAAGTCCGTGGTCCGCCAGATGTGGGGCCTGAAGTCGTGGGACCGGTGGCCGTCGATCACGATGTAGGCCGTGCCCGCGGCTGCACGTGAGGCCTCGATGTGGCTGATCCACCGAGGCTCCGTCAGCGCCGGCAGGTTCTGGGTCACGTCGGACCACTCGGCTCCCCCGTCCCTGCTCACCCAGAGGGCGCCGTCATCGGTCCCCACCCAGAGGACGCCCTCGGTCCGCGGCGACTCCGCCAGCGCCGAGGCGGTGCCCCGCTCACCGCGGGCGATGCTGCCGCTGATCTCCTTGGACGAATCCCCCCGGTTCACGGATTTCAGCACGTGATTCCCGGCCCAGTAGAGGGTGTGGGGGTTGTGCGGAGAGATGAGGAAGGGGGTCTCCCAGTTGAAGCGGTAACGGCTCCGTCCCCGTCGACCGCGCCCGCCGCCCCGGCCACCGGAGGTCTGACCAGGTCGCCGCACCCGCGCGCTGACGCCCGTCCGCACGTTGACCCTGGCCAGGTTTCCGTTCTGGCTCTCGCAATAGACCACGTCCGCGTCCGTGGGGTCCACCGCGCAAAGGAACCCGTCACCGCTGCCGATGCGGTAGACGTGCTGGTGGGTCAGGCCGTAGGTCTGCCGGACACGGCTCGGGAAGCCCCAGCTCCCGTTGTCCTGCAGTCCCCCGTAGATCCGGTAAGGGACGCGATCGTCCACGGCGACCCCATAGAACTGCCCCAGGGGCATGAGCGTCAGCACCTCCCAGCTCTGCCCCCGGTCCCACGTGACGTGCATGCCGCCGTCGTTCCCCAGGATCATGTGCTCCGGGTTCGCCGGGTTGATCCACATGGCGTGGTGGTCCACGTGGATGCCGCGGGCGCCGTTGCCGCTGAAGCGGTCGCCTCCATCCCGAGAGACGTGCAGCTGAGTTCCCAGAACCCACATGTGCTTGGGGTCCGTCGGGTCCACCCGCAGCTGGCTGTAGTAGAAGGGTCGCGGCGTGAGGCTGTTGATCCGCTCCCAGGTGTCACCCTCGTCCTTGCTCACGTAGACCCCGCCGGTCTGATAGCCGGTGGGTCCCTGTCGATCCTGGCGGTTGGAGCCCTGACCTCCCAATGTGCCGGGGACCCGGGCGGCCAGCTTGACGCCGAAGGTCAGGGGCAGCACATTCTTCTGATCGTCGCGCTCCACCTCGATCTCGGTGGTGTCCCCAGCCTTGAAGGTACGGATACCCTCCAGCATGGAGTCATAGTCCGTGACCGCTGTCTCGCCGATGCGGATGATCACGTCATCGGCCTTGAGCCCCGCCTTCTCGGCCCCGGTCTTGGGCGTCACCTCCAGCACCCGTGCCGGTGATTCGTCGACGCGCACGCCCAGGTACGCGTCACTGCCCTTGGCCTCGTCCCCCACCGGCGCCGGCGCCGGGCGCCCCGTGAACTCCGTCTCGACGACGGCGAAGAGCCACTCGGGTTCGGCGGCGCAGGTCTCCAGCCCGATCCGACCGTACTTGCAGGTGGGCAGCCCCCCTTGCAGCTTCTCCCAGTGGGCCCCGCCATCACGGGACCGGTAGATCCCCGCCCGCTCACCGTACTTGACCGCGGGATCGTTGGTGTCGAATCCGTCCCGACGCACCTCGTAGGCGGCGGCGTAGACCACCTCGGGGTTCCCCGGGTGCAGGCGAACGTCTATGCAACCGGTCTCATCGCCGATGGCCAGGACCTGGGCCCAGGTGACGCCGCCATCCTCGGTCTTGTAGAGCCCCCGCATGGGGTTGGGCCCCCAGACGTGCCCCAGGGCCGCGACGTACACGAGGTCAGGGTTGTTCGGGTGGACCACCACGCGACCGATGTGACGGGTCTCCCGCAGGCCCATGTGGCGCCAGGTGTCTCCGCCGTCGTCGCTGCGGTAGACGCCGTCGCCGTATGAAGCCGAATTCCGCGCGTTCGCCTCACCGGTGCCGACCCAGACCACGTCAGGCCTGGACGGGGACAGTGCCAGTGCCCCGATGCTCCCGGTCCCCTGATCGTCGAAGATCGGCTCAAAGGTGGTGCCTCCGTTACGGGTGCGCCAGACCCCGCCGGTGGCCGCCCCGACGTAGAAGACCGCGGGCTTGTCGGATCGCACGGCGACGTCGACGACCCGCCCGCCCATGTTCGCCGGACCAACTGAGCGCCATTTGACGCCGTCGATCCTGGGGACACCCCCATCTCCCTGACCCGACACGGGAGCCGCCAGCAGGGCACCTCCCAACAAACTGAAGAGAGTCACTAAACGATGACGTGCCATGATCTTCCGCCGCTGAGAGCCTCCGGCCTCACACTCCTCCCCGCCGCGCGGGGAACAGTTCGGGGTCCGGTTTACCACAACCGATCTCAACAGGTCCCGTTTCACCTATCGGCACGCCGATTGAGGAGCGCCGCCTGATGACGTAACCTCTTGCGGGAACTGCAACCCAAAGAAACCCTGACCCACTTGGACGGAGCCCGGATGGCCAAGGAAGAGCCCATTCAGATGGACGGTGTGGTGCGAGAGGCGCTCGCCAACGCCCGGTTCAAGGTCGAACTGGAGAACGGGCACATGGTCCTGGCACACGTCTCGGGGAAGATGCGGAAGTACTTCATCCGCATCCTCCCGGGCGACACCGTCAAGGTGGAGATGTCCCCGTACGACCTGACCCAAGGCAGGATCGTCTATCGCGGCCGTAATTAGCCGCTTCCGGGACGAAAGACCAGCAAGTCAGATTCGTTCGTAACCGGGGGCCCCGCCCCCGGTTGAACGCAGGGAACACCCGCCCGGCCTGGCAACGTCAGGAGACCACCATGCCCCAGTCCGTCGCTCTGTGTCTGCTCGCGGCTCTGGCATCCGGCCAGATCATCCCGTCCACCGAACCTCCCAAGACCGCCGGTGTCACGTGGCAAGCAGATCACGCCGCCGCTTGCAAGAAGGCCACAGCCGAGGGCAAGCCGGTCATCTGGAGCGTCATGATCCACCGCGAGACCGCCTGCCGCCGCATGGTGCGCCGGGTGTGGACGGACAAGCGCGTGGTCGAGTTGGCGAAGAAGTTCGTCCTCATCCCGTGCAACCCCTATCCCATCTCCAGCGAGAGGTTGTTCCCCGACGTCACCGCCGCCCAGGTCCGCGCCAACGAGCTGGAGATGCGCAGCAATTACGCCCGCGGCGAGGAGATCATCGCGCCCCAGCACATCATCACCACGGGCGCGGGCAAGCTCATCGTGCGCAAGGACTACGAGCTGGACGTGGCCGAGCTCCTCGCCTTGATGAACAAGGCCCTCGGCAAGCCTGTGGCGGACGCCAAGCCCGGCAAGGCGCCGGCTCCGAAACCCGCCAAGGATGATGAGGCCTCGCCGGAAGAACCCCCGGCGCCGGCTTCCGACGAGCCCTCCCCCGCGGCCGTCCAACTTCTCAAGATGATCATCAAGGTCAAGTCCAGCGAGAAGGAGGACCTCACGGACGAGTTCCTCAAGACCGCCACCCTGCCGGATGTCAAGCTCCTCGCCTCCGCCATCTCCGAGAAGAAGATCCGCGGCGAGAAGGACCGCGCCGCGGTGCTCCGGCGCACGGGCTACGACAAGTATCGCGACAAGGCGGAGGCCCTGCTACCTCTCATCGTCGACAAGTCCCAACGGGTCAGGAACGCCACCGTCGTCTCCCTCGAGGAGATGCAGAACCAGGTGGCCGCCGAGGCCCTCCTCGAGCGGTTCAAGAAGGAGCGGGACTCCGAGGTCAAGAAGGACATCCTCCGCGCCCTCGGACCCACGGGTGCGGGCAACGAAGAGGCCCGGGACCTGCTGATGAAGTACGCGGGCAAGCGGAGCACCCTGGGGCTGAACGCCCTGATGGCGCTTGGCTCCCACCTGGCCGGCGACGAGGAGGTCCGCAAGCTCCTGCGCAAGCGCTGGTCCAAGACCGACAAGAAGTTCCACCTGGCGATCATCTACGCATACTGGGTCGCCAAGGACCCGGACACGGCTCCCGACCTGGAGTGGATCAAGAAACGGGAGCGTTCCGGCACCGACCACGACCTCGCCGAGCGGGTCCTCGCCATCATCGAAGGCCGTCGGGCGGAAGTCGGCGGTGGTCGCGGCCGCCGCAACCGCAACCGCGGGGCAGGCGGCGGGGAATGGCGCCTGCTCCTGGCTTTCCGCCCCCTGTTCGAACAGGACAAGGTCGAGCGCAACGCGGTCAAGGACTTCAGGGACAACTTCGGCGGCGGTCGCTTCGGTCGCTGACCCGACCGGGCTCCGCCGCGGCGGCCCATGAGGTTGGCTCACCCCTCAAGGGGCTCCAGCCCCGCCAGCACCGCGGCGTCCCGGCCGATGCCTTCGAAGTCATCCACCGTGATCGTCTGGCTCCCATCGCTATACGCGGTGTCCGGGTCCGTGTGACACTCCACGAGCAGACCCTGGGCGCCGCACGCCAACGCAGCCCGCGCCATGGGTCGGACCCGCTCCCGTTGCCCCACGCCATGGGACGGGTCGACCACGATGGGCAGGTGCGACAAGCGCCGGATCAAGGGCACCACGTTCAAGTCCAGGGTGTTGCGGGCGTGGCGGGTGAACGTCCGGATGCCGCGCTCGCACAGGATCACCTGTTCGTTGCCCTCAGCGAGCAGGTACTCCGCCGCCTGCAGCCACTCCTCGACCGTCGACGACATGCCGCGCTTCAGGAGCACGGGCTTGCCGGATTGGCCGACCCGACGAAGCAGGCTGAAGTTCTGCATGTTACGGGTCCCCACCTGGAGGACGTCCGCGTGCTCCGTCACGCGGTCGGCGGAGTCATGATCGATGACCTCGGTGACCACCGGGAGCCCCGTCTCTTCGCGCACCCGGGCCAGGGTCAAGAGCCCCTCCTCTCCCAGGCCCTGGAACGAATAGGGGTTGGTCCTGGGCTTGTAGGCGCCGGCTCGAAAGGCGTGAGCGCCGGCGGCCTTGAGAGCGTGGGCGATGGCCAGGGTCCGCGCCTCCGTCTCGACGCTGCAGGGACCGCCGATCATCACCGGCTCGGGGCCACCGATGACCGCGTCTCCGATCTGGATCCGGGTCCCTTCCTTCCGGACCTCCCGGCTGACCAACTTGTAGGGCTTGGTGACGTGGATCACCTGCAAGACACCGGAGAGCCGCTCGAGCACCGGGGCCGACACCCGGTCCTTGTTGCCGGTGACGCAGATCGCCGTGCGCCCCGCGCCAGGGACGCTGACCGGGCTGAAGCCCAGGGCTCGGATAGCGTCCTCCACGGCGTCGCACTGTGCATCCGTGGCGTTGTGGTCCATGATCACCAACATCGCGGTACCTCTCCATGGAGACTCAACGTCTCCCTGCCAACTCTTCGACCCTCGTCTTCATATCCTGAAGCAGGTCCGACAGACCTCTGGGCCGACCGAACTCGTCCAGTTGTGCGGACAAGCGATCCAACAAGGCGCTACCAACGATCGCGACCCGGGCGCCGCACTCGTGAACCGCCTCCACGTGGGCTCGGGTCTTCAGACCGAATCCGACACACACCGGCGCCGTCTGCACCTCCGCAGCAATCCGAATGGACTGCCGGACGTCCTCCGAGAGTCGGTCGTCCCTCGCTCCGGTGATCCCCTGTCGCCCTGCCAGATAGAGGAAACCGGTGCACGCCTCCCCCAGTCGCTGCAAGCGAGCCCGATCCGAGCCCGGTCCCGCCAGCTGCACGGCCCCGAGTTCCGCCTCCTCGCAGGCCGCGGCGAGCTCCCCACCCTCCTCCACCGGGACATCCGGGACCAGGATTGAGGACGCGCCGGAGGCCGCCGCCAGACGGGCGAACTCCCGCCATCCTCTTCTGTGGACCAGGTTGCCGTAGACGAGGAGGTTGAACGGGACCTCCGATTCCGACCGAAGGACCCGGAGAAGTCCCATGGCCGTGTCCACGTCCGTACCGGCGCTCAGCGCACGGACACAGGCCGCCTGGACGGAGGGACCGTCGGCGCAGGGGTCGCTGTACGGGATGCCCAGCTCGAGCATGTCCGCGCCGCCCTCGAGAGCGGCCCGACATACCTGGAGGCTCGTGTCAGGGTCCGGGTCCCCCAGCATGAAGAACGGGGAGAAGCACGGCGGGCCATCCGCCAATCGACTTCTCAGCGCGGCCAGGCTCATGCACCGCTCCCTTCCGACGACAGACGGAAGTAGGAGTCCAGGTCCTTCTGACCTCTCCCGGAGAGGTTCACCAGCACCGTCGCCCCTTCGTCCACGAGCCCTTCTTTCACCGCCCTGGAGACAAGCGCCAGGGCATGGGCCGACTCGAACGCGGGGATGATCCCCTCGAGTCGAGACAGGGTCTCGAAGGCCTCGATGGCCTGGCCGTCCGTCACTCCGATGTACCTCGCCCGTCCGCTGTCCAACAGGTGGGCGTGCTCCGGCCCCACCCCCGGGTAGTCCAGGCCGGCGGCCACGCTATGGGCATCCAGGATCTGGCCGTCCTGATCCTGAAGGACGTACGTGCGAGCCCCGTGCAGCAATCCGGGCGTCCCCAGACCCAGGGTGCGCCCGTGGGCCCCGTCATCTACCGTGCCATGACCGGCCGGTTCCGCCCCGAGCAAGGCCACCCCATCATCCGCGAGGAAGCCGCTGAACAACCCGATGGCGTTGCTCCCACCACCGACGCAGGCGACGCAGACATCCGGCAGGGACCCGGTCTCCTGGAGGATCTGCTGACGAGCCTCCGCCCCGATGACCTCATGGAAGCGCCGCACCAGCCGGGGAAAGGGGTCCGGCCCGCACACCGTACCCAGCAGGTAGTGGGTGTCTCCCACGCTGCCGGTCCAGTCCCGAAGCGCCTCGTTGATCGCCTCCTTCAGGGTCGCCGCGCCCCCCGTGACCGGGATCACCTGGGCCCCCAGCAGTTCCATGGCGCGCACGTTGGGCATCTGCCGCTCCACGTCCACCGCGCCCATGTAGACCACCGTCTCCATGCCCAGCCGGGCTCCGATCATGGCGGTGGCCAGACCGTGCTGACCGGCCCCGGTCTCCGCGATCAGCCGCGACTTGCCGAGGCGTCGGGCGAGCAGCCCCTGTCCGATGACGTTGTTGGTCTTGTGGGCGCCGCCGTGCAGCAGGTCCTCTCGCTTCACCCACACCTGGACTCCGGCCCGGTCCGAGAAGCGGTGCAGCTGTGTCAACGGCGTGGGACGACCGCCCCAGACCGAGAGTTCATGACCGAACTCCTCCTGGAATGACGGTGACGGGACCACCTCCTCGAGGGCCTCGGCCAGCTCGAGCAGGGCCGGACGCAGCAGCTCAGACGCGTAGCGCCCGCCGAACGCACCGAACGCACCCTCTGAAGGACCCTGGTTCATGCATCACCTCCGGGACGCAACCGCTCGAACAGGAGCCGCAGCTTAGCCGGGTCCTTTCGACCCGGGCTGCTCTCCACACCCGATGACACGTCGACACCCCCGGGCCCAAAAGGCAGCAACCCGGAGACGTTATCGGGCGACAGCCCGCCGGCGATGAACACATCTTCCAGGGGAAGGCCTCCCAACATGGCCCAGTCGAAGGTGCGACCAGACCCGCCGCCCTCCACGTCCAGGTGAACCGGGGCGTCCGGGCGGGCGATGATGGCCGCAGCCCGGCAGCACTCCTGATCCCGCGCCTCGACCACGCGATGCACCTGCATCCCGAGGGACTCGAGGCGGCTGGCCACCGGCTCTCGGTAGTGATGAAGCTGGACGCGACGGATCCCGGTGACGGAGACGGCATCGTTCACCAACCCCTGGCTGGGATCGCGGAATACCAGTACGGGCTCGGCTCTCGAGCCCGTCAGGAGCTCCCTGGCTTGCGCCGCGCTCACGTCACGCGGGGTGCCCGGGACCAGCACGCACCCCACGTGGGTGGCGCCGAGGCTGACCGCCACCTCCACGTCCTCGCGACGGGTGAGCCCGCAGATCTTCACCTTCACCGGCTCACTCCCCTGATGAAGGCGCCGGGGTCCCCGTCACGCATCAACGCCGTACCCACCAGGATGGCGTCACACCGGCCGATCATGTCACGGGCATCCTCCACCGTGACGTAGCCGCTCTCGGCCACCGTCACCACCTCCCGGGGGAGGTCTCCCAAGAGACGGCGCGCGTTACCCAGATCGATCTCCAGGGTATCCAGGTCCCGGTTGTTGACCCCGATGACAGGCACAGCACGTTCGCACCCGGCCTCCGCCTCCACCGCGTCATGGGTCTCGAAGAAGGGCGCCACTCCGTAGCTATCGCAGGCATGCAGGATCTCGTCCAGGGCCACCTCGTCGAGCAGGCGGGCGATGACCAGTACGGCCCGGGCACCGAGGAGGGCGCCTGCGCGCACCTGGTCCGGGTCGATCACGAAGTCCTTCATGAGCACCGGGATGTCAACGGCCGCCGCCACCTGCTCCAGGTCCGACAGGGCGCCACCGAAACGGGTGGGCTCGGTCAGGACGGAGACCGCCGCCGCACCGGCGCCGGCGTACAGGGAGGCCTGGGCGACGGCGTCCGCGCCCGGCTTGAGCGCGCCTTCACTGGGGCTCGACCGCTTGACCTCGGCGATGACGGAGAGCCGTTCCCGCCCCCGAAGGGCATCGGGGAAGACCGAGCCGTCACCACGTCCTGGCTCGCCGCCGGGCAGGTCCTTCAGGCGCTGCTCCGCGGACCGCCGCATCTCTTCCAGGATTCCGCTCAACGACCGCCCTCGTCCGTGGCCCTGCGGCTGCTCTCCGCCGCTCTCTCCAGCACGCGCTGGGCCTTGCCGCTGACCAGGGTGTCCCGGGCCATGGCGACACCGTCCTCAAGGGTGGGCGCCAGGCCGCCGATCCAGCAGGCAGCGCCGGCGTTGAGGGCGACGATGTCCGAGCGCGGCCCGGTCTCGCCACCCAGGACCTCCCTGAGGATCCCCGCGTTCTCCTCCGCCTCGCCGCCGGCCAGGACCTCCAGGGGCGCCCGCTCCAATCCGACGTCCTCCGGCGCCATGGAGAAGGGCTCGATCCGGTCGTCCACCAGCCGGTGGCCCCGGGTCTCGTCGTGCAGGCCCATCTCATCCAGACCGCCGCAGTGCACCACCAGGGCGCCGCGAGTGCCGAGCTCCTTCAGCGCCCCCGCCATGACCTCCGTGAGCCCGGGATCGAACACCCCCAGCACCTGATACTCCGCCAGGGCAGGGTTGGAAAGAGGGCCGACCATGTTGAAGAGGGTGCGTACGCCGAGGGCTCTGCGCACCGGCATCACGTGGGCCATCACCGGGTGGTAGTGAGGTGCGAACAGGAAGGCGAACCCGGCCGCGTCGATGAGTCGGGCCGCCGCGTCCGGCGCCACATCGAGGGAGACGCCGAGGGCCTCGAGCACGTCCGCGCTCCCCGTCTTGGAAGAGACGCTGCGATTCCCGTGCTTGGCCACCGCCCCACCGGCAGCGGCCACCGCCAGGGCAGCTCCGGTGGAGATGTTGAAGGTCCCGGAGCCGTCGCCCCCGGTGCCGCAGGTGTCGATGAGAGGCCGCACCTGGCAGCGCACGGCTCTGCGATGCTGTCGAAGCACCCGGGCGCACGCGGCCAGGGTCGCCACGTCAGGCGGCGTCGACCGTAACGCCACCAGGAGGCCGGCCACCTGCACCGGGTCCGCCTCTCCGCCGAGGATGGTCTGGAACACGTCTTCCAGCGCCGATGGGTCTGGTCGCTGGCCGCTCAGGAGTTGATCGATGAGGATGGGAATCACGGCAAGCTCTCCAGGATGTTCGACACGATGCGCGGCCCGTCCGCGCTGAGGACGGACTCCGGGTGGAATTGCAGCCCGACCCACGGCAGCGCGCGGTGACGGATGGCCATGACCAGCGGCTCCGAACCGGCGCCTTCGAGGGTCCATGCGGTAGGGGCCAGGGTCTCGGGGAGCCTGGTCGCCACCAGGGAGTGATAGCGACCGGCACGGAACGGACTGGGCAGGCCCTCGAAGGCTGCGTCGCCCTCATGAACCACCTGCGCCGACCGACCGTGCACCGCGTTGGGAGCTCGCTCGACACGCCCCCCAGCGGCCACCGCCATGGCCTGCAAGCCAAGGCAGACCCCGAACACCGGCACGTCTGGTTCGGTCCGCAACCAGGCCACCATGGCTCCGGCGTCCGCTGGATGTCCGGGACCGGGAGACAACAGCACCAGGTCCGGTTCGTCCTCCGCCACCCGCCGCGCGAGGGCGTGCTCCGGCAGGTCGCCCCGGACGACGGTGCAACGGCTCCCCAATCGGGCCAGATCCTCCACCAGGTTGAAGACGAAGGAGTCACGGTTGTCCACGACGAGGATGCGGCGGCCCGTCACGAGCCCCTCCTCTCCGCCTGCGCGATGGCCAGGAGGCACGCGCGGGACTTGTGGCGGGTCTCTTCCAGCTCCTTCACCGGCAGGCTGTCGAGCACCACGCCGGCGCCGGAGCGAGTGACATACTGCCCCTCCCGCCAACGCATGGAGCGTATGACGATGCAGGAGTCCAGGTCTCCCTCCCGGGTGACATAGCCCAGGGCGCCTCCGTAGAGGCCCCTCGCCGTCGCCTCGTATTGCCGGATCAACTCCATGGCTCGGAGTTTGGGTGCCCCGCTGAGGGTGCCCATGTTGGCGCAGGCGCGATAGGCGTCCAGGGCGTCCAGGTCGGAAGACAGGCGGCCCGTCACCCGGCTGACCAGGTGCTGCACGTGACTGAACCGCTCAACGGAGAAGGGCCGCTCCACCTCCCGGGTTCCTGGGACGCAGATTCGCGCCGCGTCGTTCCGCGCCAGGTCAATGAGCATGGCGTGCTCGGACTGCTCCTTGGGGTCCAGCAGGAGCGAGACCGCGAGTCGAACGTCCCGATCGTGATCCTCCGATCCGTCGGGGTGAAGACCCCGCGGCACCGTGCCGGCAATGGGCGACAACATCAGCGCCCCGGATTCGCAACGGACACAGGTCTCCGGCGACGCCCCCAGCAGGACTCCGTCACCGAGCTCGAAGTGGAACATGTATGGAGAAGGGTTGCGGGCACGCAGGTGCCGGTACACATCCAGCGGTCGGGCGTCGCTCCGTACGCGGAGGGAACGGGACAGGACCCCCTGGAAGATGTCACCGGCGGCGACGTGTTCGAGGAGGCGTCGAACCGCGTCCTGGTACTCCTCCCCGTCCATGTCCGCCACGGTATCCGGGAGCGGCACGGACTCGTCCACGCGGACCACCGCCGACGCCAGGCCTTCCGACGCGGCTTCAGCCCAGGAACGTGCCCGCGCAGCCCCGTCCTCGCCTGTCAGAGGTGCCCCGTCCGTGGCCGCCAGGTCTCGGGTCACGATGACCACCTCCCCGCGTTGGTGGTCATGGACGATCCCATCGAGGCCGAGGACCAGGTTCAGGTCCGGCTCATCCATGGGGTCCGGCCGGCGCGGCGGGAGAGACTCGAAACGGTCGACGAACTCGTAACCGAACGCCCCGTACAGCCCCACCGGGGGACCGCCCACGGGGCGTTCGTCGTCGATGATCGTCAGGAGGTCTCGGAGGACATCCAGGCAGGACGCGGATCGCAGCCGCTCCCGATCCGACGCCGCAGGGTCCATCGATGCCTCTGTGACCGGGATCTCCAGATAGTCGTCGCCGCCCTGCGCACCCCACGACTGTCCGAGGACGGAGAGGAGAGCGTACCCGCGCGGGTCCAGAGCCTGGACCCGCAACGCCTCGCCTCTGAGCGTGACTCGCAGCACGGGCGCCGGCAGCAACAGCGTCCTTCGCCCTTCCGGTGCGTGGAGGTCGGCGCTCTCCAGCAGCAGGGCACCCGGGGCGAGGCCCGAGGCAGCCAGGACGTGGAGGAGCTCGACGGGCGCGCTGGCGCCCTCGAGAGGCAGCCTGACCTCATGCGGGCGGGCGATCACTCTCGCCGCGGCCCTCGTTCTCAGTCCGGGGTGTGCTCCCGTCGTGTCCAGGTTCGTCTCTCCCCTGCGGCCCCGCCCGGACCACCCTGAAACGAACAGAGGCAGCCCACCGCGGGAGCTGCCTCGAGTACACCGTCAAACAGACCAGTTCGTCAGGCAGACCGCTACATGCGGAGCCGCCACCACCATCGGCCGGCAACCGGCCGATCACTGAAGAGGTGGTCGAACGTCGAGGTCGTCATCACTTCAGTGTGCAGCACCAATCGTCCTGAATCAACTCATAGTGGGACAACGTTGCGCCGTCAAACCTCTGGTATGGTTCACCTTAGGCAGAGGTTGGCGAAAGCGGCGAGGGCGAGGGACCGGCCGTCGCGGACGCCGGGCGCCAGACGCGTCCCTCAGACCCGGTCCCTCCGGAGCCAGCGTTGGACACGAACGAAGACACACCTCCCCCCCGACCGTCGACGGGAGCCACCATCGGCGGGGGCCTGCTCATGGGCGGGGCCGACGCCATCCCCGGTGTCTCGGGCGGCACCATCGCGCTGATCCTGGGGATCTACGAGCGGTTCATCTCGGGGATCGGCACGGTCCTGTCCCTGCCGCGGTTGATCCGGGATGACGCAGGGCGTCGCCGCCTCCGGGAGGCGTTCGCGTTCCTCGTACCCCTCGGGGTCGGCGTCGTCATCAGCTACGCCCTGGTGACCAAGTTGCTGGTGGGCGGCGAGGAAGACACCGACACGTTGATGAAGTCCCCGGCCACCGCGCCCCTCTGCTACGGGTTCTTCTTCGGCCTCGTCCTCGTCAGCGTGCGCGAGCCGTGGCGCCGCCTGCGCGACCCCCGCCGGTTCCATCTCCTCCTCGCCGCCATCGGCTTCGCCGCGTCGTTCACGTTCTCGGGGCTCCCCTACGCCCGCGGCGAGGTGGAATCCTGGATGCTCCTGTACGGCGGCGCCGGCGCCATCACGGTCATGCTCCTTCCCGGCATCAGCGGATCGCTCCTGTTGCTCATGCTGGGCCAGTATCAGGCGGTGGTCGGAGCCCTGCACGACCGCGACCTGATCCGCTTCGGCATCTTCCTCGGCGGCGTGGTCCTGGGCCTCGCCCTGTTCGTCCCGCTTCTCCGCAGGCTGCTCCGGTCCGTCCACGACCCCACCATGGCGGTCCTGACCGGGCTCATGGCGGGGTCCCTCCGGGCCCTCTGGCCCTGGAAGTCCAATTACGACCCCAAGATCGCGCCCCTCATCAACACGGAGCCGTCCGACCCGTTGGTCGGCGTCGTCATCGCCGCCCTGTTTGGTATCGCAGCGGTCTGGCTCCTCGGGCGATTGGAAGCACGCCTGAAAGGGCCCGCCGCATGAGAACCCGCGCCCGGACCGCCGCTCCCATCCTGAGCATGCTGGGCTTGCTGTTGGCCGGCACCGCCTGCTCATCGACGGACGACCACGTCATCGTCCTCGGCCAGCCCTTCGCCACCGAAGCGCCAGTGGTCACCTGGCACGACGAGGGAGGCTATGACGGGCATCAGGAGACGTGCTGGTTCACCCCGGAGCGCCAGCTCCCATCCGCCCCGGCCAACGGCTGCGACACCCTTCGCCGCTACAGCCAACGACGGACCGGGCACCTCCCGGCGGCGCTCCAGTCCATGGTCGCCGAACGAGGCTGGGAAATGGACTCCCTCAGGGACCGCATCGACCAGGTCGTCCTTCACTTCGACGCCTGCGGTTGCTCTCGCAGGTGCTTCGAAGTCCTGCACGACATCCGGGGGCTGTCCTGCCACTTCCTGATCGACGTGGATGGGACCGTGTACCAGACCCTGGACCTGGCCGCCCGAGCCCGCCACGCCACCATCGCCAACGATCGCTCCATCGGGATCGAGATCGCCCAGATCGGCGCCTACAGAGACACCAAGCCCCTCGAGGCCTGGTACGCCCCCGCCGCCTTCGGCCACATGCAGCTCACGTTCCCGGAGACCCTGGGCGATCCGGCCATCAGGACCCCGGGCTTCGTCGGCTACACCGCTCGCCCCGGTCTCTTCCGAGGTCTCCAGAACGGCAGGGACCTGGTCCAGTATGACTTCACCGAGGAGCAATACCGCTCCCTGGAGCTGCTGCTGCGGTCTCTACGGACGGTTTTCCCCAGGATCAGCCCTCAGGTGCCGCGAACCGAGGACGGCCAGGTCGCCACGGGGGTGCTCCCCAGAGCGCAGTTTCTCCAGTTCACCGGGGTGCTCGGGCACCACCACGTGCAGGCCAACAAGAGCGACCCGGGGCCCGCCTTTCACTGGGAGAGGATCGCCAGCGTCCTCAACCGGCCCTCACTGCGGCCTTGAAGACCGCCGACCCGCAGTGCATCCTTCTTCCTCATGAACCGGCGACCGTCGGCGCCGCTGACTCAATCAGGGAGGAATTGGCCATGGACTACCGCATTCTCATCGCGGGATTGACCCGTCCCCAGGACGCCGCGCTGGCCATCGAACTCGGCGCCACGGACCTCGCCTGCGACATGACCGTCGATTCTCCACGCAGGGTTACCCCAGAGCGGGCCAAGGAGCTGTTCCAGACGGCCCCCAGGAAGACCGGACGGATGTTGATGTTCCAGTTCGCCCCCGCGGACGAGGTCATCACCGCGGCCGAGACCGCCCACGTGAAGACCGTCTTCATGTCCGCCGGATTCGAGTCCGAGATCGGCGCAGTGGAGGCCGCCGGCATCACCGTGCACCGAATCCACGAGGTCCCCACCGGGACCAACATGTTGCCGCCCCTCCTCCCCGAACCCTCGCGCAAGCAACCGGCGCTGCTGACGGTCTCCGCCACCGCCCAGCAGGTGACGTTCCCCTGGGAGATCCTTGGCAACGAGGCCCCGGATCACACCTTCATCGGCGGCAACGTTCGGCCCGAGAACGTCTGCGCCCTCCTGACCCACCATCCTCACGGCATCCTGGTCAACAGCGGCCTCGAGCTGGAGGCCGGGATCAAGGACGCGGATCGTCTCACCCAGCTCTTCGACACTCTCGAGAACGGTTTCTGATCGCCCTCCCATGGGTTCGCCGCGGCCCCTGACGCCCGTCCTGCTCAGCGCGCTGCTGTGGGGCTGCGCCGGCGCCCAGGGACACCAGCACGGCACAAGTCTGCCGCCTCGCTTCCAAGGCACGGACGCCGTCCAGGTGTCCGTGTACGCGGTGTCGCTCAAAGACGGGCGCGTCATCTGCTCATCCCGGCCCCGACTGCTCATGCGTCCGGCCTCCACCATGAAGCTCGTGACCACCATCCCCGTCTGCATCGAGCGAAGCGACATGTCCGTGGTCACCCGCATGCAAGCCCAACGGCGGGACGGAGGAGCTCTCAGGCTCATCGGCGGGGCGGACCCGCTGCTGTCCACGGAAGACCTGAAGCGCATGGTCTCCGAGCTCCGCAGCAAGGGGCTCAAGCGCGTCACCAGTGTCGAGTATCGCGACCCTCTAGGAGGACAGCCCCGCTTCGGCCAGGGGTGGATGTGGGACGACGAGCCGGCCGCCTTCATGCCCCATATCAGTGGATTGACGGTGGACGGTGGGACCGTGCAGGTCGGCGCCCGCATGGTGGAGGGACGCTTGACTGCCACGGTCCACCCTCCCTCCGATCACACCCCCCTCGTGACGAAACCAGGGGATCAGGCCTGCCGTATCACCCGGGACTGGCGCGTCGGCTCCAACACCATCACGGTCACAGGGCGCGTCTCTGGTTCTGCTCCCTACAGCCGGAGGGTGTCCGTCACGGACCCGGCCCGCCACAGCGCGGAGGTGCTCAAGCGCATCCTCATGGACGCGGGGCTGGCCGACGACCAGGCTCCGGTCCGCCCCGTGTCGGCGGCGGACGACATCGACGTCGGCGCCGCCGCCCTGGAAGCCCGACGGACCAGGACCCTCCCGGCGTTGCTCGCCGCCTCGAACAAGGACAGCGACAATCTCACCGCTGAGCTCCTGCTCCGCCACCTGGGAGCCGTCCAGGAGGGTGGTCCGGGATCCGCGTCCGCGGGCCACGCCAGAGTCCTTGCCCTGCTCTCCCGTGTGGGGGTCCCTGAGGGCCGCTACCGCCTCGCGGATGGGTCCGGCGTCTCCCACTACAACCTGGTCAGCGCCGACCTCCTGGTGCGGCTGCTGGTCCACGCGCACAACGCCGACCGACCGGCCCCGGACCTGTTCAAGTCCAGCCTCAGCGTGGCCGGAGTGGACGGCACCCTGGCGCGACGCATGGGGGGGACCGCTACGAGGGGCCGTGTCCGCGCCAAGACCGGGACCGTCTCCGCGGTCTGCACCCTGGCGGGGTACCTCGACACGAGGACCGGCGAACCGGTGGCCTTCGCCATCATGATCCAGAACTTCGTCGGCTCCCCCGCTCCCTGGCGCGCGCTTCAGGACCGCATCTGCGCCTACCTGGTCGATCGTTAGGGGCGCAGGCCTCCGGCCGGATCAGAACACGATGCGCCGGACGGGGGTCGTCCCGAGCACCGCACCCTGGCCGTCAAGCGCGACCCCCAGGCCGTCCATCACGGACCCCGCGGGCATGGCCAGGGTTCCCGGCGGCAGGATCAGGTCCGCGGCGGGGAACAGGTTCGGCGCAGGCCAGGTCCAGTGCATGGGGTTGCCCGGAGCGACGGGGCTGAACGCGCACTGCATGGTCAGGGCGTCGGGCCAGAGTCCGGCCATGGGACCCGACCCCGGCGCGCCGAACGCAGCGAAGGAGAACAGGCAGTAACCGGAGTTGGTGGTCGCGGGGAGGTTGTCCAACCCGAGCACCCCATCACCGACGCCACCGCCGGTGGTGCTCAGGCGCAGGTCGAAGGGCGCGCCCACCGCTGAGGGGTTCGCGCCGAGCACCGCCAGGGAGAAGTCCACGTCCACGGCCGGCGTCTCCACGTGACCGTCCTGGTTCACCTCCGATGCGGTCACGTCGATCCGCCACGTCCCCGAGCTCGGCCAGGGAAGGAAGACGCACTCTTCCGTGTTGATGGTGTCTCGCGCTCCGCCGGATGCAGACCAGATACCGGAGAGCAACCCGTTGTTGCCCCGGTACACCACGCCGGTGGGGCTGGTGACGGTGAGGTCAAGGTCGTTCACCCGATGGAGGTTGGCGCTGGTGGTACCCGGCGGGTCCGCCCAGACCATGGCGATCCGCAGCTCCGGCGTGCCTGCGGACACGTGGACGTAGCGCGTGGTCGTCTGCAGGTTGCTCAAGACCTCGGACTCATTCACCCAGTGGAGCCGATCCCGACGGTCGTACAGCTTCGCTACATCGGGGCGCCCCCAACCCTGTCGGGTCCTGGCCAGGTTGTGGCCACCGCCCACGAAGTCCCACGGACGGGCCGCAGCGAACAGCAGCGCCCGCACCAGGGTATCGCTCGGGCGACTCTCGAACACGGAAGCGCCGGTGGGGTTACCGAACGCGCCCGCGTGCCACATCTCATGAATGAGGCCGACGCAGCCCGCCACGATGGGCGTGGCCCCGCTGGTCCCGCCGAAGGACCCGGTGTATCCGGAGCCGCTGGTGGCCGTGTAGATGGCGTCGTGGAAGGCAGCCATGTTGGGCTTCATGCGCCCGTCCGCCGCCGGCCCCGTGCTCGCCGTCGTCCAGGCGTCATCCGCATCCGTCACCGTGTTGAAGTGGTTGATCCCGCCGACGCTGATGACGTTCTTCGCCCACGCTTCGGGACGGGAGGCGGTGGTCCCCGTGTTGCTCTGGGACTGCAGATGAACCAGATGGGAGTCGAACGTGATGAGGTCCAGGTTCTGGGACACGGAGGTGTAGGCGGTGATCTGGGCGCTCCCCACGCTGCTGGTCAGGAAGACCGCGCGGTAGGGGCCGTTGGGGTCCACGGACTGCATCGTGTGCCCATAGCGGCTGCCGACGTAGTTGTTGGCGTCGGTGACGATGGCCGTGCCCTGGGGGCAGATGCCACGGGCCAGCGGGTTGAGGCCGATGCCAAACACCTCCGCCGCCGTGGACGTCCCGTGGGCGTGAGAGCCCGGGCTCCCGTGAGCCACGGAGCCATACAGCTCCGGGTGGGTGAGCTGGGTGCCGATGTCATGGACCTCGCCCCGAACGCCCGAACCGTCGAACCCCGCCAAGGCGACGGAGTTTGCGCCGACGAACTCCCGGGCGACGTCCATGTCCGCGCCCACGGCGCTCCAGCGATCGACCCACTGCACCTCATCCATCCGCGCCACCTGGATCAGTTGGTCCAGGTTCAGGGTGGCGGACATGAGGTAGGTCTCCGGGCTGTGGTCGTGGACCAGCCCTCCCAGCGCCTCGATCCGCTCTGCGATGGGCCCCTGCCCCGTCATTCCACGGCGCAGGGACAGGATGTTCACCCGGACCGACCCGTTCTCCAACAACCCCAGCTCCGCGGCCGCTCTCAGCGCAGGGCTGAGCCGGTAGGCGGGGTGGAACGGGGTGACCGCGCGGACACAGGAGAGCGACCGGACCCGCTCGAGGGCGCCGTAGTCCATGGTGACCACCTGGGCGTTGAGCGGCATGTAGAGATGGACCTCGGCCCCGGCAGCACGAATCGCCTGCCGATAGGGCTCCAGTCCCTGGGTGTGCCACTGGACGATCCACAACCGGCTGTCTCTCGGGGAGGTCAACCGATGATGCACCACCGGTTGTTCGCGCAGAGGATCGAAGCGGGCGTAGCGAAGCCTCAGGTCGTGGTCGGTCTCCGTGACCCGGTCCATGCGGGCGCCGTCCAGGCTGATGGCGGACCATGGCGTGACGTCCCCGCCCAGGGTCTCGACCCAGGACACGGCGAGCCCGGACCAGCCAGGCACCCGGATGGTCCGCAACTCCGAGATCTGCGCAGCGGTCACGCGGGCGATAACCGGGCCGGAGATCAGCGGCACTTGAACGCCGACACCGGCAGGCGCGGGGATCAGGGCGGCCTGCTGACAGGGGACGTTGGCGGCGAACAGGGCGAAGACGAACAGCGTGGTGGCGAACGTGCGCATCAGGCAAGAGTACCCCGCTCGATCGCCCCAGCACGGAGCGGTTTTTCCTGCCAGGAGAGCCGTGTTTTTCTTGCTCCGTCTTCTCGCCCGCGGGCTCCCGTGCTAGACATCAAGGCGATGCCGAAGAAGGACATCAACTTCCAGCTCCTCAACACGGACCCGACCGGCGCCCGACGGGCCAGATTCCGCACCGAACACGGCGACGTCGAGTGCCCGGCTTTCATGCCGGTGGGCACCCAGGGGGCGGTCAAGGCGGCCACCCCCGACCAGGTCCTCGCCACCGGAGCGGAGGTGGTCCTGGCGAACACGTTTCACCTGTCACTGGACCAGAGACGGGACCTCGTCCGGCGGGCCGGGGGGCTGCACTCCATGATGGCCTGGCCGAAGACCATCCTGACCGATTCGGGCGGGTTTCAGGTCTTCTCTCTCCCCGATCGGACCATCTCCGAAGACGGGGTCTGCTTCCGCTACGGCAAGGACGGCGCCACCACGGTCCTCAACCCCGAAGAGTCCATGGCCATCCAGCGTGACCTGGGAGCGGACATCGTCATGGCCTTCGACGAGTGCGTCGAGTATCCGTCCACCCGCGAATACGTAGAGCGTTCCGTCGCTCGCACGACCCGCTGGGCCGAACGGTGCCGCGCGGTCGAGCTCGCACCCCACCAGTTCCTGTTCGGCATCGTCCAGGGGGGCACCCACCGGGATCTTCGTCAGCGGAGCGCGCGTGAGATCACCGCCATCCCTTTCGACGGCTTCGCCATCGGCGGGGTGAGCGTGGGCGAAGGGCTGGAGCTCCTGAAGGAGATCGTCGAACACACGGCCCCCCTGCTCCCCGAGGATCTCCCCCGATACCTCATGGGCGTGGGCCTCCCCGAGGACCTCCTGGCGAGCATCGAACGCGGGATGGACATGTTCGACTGCGTGATCCCGACGCGGTACGCCCGAGGCGGCACCCTCTTCACACGGACCGGACGTATCCGGGTCACGGACAAGCGCTACCGCAAGGACCGCTACCCCGTGGACACGGCCTGCAGCTGTTACACGTGCGAGAACTTCAGCCGCATGACCCTGCGGCACCTGAGCTACGCCGGCGAACCGCTGTTCGACACCCTCGGCACCATCCACAACCTGCGCTTCTACCAGGACCTCATGGCAGACGCCCGCGCCGCCATCGAACGGAATCGGTTCTCTGACTTCGCGACCGCGTGGCTCGGCCGCTACGCGGGCAAGCGAAAGGCCCGTCGATGACCGCGACCGGCTACCGACTCCTCGACAGCGGGGATGGACGCAAGCTGGAGCAGGTGGGCCCCTACCGGCTGGACCGCCAGGCGCCGCACGCGTTCTGGCGCAGGTCCGACCCTGCCGCCTGGAGCGACGTCCACGGCGTCCATCATCGAAGCGACACCGGCGGCGGGCGATGGTCCACCCGGCACCACATGCCGGAGCAGTGGGCCGTCGACGTTGCCGGACTACGCGCGCTCATGAAGCCGACCCCTTTCGGCCACATCGGCATGTTCGCCGAGCAGCAGGACAACTGGGAGTGGATGCGGGCGCGGGTCCGCGATCGCGTCGCTGCGGGGGAACGGCCCCAGGTCCTCAACCTGTTCGGCTACACCGGGCTGGCCAGCCTCTCCTGCGCGGCGGAAGGCGCCTCCGTATGCCACGTCGACGCCGCCCGCGGCGTGGTGGACTGGGCGCGGGAGAACGCGTCCTTGTCGGGGCTCGAAGACCGACCCGTACGGTGGATCGTCGATGACGCCCTGGGCTTCTGTCGCCGAGAGTTGAGGCGGGACCGTCGCTACCACGGCATCATCCTCGACCCTCCGACCTACGGGAGGGGCAACCGCAAGGAGACCTGGAAGATCGAGGACGATCTCCACGACCTCCTCAGCGCCTGCGGCGAGCTGCTGGACTCCGAACCCCTGTTCGTTCACCTGTCATGCCACACGCCGGGTTGGACCCCGGGGGTGCTGCGCAACGTCCTGGAGCCCCACCTGCCCGAGGGTCCGTGGGAGCTGGACGGCCGCGAGATGGGCATCCAGGAAGCCACCGGCAGGACGTTGCCGGCGGGCTCGGCCATCCGCGCCACGCCGCGGTGACCGTTCATCTCGGGAGCAACCCGAACCAGTCCTTCTCGTTGCGGCTCCAGCTCGACATCAGGAACTCCAGCGGCGGCCGTACGTAGGCCTCCAGCATGTTCCGCTGCTCCACCGCGAACTCCTCCGGCACGCCGGGCTTCATCAGCACGTAGACCGTCCAGGTCTCGATGTTCTTGCGAGCCTCCTGGGAGTTGGTGAAGTCACCGGCCTGCTTCCGCAGGTACTCCAGGTCCTTCTCCTCCCCCCCTTTGACGTGGAGGGTGACCACCAGCTGCTCCTCCAAGCCGATGGACGACTCCGACGGTGCCTCCGTGGTTCCCACGGACGAACCATCCTCACCGGAGCCGCATGCGCCAAGGAAAGACGCCAGGATCAACGACCAGACCAACCGCTTAATTCTGCTCATCACCACATCCTCAAACGACGCGATCGCGTCCCTTGCCTGCCAGGGTGAATTCTACAGGCACCGGGACTCCGTCGATCAGATCCGCCGCCCACTCTCCGAGCATGGGGCCGAACTTGAAGCCGTGGCCCCCGCCGCAACCGGCCACGAACAGCGAAGGCTCACCCGGCGCCCGATCGAAGAGGAACGTGCCGTCGCGGGTCATCGTATAGAAGCAGGTTCGCCCTTCGTCGGCGGCCCCGGCGAGCCCCGGGATCCGATCCGTGACGAACCGCTCGACCATGGCCGATTGCCGCGGATCGGGTCCACGACCGCCCTCAGGGTCTCCATCCACGTCGGGCACGTGTCGGGCGACCTTGACCATGCCGTCCAGCGCCGGGAACCCGTACCAACCCTGGGTCTCCATATCCAAGGACCAGGCGGGCAGGTGAGCGCAGGAGCCGAGGGTGACGGGGCGGAAGAAGGCCTCGTGCTGCACCGTGGTCCGCACGTCCGGAGCGAGGGCGGGGAGCAGCTGCGCGACCCAGGGGCCCACACAGACGACCACCGCGTCCGCCTCCACGTCGCGGACGTCCCTCACCGGAGTCCCTGTTCGAATCTCCGCTCCGGCCGCCGTCGCGGCCGCCGCCAGCGCCGGCAGCGCCTCCAAGGGATCAAGCCACCCGCCCCAGGAGTCCAGCACGCCCCCGGCCAGGTCGTGAGGCGCGAAGGCCGGAAAGCGACGCCCCACCTCCGCCGCGTCCAGCCACGTCACCGGCCATCCCATGGCGTCCAGCGCCTGCGCCCCCTCGTACTCGAACCCCCCCGGTCCGTAGCTGCTCGTCAGCTGGAGGCATCCGGTCTGATGATAGATCGTCCGACCGGTCGCCAGCTCCAGTTCCCGCCAGAGCTCTCGCGCTCGCATGAGCCACGGCCCGTAACGCTCCGTAGCGCGGCCGTACCCGCCGCGGATGGCCTTTGAGATGTCTCGGCTCGACGCCTTCTCGGCGGGGATCGTCCCTGCCTCACGGACCTCCACCCGGTGACCCCGCGCGGCCATGCGCCAGGCCGCGGCCAGGCCGAAGACCCCAGCGCCGACCACGGTCACCTGCATCACGCCCCCACGAGACCGTCAGTTACCAGGCTTCAGGGTGCGCCCCAGCCAGTCGAAGAACACCCGATGCCAGAGGACGCCGTTCTGCGGCCTCAGGACCCAGTGCCCCTCGTTGGGGAAGTAGAGGAAGCGGGACGGCACCCCCTCCACCTGGGCGGCGGTGAAAGCCTCCATGCCCTGGCCCACCGGCACGCGGAAGTCCTTCTCTCCGTGGATCACCAGCAGAGGGGTCTTCCAGTTGCGCACGAACCGGTGAGGAGAGAACGCGTCGTAGTCCCGGGCCACCTCACCCCCTCGCCAGTACGGCCCCCCAAGGTCCCAGTTGACGAAGAACAGCTCTTCCGTGGACCCGTACATGGACTCCAGGTTGAAGACGCCGCAGTGGGCGATCATGGACGCGAAGCGATCGCCGCCGTTGCCCATCATCCAGAACGCCGTGTAGCCGCCGAAGCTGGCGCCGATGCCGCCGCAGCGGGCGCTGTCGATGTACGGCTCCTTCAGCATGTCGTCGTGGGCGGAGAGGATGTCCTTCATGGCCTGACCGCCCCAGTCGCCGCTGATGTCGTCGTTCCACTTGCGGCCGAAGCCCGGCAGCCCTCGACGATTGGGCGCCACCACCACGTACCCCTGGGACGCCATGAGATGGAAGTTCCAGCGGTAGCTGAACCACTGCCCGATCTGCCCCTGAGGGCCGCCCTGGAAGTAGGTCAGCATGGGGTACTTCTTGCGCGGATCGAAATCCGGCGGGTAGATCACCCAGGCGTGGATCATCTGCCCGTCCGTCGCCTTCACCCAGCGCTCCTTCACCGTGGGCAGGCGCAGACCGTCGTAGACGCTGCCGTTGACGCTGGTCAGGCGACGCCCCTCACCGCCGACGCTGGGCATCACGAACAGCTCCCAGGGCCGCACCATGTCCTGCCGGGCCATCAGCAGGGTGGACCCGTCGGCGGTCACGTCCCGCAGGTCCCAGTTGTACGCCCCTTCGGTGACCTGACGCAGGGACCTGTCCGCGACATCGATGTTGAACACCTGATTGGTGCCTCGGGACTCGGAGACGAAGTAGACGCTCTTGGAGTCAGGCGCCCAGGTGGCGGCGTGGGCGGTCCGGTCCAGCCCCTCCGTCAGGTCCCAGATCCCGCCATGCTTGCGATCCCAGAGCATGATCCGGTTCCGATCGGACTCGAACCCGGGCCGTTCCATGGAATGGAAGGCCAGGTAGCGGCCATCAGGAGACCACACGGGGTCGTTGTCGTAACCGGGCATCCCAACCGTGAGGTTGCGGGTCCGTGGCTCGTCGCCGAAGGTCGTCACGTGGACGTCACTGTTGGTGGACTCGGCCCACCGCTCCACGTCCTTGATCGTCCACGCGATGGCCTGGCCGTCCGGCGCCCAATTGAACTGCTCGCTGCCCGCGAACGGCGGCACCGGGCAGTCCACCCGCATCCCGGCCATGAGGTCTACGGCCTCGCCCGCGGCGCCGTCGTCCCCAATGTCAGCCACGTGCAGGTGCGAATACGCGAAGTCGTGCCAGGCGCTCCAGTGCCGGTACATGAGGCTGTCGATGATGCGGGCATCCGCCTTGGGCAGGTCCGTATAGAGCTCGTTGACCGTGGGGTCCATCTTCACATCACGGGTGAACGCCAGGCGCTTGCCGTTGGGAGCGACCTTCAGGTTCGCGATCCCGCCCTCCACGCGGGTCACCTGGGTCCAGGACCCGGTCTCGGGATCGAGGCTCCACGCCTGTCGACCGTCATCGTTGCGGCTGGCCGTGACGAACAGGCGTGCGCCGTCAGCGGTCTGCACCCACTGGACATCACCCTCGCCACCGGGACCGCTGGTGACCTGCCGCGGGGCGCCGCCCGCGAGAGGAACGGACCACAGATCAGAATCCCCTCCGTCCGCGCTCAGGTCATAGCTCCGCACGGAGAAGACCACGGACCTGCCCGTGGGATCGATGGACCCGCCCCCGAGGCGGCGCAGCTCCCACAGCAGCTCCGGGCTCATGCGGTCCGTGTCCGGACGGGTGACGGGTCTCAGGCCAATGGAAGTGGGGCCGAACTCCACGCCTTCAGGGCGCTGGTCCCCGCCTCCTCCGGACGTGCTGCAACCACAGATGATCAAGAACGGAAGCGCGAGGGACATGAACCTGTACATGAATAAGCTCTCCGGGGACGTCAGCGTCCGCAACAGTCTGATGTCCCCGCCCGGGTCGTCAAGGACCCTCCTGCCCGAGGTGTCGCACGACGCCGGCCGAGACCAGGGAGCGCAGGCGCTCCTGCACCACCTCCTCCAGCACGGACGCCTCTGCCGTAGGGGCACAACGCTGCAAGGCCTCGTACCATCGGAGCTCCAGGGCGGAGAGCGAGACATCCTGACCCTCCCCCGGCTCCAGCAGCCAATATTGCAGTTCACTCGTCAGCGGCGGCAGCGGTTCGGGCCGCGGGCCGTCATCGCACAGGCTCAGCGCGGGGACGAGGGACGCCTCGAAGAGGTATCGCTCCACGTGCTGGACGGTCTCCATGGTGCCGCCAGGAAGCGCCAGCGCGAGACAACCGGGCACCAGGACGAAGCGCTCCGTGCCGGGCTCCCGGGCAGCGTCCCGGTCCCGGCCCGCCTGTGCCTCCCGACGACGGCGACGGCTCAAGGCCATGCCGCGCTCGAGCGCCAGCACCGCTGAGCCGTGCCCCTCATCCCCTTCCTGCCCGCACGGCGCCGCCTCGAGGAAGTCCGCGAAGGCCAGCGCCATGTACCCGCGCCGCTGGACACAGTCATGAAACCTGGCGGAAGAGAAGAAGCGGTCCAGCTCGGAGACCTTGCCCGTGAGGGCGAGGAACAGGGTCGAGGAGATCTTGAACTCCTCCATGAGCGCCTTCAGCGCACGACTCCGTCGCAACGGGTCCGCACCCCAGAGCCTCCTGTCGTTGCCCACCAGCTGGTGAAGCAGCCCGTCAGGAATCCCCAGCCCCTTCGCCGCGGAGAGGGGGTCCCCATACACCTCGGCCACGAAGCCCGGGTCGAAGAGCATGCGCACCGCCACCCGCTGCAGCGCCACGTGGGGCGACGGCGGCGACGGCTCCTCGAAACAACCTCGGTCCTCATTCAACATGAGAAGGGAACATCTGGTTCAGACGCTGAAACGTCTCCACGGTCTCCGCAGGGTCGTTGTGCTCACACTCGTAGCACAGAGCCTTCAGCCGCGGCACGCGATGCAGGATGCTCTCCAGGATGGCCCATGTGTCCTGGTGCACCTCCGCACGGTGATCGTCGTCGATGTACGCGTATCCGTCCGCGGTCACCGCCTCCCCACCCCCCGCCACGTGGATCTCCACCACACGATCCAGCGGGTAGCTGTCCAGGGCCGTGGTGGGTTCGTTCCCGCAGGCCCGTTGATAGATGGCGAGGTGGGCCGCGTCGAGCAGCAAGCCACACCCTGCCTCCGCGCTCACCCGGGCGAAGTACTCCAGGATGTGGAGGTCCCCGAGGTAGTAGAGGGACGGCGGATTCTCGGGCAACACGGGGAGGCCGGTCGCCTCCTGCAAGAGACGGACGCTGTGCGCCGTGGCCTGCGCGGACTCGGCGTTCAGGATCGGCGGCAACAGCAACCCGTGGCCCCGGTCCCGCGGGCCGAAGTGCCACATGCCCGAGTCTCCGCACAGCCAAGGCGAGTTGATCCGGTGGGCCAGGTCCCGGGTCTCCGTGATCCACCGGTCATCCAGGTCCACGGGTTCCTCGAAGTTGACGTCGAGGAAGTGATAGGTCGCGGCCCCGCCGGACTCCACCCATCTGAGAATGGAAGGGTCGAGCCCCCGATCCGCGTCGCTGCCGAACTCGACGAAGTGGACCAACCCAGGCCATCGTTCCCCAAACGCGCTCGGGTCGATGGTGGGCCGCACCCCGTACTCGCCGCTGATGCCCACCCCGAGCCGCGGGAGTCCCTCAAGAACGTCTTCCAGGTCAGCGTTCACGCCTGACATGTTATGAGAGTGGGGACATCACCGGGAGGGAACCATGACGAGAACCAACGTTGATCCGTGGCCGAAGCTGGACTCCCGGCACGGCCGGGACCTGCACCTCTTTCGCCCCCGCTGGGATCGGGTCCGAAACCCCCGCACATCCGAGGAGATGGAGCGGCTGGTGTGCGAGACTCCGGAGTGGGTCAACGTGGTCGCCTTCACCCCGGACCGACAGCTCATCATGATCCGGCAGTGGCGGTTCGGCACCGAACGCGTGGAACTGGAGATCCCGGGTGGGCTCATCGACCCGGGAGAGACCCCCGCAAGCTCCGCCGTACGGGAGCTCCAGGAAGAGACCGGGTTCACGTCGACGCGCTGGACCGAGCTTGGGTCCGTGGCGCCCAACCCGGCCTTCCAGACCAACCGCTGCTGGCACTTCCTGGCGGAGGACGCCACCCCCTCCGGCGGTCAGGACCTGGACCCGGGAGAAGACATCGCCGTTGAGCTGATGTCCGTCGATCGGGTCCTGGACGCGGTGCGTTCCGGTGAGATCAGCCACGCCCTCTGCATCACCGCCCTCGCTCACGTCCTCGATCTACGCTCTCGGTGACGGAGCTCATCGCACGGCCCACCAGTCCTGCCCCTCCCTCAGGTCGGGGCGTAGCCGCGCCAACTGCCTGCGGATGACGTCGCGAGCGCCGCGGCTCCCGACGGCGACCAACAGCAGGTCGAGATCGGCGCCCACGATGGACTCCGGCGGCAGCACCGGGACCGATCTCCGCCGTTCGCCGCCGTCAATGTCGATGACCATGGGCACCTCGTGTCCCTGATCCAGGAGCCAGCGCAACCAGGGTCGTCCACCGGCCTTTCCGGCCCAGAGGACGACGCGTCGAGGTCCGGACAAGGCCGACTGACCGAGATACCACTGACGGCAGCGATCAAACGCCTCTCGCCCATATCTCGGATCCGTTCGGGTCAGCCTCCCTGGATGGTCCCTCAACTCCACCACGTCCCGCTCCAGGTTGCGCACGCGCCATCCAGCGGCGACGAGCCGCAACCAGAGGTCGTAGTCCTCGGGCACCTCGGCGTCCCGATATCCGCCCACGGACTCCACGGCGTCGGCCCGCATGGTCACCGCAGGGTGCAGCAACGGGCTCTCTACCAGCAGCTGAGGGAAGGGATCGGTCAATCCGTTGACCCACTCGACGTAGATTCGCATCCCCTCCGGAGGCGAACCGTGATCCGTGAACAAGCGGCCGCGGCCTCCCACCGCCGCCAACTCCGGATCGCCCCGCAAGGCATCGAGTTGAGCGGCGATCCGGCCCCCCACCGCACGGTCGTCCGCATCCAGGCGAGCCAGGAACTCCCCGCGGCAGACCCGACGACCGTGCTCCAACGCCGCGACGATCCCTCGCCGGGCCTGCCGCACCACCTGCACCCCATCGGGGAGCCGGGACGCCGCGTCGTCCTCGCTGCCGTCGTCCACCACCACGACCTCGTCGGCGTCGTCACACTCGGCCAGGGCCGAGCGAACGGCCTCCCCCAGCCATGGGCCCCCGTCCCGAACGGGGATGAGCCAGGACACCCGGGTCATGGAAGCGCCCCCGCGGACGTCGGGCGTCCCGGGAGCCCACGGAGGCCTCCGTTCGGCGAAGGCTCCGTAGGCTCAGGACAGCGGAGAAGCACCTCAACCGCGGAGCTTGAAGTGCTCTCCGAGCACGTGAGCGACGCTGGCGGTGAGCTTCTTGCCACACGGCACGTGGAGGAACTCGTTCGGGCCGTGAGCGTTGGAGCCCGGCCCCAGGAGGCCGGTGATCATGAACTGGGCCTCCGGGAACTTCTCGCCCAGCATCCCCATGAACGGGATGGTGCCACCCTCGCCCATCCACACGGATTCCCGACCGAAGTAGGTGTGGGACGCCGAGTCCACGGCAGAGGCCAGCCAATCCGCCAGGGGCGGCGCGTTCCATCCGGCGGCGCCCTTCTCCGCATGGAAGGACACCTTGGCGCCGTAGGGCGGGTCCGCCTCCAGGGCCTGCTGCAAGGCTTGGGTCGCGGCGTCCGCGTCCACCATGGGCGGGATGCGCATGGACAGCTTGACCGTGGTGTAGGGGCGCAGGACGTTGCCCGCGTCCTGGAGCGAGGGCAGACCCTCGACGCCGGTCACGGACAGCGCCGGGCGCCAGGTCCGATTCAGCACCGCCTCCCGGCCCGTAGCCACCGCGGACATCCCCGGAGACCAGGGGAACTTGTCGAACACGGCCCCGCCCAGGACCCGCGCCGCCACCTCCGCCTGCTCCACACGCTGATCGGGGATGGCGATCTTCAACGCGTCGACCAACACGTCACCGGTGGCCACGTCGTCCACGCGATCGAGCAGCTGGCGCAGCACGCGGAACGAAGACGGCACGATGCCCGAGGCGTCTCCCGAGTGGACCCCTTCCGTCAGCACCTCGACGCGGAGGTCCCCGGCGACGATGCCTCGGAGGGACGTGGTGCACCACAGCTGTTCGTAGTTGCCGCAACCGGAGTCCAGACAGATGACCAGGCTCGGGGTGCCGATGCGATCCTGCAGGTGATCGATGTAGTACGGCAGGTCGTAGCTGCCGGACTCCTCGCAGCCCTCGATGATGACGACCACCCGAGAGTGCTTGCCTCCGGCCTCGCGGAGCGCCCGCAGGGCGGTGAGGGAGGCGAAGGCCGCGTATCCGTCATCGGCGCCGCCTCGGCCGTACAGCTTGTCGCCGTCCCGGACGGGGATCCAGGGGCCGAGCCCCTCGTTCCAGCCGACCATTTCGGGCTGCTTGTCGAGGTGACCGTACATGACGACGCAGTCATCGCTGTCGCCTGGGATCTCCATGTAGATCAACGGAGTTCGGCCTTCGAGCTCGATCACCTCCATGGTCATGCCTTCGATGACCTGCTCGCTGCACCAGCCCGCGATGAGCTCCACCGCCCGGTCCATGTGCCCGTTGGCCTTCCAGTCCGGATCGAACAACGGAGACTTGTTGGGGATCTTGATGTACTCGGTGATCGCCGGGAGGATCGACTCGTCCCAGGTGCGATCAACAAGCGCGGTGACGGCGGAAGAATCCATCGGGTGCCTCACTTTCCATGATCTGGCCGCGGCCCCCACGGACGCAGCCTACAGAGTCTAACGCTCGGGCTCGTCCTTGCGGAACCGGATCGCACGGGGATCAGGGGTTGTCCGCTCGGAGCAACGTGGAGAACTCCGGCTCGGCGCTCAGCGCCGCCGGCAGCGCCTCCAGCCACCCATCAAGGTCCTGATCCGACGGGATCTCGATCACCGCCCGCTGATCCACGATCTCCAGGCTCCCCCCGGCGCGATCACGAGCAGCGCGGGGGCGACAGGGATGAGCACGTCCCAGAATGCGTGCAGACCGATCGTCGGGGCGACGAAGAGGAGGACGAGGATCGCCAGCCCGATCGCCCAGACGGCTACCTGCACAAGGCGCCACGTGGCCCGTCGAGCCGGCCACCGGGTGGCCGGGTCGGGCAACGTTGCGTCGTCGTTCGTGGTCGAGGTGGCCACCGTGGCCATGCTGCGCGGATCGGGTTCCGGAGTGACAGTCATTACCGATGAGTCCTCGTTCGGGCGGCTCTCAGACGCACGGCGGCAGCCCGGTGGGATGCGGCCTCCTGGTCCCTGCCGGCAGCCGCGAGCAGGCGGGCCAGGTGGCTGTGGACGTCCGCGTCGCTGGGGATGATGCGCTCGGCCGCCCGCAGCGACGCGATGGCCTCATCCGGGCGACCCGTGGCCCCGAGCATGATCCCCAGGTTGTAGTGGAGGAGGCCGGAGGTCGGATCGAGAGCGAGGGCCTTCTTGAAGCAGGCGGCGCTCTCCCTCAGACGCCCCGTGTCGCCGAGGAGCTCGCCGAGTCCCGTCCAGGCCGCCAGCCGGATGCGGGACGGGTCGTCGTGGCCGTCCGCCTTCTCGAGCGCCTCACGCAGGACGCCCTCCGCCTCTGGCGCCTTGCCCTGTACCATGAGCACGTGCGCGAGCCGCAGCTGCATCGCGACGTCTTGCGGTGCATGCTCGAGGACCCGGCGTAGCGCTCGGGCCGCCTCGGTCCATGCCCCGCGGTAGAGCGCCAGTTCGGCGTATCTCCGGGCCGTTCCCTCCGGCGTCCACAATCCCCAGCGCGCCAGGAACCGGTGATCCTCGAGCGCCCGAGTGATCGCCGGGTCCTGCGGATCGAGCACTCCCGCCGAGTTGGCCGCGAGGACCTCCGCGTAGTGCTCCTGACCACGTACCTCGTGGAATCGCACCGCCGCGCTGTGAACGACGAACAACCCGACGGCGACGAGCGCGGCGGCTGCCCAGCGCCCGGCTCGCGTGAGCGATCGACCGGTCTTCAGCAGGAGTCCCTGCGCGCGGACGTGGGGCTTGCGGAGCAGCCGGAGCGATATCACGGCGGCCCAGGCCAGCAGGCAGCCGAGACCGAGCGTCATGAGGAACGGGACGCTCTCGTAGAGCCCACGGAACACCAGCAGCGTGAGGACGACGGCGGCGCCACCGACGAGATCCTCCCGCCAGGACGTCCCCGGGCGTACGGGGCGCCGTCCCTTGCGTGACCACGAGCGGAACCCGGAGGGTCGGGTGAAGCCGAAGCGAAGCCCCTCCGTGGGACACACGCTGACGCAGTCCAGGTCCTTCAGGCAGCCGGGATGCACCACCCTGCCGAAGCGCTTTATCTCGTCGTGGACATCGATGTCGCTGCTGCAGTGAGCCGTGCACAGCCCGCAGTGCGTGCAGTCGCCGCGCATGACGATCCGGCCCGGGGCCACCCGGTCCGCAAGACCGAACAGGGCGCCGTACGGGCACCCGTACGTGCAGAATGATCGCGACCCCAGCACCCAGATCATGGCGAAGCCACATACCAGGAACGTGAGGATCGCTATCCCCGGACCCGGGAGATTGCGCGCGTAGTCGGTCGTGATGAACGACGCCCAGCCCTGCTCGTCGCTGTGGATCCGCCAGGCGAAGGCAGGGACCTCGCCGAGGGTCGCGGAGAGCGACGACCAGGTCGTCACGAGGAGGCGCTTCACCTGCGGCCACGCGAACATGTACACAAGGGCCAGCGGCGGAATCAGGAGGAGGAGGCGCGATCTTATGGGACGTGGGCGGATGTTCGCCTTGCCGAGCAGCCACGCGCAGCCGTCCTCGAGCGCGAGGATATGGCAGCCCCACGAGCAGAAGAAGCGTCCGAACACCAGGACGGACAGGAGGGCCGCGCACATGAAGATGAAGCCGGCCGTCACGAGCCCCAGTTCCAACGTATGCATGACCTCGTTGAGTTCGAGCGGAGCGAGCGTCTTGCCGGCGATCTTCCAGTGCACCACGTGCGCAGCCATGAGGGCCCAGACACTGGCGAGCACTACCGCGCGACGGCGTCCGTACCGCGACGGCCTACAATGCGCGGGAGAGGTCATCACCGGAATCGTAGCCTGTCGATGGCGCTTCGGTCATTGTCGCCCATTGCCAATGGCTTCATGCTGTTGCCCATCATGGCAAGCCGTGATTGTGATCATGCCGGATCAGGTCGTCCATGGTGCCGAGAGGATGCTCGCGTGGGTACGCACCGCTCGCCACTCACTCGTTGGGATCCGGGGGTGATGCACGCGTGGAGCGTCGGCGCTGATGGCGGTGTCCCTGTCCGTCGGCATGTCGCCGCTCGCGCTGAGCGGCGGTCGCGGCGGCGGTGACCCGTACGCGCTCACCAAGGAGGCGGCGCACATCGCGCCCCGGCAGCCGCTTTCCGAGGACGCGACGATTCCCGGTCGACCCTGTTCGGAGGATCGATCGAGTTCCGGTTCTGACCCATGCTCGACGACGCGACGATCTGCCAGGCGATGACGTTCGTTCTCATCGTGCTCGTGTTCGGCGAGCTCCCAAGGAGCATGCTCACGTCCGGCAGCGACGTCACGGGACTCACGGCGACCGCCGAGGCCGTCGTCGCGCTGCGGGACCTTCCGCCCATTCCCAAAGTCATCGTCACGCCCGATTCTCACCGCCAGCACCACGGATCATGAACGACCGCTCCCGCGCGTCATACGAGCGGTCGAGGTGGCCGGTCAGGATCTCCGGCATGACCGGCGTCAACCTGCCCTGCCACGTGGTTCCGCGAGCGGGAGCGGGTCGCTAAAGTCAAGGTCATGGAGCCCGTCGCCGGCTCGTACTTCGTGTCGACGTATCCACCGTTCTCGGTGTGGACCGGGGATGCGGTCGGCGCGTACCGCTCGCTGCTCGACCGCCCGCCGGCGATAGACGCCGGGCTGGGGCTCTACGTGCATATACCGTTTTGCCTGGAGAGGTGTCGGTACTGCTATTACCTCTCGTACGCCAACCCGAACACGGACCTGGTCGACCGGTACATCGACGCCGTCCTCGACGAGGCCGCCCGGTACGCGCGCCTTCCGGCGCTCGCGGGCCGTCCGCTGAGCTACGTCTACTTCGGCGGTGGGACGCCCTCCATGCTCACCGCCAGCCAGATCCACCGCGTTCTCGCGGGCATCCGGGGCTCGCTTCCGTGGGACGGCGACGCCGAGGTGACGTTCGAGTGCGCGCCGCGGTCCGCACTCCCGGATCGGCTGAACGTCCTGCGCGATGAAGGCCTCACGCGGCTGTCGATGGGTGTCCAGCAGCTCGACGACGAGGTGCTCGCGCGAAACGCCCGCGTTCACACGGTGCGCGACGTCGAGCGCGCTTGGGCGGACATCCAGAAGATCGGGTTCGAAGTCGTGAACCTGGACCTCATCGTCGGCCTCGTGGGTGAGACGGACGCGACCTTCTTCGAGAGTCTCGGGCGCGTCATCGGGATGGGTGCGGACAGCGTCACCCTCTACCAGCTCGAGATCCCGCTCAACACGCCGCTGTACCGGTCGCTCCAGGAGGGCGAGGAGCTCCTGTCCGTTCCTTCGTGGTCCACGAAGCGTCGCCGGTTGGACACGGCCTTCTCGGTGCTCGAGGGAGCGGGGTATCACCAGCGCAGCGCGTACGCGGCCGTCAAGGATCCCGAGCGCCATCGCTTCGTCTACCAGGACGCCCAGTACCGTGGCGCCGACCTGCTCGGCATCGGCGCCTCCTCCTTCTCGTTCGTCCAGGGCGGCCACCAACAGAACGCGGCGTCGATGCGGAGCTATCTCGAGGTCGTGGAGAGCGGCGAGCTGCCGCACGGGAGGGCGCACATGCTCAGCGAGAACGAGCAATGCGTCCGTGAGTTCGTGCTCCAATTGAAGCTCGGCGGCTGCGACGCCTCGCAGCTCCACGCGCGCTACGGCGTGGCGGTGACGGACGTTCTCGCCGAGCCGCTCGCTCGTTTCGAGCACGAGGGCTGGGTCGTCATCGATGACGACCAGATCACGGTCACGCGCGAGGGGCTTCTTCGGGTCGATGCGCTGATTCCGGAGCTGTATCCGGAGGAGCGCCAGGACGTTCGGTATTCGTAGGTGATTGACCGGAGCACGGCTGTGAAATACGACATCGTCGTCATCGGGGGTGGCCCCGCGGGATCCTGCGCCGCCACGTTTCTCCAACGCAAGGGACTCGACTGCCTCGTGGTCGAGCGCTCCAGCTTCCCGAGGTACCAGATCGGCGAATCTCTGATCCCGCACACGTACGGGACACTGTCGCGCCTGGGATTGGTCGACAAGCTGCGGGAGTCCTCGTATCCGGTGAAGCACAGCGTGCGGTTCATCTCGCGTGACAGCGACAATGCCCGGCCGTTCTACTTCTCGGAGACCATCGAGGGTGACGCCGCTTCGACCTGGCAGGTCGAGCGGGGCTCGTTCGACCAGATGTGCCTCGACCACGCGGTGGAGAACGGTGCCACGGTGCGCGTGGGAGAATGTGTCGACGGCGTGGTGTTCGACGATCAGAACCACGCGGTCGGTGTGCGCGTCCGGTCGAATGGCACGACGTCGGACATCGGGGCGCGCGTCGTCGTGGACGCGTCCGGCCGCGCAACGGTGATCGGCAACCAGCTCGGACTCAAGGAGGGCATCCCCTCCCTGCAGAAGTCGTCCGTGTGGTCCTACTACCACGGCGGTGCACGGGAGAGCGGTGTCGACGCAGGGGAGACGACGATCGTGCTCCTTCCGGATTGCTGCTGGGCCTGGTACATCCCGTTGCCCGACAACGTCGTCAGCGTGGGGATCGTGGGCTCGGCCGACGTCCTGTTCGCGGGGGACGTGTCGCCGGAGAACGCGTTCGCGCGTGCGGTGGCCACGAGCCCGGCGTTGACCCGGCGGCTGGCCAAGGCGACTCGGGTGTCCGTCGTGCGTGGCGGAAGTGGTTACCTCGCGTACCGGAACCGGCAGACCTCCGGTCACGGCTGGGTCATGCTGGGTGACGCGCGCGCCTTCCTTGACCCGATCTACTCGTCCGGCGTCTTCCTCGCCCTCGAGTCAGCGGAGCAGGCCGCGTCGTGCATCCACGCCGCGCTGCTCACCGATGATGTCTCCGCCACGAAGCTCGGAGCGTTCGAGCCGCGCTTCAACGCCGGCGTCGGCGTGATCAGCCGGCTGATCCACGAGTTCTACTCCGAGCAGTTCAGCTTCAGCACGTTCCTGGACCGGTTCCCGGACCAGCGTCGGGCCCTGATCGACTGCCTGGTTGGCGACGTCTTCAAGGACATGAGCGCGTTCACGGACGCTCTGGACTCGATGACCAACGCCTGACGGGGCCGTGATCTTCGGGTACCTCCTCGTCGTAGAACGGAAGCCCGTCGTAGACGGTCACCCGGTAGCTCACTGAAGGCTCCCGCGCTGCGCACTCCATGTACTCGGAGGCCTTGCGGGCGCTGTCGTTCGACACGAGAATGACGGGTCGCCGGGAACCCCCGGCTCCCGCGGCGCGCCCCCGGCTCGAGCGCGTGTTCGACGACCCGTCCGCCGACCGGATCGTCACCATCGAATCGATGCTCGCCGCCGATGATGCGCGTCCGACCCCCCGTGAGATGGTCGACCGGGTGATGACCTGGGGGCCATACTGACCGTTGTCAGGTAGCGGATGCGTTATATCGGCACCGGGAACACCTACCGTGATGCATGAAGAGTGTGCTTCTGACGAGCGTCTGTCGGCCCATGGGGCCGGATCACGGTGACGCGCCGAGCGTGGGTTACGAGCTGCTGCACGGACAGGTCACCCGTGCCCAGGGCATGTTCAGTCCGCGCTCGCTGCATCTTCACTTCTCCCTGGAGTACGTCGGCCAGAACCTCGACGCGCACTGCGTCGTCCTGCAGTATCCGTCACGTAGAGAGTTGATCCGAGAGCTCGAGAAGGGCTACGACTACGTCGGCATCTCGTTCCTGCTGGCCGTGTTCCATCGGATGAAGGAAGCCGTGGAGCTCGTCCGGAAGCACGCGCCCTCGTCCAAGATCGTGCTCGGGGGTTACGGCACCGTGCTGGGTGACGACGTGCTCGCTCCCTTCGCCGACCACGTGTGCCGCGAGGAAGGCGTCGGGTACATGCGCCGGTTGCTTGGCGAGCCGGAGATCGAGATGCCCTACCGGCATCCGTTGATCGTCAGCCACCTGAAGGTGTTCGGTGCGCGCGTGTCGAAGACGGGGATGGTCTTCGCCGGCCTGGGTTGTCCGAACGGTTGCGATTTCTGCTGCACGACTCACTACTTCAACCGTCGGCACATCAAGCTGCTGCCGACCGGCGCGGACATCTACGCGGTGGTCGAGCGGTATCTCGAACTCGATTCCGAGATGTCGATCGTGGTCCTCGACGAGGACTTCCTCCTCAACAAGCGTCGAGCGCTGCAGTTTCGTGACGCGGCGATGGCTGGTGGAAAGGCGTTGTCGATCTTCGCTTTCGCGAGCATTCGCGCCATCAGCCAGTACACCGTGGAGGAGATCGTCGAGATGGGAATCGACGGCCTCTGGATCGGGTACGAGGGTACGCGGTCGGGGTACGCGAAGCAGGTCGGGCGCGATCCCGAGGAGCTGTTCAGGGACCTGCGCGAGCACGGGGTCTCGATCCTCGCGTCGATGATCGTCGGCATGCCCTACCAGGACGAGGAGATCGTCAAGGAGGAGCTCTCCGGACTCCTGGCACTCGAGCCCGATCTCTGCCAGTTCCTGATCTACGGTCCGACCCCGGGCACGCCATTCTTCGACCGCGTCAGGGCGGAGGACAAGCTGCGCAAGGACCTCGTCGCGGACCCGGAGCTCTACTACAAGACCTGTGACGGGTTCACCGCCATGGTGCGCCACGAGAAGCTCGCGCCCGGGACTATCGAGGCGTTGCAGCGGTACTGCTTCCGGGAGGACTTCCATCGACTCGGGCCGACGATCCACCGCTCGATCGCTACGTGGTTGCGAGGCCTGCGCACGCTCCGCCGATCGGTAAACCCGATCTTGCTGCGCAAGGCCGACCGCCTGGCTCAAGAGATTCGCAAGGCGTACCCGATCTTCCTCGCCGGCCGTCTGCTCGGTCCGAATCGGGCCGTTCGCCGCCGGATCACCCGACTGCAGAAGGAGGTCCACGAGGTCGTGGGCCGTCCGTCCCTTGGCGAGCGTGTACGGTCGGTCGTGGCCCTGGTGATGGCGCTCACGACCGCGCTGACGCTGAAGCTCAAGATCTTCCAGCACCCGCGGCTGGTGAAGCACACCTACGGGTCACATTCGGTAGCCTGCCCACGGAACGACCTGACGGTTGTCAGGAGTGACACGGCCCCGCGAGAGAAGCAGGTAGGATAAGCGGGGAGTTGAACCACCATGAGTCTGGGCAAGGCAATTCTCCAGATCCGCCACGCGCAGGGCATGACCCAGGCCGACGTGTGCGCTCGCGGCGGGGTGGGTGTGGCCTACCTCTCGCGACTTGAGAATGGCCACCTCGAGCCGACGATGGGCACACTCGGCCGGATTGCCGGCGCGCTCGGGGTGCCGGTCTCGCAGATCTTCGAAGCGTTCGAGGAGCCCGCGCGAGCGGCGATCCACCGGTGTCCCGTCAGCACCTCGGGAGATTGCATCAGTGAGATGCTGCGCAGCGGCCGCGGCCGCGCGCCGTCCAAGAACAGCAGCACCTACGGCCCCGAGCAGCTCCGCCTCCTGCGCACGACCGACTACATCATCAACCACGGCTCGAAGGAGATCCGCGACGCCCTCGCGGTAGTGGTCGACGCGCTGGTGCAACGCGCGCGCAACACCTGATCCCCTGGCTGCGCGGCCGCTGAACCGATTTGCACCGGCCTCGCAGCATGCCAAGATCCTGTCGTAGTTGCTTGACCGGCGTCAGGCCTTGCCGTGGCTGCCTGCAGCCCCACGTGCGGTCCTTCTTCCGCCTTGGGCACCCCGGGCTGCGATCCGTCAGGAATCTGATTGCTCGCCCGGCTTCGTCAGAGCGCATAATACTCGTGGGGATCACCCTCCCCTGACCGGACCGGACCCGGGTGCGGGCCGGCCCCCTGGTATCCCATTGGAGTCGTTTCCATGCTTCGCCCCCGTACGTTCCTCATCGCAGCGCTGTGCGCCTCGATGTCGATGGCCCAATCCCTGACTCGGATCGAAGACGGTCCGACCGTCGGGTTCGAGAAAGGCTGGTGCATTGCGTCAGTAGGTGACCTCGACGGCGATGGACGCAATGACCTCGCCATCGCTTGCCCCGACAGCGTCTTCGGCGTCGGCGTCGTGCACGTCCTGTCCTTCGTGAGCGGGCAGGTCATCTGGTCGGTTTCGGGCACCTGGACGAGTCGTTTCGGTTCGTCGCTCGATGGGGGTCGGGACGTCGACGGCGACGGGACCCCCGACTTCATCGTCGGTGCACCGGAGTTCGACGTCGGGTCCCCCTTCGACAACCGCGGTCGTGCGGTCGTCTACTCCGGCGCGACGGGGCAGGTGATCCACGAAGTCCAGGGCGGCGGATTGAACTACATGCTCGGCACTTCCGTGGCGCTGCTCGGCGATCTGAGCGGTGACGGCAAGTCCGAGTTCGCGGTCGGCGCTCCATTCGCCGCGGCTAATAGAGGCCAGGCCACGATCCACGACGGTGCGACCGCTTCGGTGATCCACACGATCGACGGCGCGGCCAGCGGCGACGAGTTCGGGGCTGCCATCGCTCGCATCGATGACGTCACCAACGACGGCGTCGCGGACGTCCTGATCGGCGCTCCGTACCACAGCTTCAGCCAGGAAGGCCGGCTGTATTGCGTCTCCGGTGCGACGGGCTCGACCGCGTGGACCGTCGACGGGACTCAGCCGTCCGAACACTTCGGGCACGCCGTCGCGTCCCTCGGCGACGTCAACGGCGACGGCGTCTCCGAGCTCGTCGTCGGTGCGCCCGACCACGATGCCAACGTCCCCGACGACGGTCGTGCGACGGTCTGCAGCGGCGTCGACGGCTCGACGATCTGGTTCGCCGATGGTCCCGCGATCTACATGAAGGCGGGCACTGACGTCGACAACGCGCACGATCTCAACGGTGACGGCATCAACGACGTCCTCGTCGGCATGCCGTACCTGCCACCGTGATCGGGCGTCCTTGAAGGCCGCGTGTCGGCCTACGACGGGACCAACGGCAACCCCATCTTCACCCTCGAGGGCAACAACATCGAGAACCAGTTCGGCCGCGCGGTGTGCGGTCTTGGAGACCTCGACGGTGACGGCATCGGCGAGTTCGCGGTCGGCGCTCCCCACGAGGATGGTCTGGTCAGCAACGGCGGTCGCGCGCTGCTGTATCGCGGCGTGATCACCGACGATTGCAGCATCTTCTGGCGCGGCTCGATGACGGCTGGAGCCTCGGCGTCCATCGATCTCCTCGGCGCCCCGAACACCGACATGTTCCTGGCCGCGGACACCGATCCGGGGCCGACGCCCGTGGCGGGATATGGCATGATCCAGCTCGGGTTCTCGAGCAGCCTGACGGTCTTGGGTGACACGTTGGGGCTGCTCGGTTCGGCCACGGGTTCGCCGTTCGACACACAAGGAATCACTGGATTTGGACCGATCATCCTCGGGCCGTTCTTGTCGGGAGTCACGGTCTACCTCCAGGGTTTCGCGCTCACGCCGCTCGCGCCCAACGGGCAGTTCCAGAGCTCGGCCGGCCTGGTCGTCACGATCAACTGACCGTCGCATGAAACACGCTGCCGTGATCACCTGCGCAACGGCGTGCCTCATCGCTGCTCTTCCCAACCTCTCCGCACAGGTCCAGGTCGATGGCTACCGGATCGATCGCTACTGGACCCCGGAGGGTGGGGATGCACGCGCCCTCCTCCAGGGTCCGGACGGCCAGATCTGGGTCGGCTGCGGTGACGGGAGCGTCCGCATCCTCTCCGGCTTCGAAGCGAAGGGGCGCGCGAAGTCCGCGACGCTGTTCACTCGCGGCGTCTGGAACCCGAACGGACTCGCATGGCGTCCGACCAGGGACGGCAAGGGACACGAGCTCTTCGTCTGCCACACGACCGCGCGATACGGCGGCGTCGGACGTATCTCGCGTCTGATCGACAAGGACGCCGACGGCCAACCCGAGGACGCGAAGTTCGTCATCCTCAACCTCCCGCCGGGCGCGCACCAGACCTGCAACCTCGCCTTCGGTCCTGACGGCATGCTCTACTTCGCCCAGGGTGCGACCAGCGACCGAGGTCCCGGCGGGGGAGCCCTCATCGGCAAGGTCGACCCCGACGCCGAGAAGCTCCGATGGGGCGACCCGGCGATCAAGACCGTCGCAACGGGGCTTCGCAACCCCTGGGGCATCGCGTTCGACGGGACCGGCACGCTGCTCGCCACCGACAACGTCAGCGACAAACTCGGCGACGCGACCCCACCCGACGAGTTGAACGTCATCAAGGAAGGCGGCGATTACGGCTTCCCGAGAGTCGAGGGTCGGCCACCGAAGGACCACCCCTCCATCGGCCCGATTGCCGACCTCGGCGTGCACGCGGCCGCCTCCGGCATCACCGTCGACACGAGAGGACGGTTTGCGGGACTGCGCGGACAGGCGTTCGTCGCGAAATGGGGTTCGTGGACCGGCGACCCCACCTCGACCGCCGGCAGCGGCATCGTCCGCGTCCAGCTCCATCGATCGAAGGCGGGTTGGAAGACCGCGGTCCACCCCCTCGTTCGCAACTGCGGGCGGCCGCTCGACGTCCTGATAGCCGACGACGGTGCGCTGTACTTCACGGTCCAGAGATCGACCAAGGACTGGGCCGAGGCGGTCTACCGCATGACCCCGTCGGTCCCCCTGACCCTGCGGGTAGACGCCGCACCCGGGCCGGGCTCGACCTTGAACGCGACGGTCCACGCTGCGGCCCACGCGGGCGCGAAGCTGCGCCTGCGCCTCGTTCTCCCGCGAGCGTCCCAGGTACACACGATCCAGCTCGATGGGTCCGGTCGCGCAACGATTCCGCTGAAGGTCCCGCGTTCGTCCTACCTGGCCGGCGGGACGATCGAGGTGGAGGCGTCCTTGCCCGACCTGCCCGGGAACCCGACGACGACGGTCCCGGTCACGCTCTTCTGATGCCGTCGGGGCCGCGTTTGCCACGACCGGCGAGAGCCGCGGCCGAAGGCCCGCGGTCTCCGCCTTCGCCATGCCTCCCAACTACGCACCCCGCCCGTTGCTCCACCGCACTCGGGGCTACGATGTCCCTCACCGGTCCCGTAGCTCAGCGGGATCAGGGGCTCGGTGATCCCGTGCGCCCGTACACGCCCGTCGGCAACGTACCGGCACGGTCTCGAGGGGGATGCGAACCGCCTCCCGGTGGAGGCCCATCCGATCCGTGACCGCCAGCACGGCGGCGACTTGAGCGGGCTTCACGACGTTCATGGCTGCATCCTATCCACCGGGATCCCTCCGGGCTGACGCCCCCAGGACGAAAAAGGGCGTCGGAATCCCAATTCATGCAATCTGTATAGCGGACTCAGCGTCTCCACCGCCATCGGACCAGAAACCACGGAGATCCGGTTGACCGAGAGAGGGCCTTCCGCCACCGAACTCGCAGGACTGTTTCAGGACCACAGGGCCGGCCTCGCCGGCGCCGTCCGGGGCGTCCTCGGGCCGCGGGCCGACGTGGAGGAGGTCCTCCAGGACGCCTACCTCAAAGCCCTGAGCGCGATCCAACGTGGATCGAGCCCGCGGGACCCGGTCGCCTGGATGTTCGTGATCACCCTCAACCTCTGCCGCGACCTGAGACGCAGACAGGCCCGGCGCGGCCCTGAGGTGGATCTCGAGGAGGTGAATCCCATGGAATTGAAGTCGACGGTGGCGGAGGCCACCTGGCAGGCGGAGGGAGGCGAAGCCCTCGCCGCGGCCAAAGCAGCGGTCGCGCAGCTCGGGGACCCCCAGAAGGATGTCTTCCTCCTGAAGGTCTCAGGCGGTCTCACCTTCGAGGCCATCGGCGAGGCCTTGGGGATTCCGACCGGAACCGCCAAGACCCGCATGCGCGCCGCGCTCCTGACTCTCAGGAAGAGCCTGGCTCCGTTCGACATCACCAGCAGCCGCACCGGAAGGGAGACGACATGAACGACGCGACCAGAGAGCAGATGAAGCAGGAGCTGCTGGAGCTCCACTTCGGATGTCACCCGGACCCGGACAGCCTGAACACCCGCCTCTCCCAGGACCCCGAGTTGCGGGAGCTTCAAGCGGAGGTGCAACGTGAGGCCACGATCATGGAAGAGGCCGCCAGCGAAGCCATCCCGGAGCTGTCTCTCGAGCCGGCCCCCGCGCCCGAACCATCGGTCCGCTCCTGGTGGTCAACGCCTCGCTTCCGGGTGGCCGCCAGCGTCTTGCTCACGGTCACCCTGGCCATCCCGGTGGCCAACTGGCAGTGGCGCGCACGTCATGCCTCCAACCTCGCCACGGAGTCCGTGGCCATGGTCGTGAGCGGACCGCGCACAGCTCCCGACGCCGCGCCGGCCACCTACTCCGTCCAGACCCTGGACCATGCAGACGAGCCGTTCGCCACGCGGGTGTCGTGGGAATCCCGGGACGACACCGGGCGGATCGTGGCCGAAGATGTCATCCAATCCGACGGAGATTGTTCCCTCACCATCCCGCAGGCGCTGTCCGGCATCAGCACCATCACGCTGTGCGCCCTCGACGCCCCCGATCAACCCGCCACCACCATCACCCTCGGAGAGAACTCCCGCCCTCCGCTGGTGCACCTGAGCACCGACAAGCCCCTCTACCGCCCCGGGGACCTGGTACGCCTCCGCTGCGTCCTCCTGGATCGGGTGTCGGGCACGGCCGTGGACGGCATCTACCGCCTCCGCCTCACGAACCCACGAGAGCAAACAGCCCGCTCCTGGTTCGAGAAGGCGACGGATGGGGTCATCGCCGTGGCTCACCCGCTAGGCCAGGACGCCCCGGGCGGGCCGTGGAAGTTTGAGCTTCAGGACGCCGCCGGCCGGTTCACCGTGTCCTCCGTTCAGTTCAATGTCCGCGAATATCAGGCTCCCCAGCTCGACACCGACCTCAAGCTGGACCGGTCGAGCTACGCCGCCGGCTCCGAGGGCGAGCTCGAGATCAAGGTCCGACGGCTGGGGACATCGGTGGATGTCGCCGCCGCCTTCGCGTCGGCCCAAGTCAGCGTGATCGTCGACGGCGACCAGACCTGGGTTCAGGAGATCGCCCTGGATCTGGACGGTCGATCGAAGATCACGTTCCCCGTACCCGCCACGGTCAAGCGCGGGGACGGACGGGTCGTGGTCCGCGTTCAGGACCGCCGCATCGTCGAGACCGCCGTGAAGACGTTCACCGTTCCGACCTCGGAGGTGCAGGTGTCTCTCTTCCCTGAGGGTGGAGACCTGGTGGCGGACACACCGGTCCGCGTCTACGCCGAAGTCCATGACGCCGCCGGTCGCCCCGTTCACGCCGAAGGGCAGATCGTGGATGCAGCGGACGGGAGCTTCGTGGCACCCTTCAAGACCCTCCATGAAGGTAGGGGACGCTTCGAGGTCACCGCTCGACGAGGCCAGCAGCTGGTCCTCGAGTTGACCAGCCCCGTAACCCAGGCTGTCTCCCTGCCCGCCGTGGGCGAGGCCGCCGTATCCCTGCGCTCCAAGGGGGATGTGACAGAACCGGGCGCGCCGATCCACGTCCAGGTGACCTCCGCCGATCCCGGCCCCTGGATCGTGGCGGCCTTCTGTCGCGGGCACATGGTCGCCAGCACCACCCTGACCGGCAGCGGCCCCCATGACGTGGCCCTTCGACCGGACGACCACGTGGCAGGGGTCCTGAGGGTCACGGTGTTCGATCGTCGCCTCGCTCCCGTGGCGGAACGTCTGATCCGCCGCCGCAACGCCAAGAGCCTTCAAGTGGAGGTCGCGCCCGCACGATCCACCCTGGAGCCAGGAGGCAAGCAGGAGTTGACGCTCCGCGTTTCGGACGAGTCCGGCGCCCCCGTCGCCGCCGTCCTCGGTGTCACGGTGCGGGACCAGGCAGTAGACGCCCGCGCCACGGAGAAGCACATCGGCATCGCCGACCGCGCCTGGCTGCTCGGAGACGTCGAGCCCGACGCCCTCGAGGACGTGGAGGCCTTCCTGACAGCCGGCTCGGACGCCGACCGCAACGTCGACCTGCTGCTCGGCACGCGGGGCTGGCGCCGCTTCGGTTGGCGCGACCCGAGCGCATTCATCGCCGCCCATGAAGACCGCGCCCGTCGTCTGCTCGTGCTGGAAGACCACAGCGCCACCCCCCTGGTAACCGACACCCGCCCCGACACGGCGGCCGCCTTGTTCGCAGCTCGACAGGAGTCCCGTCGCGCTCGCACCACGGCGGCCCTGACCGCCGCCGCGATCCTGGGCGCCTTCGGACTCTGGGGCATCTGGCGGCTGCTCCTGTCCTCGGCCGTGCGATTCGGTGCTCGCCAACCGCGACGGGCCACCGCCATGCTCATGCCCGCGGTGGTGGCCGTGCTCGCCATGGCGGTCATCCTTCCGCTGCAGCAACAGCCGTCGGCGGACCGCCTCGCGATCATGCCCACGGACGCGGCCTTCAGTTCGGGAGAAGATAACCTCGTCATGGTATCGGCAGCCCTGACGGTCGTCCCCCGTCCGGAGGGCGAGGCCATGTTGGAATCGGTTATCGCGTTCACTGCGGGCATCCGGGACCTGAGGATGCCACTCGGTATGAACGCGTCGGACCGCACGACGGAGGACCCCGGCAATCTGTGGTTCGGCGCCAGCAACACCGCCATAGGAATGGGCATCGGTGGAGGCGCACGGCTCGGGAGTACGTTCTTCTGGGCCGACGAGGCGAAGACCGACGAGAAGATGGTGATCGCGCCCAACGCTCCAGCCTCTACGCTACGGGTCTTCCAGCGCGCCGCCCCTAGTTGGGCCCGGGAGTTCGCTCACGCTCGGCCTACGAACGCGCCACCAGGTGACCGCACGGCCTTCGCCGATGTCCTCTACTGGCACCCGACCCTGCGCACGAACAGCGAAGGAGAGGCAGCGGTGGGCTTCCAGACGGGGGACCAGGTGACCACATGGGGCGTCTACGTGGACGCCCACGGGGCGGGGCGCGTCGGACAGTCCCTGTCCACCTTCACCACGGAGAAGTCCGTCACGGTCGACGCCAAGGTGCCCGTAGCCGTCACCGCCGGAGACCTGCTCCACCTCCCGGTCACCATCACCGCTCCGGAGGACGCCAGCGAAGCCACCCTCACCGTGCAGAGCGACGGCGCCTTCACCCTCGACGGTGAGGGACGGACCTCCGGCCAGGTGACGGTGGCCCTGGATCGTGGCGAGGCCCGTGTCCTGCTGCCGATCAAGGTGAACGATCAGGCGCAGCGGGCCGCCCTCCGAATCGTCGCTGACGTGTCCGGTGCGCGCGACAGCGTGCTGCGATTCGTCAAGGTGTCTCCCGCGGGTTTCCCCAGGACCCGCTCCTACTCGGGGGTCGCGGGCCCCTCCGCCGTCCAGGTGGTGCCGTCACCGGACTCCGTCCTGGGCGACTCTCTGCGAGCGACCCTCAAGATGTACCCGTCCCCCATGTCGACGTTGCAGGACGGCATGGAAGGGATGCTGCGGGAGCCCCACGGCTGCTTCGAGCAGACCTCCAGCGCCAACTACCCCAACGTCATGGCCATGCGGCTCATGCAGCGATCAGGGGACGGGCGCCGGGCCCTCCCTGCTCAAAGCGCCAACCTGCTGGCCCAGGGTTACCGTCGCCTCACGAGCTTCGAGGTCAAGGGCGGCGGCTTTGACTGGTACGGCCGGTCCCCCGCTCACGTCGCCCTCACGGCCTACGGCCTGGTGCAGTTCCATGACATGTCCTCGGTGTACGACGTGGACGCGGACCTCGTGCGCCGGACCAGCCAGTGGCTGCTGTCCAAGCGCGACGGAGACGGTGGCTTTGATCACACCCACCGCGGCTACGGGTTCGGCGCGGCGCCGGACGCGGTGCTCGACGCCTACGTCACCTGGGCCCTCGTGACCGCGGGAACGGATCCCTCGGGGCTGAAGGCGGAGCTGGACGCCCTGGAGGCTTCCGCCTCGGACTGTCACGATGCCTATCAACTCGCGGTCACCGCGTGCGCCATGAAGGAGGCGGGACGGACCGACGCCGCGAAACGGTTCAGGGATCAGCTGGCCTCCATGCAGGACGCTGACGGCAAGCTGACGGGCGCCACCCGCAGCGTGACCGCCTCCCGTGGCCACGGCCTCGCCGTGGAGACCACCTCCTTCGCCATCCTCGCCTGGCTGGGGCATCCCGAGCACGGCGGTTCCGTACGCCGCGCCCTGGACTGGCTCCTTGCGCAACGCAACGGCAACGGCACCTTCGGGTCCACCCAGGCCACGGTCATGGCCATGAAGGCCATCGTCGGATACGCCAACTCGGTCAAACCTCAATCGTTCTCAGGACTCGTGACCATCACGGTCAACGGTCAGCGCTTCCGCCAGGTCCCCGTCCACATGGGTCACAGCGAAGCGATCCAGGTGGACGGCCTGGCTGCCGTGCTACGGTCGGGCAACAACGTCCTGGAGATCGAGGCCCCCGCCGACGCGGAGCTCCCGTGGGCCCTGGACATGACGTACCGGTCGTTGCAACCGGCTGACGACCCGGGCTGTGCCCTGGATCTTCAGGTCTCATTGAGATCGGGGGCCACCCCCGTGGCCGAGGGGACCAACGCCGCCATCGACGTGGTGGTCACGAACCTGACGGACGAAGGTCAGGCCAACCCTACCGTGGTCATCGGCCTCCCCTGCGGGCTCGAGGTGACCGACGAGGTCCTGGAGGACCTCAAGCGGTCCGGCACCTTCGCCTACTACGAGCTGCGGGAGCGCGACCTGGTGCTGTACTGGGACGGCATCGCACCCAGCGCCTCCTACCGCTTCACCGTCGATGCGGTGGCGCGGGTTCCCGGGGAGACCCGCGGCGACGCCTCCCGGGCCTGGCTGTACTACGAACCGAACCTGGAGCGCTGGGCACCGCCCCTGCAATGCAGGGTCACCGCGATCCGCTGATGCGGCAGGAGAGTCGCCGTCGTCTCACCGGGCGACGGCGGCTCACCGCTTGGACTTCAGCGCCTCCCGGAGACGCTTCTGCAACGCCTCCGCGGACGGCGTATCGCCGTTGAACGCCACCTTCCCGTGGCGGTCGATGATGATGGTCCAGGGTGACCAACGGGGCCGATACAGGCGCCAGGACTCTGACCATGCCATGGCGTCGATCCGCGCGTCCTCCATCACCACGGCTCGAGAACCGGCATCACGGGCCTGCTCCACCGCCCGCTCGAAGGTGTTGCGCCCATGCTCCTTCGCGACCCCATGCAGGTTGACGAACACCACGTCCTCATCCTCGCGGAGCGCCTTCTCCGCGGCCACGTGCACGGGGAACCCCCGGCGCTCACAATGCGGTCACAAGGCCTGGAACAAGTAGATGCAGACGACCTTTCCCTTGAGCGATTCGAGGGTCGGCGGGGCCTTCCCCGGAACCATCGGGCTCCAGCGCTCGGCCCACCAGGGCGGCGCCGCCTTACCCACCGCGAGGGGCTTCCGATCCCACTCGAGGTCACCCCACACACCACGCCAGGTGGCCATGGTGGCATCCACATTCCGCACCCGGTCACCCTTCTTCAGCGTCAGGTGAACCTTGGACCCGGGCTTGACCTTGTAGAGCCGAGCGCGGGCGTCCACCACGGTACGCACCAACTCTCCGTCCACCGCCATGAGCCGCTCACCCATCGCCACACCAGCCCGCGCAGCCGGCCCCCCGGGTACGAGGGTGCACACCACCACATCACGACCGTCGTGGCCCAGCACGACCCCGAGCACGCCGGGGTCCTGCCCGAACGTGGTCACGGAACAAGCCAGCAGCAGCAGCCCTGTGGCACGGATCATCGCACCATGGTAGCGAGGACATGCATGTCCATGCCACCTCACCCGCCCGCCTCCTTGACCAGACGGAAGAGGGCGTCACGGTCTCGATCCCTGATGACCCGATCCATGGCCCGGCGGTAGAGCAACAGCCCGGGTTCACGTTGCCCCGCGGTCACCAGGAGTCGCCCGGCGCTGACCAGGGGCTGAAAATCCCACGGCCGCGCTCGCGCCGCCTCTTCCAAGCTCGCGACCACTCGCCGCAACACCTCCTGGGCTTCTGCGGGGCGCCCCAGGGAATTCAGGAGTTGCCACAGGTCACGACCCGCTCGCCAGTCCCGCGGCTCCAACTGCAAGGCGCGTCGGAGCGCGTGTTCTGCGCCCACCCGGTTCCCTCCGGCCAGCCGCAGACGCCCCAGGTCCGCCCACGCCGGACCGATCATGGGCCATCCCTCGATCACTCCATGGAGCTCCGCTTGCGCCTCCTGCAGCTCCCCGGCAGCGCCGAGGACCCGGGCCAGCTCAAGGCGCCACCGATACTCCCCCGGGGACCGGGCCACGGCAGCACGGAGCGCCTCCTGGGCCCCCTCGCGGTCCCCTGCACGGTTGGCCAGTTGCCCCCCCCCCCCCCCCCCCCCCCCCGCGCCGCCCCGCGGCGCCCCCCGCCGCTGGGACGCGAAGAGGGTCGCTTCGTCCGCATACTCCCCCGCCCGGAAGCCTGTCTGCACGGTCGCCAACGCCACCAATCCCGACAGCAGGGCCACGCCCGCGAGCGGCCTCACCGGCCTGATCGCACACAGCAACCACACCACGGCGCCGGCCGCGGGCAGGCAAAGGAAGCGCTCGGCGAACGTCTCGCTGCCGCGAGCCATGAGGTTCAGCGCAGGGATCAGGGGCAACAGGAACAAGGCCCCGGCGAATCCCCAGGGAGAGGGTCGACGAAGGGACCAGGCCGCCAACCCCAGCAGCACCACGGCTGCGACGATGCCCACAGGATCGGCGCCGCCCGGCTCGTCGTACTCGTGCCTCAACGGAAGTGGCCAGATCAACAACAGCCCGTATCGCCCGAGCCACCCCGCGGCGTACACGCACATCTCTCCCCAGGAAGCACCGGGGAGCGCCGCCTGGATACCCGTCGGTCCCATGGCACCCAGGACCGACCACCGCATCCCGATCCATGGCAGCACCGCCACGGCCATGACGACCGCCACGCGGACGCGATCTCTACCAACCAGCCCCGGGAGCAACGGTGCGAGGACCACGAGGGCCGCTCCCTGCTCCTTGGCGAGGATCGCCGCCGACGCCAGGGACCCGGCCACGATCAAGCGGCGCGCGGAGGCGCCACGACTCAACACCACCAGGCTCCAGAGCGCACAGACGGTCATGAGGCATTCCGCTCGACCGCTGATCCACAAGAACGCCTCGGATCGAGCAGGGTGAACGCCGAACAAGGCGGCCCCCAGGACAGCATGGACGGGCCGGAAACCGAGCCGACTCAGGAGCACCGCCAACAACAACGCCGCCGCCCCGTTGAGAATCAGGTTGTGAAGATGGGCCATTGGAGCGTGGCCCTCGGACACATCGCTGACGAGCCAGTCGAACCGGAACGATGCCGTCGCAAGAGGACGATAGAGCCCCAGGTCCTCGTAGGGCCAAAGGGGCGCCGTCAGGAGGATCATGGGCCCTACGGGGTCCGTCACGTGGGGGTTGCGTGTCAGGTAGAGCCGGTCATCGCGTATCAGCCCGCCTTCGATGGAGGGCAGCCCCACCACGATGGCCAGCAGGAACACGCCCGCTCGCGCCAGATTCTGATTCCGAGCACCCATGCAGGACGACGACGCGCGGTTTCACGTCGAGCGGGGGTTAGAATACCACTGGCTCCCCGGGTTGATTCAGCACCGCGAGACCATGCCGCTTACCAGACAAATCACCGCCGTCCTGACCCTGACGCTCGCCGTCCTTGCCTCCACCGCGAAGGCTCAGTCCCCCGGATGGGTGCCGGACCAGCTGTGCGTCCAACTGCGAGCGGACATCCCTGACGCCCAACAACGCCGCATCCTGGACTCCTTCGGCCTGCGGGTACGCCTCCACTACCCCCTGCTGCAGGCGTTCTGGGTGGACACGCCCCCGGGGGCTGACCTCCTGGCCCTGGCTTCCGGCCTTCAGGAAGACCCTCGCTTCGTCTTCGCCCATCCCAACTGGTACGGCGTCAGGCACGGCGGCCCGCTCTTCCCCAACGACCCCGAATTCGTCAACCAGTACGGCCTCCACAACACGGGGCAGTCCATCGCCGGACAGGCCGGGACAACGGACGCAGACGTTGACGCCCCGGAAGCCTGGAGCATCCGGACAGACGCCACGGACGCGCTCATCGCGGTGGTGGACACCGGGCTGCACCTGCTCCACCCGGACATCATCGAGAACGTCTGGCAGAACCCTGTGGAGCCCCTTGACGGGATCGACAACGACGGCAACGGCCTGGTGGATGATCGCTACGGCTGGGACTTCGCCGCCAACGACAACATCCCTGATGACACCAACGGCCACGGCACCTGGGTCACCGGCGTCCTCGCCGCACGGGGCGGCAACGGCCTGGGGGTCACGGGCGTCTGCTGGACCGCGCGCATCATGACCCTTCGAGATGGCTTCGCCGCCCCTCAGGCGGCCCTCTCCGCCGCCGCCATCGAGTACGCCGCCGCCCACTCCGCGGACGTCATCAACTTCAGCTCCGGGTATCCGGCGGCAGCGGCCGGCATCCTCGGCGCCGCCTTCGACACCGCGGAGACCGCCGGCTGTGTCGTGGTCGTGTCCGCAGGAAACGGCGGCAGCAACATCGAAGGGGGCACCCTGAACGTCCCCGCGGAGTTCACCAACCCGAACATCCTCGTGGTCGCCGCCTCCGACAACCAGGATCAACCCTCGACCTTCACCGACTACGGCCCCGTCAGCGTCGACGTCGCCGCGGCGGGAACCCAGGTACGCACCACCGGCCTCGGGGCGAGCTACCTGTACGTGGATGGGACGTCGTTCTCTGCGCCCCTGGCCGCAGGCTGCGTCGCCCTGGTCCGCGCCCACGACCGCGGCCTGTCCGCCACCGGCGCCATCAACGCCGTCATGTCGACGTGTGACGTGATCCCAGCCTGGGCCGGGCTCACCGTGAGCGGCGGCCGCGTCAACCTCCACGACGCCCTCGCGGCCCTTACACCGAGCCCCCACCTCCGGCTCCGACTGGAAGACCTCGGGGCAGGGACCGGACGCCTGACGATCCTGGGTGCGTCCCCCGGCGCCAGCCTGCTCACTCCCATCTCCCCGAACCCGATCTTCCCTGCCGGCACGGGGCCCCTGCTCGGGTTGCCGGTGGATGCCCTCACGTCCCTGCTGCTGCCCGTGGAGCCGTTCTACGCCACCGCCGATGGCAACGGTGCGTACTCCTACACCTCCTCCGGGCTGCTGCCGGGACTCGCCATCCAGGCGCGGGCGGCGGAGTTCGACCCCCTCCTGGGCATCCTCCAACTCAGCCCCATCGCCACGCTGCTGTTCTGAGACCGCTCGGTGGGTCGCCCGACCCGTGACTCAGCCGAGGACCTGACCTGGGACCCGTCCGAAGCGCCGATGCCGATCGGCGAACGTCCGCACAGCGGCCATGAGAGGTCCGCGGCCAAACTCCGGCCACATGAGGGGCACGAACATCAACTCCGCGTAGGCGCATTCCCACAGCAGGAAATCGGACAGGCGTTGCTCGCCGCCGGTGCGCACGAGCAGGTCCACATCCGGGCTGGCGTCGTGTTCGTTGCCGGCGCGGCCGAGGGCCCTCGCAAAAGCCGCTCGGTCGGGCCTCCGGTCACGGCCACCGGCGTGCTCCGAGGACGACTCCGCCATGGCCAGGGCGGCGTCGACGATGCGATCTCGAGCCGAGTAGTCCACGCAGATGCGCAGGCGCAGGTCCCGGCCCGCAGCGGTACGTTCCTCCGTCCGCTCGATCTCCTTCACCAGCCCCGCGGCCAGCCGGTCTCTTCGCCCGACCACGGTCACCCGCACCCCTTCCTTGACGCAACGGCGCCGCTCCTTGCGGAGGAAGGTGCGGAACAGCCCCATGAGAAAGCTCACCTCATGCTGGGATCGCCCCCAGTTGTCGGACGAGAAGGCGTAGAGGGTCAGGATACCGATGCCCGCGTCCCGGGCGCTCTCCACCACCTCACGCACCACCTCGGCGCCGCGCCGGTGCCCCTCGATCCTGGGCAGGCCACGGTCCTGAGCCCAACGGCCGTTCCCGTCCATGACCAGGGCGACATGGAACGGGCGGGTATCGTCGTCGCTCTCGCTCACCGCAACCGCACTCCTTTGATCAGCGCCTCCATGTGATCCAGGTAACGGTTCAACGCCACCCGCCCGCTCTCCGTCAGCTGATAATCGGTCCGCGGCATACGACCTTCGAAGCGCTTGCTGCAGCCCACATACCCTGCCTCTTCCAGCCGACGTGCGTGCACACTCAGGTTGCCGTCCGTGGCCTCCAGGACGGTCTTGAGGTCGGTGAAGCTGAGGCTCTCGTTGACCGCCAGGGCGCTCATGATGGCCAGCCGCATGGGTTCGTGGATGAGTCGATCCACCTGCCCTCCAGAAACCGACGGGGCAGCGCCTCCGGCCGCGCGGCGCCCCGGTCTCGGAGCCGCGGTCCGATCATTGGCCTCGAGCCTGCTCGGTGCTCCGTCCTCAGCCACCGTGACGCCGCCTGATGATGAGACCGAAGAGGATGTGCAGGCCACCGAACCCCACCGCCATGAACAGGTCGCGAGCGGGCACGAACAGGGCCACCATTCCGACCGCCATGAACGAGGCCCCCATCCACGTGACCACGCGGGTGGAGAAGGCGCCCCCGGTGATCACGGAGGTGCCATAAAGAAGGAGCCAGAGTCCCGGCACCACGCCGTAATAGCCGAAGTGCCCCAGGGCGACGGTGATCACCGCCGCGGCCACCGCGGACGGCAGCAGGCTCAAGGCGAACCGTCGACCGGGCCCACGGGACAGGGATGCCCCGAGCGTTCGGGCCTTGCGGACCATGAACGCCACGCCGACACCCAGGGCGATGAACGCCTCCACGATCCAGGTGTTCACCCAGGCCTCACTGGAGGCCTGCTGCGATGCCACAAGAGACGCCACCAGCGCGGTCAGGCCGACCAGCACGCAGCCCAATCCGGGCACGCCGGTGAAGCAACCGGCGTTCTCGACGCACTGGCGGATGTACCTGAGGTCCTCCAACGCCCGGCTGGCGGACCCTGACGTCGACTGCTCAGAGCGTGAACGAGGAAAGCCGTGGACCACATCCATGGGCGGCAGTGTAGGGAGCGACCCTCAACATGGTCAAGAACTTTGCGCGAGAAAGCCCGTCCCATGTGACGTCCTCGGCGGCGACCAGGTCACCCGCAGAGCGTTCAACCTCAACATCACCAGATACGGGTCCGCGTACACCCGCTCACGAACCCCATGAGTCACCCTTGGGACGCGACCGGGGACACAGCTCGGGCGGCTTGGCCAGCCCGGATCGGCGTCGCGCAGAGACGGCACCGACTCCTTCGCGGGAGTACAACAGGGTCATGCCATGGATCACCGACACCCCTGCTGATGATGACCCTGACATCTTCGACGGCCTCGCCGACCAGGACACCGGGCGAGTCGACAACATCCTCAAGGTGCACGCGCTCCACCCAGAGGGGCTCCGCGCCCACGTCATGCTCTACGAGACCGTCATGCGCGGCACCCCCTCTCTACCCAAGGTCGATCGGGAGCTGCTGGCGCTCCGTGTCAGCCAGATCAATCAGTGCCGCTACTGAGTGGCTCATCATCGACGCGGTCTGCGTCGACTGCTGAATGACGAGCCGTTGGCGGATCGTATCGAGCAGGATTGGCGAGCCGCGGATCTCGGGGAGCGCCGAGACGCCATGCTGGAGTACGCGGAGCTGTTGACACGGGACCCGGGGCAAATGACTCCCGCCATGGTCCAGTCTCTGCAACGAGCGGGGTTTTCGGACCGCGACGTCCTGGAGATCTGCGAGGTGGTGGCCTACTACGCCTACGTCAACCGGATCGCCGATGGTCTGGGGGTGTCCCTGGAGCATGAAGACTAAGCCGAATCGGCCCGGCCCGGCCAACCACGGGCTCATTACCGCCACCTCGTCCTTGCGCTGGCCCCCTCTCATGGCACATCATGTTCCTGTGGAACAGACCGCAAGAACCCACCGTGAAGAGAGGTGACCCATGCGTACCGCGCTCGCGCTGTTGATCTCCTGCAGCCTCCTCGCCGCCCAGAACGACGCCACCGAGACCGCGCCGACCAAGGTCGCTGAGAAGCGCTCCACGGACCGCGTGATCCACGAGCTCAAGCTCTCCGGGTCGTACATGGATCTGCCCGCGGCCGGACTGGACATCACCCAGCTCATGAGCGGCGACGTGGGCGGTCAGCCCAAGGCGTTCTACGACCTGATCCGTGACCTCCACGCGCTGGACGGCGGAGCCCTCTTGGTCGACCTGTCCAACCCGTCTTTGGGCCTCAACGGGGCGCAGCTGACCGAGCTGGCGCGGACGTTCGACCAGCTCCGCCAAAGCGGCATCTCCACCACCGCGTACCTGGAGAACGCCAGCATGGCCCACTACCGCGTGGCGTTGCTGTGCGACAAGGTGGTGCAGGCGGACATGGGGATGCTCGACTTCCACGCCCCGTCCATGGGGGCCATGTTCTTCAAGGGCGTCATGGATCTGCTCGGTGTGGAGATGCAGATCACCCGCTGCGGCGACTTCAAGGGCGCCGTGGAGCCGTTCATGCGCGAGAGCATGAGCGCTCACTTGAAGGAACACTACAAGACCATGCTGGGGACCATGAACGACCACGTGGTGTCCACGGTCTCCAAGCGCCGAAGCCTCTCCCCCGAAACGGTCCGCGAGCTGCAGGCCCGTCGCCTGCTGACCGCCACCGCCGCCCTGGAGGCGAAGCTCATCGACGCCGTGGCGCCGTGGCGGGGCGCGCGTCTCGTCATGGCCACCGGCGATGACGCCACCTTCAAGCCCGTCTCCAAGCCGAAGAAGGCCAAGAGCATCAGCCTCATGTCCATCCTCTCCGCCGGGCGGAAGAAGTCGAAGCTCAAGCTGGCCGAGGACTCCATCGTCGTGCTGCACCTCTCCGGCGCCATCCAGGACGGCGCCAAGGCCTCCCCCGGCGCCATCGTGTCGGGCCCCACGGTGGAGCTGATCCGCTCCCTCGCCAAGGAGAAGAAGGTCAAGGGCGTGGTGGTCCGGGTCAACTCACCCGGCGGCAGCGCCAGCGCCAGCGAGGCCATCCTTCTGGCGTTGCGGGAGCTGGCGGAGACCCGCCCGGTCGCCGTCTCCATGGGCGAGATGGCAGCCTCCGGCGGCTACTACGTGTCCATGATCGGCTGCAAGGTCCTGGCGGAGGCCGAGACCATCACCGGGTCCATCGGCGTCTTCGGCATGCGCCCGAACGTCAAGGAGTTGGCCGACGCCCTCGGGGTTCACCAGGAGGTGGTCGCCCTCGACGAGGGAGCGGCCAACATGAACAACGTGTTCGCTCCCCTCGCTCCCGATCAACTGGCGAGGGTCCAGACCATGGTGGATGGCGTCTACGTCCGTTTCCAGGACCGCATCCTCGATGTGCGGCCCATGACCCGGGACGCCCTGCTCAAGGTCGCAGGGGGACGCGTGTGGTCCGGTGCCCAGGCCAAGGAGCTGGGGCTCGTGGACGCCATCGGCGGCCTGTCACAGGCCATCGCCCTGGTAGAGGAGAAGGCCGGGAAGGACCGCGCCATCGCCCATCTGCCCAAGCCCGACGACAACCCCCTGGGCGCCCTGGGCAGCCTGCTCGGCGCTCAGCTCCGCAGCCGTCAGGATCGTCTCGAATTGCTGGCCCGCGCCGGGTTCAAGCTGGACGGTGCGCTCCGCATGCTGCTCGACGGGCTGAACAACCCGGGCGCCACCCGCGCCTGGATGATGCTCCCGGCAGAGTTGAAGATCCGATAGGGAAACCCCACGGAGCGGCCACCCGGCGCCCCGCGCACCTCCCCGTCCCGCACCCCGACATCCGCGGTTCGAATGCCCTGAGGCGTCAGGCAGACACCTCCTCTGACGATCAGGGCCTGGGTGGCCACGGCGGGAATCCTGTCGAGTCCCGCCCATGGGATCCACCGCCAGCGTCAGTATCATCGGGACCATGTGGAACCTGGCCGCAAGCCTGATCGTGCTGGTGCTCGGCCCCCTCGTGGTCGCCAAGGTGCGCAACCTGCGCCCCGCGGCGGTGGCGCTGGATGCATTTGTCATCGTCGCCATCGGCGGGCTGGTCTTCCTGCACATCCTCCCGGAGAGCCTGGCCCAGGGAGGATGGGCCGCCGCAGCAGCCCTGGTGGCCGGCCTGTTCGGGCCTTTGCTGGCCGAACGCGGCCTGCGCCCTGGCCTGGACGCCACGTCCGGACGCATCGTCCTCACCCTGGCCCTCGCCGGCCTGGCGGCCCACGCGGTCATCGACGGCCTGGCCATCGGCCTCGAACACGGGCATCATCATCACGGCCACGGCCACCACCACCACGATCACGACACCGGCGGTCTGCTCTCCCTCGCAGTCCTCCTCCACCGACTCCCGGTGGGGATCGCCATCTGGTGGCTCATCCCGCGCACCCTGGGGGTCCGCGTAGCGATCATCGCCCTGACGCTCATCGGCGTCGCCACGGTGGCGGGCTTCTTCATGGGCGGCATGAACACCGGGAGCGAGGGGCTGGCCATCTTCCAGGCGCTCCTCGCCGGTTCCTTGCTCCACGTCGTCTTCCACAGCCATCTCCCGAGGCAGGAGCGGACGGGGTCCTGGGACATCGCCTCGGCAGTCGGCACCCTGGCGGCCCTGGGAATCCTCGTGGCCGTGACCCTCTCCCACCACTCCGAGGTCACCTCACAGGCAGGACACACGTTCATCGCCTTCGCTCTGCAGAGCGCCCCCGCTCTGCTCGCGTCCTACCTGCTGGTTGGGTTCGTCCATGTCCTGCTGCCCGGCGAACGCCTCGGATCAGGCAAGGGCAGTTCATTCGGCCAGGCCCTGCGGGGCGTCGTCGCGGGTCTGCCGGTCCCGGTCTGCTCCTGCGGCATCGTCCCCCTGTACCGGGAGCTGGTCATGAAAGGCGCCCCGGTGGCGGCCGCCATGGCGTTCCTGGTCGCCACGCCCGAGCTGGAGGTGGCCGCCTTCCTCCTAACGGTGCAGCTTCTGGGCACCGAATTCGCCGTCGCCCGGTTGGTGGCCGCCGCGATCCTGGCCCTGCTGGCGGGATGGTTGGTAGGGCGCTCTGCCAAGGCCCTCCTGGCCGCGACGCCGGACGCCTCAGCCAAGCAGGAAGACCCTGAAAACAACGCGCCGCGCACCCTCGGCGCCGTCGTCAACCGCTCTCTCAGGTTCGGCTTCGGCGAGGCAGTGGACCACACCGCCGCCTGGATCCTGCTGGGCCTGGGCATCGCAGCCCTCGCCACCCCGTTCCTGGACCCGGCGTGGCTCGGCGGCGTTCCGCCCGTGCTGCAGGTGGCGGGGGCCGCCCTCATCGGCCTGCCGCTGTACGTCTGCGCCTCCGGGTCCACCCCACTGGCGGCGGTCCTGATCTTCAACGGACTCTCCCCGGGCGCGGCCGTCGCCCTGCTGCTGACGGGGCCGGCCACCAACGTCACCACCTTCGGCATGCTCTCCGAACTGCACGGGCGCCGCATCGCCCTGGGCTTCGCCGCGTTGGTGACCCTCGGGGCCATCGGCCTCGGCCTCCTCACCGACGCCGTCCTGCCCGCAGGCGGCGCCGCCGGATTCGCCGCGGCCCACCACCACGAATCCGCGACCCCCTTGAGGCTGGCCTGCGCAGCGGCCCTGGGCGCCGTCTTCCTGGCGTCCCTGCTGCGGCAGGGAACGCGGCCGTTCATCGAGCGGGTCGCGGTCTCCCGCGGGGAGCAGGACGGGCACCACGACGCGTGCCACGACGCCCCCACGGCACCCCCCTGCTGTCACTGATCCCAGGCGCGGTCGATCAGAAACCCAGCTCCTTCAACAGCGCGGGGGCCGGCATGACCTTCTCGACGAACCAGAGGACGTAGCGGATATCCACCGAGATGTTCCGGGACCGAGCGGCGTTCCAGCCATAGTCCCCGGCCACGTTCTCGAACACCCGGTCGAAGTTCAGCCCCACGACCTCACCCTTGCCGTTGAGGACCCCGGAACCGGAGTTGCCCCCGGTGGTATCGCCGTCGGACAGGAAGCACACCGGCACGTCACCCAGAGCCTTGTCCGTGAAACGGCCAAGATCTCCAGAGGCGGCGGCCTTCATGAGGGCCTCCGGGTTGGCGAACGGGTCTTCGCCTGTCTCCTTCGCCAACACGCCGGACAGGGTGGTCTGGGCCACCGCCTCCAGGCCGTCCCGCGGGGCGTATCCCTTCACCGTGGCGATGGAGACACGGAGGGTGCTGTTGGCGTTGGGATAGAAGTCCTTGCCGCGCCACTCCTGCTGGGCCTCGATCCAGCGGCGCCCGATCACGAGGCGACGGGCCTCCCACAGCCGACTCCGTCGCGCCGCGTCGCGGACCTCCGGCGCCACCAATCGAGCCAGCCTCAGCAGCGGGTCGTCATGGGCCTCCACCGCCGCCTTGCCTTCCATGTACAGCGTCCGCCGAGCCTCCCCGTCCGCCAGGGGGTTGTCCGCCAGGGCCGCCGCCGCCCATTCGGCGCCGTCCATGTCGCCGATGACCGCGTCCTGCCCCGGCAACTTCTGCGACTCCGGGAGCCGACGCAGCTCGTCCACGATGAAGCCGAGCATGGGGCGCTCCAACCACTCCCGACCGGCTGCCCGGTTGTTCGCGGCCAGGGGCTTGGCTCTCGCCTCCAGGTCCTCCTCGTTGGTCCCCTCTTCCCGCGCATCGGCCGCCAGGGCCAGCTGCATCAGGGACGACAGCATGGGCGTGTTGCCGGTGGTGGCACGCAGCAGGAAATCCCGCTGTCTCGTGGCGGCCTCCTCCCGGTCCAGTTCCAGCACCTCCTCCAGGACGCCGCGGAAACGCTCGCCGCGGGCCGGGTCCTGGGCCACCCAGGCCAGGAACTCTGCCTGCTCCCGTTCCTTACGCGAGACCACGCCGTTGCGAGCCAGGCCCTTGACCATGCCCAGGGCGTTCTTCTGCGCGTTGGCGAAGCTCTTGATGTTGCCCGAGTACCGCAGCTTCATCCTCGGGTCGTCACCCGCTCGCTCCTCGAGGATGCGGATGAACTCCGTGAAGAACCGGTAGCGGAGGGGATACAGCTGGGTCTCGACGGCGGACACCGCCACGGAGGACAGGTACCGATCCGTGCGCCCCGGATAGCCGAGGATCATCACCAGGTCCCCGGGGGACACGCCGGTACCGGAGAGCTTCACCCAGTGCTCGGGGCGATAGGGCACGTTGTCTTCTGAGTAGGCGGCGGGGCGGCCGTCGGGCCCCACATAGGCCCGCAGGAAGGTGAAGTCTCCCGTGTGCCTCGGCCACTCCCAGTTGTCCACGTCCCCGCCGAACTCGCCCACGGACCGCGGCGGCGCGTAGACCAGCCGAACGTCCCGGATCAGGGTGCGGTAGTAGAGGTGGTAGGTGCGCCCCTGGAAGAAGGACGAGATGCTGCACTCCGTGTCCGCCTCGCTGGCCTCACCCTCCGCGATCAGCCGGGCACGTTCCCGCTCGATGATCTCGAGTCGCTCCAGATCGGACGTGGCGTTCGCCGCCGCAGCGTGGATCTTCTCCGACACGTCCTCGATCCGACGCACCACCCGCAGCTGCATGCCCTGGGCCGGGATCTCCGCCCCGCGCTCCTGGGCGACGAACCCGTCCTCGACGAAGTTGCGCCTGACGGAGCTGGCGCGCTGGATGGCGCCGAATGCGCAGTGGTGGTTGGTCACGACCAGCCCGTCCGGGGAGATGAGGGTCGCGCTGCAGCCGTTGATCTGCACCGCCGCGGACAGCACGCCGCCCTTCTCGGGGTGCCAGAACTCGTCCTTGGTCAGCTCCATGCCCCGAGCCCGCAGCGCCGCCCAGTCCATGGCCAGGACCTGCTGCGGCAGCCACTGACCTTCGTCCGGCATCCGATCCGGTGTGGCGAGCAGGACACAGAGGGCGAGGATCACGGGCTTCAGCATGACGATCTCCGATGGACGTGGCTTCAGTGCGGTCGGAGATTCTAACGAGGTGCCGTTGCGTCAGCTACGGAGCGGCAGGCTCAGCGGCCGGGAACCAGCTGGGGGACCACCGTGATCTCCAGGGCTGACGGCGACGGCGGCTCCCCGGCGCCTCGAACGCGGAGCTGGATCGGTTCACCTCGAGGGAGCGCGGGCGGCGACAGCAACACCCGCTCTCCGGCCTCCAACCCCTCCACGGATCGCTCCCACAACACCTGCCCAGCCCGCATCACGTCGACGGTGAGCGTCGCGGGCGTGGCGGAGTCACCGGCCGTGAGGACCAGGGTCCCGCCGTCCGTCAGTGAGTCCGCGCTCAGGGTCCCCCCGAAGGCCCAGCCGTCCCATGCCCGCACCGGCGCGCCGAGGGAGACCACCTCAGCGGCCTCCACGTCCACATCCCACACCAGCCCCAGGTCGGAGACGGACACGGGTACGGACGAACCGTCCGTCGGGAACAACCGCAAGGACACGTAGCGGGCGTCCGGCCACAGCACCGGAATGACCACCTCACCGCGAGACGCGAGCCACGTGGTGTACACCGGCGGGTGATCCCCGTCGAAGTTGACCCGCACGTTCACGTCGCGAGCGACCCGACCTCGAAGGCGCAGATACACCCGCCCGTCTCCGTCATGCCGCAAGCCTGACCAGTGGACGCGGCAACCGAGTCCATCAGCGTCCACCACGTGCTCCCCTGGTGCGAGGGCGCCGCGGCGACGCTGCTCTCCCCCCGCAGGAGCCACGCCGACCCCCGGGAGGTACCCGGACAGGTTCGTCACGCGCATGAGGTGGAACGGCTGCAGCCTCATACTCTGCGCCTGGAACTCCCAGATCAGGGTCCGCGGCAAGGCCCCCACATCCCGGAGCGCCGCCTGACGGAGCAGTGCCTCCATGGCCCCCGTGGGGCCGCCTCCGGGGCGCGCCAGCACCGCCACGCGGCGCTCCGTATAGTGGCCGAGAAAGCGGAAGAACCCACCCGCGCCGGTGAAGCTGGTCCCCACCAGGACCGCCGGCGAGCCGGCGCCTCCCACCAGCGGACGCACCTCAGCGCCGCCGTCCCGATTCACGACGTCGAGCGCCCCGATTTCTCGCAGCTTGCCGAACCCGTCGAGGATGTCCCGCTCCACCCCGCCCTCCCGGATCGTCTCCGAGTTCAGCCCCATCCAGTCGAGGATGTTGCCGGCGTCCACCTCAGCGCCGAGGGAACGGACCTCCGTGGTCCGATCCGAGGCCGCTGTCAGCAACCCAGCGCGCCGCGCCAACGTCTCGGCCGCCAGCCGGGCCCCGGCGTTACTCCAGTGGGTGTCGGTGCGCATGAACGGTTGTTCCTCGCCGTGTGCCTCGTAGACCGCCATCAGGTCCACCGGCTCGACGCCAACGGAACGGAGACGGACCAGGACCTCCTGGAACGCGCCCTGCGGGATGCGCGAAGACGGGTCCAGCATCGACGGCAACGCCATGGCCTTGCTCGGCACGGGCATCACCACCAGGTCGATCCCTATGGCGCGGAGGCGCCGGGCGAGGAACCCCACGGCCCGCGGCGGGACGCCCGCCACATCGTCGCGGATCTCCCGATCCCACCCGTCCATCCCCTCCCGGAACAGCCAGCCGTCGCTGCCGGCCACCACGTCCGGCCCGACGTCATCCAAGGCCCCCCAGAGGACCGCGCGCCACGAGGGGAGCAACGCCTGGCGCACAGAAGACCGTCTGCGCAGGAGACGCTCCGATTCGCGAGCCAACGACCCATCCCAGAGCCTCGCCTCCAGCCACCGGCGCTCCTCCGCCTCCGCCTCCAGGCCTGTCGCTTCCACGGACGCGGGGAACACGCCGTCCACCACCGGCGTGACCACGATGACGCCCAGGAAGAGGACCACCACGGGGACGGCCCTCCCGAGCCCCGGACTCGACAGGGGAATCAGCCCGTCCGGGATGTCGCCATCAGAACTGGAAGTAGAGGAACGGGACATGATCTCTCGAATGAAGTTGGAGTACGGAGACGAGGAACGCGAGCTGGAGAAGGAGCACCCATGGGAGACGGTCCCGGGCCGCCAGGGACTGGCTCGTGGGCGACACGAACACCAGGACGCCGCCGACCACGAGAGCCAACAGGTGAGCCGGGGCGAGCGCCACCGCCTCGCCACCGCCGGCCCCGAACAACGCCCCGAAATAGAGCATCGCCGCGCCCAGGTCCGCGGACCGGAACCAGACCCACCCGAGCATCACCACCAGGAGACACGCCAGGGTCCGCACGGCGGCCGGGAGACCGGCCCACAACGCGCGACGGCCCCGGGCGCGCTCCAGGATCAGCCACAGGCCGTGCCAGGCACCCCACGCCAGGAACGTCCAGGCGGCGCCGTGCCAGAGGCCGCCGATCAACATGGTGGCCCCCAGGTTGACGTAGGTCCGGATCGCTCCCTTGCGGTTGCCTCCCAATGGCACGTAGAGGTAATCCCGGAGCCACGACGAGAGGCTGATGTGCCAGCGACGCCAGAACTCGGTGATCCCTCGGGAACGGTAGGGCCCGTCGAAGTTCACAGGGAGCCGGAACCCGAGCATCAAGCCGAGACCGATGGCCATGTCCGAGTACCCGGAGAAGTCGAAGTAGAGCTGCAGGGTATAGGCCGTCACTCCCAGCCACGCCCCTGCCGCCCCGGGGGCCGCGCCGTCGAACGCCGCGGCGGCTACCGGGTCGAGGACGTCCGCGATCAGCAGCTTCTTGGCCAGACCGCACTGGAAGAGCAGCACCCCCTGATAGAAGCGCTTGAGGGAGTGGGTCCGCCCCTCGAGCTGAGCGGCGATGTCCCGATAACGGACGATGGGCCCCGCCACCAGCTGGGGGAACATGGCCACGTAACACATGAACTCCCGGAACCGTCTCACCGGAGGCGCGGCGCCGCGGTACACGTCGATGGTGTAGCTCATGGTCTGGAACGTGTAGAAGGAGATCCCCACCGGGAGCACCACACGGGTCCAGGAGACCGGCTCTGCGCCGGCCGCGGCCAACAGGGCGTTGAAGGTGTCCACGCCGAAGTTGGCGTACTTGAAGTAGCCCAGGAGCCCCAGGTTCACCAGCACCGAGACCCACACCCGCGAGGCACAGGGGCGGCCCTGATCCCGCGCCGCCGCGATGCTGCGCCCACACCAGAAGTCCACCAGGGTGGAGATGAGCATGAGCGCGACGAAGTCCGGCCGCCACCAGCCGTAGAACAGATAGCTGCCCAGCGCGATGGTGAACGACCGCACGGCCCGCGGGCTCAGGTAATAGAGCAGCAGGAAGGCCGGCAAGAACCAGTAGAGGAAGATCCCGCTGGCGAAGATCATGAAGGTCGTAAGACTTTCGCGAAGAGCCCCGTATACTCGTCACGTGGCGAACACCCGCCCGGTGCGCCCCCGAGGATAACCCCTTACGCCTGTTCGCAACGAGATTACTCGCCACGGCGCCGCCTGAGACACCACCATGCTTCATCCCAGACGCTCCTCCTGTGCCCTCCTCATCCTGGCGGTTTGCGTGACCGTGCCCGGCGTCATGGCACAGGAAGCCGAGGCTGCGAAGGCCTCGCCGCGGCGCCTCACGCTCGAATCCGTGTCTCCCAAGAACACCCTGTTGTTCGGCTCCTTCGCGGGCCTGGAGGCGTCCTCTCACGCCGCTGATGACCTCGGGCTGCTCCGCCTCTTCCAGGACCCCGACACTCAGGCCTTCCTGGCCCCCATGCTGGACCGGTACCGGCAGCTGGCAGCCGAGTCCTCCGAGGACATGATCGAGGAGTGGGAGGCCATGACCTCGCTCATGAAGGGACGGGTGTCCTTCACCCTCACCGGCCTGAGCCTCACCTCCGGCAGCACGATCCCCGTCATCCCTTCCGCCGTGGTGGCCGTGGACGCAGGGGCAGGAGCCGAGGAATTCCAGGCCCTGGTCAGCTCATCCCTGGACGACCTGTCCATGATGTTCGGCGACACCGACCTCTCCCGGGAGGTCAAGCCGTTCAAGGGCGTCGACGTCCACGTCATCACCGCCTCCGTCATGGGCCTGGACTTCACCATCTGCCACGCCGTCCTGGAGAACCTCTTCCTGGTCAGCATGGGGCAGGGGCCCATCCGCAAGTGCATCAACTTCTCCACCCGCGAGGGTGTCGAGACCCTGGCCACGTCGGAGGCGTTCACGCGCAGCCGCGCCCAATCTCGCGGAACGCCGGTGCTGGAGCTGTTCGCGAACCTCCAGGCCTCCCGTCGCAAGTTCAAGCTGCTGATCCCGGACTCGATCCTGGATCCGCTCGACGCCGCCGGCATCGGCCAGACGGGGGCGATCTACATGAGCAGCGCCGTCCATGGCGGCGACAGCCTGGACACCATCTACGTCGACACCCCCGAGGAACGGACCGGCCTCATGGCCCTCGACGGCGGGAAGCCCGTGAGCCCTGCCTCGCGAGCCCTCATCCCCCAGACCGCCCTCATGGCCGTCGCCCTGCGCTGCGACCTCGCCAAGGCCTGGGACACGCTGATGACCACCATGGACGCCGTGGATGACCCCACCATGGGGGCCCAGCTGCGACGAAGAATCGAACGGATGACCCGGTCCATGGGCGTAGACGTCCGGAACGAGCTGCTCGCCGCCGTCGGAGACGAGTTCGTGATGTACGCCGACATGCCCGCCGGTCTCCGCACTCCGAAGATCGTCATGTCCATGGCTGTGGATGATCGGGCCAAGGCCCAGAGCGTCCTCGACGGCCTGACGAGCACCATGCCCCTCGACGTGAGGCGGTTCAAGCGCGGGGACGCTCTCGTGTACTCCCTCGCTCCGCAGCATTCCCGTCAGCGGATACCCGCCAGCCCATGCTTCTGCCTGCTCGACGACCGTCTGCTCATGTCCGCCTCCCGCAGCGGCATGGACGACGCCCTGGATCGTCTGCCCGCCGGAGCCCAGAGCGGGGCCCTGGAACACAACCCGTCGTTCCGTAGCGCCATGGGGCAGATGCCCTGGAAGCGCGCCTCCATGATCTGGTGGCTCGACGCCAAGAGGGTCCTGGGGCTGGGCTACGAGGCGGCCTACGACACCCTCCCCATGATCGCGCCGGTGGAGATGCCCCTGGACATGGGCCGGATCCCGGACCGGGAGAGCTTCCTCCAGCACATCCAGAGCTTCGGCGGCGTCGCCGTCGCTGACGGGAAGGGCATCCTGCTCCAGGGCCGCACCCCGGGAATCGCAGCCATCACGGCTCTGCTGTCGCGCTTCGTGCTCGAGTCTCCGGGTGTCCCGAGCGACGTCCTCCCCCAGCTCCCTCGGATGTGGAACTGACCGGGCCCGGGGCCTCCAGCCGGCGGATCACGGCCGTTTGACGGAATCCCCCCTTTTGCCAGCCCCTGCGGGATGGCAATTTGCTTCGGGGAGGCCGTCCAAATGGACCTCACACTATTCCGCAACATAGGCATTAGCGCTCACATCGACTCGGGGAAGACGACGCTCACGGAGCGCATCCTCTTCTACACCGACCGGATCCACGCCATGCACGAGGTGCGCGGCAAGGACGGTGTCGGAGCCACCATGGACTCCATGGAGCTCGAGCGAGAGCGCGGCATCACCATCGCCTCGGCCTCCACCTTCGTGGAATGGAAGGGGCACCACGTCAACATCATCGACACCCCGGGCCACGTCGACTTCACCATCGAGGTGGAGCGTGCCCTGCGGGTGCTGGACGGAGCGGTGCTGGTGCTCTGCGCCGTGGCCGGCGTCCAGAGCCAGTCCATCACCGTCGACCGCCAGATGAAGCGCTACGAGGTCCCTCGTGTCGCCTTCGTCAACAAGTGCGATCGGACCGGGGCCAATCCGGCCCGGGTGACCGACCAGCTACGGGAGAAGCTGCGCCTGAACGCGGTCATGATGCAGGTCCCCATCGGCCTGGAGGACGACCACGCGGGGATCGTGGACCTGGTCCGCATGAAGGCCCTCTACTTCGAGGGCGACAACGGCGAGGAGATCCGGGAAGCGGACATCCCGGACAACCTGGAGATCGAGTGCGCCGCCCGGAGGGAGGCGCTCCTCGACGCCGCGTCCAACTTCAGCGACGAACTCCTGGAGGCCCTCCTGGAAGGCGAGCCCACGGAGGACATGATCCACGACGCGGTCCGCAAGGGCGTCCTCGCCCGCCAGCTCTGCCCCGTGTTCTGTGGCTCCGCCTACAAGAACCGCGGGGTCCAGCCGCTGCTCGACGCGGTCGCCGCCTACCTCCCCGGCCCCACGGACGTGGTCAACATGGCCATCGACCCCCGGGACGACAGCGAGCACCCGGTCACCCACGACCCGGACGACCCCATGCTGGCCTACGCCTTCAAGTTGGAGGACGGGCCCTACGGCCAGCTCACCTACATGCGCATCTATCAGGGCCGCCTCTGCAAGGGCGACACCGTGTTCAACGCCCGGACCGGGCGCAAGGTCAAGCTCGGCCGGCTGGTACGGATGCACTCGAACAAGATGGAGGACATGGACGCCGCGGAGTCGGGCGACATCGTCGCCGTCTTCGGTATCGACTGCGCCTCCGGCGACACCTTCCGCGCCGCCGACTGCGACCTGGTGCTGGCCTCCATGCACGTGCCCGAGCCCGTCATCCACCTGGCCATCAGCCCGAAGGACCGCAAGGCCGAGGGCAACATGTCCAAGGCGCTGCAGCGCTTCGGCAAGGAAGACCCCACCTTCCGCGTGCACATGGATGAGAAGAGCGGCGAGACCATCATCTCCGGCATGGGCGAGCTTCACCTCGACGTCTACGTCGAGCGCATGAAGCGGGAATTCAACGCCGACGTCAGCGTGGGCGCCCCACAGGTCGCCTACCGCGAGCGCATGACGAAGGAGGTCGCCTTCGACTACACCCACAAGAAGCAGACCGGCGGCTCCGGTCAGTACGGACGGATCATCGGCCACATTGGCCCCGCGGAGGAAGACGGCCTCGACTTCATCGACTCGGTGACCGGCGGGCGCATCCCCAAGGAGTACATCCCCTCGGTCGAGAAGGGCTTCCGCTCACGGCTGGAGGAGGGCTCGCTCATCGGCGCCCCCCTGGACGGCCTGCGGGTCTCCCTCGAGGACGGGAAGCACCACGCGGTGGACTCCTCGGACCGCGCCTTCCAGACCGCGGCGGAGGCGTGCTTCCGGGAGTACTACCCCAAGGGCAAGCCTCAGGTCCTGGAGCCCATCATGAACGTGTCCATCGAGGGGCCTACGGAGTTCCAGGGCGAGATGGTTGGGACGATCCTGCAACGACGGGGGATCCTGGTGGGCACCATGGACGACGACGGCTTCGTCAGGATCGAAGCCGAGGTCCCGTTGGCCGCCATGTTCGGCTACGCCACGGCCCTGAGGTCCGCCACACAGGGCAAGGCCGAGTTCACCATGGAGTTCCACCGTTACGCCCCCGCCCCCTCCGACGTCCAGGAGGAATTGGTGGCTGAATACCGCGAGAGCCGGGCGGCGAAGAAGTAGGTAGCGAGGAGGCAACCATGAGCGAGACCGACAGCAACCGCCCCCTCCGGGTATTCGACAGGATCCTGGGTGGTGGGCTCGGCAAGGGCAACATCGGGGTCCTGACCTCCCGCCACGGCACCGGCAAGGTGGCGATCCTGACCCTCATCGCCATCGACAAGGCCATGGACGACAAGAACGTCCTCCACGTGACCCGCGGCAAATCCGTCGGGGACGTGCGGGCGTTCCGGGACGAGATCCTGGAGGAGATGCAGGAGAGCCTGGACATCGCTGACCACGCCTCCATGCTGACCCGGGTGGAGCGCCACAGTCGCATCCACACGTACGCCCACGGGCAGTTCTCCATCGATCGCCTGCGTCAGACCCTCACGTTCGCCAAGGAACACGCAGAGTTCGCGCCGGAGCTGGTGGAGATCTCCAACTGGCCCGACTTCCAGTCGGTGCAACGGGAGGAGGTGGAGGCGCTCAAGACGCTCGCCACGGACTTCGGATTCGAGGTCTGGCTCACGGCACAAGTCAGACGCGACACCAAACACGACGGCCGCCACATGCCGGCGCCGTTGATGGCGGTTGAGGACCTGCTGTCCGTGGTCGTGGCCCTGCAGCCGGAGGGGCAACAGGTGCACCTGCGGTTCGCCAAGGTGCACGGCGAGACGCCCCCTGACGCCGTCCAGCTGGACTTCGACCCCCGCAAGATGCTGCTCCGCTGGCGCTGAGATCACCAGCCTGAGGGTGCGCCCTTCCCGGCCGCTCTGTTAACGTCGCGCCATGGAGATCGTCAGCATCGGCGGTGGGCCGGCGGGGTTGTACTTCGGCATCCTCATGAAGAGGGCCTTCCCCGACTGCCGCTTCACCGTCCACGAGCGCAACCGCGCGGACGACACGTTCGGCTGGGGAGTGGTGTTCTCCGACGAGACCCTGGACAACGTCGCCGAGGCTGACCCCGAGTCCTTCGCCGCGATCCGGGACGCGTTCGTCCACTGGACCGACATCGAGACCCACTACCAGGGCACCTCCGTGGTCTCCACCGGCCATGGGTTCAGCGGCCTGTCTCGAAAGCGGCTGCTCAACATCCTCCAGGATCGCTGCCGCGAGTTGGGCGTGGAGATGCACTTCGAGTCGGAGGTGGAGGGGCCCCAGGCGTTTCCCGACGCCGATCTCATCATCGCCGCTGACGGCGTCAACAGCGCGGTTCGCCAACAGCTCGCCCCGCAGCTGCGACCCACCGTGGACTGGCGCCAGTGCAAGTTCTCATGGTTGGGGACCACCCTGCCGCTGGACGCGTTCACGTTCATCTTCGAGGAGACCCCTCACGGGGTGTTCCAGGTCCACGCCTATCCGTTCGAGGAGGGGCTCTCCACCTGGATCGTGGAGTGTCACGAGGACACCTGGCGGAAGGCCGGCCTGGAGGACAGCACAGAAGAGGCGACCGTCGCGTTCTGTGAGGAGCTGTTCGCCGACCACCTCAACGGGCACCCGCTCTTGACCAACCGATCCGTGTGGCGCACCTTCCCCACGATCCGCTGCGAGCGCTGGCACCACGACAACGTGGTTCTCATGGGAGACGCCGCCCACACCGCCCACTTCTCCATCGGCTCGGGCACCAAGCTCGCTCTCGAGGATGCCATCGCCCTGCGTGACGCCTTCGTCTCCAACCCGGACGGCCAGATCGAGGCTGTGCTCGAGGCCTACCAGGCGTCACGGCGGGTCGACGTCATCAAGCTGCAGAAGACGGCTCAGACCAGCCTGGAGTGGTTCGAGAACTCCGCCCGCTACATGGGCCAGGACCCGGCCACGTTCTCGTTCAACCTGATGACCCGGTCGAAGCGCATCACCTACGACAACCTCAAGCTCCGGGATCCGGCCCTCGTGGCGGACGTCAGCGCCCGGTTCGCCGAGTCCCAGGGGGCCCCCGCGGCATCGGATGGCTCCACACCTCCTCCCATCTTCACCCCGTTCAAGCTCCGGGACCTGGAGCTCCGCAATCGGATCGTGGTCAGCCCCATGTGCCAGTACTCGGCGGTGGACGGCACCCCCGGCGACTGGCACCTCGTGCACCTGGGCAGTCGGGCCACGGGGGGCGCGGGCCTGGTCATGACGGAGATGACCAACGTCTCCGCCGACGGGCGCATCACCCCCGGCTGCGCCGGCATCTACGACGACGAACACGTCGCCGCCTGGCGACGCATCACCGACTTCATCCACGCGCACTCGGCCTCCGCCGTCGGTATCCAGATCGCCCACGCCGGACGCAAGGGCTCGTGCCACCACCCCTGGAGCGGCCCCGATGTCCCCCTCGCGGAGGGCGCCTGGGCCACCATCGGACCGTCCCCATCTCCGTTCCAACCAGGCTGGCCGGCGCCACGGGCCATGGACCGCGCCGACATGGACCGGACCCGGGACGCGTTCGTCGCCGCGGTGGAACGGGCCGAGGCCGCCGACTTCGACCTGGTGGAGGTGCACATGGCCCACGGCTACCTGCTCTCCAGCTTCATCTCCCCCACCTCCAATCTGCGCCGCGACGAGTTCGGAGGCAGCCTCGAGGACCGCATGCGGTTCCCCCTCGAGGTCTTCGACGCCATGCGCGCCCGCTGGCCCTCGTCACGCCCCATGGTCGTCCGCATCAGCGCCTCGGACTGGATGCCCGAGGGCGAAGATGGGCTCACGGCCGAGGACGCGGTCCAGGTGTCTCGACTCCTGCAGGAACACGGCTGCGACGCCATCGACGTCTCCAGCGGTGGCAACACGCCGCGCTCCGAACCGGTGTACGGCCGCATGTATCAGGTCCCCTTCGCCGAGCGCATCCGCTACGAGGTGGGCATCCCGGTGATGGCCGTGGGCGCCATCCTGGGAGCGGACCACGCCAACACGGTGCTCGCCGCGGGACGGGCGGACCTCACCTGCATGGCGAGGCCGTTCCTGCGCGACCCCGCCATCCCGCTGGAAGCGTCCACTCGTTACGACTACCCGGACCAATGGTGGCCGCCCCAGTACCTCGCCGGGAGGCCCGCGCCTCCCTCTGCGTGAGCCCGTACATGGACACCGCCAGCACCCTCCGGCAACGGCGCGCCGCGCACGCCTCCGAGCAGGCTCGTGAGCGCCGGGCGGCGGCCCTCGGCCTCCTCGTCCTGGTGCTCGCCGTCGCCGCCCTCTCCCTCAGCGCCGACGGCGCCCTGCCCCTCCACTGGAGCGTCACCCTGGCCCTGTGCGTGGTGGCCTTGATCGTCGCCATCCAGTTCAGGGAGAGATGCACGGTTCGGCGTCGCAGGGCCGCCCACGCGGTCGGATTCTGGGAGCAAGCCGCCGCCCGGGAACAGGACCGCTGGGACGACCTGGACCAGGACGACGGGGCTCCCTACGCCGACCCGGAGCACCCCTACGCCAACGACCTGGACCTGTTCGGCCCCGGCTCCCTGTTCGCCAGGATCAACACCACCAGGACCACCCTGGGGCGGGACGCCCTGGCGCACGCCATGCTCGGCCAGGACCAACGCCACTCCGCCGCCGCGCAGCAAGCGGCGGTGACGGAGATGGCGGAAGACCACCTGTTTCGGGAGGCCCTCCACGTCGAGCTCCAGGAGTTCCTCGCCAAGACCGCGACGGGCAAGGCGGCCCAGGAGATCCTCGACCACAACACCCGGTCCCTCTCCAGCTGGGGCGCAGAGGCCGCGCCGGCCCCGGACCCTGCATGGCGGGTCGGCGTCGAGCTGCTCTGCGCCGCCGGCTTCCTCACCGCCGCAGGTTTCGTCATCGCCGGGTCCCTGCCCTGGTCGCTCCTGGCGCCCTTCTGGCTCCTCAACTACGTCATCCTGGGACGTGCCCGCGACGTCGACGACGACCTCGAGCAGTTCGAATCCGTACGCCACACCCTGGACGGCTGGGCCCGCATCCTCCGCACCATGGAAGAGCACGCGCCGACGACGTCCGCACCGCTCCACGAAGCGCGCCAGCAGCTCGAAGGTCCGGGCGGACTGGCCTCTCGCTGCATCGCGGACCTGGATCGCAGGGTCGAGCGTCTGGCGTGGCGGGGGAATGTGTTCTGGGCCCTGACGTTCGACGTCGCGCTGCTGTGGGACCTGCACGCCCGCCGCAGCCTCCACCACTGGAAGCGTCGTCACGGCGACCTCATCGACCAGTGGCTGTCCGCGGCCGCCGCCGTCGAGGCCTGCGCCGCTCTTGGCAGCTACGCCGCCCACGCCCAGGGTCACTGCACGCCCGGACTATCAGAGGACACGGTGTTCACCGCCTCCGGACTGAGCCACCCCTTGTTGCCCGCCGACGGTCGCGTCGGCAACGACGTCGAGCTGCAACGACTCGGAGAGTTGATCCTCGTCACCGGGTCCAACATGAGCGGCAAGAGCACCTTCCTGCGAGCCCTCGGCCTGGCCGCGGTCATGGCCCGCTGCGGCTTGCCCGTGTGCGCCGCCTCCGCAGACCTCCGTCCCCTCACGGTGGTGACGTGCATGCGCATCCAGGACGACCTGGCACGAGGCTCCTCCCTCTTCCACGCAGAGGTTCGCAGACTCGCTCGATGCGTGGAGGAGGCGCGCGCCAGCGACGCCACCCTGGTGCTGCTGGATGAGATCCTGGCCGGCACCAACTCCGATGAGCGGCACATCGGAACGGAGGGCGTGTTGCGCGGGATGAGCGGCACCGCTGCGGTGACGGTGGTGGCCACGCACGACCTGTCCTTGCGCACCCTGGTGGACGAAGCCCCGGACCGAGGCCGTCTGCTCCACTTCCGGGACACGGTGACGGATGGGCTCATGGACTTCGACTACCAACTACGGGACGGCCCCTGCGAGTCCACCAACGCCTTACGGGTCATGCGAGACGCCGGCCTGCGCGTGGACTGACCAGACTGATGAAGCGCCCTCGCACCCAGCCCCTCACCTTCCTCCTCATGGGGTGCTGCCTCACCGTCCTCGCGAACGGGCAAGAGGACACCCGGGAAGTGGCCCGCCGTCAGTTGCCCACGTCCTTCCCCGAGGTGCTCCTGAACGGCACCGGGCACGGCAACCCGGATGATTATCGAGGCGTTGCGCTCATCACGGTCGTGCTGGGCATGGACAGCCCGCCCTCGGCCTGGCGCGAATCCACCAGGCTGCTGCGGAAATGGGAGTTCCTGCGATCCAACGGCGTCGAGACGGTGCTCTGGATCACTCGACCTTCGCCGGCCAGCGCGGCCTCGGTCTTTCGCCGACTCCACTGGTTCGAGGGGATGATCGTGGGCGGCACCGCTCCCGGGCGCATCACCCCATCCATCCACTCACGCCTGCCGGACGGGACACCCGGGCCGTCGTTGATCCTTGACTCTTCACCAGGCCTCTCACGTGCGGTCAATCGCTTGGTCAACGAATGCCTGCGTCGCACGCGCCGCTCCCGCGCGGGCTGGGGAGACAACCCGTTCGCTCGCACCGTACGCAGGCTGGCATACTTCGAAGGCGACCTCTCAGGAGCTCACAACGAGCTGCTCCGGGGCGCCAGGCGCGGCGTCGCGCAAGGCGAGATCGCCACACTCCAGGCCGAGCTGAGCGCCCTCGTGGACCTCGCCTTGAGGCGCATCCGGCACGACACAGAGACCGGGCGCCCGGGACGGGCCGCCCTCCTGGCAGGGGCGCTCTTCCTCGGGACGAAGAAGCCGGGAGCCCTGGCGTCCACCGCAAGGACCGCGCTGGCGGCGCTGCCCTTGTCCTCCGACCCCACGGAGTTGGAGCTGGAACAACGCATGGAGGGATGGTTGGCGGGTCTACGAGCCGCGTCCCTTGATACAGCCGACGCGGGCGCCCTCCAGGCGCTCCTGCGTGGCGTCCCGGACAGTCCAGTCCGGCGGCGAGCGCAGCGCCTTCTTGACCTCCTTGGTCAGGCCAGGGCCCTGGAATCCGGACGATGATCCCGCTCACAGACGGGGCCGTAGGCGTCGCGGCCGGGCTTTGCTCCTCGCTCCTCTGGGCGTGGAGCAGCGCCCGCTTCACCCCGCTCCTGGCTCGCCACGGCCCCCTGGTGATGAACGTGGTCAAGGCCCTGCTCGGCGCGGTCTTCTTCTGGCTCACGGTGGCCTTCCTGGCCCTGGACGGGCAGGACGTGTTCGCCGGCTGCGGCACACCCGAGGCCCAGCTCCTCCTGATCTCGGGAGTCGTGGGGTTGGCCGTAGGCGACTACTTCTATCTGGCGGCGGTCCATCGCGTCGGCGTCCGACAGGCGACGCTGCTCCATGGCACCGCCCCCTTGTGGCTGCTGCTCGCCAACCTCGCGGGGGCGGGCTCGCCCCTGGCGACCCATCAGGTCATCGGCATCCTCCTGGTGGTCGGCGGCGTCCTTGACGTCACCCGACGGCGCACCGGCGCCTCCGCGGGCCTGCGATCTCACCTGCGCAGCGGCATCGTCTGCGGCGTCCTCGCGGCGGTGGCCCAGGCCGCCGGGATCCAGATCGCCAAGAACCCCACGGTGGCCTGCGAGAGCGCCATGATGGTCTCCACCATCCGCCTGAGCGGCGCCCTCGGAGCCTTGCTCGCGTTCTCTGTTGTGGCAGGGCACGGACGACGCATCCTGGCGTTCTTCCGTGACCGGACCAGCCGCGTCCGGGTCATCGAACCGGTCTTCCTCGGCAGCTACCTCGGCATCGTCACCATGACCATCACCATCAACGCCGCCCCGGAGGCGGTGGCCGGCGCCCTGGTCTCCCTCACCCCGGTCTTCGCCCTCCCGGTGTCCCGGCTGCTGTTCAAGGAGCCGATCCACTGGCAGACCCTCATCGGCACCTGCATCGCCGCCGCCGGGGTCGGGCTGATCTCCTGGGGGTGAGGCGTCGCCGCCGCCACCAGACCGCTCAGGCGGAGGCGTCTTCCCGCCAACGCCCGGACCAGACCCACCGTCTCAGGCAGCGCAGGTCATCGCCCACCAGGTAGAGGATGGGGTTGAGGATGGGGATGAGGAACGTCGCGAAGGCCAGGCCGAAGACGATGGACGCCGCCATGGGGATGAGGAACTGGGCCTGGAAGCTCTGCTCCAACATGATGGGCGCGAGGCCGCAGCAGGTGGTGAGGGAGGTCAGGAGGATGGGACGCAGCCGGTCCTTGGCTCCCTGAAGCGCCGCCTCCACCACCGGTGTGCCTTCGCGGCGCCGGCGGTTGATGAAGTCCACCAGGATCAGGCTGTCATTCACCACGATGCCGGACAGCGCCACGATCCCGATCAAGGAGAGGAGGGTCAACTCCAGGCCCATGATCCAGTGCCCCACCACCGCTCCGGTGAGGGAGAACGGGATGCACGCCATCACGATGAAGGGCTGCCAGTAGCTGCGGAACAGGATGGCGATCAGGGCGTAGATCATGAACAACGCCGCCGGGAAGCCCCAGCGCAGGGACCCCAGGGACTCGTTGGCCTCCTTCTTGCGCCCCTCGAAGGAGTAGGTGACCCCGGGGAACCGGGTCGGCAGGTCCTCCAACTGCGCCGCCAGATCCTCCGTGATGCGTCGGGCGTTGCCCCGGGTCTCGTCGATCTGGGCCCTGATGGTGAAGGCGCGCCGCCCGTCAGCACGGGACACCGTGGCGTAGCCGCGGGCGGTGCCGATGGTCGCCACCTCCTCCAACGGGACCCGCTCACCTCCGGGGGTGGACAAGCGCAACCGGGCCAGATCTCCCACCTGGTCCCGCGCCTCTTCCGGAAGACGCACTCGGACCTTGACCTCTTCGTTCTCCCGCTGGAGGTCCTGCGCCTCGAACCCGAACAGGGCGTGCCTCACCTGGAACGCCACGTCCGCCGCCGTGATGCCGAGGGGTCTGGCGGTGGGCTTCACGTCCAGGCGGGTCTCCAGCTTGCCCAGACGGTAGTCGTCGTCCATCTCCCGGACCGCGTCGTAGGACCCCAGGATGCTCCGCACGTGCTGCATGGCCGCGACCAGGGATGGCAGGGACTCGCCCCGGATCCGCAGCTCGATGTCGTCTCCTCCGGGGCCGGCCTGCCGGGCGCCCACCTTGATCTTGCTGACGCCCACGATCCCCGCCCCCACCCGGCGCAGGGAGTCCTCGACCTCGAAGGAGGTGCGCTGCCCCAGCCCTCGACGCTCCTCCGCCGGCTTCAACTCCAGGGTGACCTGCCCGACGGTCGCCGGGTCCGCCGCCGTCACCAGTCCCCGATCGCCGAACGAGGTCCCGAGGACGGCGAACACCTTCTCCTGCTCCGGCAGGGCGAGGCAGGCCAGCTCCATCTCGCGGACCACCTCCTCCGTGCGAGCCTCCGTGGTCCCTGGAGGCATCTCCACGGAGACCGTGATGGCCTCCGCGTCCAGCTCCTCGATGAGCACGAACTCCACCACGCCACCCGCCACCAGGCCCGCGGCGCCCACGAGGGCCACCACGAAGCCGCAGATGGTCACGTAGCGCCACCGGCAGAGGAAGCCCACCACAACGGAGAACGCCGCCGGGATGTGACGCTCGAAGACGGCGTGGCGGAAGTCGCTGATGCGCTTGAAGAAGGCGGAGATCCGGGGGAAGGCGCTCGGACGGGTGGTCACGTGGGACAGGTGCGCCGGCAGGATGATGAAGGCTTCGATCAAGGACACCACCAGGGCGGACATGACCACGATGGGCAGCACCCGAAGGAAGTCCCCCATGGTGCCGCCGATGTAAGCCATGGGGAGGAACGCCACCACCGTGGTGGTCACCGCGGTGACCACGGGCAGCGCCACCTCGCTCGCGCCCTTCACCGCCGCCTTCGCCGGCGACATGCCTTCGCGCATGCGAGTGAACACCCGCTCGCCGATGATGATGGCGTCGTCCACGACGATCCCGAGGACCGTGATCAACCCGAACAGGCTCAGCAGGTTGATGGTCTCCCCCATGAGCCGCATGATCAGGAACGCGCCCATGAAGCTGATGGGCAGGCCCACGGCGACCCAGAAGGCGACGCGGAGGCTGAGGAACAGCGCCAGGGCGATGAGCACCAGCACCAACCCGGCGCGACCGCTGCGGACCATGAGATCGATGCGCTGTTCGATGAACCGGGACAGATCCGTGATGGTCCCCAGGTGAACCCCGTCTCCGAGCTCCGCCGCGTCCCCTTCGACGAATCGCTTGACCTGATCCGCGATCTCCAGGGCGTCCTGCTCGGGCTCACGGAAGACCGTCAGGAGGGCGGCGGGCTTGCCCGCGAAACGCCCGGTCTCCACCCGGTCCTCGAACGCCTCCCGCACCTGGGCCAGGTCCCGGAGCAGCACCACCTCACCGCCGGGGCCGTCCTTGATGACCACGTCTTCCAGGGCCCGGGCGCGGTCCTCCTCCGCCGTGGTGCGCACTCCGACGTTCCCCGACGCGGTCCGGAGCTTGCCACCGGGCAACTCGATGTTGGCCCGTTGGATGCGACGTCCCACGTCTTCGAAGGTCAGGTCGTGTTCCTCAAGGGCGGCGGGCTGGACCTCGGTCCATATCTCCCGCGCGCGCTGCCCGCTCACCAGCACCTGGGTGACGCTGGGGAGCGCCAGGAGCTCATCACGGACCTTGAGCACGGCGTCGTGCCGCACGTCCTCCGACGCGTCGCCGTAAACGGTCACGGCGATCACGGGGATCCACGGCCGCACCAGCTGGATCTCGGGCTCCTCAGCCCCGTCCGGGAAGTCCGGCGCCACCAGGTCCGTCCGCGTCCTCACGTCACCGATCACCGCGTCCGCGTCGGCGCCGCTGAGCAGCTTGATGGTGGTGATGGAGACCCCTTCGAACACCGCAGAGGTGACCTCCTTCACCTCCTGCATGCCCTCCAACTCCCGCTCCAGGCGACGAGTGACCGACTTGTCGATCTCCTCCGGCGTGGCCCCTGGATAGGGCACCCGCACCACGATCTCCGAGGTCTGGAAGCGAGGGAACATCTCCCGAACCATGGTCATGGCGGACCACGCCCCGGCGACCAGGATGGCCCACATCAGGAGATTGGCCGCCACCGGGTTGCGAACGGAGAAGGACGGGAGGTTCAAGGAGCGCCCCCGTTGGCGGTGGCGATGGACGTGCGCACCCGGACTCCCTCCACCACCTGGTCCAGGTTGGTGAGGATGACCGCCTCACCCGGACTCAGGCCTGACTTCACCAGGGCGACGTCCGGGAGCATGCGATAGATCGTCGGGTGACGAAGCTCGACCTTGGCCACACCCGCGGACTCCGTGGGGATCGCCACGTACACCGAGTCCTCGACGAACGCGGTGCGCGGTACGGGCATGACGTCGTCGTAGGATCGGCCGGTCACCTCCGCCAGCACGAACGCTCCGGGCGGCACCGGCGCCGAGGTGTCCTCGGCGGACACCTCGCAGTAGACGGCGAAGGTCCGGTCCGACTCATCCACCTCGGGTGCGACGCGGGTCACGGTCCCCTCCCACACCACCGGTCCTCCGTCGGACAGGCGCAGGCGGACAGCGGAGCCCGCCCCCACCTCGCCGTAACGGGAGGCCCCGAGGCGGATGGCCACCTCGACCCGTGATGGGTCCACGAGTTCCAGCAGCTGGGCGCCGGCCGCCACCCGGGCGCCCTGCTCCACGCCGCGGGACACCACCACGCCCCCCCAGGGAGCCTTGATGGTGGCGCGGGACTCCGCCTCCTGAGCGCGGGCCAGACGGGTCCCAGCCTCCGCAACGGCCGCCGCCGCGCGCGCGATCTCATGGCCGGCGCTGACGCGCGCCTGCTCCAGCTCCACCAGCAGGCGGGTGCTCCGGGCCACCACCACCACCTGAGCGTCCACTTCGCTACGCGACGTGGCGGAACTCTGAGCCAGCTCACGAAGCCGCTTCAGCTCATCCGCCGCCGCCGTGGCCTCCTTCTTCGCCGCCTCGACCCGACGATCCGCCGTGGACAGGGCGCCCTTGGCCTCCGCCTCCAGGTTGAGCACGCGCTCCAGGTCGGCCTCGGCGCCCTTGCGGGCCTCCTCCTGGTCCTTTCGGTCGAGCTCGACGAGCACCTGCCCCTTCTTCACGGCGACACCCGGACGCACCGAGGCGCTGACCTCGGTGACCAGACCGTTCAATTCACTGGAGATGCTGGTGCGCCGCATGGCGCTGGCGCTGCCGTAACCGCTGAGGGACTCCACCCAGGTGCGCGGGTTCATCACCTGGGTCAGGACCAGGGTGCGCTCCCGCTCCTGACTGGAACGAGGTGGGTCGGTCCGCAACGTCGCCAGACCGCTGAACAGGCTCTTCCCGGTGAACAAGAGGGCAGCCATGAGGACGACCGACACCAGCAGGCGTCGCACCAGAAGCCGCGCTTCGGGAGAGTTGGCCATGGGGTCAACCTACCGCCTCGCCGAACGGTCCACCACCTCCAGAAGCACCTGCAACCTGACGAAGTCCACATCCGTGACCTTGACGTCGATGGCCTGCCCCTCGTCGAACACGCGGCTCCCGTTCCGGGACTGCACGGTCATGCGCGGGCCCTCCACCTTGCGCCGCCCCTGAAGCAGACGCGCGGGGATGAACCCGGTCACATAGTGGTCCTTCAAGAACACCTCCAGCCCCGCCGGCGAGACACGCTGCAGGGTCGCGGTGATCACCTCGCCCTTGTAGCGGTCCATGTACTGGCACACCTTCAGGTCGTCGAGGGCGTTCTCCACCATCCCTGACAGATCCGCTTGGACGCTGCAGTGGCCCGCCACATCCGTGAGGTCACGGACCTGGTCCGGGTGCAGCAGCTCGTCCGCCGCCTGACGCTGACGTTCGATGACGTCGTGCAGCCACCGATGGACCACCAGGTCCGGGTAGCGCCGGATGGGTGAGGTGAAGTGCAGGTAGTGCTCTCGCGCGAGGCCCCAGTGCTCGGCCGTGTCCTCCGCCTTGGCGACCTCGTAGAGGGCCCGCTCCACCAGGCCCATGACCCGTCCGATGAGCGCCTCCGCGTTGTTGCGACGGCGGCACTCGCGGATCAGCCGCCCCACGTCCCTCCCGGTGAGCCGGTCCTTGTCCGGCACGCGTATCCCGAACTTCCCGAGCATCTCCGTGACCGCGTCGATCTCCTCCTGGTCCTTGCGCGGGTGGACCCTGTAGATCGTGGGCAGGTCCTTCTCCTTGAAGAAGTCACCCACCGCCTGGTTGGCGGCCAGGGCCGTCTCCTCGATCAGCGTCTGGGAGAAGTACAGCTCTGACGGGTAGATCTTCTCCACCTCGTGCTGCGCGTCGAACTTGAACTTCCGCTCCGCGGACTGCATCCGCAGGCTCCCCTTGCGGTCCCGGATCAGCTGCTGTCTGCGCGTCCATGTCTCGAGCAGCTTCAGCTCGTTCAGGATCGGGGCCAGGGCCTCCGTCTCCGGATTGGCGACGCCGTCCAGCGCCTCCTGCACCGCCTTGTAGGTGCAGCGGTGCTTGCTGCGGATGACGCTCTTGTGGACGCGGACGGACTCACGCCGCCCTTCCTTGTCGAACACCATGAGCACGCTGAAGGCCAGCCGGTCACGTCCCGGGACCAGAGAGCACAGGTGATTGGACAGGGCCTCCGGGAGCATGGGGATCACCTGGTCCGGGAGATACACGCTGGTGCCGCGGGTCAACGCCTCCTGATCGAGCGCAGACCCGGGACGCACATAGTGGCCCACGTCGGCGATGTGCACCCCCAGCTCGACCCGCCCGTCCTCGAGCTCCGTGATCTGGATGGCGTCATCGAAGTCCTTCGCGTCGGCTCCGTCGATGGTGAAGATCACCTGATCCCTGAGATCCTCACGCCCTTCGTAGTCGGCGGGGTCCGGGTCCTCGGGCAGGCCCTCCGCCTGCGCCACCACCGGCTCGGGGAAGACCGTGCGGATGCGGAAGGACGCCAGCAGCTCCATCTCCTCGCTGCCCGGGTCCCGGTAGCAGTCGGGCCCGGTGTCCATGGGGCCGAAGCCGTCACCGGCAGACTCGATCACCTCTCGGGTCTCCGGCCGCAACCCGGACAGGCTCTCCTCCCACGACTCCGCGGCTGTGGGTTCGTCTCCGGAGTCCTCGTCCGCGTCCATGCCCATGCTGCGGGCCAGGTCAGCGAAGCTCCTCAGGACGTTCTTGTCCTCCTCCTCCATGCGTGCATGCTAACACCCATGGAGCGCCCTCGGCTGTCGCGTTGGGAGGCCATGGCCATCCTCGAGGCGGCGCCTCTCTCTCCGTCGGCACGGCCCGTCACCAGCTACCCATCCGCGAGTTGACTCGGGTCCCTCGCCACCACTGGTTCGCCGACCAGGACACGCAACGGTTCGACCCCGCAGGGCGCATGGTGCTCGACCGGTCCGTGGGCTTCGAACACCGATCACCGACGCCAGCGGACGGGACCCGTCTCAGCGTGGTGGACACGTCCGGGACGGGCGCCAGATGGGGGTCCTGGGCGTCGTCAGGCGACTTCGCTGACGAAGCCCGCCGGCACCTGATCAAGTGACGAGCAGGGGCGACAGCCACTCCCCGAGATCCGCCAGCTCCTCCGGGCAGATCTCGTGCTGCATGGGGTAGCTGGCGCAGGTCACGTCGTACCGTTCATCCTCCAGCACCCGGCGGGCGTCGCTCATGGCCGCCACCGGGACCATGGGGTCCCGCATCCCGTGGCCGAGAAACACCGGGAGCCTTCGGTTGGCCTCGGACGCCTCATTCGCCAGGCTGCCGGTGTCGGCGATGTAAGTGGACAGGCCCACGGCGCCACCCAGCCGCGCCGGATATCGCAACGCGACCTGCAACCCCACGCAGCCCCCCTGGGAGAAGCCGCAGACGAAGATCCGCTCGGACGGCAGGCCACGATCGAGCTCGCGATCGATGAACAGGCTCACCTGATCCGCCGCGTATCGGATGCCGCCGACGTCGTGATCTCCACCGCCGAGGGCCCGGATGTCGTACCAGGCGGGCATGATGGCGCCGGAGTTCACGGTCACGGGTCGCGGGGTCGCGTGGGGCAGGATGAAACGGGCGCTCACCGACTCCGGCAGCGTCAGGGCGCGGACCACCGGCCCATGACCGTGACCGCTATCCCCTAATCCGTGAAGCCAGAGAAACACGTGACTCGCGTCCCGCGGTCCGATCTCGAGGGCTTCAAGGAGGGCCTCCGTCATGGGCACATGGTGCCAGACGACCGCTCCCATGGCACCCGCAGGCTCGAGCTTTCGAACCGGATTCGAGCGGATAGAATGCTCGGTCCCGGAGGATCCGCCATGTCCGTTCTGCGCCCGCTCGAGGCCCTGCGACCGCCCCCGGAGTTGGCCGCGCAGGTCGCCAGCGTCCCCTATGACGTCATCAACACGGAGGAGGCCCGGTCCCTGGCCGACGGCAACCCGGCCAGCTTCCTCCACGTGGTCCGGCCCGAGATCGACCTGCCGGAAGGCACCGACATCCACGCCGACGCGGTGTACGAGCAGGGAGCCGCCGGGCTGCATCGGCTGCAGCAGGAGGGGGCGTTGATCCGCGACGACGAGCCGGCGCTCTACATCTACCGGCAACGCATGGGGGACCACGTCCAGACCGGGGTCGTGGGCCGCTGCGCCGTGGACGAGTACGACGACGACCTCATCAAGAAGCACGAGAAGACCCGGCCGGACAAGGAAGACGACCGCACCCGACACGTGGTCACCATGCGCGCCCACGCCGGCCCCGTGTTCCTCACCTACCGCGGCGACGATGGCATCAACGCCGCCGTCCGGGACGCCACCGATGGCGACCCCCTCTATCGCTTCACCGCGCCCGACGGAGTCGAGCACACGGTCTGGCGGGCGCCTCGGTCCGAGGCCATCACCGCCGCCTTCGAGCAGGTGCCGTGCACCTACGTGGCGGATGGCCATCACCGCAGCGCCTCCGCCAGCCGCGCCCGGGCCGTCATGCGGGACGCCAACCCGGCCCACGACGGCTCGGAAGACTACAACTTCTTCCTCGCGGTGCTGTTCCCCGCGGACCAGCTGCAGATCCTCCCCTACAACCGCGTCGTCCATGACCTCAACGGTCTCGACGCGGACGGTCTCCGGGAACGGATCGCCCAGGTCATGGAGCTCCAGGAAGGAGGCGCACCGACGCCGGATCGTCGTGGAACGTTCGCCATGTACCTGGACGACCGCTGGTACAGCCTTAAGGCCCCGGACACGGCGCTCCGCCAGGAGGACCCGGTGGCGTCCCTGGACGCGGCCATCCTGCAGGACCTCGTGCTCGGCCCGATCCTGGGGATCGACGACCCGCGGACGTCGGACCGCATCTCCTTCGTCGGCGGCATCCGCGGTACGGACGAGCTCGTGAACCGCGTCCGTGAGCGAGACGCCGGATGCGCCTTCTCCATGCACCCCCTGGGCATCGATCAGCTCATGAACGTGGCAGATCAATCCCGGGTGCTCCCGCCCAAGTCCACGTGGTTCGAACCGAAGCTCCGCTCCGGCCTCGTCGTCCACACGTTCTGAGGAGTCCGCTCGTGAAGGTCATGGTCGCAGACAAGTTCCCCGCAGAGGGGCTCCAGGCGCTCGAGGACGCGGGCTGCCAGGTGGTGACGGACCCGGAGTTGAAGGACGAGAAGCTCGCGGCGGCGCTGAGCGCTGAACAACCGGCCGTGCTCATCGTTCGCAGCACCAAGGTCACCGCCGATCACCTCGACGCCGCCTCGTCCCTCGCGCTCATCGTCCGCGCCGGCGCCGGCGTCAACACCATCGATGTGAACGAGGCCTCCGGCCGCGGCGTGTTCGTCGCCAACTGCCCTGGCAAGAACTCCGTTGCCGTGGCTGAGCTGGCGTTCGCCCACATCCTCTCCCTCGACCGACGCCTCGTGGACGGCGCCGCCGACCTGAAGGACGGCGCCTGGAACAAGAAGGGCTACCAGAAGGCTCAGGGGATCCTCGGCCGCACCCTCGGCCTTCTCGGGCTGGGCGGCATCGGCAAGGAGATGATCCCTCGGGCCCGGGCGTTCGGCATGAACGTGGTCGGGTGGAGCCGCTCCCTCACGCCCGCCCAGGCGGAGGAGCTGGGCATCACCTACGCTCCCACGCCGACGGACGTGGCCAGGAGCTGTGACATCCTCAGCGTCCACCTGGCGCTCAACGACGAGACTCGCGGGATGGTGGACGAGGCCCTGCTGGCGGAGCTCCCCGACGGCGCCTTCATCATCAACACCTCTCGCGGCGACGTGGTGGATCAGGCTGCCCTCGAGAAGGCGGTCCGGGAACGAGGCATGCGAGCAGGCCTGGACGTCTTCGCCGACGAACCCACGTCCGGCCAGGGATCCATGGAGCCCGGCATCTTCTCCCATGCCGCTGTCCAGGGGACCCACCACATCGGCGCCTCCACGGAACAGGCCCAGGCCGCGGTGGCCGAGGAGGCGGTCCGCATCGTCTCCGCCTACGCCACGGAGGGGACCGTCCCCAACTGCGTCAACCTGGCAGATCAGGCCGACGCCACCCATCTGCTGGTGGTGCGCCACCGGGATGAGGTCGGGGTGCTGGCGGGGGTCCTGGGGACGTTGCGCGAGGCCGGGATCAACGTGCAGGAGATGGACAACGTCCTGTTCAAGGGAGGCGACGCCGCCTGCGCCAGGATCCAGCTGGACCGCGCACCGAACGACACCACCCTGGCGGACATCAGGAGCTCCTCGGAGCACATCCTCTCCCTCGTCCTCAACGCCCTCTGAGCATGGCGCACGACCGCACCCTCCTCCTGATCCCCACGGCGCTGGAGCGCGACCGACTGCTGACGTTGTCACCGGACGGCCTGCCGTCGCCCCGGCTCTGCGGCCTCGGACCGACCGTGGCTGCCGCCCGCACCGCGACCCTCATCTCCGAGGAGCGCCCGTCCAGGGTGCTGCTGCTGGGGATCGCCGGCACCTTCGAACCGGAGGCCCTGGCTCTCGGGAGCGCCACGGCGTTCTCCCAGGTCGAGCTGGACACCCCGGACCTGGGCATGGACCTGTTCCCGGGCGAAGGGACCGCGCCCCCCCTGGGCGGCGCCCTGCCCCTGCAGTCCGAAGACGCATCAAGCAGCCTGCTGACCGTGAGTCGTCCGTCCGAGGACCGAACGGAGGCCACGCGCCGCCACCAGCGCTTCCCACGCTGCGTCGCAGAGGACATGGAGGGGTGGGCGGTGGCCTGCGCCTGCGCCCTGGCGGACGTCCCCCTGGTCATCGTGCGCGGCATCTCCAACGTGGTCGGAGACCGGGATAGGAACAACTGGGATCTCGACGGCGCCCTCGCGGCCGCCGCATCCAGGGCCGCCGAATCGCTCGAAGGCTCGTGATGACGACCATCCGGCTCGGCATCTCCACCTGCCCCAACGACACCTTCGCGTTCCACGGCATCCTCACCCAGGCCTCCGACCCGCACGGGCTCACGTTCCAGGTGGAGCTCATGGACGTGGAAGAGCTCAACGCGGGGCTGACCCATGATCGCTTCGACGTGGCCAAGGCCAGCTTCGCCACGGCCCTCAGGCTCACCAGGGAGTGGGGCGTGCTGCCCTCAGGCTCCGCCCTCGGCTTCGGCGTCGGCCCGGTGCTGCTGTCCGCCTCCGCGGAGGTGCCGCCTGACCCTCGGGTCATCCTCCCCGGCGCCGGCACCACCGCCGCCATGCTCTACGCCCTGTTGCGGGGTAACGAGGGCCGACTCCGCCAGGGGATCTTCAGCGACATCATGCCCGCCCTGGAGGCCGGCCAGGCAGACCTCGGGGTGTGCATCCACGAAGGCCGCTTCACCTATGGCCAACGCGGCCTGCATCTGGTGGAGGACCTGGGAGAGCGATGGGAGCAGGAGACGGGCGCGCCCCTGCCCCTCGGCGGCATCCTGGCGCGACAGGACCTGGGGGACGACACCCTCCGTCGCGTCCAAGGAGCGATCCACGCCTCCCTTCGCCACGCCCAGGCCCACCGGGAGGACGCCCTTCTGAGCATGCGCCGCCACGCCCAGGAAATGGACGACGACGTCATCTGGCAACACGTGGAGCTCTACGTCAATCGCTGGACCGAGGACCTGGGCCACGAGGGGCGCGCGTCTCTCGACGCCCTCTCGCAACGGGCCCGTCAAGCCCGTTTGCTGGACGAGACGGCGCCGCCGCTCAAGATCCTGGCAACCAGCCCCGGAGCGGACGGGTAGACTCCGCCACCCATGCCACCTGAACAGACACTCATCGGGACGACGGATCACTGGCCCCTCCTGGCCTCGCTGCTGGGGTGCGCAGCCCTGGGGCTCTGGGGGGAACGGACCCGCTGGGGATCCCGGATCTCCGGCGCGGTCATCACCATCATGGCGGGGTTCGTCCTCTCCAACCTGACCGTCATCCCCACCTCCGGCGCGCCCCTCTACGACCTGGTCTACGACTACCTGCTCCCCCTGGCGATCCCGCTGTTGCTGTTGAAGGCCGACCTGCGGCGCATCTTCAGTGAGGCGGGCCCCACCCTGGTGGCGTTCCTGGTGGGCGCCGCGGGCACGACCATCGGCACCATCCTGGCGTTCTCCGTCATCCCCCTGGGGGAACAGGGCCCGGCCCTGGCCGGCACCTTCTGCGCCACCTATGTGGGAGGCGGCATGAACTACACCGCCACCGCTCGGGTCCTGGAGGTCTCGGAGAGCAACTTCGCCGCCGGCATGGCCGCGGACAACCTCGCCATGACCGCCTACTTCCTGCTGCTCTTCGCCCTGCCGGGCGTGGACTGGCTGAGGCGACGGTTCATCCAGCGTGACACCAAGGAGGGCACGGCCACGGCCACGGATTACTGGGAGAGCCGCGCCGTCAGCCTCATGGACCTGGCGGTGTCCCTGACCATCGCCGCCGCCGCGTGCTTCGCCGGACGCTGGCTCCAGGATCGCACCGGACAACCGGGCACCATGATCCTGTTCACCACCGCCCTGGTGGTCGCCGCGGCCACCGCCTTCCCCCGAAAGCTCGGCGCCATCCGCGGCGCCGACACCGTGGGCACCTTCATGATGATGGTGTTCTTCGCCGTCATCGGCGCCGGCGCCAGCATCCGCCTGGTCATCGAGAAGGGGCCGATGCTCCTGCTCTTCGCCAGCCTCATCCTGGCGGTGCACCTGGTGTTCATCCTCGTCGTGGGCAAGCTCCTGCGCCTGGACCTGCGCGAGATCGTGGTGGCGTCCAACGCCAACATGGGAGGCCCCACCAGCGCCGCCGCCATGGCCGTCTCCCGCCGCTGGGACGGGTTGGTGGTCCCGGCCGTCCTCTGCGGCACCCTGGGCTACGCCATCGCCACGTTCATCGGAACCGCCGTCGGTCGCTGGCTGGGCTGACTCAGAGCTCCAACAGGTACCAGCGGTCGCAGCCGTGGTGGCCGGTCTCCCCCATGGGATGGTCCAGGGGCTTGAAGCCGCTGCGCTCGTAGAGCCGCTGAGCCCCCACCATGCCATGGTGGGTCTCCACGTAGCACTGGGTGAAGCCGCGCTGTCGCGCCGCGTCCAGACAACGACGCAGCAGCCGGGCCCCCAGGCCCAGCCCCCGCGCCTCCCTCAGGAAGTACATCTTCTTGAGCTCGCAGACGTGGACGGGACCGCCATCCAGGGGCGCCACACCGGCGCCCCCCAGGACCTCCTCGCCGCGCACCACGACCTCGAAGAACGCTCGCGGGCCGCCGTACGCGGACGACATGGAGTCCACCTCCCCGTCATGGATGGAGAACCCGGCGCCCGCGCCCACCTCGATACCCAAAAACCCCCCCAAGATACCCCCCCAAGCCCCGGCAAAACCCGCGCGCCAACCCCCCCACCCCCACC
>CAZDQF010000001.1:388775-612907 GCA_964507445.1 uncultured Isosphaeraceae bacterium
CGGCGGGGGGCCGGCGGTCCGGGCTCGACCGGGCGGCCACCGCCCTGTTTGGGTTGGCGACCCCGGCGCGGGCGGCGCCGAACTCCGTCATCACCGACCGGATGATCCGCCCCATGGCCGGGTCATCGGCGGCGCGGATCCGCCGCAGCGCGAAGCCGTCGCCCGCTCCCCGCGGGCTGGTGATCGGAGGCTCTTCCATGGACCGGTCTTACAATGAACCGCGCACCTTGTGCAACGCCGCCCCGGGGCCGGACAGCCCCCGGCGACCGCGCTATGATCAGCGGCACAAGGGAGGACCCGGTGCAACCGTACCTTCAACTGCTTCGCCATGTGCGCGACCACGGCGCCACCAAGACCGACCGGACGGGGACCGGGACACGCAGCGTGTTCGGCTACCAGATGCGGTTCGACCTCACGGAGGGGTTCCCCGCGGTCACCACCAAGAAGCTCCACTTCCGCTCCATCATCCACGAGCTGCTGTGGTTCCTGAAGGGCGACACCAACGTCGCCTACCTGCAGGAGCACGGCGTCCGCATCTGGAACGAGTGGGCCGATGAGCAGGGGAACCTGGGCCCGGTGTACGGGGCCCAGTGGCGCTCCTGGCCCGCCCCGGACGGCGGCACCGTGGACCAGCTCGCGCGCATCATCGACGAGCTGCGCACCAACCCTGACTCCCGACGCCTCGTGGTCAGCGCCTGGAACGTGGCCGACCTGGACCGCATGGCCCTGCAGCCCTGCCACGCCCTGTTCCAGTTCTATGCCTGCGACGGGCGCCTGTCGTGCCAGCTCTACCAGCGCAGCGCCGACGTCTTCCTCGGGGTGCCGTTCAACATCGCGTCCTACGCCCTCCTCACCCACATGGTGGCCCAGGTCACGGGGCTCGAGGTCGGGGACTTCGTGCACACCCTCGGGGACGCCCACATCTACCTGAACCACCTGGAGCAGGTGGAGATCCAGCTCTCCCGGGACCCCCTGGATCGCCCGACGCTGTGGCTCAACCCGGCCGTGGACCACATCGACGGGTTCACCTACGACGACGTGGAGATCCGCGGCTACGAGAGCCACGCCACCATCAAGGCGGAGATCTCCGTCTGATGGAGGTGCACCTGATCGTCGCCGTGGACCGACACGGGGTCATCGGCAAGGACGGGGACCTGCCGTGGCGGCTGCCGGCGGACCTCGCCCACTTCAAGCGCGTCACCATGGGGCACCCCCTGGTCATGGGCAGACGCACCCACGACTCCATCGGCCGGGCCCTCCCCGGCAGGCTCAACATCGTGCTCTCCCGTGACCCGGACTACGCCCCGGCGGAAGGCTGCCTCCTGGCTCGTGACCCGGACGAGGCGGTCCGGCGAGCCGAGCAGGACGGCGGCCGGGTGCTCATGGTCATCGGCGGCGAGGCCATCTACGACGCCTTCATGACCCACGCCGCCTGCATCCACCTGACCAGGGTGGAGACGACGGTGGACGGCGGTGACGCCCGCTTCCCCTCCCTCGACGAGGACCTCTGGGAGGAGACCCACCGGGTGGAGCGCGCGGCGGACGACGCCAACGCCCACGGGCTCAGCTTCCTCACCCTGAAACGGCGGCGCTCAGAATAGGGACCCGGTGGTCTCCGGCAGCGCCCCCTCCAACCCAAGCAGGAACCGCTTCGCGTCCAGGCCGCCGCCGAACCCGGTCAGGGTGCCGTCGGATCCGATGATCCGATGGCACGGGATGACGATGGCGATGGGATTGGCCCCGACGGCGCCTCCCACGGCGCGGGAGGCACCGGTCCGACGAGCCCGGCGCGCCAGCTGACCGTAGCTCCAGGTCTCGCCGTAGGGGACCTTGGACAGCATGCGCCACACCAGCACCTGGAACGGCGTCCCCTCGGGGGTGAAGTCGAGATCAAACGGGCCGCGGTGGCCACCGAAGTACCGCTCCATGGCCCGCGCGACGTGGGCGGCGGCGCGGTCATCCCGGGCCGGGTCCCCCGCGTCCGTCAGCATGCGCTCGGCGGTGCGACCGCGCGGCAGATCCAGACGGCAGAGCCGCCCGCGCTCATCCGTGAACGCCAGCAGCGGTCCCAGCGGAGATTCCAACACCGATGCCTTCATGGTTGCCGTGACCGGCGCCGCACTCCGCAGCGCAGGTCGGGCCGTTCAGCATACCCGGCCTCCCCCACCCCCGCGCCCCACCCCATAGAATGCGCCCATGCAGCCCCTCAAAGCCGCCGTCGCCCAGCTCCGTCCCCGCGCCCTCGACGCCCGCGCCACCGTGGATCGTGTGGTGCAGGCCATCCAGGACGCCGCCGCGGAGGGCGTCACCCTGCTGGCCTTCCCCGAGACCTTCGTCCCGGTGTATCCGCTCTGGTGCGACGCCGGCGAGTTCGGCATCTGGGATCACGAACCCGCCAAGGCCATCCACGCCGCCCTCCTCGAGGGCTCCCTCGAGGTCCCGTCCCCGCTCCTGGACGACGTGGCGTCGGCAGCGGGCGACCATGGCTGCGCCGTGGTCCTGGGCTTCAACGAACGGGTCGGCCGCACGATCTACAACGCGTTTGTCGTCATCAGCGAACGAGGGGACGTCGTGCAGCACCGCCGCAAGCTGGTCCCCACCCACGGCGAGCGCCTGGTGTGGAAGCCGGGAGATGCCCACGACCTCGGCACCGCGGACGTGGCCGGGGCCCGGGTCGGCGGCCTCATCTGCTGGGAGAACTGGATGCCCCTGCCGCGCCAGGTGCTGCACGATCGCGACGAGCAGATCCACGTGGCGTTGTGGCCCGCGGTGCGCGACATGTACCTGCTGGCCAGCCGCCACCACGCCTTCGAGGGCCGGTGCTTCGTCCTCGCCGCCGGCATGGTCCTCGGCCCCGACGATTTCCCGGAGGGCACCCCGCTCATCGGCGACATGGAGACCCGGGACGGCCTGCTGCTGGACGGCGGCAGCGCCATCATCGCCCCGGACGGCTCGCTGTTGGCGGGCCCGGTGTTCGGTGAGGAGCTGCTGCTCACCGCGGACCTGGACCCGGGCATGCTCAACCGCGAGTCCCTCGCCCTGGACGTGTCCGGACACTACGCCCGCGCAGACCTGTTCCGGCTCCAGGTGGACCACAGCCGCCCGGCTACGCGGCCATCCGAGTCCTGAGTCGGTGACGTCAACGGGCCGGGACCGCCCTCCCCGGCTCAGGTCACGACGCCCGCTTCCTCGGTACCGCGACCCCCACCACCACCGCCAAGAAGATGAACGCGACGATTCCCCCGAGGCCCCACCAACCGGCCTTGGCGTAGGCGATATAGAGGCTGGCGGGGGTGACGACGGCGGCGGCGAGACCCATGGCCGCGTTCAAGCACGAACGGCTGCGGCCTCGGGGCATGGCGTCCCCCAGCAACGAACGGTTGTTCATCAACAGGATGAAGGTCCAGTACGCCACGGGCAGCAGCACCATGCCGAACACCGACGTCGGCACCGCCAGCCAGAACGCCGCGTCTCCCTTCCACACGAACGGCCCGAGGACGCCGATACCGGCGGCGAGGCAACCCACGCGATGGAAGGTTCCCGACGCAGGCCGGTCGAAGATCTCGCAGAAGGTGAACCCGGAGATGAGCATCAGGATGATGATGGTGGACAGGGCCATCCCCAGCACCCCGATGCCGAACACGACACGGGCCACGCCCTTGCCCGTGAGCGGCTCCAGCGCCGCCGCCAGGTCGAACGCATCACGCTTCACCAGCATGGCCGAGAGCGAACGGTCGGCGTCGGTCAGAGGTGCGTCCACCTCCTCCTGTCGGTTGGCGAGGGTCTTCTCGTACGCCTTGACGAGGCGCGCCGGCGCGGCTCCGTCACCCGCCACCAGGCGCTCGTCCACCTTGCCGTGAAACTGGGACGACGCCGCGATGACCACGCAGCTCGTGGCCAGCAGGAACGGGATCAGCAGCCCGGTCGAGAGATCGAACGTGGCGAGGCCACGGTGGCTCTTGCCCCATCCCTTCTTGAGCATGGAGTAGGGCAGCAGGAAGGTCATGTTGATGCCCACGGCGGTGGCGGCGGCGGCGATCATGACGTCGCGCTGCTGACCGACGAGGTAACTGGTCCACCACTCCCGCGCCGCTCCCGAGGCCTCCAGGAACGGCTCGAAGGCGGACGACGGAGCGAACATCAGCGACGGGTCCAGGTTGAAGCCGCGCAGGATCTCGCCCCACGCCAGCCCCCCGTTGACGCTCAAGGCGATGACCACGCCGAAGAAACAGACCACGACGAGTCCGACCATCCCCTTGAGCAGCCATTCGAACAACCGGAGTCCCCGGGAGCCGCTGTCGTAGGCCCAGATCACGGCGGACGCGACCACCAGGAGTCCGAGACTGGACGCGACCTTGGCGCCGGCTCCGCCGGATCCCCCCAACAGGTTCTGGGTGATGGCGGCGGTGCCGAGGCTGAACTGCGGCAAGCTCCACACCAGGTTGGCCAGCAGCACCGCCAGGATCCAACCCCAGCCCAGGACCGGGTTGACGTGATCGCAGATGGCCCGGAACGGACGCTTGCCCGTGCTCAGGGTCACGTACGAGATGGCGGAGAGCATGATGATGCCGAGCACCATGGCCAGCGGCTGTATCCACAACAGGCCGTAACCGCAGAGGACGCCGAGATACAACGAGCTCGCGAGGGAACCGCCGCCGAGGGTGATGGCGCTCTGCAGCCACCCGGGCCCGGAGAGGCGCACGTAGGTCTTGAGGGTGGCGCCGCGGCCTTCCGCCTGGGCCGCCTCGATCATGCGACGTTCAACGTCCACGCGCTCCTCGGTGCTCATGGGTCCCGCTCCTTCTTCATCTGCCTCAGGCGGGACGCCTCGGGCATCCCTCGATAGTGATCGTCGAGCGGGAAGCAACCGCTCAGCATCCCGTTCCGCGGCCCCGTGGTGCAGTCGCTGAAGGTGCGGCAGAGGCGCTTGCGTTGCAAGGGGCGCCCCGCCAGCACGTCCGCGGGCAGCTCGGGATAGCTGAGCACCATACGGCCGATCCCCACCACGTCCACGTGTCCGCTGCGGACCTCGTGCTGCGCCACGTGGGGAAGCCACTCCTGCAGGTAGCTGTAGCCGCTCCCCACGAACACCAACTCCGGCACCGCCGCCTTGCAGCGCCGCGTGGCGTCCAGCTGGAACGCGACCCCGAGCAGCGGATCTTCCGGAGGCTGGTAGCCGTCGCTGGGAGGGTAGGCGGCGGGCCGCTGCAGGTGCGGGTTGTAGTACGGCGACCCCACGGTGAGGTTCACGCAGGGGATCTGGAGATCGCGGACCAGCTGCAGAAAACGGACGGGCTCCTCGAAGGACGGTCGCCGCGGGTCCTCCTGGTCCACACCGAACCCGTACGTGTAGGGCACGCTGGCCTCCCACCCGCTCGGCGAACCCACACCGTGCTCTCCCTTCTCGTATGGATGGACATCCACGATGGACACCCGGCAGCCCACATGCAATCCAGGGCATTCGCTCCGGATCCCCTGCACGATGAGTCGGAACAGGCGGACCCGGTTCTCGAAGCTGCCCCCGTACGAGCCTCCCCGGGTGTGGGCGCCCAACAGCTCGTGCAGCAGGTACCCGTGACAGCACTTGACGTCCACGAAGTCGAAGCCGACATCACGGGCCAGACGGGCGACGGCGACGTAGTGCTCACCGATGGACTCCAGCTCGCCGTCCGTGAGGACCGCCTGATCGTCCTCCACCCCGAAACGCGAGTCCAGCACCGGATGGCGGAACGCCACCCGGGGTGCCGGACCCGACGCCGTGGGTCGCGCGAAGCGGCCGGAGTGGGTCAACTGCAGCCCGATAGCCAGGTCCTGCTCGCCGTGGCCCGCTTCCCGCCTGCCTTCCAGCACCTGCTCCCGCAACGTCCGCAGGGAAACGGCCGCGTCCACGCCCGGTCGCAGGTGGAGCTGGTTGGGATTGGCCCGGCCCTCCGGGCAGACCGCGAAGGCCTCCCCGCCCCAGATGAGCGCCGCCCCGGAGAGGCCGAACCGACGCCATCGCCGCAGGGTGTGCTCCGACGGGCGACCGTCCTCCGTGCCGTCCCAGCCCTCCATGGGGTGCACCGCCCATCGGTTGCTCAACCGACGACCGAACACGTCCAGAGGCTGCGCCAGCGCTCCGCCCGCGTCTTCGAGGTCCAGGTCGCAATCCAGGGAGGGGGCCAGCTCGCGCCACCGATCACGGAACTCCTTCGCGTCCCGGAAGCGACCTGGCGGGGTGAAGCGCACGCTCATGACGACCCCTCGGACCAGGACTCCGGGCTCATGCGGTGGCCCATCTCCACGGCGCCCCCGTGACCGTACCCCGGCCCGTGCAGGGACCCCAGCTCCACCACGCCGTCACGGATCCGCACCTGAGCGACGCCGTCCCGCTGCTCGTACAGGTCCGGGTGTCTCGCCAGCGCGCCCTCCCGCTCACTCTCCGTCAGGTGGTCGAGGCCGCGCAGGTAGTGGTGGCCGTTGCGCTCCACGTGCTCCACGCCCAGCACGGCCTGGGTGACCAGGTCCTGCTGCAGGGACAGCATGGCGATGTTGGTCAGGTCTTCTCCCGACTGGAACAGGTCGCCGACCCCGTGCGACCGGGCGCACACCAGCCCGCGGTTCAACAACGCGCGGAAGACACCCTTGCAGTTCTTCACGGACACGCCTCGGTAACCGTGCTCCAGGGCGCGCTCGAAGGAGTCCACGTCCACGTCCGCCTCGTCGATGATGCACGGCGCGTAGTCCGCCAGCGCCTCCATGGCCGCGGTCGCGGACGGGTCGAAGGAGTCCTGGCGAGGGATGGGCTGCTCCACCAGGAGGAGCCCGTTCAGCAGCGCCTGCCCCGCCGGGTGCCGGGAGGTCTCGTCCAACAGCCGCACCACTCCCGCCACGTCCCTGAACTGTTCGTTGGCGTCCACGGTGAACTGCAAGGGGGCGGGCACGTGCTCCCCCACCACCTCCGCAAACGCCAGGAGTCTGGCCAGGTCCTCCTCATGACGGCCGCTCAGCTTCACCTTGAAGGTGTTGAGGCCGTAGCGCCGGATGTCGTCCACGAGGCACTCCGGCAACCCGTCGTCGAGCCGCTCCTCCGGGCGCACCTCCGACGGCCGCAGGGCATCTCCCAACCCCACCGTGTGACGGACCACCATGCGTTCCCGGGGCGGCGCCCCCAGATCCGCGGCGTGATCCCAACCGGCCAGCTCGGGCCAGATCTCTCCGGGCCGGAACCCGAACAGGTCCTCGCGCAACGCGCCGGCGAAGGACGCCCCGGTCAGGCGGCAGGCGGCGTCCATGACGGCCCGTTCACCGAGGGCGATGCCGAAGCCGCTCACCAGCGCACCGGACGGGTCCCGGGCGCCGCTGACGTGGCAGGCGCCATGGACCCGCCGCCAGTGATCGAAGACGGAGCCCCGCTCCGCCGCCGGGTCCGCGTAGGCGACCACGGCCCGCTCCGCCGACGCCAGCAGGTCCCGGCAGTTCCTCCCGTTGCTCTTGGACGGGTCCTTGTCGAACCACTTGGGCGCCAGGAGATCCGCCGCGTAGCCGCAGGCCCGCCCTCCCTGCTCGTCCTCCACCTCGACCTGCAAGGTGAGCTGGGGCGCCTCCGTCAGGGTCACGACGCCGTACCGGAACGGGATGCGCAGCGCGCAATCGACCAGCCCCATCTCCCACCCCACGACGCGCAGCGCCACCGGTGAGGTCACGACTGACTCGCCTCCCCGTCGCCGCTGGCCTCGGGCCGCCGCAGGTCGTCCAGGAGCTCCTGGACACGACCGCCGGGGGCCGGGAACAAGGGCGTCAATCCGAGGGTCACGACGAAGTTGATGAGCATCCCCACCACGCCGATGCCCTGGGCGCGGATGCCGAAGCACCAGGGGTCCATCCCCCCATACACGCTGCTGATGATGTAGGTGGCCGTGAACCCGAGCCCGGCGATCATGCCCGCCACGGCGGGGACGGTGCCCACCCTGCGATTGAAGATCCCCAACACCAGGGCGGGGAAGAAGCTGGCCGCGGCCAGTCCGAAGGCGAACGCCACCACCTCACTGACGAACCCCGGAGGGAAGATCCCGAACAAGCCGGCGATCACCACCGACACGCCGATCACCGCCCGCCCCACCAACAGCCGCCGGCCCTCCGACGCCTGCGGGTTCACCATCTTGTAATACAGGTCATGGGCGACGCTGGAGGAGATCACCAGCAGCAGCCCGCTGGCGGTGGACAACGCCGCGGCCAACCCGCCGGCGGCCACCAGCGCGATGATCCACGGGTCGAGGCCCGCCATCTCCGGAGACGCCAGGACGATCATGTCCCGGTCCGGGCCCGACAGCTTCCTGGCGCTGAGCACCGCGCGGGCGTCCGCGCCCCGACTTCTCCCGGAATCAAGCCAACGCTGATGATCGGCGCGCAGCTCGTCGACCTCCTCCGACGTCATCTTGCCGCGACGGAAGATCTCGTTCTGCTTGCCGTCCGGGGCATCCGGCCCTCGGTACTGGACCCGACCGTCGCCGTCATCCATCCAGATCACCAGGTTGGTCTTCTCCCAACCGGTGAACCATGACGGGAGCTCGGCGCGGGTCTTGCCGTCCAGGCTGTCGATCATGTCGTAGCGGGCGAAGGCCGCCGTGGCGGGCGCCGTCAGGTACAGCATGGAGATGAACAGCAGGGCCCAGAAGGCGCTCCAGCGCGCCGCCTTCACCGTCTTCACGGTGTAGAACCGGACGATCACGTGGGGCAGCCCGGCGGTGCCTGCCATCAACGCCAGCGCCGTGCAGAAGACGTTCATCCGGTCCCACTTGCCGAGGAACGGCTCCGTGTACGAGCTGAATCCCAGGTCCGCGTGGATCTGGTTGAGCTTCTGCAGCAGGTTCACGGTCTCGTCCTTCAAGGGCGACCCCATCCCCACCTGGGGCAGGGGCTGACCGGTGAGCTTGATGCTGATGGCGATGGCCGGGATCAGGAAGGCGGTGATGAGCACCCAGTACTGGGCCACCTGGGTCCAGGTGATCCCCTTCATGCCGCCGAGGGTGGCGTAGATGAACACGATCCCCATGCCCAGGAGCACGCCCACGTCCACATCCACCTCGAGGAAGCGGGAGAAGACGATGCCCACCCCTCGCATCTGCCCCGCCACGTAGGTGAAGCTGACGAAGATGGCGCAGATCACCGCCACCATGCGGGCCACGTTGGAGTCGTACCGGTCCCCGACGAACTCGGGCACGGTGAACTTCTGGCTCTTGCGCAGATAGGGGGCCAGCAGCAACGCCAGCAGCACGTAGCCGCCGGTCCACCCCATGAGGTAGACGCCTCCGGAATACCCCATGGTGGAGATGAGGCCGGCCATGGAGATGAAGGACGCGGCGCTCATCCAGTCCGCCGCCGTGGCCATGCCGTTGGCCGCCGCCGGGACCCCGCGGCCCGCAACGTAGAAGCCGCGGGTGTCCTTGACCCGGCTCATCCAGGCAATGAACAGGTAGAGACCGAAGGTCAACCCGACGAACAGGAGGGTCCAGTTGCCCAGGTCCACCTAGTCCTCCCGGTCCTTCTGTCGTCCCTCAAAGCGGCGGTCGAGGCGGTTCATGGCCACGGCATAGACCAGGATGAGCACCACGAACACCATGATGCTGCCCTGTTGGGCGAACCAGAACCCGAGGGGGAATCCGCCCAGCTGGAAGTCGTTCAGGCTGTCCGCGAACAGCACCCCGCAGCCCAGTCCGACAACTGCCCAGACCGTCAACAGGACGACGGTGAGCGCTCCGTTTGCACGCCAGTAACCCATGGCCGGCGCAGGATACAGCATCTGGAGAGGGGCGGCAGGCGGACGTCAGGTCCAGATGGTCAGCCGCTCGGTCCGAGGCTGGCCCGGAATCACGACGCTCACCAGGACCCCGACCACGAGGGTCGTGATCATGCCCACACCGGCATACAGGAACAGGTGCAACCCCCAGGCCTTGACCGTGAGCAACGCCGCGGCCCCCGCCAGCCCTCCCGCCATGGCGCCCAACGCGTGGGCCCGGCGGCTGAGGATCCCCAGGAGGAAGAAACCACCGAGCACGCTGGTCAGCAGCCCCACATAGCCCAGGAACACGTCGAGCAACGACCGGTCGGCGGCGCCCGCGAACCAGAGCGCGGTCCCCGTACCGACGAGGCCCAACGCCACGGTGAACACCCGCCCCACTGCGAGGTAGTGTCGGTCGCTGCGCTCGGGCCGAAGCAGCCGGTACCAATCCGTCACCAACACCGTGGACACGCTGTTCATGCTGGTGGAGATGGTGGATTGGGCCGCGGCCAGGACCCCCGCCACCACCAGCCCCGAGATGCCCAGGGGCAGCTCCCTGGCGATGAACAAGGGGAAGATCTGGTCGTTGCCGAACCCCGGGTCCAACCGCTCCGGGTGAGCCCGATAGTAGGCCCACAGCGCCGTGCCCACGGCGAAGAACAACACCGACGCGGCCACGGAGAGGAAGCCGTTGGTGAGGATCGCCCTCGCCGCCTTGGCCTCGGTCTCCGTGGACATGTACCGTTGCACCACGGTCTGATCCGATCCGTACTGCACGATGTTGGAGAGGAACTGCCCCACCACCACCACCCACAGCACCGGCACCGGGTCGAGGGCGCTCCACCCGTCGTTCACCAGCCGCAGCTTGTCCGAAGCCGCGGCGCTCTCGAACACGCCGCCGACTCCCACGTCCCACAGGATCAGCCCCAGGGTGAAGGCGGCCCCGCCCAGCAGCACCAGGGTCTGCACCACGTCCGTCCAGATCACCGCCCGGATACCGCCCATGGCGCAGTAGACGAGGCTCAGCCCCCCCATGAGCAGGATACAGGTGCTGCGGTCCAGCGGCGTGATGACCTCCATCGCGAGGGCGGGGAGCAGCAGCACGATGGCCATGCGAGCCACCTGGAAGGCGATGAACTGGGCGCTGCCGATCAGCCGCACGGCGCGGCTGAAACGACGCTCCAGGTACTCGTATGCGGAGGTGGCGTCGATGCGACGGAAGAACGGCAGGTAGCCGCGGATCACCACGGGGACCACGGCCAGGATCATGAGGCTCCCGAGGAAGTAGCTCCAGTCCGTGGCGAACACCTTGGCCGGGATGGCGATGAAGGTGATGGACGAGAGCATGGTGGCGAAGATGGAGAGGGACACCGCCCAGGGCGGCACCCGCTGGCCCCCGCGGAAGAACCCGTCGGTCCCGCCTCCGGCTCGGGCGAAGTGGAACCCGATGCCGAGCATGGCCAGGAGGTAGGCGACGACCACCGCGAGGTTCACCGCGCCGAAAGACTCCTCCGGCGCCCGCGGCCGAACCCACCACACCTCACGGGTGCGCACCCGCGGCCGGACCTCGCCGCTGGGGATGACCACGCCGCCGTCCATGGGCACCGCCCACGTCGTCACCTGATTCGACGGGGTCTCGCCTCCGTCGACCCAGGTGTCGGTGATGGTGTGATAGACCAACGCTCTCCTGGTGAAGCCCGGGTGCCGGTCCCGAAGCTCGTCGGCGCGGCCGAAGTGCTCTCCGCCGTCGCCGCCGAACACCGCCAGGTGGTTGTCACCCAGGGCGGCGGCGGTCCCCGCCATGACACACCGTGGGACATCCGCGACCCGACTCCAGACCGGAGCGCCGTCATGGTCGCCGGTGTCCGGACGCACCTGATCCAGGTCCACCGCCGCCACGTCGAGCCGCCAGCAGTCCCGGAGCAGCTCCACCCCTTCGTCGCCCTGACGACGACCGGACATGACGTAGAGCTTCTCGCCCACCCCGTCGTGCTGCACCGCCGCCACGGCGAGGGCCCGTGTGGGCCCGGGCAGGGACGGTCCCCGTCTCCACCCGTTGTCCAGGTCCTCCAGGTCCAGGACCCACAGGTCGGCGGTGGCGGAGTCGAGGGACGCGTTGGTCATCCCGCCGATCAGCCAGACACGGCTATCTGTCAGCGCCGCCGCCCCGTGGACAACGCCGACAGGGAGCTGGGGAAGCGGACTCATGGTGACCCCCAAGCCAGGAGCCTCGAGCGCCATCAGGAACGCGTCTGCGTAGACGCGGCTCCCGTCATTGCCGCCCACGCACACCACGCCTCCGGGGCTGGACACACAGGCGCCGTAGGCGATCGGACGGGGCAACATCTTGAGTTCCCGACGCCACTCCCACCGGCCGTCCTTGCGCTCCATGACGTAGACGGCGTCATGCCACTGCTTGCTGCTCTCCCATGTGGGTGCCGGGAAGTTGGCGCCGCCGGCCACCAGCAACGCACCTCGGTGGGTCCCGGCGAAGGGCCCGGCGAGGCCGATGGCGTCGGGGACCGGGGTCCCCCGCTGCCAGCGCAGGAAGCCGCTCCCGGACTCATCTTGTGCCGTCACGACGGCGGCCAGGAGCAAGACCGCCAGGGCCCACCTCACGAGCGCGCCGCTCCCAGGACCCCCAGGGCCTCCACGTCGGCCAGGAGCTCCCGCTCCTCCTCGTCCGTCAACTGCCGCAGGGGCAATCGGGTGCCGCCCACGGGGACCCCCAGGTGTCGCACGAAGCACTTGCCCACGGCGATCTCCGGCGCCCTTCGCAACAAGTCCACGAGCTGCGCCGTGAGGGCGTTCAGCCGCCGGGCTTCCGCCTGATCCCCCGCGGCCCAGGCCGCTCGCATGCGCAGGTAGTGAGGCGCGGCGTAGTTGTAGGTGCTGCCCACGGCGCCCTCTGCTCCGAGGGCGAGAAACGGCAGATGGAACTCGTCTCTCCCCGCCAGGATGTCCAGGTCATGGCCGTGCACGTGGAGCAGACGCGCCGCCTCCATCATGTCGCTGTGGGTGTACTTGATGCCCGCGAACGTGGGGATCCGTTCCCGAGCCCGGTCCACGAACTCCATCATGTCCGCGTCCATGTTCATGGACGGGATGTGGTAGTAGAAGAACGGCGTGTCCGGCGCAGCCGCAGCCACCTCTGCGCACCAGGCCACGAGCTGCGTGAGCCCTGACGGCCGAAAGAACGGAGGCGCCATGGCGGCGATGCCCGCGGCCTCCACGGACGCGGCATGGGCGGCGAGCCCTCGGGCCTCCACCAGGCTCACGTGCCCGACATGGATCATCACCCCCAGGGGGCCTCCGCTCCGTGCCCACTCCCTCGCCAGCTCCTTGCGCTCCTCGGTGGAGAGCAGCAGGCCTTCGCCCGTGGTGCCGGCCACCAGGACATGGGCGACGCCGTTGTCGTGGAGCAAGGACGCCTGATCCCCCACCACGCCCAAGTTAACCGCCCCATCATCGTCGAAGGGCGTGTGCACAGCGGCCACCAGTCCGTGGACGCCCATACCTACTTCACCACCGGGCCGCGGGACGCGGCCTCCTGCCACACCAGCCCCTCGTCGGCTCCCATACCCAGGCGCTCACCGATGGCGCGCAGGTGATGGTCCACCCCCACCTCACACCCGGGCCTGAAGCCCGGCACCGTGATCACATGGGCCAGCACGCCGCCCACGCCGCGATGGACGACGCCCCGCGGGATGAAGATCAGGTCACCCACCTCGGGCTCGATCCGACCGAGCAGACGGGCCGCCTCCTCTCTCGTCACCTCCTCCGGGGACTCGATGCGCTGACGCTCTTCGCTGACCAGGATGTGTCCGCCGGGACGGACCTCCTGGACCAGGTACATCTCGTCGAAGCCGTCATCCTCAGGGTGGTAGTGGGAGAACGAGTCCCACATGCGCACCCGGTGGGCGTTGAGGGCGTGATAGGTGTAGGGCCCGTTGTCCTTCAACCAGGTCAGGCAGATCCGCCGGTAGGCGTCCTCCTGCTCCGCGCACCCTCCGGGCGTGTCCGTGATCAGGGGGTCGTGGTCAGGACGGATCTGCTCCGGGACCCCGTCCGGGATCGGGTCCGGCAACGTGAACACCACCAGGTCCGCCGGACCGTCCAGTGTCCGCGACTCACCGGGCCGCACCACCAGGATGTCCCCCACGGACGCCCCTTCCCGGGAAGACGCCACGAACGCCACCCGCGGGTGCTCCCCGGCTTCCACGCTGGAAACGCGGGGCGACCAGTCGACGTCGTGACCAGGGTTGCGCCGGCGGAACGCCGCGCGCACCCCGGCGAACCCTGTCGGGTCACCTCCCGGCCGGCCGAGATGAGCGGTCATGGGCCCGTTGGTCATGGGCGCATATTAGCGGTTACCCTGACGCCATGCGCATCGACAGCCACCAGCACTTCTGGGTCCACGACAGCGACGAGTATCCCTGGATGGCCACGGAGGGCCTGGAGGCCCTGCGCCAGGACTACTTGCCCGAGAACCTCCTGCCACACCTGCGCTTCGTCAGCCTCGACGGATGCGTCGTGGTGCAGGTCCGCCAGACCCTGGAAGAGAACCGCTGGATGCTGGAGTTGGCCGACGCCAACGACCACGTGAAGGGCGTGGTGGGCTGGGTGGACCTGCGGGCGGAGGACGTGGACGGCCAGCTGGAGCCCTACGCCTCCCACCCCCTGTTCGTGGGTGTGCGCCACATCGTCCAGGACGAGCCGGACGTGGACTACATGCTCACGCCGGAGTTCCAGAGGGGAATCGGACGGCTGCGGGACCACGGCATGACCTACGACATCCTGGTCTTCCCCAAGCAGCTCCACGCCGCCGTCGCCCTGGCCCAGGCGTTCCCCGAACAGCCCTTCGTCCTCGACCACATCGCCAAGCCCCTGGTCAAGGACGGGCTGATCAGCCCGTGGGACGAACAACTCCGCACCCTGGCCCGCTGCCCCAACGTCACCTGCAAGGTCTCCGGGATGATCACGGAGGCGGACTGGTCAGGCTGGAAGGAGCCGGACTTCGACCGCTACCTGGACGTGGTGATGGAGGCGTTCGGAGCCGATCGACTGATGTACGGCTCCGACTGGCCGGTGTGCAACCTGGCGGGCACCTACCAGCAGGTGCACAGCCTCGCCGCCCGGTTCGCGGAGCGGCTCTCCGCGGCGGAACAGGCCGGCTTCTGGGGCACGAACGCTACGGAGTTCTACGGCCTCCGCTGACCGAGACGGGGCTCAGGCCTCCGACGCGCCGCCGCGACCGAGGCAAGCCAGCACGCCACCGAAGGCCAGCCCCACGAAGGGTCCGGCGATGAGGGCCCAACCCGTCACGGTGGAGGGGCCGCCCCAACCCTGCGCCGCACCGACGATGCCGATGATGATGGAGGCGGGTATTCCCACCGCCACGCCCACCATGACGAGGACGAAGGAGCTGCTGAAGTCGGGCTGCGTGCTCATGGATATCTCCCGGTTGCCGAGCCAAAGGTAGCGCAACCGCCGGACCGTGCCAATGGGGCGGTCCGGCGTGGCCCACCCCGGATCAACCGTCCAGCAACTGGCGGGCTCGGGCCTCCATCTGGCTCCGGAACAGGGCGTCCACGGAGACCCCCTTCTCATCCGCCAGGACCTTCAGCTTGCGGAACTCCGCCGCCGTGAGGTTCAGCTGGAGGCGCACGGAGCAGGTCCGAGGCATGGACTCCCAGTGACTCACGGCCTTGGCCAGTTGAGCCTGGGACAACCGGAACGCCGACAGCACCCCCTCCGCCATCATCATGTTGCCGAAGGTGTTCATGTGCACCCCGTCCGTGGTCAGTTGGTTCCCTTGTCGTCGGTCACCGGCGGCGGACACCGCCACCTGCATGCGCTGATTGAGGTCCGCCAGGACGCACCGACGCTCCGCAGCCAGCTCCCGGAGGAACCCGTTGTAGGCCACCAGCTTCTGGTTGTTCGGGAGAGATTGGTCCTCCTTGATCATGGTGGCCGTGAGGATCATCACCTTGATCCCCGCCTCCTGCGCCCGCGTCACGATGTCGGTGATGTTCTTCTTGTACTGCGGCAGGCTGATGCCCCGATCCCCATGCCAGACGTCGTTCACCCCGCAGCTCAGGGTCATCCAATCCGGCTTCTTGTCGATCACGTCGCGCTGAAGCCGCGCCAGCATCTGATCCGACTTGTGGCCGCTCACGCCGGCAGGGATGAGCTTCGCCTCCACCCCGTTGACCTTGAGACCCTCGATCACCAGGCGGCAATAGCCGGCGGCGTTGCGGGCCCCCGCTGACGTGATGGAATCGCCGAGGAAGCAGATGGACTCGCCGTCCTTCACCAGGGGCTTCTCCTGCCCGCTGCTGGACGGCGTGGCACAGGCCATGACGACCAACCACAGGGCGCCGGGCACGAACATCGACGAGGTGACGGTGGATTCCATGAGCTACTCCTGAAGAGGGTCGGGGGTTGGTTCCCTGGCCCCGGAGGCATCGGGCCAGGCTCGCGCCGACCATGATAGGCCGAGGCACGGATCACGGCTGGCCAGGCCGGAGAAGTCGCCCCGCCCCGGCACAGGGAACCATGGGTTAGCATCCGTGCCCCATGGGCCGCACCTACTTCCTCACCGGCGCCCTCGGCTGCATCGGCGCCTGGGTCACCAAGGCCATCGTCGAGCGAGGCGATACGGCCGTCATCGCTGATGCAGGGACCGCCCGGCACCGACTGGACGCGGTCATCGACCCAACCCACCGGGGCGCCGTCAGGCACCAGGCAGTGGACATCACCGAAGAGGCTGCGGTCCGGGAAGCCCTGGAGTCCTCCGCCGCCAGCCGGATCATCCATCTGGCCGGACTCCAGGTCCCTGCCTGCCGGGAGCACCCCGCCAGGGGCGCCGCCGTCAACGTGGTGGGTTCCCTCAACGTGCTTCAGGCTGCGGCGGACTGCGGCGTCGAACGGGTGGTCTACGCCAGCTCCGCCGCGGTCTACGGCACCGCGGACGGCTCCCACCCGGACGAGGCCCGGGTCGGGACGCCGGAGACCCACTACGGCGTGTTCAAGCAGGCCAACGAGGCCGGCGCCCGTGTCTTCCACGCCGAACGCGGGCTCCACTCCATCGGCATCCGACCCCTCACGGTCTATGGAGTCGGTCGGGACCAGGGCCTGACCTCCGACCCCACCCGGGCCATGAAAGCCGCGGTGGTGGGCCGGCCGTTCGACATCCGCTTCAGCGGCATCACGGACTACCAGTTCGTGGCGGACACCGCCGCCGCCTTCCTCGCCTGCGCGGACCATGGCCCCGCGGGCGCCCACGTCTACAACCTGGAGGGCGAGGCGGTGGACATGGACCGGGTGGTCACGCTCATCAAGACCCACCGGCCAGAGGCTCGGATCACCGTCGGCGGCGCCCCCATCCCGATCCCGCCGAGCCTCGACGGCGCGGCCATCCGTTCCGCCCTGCCCCGGCTCCCGCGGACTCCCCTCGAGGACGGAATCCGGGAAACCGTCCATCAGTTCCAGAAGCTGCTGGATGAAGGGCGTCTGAATACGGACGATCTGGCCTAAACTGGTGAGGACATGTCCAGCACGATCCCAATCTCGAGTTGCGCCATCATCGTCAATCACGACGACAACGTGGCCGTGGTCAAGAACGAGCTCAGCGGCGGCGAGCACGTGGAACTACCCGACGGCGCCGTCGTGGAGGTCACGGGCCCCGTCAACCGGGGGCACCGATTCGCCATCACCGACGTCCCGGCCGGAGAACGCCTGCGGCAGTACAGCCAGCCCATCGGCACCTCCCTGGGCATCAAGCAGGGAGAGCCTGTCTCCCCCGCCAACATGAGCAACGACGTGCCGGTGGTGCGGGACCTGCCAGCAGACCTCAGCAACGCGGCGCCCGACTTCCTCCCGGACGCACAGCGCGCCACCTTCCAGGGATACCGGCGACCGGACGGCAGGGTGGGCACCCGAAACCTCCTCCTCATCGTGCCCACCAGCATGTGCTCCAGCACCGAGGCCATGCAGATCGCCACCCTCGGCGAGTTCACGGCGCTGAACCGCGAGGCCTACCCCAACGTGGACGGGATCGTCGCCATCCCCCACGCCCGGGGCTGCGGCTGCCAGGACGGGTCCACCATCGAGATCCTGATGCGCACCCTGGCCAACTACGCGGATCACCCCAACGTCGGCGCCGTGATCTTCATCGACCTGGGCTGCGAGAAGACCAACATGCAGGCCATGGACCGCTTCCTGGGCCGACGCGGTGGCCTGGCCTGGAACAAGCCGTCGGCGTGGATCGGCATCCAGGAGTCCGGCGGCACGCCCGAGGCGGTGGAGAAGGGCCTGCAACACGTCAAGGAGATGCTGCCTCTGGTCAACCAGGCTGAGCGGGAACAGGTCCCCGCCTCCGAGCTGGTGCTGGGGGTCAAGTGCGGCAGCTCCGACGGATTCTCCGGGCTCTCCTGCAATCCGGCCCTGGGTCGCGCCGCCGACTCCCTGGTGCGCTCCGAAGGGACCGTGCTGATCACCGAGATCCCGGAGTTCTGCGGCGCCGAGCACGTCTTCGCCCAGCGCGCCAGGAACGCTGAGGTGGGCCGGGCGGTGTACGACATGGTGGACTGGTACAAGGACTACGCCGCCAAGTTCGGCGGTGTCCTCGGCGAGAACCCCAGCCCCGGCAACATGCGAGGCGGCCTGCTGAACATCACCATCAAGTCCCTGGGCGCCATGGCCAAGGCCGGGACCACCCGCATCGAAGGGGTCACGGAGTACTCCCAGCCCCCCAGCAGCAAGGGGCTCCACGTCATGCAGGGCCCGGGCTACGACCAGGAGTCCACCCCCGGGCTCGTCGGCGCCGGCGCCACGGTGGTGGTGTTCACCACCGGCAACGGCACCACCATCGGCAACGCCATCTGCCCGGTCATCAAGCTGTCCTCCAACACCCGCACCTACGAGCGCATGCGCTCCGACATCGACCTCAACGCCGGCGGCGTCATCGACGGCACCCAGACCATCGACGAGGTGGGGGCCGAGGTCTACGAGCACATCATCAAGGTCGCCGGCGGGACCCCTGCCCTGGCGGAGGTGAACAAGCACCGGGAGTTCCAGGTCTGGGGCGAGAGGACCGTCTCGCTCTGACCCGTTATCATGCCCACCCCATGCGGGTGGCATTGTTCCCGACCTGCCTCGTGGACCAGATGTGGCCCTCCGTCGGCGTCTCCGCCGTCAGGGTGCTGCGCAACGTGGGATGCGAGGTCGTCTACGATCCGGACGTGACCTGCTGCGGCCAGCCGGCCTTCAACACCGGCTACGCAGCGGAGGCGCGTCGCGTCGCCGAGGGCACCGTAGACCGGCTCCTGGCCCTGGAACCGGACGCCGTCATCACCCCGTCCGGGTCCTGCTGCGCCATGTTCCACCATCTCCCCGGCCTGTGGCCCGAGGACGACCCCCGACACCGGGCCGCCACCAGGCTGGCCGGGCTCATGCGGGAGTTCGCAACCTTCCTGGTGCACGACCTCCAGGTCACGGATGTGGGCGCGCGTCGGGACGGCAAGGTCACCTGGCACGACGCCTGCCACGGCCTGCGGGAGCTCGGCATCAAGGACGAACCGCGGCGGCTGATCGAGGCGGTGGACGGGACGGAGCTGGTGGAGATGCCCGGCGCCGAGAGCTGCTGCGGCTTCGGCGGCACGTTCTCCGTCAAGCACGCCGACATCTCCGTGGCGATCCTGGATGAGAAGCTGCGCGCCCTCGAGTCCCTCGGGGTGGACACGGTGGTGTCGGGGGATGTCAGCTGCCTGATGCAGATCGGCGGGCGCCTGCAACGCACCGGGTCCAAGGTGGGAGTTCTCCACCTGGCCGAGCTCCTCGCCAGCGACGGAGCCTCCCGATGAGCGAGCTGACCCCGGAACGGTTCCGCGCCCAGGCCCGTGACGCGCTGCGAGACGACATCCTCCGGGGCGCCCTGCGCAACGCCACCAGCCTGTTCGGGGAGCGCCGAGAAGGAGCCATCGCCGACGTCCCCGACTGGGAGGCCCTGCGGGAGACGGCCCGCGGTGTCAAGGAGCACGTCCTGTTCAACCTGGACACCTACCTCGAACAATTCGAGACCCAGGCCACCGCGCAAGGTACTCGGGTCCACTGGGCGCGGGACGCGGAAGAGGCCTGCCGCATCATCGTCGGCCTGGCGGAGGACGCCGGCGCCGCCACGGTGGTCAAGTCCAAGAGCATGGTGTCCGAAGAGGTCCACCTGAACCGGGCCCTCGAGCGGGCCGGGGTGGAACCAGTGGAGACGGACCTGGGCGAGTGGATCATCCAGCTGGCGGGAGAGACTCCGTCCCACATCATCGTCCCGGCCATCCACAAGACCAAGCGCCAGATCGCCGAGCTGTTCACGGACAAGGTCGGCCTGGCGCCCACGAACGACGAGAAGAAGCTCACGGAGTGCGCCCGGGGCATCCTTCGGACCTGCTTCGCCGAGGCAGGCATGGGAGTCAGCGGCGCCAACTTCCTCATCGCCGACACCGGGTCCATCCTGTTGCTCGAGAACGAGGGCAACATCCGCATGACCACGTCCCTCCCCCGGGTCCACGTGGCCATCGCCGGCATGGAGAAGATCCTCCCCACCACCACGGACCTGGCGCCGTTCCTCCGGCTCCTGCCCCGCTCTGGAACGGGCCAGCACCTCACCACCTACCAGTCCCTCATCAGCGGCCCCCGTCGGCCGGGAGACGAGGAAGGGCCTGAGGAGGTCCACGTGGTGCTGCTGGACAACGGACGATCAGCGCTGCTTCGGGAGCGCGTCACCCGACAGACGCTCAACTGCATCCGCTGCGGCGCGTGCCTCAACGCCTGCCCCGTCTATCAGCAGATCGGAGGCCACGCCTACGGGTCCGTCTACCCGGGGCCCATCGGCGCCATCGTCACGCCGCAGCTTCAAGGAGCCGCCAAGGCCGCTGAGCTGCCGTACGCATCCAGCCTCTGCGGCGCCTGCCGCGAGGTCTGCCCGGTCAAGATCGACATCCCGGAGGTCCTCCTCCATCTCCGCCAGTGCATCGCCGAGGGCAAACCCACGCCCGCTGCACCGGACGACACCCCCCATCGTCCCCTGGCCGAACGCGTCGCCTTCCGACTCTGGGCGTGGTGGTGGCGCGGGCCGCGCCGCTACCGGTTCACCACCTGGTTGGGCCGCATGGTGCTGCGACGGCGGTGGCTCCGCTGGATGGCGCCGGTGCGCGGCTGGACCCGGACCCGGGACCTGAGGCCACCGGCCCGGCGCAGCTTCCAGCAGCTCTGGCGAGAGACCCTCGCCGAGGAGGGCACCCGTGCCCCCTAAGGACGGACGCGAACAGGTCCTGGCCGCGGTCAAGGCCCACCTCGACGTCGCTCGTGCGGCGGAGGCTCCGCCGCCGCACCCGGCGCCCGATCGCGCGGCGGCGGGCCGATGCCCGCTCCCCGCGGATCAGGCCGGCCTGACGGATCGCTTCCGGCAGACCCTGGAGAAGGTCGGGGGCGTCGTCACCATCGTCCGTGATCAGGCGGAGGCGGCGGCAGCGCTCGCACGAATCATCAGCGACCGAGACGCTCGCCGGATCGCCGTGTCCGACGGCCCCCTGGCCACGTCCCTGGCCGATGGGCTGTCCGACGTCACGGTGATCGATCGCCAGGACCGCGCCGCGTTGCTGGCGTGCGACGCCGGTCTCACCCAATGTCAATGGGGCGTGGCGGAGACCGGCTCTCTCGTGCTTTGCTCCGCCGATGAAGAATACCGCCTGGTCTCCCTCGTGCCCCCCATCCATGTAGCGCTCCTGAGCGGTTCGCGTATCCTGGGCGGCCTGGACGAAGCGCTGCAGCGCATCGGGACCGCGGACGCAGAGGACCTGCCCAGAGCGGTCACCTTCGTCACCGGCCCGTCACGGACGGCGGACATCGAACTGACCCTGGTGGTGGGAGTGCACGGCCCGCGCGAGTTGCACGTCATCGTCCTGGAGGAGGAGACCCTGTGAAGTTCATCTCGTTCGTAAAGGACACCGGCGGAGGCCTGCGCTTCGGCGCGCTCGCAGACAACGGCGACTCCGTCGTCGACCTCTCCGCCCCCGCGTCCGGCATCGAACGCCCCGCCGCGTTCCTCGACTGGTTCGACCTGGACGCCCCCTGCCACCAAGAGGCTCGGGACCTGATCAGTCGCTCCGAAGCCGACCTCTCCGCTCGCGCCGAGCTGGAAGGCTCCGGCTGCCTCATCCCGAGAGACGAGGCCCTCCTGTTGGCCCCCGTCCCCCGCCCCGGCAAGCTCATCTGCATCGGCCTCAATTACCGCGACCACGCCGAAGAGAGCGGCATGGACATCCCGGAGTCACCGGTGGTGTTCTCCAAGTTCCCCACCTCCGTGGTAGGCCCCCACGGGCCGGTCTCCCTGCCTTCAGGCAGCGCGGAGGTGGACTACGAAGCGGAGCTGGCGGTGGTCATCGGGCGCCGCGCCACTCGCGTCGAAGCCGCGGACGCCTACGACCACATCCTCGGCTACACGAACCTGAACGACGTCAGCGCGCGAGACTTCCAGTTCGCCGACGGGCAGTGGCAGCGAGGCAAGTCCTGCGACACCTTCGCTCCCATGGGACCCTTCATCGCCACCACGGACGAAGTCCCGGACCCCCATCAGCTGTCCATCAAGCTACGCCTCAACGGGGCCACCATGCAGGACTCCTGCACGGACCAGCTGATCTTCGGCGTGCCCCAACTCGTGTCCTTCCTCTCCCAGACCATCACCCTGGAGCCCGGAGACGTGATCGCCACCGGGACACCACCGGGGGTCGGCTTCGCCCGCAAGCCGCCGGTGTACATCCAGGACGGTGACCGGATGGAGGTTGAGGTCCAGGGCCTGGGGGTCCTCGAGAATCCCGTCACGGGCGCCGGCCAGCCCTAGCCATGAAGGGAGCTCGGCTCAACCGCAAGCTCCACCGATGGGGCGCCATCCTCACCGCCGCGCCGCTTCTCATCATCATCTGCACCGGCGTGCTGCTGCAGCTGAAGAAGGAGGTGACGTGGATCCAGCCCCCCCCAGGCCGCAGCACCTCCCCAGCCCTCACCCTGACGTTCGAACAACTGTTGGAGAAGGTCAGGACTTCGCCGGCCGCCCGAGAGGCCGGCATCTCCACATGGGATGACGTGGACCGGCTGGACGTCCGGGTGGACCGGGGCGTGGTCAAGGTCCGAGGCAAGAACCGCTGGGAGGTGCAGGTGGACACCGGCAGCGGAGAGATCCGCCACGTGGCCTACCGACGCTCCGACCTCATCGAATCCCTGCACGACGGCTCCTGGTTCCACGACAAGGCCAAGCTCTGGATCTTCCTGCCCTCGGGCCTGATCCTCCTCGGGCTCTGGGTGACCGGCCTCTACCTGTGGCTGCTCCCCCACCTGATGAAGCGCAGAAAGAAGAAATCCGCGGCCGCCTGAGCCTCTGCCTCTTTCGTCGCCAGGGCCGGTGTCGTGATACCATCCGGCCATGCGTACCCTCCTCCTCCTCACCCTGTCCGTGTGCGTCGTCGGCGCCCAGGAAGTCGACTTCGACCAGCACGTCAAGCCGATCCTCGAGAACAACTGCTACAAGTGCCACGGCGCCCAACGTCAGAAGGGCGACCTGCGCCTCGACCACTGGACCGACGGGCTCGGCAAGGGGGACCACCCGGTGCTGGTGCCCGGCCAACCGGACAAGAGCGGGCTCCTGAACCGGGTCCTGCTACCGGCGGACGACCCGGACTTCATGCCCAAGTCCGGGGAGCCTCTCTCCAAGGATGAGCTCGGCGTCCTCAAGGCCTGGATCGCCCAGGGCGCCAAGTGGCCCAAGACGGAGGTCAAGGACCCGGACGCCGAATGGAACGCCCAGTTCGACATCGGTGAACTGACGGACGGAGAGAAGGCGGCGCAAGCGAAGGCCATGGCGAGTGTCAAGGAGATGGGCGGCATCGCCAACCACATCGCCAAGACCACCCCGGCGGTGGACGTGAACCTGAGCCTGCTCGGGGCCAAGGTGACCGACGACACCCTCGGCACGCTCGCGGGGCTCCGACGCAGCTTGGTGTGGCTCAACCTGACGCGGACCGGGGTCACCGACGCCGGCCTGCAAGCGGTGGGTCAGCAGACCCGACTCAAGCGGCTGCACCTGGCCCGCACCGGCGTGGGCGACGCCGGCCTCGCCCACCTGAAGGGCCTCAACGGCCTCACCTACCTCAACCTCTACGGCACCAACGTCACCGACGCGGGGCTCGCCCACCTGGCGGGCATGAAGGACCTGAAGAAGCTCTACGTCTGGCAGACCAAGGTCACCCCTGAGGGGGCGGCGAAGCTGAAGGCTGCGCTCCCGGAGTTGATCATCGACACCGGCGTCTACGCCAAGCCCGTGGTGGTCAAGGTAGAGACCAAGCCCATGCCGGTGAACAAGAAGTGCCCGGTGAGCGGCAAGGGGGTCAGCGCCGAGTCCACTTCCACGTTCGAAGACCAGCTCGTCGCCTTCTGCTGCAACAACTGCAAGGGCGCCTTCGACAAGGACCCGGCCAAGTTCGCGGACAAGGTGGACGGATTGAAGCGCAAGCCGGTGAACGCCAAGTGCCCGGTGAAGGGCACCAACGTCAACCCGGACCATGTGGTCAAGCACGACGGCAAGGTCGTCGGGTTCTGCTGCGGTGGGTGCAAGGCGGCCTTCACCAAGGACCCGGCCAAGTTCGCCGCCAAGATCAAGTAGGCGGCGCCCCTCAGAACAAGGCCAGCACGTTCTCCGGAGGCCGGCCGATGACGGCGCGGTCGCCCTTCACCACCACCGGCCGCTCCATGAGGCCGGGCTCGGCGGCCATGGCCGCCAGCACCTGCTCGTCGGAGGCTCCCTCCAGCGCCGCCGCCGCCGGCTCCCGCTTGCGCAGCAACCCAGCCGGCGCCACCCCCAACTTCCGGCAGATGCCCTCGAGGGTGGGCGCGTCCGCCGGGGACTTCATGTACTCCACCACCTGGGGAGTGACCCCCTGCTCCTGGATCAGGGCGAGGGTCTGACGGGACTTGCTTCAGCGCTGGTTGTGGTAGATGGTGATCGACATGCGCTCATTCTCCGGCAACAAGACGACACGGCAAGCCCTGTTGCTGCCGCTGACCCTGCTCCTGTTCGGTTGCGGCGGGCCCCGCACCGTGTCCTCGGACCTCGGCCGCGTGGCCACCGGGCGTATCCTGGAGCGGGTCCCCCAGGTCTCCCTCGCCTCCGAAGCCCGCACGTCCATCCTTCGCGGGCCCATCGCCACACCGGAGACCGCCGTCGCCCGCGCCGCCCTGGTCATCGTCTGCCGCGCAGATGACACCACGGGGCCTGCGGGGTTCAGCGAAGCCGTGGCTCCCGCCTTCAAGGGGCGGGTCGCCGTCTCGGACGCGGGCAGCTGCCCCGCGGGCTTCGTGCTGGCGGCGGCCATCAGCCAGCACTACGGCTGGGGTTGGTTCGAACGCCTCCGCCGCAACGAGACCAAGGTGCTGCCCGACCAGGACGCGGTGGTGGACGCCCTCCTCAGCAAGGACGCGGACATCGGCATCATCGCCCGGGACGCCATCCCCCCGGACAGCCCTCTCCGCGTCATCAACCCCCGAGACGGGATCATCCAGCACCCCGTCCACGTGGTGGGACCGGACCCGGACGGTGTCATCGGTGCCGCGGTGAAAGCGGCGGTCACCTCTCCCACTCCGGCCCGCCCCTACCCCTTCGCCGCCAAGGCCCAGCAGCGGGCGGCCGCCGAGGCTGCACGGATCAAGGACCAGTTTCGCCGTCTGATGTTCCCTTGAACCGCTTCCCTCGACCTCCGGGGCGCCGTGCCCGTAGAATCCCGCCCAGGAGGTAGCCAGTCCATGGCAAGCAAACAGAAGCCCGGTCTCGTCCAGCGGATCCTGAACGGCGTCGAAGTGGTTGGGAACAAGCTCCCGGACCCGGCGCTGTTATTCGTCTTCGCGCTACTGATCACCTGGGTCGTCTCGGCCATCATGAACGGCACCCAGTTCACCCTCACCACCGCCAGCGGCGACGAAACCCGAGAGGTGGTCAGCCAGCTCTCCGGCACCGCCCTGGCCAAGTTCATGGAGGACATGGTGGGGACGTTCACCGGCTTCCACCCCCTCGGCGTGGTGCTGGTGGCGCTGCTCGGGGTCGGCGTCGCGGAGCGCTCCGGCTTCATCAACGCCTGCCTCAAGGCCATGCTCAGCTTCACCCCCAGGTTCCTCCTCACCCCCATCCTGGTGCTGGTGGCCATCGTCAGCCACACCGCCGCGGACGCGGGCTACGTCCTGGTCATCCCCCTGGGCGGGGTCATCTTCTACGCCGCGGGCCGCCACCCCTTGGCGGGGATCGTGGCCGCCTTCGCCGGCGTCTCGGGAGGGTTCAGCGCCAACTTCATCCCCTCCGGCATCGACCCCCTGCTCTCCGGGCTGACCCAGACCGGGTCTGAAATCGTCGACGCCGCTCACACCGTCAACCCCCTCTGCAACTACTACTTCACCGCCGCCTCCAGCGGGCTCATCATCCTCATCACCTGGTTCCTCACGGACCGCGTCATCGAGCCAAGGCTCAAGGCCACCGCCGTGGACGGGGACCCGGAGGAGATGCCGACCCTGGACCCCATGACTCGGAACGAGCTGTGGGGCATGATCGCGGGGCTGGCCTCCATGGTGCTCGGCGTCGGCGTTCTCGTCTACGTCTGCCTCCCCGAGGAATCACCCCTCAGGGGCGGCGACACAGGCAGCCTGACGGACGTGAGGTCGCCCTTGATGAAGTCCATCGTCCCCCTCATCTTCCTGCTCTTCCTGCTCCCCGGGGTGGTGCACGGCTACGTATCCAGGACCTTCAAGAACCACCGGGACGTCATCAAGGGCATGAGCAAGAGCATGGAGACCATGGGCTACTACCTGGTCATGGCGTTCTTCGCCGCCCTGTTCATCTACGCCTTCAATCAATCGAACCTGGGGGCTCTCCTTGCGGTCAGCGGCGCCGATTTCCTCCGAGACGCCGACTTCCCGCCGGCGGTGACCATCATCGGGATCGTCCTGCTGTGCGGGTTCGTCAACCTGTTGGTGGGCTCCGCCTCCGCCAAGTGGGCGATGCTTGCGCCGATCTTCGTCCCCATGCTGATGCAGCTGGGTTACTCCCCGGAGTTCACCCAGGCCGCCTACCGCGTAGGCGACTCCTCCACCAATATCATCACGCCGCTCATGCCCTACTTCCCGTTGGTGGTGGCCTTCGCCCAGCGCTACGTGAAGAAGACAGGGATCGGCACCCTCACCTCCCTCATGCTGCCGTACTCCATTTGCTTCCTGGTGGCCTGGACCGGGTTCCTGCTGCTCTGGTGGGTCCTTGGGGTCCCGTTGGGTATCGGCGGCGGCTACGAGTACCAGCTGCCGGGTTAGAGCGAAGCCTCAATCTCCGTCGCGGAGGGAGTCCTGCAGTCCCTGCAGGTACTCCCTCCCGTCGGAGTCCAGACGCTCACTGAACGCGGCGATCCACGCGGCGCCGTCGAAGTCCTCGCCGAGACCGCGGAAGACGTCCAACGCCACCGCCATGGTGCGATGAAGAGGCGGCATGCCGCGGTGCAGCAGGTAGGTGGGGTCGCTGATCTCCAGCTCCTCGTACCAGGCCCGCAGCCCCTCGAGGGGCGCCAGGGCCAGGCGCAGGTGGCCACGATCGCGCAACGCGCCGGCATAGTGCAACCGCGCGTGGGCGATGTTGAAGAGTTGGACCGGACGGCCGTCTCCCGGCACGTGGAGGTCCTCCCCCGTCTTGTGCAGCTCCTCCACCCTGGCGAAGGCCGCTTCACCGCGCTCCACGTCGTCCAGCAACACGGACAGGACCGCGACAAAGGTCAGGCTGGTGCGGTCATCCCGCACGTCCGCCACCTGCTGGTAGAGCTCGAGGGCGACCCGGTTCTCTTCCCGCTCCAGATGGACCGCGGCCATGATCATGCGGGCCTCAGCCACCACGTGGGCGTTGTCGCTGGAGACATGCTCCCTGGCGAGCTCGACCGCGTCATCCAACCTGCCGGCGTCGTGAGCGGCCCGGGCGGCGTTCAACTCCGGGTAGTCGTTTGAGACGGGCCGGTCACCGGCGACGCCTTTCGGACTCGGGTCACGACCAAACAGCTTCTTCCACACGGCCAACCTCCGGTCAGCTCAAGGAGCGGAATACGCGTCTTCGATGGACGCCCGACAGCGCGGGCAGGTCTTCACCAGCGGCATCACCTCCGCCGGGATCTTCAGGATGGCGTGGCAGCCACCGCAGGCCATGCGATGGTATCCGGAGGCGGTCAGGAATGCGTCGGACGCCAGGCGGTTTCGCTGCGCCGTGGTCTCTGCCGGCGGCTCCGCCGCGCGCTCCGCCGTGGCCGTAGCCGCAGCCACCGGCGCCGCCGTCGCCGCCACCGCCTCGGAAGAAGCCAGGGTGCGGGCCCCCAGGAGGTCCCGCTTGCCCGTCACCTTCTTGAAGGCGGCCTGATAGGCCCCGTAGTCCGCGCCTCCCCCCATGGAGCGGAGCACCCGCACCCGCTCCGTGAGGGGCGGATGGGTGGACGACCAGGCGGCGCGGGCCTGCGCCTTCTGCCCGGTGCGCAGCGGACGCACGATGTACATGGGAGCGGTCACCCGGCTCTGGTCTGCCTGCACGGTCTTGGCGCCGCCGAGCTTCTCCAGCGCCGAGGCGAGCCCCTCCGGATAGCGGGTGAACAGGGCGCCGGCGGCGTCCGCCAGATACTCCCGCCGGCGAGAGAGAGAGAAGTACACCAGCTGGGCGATGATGGGGGCCAGGATGATCAGGATGATGGCGATCACCATGAGGTACCCGTTGCCGTCGCCCCCCTTACTGGAAGACCGCGAACGACGAGCGCCGCCGCCGAACCAGAGCACGCGGATGCCGATGTCCGCCAGCATGGCGATGGCGCCCACCATCACCCCGGCGGTCACCATGAGCGCCACGTCACGGTTCTTGACGTGGGCGATCTCGTGGGCCACCACCCCCTGAAGCTCGTTCCGGTCCAGCAGGCGCAGCAGCCCGGTGGTGACCGCAACGGCGCAGTTGCTCTGCTTGCGGCCGGTGGCGAAGGCGTTGGGGGCCGGGTCATCAACGATGTAGACCGCGGGCATGGAGCCCAGCTGGGAGGCGATGGTCATCTCCTCCACCACGTTCCACAGCTGCGGATGATCCGATTTCTGGATGCGCCGCGCGCCGGCCATGCGCAGCATCACCTGGTCGCCGCCGGAGATGGAGACCAGCCAGAGGATGCTCCACACCACGAAGGCCACGACGGCGCCCATCAGCCCCGCCTCCGGGTGCCCGCCGCCCAGCATCACGCCCAACGCCACCCCCGTGGCCACCAGCAGGACACCCATGCCGGCCACCACGAAGGCGCTACGGATGCGATTGGATCGGATCTGCTCCCACACGGATCAGCGCCCCTCGGGTCCCATCAGAAAGAGACGTTGGGGACGTCACGCTCTCCCGGCTCGGTGATCTCGAACAGCTCCGCCTTGGCGAAGCCGCCGCTGATGAGGTTGGCCGGGAAGGTCTCACGCTGATTGTTGTAGCGCGTGGCGGCGTCGTTGTACGCCTGCCTGGCGAACCCGATCTTGTTCTCCGTGGAGCTCAACTCTTCCTGCAGCTGGCCGAAGTTGGTGTTCGCCTTCAGGTCCGGATAGGCCTCGGCGACGGCGAACAAGCCGTTGAGCGCCAGGCCGAGGGCCCCTTCCGCCGCCCCGACGGCGCCGGGGTTCTTGGCGGCCATGGCCACGTTTCGCGCCGCGATGACCTTCTCCATGGTCTCGCTCTCGTGCTTGGCGTAGCCCTTCACCGTCTCCACCAGATTGGGGATGAGGTCGTGGCGGCGCTTCAACTGCACGTCGATCTGGGACCAGCCGTTGTCCTTCTCGTTGCGCAGGCGCACCAGGCTGTTGTAGATCCCGATGAACCAGAAGATCAGGACCACGATCACACCGGCCACCACGGCCACGGCGATCCAGTCCCCCGCCATGAGATAGAGCGTCTCAGTCATCTGTGGACTCCTTGTCTCCGGGTTCGGAGAACGAACCCAGGTAGCCTTTGATCGTCACGAGGGCGACGTCCGACGCCTCCAACTCCACGGAGAGGACGTCGTGCAGCTCGCCCTCGTCGAACCACAGGCCGTGGCCGTTGGGGCACTCGTCGAGCACCACCGCCCCCCGCACACCCGGCGCCCGCACGTGCTTCATCTTGCGACGACAACGGGGGCATCTTCGTCGGACCCCCGACCCCGCAGGCGCGGGCTCCAGCCGCTGCTCGAGGCTGGCCAGGGCGCCGTCCACACCGGCCAGGTCGAACAGCTGCCTCAACTCATCGGCGTCGAACCACAACCCGTGCTGGCGGATGCAGACATCCAGCTCGACATGATCGCACTCGACGATCACCAGAGGGTCTTGGCATTCGGGGCATAGCATCGCTGTGAAGTACCAGGGCGGGAGTCTACGCCCCCCCTGGCCCCAGGGAAAGCATGCGTACGGAGTCCCACCATATTGCGGCCGGACTCCGATCCCGACCCCGCAGGCGCCCCTCAGGCCTCGGGGTCGATCCGGCGCACGCGCCGACGTCCCGGGTCGATGGTCCGCCGCCGGAGGTCTCGAGCGTCCTCCACCACCAGCTTGAGGTTGCGCCCCTCCCCCTCGACCCGCACCACGTGGCCCAGGTAGCGGCCGTCGATCTTCACCCAGTCACCGCGCACGAAGGGCTCGTCACGGGGCTCCTCATCGGCCGGGGCCGTGGCCCCACGGGGGGTCACCCGCTGGCGACGCCAGTCCTCCCCTGAGACGCAAGCGTCGCACGCGCCACAGGTCGGATCAGACTCCAGGCCGAAGTGCTCCGCCAGGACGACCCGACGACAAATCTCCTTGTCCGTCGCGAACCGGACCATCTTCAACAGCCCCATGAGGTCGGCCTTGTGCTTCTCTTCGCTGCCGACGAACGACGGCAGGTCATCGCCCTCGAGGTCACGGACCACGCGCAGGTCGTGGTTCTCGAAGGAGCCTCGGATCACCCCCACCACCTCCAGCCAGTTGAGGCTGATCTGGACACGGTTGTCATATCGGTCCTTGTGCAGCAGCTCCGCCCGCAGGTCGTCCAGGTCCTTGGTCTGGATGCGTTCTCCCCAGGCGCGCAGGGTCTCGTACAGCCCCAGGACGTATTCCCGGGACGGGTTGGCCCACTTGACGAAGTTCTGCTGGATGGCCGCGTCCGACTCCAGATAGGTCAGCTCGCAGTACGCAGGCTGCCCGTCGCGGCCTGCTCGCCCCACCTCCTGGGTCCAGGCCTCCAGGGTCCTCGGGACCTGGGCGTGCAGGACGAACCGGATGTCCGCCTTGTCCACCCCCATGCCGAAGGCGTTGGTCGCCAGGACCACGTCCCGCTCCGAAGCCATGAACCTGTCCTGCATGGCCCGGCGCTCTTCCGCGGACAGCTTGCCGTGATACACGAGAGACCGGACGCCGCGACGGCGGAGCTCCTCGTGCAAGGCCTCCAGGTCCCGCACCAGGGTGGAATAGACGATGCCGGCCCCGTCCATGGCCTGGATGAGGGTGGCGATGCGATCCGTCTTCTCGTCCACGTCGTGGACCTGATGGGAGCCGAGGAAGAGGTTCGGACGCTCGATCCCCGTGCGGATCACCACCGGGTCCTGCAGCCCCACGCCCCGGACGATGTCTTCGGCCACGGCCGGCGTGGCGGTGGCCGTCAGGGCGACGCACGGCGGCGCCGGGTCTCCGAGAAGGCGACGATACTCCGCCAGCCGCGAGTAGTCCGGTCGGAAGTCGTGGCCCCACTGGCTCATGCAGTGAGCCTCGTCGACGGCCATGCGACGGATGGGCAAGGTCGGCAGGAGCTTCAGGAACGCCGGGCTGCGGAAGCGCTCCGGGGTCACGAACAACAGATCATGTTCGCCGCGCGCCACCGCCTCCAACCGGCGGCTCCGCTCTTCACCGCTGATGGAAGAGTTGACGAACGTGGCGGCCACTCCCTTACGCCGGAGGGCGTCCACCTGGTCCTTCATCAGGGCGATCAGTGGGCTCACCACCAGGGTGGTGCCCTCCAGCACCACCGCCGGCAGCTGATACACCAGGGACTTCCCCGCCCCCGTGGGCATGGTCAGCAGCACGTCACGGCCGGCGAGGACGGCGGCGATGGCCTCCGCCTGCCGCGAGCGGAACGACTCGATGCCGAAGCGATCCCGCAGGGCCGCCATGACGCGTGGGTGTTCTGGGGTCAGGCGCTCCATGGAGTACCCGCCATGGTGCTACAAACGTCACGCTTTACCAGGGCGACGTGCCCGGGAGACCGATGCGTCCAGCCCCGTTCGACACCCCCCCGGCCCACGGTTACGGTTACGCCATTCAACCTGGAGGTAACCCATGGGACTGGAACTCATCGACTTCTGGCTGCCCGTACTCGTGGCCGCCGTCGGCGTCTTCGTCGTCAGCTCGCTCTTCCACATGGTCTCGCGCCACCACAAGAGCGACTGGAGCCCGGTACCGGACGAGGATGGCCTCATGTCGCAGTTGACCTCCCAGGGCGTCAAGGCCCCGGGGACGTACATGTTCCCCCACCACGACGGGGACGGCATGCCGGACGAGGCCTTCATGAAGCGGTACGAGGCCGGCCCGGCGGGCATGCTCATCCTCTGCAAGCCCGGCCCCATGAACATGGGCAAGACCCTCATGCAGTGGTTCGCCTACTGCGTCACCACCGGCGCCTTCACGGCCTACATCTGCGTCGCCGCCCAGGTCAAGGGGACGGACTTCATGACCGCCTTCCAGGTGGCGGGCGCCGTGGCCTTCGGCTGCTACGCCTGGGCGGAGATGGCGGCGTGCATCTGGAAGAGCGTGCCCTCCCACGTCACCGCCAAGTTCCTCATGGACGGGCTCGCCTACGGGCTCGTCACCGGAGCGGTCTTCGGCTGGCTCTGGCCCGCGGCCATGTAGGCGTCCGGATCACGGAGCACTCTGAGCGGAGCTCGTCCATGTCCCTGGAGCCGGTGCCGGTGCGTATAGAGCCGGACGTGGTGCCCGCCCACGTCCTCGCGTTCATCGCCGACGCGGAGGAACGTATCGATTCCTGGATGACGGACCAGGCGCGGAGGACTCCCCTGGGCTTCGTCCCCAGCGACTTCCCCCGCGTCTACGCCACCCTGCACGAGCTCGGCGAACGACGCCTCGTCCCCGGGCAGCAGCTCCTCGAGTGGGGCAGCGGCTTCGGCGTGGTGGCGAGCATGGCGACCTGGTTGGACTACGAGACCTTCGGGATCGAGATCCACCGGGAGCTGGCGGAGCAGGCCGAGCTCCTGGCCGCGGACTACGAGCTCCCCGCCCAGTTCCACGTCGGCAGCTTCGTGCCTCCGGACGGCGAGCCCCTGACCGACTCCGTCCCCGATTCCCACTGGCTGGAGAGCGGTCGCCCCGCTTACGAGGACATGGGCCTCCAGGTGGACGACTTCGACCTCATCTTCGCCTACCCCTGGCCGGGGGAAGAGGAGGTCACCTTCGCCCTCTTCGAGCACTTCGCCGAACCCGGAGCCCTGCTGGTGACCTATCACGGCTACGAGGGCATCAAGGTCGTACGCCGCGCCTGACCGGCGGCGGACGTCACGAACCGAGCGCCTGCGCCAGGTCTTCCCAGATGTCCTCCACGTCCTCGATGCCTACCGACACCCGCACCAGATCCCGCGGCACCGGGGAATCCGCGGGCTCCACCAGGGCGCGGTGCTCCACCAGGGTGTGCACGCCGCCGAGGGAGGTGGCGTGGGGGATCCACCGCAACCGGGAGACGAACCCGGACACCGCCGCCTCACCTCCCTTCAGTCGCAAAGACAGCATGCCTCCGGGGCGCGCCATCTGCCGCGCCGCCACCTCATGCTCAGGGTGGTCAGGGAGCCCCGGGTAGGCGACCTCCGACACGGCGGCGACCTCGACGAGCCTGCGCGCCAACTCCTCCGCGTTGTCCACGTGCTGCTTCATCCTGACGACCAGGGTCGACAGGCCCCGCAGGGTCAACCAGCAATCAAACGGAGAAGGCACCGCCCCCGCCATTTGCTGCAGACGCACCAGCCGCTGCCACAGGGGCGTCTCCGGGTCTGCCGCGACCACCATGCCTCCGATGACGTCCCCATGGCCCGCCAGGTACTTGGTGGTGGAGTGCACGACCAGGTCCGCCCCCAGGGCCAGGGGCTGCTGGAGGACGGGCGTGGCGAAGGTCCCGTCGACCACGAGAGTGGCGCCCGCCTCCGCACACAGCTCCGCCAAGGCCGCCACGTCCACCACCCGCAAGGACGGATTGGTAGGGGTCTCACACCAGACCAACCGGGCCCCTCCCTGCAACGCGGCGCGGGCCGCCGTCAGGTCGAACAGCGCCACCGATTCGCACCGCACCCCGACCAGCGCCGCCACCTCCTCCATGAGCACCCGAACCCCGTGGTACAGGTCAGCGGAGTACAACACCCGATCTCCGGGCTCCAGGCACTGGAGAATACCGTTGGCGGCGGCGGAACCGGACGCGAACGCCGCCGCGGCGGCGCCCCCATCGAGCGTCGCCACGCATTCCTCCAGGGCCGCCCGATTGGGGTTCTGGATCCGGGAGTAGAAGTGCTCTCCCATGAGGCCGCCGGAGTCGTCCCGCGCGAAGGTGGTGGACAGGTGAATGGGCGGCGTCACCGCGCCGGTGGCCTGATCCACCTCTCGCCCCGCGTGGACCACCCGCGTCCCCAGACGATGTGCGTGTCGCTTCATGACGACCATCATCGCACCCTCAACACCGCCCGTTAAGTCGCTGGACTCGCAGCGACGCCCGGACAGGCTTAGGATGTGGCAAGCGGAAACGAACCGCTGGGCAAGCGACCTCTTACCGGACGAGAGAACCGGAAGGCGGAACATGGCTCTCAGACTCGTGGGTGTCTCCAAGCGCTTCGGACGGCAGCGTGCTCTCGACAGCGTCGACGTTCACGTCCGCACGGGCGACTGCTACGGGTTCCTGGGGCACAACGGCGCCGGCAAGACCACGGCCCTGCGCATCGCCCTGGGACTCATGCCCGCGGACGGGGGCCACGTCCTGGTAGACGGCTTCGACGCCGGCGCCCACGTCCGCGAGGCCCGGGCGCGGATGGGCGGGCTCATCGAGGTCCCCGGCTTTCGAGACGGCACCAGCGGGCTCCAGAACCTCCGGGTCCTGGCCCGACTCTCCGGCCTCGACAGGGACAGGGCCCGGCGGGAGGCGGAGCGTCTGCTCGAGGTGGTTGGATTGCAGCACACCGGCCGCAAGCCGGTCCGGGCGTTCTCCCAGGGCATGCGACAGCGTCTCGGGTTGGCCCAGGCCCTCATCGGACGCCCGCCCTACGTCCTCCTGGACGAACCTACCAACGGCCTCGACCCGGAGGGGATCGCAGACCTGCGCGCGGTGCTGGAGAGGATCCGCGACGAGGACGGAGCCACCGTCATCCTGTCCAGCCATCAACTCAACGAAGTGGCCGGCATGTGCAACCGGGTGGGCATCATCCGCGGCGGCCGCATGATCATGGAGACGGCGGTCGAGGATCTCCCCCACCACGGCAGCTACCGCGTCGAGGTCAGCGACCCCGAGGCCGCGGTCACGGCCCTGAAGCAGCTCGCCCTCGAACCGCAACCACAAGGGGACGGCGCCTTGTTGGTGGCCCTGAAGGAACGGGCCCCGGAGGACGTCACCGGAGCGCTGGTGGGCGCCGGCTGCGGCGTCCGCGCCATGACGCCCAGCCGACCGGCCCTGGAGGAGCTGTACCTCAACGCCGAAACGGAGTCCGGGGGTTCCGCCCAAGACCCGGCGCCGACCGCCGCTCCTCCCGCGGAGCGGATCGCCCCTGGCGGCGCCGTGACCCGGGCCCTGCGGTACGACCTGAGCCGCTGGTTCAACCTCCGCACCCTGGCGCTCCTCCTGATGCCCCCGGTGCTGGCCGTGCTCGGCGTGCAGGAGCGGGCCGCTGCCCAGGCCGCCGACGCTCAGGCGGTGGACGCCGGGGAACTGGCCACGGCAGCCAACGTCACCGCCTTCGAAGCCCTCGGCTACGGACTCCGAGCGGGCCTGCCTCTGTTGCTCTTCATCATCCTCGGGCTGGCCAGCCAGTCCATCGCCGGAGAGCTCTCCCAGGGGACCCTGCGCAACCTGCTGCTGCGTCCCCTCACCCGGGCCCAGGCCGCCCTCGGCAAGATCGCCTCCCTCCTCCTCGCCCTCACGCTCGGCTACGTCCTGCTCTGGGGCGCCAGCGTCGGCGCCGCCGCCTGGTCTTTCGAGTTCGACGACGCGGTCGAGATCATCCCCAACGGCGAGCCGTTCGTCATGGTGTCCGCCGAGGAAGCCGGCGAAGCCCTGCCCGGGCTCGCCTACCGTCCGTTCCTGCCCCTGGCGGCCTACGCCGGCCTCGGCTTCCTGCTCGGCGCCGTGTTGCGGAGCGGCACCATCGCCCTGGCCGCCACCATGGTGCTGGCGGTGCTCCTGGACGTGGGCCGGGTGCTGGCCCGATCCTGGGGATGGGAACAGTGGCTCCCGTCCGCCTACGCCCCGTCTCCCCTGGGCGACACCTCCTACATCGCGTACTACCTCGACACCGCACAGGGCATGGCCAACGCCACCTTCAGCTTCGCCGACACCGCCGACACCTACCCCGCCGCGTTCGGGCTGGTTTGCTTCGCCCTCGCAGCCACCGCGCTCCTCCGGAGAACCGTGCCATGAGATGGCTCTACCTGGGAATCCTGGGCCTGCTCCCCGGATGTCAGTTCCTCTACCCACCCATGCCGGAGGAGGCCATCCCTCTCGCCGACATGGACGAGCCCCTCGAGCTGATCCAGGAGCCCGATGACGAGGCCGCTCGCGTCCGGCTGGATGCGGGGGCTTTCACCGGGCTCTATGTGGCGGAAGCCGCTGAGTCCCTGGACGAGCTCTCGGAGGACGGACCCGGCATCGTCGTCAGCCGCGTGGTGGAGAACTCCCCGGCGGATCGAGCCGGGCTGCTCAAGGACGACCTCATCCTGTCCGTGCGGGTCAACGACGACCCGACGGCGGTGGAGCCGGGCTGGCCTTCACAGTGGCGGCAACTGGAGCTCGACGCCGTACCGGGCGACGTCATGCACGTGGAGTATGAACGCGCGGCGGCGGAGCGGGCCACATCCCTCACCGCCGTGGCCCGGGTCCGACCCGCGCCGAGGACTCCCGCGGTCCGCTTCCGCGAGGAGGAGAAGGTCGGGGTCGTCTTGCGAACCGCGACGGAGGTGGAAGCGCGGCACGCCGGCCTGCCGCCTGGAGGCGGCGCGGTGGTCGTAGGCCTCTCACGTCGCAGCCCGTGGCGCGCCGCCGGCGTTCAGTTCGAAGACCTCATCGTGGCCGTGGACGAAGCTCCGGTGGGCGACCCCCAGGCCGTCCTGGCAGCCATCGCCGCCGCCCCCACGGACTCCAGCCTGACCCTGCACGTGAAGCGGGGCGACGAAGACCTCGCTCTCAGCGCTGCCGTGTCCGAACGCACCGGACAGCTGACCGGCTTCACCATCCCTCTCCTGTTCTCTCACGAGAGTGACAGGGGCACGTCCGACACCTCTCTCCTGTTCGGTCTCCTCGGCTACAAGAGCACCGCCGTGGCCTGGGAGTTCCGGCTGCTGTGGCTGATCCGATTCAACGGAGGCGAGTCCGATCAACTACAGGACGTGGAGGACAAGACCCCATGAGGTCTCTCCCCGGCGTCTTGCTGTGCTGCCTCGCCGCCGCCCAGGAACCCGCCCACGTCGTCAGCACCCTGACAGCGCCGGAAGGACACGAGTTCGAGGATTGTGTGCTCGACGACGTCAACAGGGACGGCCTGCAGGACCTGGTCATCCTGATCTCCGGCCCGGAGAAGCCGCCCCGTCGCCGGGTGGCCATCCACCTGCGCTCCGCCGACCGCCCCACCGTCCCCACGGTCCCGACTCGAACCGTCAACCTGACGGCGGACGTGTCCGCCTTCACGCTCATGGACCTGGGACATCCCGACGGCAAACAGGTGCTGCTGCTGACCCGAAGCGGCGCCTGGGTCCGCTCCGGGGACACGGACGGCAGGGTCCGGGCGCGCCAGCTCATGGCGGGCCAGTTCCTCTGGCAGCTGCCCTACACCAACGGCGCAGCCATACGTTGTCCACACGTCGTGACAGATGTAGATGGAGATGGCCTCGACGACCTGGTGCTTCCAGAAGACGGAGCCTGGCGAATCGGCATCCAGTCCCGTGACGAATCCGGGAACGCTCGTTTCGAGTCCGTCAGCCGCATCGTCGTCCCCAGTGATGCACAGGACCTGCGGTCTCGCGGGGACCTGCGCATGGAGGGCCTGGCCCGCCGGAACGCCATGTTCTCTCGCATGCGCGGCGAGCACGAGGAATCCGACGGCGCACCTCTCCTCGCCGTCTCGGAATCCGTACCGGCGCCGCAATTCGCGGATTGGGACGGTGACGGGACCCTGGACATCCTGGCGGCCACGCCGGAGTCCCTCCACGTCTGGCGGCGCCCTCCGGACGGCTCCTTCCCGGATCAACCGACCCACACCTTCCCGAGCCCCGTGGCGGTGGACCGGGAGCGCCAGATGGACATCTCCTACAGCGCCCATGTCACCGACCTCAACGGAGACGGGCGGGCCGACTGCGTCTACATCGCCGGCAACCGCCGATCGGACGACGTCCGCACCCAGGTGCTGCTCTACGTGCAGGGGTCCAAGGGACGAGGCGCCGCCGCCACCACTCCGGCCGCGCCGCTGTTCGGCCCCCGGGGCGTGCCCGTCCAGCTGCTCCAGTTCGCCGGCTTCGCCGGCTTTCCCCAGCTCGAGGACATCAACGGCGATGGGCGCCCGGACCTGAGCCTCGTCACCTTCCGGCCGGACCTGATCGACACCATGAGGGCGCGAACGGCCCGCTCCATCGACCTGGGCTGGAGCATCTTCCTGAACAAGGGGGGCTCCTTCGCTCGACGGGCCGACGTCCAGAGCGAGGTCGCCCTCTCCGTCACCGGCCTCAAAGGAGCCGACAGCCTCGCCGTGACCCGGCTGTTCCCGGACATCAACGGCGACGGGCTCGCCGAGGCCCTGGTCCAGGACAGCGAGCGTCGGCTGCGGCTGCTCTCCCTGACCCGCTCCGGTCGCTCTCTCACAAGGGCAGAGAAACCTCTGTGGAAGTTCTCCTGGGGATTCGAAGGGAGCGTGGTCTCCGCACCCCCTGGGGGCAAACACAAGGCGCTGGTCATCCGCGGCAATCGACAGCTCATGCACGTGAGGTTCGATCCATGAGGCGCTCCGCACCGGTCACCCTGCTGCTCCTGCTCAGCGTCGCCCTGAGGGCCCAGCCTGACCTCTCCGTACGCCGCTCCATGAAGACCCCGTTCCCGGTGACGGATGTCAAGGTGGCGCCGCTCAATCAGGACGCCTTCGACGACATCCTGCTGGTGGGTGTGCACGGGGAAGTCCGGACCCTCGCCGGGTCTGCGGACGCCGAGGGTCTGACGACCGAGCCAGCGGGGGACCTCACGCTGGAGCAACCCCACCGCACCCTGCTCGCCCTCTCTCCCATGAAGCGAGGCGCTGAGGACCTCCGGCTCTTCTCCGTCTCCCCCGCAGGCATCCGCACCTACACGCCCGGCGCCGACGCGGCCTTCGGCGCCGACCCCGCACGCCTCGATCCCAGCGGCAGGCGTCGCGCCCGGCTCCCCCTGCGAGTGGGTCGCCCGACCTTCGCGCCCCTCTGCCGCGACCTCAACCAGGACGGCCACACGGACGTGCTGGTCCCGACCGGGTCCCACGTGGAGATCTGGATCCACCAAGGGGCCGAGGCAAAGGGCGGCGCGCCCCTGAGACGCACCGCGCGCATCCCTGTGAGGGTGCGCCGCGAGAATCAGTCCGGGGCTTCGCGACTCTCGGACCGCCTCGACGGGTCGTTCCTGATCCCGCAGTTGAAGACCGTGGACCTCAACGGGGACGGCCGGCAGGACCTGGTCGTCGAAGAGAAGCGCTCGCGCGCGTTCCATCTCCAGCGGGCTGACGGGACGATCTCCGTCGAACCGGACACAACCGTGAACCTGGAGGTCTTCCGTGACACCACTCCCCCGGGCTCCGTGCGGCCGGGCCGCACGTTGGCGGGGAGCGATCGGCAGACCATCCAGAGCCGCGACCTGAACGGCGACGGCATCCCAGACTTCGTCATCGCCCACCGTCGCAAGGTCTGGGTGTTCCACGGCCGCGAGGGCCAGGGGCCGCAGTTCACCAAGCCCGCGCAGGTGCTGCGCTCCGCGGACGACGTGACCGCCTTCGCGCTCATGGACCTGCATCCGGACGGTCACCCGGACCTGGTCATCGGCAAGGTGCAGGTCCCCTCCGTCGGCGCCGTCATCGCCGGCGCCCTCGGAGACCTGGAGGTGGAGATGACCGTGGTCGGCTACCCCTCGAGCAAGGACGGCGGGTTCGAGACCAAGCCGGGCTGGCGCACGGACATCTCCATCACCCTGCCGTCCATCACCTCGATCATGAAGAACCCCTACGCCATCATCCAGCGGTTCGAGGACGCCAGCAGCAAGGTGCGCCAGAGCCTGGATCCGGACCTTGACGGAGACGGCAAACCGGACGTGGTGGCCGTGGACCTGACGGAACGCCAGCTGCGCATCTGGCTCGGGTCCAAGAACCCGGATCGCACCGCGCGAGACGACCCGGACGCCCTGATGCGGGACCTCCTGTTCGGGGACAACGACAAGGAATGGGATCTGGACCGCCTCGTCGAGATGATCGGTCAGTTCAACCAGGAGACGGTTCAACTGCGCACCGGTGGACGCAAGCCGGACGCCTCCGTCCCCCTGCGCCCGGACTCCGAAGCCCGCCTCATCCGTGTCGAGACCGGCGACCTGGACGGGGACCGATCCATGGAGCTGGTGCTCCTGTACCGCCTCCAGGACGGGTCCACGGTCCTGGACGTCATCGGCCGCCCGTGAGCAGCCGCACCTCGGAGCCTCACTCCATGCCTGTCACACGCGTCACCCTCGCCCTCCTCTCCGCGCTCACCGCGGCCACCGCCCAGGATGCGTTCACGGCCAAGGACGCCACGCGCTTCGCGCGCCTGGCCCTGGACTGCGTCCACCGCCCCTATCCCAACAAGATCGCCCACGTCCTGGAATCGGACGAGGACGCCCGCGCCCCGCAGCAGCTCACCCCCGTGTTCTACGGATGCTACGACTGGCACTCCTCGGTCCACGGCCACTGGCTCCTCGTGCGCCTCTGCCGCATGTTCCCGAAGGGCGAGTTCTGCGAGGAGGCCCGGGCGGCCCTGCAACGCAGCTTCACCGCTCCCGGAGTGGAGGCGGAGGTGAAGTACCTGGATCGATCCAGCAGGCGCTCCTTCGAACGCCCCTACGGCCTCGCCTGGCTGCTGCAACTCTGCGCCGAGCTGCGGCAATGGGAGGACCCCCAGGCCAAGGCCTGGAGCGCCATCCTCGCACCCCTGGAGACCAAGGCCGCAGACCGGATGCGGAGCTGGCTGCCCAAGCTGAGCCACGCCATCCGCACCGGCGAACACAGCCAGACCGCCTTCGCCCTCGGCCTCACCATGGACTGGGCACGCACGTGCGAGGACGAGGCCATGGAACAGCTGATCATCAGCCGGGCACGAGCCTGGCACCTGGACGACACCCGGGGGCCGCTCCGGTTCGAGCCATCGGGTCAGGACTTCCTCTCCCCCTGCCTCGCGGAGGCGGATCTCATGCGTCGGGTGCTGGCCGCGCCGGAGTTCTCCACCTGGCTCCGCGGCTTCCTTCCCCACATCCCCGAGGACGGCTCCGCCGCCTGGCTCCCACCTGCGGTGGTGACGGACAAGACGGACGGCAAGCTGGCACACCTGGACGGGCTCAACCTCTCCCGCGCCTGGATGCTGGAGGGCATCGTGTCCGCGCTCCCTCAGGACGACCCGCGGCGGCCGTCCCTCACCGCCGCTGCGGGAGTGCACCGTCACGCAGGCCTGGCCTCGGTCACGGGGGAACACTACGCCGGCGGCCATTGGCTCGGCAGCTTCGCCACCTATCTGGTGACCCGCCGGGGCTTGCGACCTTGAGCGCCATGGTGGCCGGGTCCGCTGCACGCCACCCCGGCGTCGGTTAGGCTGCGGTCATGGATCGCAGACAACTCCTCGCCACCGGCGCCGCCCTCGCGGCCTCCGCCGCCGTCGCCCCCGCCGCCGCTCACGCACACCCTCCGCTGCCGCGACCGGGCCGCTTCAAGCTCCACTATGCCCCCCATCTCGGCATGTTCCGGGGGCACGCCGGCAACGACGCCGTGGATCAGGTCAACTTCATGGCGGATGAGGGATTCACCGCCATGGAAGACAACGGCATGCCCCGGCGCGACCCCAAGATCCAGGAGAAGATCGCCGCCGCCATGGCCAGGCGGAACATGACCATGGGCGTGTTCGTGGCCCACGCGGACTTCGGCAAACCCACCTTCGCGGACGGCGCCCGGCACCGTGACCGCATCAAGCGGGACATGGAGAACGCGGTCGAGGTGGCGAAGCGGGTCAACGCCCGCTGGTGCACCGTGGTCCCCGGCGCCTACAAGAAGAACGTGGAGTGGGACTATCAGGCGGCCAGCGTCGTGGACAACCTGCGGTTCGCCGCGGACATCTGCGCCAAGGGAGAGCTCACCATGGTCCTGGAGCCCCTCAACCACTGGGCCAATCACCCCGGCGTGTTCCTGGCCAAGATCCCCCAGGCGTTCCTCATCTGCCGCGCCGTCAACAGCCCCTACTGCAAGATCCTCGACGACCTGTACCACCAGCAGATCCAGGAGGGCAACCTGATCCCCAACATCGACAAGGCCTGGTCCGAGATCGCCTACTTCCAGGTAGGGGACAACCCGGGGCGCCGGGAGCCGGGCACGGGCGAGATCAACTATCGCAACGTGTTCCGCCACATTCACAAGAAGGGGTTCAAGGGCGTCGTCGGCATGGAGCACGGCAACAGCATGCCGGGCAAGGAAGGAGAGCGGGCCGTCATCGACGCGTACGCGGCAGCGGACGCGTTCTGAGCCTCTCCCCTGATAGAATCGGCGCGAGGAGGCCTGATGAGCGAGCGTGGTGGGTTGTTGTGGCGCGCGGCTGCCGGGCTGTTGACCTTGCTGTCATCCCAGGCGGCGAGCCAGACCGTGTCGGCGGACGCCGTGGACTACTCCCGGGACGTCCGCCCGATCCTCTCCGACAACTGCTACGCATGCCACGGCCCTGACGCCAACACTCGCCAGGCCGGCCTGCGCCTCGACACCAGGGACGGCGCCGTCGGCGTGCTGCCGTCCGGGCGGCGCGCCGTCGTCCCCGGTGACCACACTGCCTCGGAGCTGCTGCGACGGGTCCGCAGCGCCGACCCTGCCCACCGCATGCCCCCCGCAGGCGCCGGACACCGCCCGCTGACCAGGGAGCAGACCACGACCCTGGAGCGATGGGTCCAGGACGGAGCCCCCTTCCAGTCTCACTGGGCCTTCATCCCACCCTCGCGGACCACGCCGCCTCCCACCGCAGACAGCGCCTGGGGCCAGAACTCCATCGACCGCTTCGTGCGCGCGGCCCAGGAAGCCCAGGGCCTGCGACCTGCTCCACCGGCCAACAAGTCGGCGCTCTGCCGGCGCATCACCCTGGACCTCACGGGGCTCCCTCCCAGCCCTGAAGAGGTGGACGCCTTCGTGGCGGACCAGGCACCGGGCGCCGTGCTCCGCCTCATCGAGCGCTGTCTCAACTCACCCCGCTATGGCGAGCAGATGGCGCGGCACTGGCTCGACGCCGCCCGATACGGCGACACCCACGGGCTGCACCTGGACAACGAGCGATCCATGTGGCCGTACCGGGACTGGGTCATCGACGCCTTCAACTCCAACCAGCCCTACGACAGCTTCGTGGTCGACCAGTTGGCAGGGGACCTGCTGCCCGAACCCAGCCTGGAACAGCGCATCGCCACGGGCTTCAACCGTTGCAACGTCACCTCCGCCGAAGGGGGCATGATCGCTGACGAGTACCTGTCGCTCTACGCCAAGGACCGCGTCGACACCACCGCCACGGTGTTCCTGGGTTTGACCCTGGAATGCGCCAAGTGCCACGACCACAAGTTCGACCCCTTCTCCCTGAAGGAGTACTACCAGCTGGTGGCGTTCTTCCATTCCATCGCCGAGGACGCATCGGACAAGAACGCCATCATCGCGCCGCCGTTCGTCGCCGTCCCGACGGAAGATCAACGGGCAACGGTCGCCGATCTGAAGCAACGGATCGCCGACGAGGAGGCCGCCCTGGGGGCGCCGGACCCGGCCATCGACGAGGCGCAGCAGCAGTGGCAGCAGGCCCTGGCCGCGCGACTGGGCGAGGGCTGGGTCAACCTACGTCCACGGGAGGCCTACTCCGCCGCCGGTGCGACCATGACCATCGGCGCCGACGGCGTCGTCAGGGCCAGCGGCAAGAACCCCGAACGCGACGTCTACGAGGTCATCGCCACCACCCACCTGCGAGACATCCGGACCCTGCGCCTGCACCTGCTGCCGGACCCGGATCAACCCGGCGGGGGCATCGGCCGCGACTCCCACAACAACATCGTGCTGACCCACCTCCAGGGGTTCGCGGCCCCGGTCGGCCGGCCCGCAGAGGAGCGACCCCTGGAGTTCGACGCCGTCTCTGCGGACTGGAACCAACGGGACTTCCCCGCTCGTTACGCCGTGGACGACAAGGACGACACCGGCTGGGCCATCAGCGGCGGCGCCGACGAGGACCGGTCTCTCCTCCTCCGGCTGGCCCGCCCCGCCAGCTTCGTCGGCGGCACCCGCATCAAGATCAAGCTCGGGTTCGGGTCCCGCTTTCCCAAGCACACCATCGCCAGGCTCTCCCTGTCCGCGTCCGATCAGGCCCGCACCGGCCCGGCGACCCTCGAGCCCTGGCTCAAGACCGAGCAGCCCTTCGTGGGCAGGAACCAGTCAGAGGTTCTCAAGACCGCGTTCGAACCGGAGAAGGACCCGTCCCCGGATGCCCGGTACCTGGACGACAAGGTGGGCTGGGTGCCCGCGCCCGACTACGTGGACGGCAAGATCCACCTGTTCTCCCAGCTCCCCAATCGGGCCTACTACCTGCAACGGATCATCCGCTCCCCGAGCGCCAGGCAGCTGACCTGCTTCTTCGGCAGCGACGACGGCATCAAGGTCTTCCTCAACGGGGAGGAGGTCCTGGCCAGGGACGTCGGGAGAGCCGTGGCGGCGGACCAGGAACGGGCAGACCTGAACCTGAAGGCAGGGGACAACCGCCTGATGATCAAGATCGTCAACGGCGGCGGCGCCTGCGGGTTCTACTTCCGTGTCCTGGCCGAACACGTGGACGGCGTCCCCGCCCGCATCGCCCGCATCCTGGCCCAGGATCACGCCTCGTGGAGCGACGCCGACCGTGGGATCGTGCGCGCCTACTATCGCCGCAATCACTCGCCGGACTGGCGCGCCCGCCAGGACCGCCTGACAGCCCTGAAGGCCGACCTGAAGAAGACCGAGTCCTCCTATCCGCGCACCATGGTGATGCAGCAGTTGCCCAAGCCCCGTGGCACGCGGCTGCTGATCCGCGGCGAGTACGACAACCCGGGCGAAGAGGTCACCCCCAAGGTGCCGGCCGTATTCAGCCCTCTGCGGGAGGGGCAGCCCAGAGACCGCCTGGCCCTGGCCCGCTGGATCACGGACCCCAAGCACCCGCTCACCGCCCGCGTCTTCGTCAACCGCCTGTGGCAGATGCTGTTCGGCGCCGGCCTCGTGACCACCCCGGAGGACTTCGGCTCCCAGGGACACTACCCCTCCCACAAGCAGCTCCTGGACTGGCTGGCGGTGGAGTTCGTCGAGAGCGGCTGGGACATTCAGCATGTCCTGAAGCTGATCCTGTCCTCCGACACCTACGGACAGCGCAGCCACATCAGCGCCGAAGGCCTCGCCCGCGACCCGCGCAACACCTGGCTCGCCCGCGGGCCTCGCCACCGCCTGGACGCCGAGGAGATCCGGGACGGCGCCCTGCTCATGGGGGGACTCCTGGTGGAGCAAGTGGGCGGCAAGAGCGTGCGGCCCTACCAACCCAGCGGCGTCTGGCGCGCCGTCGGCTACACCAGCAGCAACACCGCCCAGTTCCGACGGGACAGCGGCGACGCCCTGTGGCGACGCAGCCTGTACACGTTCTGGAAGCGCACCGCCCCCCCGCCCACCATGTCCCTGTTCGACGCCCCCTCCCGCGAGGCGTGCTCCGTGAGCCGGTCCCAGACCAACACCCCGCTCCAGGCCCTGGCCCTGCTGAACGACATCCAGTTCGTGGAGGCGGCGCGGGCGTTCGGACACCGAGCCATGACACGGAGCGCGGCCGACGACCGGGACAGGCTCCTCTGGATGTGGCGGTGGGCGACGTCGAGGCCCGCCGAGGCGGAAGAGCTCGCGGTCATGGAGTCTCTGCTGAAGAACGAACGCGATCACTACGGTGAACATCCGGACGACGCCAAACGCCTGGTGACGGTGGGAGAATCCACCCTGGGCAAGGACGCGGACCCGGCGGAGCTGGCGGCGTGGATGTCCGTGGCCAACATGCTCCTCAACCTCGACGAGACGCTGACGAAGGGCTGATCTCATGGACCCGATCCGGGAACACGCGCGACTCATGACCCGTCGGCACCTGCTCTCCCGATGCGCCAACGGCGTCGGAGGAGCGGCGCTGGCCTCGCTGCTCCAGGGGGACCTCTCCGCAGCTCCTGACGCCGCCCTGTCCGGCCCTCACTTCGCGCCGCGAGCCAAGCGCGTGATCCACCTGTTCATGTCCGGCGCCCCGTCCCAGATGGACACCTGGGACTACAAGCCCGAGATGGACAAGTGGTACGACAAGGACCTGCCCGAGTCCGTCTTCGCCGCCCCGCCGCGTCCCGGCGCGGAGCCCAAGCGCCAGCGCTTCACGACCATGACCTCCAACCAGACGCGGTTCCCCATCGCGCCGTCCATCTACAAGTTCCGGCGCGCCGGTGAGGTGGGGACGTGGATCTCGGAGCTGCTACCGCACACCGCCACCATCGTGGACGACCTGGCGGTCATCCGCAGCGTGTGGACGGACGCCATCAACCATGACCCGGCCATGACCTTCGTCCAGACCGGGCACGAGCTCCCTGGCCGCCCCAGCATGGGATCGTGGATCGCGTACGGGCTCGGCAGCATGAACCAGCGGCTGCCCACCTACGTGGTGCTCACCGCCTCGTGGACCGGCAGGCGCGACGCCCAGGCCCTGTTCAGCCGCCTGTGGTCCACCGGCTTCATCCCCAGCGAACATCAGGGCGTGGCCCTCCGCTCCCAGGGCGATCCCGTGCTCTACCTCAACGACCCTCCGGGCATGGACCGCATGAGCAGGCGGCGGATCCTGGACGGGGTGGCCAGGCTCAACGCCCGGCTCCTGGAGGAGTCGGGAGACCCGGAGATCAACGCCCGGACGCAGCAGTACGAGATGGCCTACCGCATGCAGGAGTCGGTCCCGGAGCTCATGGACGTCGGCGACGAACCGCAGCACATCCTGGACCTGTACGGGCCCGATGTGGGCAAGAAGGGCACCTTCGCCGCCAGCTGCCTGCTGGCCCGCCGCATGGCAGAGCGGGACGTGCGCTTCGTCCAGATCTGGCACCGGGGCTGGGACCAGCACGGCAACCTCACGGGTGACCTGCCCAAGCAGTGCAAGGACATCGACCAACCCTGCGCCGCTCTCATCAAGGACCTCAAGCAGCGCGGGATGCTCGAAGACACCCTGGTCATCTGGACCACGGAGTTCGGCCGGACCACCTACTGCCAGGGCAACCTGTCCCGCACCAACTACGGGCGGGACCATCACCCCCGGTGCTTCACCACGTGGCTCTGCGGCGGCGGCGTCAAGCCCGGCGTCCAGCTCGGCCAGACGGACGACTTCTCATACAACATCGTCCAGCGGCCGGTCCACGTCCACGACCTCAACGCCACCATCCTGCACCTGCTGGGCCTCGACCACGAACGCCTCACCCACCGCTCCCAGGGGCGGGACTTCCGGCTCACGGACGTGCACGGAGACGTGGTCAGAGAGATCCTCGCCTGAGCGCGACCCTCCTGCCCTGGATCAGGCCCGCTCGTACTCGTAGGTGAACAGCTTCACCTCCATGCCCTCGGGCATGGTGACGTACATGCTGAACACGTGACTGTCGGGACCGGTGATCGCCATGGTCATGCGATAGTCCCGCTCTCCCCCCATGGCCGGCATGAAGCCCCGCCCGGCCATGTCGATGGTCATGGCGTCCGGGTCGAGGGTCCCTTCGTAGGCGCACGGCACCGGGGACGTGGAGTCCACCCACTGCCCCACCATGCGCTCCTTGAACGGGTCGAAACCGAGGGTCGCCCTGCCCTGGAAGGAGAAGGGGCCCGGCATCTCGCACTCGAACAGGCTGACGGTCCAGTACGGGCCCAGGGCCTCCACCGTCTCCCGCGCCTCCACCTCCATGGGCGGCTGGCTCGGGTCCATGTAGTAGGAACAGCGGACCTTCCACTGACCGACACGGCTCTGGATCATCTCGTGGGCCGGCGTCGGCGCCGGGGGCATGTAGGGTTCACTCATGACGTGCTCCTTGAGGGGATCGATCAGGCACCGTACCAGCTACGGAGCTCCCCGGCCCGGGAGGCACCGTCACGGGACCACGGACAGGGGCTACCATGAGCCCATGCGCACCCTCCCGGTCCTGATCCTCCTGGTCCTCGACGTCGTCGCTCAGCGCCCCAACGTCATCCTCATGATGTCCGATGACCAGGGATGGGGTGACGCCGGATACCAGGGACATCCGGTGCTCAAGACGCCGAACCTGGACGCCATGGCGGCCGCCGGAGTGCGCTTCCATCGTTGGTACGCGGGGGCCCCCGTGTGCTCCCCCACCCGGGCCACCTGCCTGACCGGCCGGCACCACCTGCGCGCCGGCATCACGGGCGCCAACACGGGGCACCTGCCGGTCTCGGAGCCCAACCTCGCCGCCGCCCTCAAGCGGGCCGGCTACCGCACCGGGCACTTCGGCAAGTGGCACCTGGGCACCCTCACCAAGGACGTCAAGGACAGCAACCGCGGCGGCACCCCGGCGGGGCGACGGCACTACGCGCCGCCATGGGACCGGGGCTTCGACGTCTGCTTCTCCACGGAGGCCAAGGTCCCGACCTTCGACCCCATGCGCACGCCTCCGCCATGGGCCGGCGGCGTCCCGAGGAAGGCCACCACCGGCGCCCCCTACGGCACCCGGTACTGGACCGGCCCGGGACGACCGGTGCCCGACTCGGCCCTCGCCGACCGCGACGACAGCGAGCTCATCGCCGAACAAGCCACCGTCTTCATCAGGGAGTCCGCCCGCTCCAGGACACCGTTCCTGGCCGTCGTCTGGTTCCACGCCCCTCACCTGCCGGTCGTGGCCAGCGAAGCGGACCAGCAGCCCTACGCCGCCGAATCACGGGATCGACATCGCCATTACCTGGGCTGCATCACCGCCATGGATCGGGCCATCGGGAACGTCAGAGCTGCCCTGCGGGAGGCGAAGGTGGCGGACCACACCATGCTCTGGTTCTGCGCCGACAACGGACCGGAAGGGAGGACGGGACGCGCCCCTGGATCATCCGGCGGGCTCCGCGGCCGCAAGCGCGACCTGCATGAAGGAGGCATCCGCGTGCCCGGACTCCTCGAATGGCCTGGTCGCTTCCGCACCCCAAGATCAGTGGCCGCTCCCTGCAGCACCCTGGACTACCTGCCCACCATCCTCGTCGCCACCGGCGCCACCCTGAAGGAAGGGGCGCCGCCCCTGGACGGCGTCAACATCCTCCCCCTCGTGGATGACCCCAGGGCCAGACGGGAGCGCTCCATCCCGTTCGCCTTCAAGGGACGAGCCGCCCTCATTCAGGGCTCATGGAAGATCGTCCGCGCCTCTGAAGCCGGCGCTTTCTCCCTCCACGACCTGCAAGCGGACCCCACGGAGCAGGTCGATCTGGCGGCGAAGCGGCCTGAGATTCATGGTCGCCTGACCGCTGCATGGGAGCGCTTCTCCGCGTCATTGCCGCCCCGGTGATCCGTTCCCTTCTGCTACGCTCAGGCGTGCTCTCATCGCTGCAAGCAGCCGCATCCTGGGCCCTGTTGCTGGGGTCCCTCGCGGCCCAGTCCTACCTGATCCCGCGCACGCCTCACGTGGAGGGCGGGGTGCCGCCGCCCGGCGTCTCCCCCTGCATCTACGCCGACTTCAACGGCGACGGCTACGGTGACCTCGTCCTGTGGATCGCCACCACGTTGGATTGCCACCTGGGGACCCCCACCGGCTCCTTCGTCTCCACCGGACCGGTCCAGACTCCCGCCGGGTTGCCCAACACCTGGTCGCTTCGGGAGATGCTCCTCGGCCCGGCGGACCTGGACGACGACGGCGACCTGGACATCATCCGCGGCGGCCTGTTCGGCCCGAGGCCCGTCATCAACCAGGGGGCAGGGGCGTTCAACGTCGGCGGGGGCCCCACCTGGCCCATCAGCGCCTTCGACATGGCCATCGACGACATGGACGGGGTGTCGCCGGTGGAGCTGATCTACCCCGAGCTGTTCGCCAGCGGCGTCGGCACCGCGGTCAGCCTCGCCACCTACGACGCCGTAAGCGACAACCTGGTCCCCCAACTCACCATCCCCACCGGCCCGTGCACGGGGGTGCGCACCGGCGACTTCAACGGAGACGGGGCGCGAGACATCCTGGTGCTGGGCGTCGGACCGGGCGGCGGCATGGAGTTCTTTGTGCTCGCCGGCAACGGGTTGGGCACGGGCTACAACCAGGCCGGCCCCTTCCCCATGCTCTCCACCACCACCGGAGCGGGCCCCGTCGGCGTGAGCCCCATGATCGGCGACCTCACGGGGGACGGGATCGACGACGTCTTCACCGAGACGGACATCCCCGGGACCTTCAGCCTGCACGCTGGAGTCGCCGCCGCTACCGGCAACAACATCCTGGCCGCACCCGTCACCATCACCGTCCCCTGGACCCCCTGCATGCTCCCTACCGGCCCCGTGAGGGCCCGCATCGCCGACATCGACGCGGACGGGTTGCTCGATCTGATCTGGAGCACCTGCGTCACTCCCGGCAGCTCATGGGGGGTTTCGGACTGGGTCCTTCGGGTGTGGCGCGGTCTTGGAGGAGGGACCTTCGGCGCGCCCACGGACATGCCCCTGCTGGCGTCCGTGTTCTACGACTACGGCCCCGCCTTCTTCGACCTGGAGGACGTCGACGGAGATGGCGACCAGGACCTGGCTTACGGGTCCGTCTCCTGGTTCTTGTGGGACCTGTGGCTGCAGCAGAACGAGAACCGGGCCATCCTCGGACCGGGCACCGGCCCCGTCGGCGGCGTGGCACCCACCCAGTCCTTCAGCCCGCTCCAGCCCGGCGCCGTGTTCACCGTCGGCCTCGACGGCGCGGCACCCAACGTGACGGCTGCGCTGGGCATCTCCACCAACAGCTACCTGCCCGCGGCGAGCGCCGGCCCCATCTGGCTGGACACCCAGCCGGGCGCTCTCATCTGGCCCGCCGCGGGTGCGGGGACGTTCACCACCACGGCCAACGGGACCGCCGCTCTGTCGGTCACCATCCCCGTGTCCACACCGCCCGGCGCCACCCTGTTCACCCAGTGGATCGCTCAGAGCCCGGCCGGAGGCTACACCCTGTTCGGGAGCACCTGGGCCCTCTCCGAGGGCCGCACCCTGATCCTGTTCTGAGCCCGCCGCCGCTCAGATATCCAGGGCGCCGGTGCTGTCGGCGAACGACGCGCGCTTCAGGCCCAGCTTGCTCATGATGGCCAGGTGGAGGTTCGCCATGGGGGTGTGACGCGCCAGGGTCTGGTGACGGCCAGGCTTCAAGCGCCCGCCGCCGCCGCCGGCGACCAGGACCGGCACCCGCATGTGATCGTGGCGATTGCCGTCACCGATGCCCGACCCGAACATCACCATGGACTGACGGAGCAGCGACGCCCCGGGCTCGCCCTTCCCATCGAGCACACCGATGAAACGAGCGAACTGCTCTCCGTGCCAGCGATCGATGCGGCGGATGTCCGCCAACATGGACGCCTTGTTCTTGTGGTGCGACAGGGTGTGATGCCCTTCCGACACCCCGGCCATGCGATAACTCCGGTTGCTACCGGCGTTCCCGAGCATGAGGGTCACCGTTCGGGTCAGGTCGGTCTCGAAGGCGATGGCGATGAGGTCGTACATGAGCCCGAGCCGGGACTCGTAGCCTCGACGATCCCGCCCCAGCAGGTGCACGGGCACATCGTCAACGGGCGCGTCTTCGGCCATCTCGGAGGTGAGGCGCCGCTCCACTTCGCGGATCGAGTCCAGATACTGGGTCAGCTTGGCTCGGTCGGCGCCGCCGAGGCGGCGCAGCAGGCGACGGGCGTCGTCCCGGGCGAAGTCCAGGATGCTGCGCCGATCCATGGCACGGGCGAGCCGTTCCTTGCCGGACACCAGCTCCGTCGGGTCTCCGAACAGCCGCCGGAACACCTCCTTGGGCTTGATCTCCTTGGGCACCGGGGTGGTGGGTGAACGCCAGGAGACGTTGTTGGAGTAGGCGCAGGCGTACCCGGAGTCGCAGACTCCCGCCAGACGCCCGCCCTCGAGACCCAGCTCCAGGGACGCGAACCGCGTGGTCCGCCCCACCGCCTTGGCGATGAGTTGGTCCACGGAGACCCCGGCCCGGATGTTCCGTCCACCGGTCTTCCTGGGATGAACGCAGGTCAGGTAGGTGGAGGCGTTGCGGGCGTGATCCCCGGGTCCATCTCCATGAGCCCGTCCGCCGTCGATGGCCAGCCCCGAGAACACGGACACCTGATCCCGGTAGGGCTCCAGCGGATCCAGGGTGTGGCCGAACCGGTAGCCCCGTCCCTCTCCCTCCGGTGTCCAGTCGTCCATCTTGACGCCGTTGGGGAAGAAGATGAAGCACGCCCGCACGGGCGCGTCGGCTCGAGGCGTCAACGCCGGCGCCATGGCGGAGAGCCACGGGAGGGCGATGGCGGAGCCAGCGCCGCGGAGAACGGCGCGGCGGGAGAGCCGAAGCTTCCGGATCACGTTCGCCATGACTACAGCTTACCGCGCCACGCGCCTGCGACGAAAGGCGTCGCTGCGGACGATCCCCAGCACCAGCTCCGAAATGGACGGCGTGGGCCCCAGACGCTGCACGATGGCCTCCACCGCCAGCCGGTCGTCAGGGCCCAGGTCCCGTCCTACGGCGTAGACGAACAGCTTCCGCGCCACGCAGCGCACGAACAGGGGATCGGAAGCCAACAGCTCCTTGAGGCCGTCGACACCATCGAGGGTGCGCCCGTCAGGGAGTTCCCCCGTGGCATCAATGGAGCGGCCGCCGTCCTCCGAGCGCCAGCGCCCCACGGGATCGAAGTTCTCCATGGCGAGACCGAGAGCGTCCATGCGCACATGGCACGAGGCGCACACGGGGTCCGTGCGGTGCAGCGCCATCTGCGCCCGCAGCTCGTGAGTGTCCTCCACCTCCCCTTCTCCGGGGAAGGTGCCGGCCCCCGGCGGCGGCGGCGGCGGCGGCGTCCCCAGCAGGTTCTCCAGCAACCACTTCCCCCGCTTCACCGGGGACGTGCGTGTGGGGTTCGACGTCACCGCGTGAACGCTGCCGTGGCCCAGCACCCCACCGACCCGCCGACCGTCGAGCTCCACGCGCTGGAACGAGTCCGTGAACTCCCCCTTGATGCCGTAGTGAGCCGCCAGCCTTCGATCCAGGAACGTGAACTCCGCCGTCACCAGCTCCTGCACGGGACGGGATTCCCGCATCACCGCCTCGAAGAACCGCTGCGTCTCCATGGACAGGGAGCGGGCCAGGGCAGAGTCGTAGTCCGGAAATCGCTCCGGGTCCGGCGACACATCGGCGAGGCTGCGGAGCTCGAACCACTGGGCGGCGAACTCCGTGGCCAGGGCCGAAGCCCTGTCGTCCCCCAGCATCCGTAAGGTCTGGCGGGCGAGCACATCCGGATTACCGAGAGTCCTGCGGGCCGCCAGGCGATAGAGCTCGTCGTCCGGAGTGCTGCTCCAGAGGAAGTAGGACAGCCTGGTGGCCAGGGACCACGGGTCCAGGTCCTCCGTCGGTTTCCTGCCGGGAAGAGGGGGCGTGGGTTCGGCGCGGAACAGGAACCTCGATGAGGTGAGGGCCGAAGCCAGACCCAACCGCACCCCCTCCGCGAAGGTGCCCCCGCGCTCCACCTTGTCCTTCACCAATCCCGCCAGCCGGGTCACCTCCAGGGCGCTGGGAGGACGGCGCCAGACACGCCTCAGGATATCCCGCACGACGGGGCGGGCCCGTCGCGACGGGTCGCCGCGGCCAGGGTCGTTGGCGAGGATCCACTGGTGCCCGGCGGTCAACTGCGGCGGATCGAGGGGGCCCACCACCTCCAACCACTGCACCGTCAGGTTCCGGTCCCGGTCCTTTCGGTCAGGGGCCTTCGGGTTGTAGTAGTCGTTGATGAAGTTCAGGGCGAACCGACGGCGCCCGCCGTCCAGCTGGAGCTCCGCCTCCAGCACCCCGGGGGACGAGCGGGTATGGGAGACCTCGTACTCCTTGACCAGGTCCACGTCCACGTGGATCGTCGCCTTCGCCAGCTCCGGACCGGCCTGATCTGCCCACACCCCGAAGCGGATGCGGTAGAGACCGGTCCTCGGCAGGGTGAAGGCGGCGCTCACGCCGCCGTTGGTGAACAGGCGCTGGACATCACCGGCGGCGCTCCTGTCTCCAAGGGTGGAGTCCAGGTCGGAGGCAGGGACCCGTCGCGATGGGATCTTCTCCGGGTCCTCAACGCTCACGACCTCCGCGGCAATCCGCTCCGCGGCCGCCGCGTACTTCTCCAGGTGGAGCTCGGAGAAGGTGAGGGCGTCGCCCATGTTGGAGAAGCCGTGGCCCAGGTCATCCCGTGGGAAGGCCTCCGCCGCGTCCGTCTCCACGCCGAACAGGTCCCGCACGCTGTTGGTGTATTCCTCCCTGCTCAATCGGCGGATGGTGGTGGTCCCCGGGTCCAGCCTCAATCTGGGGGTCCGCTGACGCAGGGCGGCGTTGGACCAGTCCAGGGCAGCGCGCACCCGCTCCGTCTCGGGGCGTGGCCGCTCCGGAGGAGGCATGTCTCCGGCGAGCAACCGGTCCCTCACCTTGAGGAGCATGTCCAGGGCGGGCACGGAGCTGGCCGTGCCGTCCAGGGCCCGCAGGTCCAGGTCCCCTTCCGTACGCTTCCCCCCGTGACAGGCGAGACAGTGGCGCTGCAACAGGGGCTCCACGCTTCGATCGAAGGAGTCGGCCTCCTGCGCCGGGACCGGCGACAGCAGCACCGTCAGGATCAAGAACCAGGATCGCTTCACACCCCCATCGTACATCCACCGACTCGACTATCATGCGCCCATGATGCGATCCATCCTGACCCTGACCCTGGCCTGTTCCGCCCTCCTCGCCCAGGAGGGCAACACACCGCCCCCGGGCTTCACGGCCCTGTTCAACGGCACCGACCTGAGCGGCTGGCGTGGACGCCCACACCGGGACCCCAGCAAGCCGGAGAAGCCCGCCAACCAAGCCAAGTGGAACGCGGACCGGGACGCCCACTGGCGGGTCGAGGGCGGCGCCATCGTCAACGACGGCAAGGGCGTGTTCCTGACCACGGAGAAGGAGTACGGCGACTTCGAGTTCCTCGTGGACTACAAGACCGTGGCCAAGGCGGACAGCGGCATCTACCTGCGCTACATGCCTCAGGTCCAGATCTGGGACACCACGGAGGCCGGCGGCAAGTGGAACATCGGAGCTGACAAGGGCTCCGGCGCGTTGTGGAACAACAAGCGCCACCCCGCCCGACCCCTGCAGCACGCGGACCGTCCCTTCGGGCAGTGGAACCGGCTGCGCATCCGCATGCTGGGCTCCCGGGTCTCCGTGTGGATGAACGGCCTCCACATCGTCGATCACGTCATCCTGGAGAACTACTTCGACCGCGCCCGCCCCGTGCCCACCCACGGCGCCATCCAGCTCCAGACCCACGGCGGAGAGATCCGCTGGCGCAACGTCTTCATCCGTGAGATCGGCCCGGAGGAGGTCAACCGGGCGCTCGCGGAACGGGACCGCGGACGGTTCTCCTCGATCTTCAACGGCAAGGACCTGACGGGGTGGTCCGGAGATCGCGACAGCTACGTCGTGGATGACGGCGCCATCCGCTGCAAGGCGGGCAAGGGCGGCAACCTCCACACCGAAGAATCCTACGAGGACTTCACCGCGCGCATGGAGTTCAAACTACCTCCGGGTGGCAACAACGGGCTCGCCATCCGCTACCCGGGCAGCGGCAACCCGGCCTACGTGGGGATGTGCGAGCTGCAGGTGATCGACAACACCGCGGAGAAGTACAAGAAGCTCAAGGCCCGCCAGCACCACGGCTCCGCCTATGGCATGGCCGCCGCTCATCGCGGCTACCTCCGCCCCGTCGGCACCTGGAACTTCCAGGAGGTGACCGTCCGGGGCTCCCGGATCATGGTGGAGCTGAACGGATACGTCATCCTGGACACGGACGTGTCCACGATCGACAAGTTCATGGACGACCAGGGCCACCCCGGCAAGGACCGCAAGGAGGGCTCCTTCGGCTTCGCCGGGCACAGCGACCCGGTCAGCTACCGCAACCTCATGATCCAGCGGCTGTAACCGCCGCTGCTCAGAGCAGCGGCGACAGCAACCGGGCCCCCTGATAGGCGAGTCGCCTGGTCAGGGTCCAAGCGCGGATTTCGTCCGCGGTCACCTCCAACGCGTCCGCCAGATCGGAGCGATACTGATCCGCCAGCCGATCGACGAACGCCTCCTCGAACACGAAGGCGTTGAGCTCGAAGTTCAGGTGGAAGGAGCGCATGTCCATGTTGGCGGAGCCGACCGTGGCGAGCCACGAGTCCACCACCAGGGTCTTGGCGTGGACGAACCCCTTACGGGTCTTGTCCCGGCTCCAGCGAAAGCCCGCGGACTCGTAGTGGAATACCCGGATGCCGGCGTCGATCAACCGCTTGTAGTAGGACCGAGCGGCCAGGTGCACCAACAGGTGATCCGCGTGGGCCGGCAGCAGGAGGCGCACGTCCACGCCCCGCAAAGCTGCGGACTCCAGGGTGGCGAAGATCTCGGGGCTGGGGATGAAGTAGGGGCTGGTGATCCAGATCCGGGAGCGCGCGTGGGCGTACGCGTGCATGAACGCATGGGTGATGGACGACCAGGGGCTGTCGGGACCTGAGTCGACGATCTGCACCAGCGCTCCGGAGCGCGTCCCCCAGTTCGAGAAGCACGAGGGCTCCTCCACCAGCTCGTCGGAGGCCACCAGCCAGTCTTTGAGGAACGTCGCTTGAAGCCCCGCCACGGCGGGCCCCTCCAGCCTGAGGTGGGTGTCACGCCACGAACCCATGTCCGGGTCCAATCCCAGGTACTCCTTGCCGACGTTGATCCCGCCCGTGAACCCCACCTTCCCATCCACGACCACGATCTTGCGGTGGTTGCGGAAGTCCACCCGGTCCCGGCGACCGAAGACGTTCAGGACCCCTCGCACCATGCGACGCATGGGATGGAAGTACGCGACCCTGCCTCCCGCGCTCGTGAGGGGGTCCCAGAAGTCCGCGGGCAGCCTGCCGCTGCCCAGGCCGTCGCACAGCACCCGCACCTCCAGCCCCTCCGCCGCCCTGCGAGCGAGCCGGTCCCTCAGGGCCTCCCCCGTGGCGTCCGGCTGGATGATGTAGAACTGCACGTGGATCTGGTGCTCCGCCGCTTCCATGGCGGCGATCATGGATCGGTAGGCCGCCGCCGCGTTCACCAGCAGCCCCACGTCGTTGCCGTCGCTGGCGCGGGTGGAAGACAGCCGACCCGTCAACCTGAGGAACCCGTCGGTCCGAGGCTCGGTCGTCGCGGGCAACCCGTGCCCCTCCCGCGTCTGCCGCTGCGCGGCGGCGACACGCTCGGCGCACCCTCCCGCTCGGCTGGCCACCCGCCGGGCCCGGGAAGCGCCGAAGAGGGCGTACAGCACCACCCCCACCCCGGGCAGGAAGATGATCCCCAGGACCCACGCCATGGTGGCCGTGGGGTGACGCCGCTCCGCCAGGAGCGCCACCCCCACCATGAAGGCGTGGAGGAGCACTCCCGCGACGCTGATGATCGCTGCCAGCCAGGTCTCTTCCATCCGCCGCATGGTAGCCGGTCGGTCAATCCGGGTAGGATTCGCCCATCCAAACCGGCCCCGCTCCACCCTCGCCCCCTCGGGAGTTTCGTCATGCGCACCGTGGTCATCACTCTGCTCGCCGTCGCCGCCCACGCCCAGGAGCTGCGCCTCCCCGCGTTGTTCTCCGACCACATGGTCATGCAACGGGATCGGGACGCGGCCGTCTGGGGCTGGGCCCCTGCCGGGGCGGAGGTCCGCGTCACCTCATCCTGGGGCGAGAGAGCGACCGCCCGCAGCGGTGACGATGGACGCTGGCGCGCCAAGCTCAAGACCGGCGGAGCGGCGGAGGGGCAGTCCATGACCGTCACCTGCGGGGACCTGTCCCGCACCATCAACCACGTGGCCCTCGGCGACGTCTGGCTCTGCTCCGGCCAATCCAACATGGAATGGAACGTGAACCAGACCCGCCCGGCGGGCCTGAGCGACGAGGAGTTCTTCGCCAGCATCGGCCCCACGGAGCTGCCTCGACTGCGGCTGTTCACCGTGGGCAACGCCGTCGCCACATCTCCGCGGCAGGACGTCAACGGCCAGTGGGTCCCCAGCACCCGGGAGGCGGTCCGGCAGTTCAGCGCCTGCGGCTTCTACTTCGGACGCAAGATCCACGACGAGGTCGGGGTCCCCGTGGGGCTGATCGCCGCGGACTGGGGCGGCACGGTCTGTGAGTCCTGGACCTCCCGGGGTTCACTCGAGAAGCTGACCGACTTCGACGACGGCCTGGCGCGGGTGGCGGAGATGGACCGGGACGCCTCCAAGGGCGACAACGCGTTCCGCAAGGCCCTGGCCCGGTGGTGGCAGAAGATCGGCGACGACCTCACCTGGACAGGTCGCGACTTCGACGGCGCCTCCTGGGACAAGCTCACCGCCCCGGGGGTCTGGGAGGGACATCAGATCGGCGAGTTCGACGGCGTGGTCTTCATGCGCAAGGTGGTCCAACTCCCCGATTCGTGGGCCGGCAAGGAGCTCTCCCTGGATCTGGGCCCCATCGACGACATGGACACCACGTGGTTCAACGGGCAGCGCGTCGGTGGCATGGAGCGGCCGGGCTCCTGGAATGTCCCGCGCCGCTATGTGGTCCCGGCCGATCTGGTCAAGGCCGGCGCCAACGTCATCGCCGTACGCTGCGTGGACACCGGGGGCGCCGGCGGCTTCGCCGGGGCGCCGGACGCCATGCGCCTTCGTCAGGGGGGTGACGGCACCCAGTCGGTCTCCCTGGCCGGGCACTGGCAGGCCAAGAAGGGAGCCTCCAGGGACAAGCTGCCGCCATTCCCGCCCTCCCAACGGCTGGGGCCCAACATGCCCACGGCGCTGCACAACGGCATGATCGCGCCGCTCGTCCCCTTCGGCCTGAAGGGCTTTCTCTGGTACCAGGGCGAGTCCAACCGCGGCCGCGGCTTCCAGTACCGCACCCTCTTCAAGACCATGATCCAGGACTGGAGGGCGCTGTTCGGCCAGGGCGACCTGCCGTTCTACTTCGTCCAGATCGCCCCGTTCCTCTACGGCAACGACGCGGGTCAGGCGGCGGAGCTGCGGGAAGCCCAGATGATGACCATGAAGCTGAAGAACACGGGCATGGCCTGCACCATGGACATCGGCAACCCCCGGGACATCCACCCGAAGAACAAGAAGGAGGTGGGGCACCGCCTGGCCCGCTGGGCCCTGAATCGGGACTACGGAAAGGGCGACGTGGTGGTCTCCGGCCCCGTCTATCAGGGGATGAAGACGGAAGGCGACGCCATCCGCGTCCGGTTCACTCACGGCCAGGGGCTGAACGCCCGCGGCGGCGCCCCCAGTCACTTCCAGATCGCGGCGGAGGACGGGGTGTTCGTCCCGGCCTCGGCCCGCATCGACGGCGAGACCGTGGTGGTGTCGAGCCCCAGGATCAAGGCCCCGGCGGCGGTGCGGTACGCCTGGGGAGCGGCGGACGAGCCCAACCTGTTCAACGGCGCCGGGCTCCCCGCCTCGTCGTTCCGCACGGATGACCTTCCGCGCAGCATCCGCCGGCGATACCGTCTGGGCCAATGAGCACCGAAGAGAACAACGAACACGTGCCCCTGGACTTCATCCGTCAGATCGTCCGTGGCGACCAGGACGCCGGACGGAACGACGGGCGCGTCCAGACCCGTTTCCCGCCGGAGCCCAACGGCTACCTCCACATCGGACACGCCAAGGCCATCTGCCTGAACTTCGGCGTGGCCGCCGACTACTCCGGCCGCTGCAACCTCCGGTTCGACGACACCAACCCGGTGAAGGAGGACACGGAGTTCGTAGACGCCATCCAGGAGGACATCCGCTGGTTGGGCTTCGACTGGGAAGAGCGGCTGTTCTTCGCCTCGGACTACTTCCAGCAGCTCCATGACTGGGCCGTCCACCTCATCGAGCAGGACAAGGCCTACGTGGACGAGCTCACCGCCGACCAGATCAGGGAGTACCGCGGCACCTTGACCGAGCCCGGCCGCGACAGCCCTCACCGCGATCGGCCGCGCGAGGAGAGCCTGGCCCTGTTCGCCAAGATGAAGAGCGGCGAGCTGGACGAAGGCTGCTGCGTCCTCCGGGCCAAGATCGACATGGCCCACCCCAACGTGCTGATGCGGGACCCCACCATGTACCGCATCATGAAGCAGCCCCACCACCGCACCGGGGACGCGTGGTGCATCTACCCGATGTACGACTTCGCCCACGGGCTCTCCGATGCCATCGAGGGCGTGACCCACTCCCTCTGCTCACTGGAGTTCGAGAACCACCGCCCCCTCTACGACTGGTTCAACGAGAACTGCCCGATCCCGTCCCAGCCCCGCCAGTACGAATTCGCGCGCCTGTCGCTCGAGTACACCGTGGTCAGCAAGCGCAAGCTGGGCACACTGGTCGAGGAGGGCATCGTGGAAGGGTGGGACGACCCACGGATGCCGACCCTCCGGGGCCTCCGCCGCCGCGGCTACACCCCCGCCGCCATCCGCACCTTCTGCGACAAGATCGGCGTCGCCAAGAACAACAGCCGCACGGAGGTGGCCCTGCTGGAGTCCTGCCTCCGCGACGACCTGAACAAGCACGCTCGCCGGGCCATGGCCGTGCTCGATCCCCTCGAGGTGGTCATAGAGAACTGGCCGGAAGGGCGCGTGGAGGAGCTGGAGGCGGTGAACAACCCGGAGAACGCGGACGACGGCACCCGCATGGTGCCGTTCTCCGGTCGGCTCTGGATCGAGCGAGCGGACTTCATGGAGGACCCGCCGAAGAAGTTCTTCCGTCTCGGACCGGACCGGGAGGTCCGCCTGCGCTGGGCGTACTTCGTCACCTGCGTCGGGTTCGACAAGGACGACTCCGGGAACGTCACCCGCCTGCGCTGCACCTACGACCCGGCCACCCGCGGCGGCGACGCTCCGGACGGCCGCAAGGTGAAGGGCACCATCCACTGGGTCTCCGCAGACCACGCCGTGGATGCCTCCGTGCGACTCTACGACCGCCTCTTCTCGGAGGCGGACCCGGAGACGGGAGGCGACTTCATGCAGAACCTGAACCCGGAGTCCCTCACCGTGGTCCAGGCCAAGCTGGAGCCCTCCCTCGCCGAGGCGACCCCGGACACCCCTTATCAGTTCGAGCGGATCGGCTACTTCCGGGCCGACGATCGAGGCGGCGGATCAGGGGCCCCCGCCTTCAACCGCACCGTTTCACTGCGAGACACCTGGGCCAAGGTCAAGCAGCAGAAGCAACCGAAGCAGCAGAAGCAGAAGCAGAAGCAGAAGAAGAAGACGTGAGGTCCCGGGGCCGGTGATCAGCTGACCAGCAGCTCATCCAGGACCCGGTCGCCGTCACCAAACCGCTGCGCCTCCACCTCCATGCAGCGGAGCAGGGTCAGGTGCAGGTTGCACAGAGGGCTGTTCTTCGGCATGCGCAGGCGACGCCCGCTCACCAGACGTCCTCCCCCGCCGCCGCCCAGCAGCACGGGCAGGTTTCGAGGGCTGTGACGGTTGCCGTCTCCCAGCCCCGACGCGAACAACACCATGGAGTTCTCCAGGGCGTCGTGCTCACCCTCCTTGATGGCCCTCAGCTTGCTGCAGAACCGGGTGAACGCCGCCACGTGCCACCGGTTGATCAGCTGGTAGGGGCGCTTCTTCTCCGGCTTGTTCTCGTGGTGGGAGTAGTGATGATGCCCGCCCTTGACGCCCTCCAGGAAGGAGAAGTCGCGGTTGGAGACGGCGTTGCCGAACATGAAGCTGGCCACCCTGGTGGACCCCGTCCTGAAGGCCTCCACCATGAGGTCGAGCATCAGGTGGCAGTGCTCCTCATGGTCCTTCGGGTCACGGTCCGGCGGCGGCGTACGGGACGCCCCTTCCACGCCCAGGGACCAGCGCTCGACGCGACGCTCCAGCTCCCTGACGCCCTCCAGGTACTCCTCCACCTTGCCGCGATCCGTCGCCCCGAGACGCTTCCGCAGGCGCGCCGCGTCCTCCTTCACCAGGTCCAGCACGGACCGGTCGGTCCGGTCCACGTCCATGGCACGGAACAGGCGGTCGAAAGCACGACGCGGGTTCACCTCCTTTGGCGCCGGGGTGGTGGGGGTGCGCCACGAGACGTGGGCCCCATAGACCGTGCTGAAGCCCATGTCCACCACGTGCCGCGGCGGCTCCGTGCCCAGCTCGATGGAGGGCAACCGGGTGCCGCGCCCGACCTCTCTGGCCATGAGTTGATCCACGGAGATGGCGTTGCGCAGATCCCGGCCTCCGGTCTTGCGGATGGCCTCGCCGGTCAGCAACCCGGCGGTCTTCACGTAGTGGCCCTCACCGAAGTCCGTCTTCTTGTTCCACATGCCGGTGAGGACCAGCACCCGGTCCTTGATCGGCGCCATGGGCTCGAGGGACGGGCTGAGCTTGTACTCCGGGCCGTCATCCGCCGGGTTCCAGTGGGACCGCAGGACGCCGTTGGGCATGAACAGCACCGCGAGACGGGTGGGGCGAAACCCATCCGGACCCATCGCCGTCATGGCGGGGGCCATGGCCTCCAACCACGGCAGGGCGACCGCCGCCCCGGCTCCCCGGAGCATGGTCCTGCGCGTGAGTTGTCCCGGACGTACGCCCATCTCAGCCTCCGCGAAAACGGAACGCACGACTCCGCACCAGGGCATCCACCATGGCGGAGAACCGGTAACCCTGCTCGGCCGCCGCGCGCTGCATATCCTGCAGCACACCCTCATCCGCGGGGTTGACCGGTCTGCCGACCGCGTAGGTCAGGAGCCGCTCCCCCATGGTACGCAAGAAGCGAGCCCGCTGGGTCAACAACCAGTCCCGCAACGCCGCCGGGCCGTCCACCTCTGTCCCATCCGGCAGGCGCGCCCTCGTGTCCACGGGCTCGCCGTGGACCTTGGTGCGCCAGGCGCCGGTGGGGTCGAAGTTCTCCAGGGCGAACCCCACGGGGTCGATGCGGTCGTGGCAGGACGCGCACCGGCGATCCTTCCGGTGCTGCTCCAGGCGCTCACGGAGGGTCAGCCCGTCCTTCTGCTTGTCGTCCGCCGGGAGCACCCCCGCGTCGGGGGGCGGCGGCGGCGGCGGCATGCCCAGGAGGGTCTCCAGCACCCAGCTGCCCCGGACCGTCGGGCTGGTCCGCAACGCCGTGGCCGTGGGGGCCAGCACCGCTGCCATGCCGAGGACCCCGCCCCGCCGCCGATCCGGCAACGGGACCAGCCGCAGCTTCGGGCCCTTCACGCCCTTGATCCCATAGTGCTTCGCGAGCCGCTGGTTGAGGAACGTCTCATCACTGTCCAGCAACCTCAGGACGCTCTGGTCCGTCCGCACCATATGGTCGAAGAAGCGGGCCGCCTCCTCGTACATGTGGCCGCGCAGGTCATGGAAGCCGTTCTTGAAGCGCCACACCTCCACCGCCTGGTCCTTGATCCGGTCGAACCCGAACCACTGGGCGGCGAAGTGATCCGCCAGCGCCCGTGAACGGGGGTCCTTCAGCATGCGCGACGCCTGCCGCGCCAACCCGTCCGGGTCCCGCAGCTCCCCCGCCCGCGCTGCCGCCGCCAGGGCCTCGTCCGGCATGGTGGACCAGAGCATGTAGGACAACCGGACCGCCAGCTCCTCATCGCTCAAGGGCCAGGCCTGGTCCTCGGAGGTGCCCGCCGGGCGGGTCTCCACCCGGAACAGGAAGTGAGGCGAGAGCAGGGCCGACTTCACGAGACCTCTCAGGGGCGCCTCCGGCCCGGCGGCGGCGGCGGCCTCCATCAACCGCGAGCGTCCCTTCAACTCCTCCTCGGTCGGGGTGCGCCGGAACGCTCGCTGCAGGAACCGAGCCGCCAGGGCGCCGTGGTCCGCGCCGACATCTGCGCCGCCGGCGAGGCGGGATCGCGCCTCCCCCGTGGCCATGACCGCGTCCACCACCTGACCGGTGACGTCCAGGTACCGCTCCATGAGCAAGGGCGAGAGGAACATCACGTCCCCCACGTTGTCGAAGCCGTAGCCCTTGGCGTCCGCCGGGAAGTGACGCTCCACGTTGACGTCCACACCCAGCAGATCCCTGACGGTGTTGCGATACTCGTGGCGATTGAGGCGTCGCAAGGTGGTGGGGGAAGCCCCGGGGTCGGCCTTGGAGAGCAGTCCACGGATACCGGTCACCAACTCTCGCCGCACCTCCGAATCCAGAGGGTCCACGGAGCGCGGCGGCATGAACCCGGCCTCCACCTGGGCCACCGCCCGGACCCAGGTCTCCGCGTCACCCACCACTTGCTTCGCGGTGGTGGCGGACTCCAGGTCCACCCCTCCCTTGCGCTTCGCTGCGGAGTGACAACCGACACACGAAGCGCGGATCAGGGGCCTCAGGTCCTCCTCGAAGGACGCCTCCTGGCCGTTGGCCACGGCCTGAAGTACGATGAGCAACGGCAGCAGCGAGAGCACGACGATGCGCATGCCCCATTCTACACCGACACCGCCCACGTCCTGCGCAGGGAGCCCGCCCATGACACACGCCGCCCTCTTCCTCTTCCTGCTCTCGTCCACGCTCGTGGCCCAGGCTCCCGGCCTTTCCCAGGTCCTGATAAAGCTCAAGTTCATCAACCTCGATGACTCCGCCGCCGCCGCCGAATACCGCGCCCTGCTACCAGAACCTGGCGCCGTCGCGCTGCGCACGATCCAACCGACCGCGGGCGCACGGCTGTTCGCCGACACGCGGCTCTCCGTGGTCAGCGCGCCCTCGTTCCTCACCAACCTCGGTCAGTCCTCCACCCTGTCCATGGCCGGCGACGAGACCATCCCCTGGCTGGAGAAGCAACGGGACGGCAGCTACCGGATGCGGGAGGCGTCGATAAAGACCAACCTCGAGGTGGTGGCCACCCCTACGGGCACGGTCGGGGGCTCGACCACGCACATCAAGCTCGACATCGCTCGCACCGGCGTGGTCCGTCGCACGCCCCTCGAGCGAGACGCCAAGGCCATCGGCCGCCCCAAGACCGGGACCCGCGAGGCCACCATCGCAGGCGGCATGAAGAGCAGCCATTACGCCGTCGCCCGGGGCCCCTCACTGGAGCGAGGGGAGCCCATGCTGGTGGTCGTCAACGTGCGCGTCCTGGGACGCACCCCCTGACCCGCCTCAGTTGTTCAGGGCGCCCTCCGCGATCCAGTCGCTGATCAGCTGGATGTCGGACGCGGGGAGCGGGTTGCCGCCGAGGGGCATCTGGGGGGTCACGTTCCCGTTGATGCGCTGCAGCAGCAGCGACCCGTTGGGGTCACCGGGGACCACCACCGCCCCGCTCTGACCGCCGCTCATGATGTTCTCATAGGAGGTCAGGTCCAGGCCTCCGTAGGGCGGGTGGCACACCGTGCAATTGGCCTGGAAGATGGGGACCACCTCGTTCTGGAAGGAGACCGTGGGCGTCGGCCCGGGGCCTCCCGGGTTCATGGGATTCACGGGCAGGCCCGCCAGCACGTCCATGAACGGGATGGCGTCCGGGAAGCCCGGCACTCCCATGGCCAGGAACGGCGCGCTGGCGTTGGGGTCCCCCGGGGACATCCAAACCGGGTGGGTCAGGGCCGGGTCCCGGTTGGGCTCGTAGGGCGAGGGGCCGTCATCACCCCGCACCGCCGCGTTGGGCGCGCCGCCCGTGACGGCGCCGAAGGAGCGCCAGTCCACGGTGGCGTCATCCGCCATGCCCAACGGGTCCGTCCTCCCCGCCTGCCAGTGCCACAGATCCGCCGAGTCGTTGAGACGGTCGGCGCCGAACCAGGGACCGCCCGCGGGCACGCCGACGCCGACGCCGCCACCGGGTCCGTGGCACAGATAGGCGCAGCCCCCGCCCTGGACGAAAGCCTGCTCCGACGTGGTGCCGTTGAACAACAGGCGCAGCTCGTCCTGGCCGCCTCCCTGCTCCCAGGTGAAGCCGTTCCACATCCACGTGTCCCGCTCCCTGTCCACGGTCCCGTCGTCCCAGGACACGGAGAGGTACAGGGTCGCGCCGTCGCTCCCGGCCCGCAGCCGCGCGCCGACGTCGCCGCCGGCGTCCGGCAACGGCGACGTGTAGCGGGGGTCCGTGAAGTCCCCCTCCGAGCTGGGTGAGAAGCCGGGGCCGTAGTCGTGGACATAGACCGTGTCCGTGAGCATGGGCCCCGCGAGGGAGCTGTCCCCGCTCAGCCGCAGGGGCCCTTGGAAGCGCGATTCCCGCACCCCGTGGCCGGACGCGCCGTCGGTGATGGAGATGGAGAACGGGAGGCCCTGTGCCGCCACCAGCTGCTGCACCGCCCCGAGGAAGTCGGCGTCGTCATCGAACTGCACGTCATCCGTGCGAGGAGCGCCGCTGGCGTCCCGGGTGACCCGCTTGCGGCGGATCTCGAGGGTCCAGACTCCGAACCCGTACCCGCTGACCGCCTCCACGTCCGCGGCGTCGTCGCCGGCGGGCTGCATGACCCACGCCGGCAGGTAGTCATCCTGGAACCCCGGCGACCCGGTCCAGGCCTGCGGACCGCCGCCGCTGTTGTTGAAAGAAGCAGGCGCGTAGGGCGCGCCGTTGGCGACCACGGGTCCGGGCACGGGGAAACCCGCCGGGGTCACGGCGCTGAAGTCGATGCTCTGACCGATCAGCGCCTGCTGTCCTCCGGGCGACTGAACGAACATGGTGTCCGGGACCGGGAAACCCTGAGCCACGGAGGGCAGGTCTCCCACATCGAAGAGCAGCCCGGACCCGCCACCGGAGAATCCCAGGCCGGAGTTGGCGAAGCCCAGGCTACGGTCCTCCATGCGCAGCGCCGGGCCGGTACGGGCCGCGCCCCAGGACCACACATCCCAACGGTCGTCGGCGCCGCCCAGGGCATGCACGGCCTCCGACCCCGTGGCTGCGAGGCCGACGTTGTCGTGACAGGAATCGGCGCAACCCTGCCCCCCCGGGGCGAAGGAGTCGGCCTCGTCCTGGATCGGCCACATGAGCATGAACCGATCCTCGTCGTCGGCGGTCGCCGCCACGTTCATGGTCTCCCCCGGGTCCAGGACACCGTTGCCGTTGGTGTCGTTGGCGGCGTGGGGACGCCGCACCCACTGGGCGCCGTCCCACTGCAGCTGGGGACCGAGGTCGCTGCGGCCGGCGCTGTTGTCGATCCACTGGAATCGCAGATAGACGTATTCCGAGTCCCACGCCCCGACGGCGAGCACATCCACGTTGGCCGCAGGGACGAACTCCCCGGAGGGGAGGTCGTTCTGGGGCGTCGCGGTGAGCATGGCGACGGCGGATGTGGGCCACTCGCCGCCACCGATGACGCCGTCGAGAGTGATCTGTCCGTCGGGCACCCGCACGGCGGCCACGGTGTCGCCGGCGGACGTGGCCCCGGGCTCGAAGGTCAGGTGCAGGTTCCGGATGCCGGAGTGATAGGGACCGTTGTCCGCCATGGCGAGGGCGAACCGCGCATCACGGGGCTGCCGCTCCAGAGGACGCTCCAGGAGCACGCTCCAGCGCTGGCCGTCGTGGCTGGCCTGGGCCAGCACCTCACCACGGCTCCCGCCGGAAGGGCTCAGGACCCACCCGGGCACCGTCGCCCCGACGGTGAAGTCCGAAGCTAGCGGCGGGACCTCGCCACCGCCGCTGCCCACGCCGCAGGACACCGTGACCAGGAGTACCAGCGAAGAAGCGGCCACCAGGCCGAGCACGGGCCGATGCAGCGCCATGTCCTGTCTCTTCCTTCCAGCAACGGCGACAACCGGGCATGCCCAATCGGGCGGGTGTCGCATACACTCACCTCGGACCCGCGCTCCGCGAGCGTCGGACGCTGAAGCAATGTACAGGATCCCCTCGTCACCTATCAGGACAATCGCCACCTTGCTGGCCCTCCTCTCCGTGGGAGCGTTGACGGCCCAGGAAGGCAATACGGAAGCCCGGATCAAGGAGCTGGAGGCGCGGCTGCTGGAAGAACGGCAGCGCAACGCGCGCCAGGAAGAGCGGATCAAGGAGCTGGAGCTCTCCCTCGCATCCGTCCTCTCCACACAGGCGGAGACCCACGCGGCCATCGAGACCTCGCGCCTGGAGGGGCTGGTGGACGAGATGCTCGACGCCCGCGCCCCCGCCGCCGACCGCGGAGGACGTCGCCTGTTCGACGTGGCCGGCGCCATGCGCATCAGCTTCCGGTCCTTCAAGGGAGACACCATCTCCACAGATGAGAGCGTCGAGCTGGAGCACGTGCTGGTCCGGTTCACCGTCCGCCCGGATGACCGGCTGACCCTGCAGATGACCCCCGCCGCGTCCCACGAGGGGGACGTGTACCTGGTGGAGACCCTGGGCCGCTACGAGATGACGGACGGGATGGACCTCACCGTTGGCCGGTTCGTCGCTCCGTTCAACGGGTTCCACGCGTGGGCCTTCCCCAGCGACAGCTTCGTCGAACCCTACGCCGGCGAGAACTCTCCCAAGCCGTTCCTCTACGCCCCGTGGTGGGACGAAGGGCTCATGCTGTCCGGATCCGTGGCCTTCGGCGACGACGACCAGCACGTCTTCGACTACTCCGGCTGGGTCGTCAACGGCATGAATCGCGCCGGACTGGACGGCGTCCACAAGGTCGCCTTCGGCGACAACAACCACAACAAGACGGTCGGCGGCCGGGCGGCCGCCTCCTTCCGCCTCGGTGACGACAGCCTGCTCACTCTCGGCGTGGGAGCCATGGGCGGCAAGTACGACGCCTTCGACCGGCTGGACTTCTGGGCCATCACCGCCGACATGGAGCTCCGGGTCGGGCCCTTCGACGTGTACATGGAGTACTTCCACCGACCGGTGGAGATCTCGGCCCAGGTGGCGGAGAACCCCGCGGTCACCCTGGTGGAGCCGTCCCGCCTGTCCGGCGCCAAGCTCAAGCTCTCGTACCGACTGATGCCGGACATGACCGTGTTCGTCTACGCAGATCGGCTCTGGGTGCGCCAACCGCCCCGCACCGGAGGCCAGTTCAGCGTCTTCGCTCTGGACCCGGAGACCTTCTCCATCCAGACCTACGTGGTCGGCCTCCGTTACGACTTCACCGCCAACATCCGGGGCATCTTCGAGCTCGGCTACTTCGAGAAGGACGCGGTGTTGGGGGACGACCTGCCCTTCGCCGCCATCAGCCTGGTGTTCTACTTCTGATGCTCATCAACCGACGACCGAACTTCATCCTCCTCCCCGCCCTGCTCCTCTCGAGCGCCGCCGCCGCGGCCCAACCGATCCCTGAGGAGCTCACCGCCAAACGGGAGATCCCGGAATCCCGGGTCCAGGACGCCCTGCTGACCGCCAAGCGATGCACGTCATGCCACAACATGAAGCGGGTCACCCGCGCCCGCTACGTCGGTGACGAGTGGGAGATCTGCGTCGAGGAGATGCGCGAGAAGGAGAAGTCCGGCATCAGCGCCCGGGACGCGACGCGCATCACCGGGTTCCTGGCCTGGTGGAGCACGGGGGAAGACCCGCAGCCAGAACCGGTCGCCGCTGAGGAGGTCGTGGAGAACCCCTTCAAGGCGCCCTTGAAGAGCATCCTGGCCTCCGCCGCCGTGGCCGCGGACAGCGCCGGCGAGACCCGGGTCACCCTCGGCGACATGACCGTGTCCGTCACGGACCTGAAGGCCCGATGGGTCGCAGACGGGGCGGCCAGCGCCAGCGCCACCATCCGCCTCGGAGAGCAGGACCATCCCGTCAGCCACGAGCGCTCCGCCACCGGATCGCTCCAGGTGACCGGCGCCACCACCCGCACCTGGCAGGTGGGGCCATTCCAGTTCGCCCACGTGGTCCACATCGTCTCCGTGGAGCCCGGGGCCGACGGCCAGGCCCCCCGGGTCCGGTTCGCCGCCGTGGTCGAACGACGCGACTGGAAGCACCGAAAGATCGGCTGGCACCCGCGAGGGCGAGAGAAGAAGAAGGCGACACCACCGAAGCCGGACCCCAAGGTGTGCCCCGTGGATCATTGACGGGTCGAAGACCGGCACCGCCTCATGGAGCCTCCCGACGACCACACCATGCGACGCGTACAGGTCATCGACTCCCACACGGAAGGGGAACCCACGCGGGTCGTCATCAGCGGCGCCCCGGAGCTCGGCACGGGGTCGGCGAACGCGCGTCTGGCCCGCCTCCGCGACGAGCATGACGGCTTCCGCTCCGCCGTGGTGTGCGAACCGCGGGGCTTTGACGCGCTCGTGGGAGCGCTGCTGCTGGACCCGGTGTCGCCGGATGCGGTGGCCCAGGTCCTGTTCTTCAACAACGTGGGTTACCTGCCCATGTGCGTCCACGGCACCATCGGCGTCGGCGCCACCCTGCTCCATCAGGGGCGCATCGAGCCGGGCCTCCATCGCCTCGAGACCCCCGCCGGGGACGTGGTCATGGACGTGGCCGCCGACGGGCAGGTCTCCGTGGAGAACGTCCCCAGCCGACGCACCGCCCGGTCCATCGAGGTCGACACCCGGGACCACGGGGTCGTGCGCGGCGACGTGGCCTGGGCGGGCAACTGGTTCTTCCTCGTGTCGGATCATGGGCTCGCCATCGCCCTCGAGAACCTGGAGGACCTGACGGACTACGCCTGGGATGTGCGACGGTCCCTCCGAGAGACGGGGGTGACCGGGGAGGACGGGGTCGAGATCGACCACGTGGAGCTGTTCGGCCCCCCCACCCGGGCGGACGCGGACAGCAAGAACTTCGTCCTGTGTCCCGGTCGCGAGTACGACCGCTCACCCTGCGGCACCGGCACCAGCGCCAAGATGGCCTGCATGCACGCGGACGGGCGGCTCGCGGAGGGGCAGGTGTGGCGACAGGAGAGCATCCTGGGCACCGTGTTCGAGGGCAGCGTGCGCGCCGCCGGCGACGGTTCGGTCATCCCCACGGTGAGCGGCCGGGCCTGGGTCACCGCCGAGAGCACCCTGCTGTTCGACGAAGCGGACCCGTTCGCCGAGGGCATCCGGTGACCGGAAACCCAGACGCCCTCGTGGTGGGTGCGGGGATCGTCGGCGCGGCCTGCGCCATGGAGCTCGCGGCCAACGGTGTGTCCGTCTCCGTCGTGGACCAGGGCGTCCCCGGCGGGGGGACCACCGCCGCCGCCATGGGGCACCTGGTGGTCATGGACGACTCGGAGGCCCAGGGAGACCTGACCCGCTGGTCGCAGGAGTTGTGGCAACAACTGGCGCCCTCCCTTCCGGGCATCGAACACGATCCCTGCGGCACCCTGTGGGTCGCGGCGGATGAGGCCGAGCTCGAAGCGGCCGGCCGCAAGGCGGACTGGTGCCGGGATCGGGACGTGGACGCTGAGGTCATCGACGCCCGGGCCCTGCGGGAGTTGGAACCGCACCTGAGCGGGGATCTCGTAGGCGCTCTCCGGGTGCCGGGAGACAGCGTGGTCTATCCCCCCACCGCCACCGAAGCCATGCTTGACCGCGCCCGCGACAACGGCGCCACGGTCACCACCGGCTTCACCGCCCGCTCCGTGGACCCCCGCGGCGCCACCTCCACGGACGGACGGCGGCTCGACGCGGACGTGGTCATCTGCGCCGCCGGGCATCACACCCTCAAGCTCCTCCATCGTCCGGTTCCGGGTGCCGTGGTCCGGGGGCGCAAGGGGCACCTGGCCATCACCGCCCGCCGTCCGGGCCTGCTCCGTCACCAGGTGGTGGAGCTGGGGTACCTGAAGAGCGCTCACGGCCACGACGACGTCTCCGTCGCGTGCAATCTCCAACCCCGCACCTCGGGCCAGGTCTTGATCGGGTCCTCACGCCAGTACGACCGCGAGTCCGCGGAGGTGGAACCACCGGTGCTGGCGCGCATGCTCGCGCGCGCCCGGCGCTTCCTGCCGGCCCTCGGCGGATGCCCGGTGGTCCGGTGCTGGACCGGGTTTCGCCCGGCCACCCCCGACAACCTGCCGCTGGTGGGACGGGCCCAGGAGGGAGAGGACCTGTGGCTCGCCACGGGACACGAAGGGCTCGGCATCACCACCGCCCTGGGAACCGCCCGCATCATCGCGGACGGCGTCCTCGGTCGCCCCTCCTCCATCGACCCGACGCCCTACCTCCCGCGTCGCTTCGCCGGGTCCGACCATGGCTGATGTCAGCTTCAGAATCGACGGGGCCCCCACCACGGCGCCGGAGGGCACCACCATCGCCGCCGCCGTCATGAACCGGGGGCAACTGGCGCTGCGGCAGAGCGTCACCTCCGAGCCACGGGGCGCCCTCTGCGGCATGGGCGTCTGCTTCGAATGCCGCGTCACCGTGGACGGGCAACCCCACGTCCGGGCGTGTGTCACAGCGGTCCGTGACGGCATGGACGTGACGACCGGTCCGATGCCGGAGCAGATCCTCAACCGGCCGCCCCCGGAGGCGCCGACCGCGACCCTCGAACATCAGGTGGTCATCATCGGCGCGGGTCCCGCGGGCCTGGCGGCGGCGGTGGCCGCCGCGCCCCGCGCCAGAACCGTCGTCATCGACGAGAACCCTCTCAGCGGCGGTCAGATCTGGAGAGCCGAGAAGACCTCTCCGGTCCCCAAGGCGGCCCGGCTGCGCCGGCAGGCGGAGAATCGGGGCGCCCTGTTCCTCCACGGCGCCGTGGTGGCCGCCGCCGCGGGAGAGGTGCTGGTTCGCGGCGAAGACCGGTGCTGGCGCGTCCGCGGCGAACGGGTGGTCATGGCCACGGGAGCGCGGGAGACCTGGCGTCCGTTCCCCGGCTGGACCCTGCCCGGGGTCCTGGGAGCCGGCGGCCTTCAGGCCCTGGTGAAGGGCGGGCTGGACATCAGCGGCAGACGAGTGCTGGTGTCCGGACAGGGCCCGCTCCTGCTGGCGGTGGCGGCCTACCTTCGAAGTCGGGGCGCCCTCATCACGGCCCTCGCCACGGCCTGGACACGCTCCGCGGAGCGACGCCTCCTCCCCGCCCTCCTCTCCCGGCCGGGCAAGGCCGTGCAGGCCGCGACCCTGGTCCGCCGCCTCCTCGGGGTGCCACGCTGGTACGGGGCCCGACTCACGGAAGTGACCAGGACGGACGACGGCCTGACCGCCTCCCTGGACGTGCCCGAGGGGAACCGCGAGACCACCGTGGACCTGATCGCCTGCGGGGACCATCTGGTGCCCCAGACCGAGGTGGCCTCCCTCCTCGGCTGCCGGCTCGAGAACGGCGCGGTGGCGGTGGATGACCTGCAGAAGACCTCCGTGGAGGGGGTGTACTGCGCCGGAGAAGGGACCGGCGTGGGCGGCGTGGATCTGGCCCTGGCGGAAGGTCAGGTGGCGGGTCTGGCGGCCGCCGGCGACCTGGACGGCGCCCGCGCCCGCGTGCCGCTCCGGGCTCGTGAGGCCCGCTTCGCGGAAGCCCTGACGCGAGCCTTCGTGGTCCATGAACCCCTCAACGACCTCCCGGACCCGGTGGTCATCTGCCGTTGCGAGGACGTGTCCTGGGGTCAGCTGCGGCCCCTCTTGCCCGGCGCCGATGCGCGGCAAGCCAAGCTGCTGACCCGCTGCGGCATGGGCCCCTGCCAGGGTCGGATCTGCGGATCCGTCAATGCGGCTATGCTCGGGTGGCCGGCGGGTACCGTACGACCGCCCGTACAACCCATCACCGTGGACGAGCTCGTGCGGCTCGCCGCGCCAGAGGATCGAGATGACTGACGTGAAATGGGAAGGGGTGATGCCCGCCATCACCACACCCTTCAATGAAGACGGCTCCGTGGACCACGGCTTCCTCGGCACCCACGCCCGGTGGATGATCGACGCCGGGTGCACCGCCGTCGTCCCCCTGGGGTCCCTGGGAGAGGGGGCCACCCTCGACTTCGACGAGAAGATGGCCGTGCTGCGCACGGTGGTGGAGGCGGTGGGCGAGCGGGCCCCGGTCATCCCCGGCGTCGCCGCCCTCGCCACTCACCAGGCCGTGGCCCTGGCCGAGGGAGCGCGGGACGCCGGCTGCGGCGGCCTCATGGTCCTCCCCCCGTACGTCTATCAGGGATGCTGGGACGAGACCCGTCACCACTTCAGCACCGTCATCGGAGCCACCCAGCTCCCCTGCATGCTCTACAACAACCCCATCGCCTACGGCACGGACGTCACGCCGACCCAGATGGCGGAGCTCGTCGCGACCCACGACAACCTGCAGGCCATGAAGGACTCCGGCGGCGACCTCAGGAAGATCACCGCCAACCACGCGCTCCACGGAGACCGGGTGGCCCTGTTCGCGGGCCTGGACGACATGGCCATGGAGGCGCCCTGGTGCGGCGCCGTGGGGTGGGTCGCCGGCCTGGTCAACGCCCTGCCCAGGGAATCCGTGGCCCTGTTCAACCGTGCCCGCGAAGGGGACCGCCAGGGAGCCATGGAGCTCTACTCCTGGTTCCTGCCGCTCCTTCGCCTGGACACCGTCCCGGAGTTCGTCCAGCTCATCAAGCTGGTTCAGCAGGAGGTGGGCATGGGTACGGAGCGGGTCCGGGCCCCTCGCCGCCCCCTCACGGGCGCACGGCGCGCCGAGGCCCTCGGCATGATCCGCGCCCAGCTCGAGACCAACCCCATGAAGGGAGAGTGACCGTGCAGCTGCATGGCAAGAACATCATCGCAGGGGCCGAGTCTCAGAAGGGCGGCGACGGCTTCCACGGCCGCGACCCTCAGACCGGGGACGAGCTGCCCACCACGTTCCACGACGCCACCACCCCGGAGGTGGACGCCGCCCTCCAGCGGGCCGCCGCCGCCGCCCGGGAGCTGGCCGCTGACCGCGAACGCCGGGCCTCCTTCCTCGAGGCCGCGGCCGCGGCCATCGAGGGGCTGGGGGACCACCTGGTGGAGCGGGCCACGGCGGAGTCCGGGTTACCGGCGGCCCGCATCAACATGGAGCGAGGGCGCACCTGCAACCAGCTCCGCCTGTTCGCAGGGGTGCTCCGGGAAGGGAGCTACCTGGACGCGCGCATCGACCGCGCCCAACCTGACCGGGAGCCCATCCCCAAGCCCGACATCCGCCACATGCAGTGGCCCCTCGGCCCGGTGGTGGTGTTCGGCGCCAGCAACTTCCCCCTGGCCTTCTCCGTCGCAGGGGGCGACACCGCCTCCGCCCTGGCGGCCGGGTGCCCGGTGGTGGTGAAGGCCCACCCCGCTCATCCGGGGACCTGCGAGCTCGTGGCCAGGGCCATCAATGACGCGGTGGCCGCCAGCGGACTCCCCGAAGGGACGTTCTCCCTCATCCATGGCGCCGGACACCAGGTGGGCATCGAGCTGGTGCGCCATCCGCAGACCCGGGCGGTTGCGTTCACGGGCTCCTTCGCCGGCGGCACCGCCCTCATGGAGGCGGCGCGGCACCGGGAAGACCCCATCCCGTTCTACGCGGAGATGGGCAGCGTCAACCCGGTGGTGCTGCTCCCCGGCGCCCTGGCGGAGCGCGCCGACTCCATCGCCGCCGGTCTGCAGCAGTCCGTCTGCCTCGGCGCCGGACAGTTCTGCACCAACCCGGGGCTGGTGTTCACCATCGCCGGTCCCGCCAGCGACGGATTCACCGAGGCCCTCGGCGGCCTGTTCAAGGAGGCGCCGGACGCCACCATGCTCCACCAGGGCATCCGCGAAGGCTACGTGGCCGGACAACGGTCCATGGGAGGCATCCCCGGTGTCAGCCGCGTCGGACGCGAAGACGGCGACGGAGGACCCGGCGGAGCGGACGGGACCCCGGCCCTGTTCACCTGCAACGGGACCACCTTCCGCGACCGCACCGAACTCCGGGCCGAGGTCTTCGGCCCCAGCACCCTCCTGGTGTCCTGTGACGACATGGAGCAGCTGACCACCATCCTCGAGGAGTGCCTGGACGGACAGCTCACCACCACCATCCACGGCACCGACGCGGACCTGTCCGCCGCCGGCCCGCTGACCGCCACCCTCGCGGAGAGATCGGGCCGCGTCGTCATCAACGGGTTCCCCACGGGCGTGGAGGTGTGCCCGTCCATGCACCACGGCGGGCCCTTCCCCGCCACCACGGACAGCAGGTCCACCTCCGTCGGGACCGCGGCCATCCGCCGTTTCCTCAGGCCGGTCTGCTATCAGGGGTTCCCTCAGGGTCTGCTGCCCGCCGAGCTGCGAGATGCCAACCCCGACGGGATCCTCCGCATGATCGACGGCGAATGGAGCAGGGAGTGACCTAATGCCCAAGTCCACGGTGATCCTCTCCAACATCAGGAAACTCTACGACGGCTCCGCCAAGGACGAGTCTGCGGTCCACACCGGCTGCGATCTCCACCTGGCGGACGGCAAGATCAAGGAGCTGAGACCTCACGACCCGGAGGCACGGACCACCGAGGACGTGGACGTGATCAGCGCCGCCAACTGGTACGTGACCCCGGGGCTCATCGACTGCCACGGTCACGTGACGGTGTTCGGCCTGTCCAAGGAAGACCTGGAGACCACGGAGAGCGCCGCGGGCATCGTCTACGTGGAGAAGATCCTGTGGCGCACCCTCGTGGAGGGCGGCGTCACCACCCTCCGCGACGTGGGCGGGGCCACCCACATGATGAAGCGGCTCGTGGACGAGGGGGTCTTCATCGGACCTCGCATGAAGATCGCCATCTGCATGCTGTCCACCACCGGAGGACACGCGGACTTCCTCGGGCCGGACCGCTGCCACGGAGAGATGCAGAACTTCTGGGGCCCCGCTCCGGGGCGCCCCACCAGCGTGGTGGACGGGCCCTGGGAGTGTCGCAAGCGGGTGCGGGAGATCATCGCCTGCGGCGCGGACCTGATCAAACTCTGCACCTCCCCCGGCGTGGCCTCCCCCTCCGACCACCTGGAGAACCAGGACTTCTCGCCGGAGGAGATCGAGGCCATCTGCACCGAGGCGGAGGCGCGCGGCGTCAAGGTGGCCGCCCACGCCCACTCCATGTCGGGCATCGAGCTCGCCGTGGACAACGGCGTCCACGACATCCAGCACGTGTCCTGGATGGACGAACGCCTGGTGGAGAAGGCCCACGCTCGCGGCTGCACCGTGACCCCGACGTCCTGGACCATGGACGTCCTCCAGACCACCCCCGGCCTCACGGACTTCGTCCGCGACAAGGCCAAGCGCGCCTATGACGTCCACGCCCAGGCGGTACAGCACGCGAAGGCCGGCGGCCTGGAGATCCTCATGGGCACGGACGCGGTCTGGCCCGGGATGCACGGCCGCAACTGGATGGAGTTGGTCCACCTCATGCGCGAGGGGCTCACGGCGCTCGAGGCCTGGTACGCCTCCACGGGCGCCCCCGCCACGGCCATCGAACAACCGGACACCGGGGTGCTGGAGGCAGGGAGGCGCGCCGACCTGCTGATCTCCACCCAGGACGTGATCGACAATCCCGCCCGCTTCGACCAGAGGTGCATGCTCGAGGTCATCAAGGACGGCGTCGGTTACCGCGGGTCCCTGCCGCAGCTACCTCAGCGGACCTTCCGTCACACGGTGGACGATGCCATCGGGCCGGTCATGGAACCCTGAGAGACGACCCGCAAGCCCTGACGCGAGAACCCACCATGTCCTCCAGCTCACTCAAGAGACTCGCCGGCCTGATCTGGGCAGGAGTGGGGATCATGCTGGCCTGGCGCGGCGTCATCATGCTCCAGAAGGCGGAGACCACGTGGGGGTTGATCCTGGCCGCCGTCCTCGGCGCCCTGGTGGGCGTCGCCAAGGGTAACTTCGTCCTCGGCAAGACCGCCCGGCGCAACATCAAGCGCATGGAGGCCATCCCGTCCCCCCGTCCGTGGAACGTCTTCACCTCCAAGTTCTATGTCCTGATCCTCCTCATGATCGGCCTGGGAGTCGGACTCCGCAGCCTGGCGGCGGCGGAGGTGCTGCCGTGGGCGCTGGTCGGCGGCATCTATCTCGGCATCGGGCTGGCGCTCCTCGTGGCCAGCCGACTCTACCTGCTCCCGCCCAGGCCTCCGCTGCCCACCCGCACGGACCACATCCCGGAGCGGGACGACGGCCGCACGGGCCTCCTGGTGACCAACCTCGGCACCCCGGACGCGCCCACCGGCGGCGCCGTGCGACGCTACCTTCGCGAGTTCCTCAGCGATCGCCGCGTGGTGGAGGTGCCGGCCATCTTCTGGGCGCCCTTGCTCAACGGCATCATCCTGCCGATCCGGGGGGCGCGTTCCGCGCGGGCCTACCGCAAGGTGTGGGACGAGGAGACGGGCTCACCGCTCATGCACTACACCCGGGCCATCACCGATGGCATCCGGGAACGGCTCGACGACACCTGGGTGGTGGAGATGGGCATGCGCTACGGGTCCCCTTCTCTCGAGGACGCCATCAGGAAGCTCCACGAGTCCGGCTGCCGTCGCATCGTGGCCCTGCCCCTCTACCCCCAGTACAGCAACACCACCACAGGGACCACCCAGGCGCGCATCTCCGAGCTGATCTCCGCCATGCGCGACCAACCCGCCGTCTCCTTCGTCCCCCCGTTCCCGGACGACCCCGGGTACGTGAGCGCCCTCGCCGCGCGGGTGCGGGAGGCGTGCGCCGACGGCCCTCCGGACCACTACGTCTTCAGCTTCCATGGGCTGCCCGAAGACTACGTCAAGCGCGGTGACCCCTACGTCGAGCACTGCGCCCGCACCAGCTGGGCCCTGGCCACGGAGCTGGGCCTGGAGCGACACCAATGGGAGATGATCTTCCAGTCGCGGTTCGGGCCGCAGCCCTGGCTGCAGCCCTACCTGGACGAGTACGTGCCGGGCCTCACGGACCGCTACAAGCGCGTCCTGGTGACCACCCCAGGTTTCGCCGCGGACTGCCTCGAGACCATCGAGGAGGTGGGCATGGAGCTGCGGGACGACTTCGAAGAAGCCGGCGGCGAGGAGCTCATCGTCGTGCCCGCCCTCAACGACTCGCCTCCGTGGCTGGACGCGCTGGCGCGCATGGTCCAGGAGACCGGCGCCTCAACGCCCTCCTGACCCGGGGCCTCCCCCGGTCTCCACCGACACGGAGGCCAACCCCTGGCTCAGCACCAGGGTGCAGGGAGCGTCGTCCGCCAGCTCCACGTCCACGCTGCGGATCTCCGGCGGCGGGCCTCCCACGCGCACCTCGTTGGAGGCGAGCCAGACCGTGTACGGACCGGCCGGGAGCCGGGGCAGCACCGTGTCCCCCTTGCCGTCATGACGAGCGGAGAACAGGACATCCGATGGCCCCACGTCGTCCTTCATCCAGGCGCGGAACAACGGAAACCGCGTCGGCACCCTGACCCCCCGAGGGGTCAGGAACAGCAGAAAGGCCGGGGTCTCCTCAGCGGTCTTGAGGAGCAGCCGCGCCTTCCCCTCCGGGGCGCGGATGAGCACGTCGTGGACACCCCCCTGGCGACCGTCCACCTCATGATGGACATGGAACGCGGGACCGTCGAGGGCGATGGGCAGGCGGCAGGAGACCACCACCGGGTGCTTGGCCAGGGGCCGGGAGCGAAACGCCCCGTCGCCGTAGACGTCCACGTTGGTGGGGGGCTCTTCCACGTTCTCCTTGCTGCGGATCACCACGCGGTAGCCCACCCGCTTGTCCGTGGTCGCGGGGACCACCCGGCCGCGGACACGGAACTCCGCGGTGTTGGGGCTCACGGCGGGCGGATCGACGCTCTCCGACCCGCCCTGCGGCGACGACGCGGGAGCGGCCGGTTCAGCCTCGCCCTCATCACTCCCACACCCGCACGACAGGCACACCCACAGGCCCAGGGTCAGGGCCGCGGATCCGTTCTTCAACCCCCTCGGCGCTCGCGTCATTGGGTTATCAAGGCGATGGGGTCGGTCAGCGCCACCACGGCGCCGCTGGGGTTGATGACCGCTCCCACGGCGTAGACCGGAGGCGCCCCCGCCGGGAGCGGCCAGATGGTGGTGACGCCGGTCCCCGATCCGTTGGGGTTCACGCTCCCCCCAAGGGCAGGAAGCAGCGCCGGTGACGACAGGGACGTGGTGGTCAGCGAGTCCCAGAGCAGGTGGATGATTCCCACGTTGGTGGGGATCCCGGGGCTGACCCCGCTGGAGGAGAGGGCGATCTGGAACGTGGCGCCGGAGGTCACGCTCACCGGCACATCCGAGATGCCGATGGAGACCGGCTGCCCCATGGTCAGGGTGCCGCTGATCTCCAGGTGCGGGATGCGCACCGCGGAAGCGAACGGCTCGTTGCCGCCGCCGATGAAGTCGCGATAAACGAGGACGGCGGCGCCGCTCACCGGGTCGGCCAGGAAGGTCGGCCCCTGACCGGGATCGCTCAGGTCCACGTCCGGCCCGGAGAACGGCACGCCGGCCGGCCCCTGGAAGGTCAGCCCGTCTCGGGAGTAGGCGTAGGCCAGGGTGTGGGTGCCCACGGCGCCGTACTCCATGGCCACGTACACCGCGTCCGCAGCGGCCACCACCACCGGTCGGTCGTTGGCGTCCGGGCTGCCGGCGTCCAGGGGGACGTCGCCGCCCCAGGTCATGCCCCCGTTCTGGCTGACCGAGACGTAGGCCTTGTTGCCGGACGACCCGACTCCCCCGCCGGCGGCGGAGTCATCCGCCCAGGCCACGTAGGCCCGTGAACCAAGGATCGCCACGGACGGCGCCGTGACGCTGGCCCCGGACACCATCTGGGCGCCCTGGGAGATTACGGTCTCCGCACCCCAGGTGACGCCCCCGTCCTGCGACGCCACGGCGTGGACCACGTAGTCACCGGACCCGTCGTCGCGCCAGGACACGATCACACGAGGACCGTCATGGGCCACCGCCACGTCCTGCGCGTCCCCTGAGAGCCCGCTCTCCAGCGGGGTCTCCATCCAGGTGACGCCCCTGTCCTGGGAGACCAGCACCCAGACATCGTCCTGGTTGGCGCCGGAGAGCTGCTGACGATCGTCGACAAAGGCGATGATCACGCGATCCCCGTCCGCCACCAGGCACGGACCGTCCACGTCGTTGTGATTGAACCCGCCGCTGGAATGGCCCGGCACCTGGGTGTTGAGCACCGCCGCCGCGGACCAGGACTGGCCCGCGTTGGTGGAGCGGGCGAAGCGCAGCTGCTCCGCGCCACCAAGACCGCCCGTGGACTCCTCGATCCAGCAGGCGTACACGGTGTCGTCGGAGACCGCCAGCCCGATGCGCTCCGCGTCGCTGGAGACGTGTCCCCCGGCGGTGCCGGTGTTCAGGTATGCCACGGAGCCCCAGGTGACGCCCCCGTCGGCCGAACGGTTGACCGCCACATCGGCGCTGTCGCTGACCATCTGAGCGGCGGCCGATCGGGACTCCTCCCAGGCGCAGACGATGGCGCCGCTGGCGCACACCACCACCTTGGGGTTCTCGGAATCCGCGGCGTTGACACCGTCCCCCAGGTCTACCCGCTGGGGCGCGGCGAACGAGCGCCCCTCGTCCGAGGAGACCGCCACGTAGATGTCCTCTCGCCACGGCGGCGCGCCACGGGGGTCCGCGTAGGCCGTGGCCATACGTCCCGCGCCCACGCCCAGGGTGAGCCCGTCGGACCCGACGTTGTAGTTGGAAGAGTCTCCGTCGATGCGGTTCGGCAGACGGACCAGGGTCTGGGCCGGGCCGATCACCGGCGGCCCGGACAGGCATGGCCTGGACGCCTTGAACGCCAGGATGGAGTTGATGGACCCGGTGCTGAACTGGGTGACGTTGCCGCCGCACCCGCCGAGACCGGCGCACATGATCCAGCAGCTACCGCCAGAGCAATGGCTGGCGTTCCAGTTGTGGCCGAGCTCGTGGCAGGTCAGGCCCACCCGGCTGGTGACGCTGTTGGTGTAGCGCTGTCCCAGCCCATAGCCGTAGCCGCCGCAGATCACACCCAGGTAGGCGATCCCGATGGTGCTCCCCGACAGGTTGCGCCCTGTCATGAGGTGCGCCACATCACGCTGCACCCCCGTGTGATTGGTGTTCCAGTGAATCCGGAACTGGTCCAGGAGACCGCTGGAGCTGTTGGTGCTGTAAGGGTTCGATCCGCCGCTGGTGCGGACGATGATGGTGGTGATGATGTACCCGATGCTGACGTCGCTCTGGTAGATGGCGTCCGTGCCGTTCATGACGTTCTCGGCATCCAGCACGGTGGCCGTCATGCTGCCGCCGTTGGCGTTGTAGAACTGGACGTCGCAGTCGATGGCGATCTCGCAGTACTTGAGGTTGCCGACGCCGGAGCGGACACCGCCGCCGCCATTGCCGGAGATCCCCGGCACCGGCACCGCCACGCAGACCCCGTTGTTGGGCACCGAGTCACGGGAGTCGTAGACCACGTGCTGATAGGGGGCGGCGGTGGGGTCGAAGTCCGACAAGGGCTGGATCCCGATGGTCCGGTCCGGGAGACGGATGATGCCGTTGAGGGAGGACCCCACCCGGGAGACCGCCACCACGGAGCCATGGAGACCAGGGATGGAGCCCCGGCACGTGGCCACCGGCGGCGGCGTCACGGGGACCAGGCCAGCGGCGGTGTCCGCCAGCAACCGGAAGCCCTGGCTTCGCATGGAATGGGGCTCGCAGCGCGCGACGTGGGGCTGATCGCCGACCCAGATCATGAACGTGAACGGACCGTTGGCGGCGGAAGGGGCCAGGTCCTGGATCGTCCCTCGCGTCACATGGAGGGCGGAGAGGATCGCCGGCGGAGCGACCAGTGGCTGCGCGGGAACGGTGACGACGCAGACGAACAGCAGGGTGGCAAGGGTGCGAACGGCGACAGGCATCTGGGGCTCCGAGACGGGGTGGGTTCCCCCTTCCACTATAGACTGTCCGCGAGCCGATCCAGAAGGCCAGCTTCTCCCATCCGCACCTAATTGCGATCTCACACCGTGCTTTCGCCGCGACGCTCGTCGGCGAGACCGTCGATCAGGCCTTGAAGCGGCCCGCCCTGACCGCGATCAGCATGACGCCGGCCCGAGCCCGACTTAAGATCCACCTGGGACACCATGGAGGAACTCGCTCATGAACGCCAACAGGCTGCTCTTCGCCTGGGCCGTCGCCGCCACCGTGATCGCCGCGCTGCTTGCTCTCAACCCGGGTCAGTCCGACCCCGAGCCGTCAGACAGAGACAACCGGGAGAGTCCGGACGCCGCCGCTGACGAGTCCACAGACCGGTCCGATGGGACTCTCGAGGACAGCGCCGCGGTCCAGACGCTTCGCGCCGCGATCGCCTCGCTGCGGGCCGAACGGGACCAGGCCCGATCCGACCGCGAGGCCGCACGAGCTACCATCTCCGAGTTGCGGACCGAGCTGACACAACAGAACGCCACGAAACGTGTCACGGTGACCGACGTCGTGGCCATGCTCGACGCGCTCAAGGGGAAGGGACTGTCAGCCCTCGTCAACCCGGCGGAGACTTCGAAGCTCCTCTCCGACCTGCGCGCTCTCGGCGGCGAGGGGGTGGACCTCCTCCTCGCCATGATCGACTCGGAGACGGCGACGGAGCGCATGCTGGCGGCCAAGTTGCTCGGCGACCTCGCCGACGGTCGCGCCATCGATGCCCTGGCGGAGGCGGCGGCGGACGAGAACGAGCGAGTCCGTATGATGGCCTCCCAGGCCCTCGCACTCATGGGCGACCCCGCGGCGGCGCAGTCCCTGCGACGGGTCCTGGACGGCGCCGCCGAGAATGACGTGGCGGTGCGCATCAACTCCCTGTTTGGCCTGTGCAAGCTGGGCGAAGCGCAGGCCATCAGCGAGGCCCGGGAGTTCCTCGCGTCCGACTCCGTGCCGGATGGTCAGAAGAGCGCTCTCGCCAACGGGCTCCTGCTGCTCGACACCCCTGCGGTGTTGCCGGCGGTGCGCACCCTCAGCGGGCTGGACAAGTCCAGCGCCCAACTCGGGGCCGCCGTGGTGCGCTACCTGGAGAAGATCCGGACGGACGTCGGTGCGCGCAACCTGCTCGGTGACATCATCGGCGACACCTCCTACCCGCAATCGGTGCGCGACCTCGCCGCGCAGGTCCTGAACATGTAACGCCTCAGCGCAGCGCCGCCTGGAGCCGCTTCAGGTTGGCGCCCATGACCTCGTCATAGGCGGAGAAACCCCGGTCCAGGTTCTCCGCCGGAGAGAACTCCACGCTGATCAGACCGAACCGGTCACGCAGCAACTTCTTGGTCTCCTCCGTCGGCGCGCCCTCCCACAAGATCACCCGCTTGGGCTTCCCCCCCTCCAGCTTCAGCTGGATCTCCGCCAGCTGCGCTCCCGTGGGAGCCGCCTCCGGGTCCAGGTCCAGGTTCTTGATGTCCCAGCCCATGGAGCGCGCGAGGTAGTTGTACGCGGGGTGGCTGGCCAGCAGGGTCACCTCACCCAACGCGGGCTTGAGGGCCGCCAGACCCTCCTTCCACTGGTCCAGGGACGCGACCACCGACGACAGGCCCTCGTCGAAGGTCGCCTTGTCCTCAGGCCACGCCTTGGCCATGGCCGCAGCGATGGCACGGGCCTGCACCTTGGCCATCTCCGGGTCCACCCAGGTGTGTCCGTCGATCCCCTCATGGGTGTGGGTGCCCTCGCTGCCGCCGTGGCTGTGGGTGACCCCCTCATAGGTGATGAACTGGTCGTCGAGCCCGGCCACAGTGTCGCAGGTACGGCTGCGAGGCAGGCTCGCCCCCGCCACCCACTTCTCGAACTCCGCGCCGTTCACCACCACCACCTGCGCCCCCTGATAGCGGGCGAGCACGTCCCGCGACGGCTTCCAGAAGATCGCGTCCTCCCCCGTGGGCAAGGGGCAGATCACCGGGACAGCGCCTCCGGCGATGCGCTCCGCCATCCACGCGGTGGGATGAAACGTGGTGTAGACCGCCTGCTCCAGCGACGCCGACTCCCCGTCACCGGGAGCGGGAGCCTGATCGCAACACGTGACGAGGGAGACCACCAGCAGCATCAGAAACCAGGTACGCATTACAAGAACCTCGAGAGATCCGGAAGCAACAACGACAACAACAACAACCCGCCCAGCGCGAGCAGGCAAGAAAGGAGGCCGACGAAGCCCAGCTCCGCCGCGTGCAACCGCACCATGGTGAAGCGACTGCAGCCGATACGGTCCAGGGTCAGCATCTCGCGGGCGCGCAACCGCATGGACAGGGCCACCACCAGGACCAGCAGCAGCAGCGTGGTGGAGGCCAGCACGCTCCAGTACCCGTCCAGGAACGCCTTGACGCGGAACACGAAGCCCATGAGCTCGTCCACCACGTCCTTCGGCACGAGCATCTGCCATTCGCGGGACACGTTGAACTCCGCCTTGAGCAGGGTGCTGGACTTCAGGTCCGGGGGCACGACGATGATGGCGGAGAGCGGGAGCAGCTCCGGTCGGCCGTGATAGTGGAAGGTGTGGGCGTTATCCGGAGTGACCTCGTTGTACCGCAACAACGCGGGGCTCAGGTGGATCCGGTCCCCCTTCTCCCCCAGCACCAGGCCCTTGTCCACTCCGGCCGCCTCGTCGTGACCGTGGACAAGCCCCTCCAGGATCCACGTGGTCCGCACGTCCACGAACACCACGTCGTCGTCCGGGGTGCCCGCCGGCTCGAGCACGCCGCAGACCGACATCTTCAGCGCCGGGGGCTTGGAGATGTCATACAGGTCCCTGCGATCGGAGAAGAGATGGTCACCGACGCCGAGTCCGAGGTCCTGCGCCGCCGTGGCTCCCAGCATCACGTCCCCCAGCTGCAACGGGAAGGTCCCGGACGCCGGCCGCAGTCCGCGCAACTCGAAGTACTCTCGGGTCGTCCCTACCACGGGACGCTCCCGCGCCGTGTGACGGGCGTTGACGGGGATCGGGGTGCCCAACCCGCCGTCCTCCATCCGCAGCAGCTGGGACCAGGGGATCGTGTCCAGGTCCGCTTCCCGGAAGTAGAGGCTGGCCATCACCAGGTCGAAGCGGTTGCCCTTCGCCCCTGCCACCAGCGGAGTCTGCCGGGCGCGCGCCCCCAGCTCCTGCTCGTAGCGATCGATCAGCGTCCTGGTGGCCAGCGGGAGGAACACGGGCACGGCCAGGCTCAACACCAGGACCGTGGTCTGCACCCGGCTGTGGCAGAGGTGCCGCCACGAGAGCAGCCAGATGCCCCTCAAGCCGCCGGGGCTCCCATGTCATTGATGTCCACGACCCGATCGAAGCGATCCAGGATCCCATGGTTGTGGGTGACCATGAGCAGGGTCGCGCCCCGCTCGGCGACCCGCTCGAACAACAGGTCAAGGGTGCTCCCGGCGGTCCGCGGGTCCAGGTTCCCCGTCGGCTCGTCGCACATGATGAGGGCCGGCTCGGTGACCAGCGCACGGCAGATGGCGACCCGCTGCCGCTCCCCCTGCGACAACCCTCGCGGGCGCCGCGCCAGCCCGTGGGCGATGCCCATCTTCTCCGCCAGCCGCCGCGCCCGCTCCCGCGCCTCGTCGTCGAGGGTGAGATGAGAAGTCACCTGGTACGGCAGCAGGATGTTCTCGTACGCGGAGAGGTACTCCAGCAGCTCGAACTGCTGGAACACCAACCCCACGGAGCCGATCCGGAACCGACGCCGTTCTCCATCCGACAGGGCGCCGACGTCGCGACCCTCCACCATCACCCGCCCGGCGTCGGGCACCAAGATTCCGGCGATCAGGTTCACCAGGGTGGTCTTCCCGGTCCCGCTGGGGCCGATGCACGCCACCCGCTCACCGGCCCGGATGGCCAGCTCACGGACGCTCAGCTGGAACCCCCCGTCTCCGTAGGCGAAGCGGAGGTCATGGACCCCGATCATGGGCCGGGTCACTTCCCCGACCTCTCGTCCCGGGGCGTCATGGGCTCGGGGATGGTGGCCTCGACCTCCTTCTGCTCCAGGGTCTCGCTGCCTGAGATCCGCCAGCCCGACTCCGTCTGGCCGACGGAGTAGCGGGCCTGGTACTCGTTGGTCCGATGATGGGAATGGCCCCAGTGAAAGACGGACCCGTCCACCTGCCAACGGGCCAGCACCTGGAACCACGGCCCTTGATCGCCCGTGCCGATGATCTCCACGTCCGTCTCCAGAGGACGGACGCTGGTGACGCGGCTCACCGCCCCGCCCTCCTCCTGCATGACCAGGCTGGCGTAGATCTCGTTGAACAGGGACTCCAGCAGGTCACCGTGCACGCTCCGCTCCAGGGCGTCGTAGATGTCGCTGCGATCCGTGAAGTGGAACGCCCCGTAGATGTTGGCGTGCAGGGGCCGGAAGATCTCCAGGGCCTCCGCCTCGCTGGGCAGACCGGCGTCCTCGGCTGCCCATGGGGCGTCCATGCGGAAGTGATCCCAGGAAGCGGCCGCCGTGGCCAGCCCCAGGACAACGGCCACCCCATAGGGACCCCGCCAGCGCAAGGTCCGCCCTGACAACGACCCCACGCCCCCCCACGCCAGCAGCAATGCCAGGACTCCGAGGGACAACATGGGGAGCTGGGTCACGGGGGCCGCCGTCCCGTGGGTTGGCACGGGGAGGAACCGGTCCTCCGGCTCCTTGTCGGAGCGGTGCCAGGTGTACCCGGGCTCGTCCTTCCGGAACGTGATCACCTCCTCCTCTCCCTGGGCCAGGATGACCGCCGCCACTTCCATGGGGGGGATGTCGGTCCCGAAACCCACGGCGTAGTCGGGCGGAAACGGCCCCCACACGAACTTCACCGACCCGGGCGGCGACAAGGCCGAGTACTCCAGGGTCAGGCGCACCTTGAACAGGGCGCGCAACCCGAACCTGGGGAACAAGGGGAGCAGGCTGTGCTCCGGCTCCGGCACGTCGAAGCGGGTATCCCTGGGGGTCACCTGGACGCCGTCGATGGACACCTCGTTGGAGGCCTTGAAGTAAGAGAACAGAGCCTGACGGAGCGGCTCCTCCTCGTCCGGCCCCAGGTCCTCCAGCTCCTGTCGCGGCACCTTCACGATCTCGTCGCAGAACACCAGGTTCATCATGATGATCATGATCACCTTGCGATCCTCGATGCGGACGCGGACGTCCACATCCGGCCCGTCGTTCGGGTGCCAGGGCAGAGCGCAGCAGAGCAGCGTCAAGGCGGTCGCCATCGGGCTCATCCTCACCCCCCGACAGCGCCGCATCAAGCCGCCAACCCAGGCTCCCCCCCGACCCGGATTCCGTGAATAACCCATGGATCCCGGTGGTTCACCGTGTCGCTCGAAGGAACCGGCGATTCCGGCTATCATTTCGGCTCATCATTGCACGGAAGAGACCAATCCATGAAGACCATCGTTACCCTCTCCATTCTCGCCCTCCTGGTGGCCCCTCAGCTGTTGCCGGGACAGGACACCCCCATCGCCGACGCCAAGAAGCAGGTCTCCGCGGAGGTCCTCAAGTTCGAGGAACACGTGGTCACCCTCGCCAACCCGTTCTTCGAGGGGCGCGTCCCCGGCACCAACGGCATGAAGGTGGCCCGGGACTACATGGAGTTCTGGTTCAAGCAGTACGGCCTGGTCCCGGCGTTCAACGGTGAGGACGGCAGCCCCAACGGGAGCTGGCTGCAGCCGTTCCCCATGGGCGGCTCCGCCAAGGTCACCTCCGAGAGCATGACCGTGAACGGCAAGACCCTCGCTCCGGAGAAGGACTTCGTCGCGCTCACCAGCGGCGGCTCCGGCGACATCAGCGCGCCCCTGGTCTTCTGCGGATACGGCATCCGTCGGGGTCCGGACGGGTTCCAGAGCGTGCCGGACGACGCCGACCTGAACGACAAGGTGGCGGTCATCTTCAGTCACGAGCCCATGAAGGCGGACGGCACCAGCCAGTGGGCCACGGACCGCCGCCCCTGGTCCCGCCGCCGCCTCACCCGCTTCAAGGCCCGCGCCCTCGGACAGATGGGCGCCAAGGCCGTCATCGTCGTCAGCGCCCCGGGGGTCAAGGACGCCTCCGCCGGAGAGCTGGAGCGCGGACGGGCGAGCCGACGCTCCAACAACGCCATCCCGGTGGTCCACGTCACCACCGCCGTCGGCGAGGCGCTCGCCAAGGGCTCGGGCAAGTCGCTCATGGCCCTCCGCGAGATGGCGGACAAGGGCACCGCCATGGTGCCCATGAAGGCCAAGGCGAAGATCTCCACCGAGGTCGAGATGGACCAGCTCATGGCCTACAACGTCGCCGGGATGATCCCCGGCCAGGGCAAGCTGAAGGACGAGATCGTCATCATCGGCGCCCACCTGGACCACCTCGGCATGGGCTACTTCGGCTCCCGCTCCGGTCCCGGCAAGCTCCACCCCGGAGCTGACGACAACGCCACCGGCGCCGCCGCGGTCATCATGCTGGGCGAGCGTCTGGCCAAGTACTACAAGACCCTTCCGGCAGATCAGCCGAGGCGCTCCATCGTCTGCGTCGGATGGGACGCAGAGGAGTCCGGGCTGAACGGGTCCCGCTACTACGTCAACAACCCCATCGGCAAGATCGAGGACCACGCCCTCTGCATCAACTTCGACATGATCGGCCGAGTGGTGGAGAAGCGACTGACCTTCGCCGGCGCGGACTCGGGCACTGGCATGCAGGAGTGGCTCAAGCCGATCATGGAGGCCTGCCCCCTGACCCTGCGGACCAACCGCGGCAGCGGTGGCTCGGACCACGCCTCCTTCATCTCCAAGCAGGTCCCGTATCTGTTCAGCATCAACGACCTGCACAACGACTACCACACGCCGCGGGACACCAGCGCCAAGATCAACTGCGTTGACGGCGTCCGGGTGGTGGACCTGTACGAGGCCATCGGCAAGAAGATCGCGACGCTGCCCGAGAAGCCCAAGTGGGCCGGGCGCAGCCGCCGGCGCCGCTGATCACGACGCCCCGCCTCCTCTCGAGAGGGGGCGGGGGGCGCTCCCCTACACCGGCAGGTCCTCGCGACCGAAGATGGACTCGAGTTCGTAGCCGGCTCCGCGGAACGCCTCCTGGGCACCCTCTCCGCGATCCACCAGGCAGATGATGCGGCGGATGTCCCCGCCGGCGGCGCGCACGATCTCCGCCGCCGCCAGGGTCGACCCCCCGGTGGTGGTGGTGTCCTCCACCAGAGCCACCGGCATCCCGTCTCGAAACGCCCCCTCCACCTGACGGCCCAGGCCGTGCTTCTTGGCCTCCTTGCGCACGAAGAAGCCGAGGAGGTGATCGGTGGCCGGGTTGGCTGCGGCGGCGGACAGGATGGACGACACCAGGGGCACCGCCCCCACCGCCATGCCGCCGACTCCCTCCACCGCCGGTCCCTGGGACAGCTTCTCCAGGAACAGCTGGCCGGCCAGGGCCACCCCCTTGGGGCGCATCATGGTCTGGCGAAGGTCGAGATAGAAATCGCTCTCCCGACCGCTGGCCAGGATGACCTTGCGGCGCTGGAAGGACACCTCGAGGATCAGCTCGAGCAGCTCGGATCTCGGGTCGGACACGGCTTCAGGCCTCCGGTTGATAACGGGCGAACAGGGGCTCGCCCTTGCCGATGGAGGTGCCGGCCACGCCGCCCCCCCACCGGGTCCAGTCAGAAAAGGAGTCGGTCCCCACCGCCTCCGGGTCCTCCAGGCCCCAGCGGTTCCACAACTCCCCCATGGCCTGGGGCAGGATCGGACGCAGCAGCATGGAGCCGATCCGCACCCCCTCGGCGCAGCTGTAGAGGATGGACCCGACGGCGCCGGCCTGGGACGGGTCCTTGGCCAGCTTGAACGGCTTGGTGCGATCGATGTACCCGTCCACGGCGCGGAACACGTCCACGGAGGACTCCGTCGCCACGTCCAGACGCGACGTCTCCATGGCGGCGGTGTACCGACCCACGGCGTCTGCCACGGCTGCGCGCAGCTCCTCCGTACCGTCCACCTCCTCGGAACACTCCGGCAGGACGCCGTCGCAGTACTTGCCGATCATGCTGGAGACGCGGCTGGCGCCGTTGCCCACCACGTTGGCCAGCTCCTTGTTGTAGGCCTCCACGAACCGGGCCTCGGCGAAGTCACGGTCACCGGTCCCGATGGGGCCGTACCCGGCGAGGAAATACCGCAGGGCGTCGAGGCTGAAGGTCTCGATGTAGCCCTGGATCATCTCCAGATCCACGAAGTTGCCGAGACTCTTGCTCATCTTGCGCCCCTCGGCGATCCAGAAGCTGTGGGCGCACACCTGACCCGGCAGCCTGACCCACTCGTTGCCAGGGACCTTGGCCAGGGCCATGAGCATGGCGGGCCAGATGGCCGCGTGGAACCAGAGGATGTCCTTGGCCAGGGTGTGGATGTCCGCGGGCCAGAACGCACGGCGCTCCTCGTCGTCCACCGTGGTCAGGTAATTGAACAGGGCGTCGATCCAGACATAGATGGTGTGACCGGGGTCTCCGGGGACCGGGATCCCCCAGTCACCGGCGCCGGTCCGGGAGATGGGCACGTCCTGCAGCCCCTCCCGGATGCGGCCCACCAGCTCGTTGCGACGGGCCTCGGGCACGACGAAGTCCGGGTGGCTCTCCAGGTGCTGCAACAACGCCTCGGAGTAGGCGCTCAGCCGGAAGAAGTAGTTCTTCTCCGACTTCTTGACCAGGGGCTTGCCGTTGATGGAGGACTTGAAGTCCGACTCCCGGGCCTTGTTCTCCGGGACGTACTCCTCCTGCCCCGCGTCGTACCACCCCTCGTACTCGCCCAGGTAGACGTCACCGGTCTCCATCAGCTGGGTCACGTAACCGGTGACCCGGTCCTTGTGGCGGTCCTCGCTGGTCCGGATGAAGTCGTCGTTGGTCATCCGCAATTCAGCGAAGGTGTCCCGGAAGCAGGACGCGTTGCGATCCGCCCACTCCTGCGCCGTCACCCCGTTCTCCGCCGCCTTGTCCGCCACCTTGGCGGCGTGCTCGTCGGTCCCCGTCAGGAAGAACACCTCCCGGCCCCTCAGGCGCATGTAGCGCGCCAGCACGTCCGCCACCGTGGTGGTGTAGACATGGCCGATGTGGGGCCGGTCGTTGACGTAGTAGATGGGCGTGGTGATGTAGTAGCGGTTCCCGTCGGACATGATGCGGGCATTCTACGGCGGGAGGCGCGAGACAGAAGGCGCGGGTAGAGTACCGCCATGAAACGACCCGGCTCCGCCCTGGCCGCGGCCGCCCTGTGCCTGCTCGCCGGGTGCGCCGCGACGCCCCCGCCGGGGGCGCCCCTCCCCCCTCGAGCCCGCGCCGACGACGTCGCCGTGATCCTCATCGACGCCCAACCGGCCTTCTTCAGCATCATGCACGGCCCGCGGGAGCCGGTGGAAGAGCGCCTCCGACAGCTGCTGCTGCTGACGGATCTCTACCAACTACCGTTGCTCGCCACCTTCGAACACGATCCGGAACGAAACGGCTGGCTCCCGGAGTCCCTGGAGGCCGTGTTCCCCGCCCATGGCGACCGGATGGTCAAGCGCTCCTTCGACTGCTGCCGGGAGCCCGCGGTGAGGGCGGCCCTGGAGGACCTGCGCCGATCCTGCAATCAGGTGGTGGTGGCGGGGGCGGAGACCGACGTCTGCGTGCTGCAGTCGTGCCTCGGTCTCGTGGAGATGGGATTCGAGGTCTTCCTGCTGGAGGACTGCTTGTTCACCCACGAGCCCAACATCCAACCGGCGCTCCGTCGGCTGAGGGACGCCGGGGTCACCCCGTCCACCTACAAGACCCTCTACTTCGAGCTGGTCGGCGGCGTCGGCCAGCCGAAGGATGACCCGGAACGGGCGGCCCGACGGAGACGACTGGCCGGCCAGTTGATCTCCCCCTACGACCTGTCTCCCTGGCGACGTTGAAGGTCGTTCCGGCCCGCCGACAAGGCCTCCACCTCCACCTTGGAGAGCGGCCGATGGGCGCCCCTTGGCAGCTCACCAAGCTTCACCGCACCGACGCGGACGCGATGGAGCACCAGCACGGGGTGCCCCACCTTGGCGCACATGCGACGGATCTCCCGGTTGCGCCCCTCCGTCAGGGTGATCACCAGGTCCGTCGCCCTCGGGATCCGGTCACGGACGGTCACCCTGGCCCCGGCGGTCTTCAGGTCGCCGATTCGCAGGGGGGCGCGGAGCTGCCTCAGGGCCAGGTCCGGGATGCGCCCCTTCACCCGAACCTCATAGGTCTTCTCGATCCCGTGACGAGGGTGGGCGACCTTCTCTGCGAAGCCGCCGTCGTTGGTCACCAGGATGAGCCCGGTGGAGTCCGCGTCCAGGCGCCCCACGGTGTAGAGCCGCTCATCGAATCCGCCGATCCGATCGATCACCCGTCGCCCCCGGTCCTCTTCCCCGTTGGTGCAGACAACGCCGGAGGGCTTGTGGAACGCCAGGTGGACCGTACGCCGCAGCCCCACCGGCTCCCCGTCCACGGTGACCTTCTGGCGACCGGGGTCCACCAGGATCCCCGTGGGTGGAACGGGGGCCCCGTCCACCTCCACGTGGCCGTCGCGGATCAGCTCCTCCGCCTTGCGGCGGCTGCAGACCCCGGCCATGGCGAGGAAGCGGCTCAAGCGCACGAGTTTGGCGTCGTCCCGACTCACCACCGCATGCTACCCGGAGGTTGACTCGGGGTTCTCCCGCGGACACCCTGAGCAGCCCAAGGAGAAGTGAACCCATGCGCACCCTGACCGCCCTGACCATCCTCGGCCTCACGCTGAGTCCCGCCCAGGACAAGCCCAACGTGGTGTTCATCCTCGCCGATGACCTGGGCTACGGAGAGGCCGGCTGCTACGGCCAGGAGAAGATCAAGACCCCCCACATCGATCGCCTGGCGGTGGAGGGCATGCGGTTCACCCAGCACTACGCAGGAGCACCGGTCTGCGCTCCGTCCCGCTGCGTGCTCATGACCGGGCGCCACCTCTCCCGGGCGTGGATCCGAGGCAACAAGCCCGTACGACCTGAGGGCCAATGGCCCATCCCAGCCGAGGCCGTGACCGTCGCCGAGGTCATGAAGGGCGCCGGCTACGCCACCGGCGCCATGGGCAAGTGGGGCCTCGGGCCCGTTGGCTCATCCGGCGACCCCAACTCTCAGGGCTTCGACCTCTTCCACGGTTACAACTGCCAACGAGAGGCCCACAGCTACTACCCCACGCACCTCTGGCTCAACGACCAGCGCCACATCCTGGACAACCACCCGTTCAAGGCGCACCAACGGGTGAAGGAGGCACCAGCCAGCTACGCCCGGTACTACGGCAACGAGTACGCGCCGGACATCATGCTGCGCTCCGCCCGGGCGTTCATCCGCCGCAACAAGAACGAGCCGTTCTTCCTCTACCTGCCCTTCGTCGAACCCCACGTGGCCATGCAACCTCCCCAGGAGTGGGTCGACCGCTACCCGAAGGAGTGGGACGACAAGCCGTACCTCGGGCACCGCAGCTACCTCCCGCACCCGCGGCCGAGGGCGGGCTACGCCGCCATGATCAGCGACCTGGACGAGCACGTGGGATCGGTGGTGGGTCTGCTGGACGAGCTCGGCCTGTCGGAACGAACCCTGGTGATCTTCACCAGCGACAACGGACCTACGCACGACGTCGGCGGGGCGGACACGGTGTTCTTCGACAGCGCCGGCCCCCTGCGAGGGCGCAAGGGCAGCGTCTACGAAGGCGGCCTCCGGGTGCCCGCCATCGCGCGCTGGCCTGGGAAGATCCAGGCAGGGTCCACCACGGACCACATCTCCGGGTTCCAGGACCTCCTCCCCACCCTGGCCGAGTTGACGGGAAGCGAGGTCCCGGAGGGTGTGGACGGGATCAGCTACCTGCCCACGCTGCTCGGAACACCCGGGCAACAACAGCACGACCACCTGGTCTGGGAGTTCTTCGGCTACCGGGGCCAGCAGGCGGTCCGCGCAGGCAAGTGGAAGGCCGTCCGGCGCGACCTCCACAAGGGCAACAAGACCGTGGAGCTCTACGACCTGGATGCGGACATGGCCGAGGCCAACGACGTGTCCGGGCAACACCCGGACGTGGTGCGGAGGCTCACCCGGGTGATGGAGACCGTGCGCACGCCCAACCCGGACTTCCCGGTGAAGATGCTCGACGGCTGAGACCGGCGCGCTCCGTCACCGCAGGCCCCGTGATATCATCCGCCCCCGTGACACGACGAACGAAGACGGGACCGGTCGCGATGAAGGTGGCGACCTGCCTCATGGCGGTGGCCGCGGGGCTCAGCTCCGGGTGCGGCGACGACACGGTGGAGCTGCCGCCGGTGGATCTGAGCGGCGCCGCTCCCGGCCTCGCCGAGCGATTGCAGGCAGCTCAGAAGATCCTGAGCCAGGAACCGGAAGACGCGGAGCGCTGGGGAGCGGTCGGTATCGTGCTCGACATCAACGGGCTGCAGAACGCCGCCGTGCCCTACTACGCCCGGGCTCAGGAGCTGGCCCCCGATGACTGGCGCTGGCCGTACTTCCAGGGCATCTGCCTGCGGATCAGCGACCTCAACGCAGCCACGCAGCAGCTCCTGAGAGCCAAGGACCTCAAGCCCGACTACCTCCCCGTACTGGTGGCCTGCGGCCGCGCCCTGGATCAGGTGGACCGGCGTGACGAGGCTCGAAAGGTGTTCCAACGGGCTGTTCAGACGGATCCCCGATGCGCCCCCGCCCTCGAAGGCCTGGCGGCGCTGCTCCTGGCCTCGGACAGGACGGATCAGGCGGAGAGTCTCCTGCAAAGAGCGACCGCCGCGGCGCCTTACTACGCGCCGGCGTGGCGGCTACTGGCCCAGGTCCAGCAGAGACTGCGCAAGCCCAAGGACGCAGAACGGTCCCGCCGCTTCGCCTCCGTGGGCAACGACGACCTCCCGGTGCAGGACCCGGTCCGAGCCGAGCTGGCCCGCTCCCACGGCGTCCTGGTCGAACACAGCGTATCCCGCGAGCGCGCCGCCCTGGCCTCCGGCTCGCAATCCGCCGCCATCAGGCAATGGCAGGAGCATCTGGAGCGCGACCCGGAGTCCTCCGTCGCGCACCAACGGCTCTGCCGCCTCCACGTCCTCGCCGGCGACACCGAATCCGCGCGCCATCACCTGGACAAGGCGAGAGCGCTCGACCCGGACTCCGGCGAACCGGACCTGAACTACGGCATCGCCCTGGTCAGTCGGGGCCGCATGGAAGACGCCGAGCCGCCGCTGCGGGCCGCCCTGGCCAGCGACCCGGAGCTGCACCGCGCCCGGGTCCACCTCGGCAGCCTGCTCTGCGCCACCGGGCGCGGCGCCGAAGGCGTCCCGCTGCTGCGTCAGGCCGTAGGCGAAGACCCCTTCGACGCCGACGCCCGCTACAACCTGGCCGTGGCGCAGGTGGAGGGAGGCGCCTCCGGGGAGGCGGTGGCCAACTTCGCGGTCCTGTCACAGCTGGCCCCGACCCATGATCGGGTGTTCGATCGGTGGGCCAGCGTCCTGCAACAATCCGGCAAGGACTCGGACGCCCTCTCCGTCCTGCGAAGCGGGCTGGAAGCCTCCCCCAACAACCTCTTCACCATCAACCAGCTGGCCTGGCTGCTCTCCACCGCCAGGGACCCGGGGGTGAGAGATGGCACGAAGGCCGTCGCCGCTGCCACCAGGCTCACCCGCACGGAACCCCGATCCCCTGTCTTCTTCGACACCCTCGCCGCCGCCCACGCCGAAGCGGGGCAGTTCGAACAGGCCGTGAAGGCGGCAGAGCACGCCATGAGCCTCGCCTCCGCCGCCCCGTCGGGGTCCGGCGCAGCCCAGTTGGCGGAGCGCATCCGCAGCCGGCTGGACTCCTGCTACCGCGCCGACCGCCCCTGGCGCGGCCTCCCCTGACCGCCCCTTCGAGGCGGAAAGGCTGGCCCCAGGTCCCCCCCAGTGGGCACAATGGTCAGGTCACCCGTCCCGACACCGAAGGAGCACCCCATGAGAATCGCCCTCGCACTCCTCGTCCCCCTCGCCAACCTCGCCCTCGCTCAACAGGACTTCCACTGGGACCTCCAGACCGTCCCTCAGGCCGGACAGGCCACCGTGTTCCTGGCCCAGCCCGGCGGCGGCGACTGCGGCATCCCCATCGAGCTCGGTGACTACGACAACGACGGCAACAAGGACTACGCCATCACGCCGCTCCTCGCGTCCAGCGGCCCCATGCAGAACCGCACCGAGTCCGGTGAGATCATCATCATCAAGGGGAGCGGGTCCGTCGGCGGCGTCATCAACATGCAGACCGCCCCCGCAGGTCAGCCCCTGCTCCGCCTCTACGGCGGCGCGGCCTTCGACTACGCCGGGACCGAGCTGGCCACCGGGGACGTCACCGGAGACGGCATCGACGACCTGATCATCGGCTGCATGGGCACGGACCCCCTCGGCCGCAACCGCGCCGGCACCACCTTCGTCGTCCCTGGAGGGACCAACTTCACGGGGCTGGTGGATCTGGCCTCCCCTCCCGCCTGGATCCACACCATCCACGGCGACGACGCCGTGGACCGGCTGGGCATCTGGGTGGCCTCCGGAGACGTGAACGGTGACGGCATCGACGACGTGCTCATGGGAGCAGACGGGGGCGACGGCCCCAACAACTCCAACAGCAACCGCGGCGAGGTGGTGGTGCTGTTCGGCCAGGCCAACCTGCCCTCACTCATCGACCTGAGATCCCCGCCCGCCGGGGCCCAGTTGACGACCATCCACGGCGTCCAGAACAACGATCGCGTGGGCACCACTCTGTGGGCCGGGGACCTGGACGACGACGGCATCGACGACCTCGTGGCCGCCGCCGCCATGAACCGCGCCGGGTCCGCGCAGACGGGCGTGGCCTACAGCGGCGGTGACGGCCCGGGCAACGCCCGTAGCAACTGCGGCGACACCTACATCCTGTGGGGCCGCCCCACATGGCCGGCCACCGTGAATCTGGCCAACCCGGACCCGTTCACCTCCACCAACCTCACCACCATCTACGGCGCAGACTCCGGCGACGTGCTCGGCGAAGAGCTCAAGGGCGGCGACTTCGACGGCGACGGCGTCGCCGACCTGGCCCTCGGCGCCCTGACCGCGGATGGGCAGGGCAACTGTTGCAACTGGGCCGGAGAGGCGTTCATCGTGTACGGCGGCGCCTCCCTCCGCGGACAGATCCTGGACGCCCGTTTCTTCCCGGCGGGCACCTCCACCATCTACGGCGCCGGGCCCAACCGCATCGCCGCCGACTCCGTCTCCTGCACGGACATCAACGGCGACGGCTTCGACGACCTCTCCATGGGCTCTCCGTACCACGATATCGTTCGCCCGACGGGCACCGCCACTTCCGCCGGGCAGGTGGACGTGATCTTCGGCGGGCCGGTCCGATGGCCCGCCAGCATGACCCTCGGCGCCCTCCCCGACACCATCGTCCACCGCGAGATCTGGGGCGTGGACGCCAACGATTACACCAGCTACAGCATGGAGGCCGGAGACGTGGACAACGACGGGTTCGGCGACGTCTTCCCCAACGCCATGCAGGGAGACGGCTTCAACAACTCCGTCAGCCAGGCGGGCGAGATCAACATCGTGAGCGGACGCATGCTCGCCCGCGGCACCGCCGTCCTGAGCGCACGGCCACGCATCGGCACCACGGTCAGCGTCAACGCCCTCGCCGAACCCGGGCTGCCGTTCCTCGCGGCCTTCGCCGGGGCCAGCAGCCCGGGACAGGTGCTCCCCGACGGGCAGCCCGTGGCCCTCGCTCCTGACTTCCTCTTCAGCCTCTCCACCACCCCGGGCAACCCCGCCTTCTTCGGCATGTCCGGCACCCTGGACGCCAGCGGTCGCGGGCAGTTCGGCGGCCTCATCCCCAACGACCCGTCCATCGTCGGCCTCACCATCCACACCGCCTTCGTCACCTGGGCCGCCACACCGACCCTGGTCTTCCCCACGGTGTCCGAGACCACGGCCTTCGTCATCGAACCCTGATCCGCGCCCGGCGCTCCCCGAACGCAGAACGCCCCCGGTGACCAGGATCACCGGGGGCGTTCTCGCTCAACGGTCGCCGCGGATCAGAAGGTGGCCCGATCCACCTCGCTGACGACGATCTGGTTGCCCACGAGATAGATGATGACTCCGTCGGCGGTGACGCCGGAGTACTGGGTCAGGGACCCGGCCGGCAGCGCGAAGGGCACGCTCGGGTAGAGGCCCGGAGAGGGCACCCAATGGAACGGGTTCCCCGGAATCGCCGGAGAGTTCAGGCTCTGGACCACGAAGTCATCGAACATGATGCCGAAGAAGTTGCCGCCGCCGATGGTGGAGGCGGGGGTCGTGGAGAAGAACGTATAGCCCTGAGTGGTGCCGGGCGGAGGAGGCGCCGCGGTGATGACGATGTCACCGACCCCCCCACCGCTGGTCTGGATGTCGAACAGGTACCCACCCGACGTGATGTAGTCGGTCTTGATCCGGGTCGCCGGCGGGTTGACACCGTCGTTGGCCACGAGGGTCACCGTGTACGTGCCGGGGAACGCATACGTGTGGGTGGGGTTCTGGTCGGTGGACGAGTTGCCGTCGCCGAAGTCCCACATCCAGGAGTTCACGCCGCCGGGAGCGGTGGTGGTGCTGGCGTCGGAGAAGTTGACCACCAACGGGCTCGATCCCGAGGTCGGCGTCGCGGTGAAGTCCGCGAACAGGCCGGTGGGAGTCAGGCTGGTGTTCCATGTCTGCTGGATCTCGCTGCCGCTCAAGGCGCGGTTGTAGACCCGGAACTCATCCAGCTCGACGCCGTTACGCAACGACTGCGGGGACCCGCCGCCGGTGTACCCGCCGACCTGGAAGCCGCTACCGGTGATGCTCAGGCCCGTCTGGCCCTGAGTGCCGTTGAGGTTGCCGTCGATGTACAGGGACAGGGTGGACGTGGTGTTGGTGTAGACCCAGTGCACGTAGTGTCCGCCGTTGAGCAGGGGCGCGCCCACGGAGGTCAACTCGGTGAGCGGACCGCGCATACGCACATTGCCGGCACCAGCAGAGCTGTTGATGAAGCACCGGAACGACCCCGCCGTGGGATCGCCGAAGACGTACATCAACTCCGTGGGGTTGTTCCCGGTCACGCCGTTCAGGTCGATCCAGAACCCGATGGTCCAGGACCCCGAGCCCAGGTTGGTGGACCAGCCGGTGGCGATGTTGTTGGAGCCGCTACCGTTGCTGACCCCCACCAGGCAGCCACCGAACTGACCGCCCGTGGGCGACAACTGGTGACCCGTGATGGAAGGGTTGCTCGATCCGCTGCCCGGCTGCGCCACGTTGGCCGTGGAACTGCCGGCGCCCTCATCGAGCTTGTAGTAGAGGATCTCCGGGACCCCCTGGCCAGCGACGACGCCGACGAGGAGGGACAACACGACGAAGGTCGGGACGCATGCGGACATGCACCTGAAGGACATGGGCATTCTCACAACAGCTTGTCAACAAGAGAACCGGAAGGTCCGGCAAGCGGGGTGCCCCCGCATTCTAATCCGATTCTACCGCCACGGATCTGCGGATTCGCCGCCCCTGTGGCAGACCCGCGCAGGTCAGGTCAGCAACTCCTGAATCGGCTCCGCTCCTTCCACCCCCACGAGGCGCTGATCCAGGCCTCCGTAGAAATACGTCAGGCCGTTCGGGTCAAGCCCCATCAGACGCAACATCGTGGCGTGCAGGTGTTTGACGTGATAGCGCTGGCCGACGGCCGCGCTCCCAAGCTCGTCCGTCTCTCCGACGGAGATGCCGCCCTTCACCCCACCTCCCGCCATCCACATGGTGAACCCGTAGCTATTGTGGTCCCGGCCCGTACCTTCCGCATACTCCGCCGTGGGCTGGCGCCCGAACTCGCCACCCCAGACGATGAGGGTCTCGTCCAGCATGCCCCGCCGCTTGAGGTCCTTGATGAGCCCCGCGATGGGCTTGTCGGTCTCTCCGGCGTGGAGGGTGTGGTTCTTCACGAGGTCGTTGTGAGCGTCCCAGGTGGTCTCCACGTGGTTGCCGCCGGAGTAGATCTGGATCATCCGAACGCCCCGTTCCACCAACCGCCGCGCCAGCAGGCACTGCCGCCCGAACACCTCCGTCTTCGGGTCATCGACGCCGTAGAGCCCCTTGGTCTCCTCCGACTCGCTGTCCAGGTCCACCGCCTCCGGCGCCGTCGCCTGCATGCGATAGGCCAGCTCGTAGCTCTCCATGCGGGCCGCGAGGGCGTCATTGCCCCCCAGGGCGGACAGGTGTTCCTGGTTGTACTCCCCGAGGACATCGAGCATGTGGCGCTGCATCCCCCGGGTCACTCCCTTGGGGTTCTCCAGGTCGAGGATCGGGGTCCCCTGGGCGCGCACCACGGTGGCCTGGTATCGGGCGGGCATGTAGCCCGCGGACCAGTTCTTGCCCCCGCTGATGGGCCCGCCCCGGGGGTCCAGCATCACCACGAAGGAGGGCAGGTTGCGGTTGGCGGTGCCCAGCCCATAGCTGACCCAGGTGCCGATGCACGGGCTCCCTGACTGGATCTTGCCCGTGTTCATCTGCAGCATGGCGGAGCCGTGGATCGGGGAGTCCGCCGTCATGGAGTGGACGAACGCGATGTCGTCCACGCAGGTCCCCACGTGGGGGAACAGGTCCGACACCCACTTGCCGCACTCGCCGTACTGACGGAACTTCCAACGCGGCTCCACGATGCGCCCTTCGTTCTTGTGACCGCCGCGGCCGAAGGTCTTGACCTTGATGGTCTTGTCGTTCATGCCGTTGAGGGCCGGCTTGCGATCGAAGGTGTCGATGTGGCTGGGACCGCCATACATGTAGAGGAAGATGACGGACTTGGCCTTGGCCATGGGGAGGGGCTGGTGGACCAGGGGGAGACCTCCGTCCTCCCCCATCATGGCGGCCAGCGCCGCCGCGACGAAGCCGCCGCCGCTGCCCACGAGGAACTCCCGCCGGGTGCGCCCCAGCAACCCACTGTTGATTCTTGGATCGATCATCGGACGAAGAGGAACTCGTTGAGGTTCAGTGCGACGACACAGAAACGCGTCAGCGCGTCTTCCTTGCTGCATCCCGCGGACACCAGCTCTTCCTGCAGCCGGACACCGCGAGCCACCTCCGCTGGACGAGGTGGTCGCTGCATGACACGGGACAACGCCCGCCGGACCTGGGCGTGCACGTCCTCCGGGTGCACGCTCCGCAGGTCCTCGGCGAAGGCCCGGGCCTGTTCGTTGGCGAAGTCCCCGTTCATGAGGGACAGGGCCTGGGTCGGTTGGGTGGTGGTGAAGCGAACGGGACAGGTGAAGTCCGTGTCCGCCGCGTCGAACGTGGCCAGGATCGGCAGCACCATGGATCGCTTGACGTGGACGTAGACGCTGCGGCGGGCCTGCTTCTCCGGCGGTGACACGGGCCACCCGTCTCCCGGGCGGGACTGCCCCGCCAGCACCGCACGCGGGATCTTCGGGTAGACGCTGGGACCGTACAGCTCGCGGTTGAGGATCCCGCTGACGGACATCACCGCGTCCCGCACCTCCTCCGCGGAGAGACGCCGCAGATCGAAGCGCCAGAGCAGCTCGTTGGCTGGGTCCACCCGCTCAGCCGCGGCGTTGTCGACGTAGGCCTGGCGATAGGTGCTGGAGGTCATGATCAGCCTGTGCAGCGCCTTGAGCCGGAAACCGCCGCGCACGAACTCCGACGCCAACCAGTCCAGGAGCCCCGGGTGGGTGGGCGCCTGCCCCTGCAAGCCGAAGTTGTTGGGTGAGCCGACGATGCCCCGCCCGAAGTGATGCTGGAACACGCGGTTGACCATCACCCGCCAGGTCAGGGGGTTCTCCGGATTGGCGATCCAGCTGGCCAGGGCCAGCCGCCGTCCCGTCGTCTCTCCGCCGGACGGCACGTTGACGACCGGGTCCGGCAAGCCGAGCACGCTGGGGAACCCGGGCTCCACGCGCTGCCCCTTCACGTGCGGATTGCCGCGGATCAGCACATGGGTCACGCGAGGCTCGCGCCCGTGCTCCTTGACGCACAGCGCGCGCTCCAGGGCCGCCGGCGGATTGCGACGGAGACCGTCGCGGCGACGGGTCAACTCCTCGTATTCCGCCGCCTCCGCAGCCGTGATGAGGCCGCCGACGCGCTTGCGCACCAGGGCGACCCGGTTGCGTTCGTGCTTGAACTCCTCATGGTCCACCGGCACGAAGTCACCCTTCACGCGCTCCTCGATGGCATCCAGGTCCTTCTTCACGGACTCCAGATCGTCCCGATGAGCCGCCACCGCGTCCGCATGCTGATCCTTCTGCTCCCGGCTGGCCACGACCCGGGTGGAGGCATCGAGCACCGTGTTGTGTGCCCGTACGCCGTATCGCCGGATGTTGCGGAAGAACGCCAGCATCCGGTAGTAGTCTGACTGGGGTATGGGGTCCAGCTTGTGTTCGTGGCACCGGGCGCAGTTCATCGTGAGCCCGAGGAACGCCTGGGAGGTGGTGCCCAGGATGTCGTCCAGGTCGTCGTAGAGCGCCTGGGTGGGGTCTGCCGGCTCGTCATCCCACTGCCCGAGCCGGTAGTACCCGGTGGCGATGACCTGCTCGCGGGAGGCATCGGGGAGCTCGTCCCCCGCCAGCTGCTCCAGGATCATACGGTCGTAGGGTTTGTCCTCGTTCAGGGAGCGGATGACCCAATCCCGGTACTTCCAGATGAACGGCTTGGCGCCGTCGCGCTCGAAGCTGTTGGTCTCCGCGTACCGCACCACGTCCAGCCAGTGACGCCCCCATCGCTCACCGTAGTGCGGTGAGGCCAACAAGCGATCCACCAGCCGAGCGTACGCATCAGGTCGCTCATCCGCCTCGAACGCCGCGGCCTCCTCCGGCGTCGGCGGCAATCCGATGAGGTCCTGGTAGACCCGACGCACCAGATCCCCCCGAGCGGCCTCCGGAGCGGGGCGCAACCCGGACCGCTCCAGCCGCGCCAGCACGAACGCGTCCATGGGGTTGGTCACCCAGGCCGCGTCCGCCACCGTCGGCGGCTCGGCGGCGCTCACCGGCTGGAACGCCCAGTGGGCGCGGGTCTCTTCGTTGACCAGCGGCCCCGCGGGTGCGTGGGCGACGGCGGGTCGGGTTGACTCCAGATCCGGATCGAAGGGCGCCCCCAGACGGGCCCAGAGGCTGAGCACATCCACCTCTTCCTTGGCCAGGCGCCGCTGCGGCGGCATCTCGAAGGTCTCGTACTTGACGGCGCGCAGCAGCAGACTGTCCCGAGGGCTGTCCAGGGAGATGGCCGGGCCGGACTCTCCGCCCTTCAGCACGCCCTCCCGGCTGCCGAGGAACAACCCGCCCTTGACCTTGGACTCAGGTCCGTGGCACTGGTGACAGCTGACCGAGAGGATGGGGTGCACCTGCTCTCTGTAGAACGCCCTGCGCTGCCCCTCATCCATGACCGGGACAGGCCTGGTCAGGTCCACGAGCTCCACGTCATCGAACCACGCCTCGCCCACGGACCGGCCCCATCCACCGAACAGCATGTTGACCAGCAAGCGGTCCCGGTTGCCGGTCTCGAAGGTGCTCTCCAGCCGGGTCCAGTCCTGATCCCCGTGGATCGCCGGCGTCTTGCCCTCACGCTGCAGCTCGTGGAGGTTCAGCTGGGCCCCGTACCCGGAGCGCTTGTCCAGGGCCCGGGTCTTCACCCACGCGGAGAGTCGGTACCGGGTGCGGGGACGGACCTCCACCTCGTAGCTGAAGCTGGCGTCCGCCCCCTCCGTGGAGCTGATCCGAACCGAACGGCTCCCCGAGCGAGCGACGGTGGTATCCACCGCGAACACGGGGCGACCGCTCCAGGTGCTCCGGCGCCAGCCGACGGGGGACCCGTCGCCGTCCAGCTCCTCGAAGGACGCGTTGCTGAGGAGGTTCACGGGTCCCTGCGCAACGATCGGCGCGCAGCACAGGAGCAGGAAAAGACAGGGGCAGCATCGCACGGACCCAGCATGATCGAGCTTGCGGAGGATCGCAAGGTCGAACGCCCCAACCGCGGCGGCGCCGCCGGTTAAGATCCCGTTGTCACCGCATCACGTCACCATCCGAAGGCCTCCATGCTCCGCCTGAACCTGACTTTGATCATGGCTCTCGCCACCGCCGCCGAGGTTCTCCCCCAGGGCAACCCGCTCGTGGGGCAGCCGTTCGCCGACCTGTCGGCGTTGAACTGGGTCTCGGACCGACCGGCCCCGTCCGGGCCCCGCCCCCTCACCCTGTTCCGATGGTGGACCACCAACTGCCCTCACTGCACGGCGAGCCTGCCGGCGCTGTCTGAGCTGATCAAGAGCAAGGGAGATGGGGTCCGACTGGTGGCCGTGTTCCACCCCAAGTCACCGGAGCGCCGCACGGACAAGGACCTGGCCGCCTACCTGCGCACCCACGGAGTCGACGCCGCCCTGGCCCGTGACCCGCAATGGACGGTGCTCAAGTCCCTCATGAAGCGGGCCGGCCTGACCCGGTTCACCAGCGTCAGCTTCCTGGTGGACGCCGCGGGGCGGGTAGCCTGGGTTCACAGGGGCCCTCGGGTGCACCCGGACGCGGAGGGCCGGCACGGGTCCGCCCAGCAGGATTTTCGGGACCTGGATGACACCCTGCGACGGCTCCTGGACCGCCGACCCGACGACCTCAGGGTGATGAGCTTCAACATCCGGTTCGCCGCGGGACCGGACGGCGACAATCGTTGGGATCGGCGCCGGGACCTCCTGCTACGGACCATCCGGCGCTTCGACCCGGACCTCCTGGGAACCCAGGAGGTCCTCCCGGGCCAACGCCGCTGGCTCGAGCAGCACCTGCCTGACTACGAGGCCGTGGGGCGCGGTCGCCGGAAGCTGGGGCTCGGCGAGCAGTGCACCGTGTTCGTCCGCAAGTCACGAGCGCGGGTGCTGACCGACGAGACGTTCTGGTTGAGCCCGACCCCGGACGAACCGGGGAGCCGCGGTTGGGACGCGGCCCTGCCGCGCATCGCCACCAGCGTGAAGCTGAAGGACCTCCGCACGGACAAGGTCCTGCAGCTCATCAACACCCACTTCGATCATCGCGGAGCGGAGGCCCGCCGCCGATCCGCGACCCTTCTCTCCAGCCACGTCCAACGGCTACCTGAGACGCTCCCGGTGCTGGTCATGGGCGACTTCAACGCCGCGGAGGCCAGCGCCCCGTACAACGCGCTCGTCGGCGGCCCTCGCGGCCTCATGGACACCCTCCGCCGTCACCGCCCCGAGGACACCCTGGGGGGCACCATCCACGGCTTCACCGGCAGACCTCGCCGCGGTCGCATCGACTGGGTGCTCGCCAGCGACGGCTTCCAGGTTCGCTCAGCGGCCGTCGATCGCTACTGCGTAGACGGTCGCTACCCGTCCGACCATTTCCCGGTCACGGCCGTGCTCTCCACTCGCTGAACACGACCTTCGGTTACCATCCCCGGCTTCCCCGGCGACCTCTGGTCGCTCAACGCCGAGGCTCCGTCATGCGCAACACCCACATCCTGATCGCCGTCCTGGCCCTGTCCCCTCTCGGCGCCATCGCACAGGCGCCCCTGTCCCACATCACCACGCCCAAGGAGTCCATCGGGTTCAACATGGGGGACGACTACTGCCTCGCGAACAACGTTCAGATGGAGGCTTACTGGCGCACCCTGGCCCGTGAATCGGACCGCATGACGTTGGAGGTCATCGGCGAGTCCGAGGGCGGCCGAGACATCCTGATGGCGGTCGTCACCTCGCCGAAGAACCACAAGCGACTGGAGCACTATCGCCAGATCTCCCGGCGCCTCGCCCTGGCGGAAGGGCTCACGGACGCGCAGGCCCGGGCCCTCGCCAAAGACGGCAAGTCGGTGATCTGGATCGACGGCGGCCTTCACGCCACCGAGGTGCTCGTGGCCCAGCAGCTGATCGAGATGGTCTATCAGATGTGCGCTCACACGGACGAGGAGACCATGCGCATCCTCGACGACGTGATCATCCTCTTCAACAACCCCAACCCGGACGGCCTGGACCTGGTCTCCGACTGGTACATGCGCCACGAGGACAAGGAGAAGCGCTCCACCCGCAACCTCCCGATCCTCTATCAGAAGTACACCGGCCACGACAACAACCGCGACTTCTACATGGCGACACAGAAGGAGACGGAGGCCCTGTGCCGGGTGTTCTACCACCAGTGGTTCCCACAGATCGTCTTCAACCACCACCAGACCGGGCCGGCGGGCACGGTGATGTTCGCGCCCCCGTTCAGAGGCCCCCACAACCACAACCTGGACCCGCTGTTGCCGATCATGATCGACCTGGTCGGCGCCGCCATGCACCAGCGCTTCATCGCCGAAGACAAGCCGGGGTCCACCATGCGGAAAGGCGCCAGTTACTCCACGTGGTGGAACGGCGGGCTGCGGACCACGGTCTACTACCACAACATGATCGGCCTGCTCACGGAGACCATCGGCCATCCCACCCCCATGGAGGTCCCGCTCCGAGTGGATCGGCAGCTGGGCACCGGGGACATGCCGTTCCCCATCGCGCCCCAGAAGTGGCACTTCAGGCAGTCCGTCGAGTACTCCCTCACCGCCAACCGTGCCGTGCTCGACATGGCCTCACGCTATCGCGAGCACCTCCTGTTCAACATCTACCGGATGGGGAAGAACTCCATCGACAAGGGCAACAAGGACTCGTGGACCGTGCGCCCGGACACCATCGCCGCCGCCAAGGAGCTGCAGGAACAGAACCGCAAGCAGGACGGTGATTCGAACCGCCAGGATGTGTGGGAGACCGTCTTCAGGGACCCCAGGCGGCGAGACCCCAGGGGTTACGTGATCCCCCGCGATCAGGCCGACTTCCCCACCGCCACCAAGTTCGTCAACACCCTCATCAAGCAGGGCATCGCCATCCATCGAGCCACCGACGACTTCGAGATGGACGGGCGGTCGTTCCGAGCGGGCAGCTACGTGGTCAGGTGCGCGCAGGCGTTCCGGCCCCACATCATCGACATGTTCGAGCCTCAGGTGCACCCGGATGACATCCCCTACCCGGGCGGCGCTCCCATCCCACCCTACGACAGCGCCGGGTGGACCCTCGCCTACCAGATGGGGGTGAAGTTCCATCGCGTCCTCGACGGCTTCGAAGGCCCCTTCGAACCCGTCAAGGGGTTCGCGGCTCCGCCGCCGGGGCGGGTCACCGGGGGTGACACCACGACAGGGTTCTTCACCAGCACGTCGGTCAACGACGCCTTCCTGGCGGCCAACCGACTGCTGGAACGAGGCGCGCGCGTCTCTCGGATCACGAAGCCGTGCCAGTCCGACGGCGTCCGGTGGCCAGAGGGCTCGTTCTTCGTCCACGCCCGCTCCGGCCTTGGAGAGGACCTGACCCGCCTGGCCACGGAGCTGGGCCTGGACTTCGCCGGCGCCAGCGCCGCCGTGCCCTCCGACCACCTTGGCCCCATCCGCAGAATGCGCATCGGGCTCTGGGACCGCTACGGCGGGTCCATGCCGTCCGGGTGGCTTCGCTGGGTCCTGGAGAGGTTCGAGTTCGACTTCGAACTGGTGTTCGCCCAGGAGCTGGACGCCGGCGACCTGCGCGAGCGCTTCGACGCCATCGTCTTCGTCGGCGGCGCCATCCCCTCGGCAGATCGGGGAGAAGGTCGTCGCCGTCGCCGTCGCCGTCGCCGCGGCCCGCCGAACCCCGCCGACATCCCGGAGCAGTATCGTGACCGCCTCGGTCGCGTCACCATCACGAAGACGGTGCCGAAGCTGCGGGAGTTCTTGAACGACGGGGGCACCATCCTCACCATCGGCAGCTCCACCGCCCTCGCCCGCCACCTCGAGCTGCCCGTGAGGAACGCGCTGCAGCGCATCAAGGGTGATGGCACGCCGGAGCAGCTGCCCCGAGAGGAGTACTTCGTGCCGGGCTCGGTCCTCAGCATGCGCATGAACCCGTCCCACCCCATCGCCTGGGGCTCGGACCAAAACCTGGACGTGTACTTCCGCCGAAGCCCTGTCTTCCGGGTGCGCCCGGAGGGCGGCTCGGAGGTGCGCCCCGTTGGCTGGTTCGACTCTCCCAACCCGCTGCGCAGTGGCTGGGCGTGGGGGCAGCATCACCTGGAAGACGGCGTCGGAATCGTGGAAGCCCGGGTGGGCAAGGGGTCCCTGGTCCTCTACGGGCCCGAGGTCACCTTCCGCGCTCAGCCCCACTCCACCTTCAAGCTGATCTTCAACGGCCTGATGCGTCCCGCCGAGCAGCGCGAGCGCTGAGCCCGCCCCCTGATCACCGGCCGTAGGCCTTCAGGAACCGCTCGAGGAAGCGCGAGAACGGGAACGAGCTGCCGTCCGGTGACGGCACCATCCCGGGGTTCAACTCCCAACCGTCCAGACGATCCAGGATGTCCTTCCGGTTGGCGATCATGTGAATCGGCACGTCCTTCGGGTCCTGCCCCTGCGGCGAGCGCAAGCCCATGTGCGGTGGCTGGTGATCCCCCACGACGATCACCAGGGACGGTCGGGAGAGCTCCGCCGCGAACCGGACCATGCACCGCAGCCCGTAGTCCACGGAGAGCTTGTATGCCTCCAGCACGTCCGGGTGTTCCCGGAAGTTCAACCACGAGATGTCGAACATACGTGCCGGTTCACGGGCGAACGCATCCGGCTCCGCCGCGGCGGACCAATCCTCGATCCACGGGGGCAGGAGGCTGTAGGGGCTGTGAGTCGTGACCGACACGTACTGCATGAACACCGGGTGGTTCGTGACCTGGAGCACGTCTCGCAGGATCTTCGCCAACGCGTACTGATCCGGCATGATCCCCCAGTGGTACTTCAGCCCCTGGTACTCGAAGTCCTCGGCGATGACCTCATGGTCGAAGCCGTAGAAGCGGTTTCCCTCGGGCCACGACTCCTGCATGATCGGGTGGACGCTGAAGGTGACGTGGCCTGCGTCCTGGAAGTACTTCGGGAGCGGCTTCAGGAAGCTCTTCAACATCAGATCCCAGTAGCGGCGGGACTCCACCTGCACCCCGGACATGAGCTCCGCGTGGGCCAACGAGGACCCCCCTCCCATGACCGACGGGCGCGCGTAGCCCGACCGGGCGTGCAGCCCGGCCGCCTCGCTCTCCTGATCCAGGTCCCTCAACCACTGGAGGTCATCTCCCGGCAGCTGCAGCGCGATGCGTCCGTAGGACTCGATGAACATGAGGTGCACGTCCACGTGCTTCAGTCGGTCCACGTTGCCCGGGGTCTCCGCGATCCGGACGTCTGCTCTCGACAGTCTCCCCCGCCACTCGGAGCGGAACCTCCACAAACGTGTCCGCAGGGCGTCGCCACTCTGGGCCATGGCGTCCGACCACATGCCGACGCCCATGACACGACCGTGGGGCTTCCTCGCTGGGGTCCCCTCGGCCCAGCTGGCCAGCACCACGAGCTGTATGGACAGCAGCCCCGCGACGGCCCCGCGACGACGCTCGATACGCGTGACGGCTCGCACCACCAAGAACAGGAAGGCATGGACCGCCAGGGCGGCCAACCCGCACCCCACATAGGCCAGGACGACCTGGGTCTCGGAGAGGTCCTTGGTGAGGATGTGCTGCAGGCCCGGCAGCAGCAGCGCGTCGTTGTACAGGTCCAGGTCCTTGCCCCAGAACGCCGGCACCACGCTCCAGCCGATCCGATAGGCCGGGACAAACATGAAGCAGAGGGTCACCAGGTGGCCCCACCACGAACGCCATCCCCACAACAGCCCGCACAGCCAACCGAGGCCGAGACAGAGCGCCAGATCCGGCGAGACGGTCAGGAGGTGCTCCGACCATAGGCCCTCCTCCCACGGGAACGGCAGCGATGTCCAGCAGTGGAGGACGACCAGACCCAGCAGGATCGAGGCCCAGCGAGGCAGCGATGAAGACAACCGCCTCATGGGAGCACCACCTTCAACGACGAATCAGCCGCGACCTCCAGGTGACCATCCAGAGGAGTCACCGACCGAGAGTCGAGCTCCAGCGCGTAGGCCCTCACCGAGGCGCCGGGTGGCAGGTCCGGCAACGTCCACAGCCAGGCCTCTCCCTCATCTGTGGTCCTCCACCAGATCGCCATCCCGAGGAATTTGCCCGGCTCCAGCGGGGGACCATCGCCGACGAACACCACCGCATCGGGCCCGAGGTCTCCCCAGGCAGACCGGACTGACACCTCCAGGCACCCCTCCTCAGGGTGCAACCTGCGCACCTCTCCTGGATGGGCTCCCCACGGTTTGTATTCCTCCAGGAAGACCGGTGGCTCCTGGTTCCACTCTGCCTTTCCCTTGACCTTCATGCGCTCCCGGTCCCCGACCGTGGCGAAGAGCTTCAGGTCCCCGGTCCCGATGAGCCCCAGATCCGCCCTGGAGCCGAACACCAACCGAGCCTGAGCGCGGGAGATCGCCTGCGTCCGGTCCTTGAGGAAGTTGAACCCCGGGACCCATGAGCCCATCACCACCAGCGCCGTCAACGCCAGGGCAGCGACACGCACACGATCCGGGACCCTGATGGTGACACTGAGGAGGAAGAGCACCGCCACGGGGAACAGCATGACCGCAGGGTGGAGCTGGCGCAGGAGACCGAGCATCTCAGGGTCCCGGCCCACCCGGCTCACGGCCTGGGCACCGCAGAGCCCTCCGAAGATGGCCACGGCGAGCCAACCAACGGCGGGCGCGCGACGAGCCGGGACCTGCCGCAACAGACTCAGGGCTCCCCACAGCAGGCAGGCCAGGAGCACGATGCCTGCGTAGCCAGGCCCCTTGTCGAGAAATCGAGGGCCGATCGCCGGCAGTTGAACGGACAGGTAGGACAGCAGCTTCCAGGACGCCGGGTCCAAGAGGTCGAACATCCGACCCTCTCCGCTCTCGAACCGGCTGACATAGGTCAGGCAATTGCCGAGGAAGACCCAGGCCGCCACCGTCGGCGCTACCGCTTGTCCGCGGCGCTTCAGCCCATTCACCAGGGCAGGCAGGACGGCGATCCAACACCACACCCCTGTCTCATCGACAAAGATGGACAACATGCAGAGGGCGCCGGACGCCAGGACGCGCCACCGGGACCGCCCCTCACCACCGAGCAGGACCAGGGACCACGTCAGCGCAAGGACCGGGACGAAGATCCGCCACCGATCACCCAACACCCAGCTCGGCCCCAGGGTGGGCGTGAACACCGCGAACGACAGGACCACCGCGCTCCAGATCCGCGCCGCACCGGCAGCACAGGAGCGCGCCGAGAGCCGCAGCAGGCCCAGCAGCGTCAACATCGCCAATCCGAAGGTGAGGAACACACCGTGGCTCGGCTGGAACCACGACTGATCCAACGCGGACAACCGGGCCCAACGAAACAGGAACAACCCCGGCGCGTCCTCGAATGAGTAGGCATCTCGAGGCATCACGGCCAACGGCCCGCTGCCGGCGTCCCGACGCCAGGACCAGGGCTCCGGTGCGTCACTCGCCCAGGACAGGACCCACAGGAGGCAGAGCAACGGCGGGAGCACCACCAGCCCACGAAGCCCGATCAAGGACCACGTCCTCACGCGCCCGACTCCCTGACGCAAGACAGCACCCGGTATCGCATCCGCCCTTCGCCGTAGAGCCGCTCGAGGGCGATCCCGCCCAGGAACGCGTCGCAGATGTTGCGGGATCTCGACGTGGGCAGGACGCCCCGCAGCATCCGGAGCATCCGATATCGCAGGTCACCTCTCCCCGGTCCCGCCGCCGCCGGCACGTACGGAGTCAGGTCATGGGTCTCGCTCAGCCGCCAGCCAGCCGCTGCCAGGGCGCGGTCCCAGTCCTCGTCGCACCACAACCGCTCCGTGTACCAACGACGTCGCAGCTCCTTGCCGAAGTCCGAGTCTCCCACCGACGGGTCCGAAGCCACGTCCTCCAGGGCGATGAGGCGTCCTCCGACGGGGACCACCTCCGCCACCGCTCGCAGGGTTGATGCGAGGTCCGGCGCGTGGCAGAGGCACTCGATGCCCACGGCGACGTCGAACGGGCCGCCGGGCGGTCGGTCGTAGTCGCCAACGACCACGGACAGGGAGTCCTGATATCCCAGCCGCCGGATCTCCTCGGTGGCGCACCTGGCCTGGAACCCAGACAACGTGATACCCGTGCCGTTGATCCCTCGTACCCTGCGCCAGGCCATGAGGGTCGCTCCGAAACCGCAGCCCACATCCAGCACATGCTCCTCGTCGCTGACGCCGGACAGCTCCAGCAGCCAGGCGTCCACGTCGTCGAACGTCTCCGTGGGCAGCAGCCGCTTGCGCATCACGAGTCCGGCACGATGACGCCGGCGCCATTGCCACTGCGCCAAGTCGTCGTACAGGGAGGTGAGCGTCATGGCTTCGGCGCTTTGTCGAGGATGAACACGAACTCGTTGGCCCAATCGAGCGGCAGCAACGACCGCACCACGGGCTCCTTCTTTGTCGGGTCCGGATCCCGGCGGCCACGGAGCAGCCAACGGAGCCGTTGTCGGCCCCACTGATCAGGGTGGACCTCACTCACCGTCAGTCCGTGTCGTCCGAACAGGGACGACCAGCCGTCCAGGGTCAGGGCGTCCTGGTGTCCGTCATGGTTCTGTCTGCCCAGGAACTGCCGATAGACCCGCCACGACAGGGTCCGCGCGTTGCGTCCGAACACACAGAGGCGAGCCCTGGGAGCAGAGACCCTGACGAACTCCGACAGCGCTTGATCCCTGTCCAGGAAACGCTCGATGGCGCCGACGCAGGTGACCGCATCGAACGAACCGTCGCTGAACGGCAGTTGCTGCGCGTTGGCCCGCAGCACCGGGACCTGAGGCAGGTACTGGCGCTCGATCCGTAGCGCCTGCTGTGAGAGGTCGACTCCGCACGCGCTCAGCCCCCGAGCATCGGCTGCTCGCAACAGGTGCCCGGGGCCGCAAGCCACGTCCAGCAACCGGGACCCGGGCTCCATGTTCAGCAGCTGTACGAAGATCGGGTAGGCGGCGTATGGCCGCAGATAGCCGAGGCCTTCCTCCGCGTAGGTCCGGTCAAACCAGTTCGCAACTCCGGCCTGTGAAGCATCTCGTGTCGCAGTCATCGCAGCCTCAGGAAACGTGGGACGCTCGCAAGATAGTCATCGTACTCAGGCCCGACCTTGAGCCGCAGGAACCCCTCCTCCATGCGCACCCGTCGGCCCATGTTCCAGACATAGAGGAAGAACCCGGCTACCAGCGCCAGGCACGGCGTCATCATGGTCGCCCCGACATAGGAACCGTACATGCCGACGAGCCCCGGGTTCCGGGACCAGCCGAACAACCCCGAGTTGCGCAGCGGATCGGAGCGGGTGGCGCGGCGGATCTGGATGGCGGACGCCACGGTGAGGCCTCTGCCGGCGACCACCAGGAGCGCGCCGGACCAGCGCCACACGGCCTCCGCGGGCAACGAGAACGGCGCCAGGTACTCTCTGACACCGGGGACAAACACCGCCACTGGCGGCACCATGAAGCACACCACCCCGATCCCGGTGGGCAACAGGTACGCCGCCACCTTCATCAGGGGGCCGCGAGCACGAGCCTGACCGAGCGGCTCCTCACAGGAGACCCCGTCCTGTCGCGAAACACCGGTGAACAGCTGAAGCGTCGACGCCTCACTGGGGACACTGAACACCAACAGATCGAGGACTAGGGAGGCGTACCCGAGGAGCAGCAGGATGGCCGGGAGATCCAGATCGCCCATCACGCAGACTCCCAACGACGCCCGTGGCGAGCGAGGATCGCCGCGGCATCCACGGAGAAGGAGCATCCGAGGGCGCAGACGGCCACCAGGCCGACCACCCATCGCACGGACTCCGGCGTCAACGGGAACAGGATCAGCAGCAGGGACACGACCGTCAGCAGGCAGACCAGCTTGGCCCGGCGGTTGCCTCCATCCGGGTTCGGATCAGCCTCCACCAGTCCGAACGGCGCCAGGACCACCACGTACAGATAGCGATAGGCCGGCAGCAGGAGGACCCACGGGCCCACCAGTCCGTGGACGGTAGCGGTGGCCGACATGAACAGCACCGCGAACTGGTCCGCCTCCATGTCGAGCACGGCCCCGGCCGATGTCGCCCCCCAACGACGGGCCACCCAACCGTCCACCAGATCCAACAACCCGACACCGACGAATCCGCAAGAAACCAACCAGTTCAACTCCGGTTGGAGACCGGAGATCATCACGAGAACGCCAGCGGCGACACAACGGCACACGGTGATGGCATCGGCGGCCGTGCGCAGCCCTAGTTTCTTAAGAAGTAGCGCAAAGGAAATCAGCCCCAACGATCCGACAGCAAGCAGGAGCATTTCGTTAGAGTCGGTGGGCCAGGCCGCGACGGCCAGAAGGCACGGAAACCACACCGCGACCTGGATATAGAGCCAGACGCGTGGTGTACAATCACGGTGGGCGTGGGGAGATTTCCGGTTCATGAGGGACAACGGGCGCTGCAGGTCAGTCTACCAGCCCAATTGCCCTTGAGACGCGGTCATCTTCCTGGTGGAAATGTAGTTAACCGTCATGTCTCAACTCCGCGTGGAACGCGACAACCCCTCCCTCTGGGGTGCTCTGCTGTCACTCAATGAGCGCCTGCGGACAGCGACCGACTGCCAGCAGCCCGTCTCGCTCCTGCGACGGTCCGGGCAGTGGAGCGTGCACGACAACGGGGTGACCCCCGGGACCTCCGATGCCCTGGTCCCGATCCACTTCGGTCAGGCGGACCTCGACCCCGTCATGCCCGCCCTCGACCAGGTGGACGGCCTTGACCTGCCCACACAGAGCTTCCTCCGCCTGTACCTCCCCATGATCCTGGGGATGGAAGCGGCCCACCGCAACAAGCGGACCTTCGTCACGGGGCACATCGCCCAGACCATCGACGGCCGGATCGCCTGCGAGTCGGGACACAGCCAGTGGATCAGCAACGAGGCGAACCTGCACCACGCTCACCGCCTGCGCGCGCTCCATGATGCGTGTCTCGTTGGCGGCGCGACCGTCCGCAACGACAATCCTCGCCTGACCGTTCGGCATGTGGAAGGAAAGGACCCTCAGCGGGTCATCGTCAGCGGCAGCGGCAGAGCCCTCAGCAGCGCCGAACCCCTGCTGGTGGCCACGCCGCCGGGCTGCATCCTGGTACACGGAGAGTCCTCTCGGGACGACCTGCCTCCCATGCCGGAAGACGTGGAGACCTGGGCCCTACCGGACAAGAACGGTTCCCTCGACCTCGCCGTCCTCTGCGATCTCCTTTACGGCCGCGGCATCCGGTCCGTGTTCGTGGAGGGCGGGGGCACCACGCTCTCGCAGCTGCTCCAGGCCTCGCGCCTGGACATCCTCCACGTCCACATCGCGCCGCGCATCCTGGGCTCGGGGACGCCGGCGTTCCGGCTCCCGGAGGTGGACAGCATCTCCGCCTCCACCGCTATCGAGATGACCCACTTCGACCTGGACGGCGAGGTCCTGCTGGAGTGCCGCACGGCGCGACTGGCTTCGCCGCTCCCGAGCCCCGCTCCGTGAGCCAACCCTCCGTCGAGGCGTACTGGGTCGTCTCCCCCAACGAGGGCGCCATCCAGCCCGTCCCCGATCCGACCCCTGTTCTCCCCGGCCATTCCCTGGTCCGCGCCGTGGCCTCGGGCATCAGCCCGGGCACGGAGCGACTGGTGGCCAGCGGACGGATCTCCGCGGACCAGGACACCGTCATGGGCTGCCGCTACATGGAGGGGTCCTTCGCCCTGCCGGTGAAGTACGGGTACTCCCTGGTCGGGATCGGGATCACCGGCGCGCTGCAGGGGCATCGCGTCTTCACCATGCACCCGCACCAGACCCTGGCCTGCGTCCAGGACGACCACACGGTGATCCTCCCGGACCACATCGGAGACGCCCGGGCCACCCTGTTCCCCAACCTGGAGACCGCGGTGAACGGCGTCTGGGACGCAGCACTCCGACCGGCGGAGCAAGCCGTGGTCGTCGGCGCGGGCCCCGTAGGCCTGCTGCTGGCCTTCGTCCTGCGACGGGAGACCGGGACACCGACCATCGTCATGGAGCCCGACGCGGACAGGGCGGCCTTCGCCGCCGATCTCCCCTGGGTCGGCGAAGTCCTGTCTCCGCAGGACGCTGACGGCGCCCACGACGTGGCGCTCCACGCCAGCGGCAGCCCCGCGGGCCTGCAGTCCGCACTCGACACCGTGGGGTTCGAGGGCCGGGTCATCGACCTCTCCTGGTACGGGTCCACACCCGTGACCCTGGACCTGGGAACCGCCTACCACCACGACCGCAAGCGCATCCAGGCGTCGCAGGTTGGCACCGTTGCCCCCAACCATCGGGGCCCGGACGGTCACCGGGTGCGCAACGAAGCCGTCCTGGACCTTCTCAAGGATGACGGCCTCGACGCGCTCATGGCACGACCCGAGCCGTTCCACCAACTTCCGACGCTGATGCAGCGGGTGTACTCAGGAGATCTGGCGCACCCCCACGCCGTCGTCGCGTACGATTGAATCAAGGAGAGACCCCCATGTTCACCGTCGCCGTCAAGGATCATGTCATGCTCGCCCACAGCTTCCGTGGGGAGGTCTTCGGCCCGGCCCAGCGCCTCCACGGCGGCACCTTCGTGGTCACCGCGGAGTTCTCCGCACCGGAGACGGACGAGAACGGGATCGTCGTCGACATCGGCCTCGCTCACGAGGTCCTGGCGGAAGCCCTGGAGCCCCTCCGCTATCAGAACCTGGACGGCATGGCCGAGTTTGAAGGCATCAACACCACGACCGAGTTCCTGTGCCGCTGGACCCACGAGCGGATCTCCGAGCGTATGCGGGACGCGTTCGGCGGCAGCCTCCGGGTCGTGCTCTCGGAGAGCCACGTGGCCTGGGCCGCATACTCGGCGGACGTGCGCTGATCCACATCCTGGAGCCGCCGCACGATGCGGCTCGGCCCTCCGGCGGGTTCCTCTACAACGCCCGCGTCGGCCAGCAGCTCGAAGAGGCTGGCATCGGCCGTCGAGTCGCCGTGCCCTCGGAGGGGCTCACGACGGCGGTGGCGGCGGCGGCCCCGGACGACGTGGTGGTGACGGACGCCCTCTTCGGTGAACTCTGCATCGAGGCCCTGTCTCACGCGCGCTGCTCCACCCGAATGCTCGTTCACTGGCTCGGAGGCGGCCCGGCTCTGCTCCAGGCCCAGGTGCACGCCGCCGACGGGGTCATCGCCACGTCCGGCGTGGTGCGGGATGCCCTGCCTGCGATCCCGTCCGTGGTCGTGGCCCAACCCGGGGTCCAGGTCCCGGCGATCCCGCAGCCCCGTCCGAACGCCGTTCCCCGTGTCATCGCCGTGGGCCCCGTCACCGTCGCCAAGGGGATGCTCGACGTCGCCCGCGCCTGCGCCTCCTGGCCCGGCCCCGCTCCGACCCTCACCCTCGTGGGGGACCACGGGCTGGAGCCCGGTTATGTCGCGCAGATCAGGGCCCTCGCCGATCTCAGCCTGGAGCTGACGGGCCCGGTGCCGCCTGATCGCGCGCTCGCCTTGATGGCGTCATCCGACCTCTACGTCTCCGCTTCGCGCATGGAGTCCTTTGGGATGGCGTCCGCCGAAGCCCTCGCCCTCGGGCTGCCGGTGGTCCTCACCGCCACCGGAGACGTCGCCCTCTGCCTCGCCCCTCAGCGCGGCAGGGTGGTCCCCGTGGACGATCGGGAGGGACTCGTCTCCGCGATCCACGACGCCCTCGACGAGGCGCCGGCGGAGCGACGCCCGGAGGTCTTTGGAGACTGGCGGGCCTGCGCCCGGGCGTTCTGCGAAGGCTGCGGCCTCACGCTCCCCTGAATCTGCCGCGCCGCTCGTCTACCTCCGCCACTGAGCGCATGAAGAAAGCCCGGCACGGCCGCAGCCATGTCCGGGCCTTCTCCTGATCACCGAACTACTGAAGCTCGATGACAGAGCGGTTCGGGTTCGTCGGATCGGCGCCGAGGACCCCGGTGAGCACGTCGCCGTTGCTCATGGTGACCGTCACGTTCATGCCGATGTGGTCCTGAGACCCCTGGGTGCCCGGGTCCGTGTCGGCGTTGAAACGGAAGGTGTTGCCGTTGAACTGGCCGCCGGTGAACCGGAACTCCACAGTGTTCAGGCTGGCGCCGGAGACGAAGCTGGACCCAATCCAACCGGACCCCGGATAGGGCGCCGAGACGGAGTAGTCCAGGCCGCAGGTGACGTCGGAGTTCTGCTCGTAGGTCTGGCCCTGGTTGAACGAGCCGCTGCCGCTGGGCATCCCCTGGTCCGTGTCGAAGTACACGCCGTTCGCCGGGCCGGTGGCCCCAGCGAAGCTCAGGACCACGCTGGTGATGTTCGCGGGGGTGGTCCCGGTGTGGGTCACCCGCCAGAACCCGTCAGGGTTGGCGGTGTAGGAGTTCCCGCCGTTGCACTCCACGACGACCCGCGGGAGGGGCATGACGTCCAGCTCCGTGGCGGCGCTGAGGCTGAAGCCCTCAACGCTGGCCGGGGTGACGCTCCACACCTGGCCGGCGTAGAACGCCGCGGAGGGGAGGTTGAACTGGAAGTTCAGGTTGCCGCCAGCGGGCATGTTGCCCGCACCGCCGAACAACCCGAAGAACGAGGGATCGAACACGTTCAGGTTGACGATCTCATCGTCCGCCGAGACGTAGAAGGAGGGCACGGCGCCCACGCCGGTCAGGTACAGCTCGAACGGGAGGCCGCTGGCGCCGCCCATGTCCACGCCGTACTGGACGCCCGTGGCCAAGGAGACCTGGATCGGGCCCACGAACGGGTCATTGGCGGAGTTGCCATCGATCGCGAGGGAAGCGGCTGCGTCGTTGGTCTCCCAGGCCTCCGTCGGGAACGGAGGAGGCCCGAAGCTGATGCTGCCGCCGGAATCGAGGTCCACGGAGACGGACAGGATGTCCGAATCCGTCGCGTCGAACCAGAACGAGAAGCTGGTGCCCCACCGGATCATGTTGGCGGCGCTGGCCGGGCTGCCGTCCACCATCCACACCGCGGAGGTGGAGGTCGTGGTGTCGAGCCAGGCGTTGTTGTTGTAGGTCTCGTTGCTGTGCCACTCGGGAGCGTGGAAGCCCTGGTTGCTGATGGTGACGCCGCTGGCGAAGTTGAACGCCACGCCGGAGAGGGCGTCGTGGGCGTTGAGGTTGTGCAGGCAGACCTCGAAGTGGAAGGTGCCGTTGCCGTTGTCGATGCGCTTCACACCGAGGGACACCAGGCCGCCGTCGGCGCCGGCGATCTGCTGGGTGTCGACCACCACGCCCGGATCGAGCGCGGCCCAGGCGTTGATGGCGGGCTGCTCGCGGACCGTCGGGCCGGAGAAGCTGAGGCTGTAGTTGGCCGGGCCGCCGGACATGCTCGCCAGCCGGTAGGACGCGTTGTTGTCGTCGTTGTCCGCGCCGGCGTCTTCAGGCTGGATGTACTGCGCCTCGGCCACGTAGACCGACCCGGTGTCGAGGAGCGTCGTGGGCACCTTGAGGCGACGATCCGTGTTGCCGGACCAGGACGGGTTGGCTGGCGGATAGGGGAAGAAACCGGTGGAGGCGTTCACCTGGGAGCGGGGTCCGAGGGGTGACTGGCCACCGTTGCGGCTCGAGGTGTAGGGGTCGGAGCAACCGACGCCCAGGGCCTGGAAGTTGCCGCTGCCGCTGCAGCTACCGCAGAGGTTCTGCTGCAGGGCGCCGAAGCCGTGCTTCAGCCAGGACATGCCGACCATGGTGAAACGGCCGTTGTTGGCGCTGTCGTACTTGTACAGGTTGCCGCCGATGACCGGGTGCTGGTTGGTGCTCGAGATCCAGGTCAGGTTCGAGGTCCCGATGTTGCACGAGGTGGTGCCCAGGGAGAACGCGTCGTATCCGGGGTCCGTGCTGTAGTTGGACGGGCCCGTGATGTCGCCAACGATGACATCCGGCTGCGCGACGAGGGCTCCGCAGAGGAGCAGGGGCAGCGCCAACATGCGCATAGAAGAACTCAGGCTAGGGAACATCTCTAGGAATCTCCGCAACACTTGGGGTTTGTGTCGGAACCGCAGCGCGGCCCCTGCAAGACGATCACTTGTTGGGTTTCTCCAGTATATGAGTTCAACCGGCTGCGTCCGAAGGGGTTTCGACGATTTGGCCTGTAGCAACGGCAATCCCGAAGAAACCAGATCCCTCACCCAAGCCGCCACCGATCAACCTGGCCACCGCAGCGGTGGACGGGGATGCCCACGACCGGCCCTCGGAGGCTCAAAGGCCCGGGAGACCGTGGGTTTCGACCTCTTACCGATTCACCCGAGGACGGATCCCCTCCGCCCCGATAGGATCTGCGCCGATGAACGGACCGCTCTGGGACGGCCCCGTCATGCGCTGCGGCCGATACACCATCCGTGAAGGCACGCCGGCGGACCGGGACGGGATCCTGTCCAGCTTCAACCTGGTGTTCTCCGAAGGGAACCCGGACTTCGTGCCCCGTGAGGCCAGCGCCTGGGACTGGGCCTATTGCCAGAATCCGGGCGGCCGTCAGATCTGGGTCGCGGCAGCTGATGACGGCACCATCGCAGCCCACTTCGCCGGCTGGCCCATGAGGGTTCGTCACGACGACGGGCAGGTGCTCTTCAGCCAGATCGTGGACTCCTTCACCCACCCAGAGCACCGCCGCGGTCTCAAGCGCCCCGGGATCTTCACCCGCACCGCGAACGCCTTCATCGACTGCCTGGTCTGGCCGCACCGCAACGCCATCCTCTACGGGTTGCCGGTGCCCGACCACTTCCGACTCGGTGCCCGCCAGATCGGTTACGAGGTGGTGCGCACCCAGCTGCACCTGGCCCTGCGTGCGGATCAGGAGCTGCGCGGCGGCGAAGCAGCCGGTCTCGAGGTGGAAGAGGTGTCCCGCATCGGCGATCGGGTAGAGCGCCTGTTCGATCGATGCCGCACCCAGGACGAGGTCTCGGTCATCCGTGACTCCGCCTTCGTCAACTGGCGGTACGCCGATCACCCGACGGAGCGGTATTCCATCGGCGTGGTGCGGGACGGCGACGAGCTCCGGGCCCTGGCCGTGTTCAAGGACGGGTTCTTCACCGACATTCAGCAGGGCCTGCTCGTGGACTGGCTGGTGCCTGCAGACGACGAAGAGGCGGCACGGGCGCTGCTCGGCTGGGCCCGAGAGAAGACCCGGGCCGCCGGTCGCGAACAGTGCGGCCTCGTCATCGCCTCCACCGACCCCTGGTGGGACGGCCTCCAGGCCATGGGCATGAAGGCGTTGCGGACCAAGTACATCCTCGTCTACGGCGACCTGGGTCGGGACCCTCGCTTCGACGAGGACCGACTGCGGCGGCGCTGGCGCTACACCCTGGGAGAAACGGACCTCGCATGAGCGTGCCTTATCACGAACTCAGTCGGGCTCCCTGGGCCTCCACCACGGAAGCACCGGACTACGAGATCCGAGCCGCGACGGTAGAGGACGCCACCGAACTGGATCAGCTCAAGTCGGGTCCGGGGGGCGACGCCTCCAGCGGGACCGAGCGCCTCTCCTGGCGTCACGGGCGGGAGTCACCCACCATCGTAGTGGCCGTGCACACGCCTACTGGTCGCATCCATGCAGCGTTCGGGACCCAACCCGTGAGGGTGCGGCGGGACACCGGGGAGGACATGACCTTCGGGCTCGTGACGGTCGCGGCGCAGCACCCGGCCAGCGATTACACGGACCCCCCGTCCCTGGTGGTCCGTTGCGCCTGGAAACACCTCGAGGAGTTCGGTGGGCGCGACCATCAGGCCGTGACCTACTGGAACCCCGCCCTCGAGGATCTCCGCCGAGGTCGCCGGTTCGGCGCCCCGGGACACGCCCTCGAGGTCGAGGTCATCCGCACCGAGAACCTGCTCCGTCTGCCCCGCTCCCGGTTCCGCGACCTCTACGAGGGATTCCCGGAGCTGACCATGGACAACGCCCCCCCGGGAGACCTGGTCTCGACCCTCTACGAGAGGGTCAGCGGCGATTGGGGTGCGGGTACGGTTCGGGACGCGGCGTGGTACCGCTGGCGCTACGTCGAACGGCCGGGCTCCGCCTACGACTTCGGGACCGTGGTGGGAGCGGATGGCGCTCCTCGCGCGCTCGCGGTCACCACCATCTCCCCCAGCGGCGCGCTGATGTTGCTTGACTGGCTGTGCGAGCCCTTCGACTACGAAGGCGGCCTGGCGCTCCTCCGCTGGGCCATCGACCAGGCGGAGGCCTCCGGCTGCACGGAGCTCGCCACGGTGCTCCCGGAGTGGACCCCCTGGTTCACCCACCTGCAGTGGAACGGCCTCACCGTGCACGAGTCTCCCTGGGTCACGGCCGCCCGCAGCGCGTCCCGGAGGGAATCGGGACAGTGGCTCCGAGACCGCTGGTTCTACACGCTCGGCGATCTCTACCTGGGCTCGGAATCCGCCACGCCGTGACCGCCACCGCAAGAGTGAGCCGCCCATGAGCGGACCTCGCGAGCGCGTCCTGGTGACGGGAGCCAGCTCCGGCATCGGGCTCGAGCTGGCGCGGTTGTTCGCCGCCGAGGGCTGCGACCTGGTCCTGTTGGCCCGTCGCGAAGACCGACTGGTCGCCCTGGCGGAGGAACTCGAGGCGGCTCACGATATCCGCACCCGCGTCCTTCCCATGGACCTGTGCGAGGCCGGCGCCGTGGGGAGGCTCCATCAGCTCCTGTCTCAGGAGGACCTGCCCGTCCACGTCCTGGTCAACAACGCCGGATTCGGGGTCGCGGCGCCCTTTACGGGCAGCCCCCTGGAACGCCAGAGCGCCATGATCCGGCTCAACGTGGACGTCCTCACGGAGTTGTGCCATCGGTTCCTACCGGAAATGAAGCAGCGGGGCGCCGGCGGCGTGCTGAACGTGGCGTCCACCGCCGGGTTCCAGCCGGGCCCTTCCATGGCCGTGTATTACGCCACGAAGGCCTTCGTCCTCCACTTCACGGAGGCCATCCGTGAGGAGCTCCGTGGGACCGGCCTGCACGTGACCGCCCTGTGCCCGGGCCCCACCTGGACCGAGTTCATGGACGTGGCAGGACTCGGCCATCCGCCGCTGTTCGATTATTTCTCGATGCAGGCAGACCGTGCCGCCAGGGCGGGTCATGGCGGGTTCCGCCGCAATCGGTCGGTGGTGATCCCGGGATTCGGAAACAAGCTGGGGACCCTCCTGGTGCGCATCTTCCCGCGGACCCTGGTCCCCAGGGTGGTGCGCAGGATCATCACCCCCAAGCCGTGACCATCAGACCTGGGACCCGTTCGACGAGCCCGGCTCCGAAGCGGTAGCGCTCCCGCCGCCGCTCTCCTAAGATCCCGTTCTCACCCCCTTCGGAGAGCCCCCACCGCTCGTCACCTGCCCTCATCCACAACCACCGGAAACCGACCATGCCCGAGAAGAAAGAGACCACCCTCATCGCCGCGGACACCTTCATCAAGGGAGAGATGACCTTCGAGAAGAGCGCCGTGATCCAGGGCAAGTTTCAGGGGAGCATCGCCGCCAAGGGCGACCTGACCATCGCAGATTCCGCAGACTGCAACGCTGAGGTGGAAGCCAGCAACATCGTCGTGGACGGCAAGGTCACGGGCAACGTCACGGCCTCCTCGAGCATCAAGCTCACCAACAACGCCAGACTCGTGGGGGACATCGTGGCCACCAAGCTGGTCACCGCGGAAGGAGCCTCCCTCTCCGGCCATGTCACCGTCGGCCCGTCCGCCAAGGAGCGGCCCAAGCAGGGACAACCTCAGGGGCAGGGCGGCAAGCAGGCCCAGGCGGGCGGCGGCCAGTAGACCGCAACGGAAGCTGAGTCACCCTCAGGATCGCCACACCGATGGCCGGCAAGAACGACAGGCCGGACTCCCGCACCATCTCCTGCTACCTCTGCGAGCACGGCTTCACCGTGGACGCCGAGACCATGTCCACGACATGCCCCGGCTGCCACCGCAGGATCGTGGTGGAGGACCTGGTGCTCAAGAAGAACCGTCCGAAGCTGGTCATGGTCACGGAGCTCATGACCTGTGGACGGTTGATCGTCCCCAAGGGATCCCGAGTCGTCGCCGATGTGGTCGCCGCCAACGAAGGGATGGAGGTGCGCGGTCACCTGGAAGCCAGGCAGATCCGCAGCGCCGGGCTGGTTGTCATCGGCAAGAAGGCGTTCTGGCGCGGCGGCCTCCAGGCGGCGGCCCTGGTGGTGGAGGACTCCGCGGTCATCGACCGCGGCGCCTTCCAGGTGGCCGGGGCCTCCTGATCGAACGCCCCCCCTAACGCACCTCTACCAAGGGCTGACCGATGACGTCCAACCGGGGGCTCACGCCCAGCCCCGGAGCGTCGCTCGCGCTCATGCGGCCCGCGCGCCGTTGCGGAGCACCCTCCGCGGTGCTGACGGTCACGTAGCTGTTGAAGTCCGTGGCGGTGAACAACAACTCCGTCGGCGTGCTGTGAGCCAGATGGGCGATGGCGGCCGTGGTCACGTCTCCGCCCCAGGAATCCTCGATGGTCATGGCGATGCCGAGGCGCGCGCAAAGGTCCCGTGCCTGCCGGGCCCGGGTCAGGCCGCCGAACTTGGAGATCTTGATGTTGACCACGTCCATGGCGTGGTCGCCCCAGCCTCGGAGCAACGGGTCCAGGCCATCGATCACCTCATCCAGGATGAAAGGGCGGTTGGTGTGCCGTCGCACCGTCAGGCACTCTTCGTAGCTGGCGCAGGGTTGCTCGATGTACACATCCACATCCCTGACCGCGTCCGCGACCCGCAGGGCCTCGTGGGCGAGCCAGCCGGTGTTGGCGTCCGCGATCAGCTTGTCGCGGGGTTCCAGGCAGGTGCGCACCGCCCGGATGCGCTCGATGTCCACGTCCGGATCTCCACCCACCTTCAACTGGAAGCGGGTGTAACCCTCTTCACGATAGCCGGCCACCTTGGCCGCCATGGCCTCCGGCGCCTCCTGGGAGATGGCCCGGTAGAGGACGAAGTCGTCTCCGTACCGACCGCCCAGGAGGGTGCAGACGGGCTGACCGCAGGCCTGGCCGAGGATGTCCCAGCAGGCGATGTCGATCCCGGACCGGACGTAGGGGTGGCCCTTGAGCGCCCGCTCCATGGTGCGATTCAGGCGCTCCAACTGCAGGGGGTCCTCACCGATCAAGTGGGGGCCCAACTCCTGAATCCCGGCCCGCACCCCCGCCGCGTAGGCCGGCAGATAGAACGGCCCCAGAGGGCACACCTCTCCCCAGCCCACCAGCCCGGTGTCGGTCTCCACCCGGACGATGGTGCTGTCGAACACCGAGACGCTCTTGCCTTCGGACCAACTGTAGGTCCCTTCGTGCAGAGGCAGGTCAACCTGGTAGGCGGTGATGCTGGTGATCTTCATGACGTGGTGTCACCTCACTGACCGGCGGCGGCCCGCATGGACTTGAGCAGGCCGGCGGCCCGCGACGAGGGCTTGTCCTCCGCCCGTGTGAAGTCGTAGATAGTCCGAGGGCCTTCTTCCGGCTCGAACCCCTCCAACTCTGCCGGGTCGAACATGCCGCCGCTCTCCTCCATGAACGCCTGCATGGTCGCCATGGGGTCGGAGCGCAGGATCTCCAGCAGGAGATTCGTCACACGACCCGAAGCGTCAACCTGCAAGGCCACCGTCACCTCCATCACCTGCGGCTGGCTGAGCAGGGCCATCCCCGCCATGGGACCCTCGGGCTTCGGTGTCGAGTCCGTCACCAGGGAGGTGTCGAGGCGCGCGCCGTACCGGGTCAGCCCCTCCGCCTTTCCAGGGCCAGACTTCCAGGCCGCGGCCTTCCCGGCCTTCTCCAGCAGCCGCGGCAGGTCCAACGCAGACAGGACGTCCCGAGCCAGGTCGTCTACGTTGACGCTCTTCCCCACCCGGTTGGTGGAGCGCTTGTACTGCTCCTTGTTGTGCAGCAACACCGCCACCCCGGGGACGGCGGCGGCGGAGGCGCACAACAAGTCCCCTTCCGCCGTCCGCACCAGCTCCACCGGGCCCTTGAACGTCTTGCCCCCACCGGGGCCGCCCAGGCCTGCCATCCCGAACATGGCCATGCCGCCGCCGCCTTCCGGCTTTCGCTCCGTCACCTTGCCGGTGAACCGCCAGGCTCCTTCGCCGAGACTCTGAAGGGCCTTGATGGCCGACTCCTTGGGGTCTGCGGCGGGTTGCTGATCCTGGGCCTGCAGCGGGTTGAGGGCGAGGGCGATGATGATCGTGAGTTGCAGTGCGAAGCGTGGCATGTGGATCTCCTCGTGCGGTCGTAGAGACAAGAGCCTAACACCGGGCCGGGACGAGCCACGGCGGACGATCCTCCCCTGGAGATGGCACGCTCCCGTCAGGCCAGGATCTGGTGCACGGGCCCGTGGGGCTCGACCCCGGTGAGCCGCTGGTCCAGCCCCTGGAACCTGAAGGTCAGCCGCGTGTGGTCGAGCCCGAAGCAGTGGAGGATGGTGGCGTTGAGGTCGTTCACGTGGATCCCGCCGCGCACCACGTTGTAGGAGAAGTCGTCGGTCTCGCCGTACTCCACCCCCTGCCTGACGCCGCCGCCACACATCCACATGGAGAAGCAACGACCGTGATGGTCACGTCCGGCATCCAGCTTGCCCTGGCTGTAGACCGTCCGGCCGAACTCCCCGCCCCACACCACCAACGTGTCCTCGAGCATGCCCCGACGCTCCAGGTCCAGGACCAGGGCGGCGCTGGCCTGATCCGTGTCGCGGCATTGGTTCGTCAGGTTCGGACGCAGCTTCAGGTGCTGGTCCCATCCGCGATGGAACAGCTGCACGCAGCGCACGTCCCGCTCCAGCATCCGACGGGCCAACACGCAGTTGGCCGCGTAGGTCCCCGGAGTCCTGGCGTCCGGGCCGTACAGATCCAGCACGTGATCCGGTTCGTCGGAGAGGTCCGCCAACTCCGGGATGGAGCGTTGCATGCGGTAGGCCAGCTCGTACTGGGCGATCCGCGCCCGGATCTCCTGGTCTCCCATGACCCTCGCCCGGCCCTCGTTCAAGGTCGCCAGATCATCGAGCATGCCCCTGCGTACCCTTCGATGGAGACCCGCCGGATTCTCCAGGTAGGCCACCAGATCCCGCCCGGCTCGCAGCCGCACGCCCTGGTGCTCGCTCGGGAGGAAGCCGCTGCCCCAAAGGCGTTCGAAGATGGGCTGGCCCGGCTTCTTGCCGGTGCCCTGGGAGATCAGCACCAGGTAGGCCGGGAGGTCGGGGTTGGTGGACCCGAGGCCATGGCTGAGCCAGGCACCCAGGGAGGGCTTGCCCACCTGCTGCGTCCCGGTGTTGATGAAGGTGATGCCCGGGTCGTGGTTGATGGCCTCCGTGTGCACGGCCTTGAGGACGCAGAGTCGGTCCACGATGTTCGCCGTGTGGGGCAGCAGGTCGCTGACGAAGCGGCCGCACTCACCGTGCTGCCGGAACGGGCGGATGGGCGCGTTCACCTGGAACCGGCTCTGACCGGAGGTCATCCCGGTCACGCGCTGCGTCCCCTTCACCGAGGCCGGCAGATCCGTGCCGTGGAGCCGCCGCAACCCCGGCTTGTAGTCCCACAGGTCCACCTGGCTCGGTCCCCCGGACTGAAACAGGTACACCACCCGCCGCGCGCGGGGGGCGAAGTGGGGCACGGCCGCCCCGGACTCGCGTACGCCGCCCTGAAGAGCTCCCAGCAACCCGGCGGCGCCCGCTCCCCGCAACCAGTCACGTCGATTCAACCCTGTCACCCCTGTCACTCCCGCGTCATGGTCTCGTCCAGGTTGAGGATGACGGACGCCACCACGACCCACGCCGCCCGCTCCGCCGCGTCGTCCGAGTCTCCCGTGCCGAGCAACGCCGCGGCCTCCTCCGGACGACGGGCGAAGCGCTCCCGGGCGGCGGCCAGGCGACGACGCAACACCGACAACTCCCACGCCTCCGGGGTGCGCGCCACGGCGCAGCGGAACGCCCAGCGGAGGCGCGCCTCCACGTCGCCCCCGGGTCGCCGAAGAGCCCGGGCCGCCAACCCACGGGCCGCGTCCACGAACACCGGCGCGTTCAGGGTGACCAACGCCTGCAACGGGGTGTTGGTTCGAGAACGGGACATGGTGCAGACCTCCCTCGTGGGAGCGTCGAACGCGCTCATGGCGGGCGGCGGGCTGGTCCTCTTCCAGAAGGTGTAGAGGCTACGGCGCCGCAATCCCTGCCCGAGGCTGGGATAGAACGCCTGGGCGGTGAAGGCCGGGGCGTAACCGAAGTGGCTCACCTCCCTCCACAACCCGTCCGGTTGCTCCGGGTACACGCAAGGGCCGCCCATCTCCCGTCCCAGCACGCCGCCGATGGACAGGGCGGAATCCCGCAACACCTCGGCGGAGAGCCGGCGACGGGACGCCCGCCCCAGCAGGGAGTTCTGCGGGTCCCGCTCGCGGACATCGGCTGCGACCCGGGATGACCTCCGGTAGGTCTCCGACATGACCAGGGACCGGACCAGCCCCTTCACGTCCCAGCCGTCCGCCTTGAACCGGACCGCCAGGGCGTCGAGCAGCCGCAGCTGCACCGGTCGGCGACTACGCAGCCCCAGGTCGTTGGGGGTCTCCAGCAACCCTTCCCCGAACAAGCTCTGCCAGATCAGGTTCACCGCCACCCGCGCCACCAGGGGGTTGTCTTCCGCGATCAGCCACCGCGCCAGCCCCAGTCGATCACGAGGCAGGTCCGCTCCCATGGGAGGCAGGATGGACGGTGTCGCCGGAGTGACCGGTCGGTCCTTGTCCGGCCGGTCGTACTGACCGCGCTCGAGGACGTAGGTGACGCGGGGCTTCCCCTGCTTCATGACCATGACCGTGGGTCGTCCGGTCTCCGCCAGACGGCGCAGGGCCTTGATCTCGCCATCGATGGCCCGGACATGCCCGCCCATGTCCGGTTCCGCGCCCTGGAACGCCTCGTTGATGACGCGCCATTGCTGAGCGTCGCGGTCCCCTTCCGCCGTGAGCAGCGCCGCGTCCAGCGCCCCCCGGTCAAACAACGGGTCCAGGACTCGACCCCAGGGGTCGGCGCCGTAGGAGCCGCGGACCATCGCCGCCTCGCCACCCTCGCTCACGGTCCAACGATCGTCCGTGACCACGTGGCGGGTCCGCCCGTCGCCGCCCGTGAGGGCGAGGACGGCCACCAGGCCCGCGGGGCCGCCGCGGTTGCGGCAGCTCACCTTCAGCGTGTTCTCTCCGGCCTTCAACAGTCCGGTCACGTCCGCGTCCAGGGGGCGCTGCCAGTGGTCCAGACGCGCCGCCCCCCTGCCGTTGACGCGGACCACGGCCTCGTCGTCACAGGTGATCACCAGCGTGGCGCGGACCGGCTCCTCGGACAGGTGGAAGGTGCGCTGCAACGACGTCGTGCCCGGGCTGTCGTCCCCGTGGGCCCAGATCCACTTGAGGGACTCCCGCGCCAACCCTGACCAGGGAGTGGGAGCGTCCGCGGCGACCAGGGCGTCTCGCTGGAGTCGCTCCCAGCGGGCTCGCGCGGCCACCATGGCAGGAGGATGAAGCCGGTGGCGCTCCAGGGTCTCGATCCGCCGCTCCGCCGCACGCCTGGCCGCCGCCGCGCCGCCGATCGGGGGCGTCACCTCCTGGTAGGGCCTGGTGTTGCCGTTCACCGCCCCGTCCCCCTTCACCACGGCTTGATCGAAGAACCCGTAGAACCGGTAGTACTCCTCCTGGGTGATGGGGTCGTAAGGATGATCGTGGCACTGGGCGCACGCCATGGTCAGCCCGAGGAACGCGCTGGCGGTCGTGTCCACCATGTCCGCCAGATAGATCACCCGGTACTCCTGCGGCAGGGTGCCGCCCTCGTGGGTGTTCATCCCGTTGCGCAGGAACCCCGTGGCGAGGCGCGTACGTTCATCCGCCCCCTCCATCATGTCCCCCGCCACCTGCTCCAGGATGAAGCGGTCGTAGGGCATGTTCTGATTGAACGCATCGATCACCCAGTCGCGCCACGCCCACATGTCGCGGTGGTCGTCGATGGAGAAGCCGTTGGTGTCGGCGAACCGGGCCACGTCAAGCCACGGGACCGCCATCCGTTCACCAAAGCCGGGACTCGCCAACAGCCGATCCACCAGCGCCCCGTAGGCCGCGTCCGAAGGGTCCGCCACGAACGCGTCCACCACCTCCACCGTCGGAGGGACGCCTACCAGATCCAGGTGGAGCCGACGGACCAGGGTGTGGGGATCGGCCGCAGGGGCCGGCGTCAGCCCCGCGGCTCGCAGGCGCTCCGCCACCAACGCGTCGAGGCTCCCCTGCGCCTCCTGCGGCGCCCGCCAGGCCCAGTGATCGGGACCCTGAGCTACCGCCACCGTGCACAGCACGGCGCTCACGAGCAGCTGCGATGGACCTCCGGTTCCCATGGCCGCAATCTACCAGCCCACGACATGGAAGCGGTCAGGAGTCCTTGATGGTCCGAGCGGGACGGGACGGCATCCTGTCCATGGCCGCCTGAAGCAGCGCGCGAGCCCGGTCCGCCGCCTCCGAGGCGCCCACGGACACCGGGCGGGTCTCCTCGGGGTCCGACATCACATCCAGCAGTCGTCCGTCACCATACAACTTGAAGCGCTGGTCACGGGCGAAACGAACCGGGCGCGTCTTCCCCGGCCTCGGATCGGACCAGATGAAGACGCTGGATCGAGGCTGGCCTCGCTCCCCGCGCAGCTGCGGCAGGAAGCTCACACCGTCACACACCAGGTCATCAGGTGCGTCGATCCGTCCCGCGTCCAGCAACGTGGGCATGAAGTCACTGAACTCCACCAGGTCTTCCAGCACCCGCCCTCCCTTCACCACGCCCGGCCCCCAGGCCACCAGGGGCACCCGGGTGCCGCGGTCGTTGGGGAGGCCCTTGCCGCCCTTCACCTTCTTCGACCCCATCATGGAGACGATCTTGCGGTTGGTGCCGTTGTCCGACGTGAACAGCACCAGGGTCCTGTCCGCCACGCCCGCGTCCTTTACCGCGTCCATGATCCGGCCTACACAGGCGTCCATGTACCGCATCATGGCGGCGAAGCACTGCTGCCGGGAACGAGCGGCGGGGACGTCGGGGGTCGGCTTGAACGGGTTGTGCACGAGCGCCATGGGGAAGTACAGGAGGAAAGGACGGGCCGCGTTGTCCTTGATGAACCCACAGGCCCTCTCCGTGAAGACGTCCGGCCCGTAACGGCCCTTCAACGAGACGTCCTTGCCGTCGATCCGTAGCCGAGGGTTCGGGTAGCGAGGGCCGAGCTTGTCCACCTGCCAGAGGCAGTGCTCGTGGAAGCCTGCGTCTTCCGGCAGGACGCCGGTCCCCGCCACGTCGCCGTAGTGCTCGGCGGCGTAGAGCTGCCACTTACCCACCACCGCCGTGCGGTATCCGCCCCGCTGCAAACGGTGGGCGAAGGTCACCTGATCCGGGGCCAGCACGCTGAAGCGCACGTAGTTACGGAGGTTGCTCACGCCGGTCATGATCTTGACCCGGGACGGCGTGCACAGCGGCTGGGAATAGCAGTGCCGGAAGCGGACCCCTTCCGCCGCCATCCGATCGATACGAGGTGTCTCGTAGCTGGTGCCGCCGTAACAACCGAAGGCCTCCACCCCGACGTCATCCGCCATGATGACCACCACGTTGAGGGGCCGGTCCTGCGAGAACACGGCGGCGACGAAGACACTGAGGGAGGCCAGGGTGCGCATGGGTCGCATGGTGCCCTGCGCGACGCCGGATGGAAAGTGCGCGCCCCTCAGGTAGCCCGGAGAGCGGATTCCGTGCATGCTGCGGACATGTCTGAGCAGACTCCCGAGCCCGGCGCCGTGGGATGGGTGGACATCACGGTGGACGACGCCCCCGCGCTCCGCGACTTCTACACCCACGTCGTGGGGTGGTCGCCGGAGGAGGTGCCCATGGGAGACTACAGGGACTACAGCATGCGCGACGCGGGCGCCGTCTGCGCCCTCTACGAAACCCCGACCCCTGGAGAGACCTCATGATCCGCGGAGCCCTCTGTCTCCTGGCACTCCTGATCACCCACGCCCCGGCCCAGGACGACCCGTGGATCGTCTACCCGGGCGGAGAAGGCCCCGGCGCCGGCAAGCACATCGTGCTCGTCGCGGGCGATGAGGAGTACCGGTCCGAAGAGGCCATGCCCATGCTCGGCCGTATCCTCTCCGAGCACCACGGCTTCAAGTGCACCGTCCTGTTCTCCGTCAACCCGGAGACCGGGGAGATCGACCCCAACAACCAGACCCACATCCCGGGCATGAAGCACGTGGCGGATGCGGATCTGGTCTTCGCCTTCCTCCGCTTCCGCGAATTGCCGGACGAAGACATGAAGCACTTCGACGCCTTCGTCCAGAGCGGCAAGCCGCTGATCGGCATCCGCACCTCCACCCACGCCTTCCGCTACTCACGCAACAAGAAGAGCGCCTATGAGAAGTACTCCACCGGGAGCCGCACGTGGAAGCGCGGCTTCGGCGGCTACATCCTCGGCGAGACCTGGGTCAACCACCACGGGCATCACGGACGGGAGAGCACACGGGGCGTCATCGAGGCAGGGCAGAAGGAGCACCCGGTGCTCAAGCACGTCAGCGACGTCTGGGGGCCCACGGACGTCTACGGCGTGCGCAACCTCCCGGACGACGCCGTGGTGCTCATGCGCGGGGCCGTCATCGAGAACATGAAGCCCGACGGCAAACCCGTGAAGGGCAAGAAGAACGAACCCATGATGCCCCTCATCTGGACCCGCAGCTACACCTCCGACGCCGGCAAGCCGGCGCGCTCCCTGTGCTCCACCATCGGCTCCTCGACGGACATGGCCAGCGCCGACCTGCGCCGGGTGCTCGTGAACGCCACCTACTGGATGCTCGGGATGGAGGTCCCGGACAAGGCCAAGGTGGACCCGGTGGGGCCGTACAACCCGACCCCCTTCGGCTTCAACAGGTTCCGCAAGGGGATCCGACCCAAGGACCTTCGCATCCCCGCAGCCATCCCCCCGAAGTAGGACCAGAGAGGAGGTCAGGGGTGAGATATCTGGCTATCGGCGCCGCCTTGCTCGTCTCCGGCTGCGCCACGGCGCCCGACCAGGAGAGGAGACGCAGCCCCAACGTCGTGGTCATCCTGGCGGACGACATGGGCTGGGGCGATGTCTCCGCCTACAACCCTCATTCCCTGATCCAGACCCCCAACATGGACCGAGTGGCGCGTCAGGGCATGCGATTCACGGACGCCCACTCCCCCTCCGCGGTCTGCACACCGACCCGATACGGGCTCTTGACGGGACGCTACTGCTGGCGCGGTCGCCTCAAACGAAGCGTCCTCATGGGTTTCTCTCCGGCGCTCATCGAACCCGGCCGGCTCACCATGGCGAGCGTGCTCCGTCAACGGGGCTACGCGACCGCTTGCATCGGCAAGTGGCACCTGGGGCTGGACTGGATGCGCAAGGACGGACGTCGGGTCACCGGCGGCGGGCCACGGGACGGCACCCTCATCGACTTCCAGAGCCCCGTCCGCGGAGGGCCCACGGACCACGGCTTCGACCGCTTCTTCGGGTGCTCCGCCTGTCCCACCACGGACTGGATCTACGCGTTCATGGAAGGGGACCGGACCGTCGCCGTGCCCTCGGAGGTTCGACCGGTCCACCGATCTCCCAAGGGCCTGGCGCACATCCTGGACATCACGTCCCGCCCCGCGGTAGCCACGCCGGGCTGGCGGCACGAGGACGTGGACCCGACCTTCGTCCGTAAGGCCACTGCCTGGCTGGATGCTCAGGTGCAGAGCAAGCCCGAGCAACCGTTCTTCCTGTACCTGCCGCTCTCCGCACCCCACGCTCCCTGGCTGCCCCCGGCCATCACCGCGGGCAGCACCCGGGAGGGGCCCCGGGGCGACATGGTGGCCCTGGTGGACTGGGCCGTGGGCGTGGTGGATCGCAAGCTCAGGGAGCTGGGAGTGACGGACGAGACGCTCCTCGTGGTCACCTCCGACAACGGCCCGCGGGTCGGCCAGAGCGGACACCGATCCGCCGGCCCCTGGCGCGGCTACAAGTCCCACACCTGGGAGGGGGGACACCGCATACCGCTCATGATCCGCTGGCCCGGAGTGGTCTCCTCGGATCAGGTGAACGACGCCCCCGTGGAGCTCAACGACCTGATGGCCACGGTGGCCGCCGCCGTGGAGTTCCCGCTCCCGGAGGACTCCGCCGAAGACAGCATCGACATGACACCGCTGCTGACAGGGCAGGCCACGGCCACGCGATCCAGGATCTTCTCCCACTCCGTCCGCGGCGCCTTCGCCATCCGCTCCGGACGCTGGAAGCTGATCCTTGGCACCACCGGTTCGGGTGGGTGGGTCCCGCCATCGGACCGAGCCGACACCAGGGACTGGCAGGTGGGACAGCTCTACGACCTCGAGAGCGACCCCGGCGAACGCCGGGACCTGTTCCGATCCCGACCGGACATCGTGGATGCCTTGCGAGCGGAACTACGAGAGACCATGGAACGAGGCCGCACCCGGCCCACCAGGAGAGGACCTTCATGATCTCAGCCATCCTCACCTGCGCGATGGCGCTGGCCACCGGCTTCGAGTCACAGCCGCAACCGACGTCTCGTCAACCCAACGTCCTCATCATCCTCATCGACGACCTGGGATGGATGGACCTGCGGTGCCAGGGGAACAACAAGCTGGACACGCCGAACCTGGACCGCCTGGCCCGAGAGGGGGTCCGGTTCACGGACGCCTACGCCGCCGCTCCCGTCTGCTCGCCGGTGCGGGCCGCCATCATGACGGGACAGGCCCCGGCACGCCTGAAGCTCACCAACCACCTGCCCCACCAGCCCCGGTTCACGCCCAAGGACGCCGTCCTCACGCCGGCCCCCATGGTGAACCACCTGTCTCCCGACTACGACACGGTGGCGGAGCATCTCAAGGGCGCCGGTTATGCCACGGCGTTCCTCGGCAAGTGGCACCTGACGAGGGGGATCAAGCCACGAGGCGAGGGCCGGCTGGAGCACTACCCGGAGCGCCAGGGGTTCGACATCAACATCGGCGGCTGCTCCCTCGGAGGCCCACCCACCTTCTTCGACCCTTATCGCATCCACAATCTGCCCCCGCGCAAAGCCGGCGAGTATCTCCCGGATCGGCTCGCGGACGAAGCGGTCCGGTTCATCCGCGGACAGGGGCACGCGCCGTGGTTCCTGTGCCTCTGGAACTACACCGTCCACTGGCCCATGGAGGCCCCGGCAGACCTCGTCGCCAAGTACGAGAAGCGCAAGGGGCCGGGGGTCAAGGACGCCCGCTACGCCGCCATGATCGAGGCCATGGACACCTCCATCGGTCGGGTGCTGGACGGGCTGAAGGAAGCCGGCGTCGCTGACGACACCCTGGTCATCTTCACTTCGGACAACGGCGCCTACATGGGCGTAGCCGACAACCGGCCCCTGCGCCTCGGCAAGGGTTACCTCTACGAAGGGGGCATCCGCGTCCCCATGATCGTCCGCTGGCCGCGGGTCACCAGGCCCGGAGAGCTGTGCACGACCCCGGTCATCAGCACCGACCTGTTCCCCACCACCCTGGCCGCCGCGGGGGTCTCTCTTCCCGCGAACGTCGCCTGCGACGGCGTCGACCTCGCCCCACTCTTCAAGGGACGGGAGATACAGCGAGAGGCCCTCTACTGGCACTATCCCCAGTACGCCTGGCACAAGTCCAACCGGCTCGGCGCCGCCGTCCGACGCGATCGGTTCAAGCTCATCCACTACTTCGACACCGGCGAGGTGGAGTTGTACGACCTGGCCACGGACATCGGAGAGTCCAGAGATCTGGCCGGATCGAGGCCGAAGATCCGTGACGAGCTGGCCGGCCTGCTGTCGACCTGGCTCGAGGACACGGCCGCCCTCATGCCGATCAGCCGTTGAGATCAGGCCCCAAAGGTGTCCGCGGACGACGGCGGACGCGACAAGGCACCGCCGCTGGCTCCAGCGGCCACGCCCACACTCTCCACAAGAAAAAGGCCCCCGGAACACGACAGCCAATGCCGTGCCCGGAGGCCTGCGCCAGATCAAGTCACGTCAGTGAACACAATTCGGCTGGCATGCCTGCTCAAGACCGAACTGCAACAGGTACTCGAAGCGCTCCTTGCGATCCTGAAGCTCGAAGAAGCGCCGCTGTACGCCGGAGACGGGGTCCGGAGTAAGGTGATCGCCGCCCGCACCGTCGCCGGCCAGGAAGGGAGACAAGGCCGCGGGAGCCAGCATGGACTGAGTCCGCAGGTCGCGGTTCTCGCTCCCGTTGGGAAAGCCCACGTGGAAGAACACGGTGCCGGTCTCGTCCCGATGGCAACCGGAGCAGGTGTTGAGCCCGAAGAGATGGCGGGCGTCGTTGTTGTTGATGCCGGCGGCTGACCACGGGATGTCCGCGAGGAAGCCACCGAGGAGCGGATTGACCTGCCAGGAACGGCTGGCCACGGTCTCCCCACGAGCCGCCAGCTCAGCGTTGATGAAGCTCGCCGGGTTGGCCAGCACGAACGGCCCCGTGGGGCTGTGAGCGCTGAGGTTCGCCGGGTCGACCTGGAACGTGGCGTTGAGGATCGCCGCCTCGTTGGCGTTGATCATGGCCGCCAGCTGCGGAGTGCCGTTCAGGTCCAGGAAGTCCGGGGTGCGAGCGACCGTGTTCTTGGTCAAGAGGGTGGTGTTGGGGTCGAGCACCCACTCCCGCAGCTCCAGCGGCGCGGCCAGGGAGATGTCGTTGGAGCGGATGGAAGCGAGGGCGCTGTCGTTCACGCCGTCGCCCCGACCCTCTTCGCTGAACCGGCGGGTGAGTCGCTCCAACCGACGGTTGTAGTTCTCCGTACCGAGGGGTTCCCGAGAGAGGCGGTGCCAGCGATGCGCCCACTCCTCAACCTCTCGACGCGTGTCCGCCTTGAGGAAGTACTCGAAGATGAAGGTCATGCCACCGGCCGTGGGGCCGCCGAGAGGCGCCAGGGGTTTGCCGTCCTGGTCCAGGACGCCGAAGATGAAGCGTCCTTCGCCGGCGTGCTCCACGTTGCCGTTGTCGTGACGACGCAGGTCCATGCGGTTGACGATGGCGAGCAGCTTGAACGGAGCCTTCTCGAGATCCAGCCTGCCGTCCGCATGACGGGGCCAAGGCGCCAGGATCTTGGAGATGACGGCGTTCCGGGCGGGAACGCTCACGCCGTTCACCGGGGACTCGTCCAGGAAGAACTCGAACAGACTCAGGGCCATGACAGACGGGTCGTTGTCGCCGGCCATCTGCTCGATCAGCCACTTGAAGGTCCATACGGCGTCGTCGCCGTTGGTGGGATCGGTGCGGATCGGGTCCTCGATCACCGAGAGATCGGTGATGAAGAGCTCCCGCTCCACGTCGACGGTCACCGCTCCCGCGGCCTGCACATCCGCCAACGGAGAGGCCGCACCCGCGCTCCCCCCGGACGGGTTGAGCAGCAGGAGGGACAGCAGGCTGACAAGGGTGCAAGCGACCAGGGCGAGAGAGCTCAGGGTGAGGTCGGCGCCGGCGCGGTTACGCGCAACGGTGGCCACGTCTGCGGAGGGTGTACGGAACATGGTGGGTTCCTAGAGTGTGGGGCGCGCGAGGCGCTGCAGGGACAGGTTAAGTGGGCGTTACGTTTGGACTCGTGTCGATCCAACACATAACTATTGCAGCAATGCGACACCCCGTCTAGCTTTGCGGACAAGATTCCCTCAGTTCTCCCGCGTGCGGTGACGATCCTGAGAGTGTCGCAACCATTTACTTGAGATTGATTCTCAGTCTTGGGCGCATATGATGGGTGTTGTCAGGACTCACCATGATTGTCTGTCACTGCAAAGCGGTCACCGACCGCCAGATCAAGGACGCCGCACGGCGCGGCGCCAGGAGTTGCCGCGATGTGGCCGACGGTTGCCTCGCCGGCTCTCGCTGCGGCGGCTGTGTGCCGCTGATCGAGGCCATGCTCAAGCGCGTCCAACGCAGCCGCGACTCCGGTTCTCGCGCGCCCCGGGGGTGATCCCTCCCGCCCTTCCCTTTAGTCTTGAGCCCGTAACAAGGGAGACTCTCCATGCGCGGCGACCCCGCCATCATCGACGCACTCAACGACGTCCTGACCGCTGAACTCACGGCCATCAACCAGTACTACGTCCACTACAAGATGTGCGAGAACTGGGGCTACAAACGCCTTGCCCAACACCTCCGAGAGGAATCTCTCGAAGAGATGCGGCACGCCGACAAGGTCATCGAACGCATCCTGTTCCTGGATGGGGTGCCCAACATGCAGCGCCTCTATCCGGTCCAGGTCGGGGAAGACGTGCCGGAGCAACTACAGCTGGACTACGCCGTCGAGCTCGCAGCCGTGGAGCGCCTCAACAAGGCGATCGCGCTGGCCCGCGACGCCGGCGACAACGGCACCCGGGAGTCGCTCGAGTCCATGCTCAAGGACGAGGAGGACTCCGTGGACTGGCACGAAGCCCAGTTGGGGATCATCAAGGAGATCGGCAAGGAACGGTACCTGGCCGAGCATATCCACGACTGACCGACCCAGGCACCCCGCCTCTCCTCCCCCAGCCGTGCCGAGTCTGACGCTCCTCGGGGCCTCAGAACGTCGAGTAGAGGAACGGACCCGCCCCGGTCGCACTGAGCAGCATGAGTCCGCCGAGGGCGAGGAGGGCGAGGATGATGGGTAGCAGCCACCACTTCTTGTTCTCACCCAGGAAGCCCAGGAACTCTGTCAGGAGTCCGAGTCGCCGCCCCGACGCAGCCTCCTCGAAGGCGGACCTGCCAACGCCGGCATCTTCGCGCTCGTTCCGTTCTTCGTCCTGCATGCTCAGTACTGCCTGAAGTAGCGCTCCGGGTCCGGCCTGCCGGAGGCTCGGCGAACCCAGTAGCTGGAGCGGCCACGCTCGAACTTCAACCCGAGGGGGTCACGACCCAGGACCCGGAAGAACAGGCCTACCGGGGTAAATACACTATAGAACAACACGGCGAGGATGAGGAACGAAACCACGAACCCCACGGGCGCCGTGATCACCGTCAACCCCAGGTACAGCCCCCGGTTGGCTGACGGGAGCGTGAGAGAGAACAGCCCGGACAGGCCGCCGAAGGCCAGCAACGTCCAGCCCACTGACGGTCCGGACTCGCCGAGGGAGAACCCCAGCACCCCACCGGTCAGCAACGCCCAGGTCCCAGCGCCGCCGAACATGATCAGCGCCACGTATCCGAACTGGGTCAGCTTGCGGGTGTCCGGTCTCAGATCGACGTCCAGGAGTGGCATGTGAGGGCTCAGTCCAGGGCGAAGCGGGACAGGTGTTCTTCTCGACGATCACCGCGGGCAGCGTCAGGCTGCTCCGGCTTCAGCAACAGGCAGTTCTCCAGCACCAGCGCGTCCATCTCCGTCGCCATGAAGCAACGGTAGGCTTCCTCCGGAGTGCACACGATGGGCTCACCCCGGACGTTGAAGCTGGTGTTGATGATCACGGGGCAGCCGGTCTTCTCCTCGAACCGCTTGATGATCCGGTAATAGACGCCGTGACGCTCCTCATCCACGGTCTGGACCCGGGCCGAGCAATCCACGTGGGTCACCGCAGGGATCTCCGACCGGACCACCTTCAACTTGTCCAGGCCGACGGCGTCGGACTCTGCGGCCCCCACCCGACGATCCTCCTTCACCGGCGCCACCAGCAGCATGTAGGGGCTCTCATGCTCCGCTGCCATCTCGAAGTAGTCGCTGGCGCGCTCTCGCAAGACGCAGGGCGCGAACGGTCGGAAGGACTCCCGGTACTTGATCTTCAGGTTCATCACCGACTGCATGGCCTCCGACCGGGCGTCGCCGATGATCGATCGGTGGCCCAACGCCCGCGGCCCGAACTCCATGCGCCCGCGGAAGTGCCCGACCACGTTCTCCGTGGCGATGAGATCCGACACCTCCTCCACCAGGGCGTCGTCATCCAGGGATCGGTACCGGGCGCCCACGGAGTCCAGGAAGGTGCGAACCTCCTGGTTGGAGAAGGCGGGCCCCAGCAGGGAACCGCTCTGGGAGTCTCGTTCTGCGGGATGACGCGGACGTTCCAGGAGCTGGTGCCACACGAACAGCGCCGCCCCCAGGGCTCCCCCGGCGTCTCCCGCCGCCGGCTGGATCCACAGGTCCTCGAACGGGCCCTCCCGCAGGATCCGACCGTTGCCCACGCAGTTCAGGGCGACGCCGCCCGCCAGGCAGAGGTGCTTCGCCCCGGTCTCCCGATGGGCGAAACGGGCGATGCGCAGCATGACCTCCTCCGTGACCGCCTGGACGGACGCCGCCAGGTCCATCTCACGTTGACCCAACGGCGCCTCCGGGCGTCGCGGAGGGCCGCCGAAGAGCGCATCGAATCGGGAGGACGTCATCACCTCCTTGCTGCAGAAGGCGAAGTAGGACATGTCCAGCCGGAACGAGCCGTCATCCCTGAGGTCCATGAGGCGCTCGAGGATCAGGTCCTTGTAGATCGGGGTCCCGTAGGGAGCCAGCCCCATGAGCTTGTACTCCCCGGAGTTCACGCGGAACCCTGTGAAGTAGGTGAACGCGGAGTAGAGCAACCCGAGAGAATGGGGGAACCGCAGCTCGTGGGTGAGCTCGATGCTGTTCCCGCGTCCCACTCCGAGGCTGGCGGTGGCCCACTCCCCCACGCCGTCCAGGGTGAGGATCGCGGCCTCTTCAAAGGGTGAGGGGAAGAACGCAGAAGCGGCGTGGGACTCGTGGTGCTCGGTGAACACGTAGCGCCCCTTGAAGCCGCCACCCAGGCCCTGATCCAGCTCACGGGGAATGCGCAGCTTCTGCTTCAGCCACAGGGGGACCCCCTTGCAGAACAGGCGGAAGCCTCGGGGCGCGTAGCGGATGTAGGTCTCCAGCAGACGCTCGAACTTGAGGAGCGGCTTGTCGTAGAAGGCCACGTGGTCCAGCTCATGGGCGCCGATGCCGGCTTCCCCCAGGCAGTACTCCACCGCCTGCTTCGGGAACCGGAAGTCATGCTTCTTGCGAGTGAACCGCTCTTCCTGGGCCGCCGCGACCAGGCGCCCGTCCTCTATGAGGCAGGCGGCGCTGTCGTGGTAGAAGGCGGAGATTCCGAGGATGCGCATGGAAGAGCAGAGCCGCGTCGGGACACGGGACGCTGGACCGGGTGAAGCGGCGCGACGAGAAAAACAACCGCCCGCAAGAGTGTAGCATCGACCTTCGCCGAAGCGCCTGATCGCCAGCCAAGGGACCTATCGGAAACACCCGGGGACGCCATGAAGATCTACATATCAGCGGACATGGAAGGACTCGCGGGGGTGGTGACGGACGCGCAGCTGGGCGAGCAGGGATTTGATTACGCCCGCGCCTGCGACCTCTACACCGCCGAAGTGCTGGCGGTCATCGAGGCGGCGTTCGAATCCGGCGCCCGGGAGATCACGGTGAGCGACTCCCACGGCAACGGGCAGAACCTGCCCATGGACAGGATGCCTGGTGGCGTCAGGCTGGTCCGCTCCTGGCCGCGGCCCCTGGGCATGATGGAAGGCATCGACCAGAGCTTCGACGCCGCCATTCTGCTCGGCTATCACACCGGCTCGCACAACCCCGAGGGGGTCCGCGCCCACACCCTGTCCTCCGCCGTCATCCACTCCCTCGCCCTCAACGGGGCGCCTGTCTGTGAGGCGGAGCTGAGCGCGTACATCGCCGGCCACCACGATGTACCCGTGGTCATGATCTCCGGCGACCACGCCCTCATGTCGGAGCTGGAGGACGCCCTGCCAACGACGGAGAAGGTGATCACCAAGCGAGCCATCGCGTACCACTGCGCGGAGAGCCTGTCTCCGGCGGACGTCCTCCCCATGCTCAAGCAGGGCACATGCCGCGGCATCGAGGGGCGAAGCGGGATCAAACCGCGGGTCATTGGCCCGGATGTGACCGCCGCCATCACCTTCAAGAACCACCGTCCGGCCGAGCTTCTCGGCTATCTGTCAGGGGTGGAACGCACCGGGTCCCACACCATCGAGTACGGCGGCCAGGACATCCTCGAGGTCTCCAGGTTCCTGGAGTTCGTCCTCGGCTACCGGGCCGACCTCCAACCCTGAACCCCCGATCAGCGGTCGCGCCAGGCGCCGTCTCCCACCCAGCGGTTCACGTCCTGCAACATCGCATCGAAGGACGGCGCCACGAAGAGGTCCGGCTGCATGTCCGTCGGGTCGTAGGGCATGACGGCGATCCGATCCAGATCCCACTCATGCAGTCGGGCATCCGTGACGCAGCTCTGGATCTCACCCACGGAGGACAGGAGCCCGGCGCCGTAGACCTTCACCTGATCCCCCTCGGCCGCCAACCCGAACTCCAAGGTGAACCAGTAGACCCGGATGAGCCGCTCGATCTCCTCGTCCGAAGCACTCATCGCCGCGGCGCCGAACACCCGACTCAGGTCAGCGATCCCGGGATGGGCCAGGGACGCCCCGTGACCCACCAGCTCATGGACCACGTCCGGTTCCGGGGTGTACCAGGGACGGCTGTGGTGCCGGATGTACTGGGTGGAGAGGAAGACCCCGTCCGCCAGGGCTTCCAGGAAGTCGCGAGGCACCACCAGCCCGGCCACGGGCTCCATGTGAAACCCCGTGACGGCGTCCAATCGTCGGTTCACGGCGGCCAGCTGCGGAATGCGCTCAACCTCCAGGGGGAACGTCTCCCCCATGTGCACCACCTCGCGGCAAGCGTGGACACCGTGCAGGGGCCCGAGGCGCTCAGCGATGAGCTGCCAGATCCCGTGTTCGTCTTCCGTATACGGAGCGTCCGCGACCGGCTCACCGAACCGATGCGCCAGGGCGATGCTGGCGATGGCGTCCCGGCGGGCACGGTAGGCCGCGTCGGAGAACCCGGGGTGGTCCGGGTGCAGGTCAACCAGATGGATACGGGAAGGGCCGCTCTTCATGATCTCGTACCGGAGGCGGCGCGCGAACGCGCGGCCGTTGGGCCGACGCCCCCTATGGAGTGTACGACGGATCGGGCGCCGCGAGCGGATCTCGGAGGGGATGACCGGTTAGACCAAAGGTACTATTCTGTGCGTGTTCTCCCTCCACAGAGGATCCCCCATGATGAAGACCTGTCTCTCGGTGCTGCTGCTGTCCCTCTCTCTCCCCCTGTTCGCCCAGGACGCACCCGACCGCAAGGCTCCTGCGAAGGACCCCCAGGCCAGGCGCGACGCCCTCGTGAAGGAGCTCGGAGACCTGCGGCACCAGGTCGAGGTGAACGCCATGAAGTTGGAGGTGGCCAAGCTCCAGGCGCAGATCCAATCCGCCTCCGCGGACGCCGCCCTCGCCAAGAACGGGCGAGAGAGCAAGGCCTCCCACGACGCCCTCGCACACTTCAACGACGTCGTCTCGCCCCGCCGCGTCACGGAGGCCCGGATCGGATTGGACGCCGCGAGCAACCGGGCGGAACAGGCCAAGGACGAGCACAACGAGCTCGTCGCCATGTACAAGCAAGAGGAGTTCGCCGAGATGACCAAGGAGCTGGTGCTCAAGCGCAGCCGCCACTCCCTGGACCTGGCGAATCGGCGCCTGGCGGTGGAAGCGGCCAAGCTCAAGGACCTCGAGTCCGTCATCCTGCCTCGTGAACGAGACGCCCTGAAGGGCAAGGCCACGGACGCGGACGCGAGCCTCCACAGAGCCCGGCTGACCGCCCGCAAGACCAAGCTCGACAACGAGATCTCTCTCAAGGAGGCGAGCCACAAGCTCGCGTCCACCAGGCAGAGCGTCAAGGACACGGAGTCCAAGCTGGCCAAGCTGGTCGAGAAGTGATGCGCTCCCTGCTCCCGCTCCTCCTCGCCCCGATCCTGCTGAGCGCGCAGGAGACCGACCGCCCCGTGCCGCCGTCCAGGCAGCTCGACTTCCCCGAGAAGATGACAACGGACGCCGCGCGAGGGTCGCTGGATCGCGCCCTCGAGTGGCTCGTGACCACCCAGAAGTCAGACGGCAGCTGGGCGTCCGGGGTCATCACCGGGCTGCTGGACTCGGGCTACTCGGTGGCGTCGTTCTACGACTGGAAGCTCGGCGCCAACGCCCTCGCCATGATGACCCTCCGGCGCGCGGACGAGACCCCGCCGCGCAAGACCGCGCTGGATCGGGCCATCCGCTGGTTCACCACCACCAGGCTCCCCAAGCGCGGCAGCGACTGGGACAACGACACCATGTGGGCGGTGCTCTACGGCGTGGTCGCCCTGGTGGAGCTGGCGGAAGATCCCCGCTACCAGGATGACCCCTGGCAGCGCCCCATACAGGACCGACTGGATTCGCTGATGCGGGTGCTCGTCCGCAACCAGATCCCGTCCGGCGGCTGGGCGTATTACGACGACCCCCCGTACACCCAGCGGCCCAAGTGGGGCACCAGCTTCTGCACCGCCTTGATCCTCCCCAGCCTGCTGAGGGCCCACGAACGAGGGTGGCTGAAGAGCCGCAGGGTCATCCGACGGGCCATCAAGTACGTCCAGCGCTGCCGGCTCCCCAACGGCGCCTACGAGTACGACCTCAACCCGATCCCCCGAGCCCCCGCCGGCGACCACATCAACGACGTCAAGGGCAGCCTGGGCCGCATCCAGGTGTGCAACTGGGCCCTGCGCACGTGCGGCGACGCCCGGGTCACGGACGCCCGCATCGAGGTGGGCCTGCAGCGGTTCATGAAGGACCACCGCTTCCTGGACATCGCCCGCATGCGCCCCGTGCCTCACGAGGCGTACTACGCCAACGCCGGGTACTTCTACTTCTTCGGGCACTACTACGCGGCGGAGGTGATCGAGCTGCTGCCCGAGGAACGACGGGAGGCCTGGCACGCCCGGCTGCGACCGCACATCGTCAAGACCCAGCGGCGGGACGGCTCCTTCTGCGACTTCCTCGGACAGGACTACCTGGTGGTGGCGTGCACCGCCTACGCCGCCATGACGCTCCAGTCAGGCCTCTAGGATGCGCCCCAGCCGCGCGGCGTCGATGGACCCGCCGGTGATCAGGCAAACGCTGCGGCCGCGCTCCTCCACGGGCGTCGCCATGGCGGCCGCCAGGGCCAGAGCCCCGGAGCCCTCCGCGACCACGTGACAACGGAACGCCAGGTGGCGGATCGCCGCCTCCACGCCCTCCTCGGAGACCAGGGCGCACCGGTCCTTCAGGTGGCTGAGGAGAGGGAACATCTCGTCCGTGATGTACGGCACGGCGACGCCGTCGCAGATGGTGTCGCACGCCGTCTCCACGGGCCGCCCGGCCGCCACCGCGTCGTGCAACGACGGACAACCCCGCGGCTCCACGGCCACGACGCGGACCTCGGGGCGTATCGCCTTGACGGCCGCTCCGACCCCGCCCATGAGGCCGCCGCCGCCCACGGGCACGAACACCGTGTCCACGTCCGGCAGATCTTCGAGGATCTCCAGCCCCATGGTGCCGTGGCCCACCAGGACATCCCGGTCCGTCCACGGATGCACGAACGCGTAGGGCTCCTGCTCCCAGCCATGCCCCTTCAGGTACGCGAAGAGCTCCTCTGCGGGCACCAGCACGGGGGTCCCGCCATAGGCCTGCATGGCCTCGATCTTGGTCTGGGGCGCAGAGTCGGGCATGAGGCTGCGAGCGGCGACGCCGAACCGACGGCCGCTCCACGCCAACGCCTTGGCGGTGTTGCCGGCCGACACCGTGCTGATACCCCGGGCTCGTTCCTCAGGGTCCATGCGGGCGACCCGGTAGTGGACTCCTCGCACCTTGAAGCACCCGGCGGGCTGATGGATCTCCGGCTTGATCCAGATGTCCTCCGCCCCGGGCACGGACACCAGCGGCGTGCGCACGATGATCTCCCGCAGCACCTGCGCCGCTTCCCGGAACTCGGCTTCACCAGGGATCTGCAACCGCGCTTCCGAATCGTCCATGAGGTCCACCATCCTACCGCCGACCCTGAACCCGGCGCAGAACCGACGGTAAGAAGTCAACGGCGGTTGACTCCCTCCATCAAGACGGCTAATCAAGAGGCATGCCCGTGCCGTCCGACAGCGAAATCATCTCTCGATGGAAGAACGAAGAGGCCCCTCTCCTTCCCATCCTGCACGGGTTCCACGACCGCGACGGCTTCATCTCCGAGGACGCCATGCGCGCCATCTCGGAGGGGCTGCGCACGCCCTTGGCGGACCTGTACGGGACCGTCACCTTCTATCACCACTTCGCCCAACACCCTCCGGGTCAGGAGGCGAAGAGGATCTGCACCGGCCCGATCTGCAAGCTGAACGGCGCCGACGAGCTGCTCGACTCCCTGCGCTCGGAGGGAGCCACCCCCATGGCCTGCTCCGGTCGCTGCGACGATCCCATCCCCATGCTCGAGGGCCGGACCACCTGCGTCAGCCGCGACGGCTCCTTCGAACCCTGGACCTCTCCCGTGCCCGCCCCCAACCCGGGGGCCGCGGAGGAGTGCGTCTTCGCCGGCATCCGCGAACCGGACCGGGCCACCATGGACGGCTACAGGAGGACCGGCGGCTACGTCGGCCTGGAGACGGCGCGGGCCGCCGAACCAGCCGCCGTCAGGGCCATGGTCACGGAGAGCGGCCTCGCGGGACGGGGCGGAGCGGGCTTCCCCACGGGACGCAAGTGGGACGCCGTGGCGACGGCGGAGGGCGGGCCGAAGACCATCGTCTGCAACGCGGACGAGGGTGAGCCGGGTTGCTTCAAGGACCGGGCGGTCATGGACCTGGACCCCCACGCGGTGATCGAAGGCATGGCCATCGCCGCCCACGCCACGGGAGCGACCCGGGGCTTCATCTACCTGCGCTACGAGTATCCGGAGACCGAGTCCATCCTCGAGCGGGCCCTCACGGAGGCGCGCGGGGCCGGGCTGCTGGGCGCGGACGTGGGCTTCGACCTCTGGGTGCGACGGGGCGGCGGCGCCTACATCTGCGGCGAAGAGACCTCCCTGCTCAACAGCCTCGAGGGCAAGCACCCCTTCCCCCGCAACCGTCCGCCGTTCCCCGTGACCCACGGCTACGAAGACCTGCCCACGGTGGTGAACAACGTGGAGACCCTGGCGTCGGTGCCGCCCATCGTCGCCCGCGGCCCCGAGTGGTACCGCTCCCTCGGCGTGGGAGAGCACGCGGGCACCAAGCTCATCAGCCTGTCCGGAGACGTGCGCCGCCCCGGCAACTACGAGGTCCCCATCGGCCTCCCCCTCTCCACCCTGCTGCACGAGTGGGCGGGGGGGCCTCACGACGGCCGCAGCGTCCAGGCGGTCACCATGGCCGGTCTCTCCGGAGGGTTCCTCGCCAGGGACGCGCTGGAGGTGACCCTGGACGAGCCCAGCATCCGCGGCCACGGGTCGTTCCTCGGCGCCGGCGGCATCATGGTGCTGGACGACTCCCGGGACATGGTCGCCTTCGCCCACTCCGCCATGGACTTCTTCAAGCACGAGTCCTGCGGCAAGTGCTTCCCCTGCCGGATCGGCACCCAGCGGCTCACGGAGCGCCTCGCGGGGACGGCCGGTCCCGGGGACCTCGAGCAATGGCTGGGCGAGGTCAACGACATCGGTGACACCATGAAGGCCACCAGCGCCTGCGGACTGGGGATGGCGGCGCCGCTCATCTCCGAGAGCCTGCACCGCTGGTTCCCCGAACAGGTGGAGCGCCACGTGAGGAGCATGCAGCCATGAGCGATCCGCTCCCCGCTGAAGATCAGCACATCAACATCGACGGCGTGGACGTCCCGTTCTCGGACGGAGAGACCGTCTACGAGGTCTGTTCACGGCGCGGCGACGACGTGCCGACCCTCTGCTACGACCCCCGACTGGAGGCCTTCGGGGCCTGCCGGCTCTGCGTGGTGGAGCTGGACGGCGCCCGCAATCCGGTGGCCTCCTGCACCACCCGCGCCACCTCGGGCATGGCCATCCGCACCAGGAGCGACGCGGTGGAGAAGCACCGCAAGACCCTGCTGGAGATGGTGGTCTCGGAGAACCCACGCCTGGAGGCGGACGAGCTCTCGGGCCACGCCTCTCAGGAGCTGGTGACCCTGGCCCGCCGCTACGGCGTGGAGGGCGGGCGCTTCGAGGGGGCCCACTCCGGCAAGAGCCGCGGGGACGACGACAACCCCTTCATCCTGCGGGACTACGATCAGTGCATCTCCTGCTACCGCTGCGTCCGGGTCTGCGCGGAGCAGGAGGGGGACCACGCCATCAGCGTCATGAACCGTGGGTTCGACACGCGGATCACCACCGAGTTCAACGGTCTGCTCAGCGACTCCGAGTGCACGTTCTGCGGCCAGTGCGTCCAGACCTGCCCCACCGGAGCCCTGGGAGACAAGAAGTCCCTGCTCCACACCGACACCCCCGGAGAGACCGTCAAGACCCGCTCCGTCTGCCCCTACTGCGGCGTCGGCTGCTCCGTGGACATCCTCAGCCGCGGCGACACCCTCGTGGGCGTACGCCCTGCCATGGACGGCCCCGCCAACGAAGGCGCCCTCTGCATCAAGGGCCAGTTCGCCGCCGGGTTCGTGCAACACCGGGATCGGCTCAAGACTCCCCTGGTGCGCCGGGACGACGGAGAGCTGCACCCGGCGACCTGGGACGAGGCCCTGGACCGCGCCGCGGACGGGCTGCGCCAGGTGGTCGAGCGTCGGGGCCGCGAGGCGCTCTATGCGGTCGCCTCCGGACGCGCCCCTCACGAGGCCGCGTACACCATGCAGAAGATCATGCGGGCGGGGTGGGGGCTCAACCACATCGACAACTGCTCCCGTGCCTGACACGCCCCCACCGTCGCCGGTCTGGCGGCAACCATCGGGCGAGGCGCCATGTCCAACCCTCTGGCGGACATGGAGCGTCCGGACGTCATCTTCTGCATCGGCACCAACATGACCGAGTGTCACCCGGTAGCCGCCACCCGCATCAAGAAGGCGGTGAGCGCCGGCGCCTCCATGATCGTCGCCGACCCGCGGCGTATCGAGCTGGCGCGGCGTGCCGACGTCCACCTGCCCATCCGGGTCGGCTCTGACACGGCCCTGCTCCTGGCCATGGCCCACGTGATCGCCAGAGAGGGGCTGGTCAACGAGGACTTCACCACCGAGCGCACCACCGGGCTCGATGAGTTCCTCGCGCACGTCAAGGGCTTCACTCCCGAGTGGGCCGCTGAGCTCTGCGAGGTGCCCCCCGCGGACATCGAACGCGCCGCCATCCTCTACGGCAAGGCGGAGCGCGGGGCCATCTACTACACCCTCGGCATCACCGAGCACATCTGCGGCGTCGACAACGTCAAGAGCCTCTGCAACCTGGCGCTCATGACCGGGCACATCGGCCGGGAAGGGACCGGCATCAACCCCATGCGGGGGCAGAACAACATCCAGGGGACCGGTGACTGCGGAGCGTTGCCGAACAACTACCCGGGCTTCCAGCCCGTGGACGACCCGGCCAACCAGGAGAAGTTCGAGCGCCTCTGGGGCACCCGGGTGGATCTGGAGAAGGGCATGACCAAGGTCACGGCCCTGGAGCGATGCGGCGAGTCCATCTTCGGCATGATCATCAACGGTGAGAACACGCTGCTCAGCGACCCGGACCGGGCCCACTGCGAGCACGCTCTCCGCAGCCTCGATCACCTCATCGTCATCGACATCTTTCTCACCGAGACCGCCAAGCTGGCGGACGTGGTCCTGCCCGCCACCGCATGGGGCGAGACCGACGGCGTCTGCACCAACACGGAACGTCGGGTGCAGCGGCTCCGCGCCGCGGTGCCTCCTCAGGGAGAGTCCCAGCCGGACTGGTGGATCGTCTCCCAGATCGCCCGACGCCTGGGCATCGAGGGCTTCGAGTACGAGTCCGCAGCGGAGGTCTTCAACGAGCTGTGCGAGCTCTCCCCCATCTACAACGGCCTGGACTGGGATCGCATCGACAAGGCCGAGTATCAATGGCCCGTGCCCGACAAGGACCACCCCGGGACCCCGAGGCTCCATGAGACGGGCTTCGAGAACGGTCGCGGCATCTTCTCCTGCACCCAGTACCGTGACCCCGCGGAGACCATCAACGATCAATACCCCCTGTGGCTGACCACGGGTCGGCGTCTGCAGAGCTACCACACCCACACCCAGACCGGGCGGGCCGGCGGCATGGAGTACCTGCTGCCGGGAGAGTCCCTTGAGATGCACCCGGACGATGTGACGCGGCTGGGGCTCGAGGACGGCGCGCCTTGTCTCATGTCGAGTCCGCGTGGCAGTGTCGAGATCAACGTCAAGGCCACCACCCAGTCTCCCCCGGGCACGGTGTTCACCAGCTTCAGCTTCAAGGACACCCCGGTCAACGCCCTCACCGGGTCAGGCTACGATCCGACCACCCACACCGCAGAGCTGAAGGTCTGCCCCGTGCGGGTGGAGCCTCTCTCGTGATGGACCTGGAGCAGGTCCTGAAGGACCTGGTGGCGCTCCCCAGCGTCAACCCCATGAACGGGGAGACCGGACCGGAATACGGCGAGGGTCGGGTCACGGACTACCTGGAGGCCACGTTCCTCGACATGGGGCTGCCCTGCGAGCGTCAGACCGTGACGCCCGGCCGGGAGAACGTCTTCGCTCGCCTGGACGGCGACCCGGAGCGGGTGGTGATGCTGGAGGCCCACCAGGACACGGTCCCGGTCCAGGGCATGACCATCCCTCCCTTCGACCCCCAGGTGCGGGATGGGCGCCTCTACGGCCGCGGCGCCTGCGACGTGAAGGGGGGCATGGCCGCCATGATCGGCGCGGTGGCGGCCCTCAAGGAGGCCCGCCCGGAGGGCATGCCCACGGTGCTCTTCGCCGGCTCCGTCAACGAGGAGCACGGCTTTGACGGCGCCGCCGCGTTCCCCCGCTTCTTCCATGAGAGCGGCTTCCTTCCGCGCCCTCCCGCCTTCGCCATCGTCGCCGAGCCCACCGACCTGGACACGGTGGTAGCCCACAAGGGGCAGGTGCGCTGGCGCATCCACACCGAAGGCGTGGCCGTGCACAGCGCCCAGCCCGAGCGGGGCGTCAACGCCATCTACCGCATGGCGCGGGTCGTCACCTCCCTGGAGCGCTGGGCGCGACACGGCGCCCCCGCCCTGGGCATCCACCCGCTCTGCGGACACACATCCCTCAGCGTCGGCACCGTGACCGGAGGGGTCGGGGTCAACGTCGTCCCGGACCGCTGCACCATCGAGATCGACGTACGGGTCCTCCCCGGAGACGACCCCATGGCGGTCCGGGGCAGCGTCGAGGAGCACCTGCGGAGTGACCCCGAGGTCGACTTCGAGGTGGTGCACGACGATCCGTTCCTCGTCGGCCTCCCCCTCGCAGACGACGGCAACGGCCCGCTCGCAGATGCGCTCGTGGCGGCGGTCCGACAACAGGCCGGACGAGGCGAGGCGGTGGCGGTTCCGTTCGGCACGGACGCGGCCCAGTTCCAGGCGGAGGGGATCCCCTCCGTGGTCTTCGGGCCCGGGTCCATCGAGCAGGCCCACACCAGGGACGAGTGGATCGAGCTGGCGCAGCTGGCCGTCGCTCGAGACGCTATCTGCCGCGCCGTCGTCGCCCTCCCCTGACCGACCCGACGCGCCCTACTGGACGACCAGCCGTGTCGGCTGGGAGATGGCGATGCCGTCAGCGAACGAGGGGTCCACGATCCCGAACTGGGCGGAGACCGCGGCCGCCGTGGGAATGGCGAAGGCCACGTTCAGACCGCCGAACGGCGGGCTCGAAGACAGCAGGTTGAACCAGCTGCCGAAGCTCGGGTCCCCCGTGTCCAGGTTGATGATCTGACCGCTGCCGGTGACCAGGCCGCCGCCGCTGGCAGGCAACAACGGCGCCGTGGTGAACGCCAGGTCCCACATGGCCCCGATGTTGCTGCTCCCCAGGGTCAGGTTGCCGGACACCCCAAGGCCAAGGGTCACCATGGCCGCAATCTGGCTCGTCCCCTGTACACCATCCACGGCCAGATAGGCGGCGAGGGAGTTGACCTGATAGTCGTTGGTGGGCGCGGAGCCCGTGAACGAAAAGGAGAGGACCTCGTTGATCTCCACCAGCCCTCCGGTGGTGCCCGTGAACCCCACGTAGGCGCCGGCGGGGCTGAGGGTGAGCCCGCCGATGGCCTGTCCGTTGATGCCCGTGCCTCCCAGGTTGAAGTCGAAGGGGACGCTCAGGGTGGCGGACGCGGCGGCGTCCAGGTAGATCTCCAGCAAGCCCGGGACGTAGAGCACCGTGAGGGTGTGCACGGCTCCGTCGGAGAAGTTCACCGTCGGCGTGGTGCGGCCGATGGAGTTGACCTCGTCAGCGCCGTCGTTGCTCGTGGGGTAACCGGGATAGAGATGAACGCTGATCTCGTTGTTGCTGGAGTCCGGGATCACGGGCCAGCCGTTGATGTAGGTGTCGAGCTCGATGACCAGCAGGTTCTGCATGCTGTTGGTCGTGGTGAAGGGCATGCTGGTGTAGGCCAGGGAACCGCCCGCCTGGGCGATGGCGGCGGTCCCCGCCGGGTCATCGTGGATGATGAAGGACATGCCGTCGGCGCCGCCACCGACACGGGTGATCCGGAACGTGAACTGGCAGAGGAAACCCCCGGCCACCTGCTGCCGCATGTCGGCCCAGACCGTGCCCGCCTGATTACCGGAGGCGGGGTTCAGCTGCAGCACGTTGCCGATCTGGGCAGCGCTGCCGTTGAGAGTGAGCCCCGCCACGGAGCTGAAGTCCCCATAGGCCAGCTGCCCCTGCGCCGTCGGGGCCCAGGAGAGGATCAGACCGAACACCAGCCAAAGACCTTGCCTGCTTCCGTCCACGGTGCGGCCCCTCTCACCGCACGGGCGCGCCGCACGGGATCACTCCCCCGCCATCCTGCACCGTACCACCCGCACGCCAAAGGCGTCAGATGACGGCGATGATCAGCCCGGCCCAGATACCGAACGCGCCGCTGGGATCCGGCACCGCCACCATCACCGTCTCCGGCAGGAACCAGAAGTCGTTCTGGTTGGTCGTGGGGCTGATGCCACGGGCGCTGTAGGGCGGCACCCACTGGTAGATGGCCTGCATCAGGTCCAGCCCCGGATAACCGACGAGGTCTCCGAAGTAGAGCTGGGTGGTGAGCTCGGTCTGGGGCGTGGGTCGCACCTTCAGGTGAAGATGTGCGGTGCGGCCCGGGTACCAGCCGGGGAAGATGGTGTCGAACCAGCAGATGCCGTCCGGCGCCGCGTACTGGATGCCCCGCAGGTAGGTCTGGCCCTGAGTGCCCTGGGATTGGAACCCGGAGTAGACCCCGTCGGCGTCACCGTGCCAGACATCCACCACGGCGCCGGGGATGGGCTGGCAGGTGGTGGCGTCCAGCACCCGCACGAACAAACGCACCGGCAGACCCGGCCGCCCCTCCGTGATGTCATGACGCACCAGCGCGGAGTTGACGTAGTAGGGGCCCTGGATGGAGCCCGGGGTCGGCGGGAAGGCGGCCATCCTGGACAGCACCTGATCCCGAGCGGCGCCGGCGGTGGTTGGCGTTGCCCCGCGGGACACACCCTGAAGGCCCAGGGCTCCGACACCGAGCGCCGTCACCCGACGCAACCACTCACGACGTCCGAACATGACGGAATGGTACCCCCGTACGGACAAGCCTGAAGAACACGGGAGCGGCCAGGGGCCGTGATACACTCTCCGAGACTCGCTTCCGCCCCTGAATCGTCACCGTCCCGGCACCAAGACCCGCCCGCGCATGCGCATCTTCCTCGCCGATCTCGGCCACAACCTGCTGACGCTCAGCTCCGACGTGTACCCGTTGGGGCTCGCCAATCTGGCCACGTGGTTGAAGGCGTACCTGCCACGGGCGGATGAGGTGGAGGTCCAGCTGTTCCGCGAACCGCAGGACCTGAAGCGCGCCATCGACCAGAGTGCGCCGGACGTGCTGGGCCTCTCCAACTTCACCTGGAACGAGGAGCTCGCCCTCCACTTCGCGGCCTACGCCAAGCGCGTCTCACCGCGGACCCTCACCCTCATGGGAGGGCCCAACTGGCCCCTGACGGACCCGGTCCAGGCGGAGTTCCTGCGCCAGGCCGCCGCCGTGGACGCTTACGTGGACGGGCCCACCTACGAGGGCGAGCGGGCCTTCCTCAACGGCATCGAGAGATTCCGGGAGGTGGGATGCTCCGTGGAGGGGCTCCTGGAAGCTCCGGTTGACGGCCTCACCTGGCTCGACCGATCCAGCGACAAGCTGGTCAAGGGAGGCGCCGTGGCGCGGATCACGGACCTGGACGACATCCCCTCCCCCTACCTGAACGGGTGGTTCGACTCCTGGTTCGACACCGGCTACATGCCGATGATGCAGATCACCCGCGGCTGCCCCTTCACCTGCACGTTCTGCAACTCAGGGGTCACGGCCAACAACAAGGTCCACGCCCACTCCGTGGACAACGTGAAGGCGGACCTGGAGTACATCGCCAAGCGGATCAAGCCCGAAGTCGCCCTCGCTCTCGCCGATGACAACTTCGGCATGTACGAGCGTGACGAGGAGATCGCCGACTACTTCGCGTGGCTCCAGGATCGCTACACCTGGCCGCGCTACGTGCGCACCACCACCGGCAAGAACAAGGGCGACCGCATCATCCGTGTCATGCGCAAGTCCGGCGGCATCCTCCCCATGACCTCCGCCGTCCAGTCCATGAACCCGACGGTGCTCAAGAACATCAAGCGCGACAACATCAAGCTGGAGACCTACGCGGAGCTCCAGGAGGAGCTGAAGAGCTTCGGCATGCAGTCCTATGGCGAGCTCATCCTCTGCCTCCCGGGAGAGACCAAGCAGTCCTTCCTGGACGCCGTGGAGCGGTTCCTGGACGCCGGCGCCATGCGCGTGTCCGCGCACCAGCTCATGCTCCTCCACGGCGCCGAGCTGGCCGACCCGGACAACCGGGAGCGCTTCCAGTTCGACACCCGGTGGCGGGTGGTGGCCCGGAACATCGGCGACTACACCGGAGAGCCGGTCATCGAGATCGAGGAGATGGTGGTCGCCACCCCCGACATCTCCTACGACGAGTACATCGAGCTCAGGGTGTTCCACCTGCTGCTCACCATCTTCTATTACGAAGGCAACCTGACGGAGGCGTTCGAGTGCGCTCGCGGCGGCGGCGCCACCCCCTTCCAGGTCATGCGCTGGATGAGCGACAACGCCGGACAGGCACCGACCGAACTCAAGGAGGTCCTGGACGCATTCGTGAACGAGAGCGAGGAGGAGCTGTTCGACTCACGAGAGGCTTGCAAGGAGTGGGCGAGGTCAAACTACGACGCCCTCGTGGACGGCACCCTGGGCGGAAACCTGCTCTCCAAGTACTCCATGATGGGGCGCTTCTACACCACCCAAGCGGCCCTCGACTTCCTCGAAGAGGCCATCCGGGCCTGCACCGCCGACGTGGACGACGTGGCCCTCAGCACGGTGATGGACTACCTGCGGAAGGTGGTCCTCCACGTGCCCTTCGCGGAGACCATGGACGCCGACACCCGGTGGACCACCGGCCTGGACGTGGAGGCCTGGGCAGCGGAGGGATACTCCCGGCCGCTGACGGACTACGCCTTCGAAGGGCCACGGACGTTCGCCGGGCAGGTCCCGGATGACCGCCAGGCCCTGATCGCCTCCAAGGTGGAGACCTTCGGCGAGCACCCCTCCGGCCTCGGCAAGTTCACCCGCACCATGTTCGCCCGGGACCTGCGGCGCTCCTTCTCCAAGGAGCAGCCCCCGAGCCCTTCCTGAGGCCAGGGTTCAGGGGAGCAGCTGCTTGAGGTCCACGGCGAATCGACCCGCCGGCTCCCCGAGGTGGCGGAACAGCACCTCCGGCTTCACCTTCAACCAGGGTGACACGTAGTCCACGGGCTCGGTCTCGAGCCGTCGGCCAGGATCGGACGCCGGCACCAGGCACTCCCACCCCCGGCTGCGGGCGGCCACGACCCAACCGGGCACCGCGTCGCCGTCACGGCGGCGCAGGATGAAGCGCGGCTCCTGCGGCCCCTGACCCGGGTCGCAGGTGCGGACGACGGCGGTGGCGCTGGCCAGGATCGCATGGGAGTCCAGCTGCCCCTCACCGTCGGTCACCTCCGCGAGGGCGTAGGCCGCCGCGAACACCGCGTCCAGGTCCCCCGGCGCCGCTTCGAACCGGATGGCGGCGCCGCGCTCACGCTGCACGCGGGACACCTCGAGGGACGGCGGCAGGGCCATCATGAACGCGGGCACGCAGCAGGCGAGGGCCGCCCACGCCAACGGACGACGAGCGCGCGCTCCGGAGCGCAGCTGGCACCGCCAGAACAGGCAGAGGAACAGGATCATGCCGGGGACGAAGTGATGCAACGAGACGAAGGCCATGGTGTACATGAACAAGGAGTAGCCCACACACACCAACGCGAGGCATCGACCCAGGGGGTCCATGCGACGGAACCAGAGCAGCGAGGCCATGGGCAACAACCCGCACGGCACCGCCAGGTACCAGAACCGTCCCAGGTCCGTGAACTGAAGGAACCGCAGGCGCGAGGTGACCGACGCCCTCAGCTCCTCCATTTCTCCCCCGAGGTAGTACCGCTCGTGCACCCAGGCCAGGGCCGCGGTCGTCACCAGCACCAGGACCATGCGCCACGTCATGCTGGCGCGGCGAGCCGGCCACAGCAGCATGGCCACGGCGACGAACCCGCCCACCAGCAACAGCGACGTCGGCCGTGAGATGACGGCGAGCATGTAGGCGAGCATGAAGAGGCCGATGCGGCCCTGGCACAGGTACACCAGGGACCCCAGCACGGTGATGATGAAGAAGGTGTCCAGGCCCGCGGGCGAGGACATGTCCGCGGCCACGTAGTCGTAGCCGCCGGAGTACACCAGGGAGACGCAGTACACCACCAGTCCGCCCACGACGCCGCCAATCCCCAGCCGACCCAGCCGCCGGTCCAGGCCCTGCTCCGCCAGCGCCACCACCCCCGCCAGGAGCGCCGGCAGCATCATCCCCAGCACGGCTCGCCCGGCGTAGTCCAGCGGCCCGTCCCACGCGATCCGCCACAGCACCATGGGCGCCAGCCCCTGGGCACCGAGGCCCAGCCCCAACACGCCCGTGTCCGCGGGCGTGTGCGGCAGCATGTGCCACCGCAGGGACCACCCCATGTAGAGGGACTCCAGGCCGTCAGCGTTGGGGTCCTGCCATGACAGCAGGGGCGCCCATCCGACGGAAACCCCCAGCACCATGACCACCGCCGCCACCAGGACGTGGGTATCCGCTCGCAGGGACCGGACCCGCTCCGCGACCTCTCCCCGGCGAACGGCCCAGGCCAGGAGTCCCCCGCAGACCGCCACCACTCCCAGACTCGCGAACACGTAGGTGTCCAGGTCCAGAGGCACAGGGCCCACGACCTTGAGTCCCACAGCCGTGACCCCGTGCACCAGGTACGAGAGCAGGAACCCTCCCAACAACGTCTGCGTCCAGCGCCGCGTCCCCAGGAACACCAGGGCCAGGCAGACTCCCGGAGCCCACCACAGGACGACGTTGGCGAGGAAGGTCAGGGGCAGCCACAGGTAGACCAGGACCACCGCGGACCACCCCTGGGGCCCGGTGCTCGCCGCGTCCGCTCCAGCCAGGGAGGTCGCATCGGCGGCCGCGTCCCGACCGAGCCAGGCCAGCAGACAGCAGACCAACAGCAGCGCCATCCCACCTCCACGGGGGACCCCCTTGCGGTCGGCGTCAGAGCAGATCGAGACCACGGACATGAGTAAACCCGAGAGTACCCGTTAACGATCGCCGGGCAATGCGGATCTGAAGAGCGAGACTGCACTGAAGCCAGGATGACCGGTTAGAATCGGCCAACGACACCCGGGATGACGTGATCATGCGACTCCTCCTCCTCTGCCTCACCGCCTGCGGCGGCCTCGCCCCCGGCCAGGACGGCTCCCCACCGCTCTCCTTCAATAGGAGTGTTCGGCCGATCCTGGCGGAAACCTGCTTCCCATGTCACGGGCCGGACGGTGGGACCCGCCAGGCGGACCTCCGCCTGGACCGCAGAGAGGACGCGTTTTCACGGCTGCCCAGCGGCAACCGGGCCGTGGTCCCCGGCGACCCCGACGCCTCCACCCTCATGGCGCGGCTGCGCCACCACGACGTGGCGGAGCGCATGCCTCCCGCCTCCTCCCACCGGACCATCAGCCCTGAGGACATCGACACCCTGGAGCGGTGGATCCGGGAGGGCGCCAACTGGGAACCTCACTGGGCGTTCATCCCGCCCCAGCGACCCGCCGTACCCGCGGTCGCGGACCGGGCGCAGCTCCGCTCCCCCATCGACGCGTTCGTCACCGCCCGGCTGGAACGCATGGGCATCCGGCCGTCGCCCCAGGCCGACCGCCACACCCTGGCGAGACGGCTGGCGGTGGATCTCACCGGACTGCCCCCCGCGCCGGAGGACGTGGCCACCCTGACCGACGACGCGGCCTACACCGCCTACGTGGACCGCCTCCTCGCGTCTCCCCACTTCGGCGAGCGCCTGGCCGTGTTCTGGCTGGACCTCGTCCGCTACGCCGACACCTCCGGCTACCACGGTGATCAACCCATCAGCTTCTGGCCCTACCGGGACTGGGTCATCAAGGCGTTCAACGAGGGGCTTCCCTTCGATCAGTTCACGGAGGCTCAGCTGGCCGGTGACCTGCTCCCCGAACCCACTCGGGACCAGCTCGTCGCCTCGGGCTACAACCACCTCAACCAGAAGACCTCCGAAGGCGGGGCCCAGGACAAGGAGTACCTGGCGATCTACCGCGCCGACCGCGTGCGCACCGCGGCGTCGGTGTGGATGGGGGTCACCCTCGGGTGCGCCCAGTGCCACGACCACAAGTTCGATCCCTTCACCGCCGAAGACTTCTACTCCTTCGCCGCCATCTTCGAGGACATCAACGAGAAGGGTTACTACGCGGGCAGCAATTGGTCCCCCACCATGCCCGTACCTTCCGCCGACCAGAGCGCGCGCATCGCGGCCCTCGACGCTCAGGTGAAGGAGACTGAGGGGACCCTCAACAGGGACACGGAGGAGCTGCGGGCCGCCAGGGCATCCTGGGCGGCGGAGCAACGCTCCCTGATCCTGGCTCGTTCCACCCCGGTCCTCGGGCCGTGGTCCAGCTCCGGCCCCTACTTCGCCAAGAACTTCAACGAGGCTTACGCCACGCCGTTCGACCCCGAGAAGGGCGCGGACGTCCCGTGGACTCCACGGCCAGCGTGGAAGGACGGGGTGGTCCACAACACCCTCAAGGGCGACAACGCCGCCACCTACCTCCGCCGCACCATCACCGTGGACGCCGATCAGACCACGACCCTCTCCCTCGGGAGCGATGACGCCATCAAGGTGTGGATCGACGGACGAGAGGTCTTCAAGCGCAAGGTCACCAGGGGCGCCCAACCGGATCAGGACAAGGTGCAGGTAGAGCTCCTCAGAGGCGAGCATGAGCTGCTCATGAAGATCGCCAACGGAGCGGGCGGCTACGGCTTCTACTTCCGGCTCGTGCGTGACGGACCGCCCAACGCCGTCGTGGAGGCGCTGCGGGCGGAGCCGTCGCGACGAACCCCTGCGCAACGAGACACCATCGCCGCCCACTATCGCACCGTCGCCCCCGCCTTGGCGGCGGTGAGGGCTGAGTTGAAGGCCCTGCGGGACAGGTTGACCAAGACCCGAGCCGCGATCCCCACGACCCTCATCTCCAGAGCCATGACGCCCAGACCGGTGAAGGTCCTCCACCGTGGCGACTGGCAGGACGAGTCCGGGCCCGTGGTCCAACCGCGGGGCCCGAGCATCCTGGCGGACATCACCGCCAACGGCGACCGGACCACCCGGCTCGACCTGGCTCGCTGGCTGACGTCCGGACGGCACCCGCTCACGGCCAGGGTGTTCGTCAACAGGCTCTGGCGCCTGTTCTTCGGCACAGGTCTGTCCCGCACGGTGGAGAACCTGGGCACTCAGGGAGAGTGGCCGGTGGATCAGGACCTGCTGGACTGGCTGGCGGTGGAGTTCGTGGACTCCGGCTGGGACGTCAAGCACATGATCCGGTTGATGGTGAACTCCACCACCTACCGGCGCTCATCCCAACCTCGACCGGACCTGGCGGTGACGGATCCGGAGAACCGATCACACGCGCGACAGTCCACCTGGAGGCTGGACGCGGAGTTCGTCCGTGACCAGGCCCTCGTCGCCGCAGCGCTCCTGAACCGGGACATCGGCGGCCCCAGCAGCAAGCCCTACCAACCCGCCGGCTACTGGCGGGAGCTCAACTTCCCCAAGCGTGTGTACAAGCACGACACCACCCTGGGCAAGCAGCACCGACGAGGCCTCTACACCTGGTGGCAACGGTCCTTCCTCCACCCCAGCCTCAAGGCCTTCGACGCGCCTCCCCGGGAGGAGTGCACGGCAGCACGGCCCCGCTCCAACACGCCGTTGCAGGCGCTGGTGTTGTTGAACGACCCGTCCTACGTGGAGGCCGCGCGGGCCCTCGCGGACCGTGTCCTCGGACAGGCCGCGAGCTCGGACGCAGAGCGCCTCGCCCTGCTCTACCGATACACCCTGGCGCGGACGCCCAAGCCTGCTGAAGAGGCGGCCCTCCTGACCTTGCTGGCGACCCAACGTCAACGGTTCGAGCAGCACCCGGACGCGGCCAGATCCCTCACCGACGTCGGGCTGAGCCCGCGGGAGACCGGCCACTCCATAACCGACCACGCCGCCTGGACCCAGGTCGCGCGGGCCATCCTCAACCTGCACGAGGTGATCACCCGATCATGAACGACCCCCTCAGCGACCTGATCTCCCGTCGCGCGTTCCTCGGCCACGCAGGCTACGGGGTGGGCGCCGCGAGCCTCGGCTCCCTGCTCTCCAGGGAGACGGACACGGCGGCGCCTCTCGTCACAAGGAAGCCGCGGATCCGCAGGGTGATCCACCTGTGCATGGCCGGCGGCCCCTCTCACCTCGAGGGTTTCGACTGGAAGCCCGAGCTGCGCCGTCGCCATGGCGAGGACATGCCCGAGTCCATCACCCGGGGCCAGCCCATCGCCCAGCTCCAGGGCCAGAAGCTGCGCTGCCTGGGGCCACAATTCGACTTCTCCCGGCACGGCCAATCGGGGCAGATCATCAGCGACGTGTTCCCGCACATGTCCCGGCTGGCGGACGACATCTGCATCATCCGCTCCCTCTTCACGGAACAGATCAACCACGACCCGGCCCACACCTTCATGAACACAGGCACCGCCATCTCCGGTCGCCCGAGCATGGGATCGTGGGTGCTCTACGGCCTCGGAGCGGAGACGGAGAACCTGCCCGGCTTCGTCGTGCTCAGCTCCGTGGGCAGGGGCGGACAGGCTCAGCCCATCAGCGCCCGGCAGTGGCACTCGGGCTTCCTCCCGGGGCGCTTCCAGGGCGTGCGGTTCCACGCGAGCGGCGACCCGGTCCATTACGTGGGCAGCCCTCCGGGCGTCGATGAAGCCGCCCAGCGCGAGGTGCTCGAGACCGTACGCCGGCTGGACACCCTGCGCCGGCAGGAGACCCGCAACCCGGAGATCGACACGCGCATCGCCCAGTACGAGATGGCCTACCGGATGCACACCAGCGTCCCGGAGCTGACGGACCTGTCATCGGAGCCGGAGGACGTGTTCGAGCTCTACGGCACCCGGGGCGGCGACGGCAGCTACGCCTCCAACTGCCTGCTGGCGCGGCGGCTGGCGGAGCGCGGCGTGCGCTTCATCCAGCTCTATCACCGGGCCTGGGACCATCACGGCAACATCAAGGGCGGCTACCAGATCTCAGCGAAGGAGGTGGATCAGGCCACCTACGCCCTGGTGACCGACCTCAAGCGCCGCGGCATGCTCGACGACACCCTGGTGATCTACGGCGGGGAGTTCGGCCGCACGCCCATGGGGCAGGGGACGGGGCGGGACCATCACATCAAGGGCTTCTCCGCCTGGCTCGCCGGCGGCGGCATCAAAGCCGGCAGCAGCTACGGCGCCACGGACGAGTTCGGCTACCACGCCGTGGAGGACCGGGTGGAGGTGCACGACCTGCACGCCACCATGCTCCACCTGCTGGGCATCGACCACGAAAGGCTGCTGTATCGCTACCGCGGGCGTGACTTCCGCCTCACGGACGTGGCCGGCCGCGTGATCCACGGCGTCCTGGCCTGACCTGAGCCGGCGTCCATCGGATCAGGCGAGCACCTCTCGCACGACCCTCCCGCTCACGTCCGTCAGCCGGAAGTCACGACCCTGATGTCGGGTCACCAGCTTCTCGTGATCCAGGCCCAGCTGATGCAGGATCGTCGCGTGCAGGTCATGGACATGGACCGGGTCCTCCGCCACATCCCAGCCCCAGTCGTCGGTGCGGCCGTAGGTGAACCCCTTCTTGAAGCCGCCGCCGGCGATCACGACGCTGCCGATGCGCCCGTTGTGATCCCGCCCGTAGTTGCTGCTGGAGAGCGGCCCCTCACAGATGGAGGCGCGGCCGAACTCGCCGCACATGACCACGATGGTGTCGTCCAGCAAGCCACGCTCCTTCAGGTCCGTCAGCAGCGCTCCGACGGGCTTATCGATCTGTTTGCACTTGCGCGGCAGGGCGCGGGGCAACCCGCCGTGGTGATCCCACCCTCCATCGCAGACCTGCACGAACCGCACATCCCGTTCCGCGAGCCGCCGCGCCAACAAGCAGTTGTTGGCAAAGGACGCCTTGCCCGGCTCCGCGCCGTAACGCTTGAGGGTCTCCTTGGATTCGTTGCTCAGGTCTGACAACTCCGGCACCGACGTCTGCATCCTGGCGGCCATCTCATAGGCCTCCATGCGCGTCTTGATCCGCGGGTCAGACGTGGCCTCCAGCTCCTTTTGATTGAGAGCCTTGACCGCGTCCAGCACGTTCCGTCTGGCGACCCCGTCCACGCCCTTTGGGTTGTTGACGAACAACACCGGATCACCGGCTCCCCGGAGCTGCACCCCCTGGTGCCTGCCCGGCAGAAAACCGGAGTGCCACAGCCGCGGGTGCAGGGGCGCCAGCCGCTCCCCGGAAGAGAGCATCACGACGAACTCCGGCAGGTCCCGGTTGGCCGTGCCCAGGCCGTAGGACAACCATGCGCCCCAGGACGGACGCCCGAGCAACGGCGTGCCCGTGAACAGGGTGGTGACCGCCGCCTCGTGCAGCACGTGATCCGTCTGGTGGGAGCGGATCAGCGTGAGGTCGTCCGCGTGCCCCGCGACATGGGGCAGCAGCTCCGAGATGTTCATGCCGCACTGTCCGCGCCTGGCGAACTTGAACGGCGACCCTACGACGGAGAGGTTCCCCTGACGCTCCGTGATGTTGCTGGTGACGCCGCCGTTGCGCACGGACTCCGGGATCTGCTCCCCGCGGCGTTCGTTCAGGAGCGGCTTCTCGTCGAAGGTCTCGAACTGGGACAGACCGCCGGAGAGGAACACGAGGATGACCCGCTTGGCCTTCGGCTCCGCACCCGTGGCGGCAGAAGAGAAGAGCTCCGGTGACGTGAGCCCGCTGAACGCCAGGGCCCCCAGGCCCAGGGTGCTCTGACCCAGAAACGCCCTGCGGCACAGCTCGGAGTGATCGAGGGGTGAGTGATTCATGTGCGCGTCCTAACGGTGGATGGTGGCGTCCAGGTTGAGCATGGCGGTGGCGACGGAGGCCCAGGCCGCCAGCTCAGGCACCTCCAGGCTCTCATCGCAACGGGCGTCCCCCACCGCCAACAGCTTGGCCGCCGCCGCCGCGTTCTTCTTGTAGTGCTCCCGCTGGTCTGCCAGCAGCTTCTCCAGCACCTGGAGCTCCGCCGCATCAGGGGACCTCGAGGCGCATAGCCGGAAGCCGAAGCGCAGCCGTTCCGCGTCCACCTTGCCGCCCTCCTTCAGCATCCGCTGCCCCAGCATCTTGGCGCACTCCACGAACACCGGGTCGTTGAGCAACACCAGTGCCTGCAACGGCGTGATGGTCTCCGCTCGCTGCACCGTGCACGTCTCCCGCTTGGCCTGATCGAACGTCAACGCCGACGGATACGGCACGCCGCGCTTCCAGTAGACGTAGAGACCGCGCCGATACTGCTTGCTGCCCTTGTCCTTGCGGTAGCGCTGTCCCCGGGACACCGCCTCCCACAGGCCCTTGGGCTGATAGGGCCGGACGCTCTCTCCTCCGACCTGCTCCTGCAACAGCCCGCTCACCGCCAGGGCGTTGTCCCGCACCATCTCGGCAGACATGCGCTGTCGCGGTCCGCGGGTGAGCAGCCGGTTGTCCGGATCCGTGGCGCGCCGGGCGGCGTCCACGGCCCCGTCCTGTCGGTAGGCCGCGGAGTGAACCACGAGGCGGTGCAGGGCCTTCAGGTCCCAGCCGCTCTCCATGAAACGACGGGCCAACCAGTCCAGCAGGTCCGGGTGGTTGGGCGGCTGGCTGCGGATCCCCAGATCCTCCGGGGTGCTCACCAGCCCCTCACCGAAATACTGCTGCCAGATCCGGTTCACCACCACCCGGGCGGTGAGCGGGTTGTCCTTCGACACCAGCCATCTCGCCAGTCCCAAACGGTTCTTCGGCAGGTCCTCCGACATGGGCGGCAACCCGGACGGGACGCCCGGCTCCACCTTCTCCCCCTTCTCGCGGAAGTCCCCGCGCATGAACACGTGGGTCTGCCGCTTCTTCTCCCGCTCCTTCATCACCAGGGTGCGTGGGAGCTTGCGCTCCAGGGTGTCCAGCTGCCGCTGCAGCTTCGCGCGCTCTGCCTCCAGGGTCATGCCCACCAGGTCATGGCGCGCACGATAGAACTTGCGGATCTTCTTCTTGAGGGCCTCCGCGCGAGCCTCCCGGTCGTCCGCGTCATCCTCGTCCGTGGGTTCGCAGCCGTCCGCGGCGCCCTCCCCCATGGCCGCCAGCTGACGCAGGGCGGTGACCACCTCGTGGTTCACCACGTCCTCCCCCTCGACGGTCATATCGAAGGTGAACGACCCGCCGGACGACCGGCGCCGACGCATGCTGGAGAACATCCCCGGGTCGAACCCCGCGGCATCGAAGCCATCCGGATCGAACGCGTCCGGGTCGAAGTCTCCACCGCCGAAGTCCTCCGGGTTGAACGCCTCTCCCTCCATGGCGCCCGCGCCGCCCGCCCCCGGCGTGCCGCCTCTGCGCCCCCGGCTGCGAGAGGGCCGCTGCCCGAACACGGCCTTCACCACCAGCTCGTTCTCACCGGAGCGCATCCCCACCCGAACCTCGCGCTCCGTGGAGCCCGAGCGACCGCGTCGGGAGAAGCCCCCGCCGCCGCGGCGGCTGCTGGAAGACGAGGTGGAGACCTTGGGCGCCGCCTCGAAGATGAGCTCGCCGTTGAGCCACGCCTTGACTCCGGCCGGCCCGTCAAACCGCATCATGGCGGTGCGCGGCCGGGTGCTGTGGATCTTCCGGGTCAGGTACCAGGCCACGTTGCCGTCGGCCAGCTGACCCGCTGACCCGTCACGCCAGTCCTGCTTCTTGCTCCAGGACAGCTTCTCCTGGCGTCGGCTCCGTCGCCCTGAAGAGGAAGAGCCGCCTCCGGGACCAGGCTTGGCTGCAGCCGCCGATGTCGGCGACCCTTCCGCGGGCTTCGCACCGGGCTTTGCGCCGGGCTTCGCGACAGGCGCCGCCGGAGCCTTGGCGGACTTGCCCTTGCTCCCCTTCGGCGCCGCCGCCACGGCGTTCTTCCCATCGCCCTTGCCGGGCTTGTCTCCGTCAGGCCCCTTACCCGGCCCGGCCGCCGACACAGCGGACGGCTTGCCGGGAGCGGTCTCCGTGCCCTTGGCGTCCTTGCCAGGAGACGACGCCGGAGTCGCGCCAGGCTTGCCGCCGCGGCGCTCCTTGGTGGCCACCACCTTGGGCTTGTCGTACTGCTTCTTCAGGTCCATCCCGGCCTTCAGGTCCTTCTCGGGCTCAAAGGCGGTCTTGTGGGCGGCGGCGGAGTCCTTGGCCGGGAACGGCCCCACGGCGCTCCAGATCTTCCCCACCGCCGGCAGCATGAGCTCACGGATGCGCTCGTCCTCGGTGAACGAGATACGGAAGCGCCCCATCAGCGTCTTGTAGGGCCTGGCGTTCTGGATCAGGGTCACCCGCAACGTGGAGACGCTGTTGGACGACAGCGTCTCCAGGGGGACGAGGATGGCCTCATGACGCCGCATCCGTTCGTCCCCGATGATGCTCCAGCCGCGCCCGAACCGGCTCCGGCTCGAGGTCTTGTCGTCGGACGCCAGGATCGCACCGCTGATGGAGCCGGGATAGATCTGGTCCGGCGCGCGCTCCCTGGGACGCTCCTGGTTCAGGTCCGCGTCCGCCGTGGCCACGAACACCAGGGGCGGGTCACTGGAGTCCGACAGGGCCGACATGCGCATCTTCAGGCCGCTGAGGATGAACTGGCCCTGACGCGAGCGGCCCGAGGCTCCCTCCGGTTGGCTCGGGTCCGGCAACACCTCCAGCCGGATCGCGGCGATCTTGCGCTTGCCGGGCTTGAACACCAGATCGTAGGTGTCGCGGACCGGCGCCTCTCCGGTGGCCAGGATCGAGCCGTCTTCCTGACGCTCGAGCACCGACCCGTTGTGAGCCAGCATCCCCACGGGGGTAGCCGCGGACCACTCCACGTCCTCCCCCACGAACTCCCGGGTGCGCTCCTCCCACCGGGCCTGGGCGGCATCCGAGAGCGAATCGGGAGCCTCCAGGCGCTCCTTCAACTCCTTGATGCGCGCCTTCAGCAGCTCCACGTGGGGCTCCTGGTCGGGGTTCGGCACCCGGAGGTCCGGCTGCCGGGTGTCACGCTCATCCACCTGGTCGAAGAAGCCGTAGAAGCGATAGAACTCCTTCTGGGAGATGGGATCGAACTTGTGGTCGTGGCACTGGGCGCAGGCCACGGTGAGACCGAGCCAGGTGGTGGCCGTGGTGTTGACGCGGTCGATGACGTAGGCGCTGCGGTACTCGTCAGGCACCGCGCCGCCCTCCGAGTTGCTGGCGTGATTGCGGTTGAACCCGGTGGCGATGCGCTGCGACAAGGTCGGCTCCGGCAACAGGTCCCCCGCCAGCTGCTCGACCGTGAACTGGTCGAATGGCATGTTGGCGTTGAACGCGCGGATGACCCACTCCCGCCACTTCCAGTTGCTGCGGGAACCGTCCCGCTGGTAGCCGTTGGTGTCCGCGTATCGGGCCAGATCCAGCCACTCCTGGGCCTGGCGCTCGCCGTACCGGGGAGACGCCATGAGCCGATCCACCAGGGCGCTGTAGGCGCCGGGGTCATCGTCCGTGACGAACGCCTCCACCTCCTCCGGTGTCGGCGGCAGGCCGGTCAGGTCCACCGTGACGCGCCGGATGAGCGCCGCCTTGTGGGCCTCCCGAGCAGGGTCCAGGCCACGCTCCGCCAGCCTCGCGGCCACGAAGCGGTCGATCTCGTTGTGGCCCCAACCAGACGCGGCAGGCGCTGGCGGCGCCGGGCTGCCCACGGGCCGGAACGCCCAGTGCCGGGACCAGGACGCCCCCTCCTCGATCCAACGGCGCAAGAGCGCCACCTGGGTCTCCGTCAGCGGTTCCCCCGACTTGGGCGGCGGCATGACGGAGCGCCGGTCCGTGGAGGTGATGCGGTCCATGAGGACGCTGTCCTCCGGGTCGCCGGGGACGATGACGTGGACGCCGGGCTCGATGGCCTTCAGGGCGTCGTCGCGACGGTCCAATCTCAGGTCACCCTTGCGAGTGCCGTCATCCGGACCGTGGCAGCCGTAGCAATGCTGAGTCAGGATCGGCAGCACCTGCCGTTCGTAGTCCACGGAGGCAGCCGCCTCCTGTTGCCCGGCTGCCAACGGCGAGAGGCCAACAGCCACCAGCAGCGAGATCAACAGAGCGGGCCGAGAGTTGGGCTGGGCCATGGTCCTCCTGCACGGACGAGGCACCGCCGACCGCATGCCGGACGGTCCCCGCAGGTCGACCACAGCCTACCGTGAAAACGGCCGAGGCGTCACACGGCGACGGCTTCAACCAGCAACGGAACGGATCAGCGCAGGTAGCCCTCCGACTCAAGCCAGCGCACCACCAGGTCCGCTGCCTCCGCCGGAGTCAGGCGCTCCGTCTCCACCCTGAGTTCGGCATTCTCCGGCGGCTCGTAGGGGCTGCCGATGCCGGTGAAGTCCGGGATGTCCCCCGAGCGGGCCTTCTTGTAGAGCCCCTTGGGGTCGCGCTTCTCGCACTCGTGCAACGAGGTGTCGATGAACACCTCCGCGAACCGTGACGGCCCGACGATGCTGCGCGCCCCGGCCCGGTCCTCACGGAACGGCGAGATGAAGGCGGACAGCACGATGGCCCCCACGTCGTTCATCAGGGCGCACACCTCCGAGACCCGGCGGATGTTCTCGCTTCGCTCGTGGGGCAGGAAGCCCAGGTCCGAGCACAAGCCGTGGCGCACGTTGTCGCCGTCCAGCACGTAGCAGAGGTGCCCGCGCTCGGCGAGGCGCTCCTCCACCTCGAACGCGATGGTGGACTTGCCCGCTCCGGACAGGCCCGTGAGCCACAGGGTCACCGGCTTCTGCCCCAGGATTCGCGCCCGGTCGCCCGGGGTCACCCGGCCGCTGGTGCGGGTGATGTTCAGGCTCTCCGGCGTTTGCTTTCGCGCCTCGATGCCGCCGAAGGCAGTCTCGCGACGGCCGCGATCCACGATCAGCCCCGCCGCCATGGTGGCGTTGGTGAGCGGGTGGATGAGGACGAAGTTCCCCGTGGCGCGGTTGCGCTGGTAGTCGTCGCAGGCGATGGGCCTGAACAACTTCAGCACGCCGCGGCCGATCTCGTTCAGCGCGAGGGACTCCGCCGGCTCGCGGGACAGGGTGTTGGGGTCGATGCGGTACTGCAGCTCCGCTACCTGGCCCCGCACCTCGTTGGTGGTGTGGCGCACGATGTAGGCGCGGTTGGGCTCCATGGGCTCCTCGTGCATCCACACCAGGACCGCGTCCATCTCCCGGATGGAGGCGGGGACGTTGCGGACGTGCACCAGCAGGTCGCCACGGCTGACATCGATCTCGTCCTCCAGGCAGATGGTGACCGATTCAGATGGCCCCGCCTCCTGCTTCTCACCCTCGAAGGTGACGATGGACTTGACCCGGGAGGGGCGCCCGGAGGGCAGCGACACGACGTCGTCACCGACCCGCACCACGCCCGACGCCACCGTGCCCGAATACCCGCGGAAGGTGGGGTCCGGCCGGTTGACCCACTGGACGGGGAAGCGGAGGTCGATCCGGTTGGCGTCGCCGCCGATGTAGGTCTTCTCCAGGCGGTGCAGCAGCGGGCTGCCCTCGTACCAGGGCATGTTGTCGCTGCGGCGCACCACGTTGTCTCCCTTGAGCGCGGAGATGGGGACGTAACTCATGTCCCGGATGGTCAGCTTGGTCGCGAACGCGTCGAACTCCGCGCGGATGTGGTCGTAGGCCTCCTGGGACCAATCCACCAGATCCATCTTGTTCACCGCCACCACGACGTGGGGGATCCCCAGCAGGGACGCGATGAAGGCGTGCCGCTTGGACTGGGTGGTGATGCCGTTGGCCGCGTCGATGAGGATGATGGCCAGGTCCGCCGTGGACGCGCCCGTGACCATGTTCCGGGTGTACTGCTCGTGGCCGGGGGTGTCGGCGATGATGAACCGGCGTCGCGGCGTCGCGAAGTAGCGGTACGCCACGTCGATGGTGATCCCCTGCTCCCGCTCCGCCTTGAGGCCGTCCGTGAACAAGGAGAAGTCGATCTCCCCGCCCAGGTCCTGCCGCGTGTTCTCGCGAGCGGCGCTCACGTGGTCCTCGCAGATGGCCTTGGCCTCGTACAGGAGCCGGCCGATCATGGTGGACTTGCCGTCGTCAACGCTGCCGGCCGTCGTGAGGCGCAGCAGATCCGCCGGCGCGTGCTGCACCGGCCCCTCCGTCGTCGCGGACATCTAGAAGTACCCCTCGCGCTTCTTGTCTTCCATGGAACCGTCCGCGTCATGGTCGATGACGCGCCCGACCCGTTCCGACGTCCTCAGCTCCGCCATCTCGACGATGATCTCCGACAGGGTGCTGGCCTCGGAGCGCATGGCGCCGGTGCACGGCATGCAGCCGAGGGTCCGGAAACGGCACTTGACCATCTCCGTGGCCGCCCCGTCCCGATCGGAGGGAGACAGGGACTCCACCGGCGCGATGCTGCCGTCCGCCTGGACGACCACCTCCCGCTCCTCCGCGAAGTACAGCGGGACGATGGGGATCTCCTCCCGCTCGATGTAGTGCCACACGTCCGCCTCCGTCCAGTTGGACAGGGGGAAGACCCGGATATGCTCACCCGGATTGACGCGGGTGTTGTACAGGTTCCACAGCTCCGGCCGCTGGTTCTTCGGGTCCCACTGACCCATGCCGTCGCGGAAGGAGAACACCCGCTCCTTGGCCCGGGACCGTTCCTCGTCCCGACGAGCTCCGCCGATGGCGGCGTCGAACTCCCCCTCGGACAGGGCGTCCACCAAGGCCTGGGTCTTCAGCAACGAGCAGCAGCGCACGGTGCCGAGCCCCCAGGGGTTGGCGTTGTCGGCGATGGCCTCCTTGTTGCCCGCGACGATCAGCTCCGCGCCAACGGACGCAGCCATCTCGTCGCGGAACGCGTACATCTCCGGGAACTTGTATCCGGTGTCCACATGCAGCAACGGGAACGGGATCGTCCCCGGGTGAAACGCCTTCCGCGCCAGGTGCAACAGCACGCTCGAGTCCTTGCCCACGGAATACATGAGCACCGGCCGCTCGAACCGGGCCGCCACCTCCCGGAAGATATGGAGGCTCTCGTCCTCGAGGACGTCCAGGTGAGAGCGTTGAGACGCCGCCTCTGTCATGTTCTCGCTTCCTGCGGGGTCATCCACTTGCACTCGGGGAGGAACAGACCCGTTTCCATACCCTCGTAGGAGATGATGAAACGCCCCCAGTCGGAGCGCACATCCACCGGCTCACCGTCTTCGGCCCGAGTGAGGCGGACCGACACGTAGTACTCACCGGCTGCCAGGTTGTTTTCAAGCCTGAACGCCAGGGCACCTCCATCCCCGCTCACCTCGACACCCTCGTCCTCCGAGCGGGTGGTGAACACCGGGACGTCGTCGTTGCGGGACACCAGGGCGTCGACGTGAAACCTGCCCGTGGCGCCCGGATTATCGACGGTCACGATGAACTCCATCTGTTGCTTCGGCGTGAACCGGGTCACATCCTCAGCCTGACCTGCGACACGGACCTTCAACTCCTTCAGCCGCGGCTCCCCTTCGGCGGCCTGGGGGCCCGAGAGCGGCGCGAACCGGGTGATCCGCTTGGAGTGCATCCAGCGCAGGTACTCGTCCGTGACGTCCACCGGAGCGCCCTCCTCACGGAACTCCCCGTCCTGCAGCCAGACCGCCCGGTCGCACATCTGCCGGATGTGATACATGGAGTGGGAGACGAACAGGATGGTGGTCCCGACGCCGCGGATCTCGCTCATTCGATCCATGCACTTGGCCTGGAACTCCTGATCCCCCACGGCCATGACCTCGTCCAGGATGAGCACGTCCGGGCGCTTCATGGTGGCTATGGAGAACCCCAGCCGCATGACCATGCCCGAGGAGTAGGTCCTCACCGGGCGGTCGATGGCGGGGCCGAGCTCCGAGAACGCGATGACCTCCGGGATGCGCTCCCGGACCTCGCTCTGGGGGATGCCCATGATGGCGGCGCTCATGAAGATGTTGCGTCGGCCGCTGAACGCCGGGTGGAACCCGCCGCCGAGCTCCAGCAGGGACCCGAGCGACCCACGCACCTGGGCCGACCCCTCCGTGGCGTCCATGATGCCGCTGACGATCTTGAGCATGGTGCTCTTGCCGACGCCGTTGCGGCCGATGATCCCCATGGCGGACCCACGCTCCACCTCCAGATCGAGACCGCGGAACGGCCAGCGCTCCTCATGCCGCACCAGCTTGCCGAAGCTCAGCCGCTCCAGCACCCGGGCCGTGGGGTCCTTGTACACCCGGAAGCGCTTCCCGAGCCCCTTGATGGAGACCGCCATGTCGGCGCTCATGAGCCGCTCCCTTCAGCCACGGGGGGCCCCTCCACGACGTGCGTCAACAGGTCGTGGAGCCGACGGCCCTGGGCACCGCCCGCCTCCGGCACGCAGAGCCCCCGCCCCATGTAGTTGATCACGTGCTCACGGATCTCCTGGCTGGTGCACGCGCCCCCACGCTCGGCGAGGGCCAGCAGCGTGAGCACCCCGGGCTCGAGCGTCCTGGGGTCGTGCCACTCCCACTGCCCCTCCAGGCACACACGGGCGAAGCCCGCCCGCAGGTACTCCTCCAGCCGCTGCCGACGGACAGCGTCCACCAGCGATCTGCGCGGCGCCTCGATGCGCAACGAGCGGGAAGTGCTCTGGCCCAAGGGCATGGTGTGGAGCTCGCCGCCGACCACCACCGTCACACGGTCCACCAGCTTCCCCAGCTGCGTGACGCGGGAGACGTAAGCCGACAACTCCAGGGGCTCCTCCCCCTGCAGCGGCTCGTCCCAGTCATCCAGCTCCTCGCTCGAAGGACAGGCCGGCCCCAGGTTCTCCGCCGGGTCCAGGACGGACACGCCGCCGGTCTCGAAGTCCCAGTGCACGAACGGCGGCAGCACGTACTTGTCCTCCAGCCAGAATCCGTCGTGATGGGCCAGGGCCGGCAGCATGTGACCGTTGGCCCACGCGCTGTCCTGCCGTCGGTGACGCCGCATGCGGCTGAACGGGATGAAGTAGGTCACCCCGAGGAGGCCCATGAGGGTCTCGATCCCGCAGCCCAGCGGGCCCGGCGGCGGCGGCGTCACGCAGTCCTCGCCCGCCGCGTCCACGGTGCGCACCATGGGAGCCTCGTGTCCCGCAGCGGAGAGCAGGTAGGTGATTTCGTACTCGGAGATGGCCTTCATGATCAGGGCGCCAGCGCCATGGTCCGCTGCCTCGTTGGTGTTCACCAGCAAGCGCCCGCCGAGCTCCACCAGCAACACCGCCCCGAGGGTAACGTCGCTGACGCTCATCACCCGCAGCCGATCCGACAAGGACACCCAGTGGGCGTCCGCCAGGCTCTGGGTCTCGAAGCCCATGGCCTCGATCCGGTCCTTCATGCGACGCCCCAGGTGATCTGGCAGGAGCACCACGCGGTCGTCCCTGGAGAGGGCGTCCAGGGACTCTTCATGCAGGTGATCACCCCGATCCTGGGAGATCCACAGGTAGCGGCAGGCCTGCACGGCCTCCCGCTGCGCATCCGGCACCTGGTGTGTCATCTCCCAGCTGCCCCAGGCGGCGGTGCCCTGCAACCACGGGTCCGTGGCGAGGACGGGGCCGTCGTCGTAACAGATCAGCGTCGCGTGCCCGACGGTCTGGAATCCCAGTCCGATGGGCTTCATCCGCGCTCCGTGGACCGCCGCAGCTGGGCGCCCAGGAATCGCGCCCAGGCGTTGGCGGCGGTGGGTGCTCCTGCGGCCATGGAGGTTGAGATGATGACATCGTAGCTCCCCTCGAGGGTCGGCAGGGACGCCTGCCAGTGGAACACCTCCTCCGGGGTGCTGACGTCGAAGGTGTCCTCGAACACCGTCCGGTGATTCCCGCTCTCCTCGATGCGCAGGCCGAAGGTCACCGGGCCGGCATCCTCGTGGGCCACGGTGACCTCCGCCAACCACTCGTCCTGCCCGTTGAGGGGCATGGTGGCGTAGCGGACCTCCGCGGGCGGCTCCCCAGGCTCGTTGGGGTGCAGCTGCATGGCGTCGTTCTCGTCTTCCGTGAAGCCGTACTCGGGGTTCACGTTGTTCAGCTCCACGGCGCCCTCCACGTGCGGATAGAACAACCGCACCGGGACGTTCATCTCGTAGGAGCGCCCCTCCAGATCGAACCCCGCCGCCTTCATCATGGGATGACACCAGCGGATGAACGCCGCCCGGTAGCCCTCGTCCCACGGGGTCTCCTCGATGCTGATCTCCTTGTGCTCCCGCGCCACCTGGGTCTGCTCATAGCGACGACCGGTGAACACGCGCACGATGCCCTCCCGCTGTTCGTCCTCGAGTCCGAGGAACTCCTGCAGCTCGAGGGCGACCCGTTGCGGGTCGATGGCGATGTCCCGCTGGTAGACCTCCATGCACCGCTCCGGCCCCAGCTGCTCCCGCACCTTGCCCCACTCCTCGAAGGTGTGGGCCCAGCTCCGGCACTGGAAGCCGAACGGGATGTGAGGGAACTTCTTCATCCGCGACAGGATGTTCTCGATGCCCCGTCGGGCGCAGAAGATGAACCTGGCCTTGGGGAACATCTCGAGGAGCCGCGGCGCCGCCCTCACCATGGGCGCGAACAGGTAGCTGTCCGGCGACTTGTCCACCCACTGCCCGTCCCCCAGGTACCGCTCGTAGGCCTCGGAGAAGTAGTTGATGATGTAGGTCTCGATCCATTCCTGCCGCAGGTTGGCGATGGTGTGGTGATCCGTGAGGGAGAGGTACTCCTCTGAGAGCTTCTTGAAGAACTCCTCCACCTGATCCAGCATCCGCTGCATCAGGGAGGCGATGTTGCCCTCGTTGTGCCCCCGGATCTGGGCCCCGAGTTTCAGGGCCTGCACCGTGACGCTGGTCCCCGAACGGACGCTGCCCAGGATAAAGATGGGCTCCGCGTTCACGTTTGGCGGCCGCAGGACCGGCTGCAGCAGGCTCTCCTGGTCCGTTACGTGCGGTTCTTGCACGATCTTCCACCCCCCTGATGATCCAACGAACGGGCAAACCCGAAGGAACGACCGCACCGTCCGCCCCTCGAGCCTCTTCTATGATCGTACGAATCGGCGCCCAACCGTAAACGCGGCCGGGCAACACCCTTGGCGATGACGAGATTGCTCGCTCGCCGCAGCCCCATCAGGCCAACCCGATGATCTCGTCCCCCTTCAGGTCCACCTGCTGGACGATGGGGGTCCGGGGCAGCCCCGGCATGCGCAGGATGTCGCCGGTGAGCACGACCAGGAATCCGGCGCCGGCGTTGATCTGGACGTTGCGGACCGTGAGCGTGAAGCCCTCCGGCCGGCCGCGCAGCCTCGGGTCATCGGAGAGGGACGCCGGGGTCTTGGCCATGCAGACCGGCAACCCGCCGTAGCCGAGACGCTCCGCGTCTTTGAGGTCCTGCTGCGCGGACCTGGTGAACTTCACGTCCTTGGCGCCGTACATGGCCCGGGCGATCCGCAGCACCTTCTCTTCCACGGGCTGCTCGAGCTCGTACAGCGGCTTGAAGCCGGCGGTCTCCCGAGCGGCCCGGTCCATGACCAGGCGGGCCAGCTCCTCCGCCCCCTCGCCGCCGCGGGCGTGGTGATCGGAGACCGCGAACGGGACCCCGAGGCGGTCACAGGCCTCCCGCACCACGGCGATCTCCTCGTCCGTGTCCGTGCCGAACCGGTTGAGCGCGACCACGGGCTTCTCGCCGAACAGGTGGATGCTCTCGACGTGCTTCTCCAGGTTGGAGATCCCCGCGTCCACCCGCTCCGCGGAGGCCTCCCCGAGCTGAGACAGCTTGGCGCCTCCGTGCAACTTCAGGGCACGGACCGTAGCCACCAGCACCACCGCCGCCGGGTCCAGGCCGGCGCTGCGGCACTTGATGTCGAAGAACTTCTCCGCGCCCAGGTCGAAGCCGAAGCCCGCCTCCGTGACCACCCAGTCCGCCAGATGCAGCCCCACCTTGGTGGCCATGACGCTGTTGCAACCGTGCGCGATGTTGGCGAAAGGACCGCCGTGAACGAACGCGGGCACCCCCTCCAGGGTCTGCACCAGGTTCGGCCAGAGGGCGTCTCGCAGCAACGCCAGGATGGCGCCCGAGGCGCCCAGGCGACCGGCCGTCACCGGCGCGCCGTCATAGTCGAAGCCCACCAGCAGCCGGTCGATGCGCTCCCGCAGGTCGTCCTGCCCCTCGGCGAGGCAGAGCATGGCCATGACCTCGGAGGCCGCCGTGATGTCGAACCCCGTCTCCCGCGGCACGCCCTGCTTGTGTCCGCCCAGGCCGATGACGATCTGCCGCAAGGCCCGGTCGTTCATGTCCATGACCCTGCGCCAGGTGATGCGGCGAGGGTCGATGCGCAGCTCGTTGCCGAAGTACAGGTGATTGTCCAGCACCGCCGCGAGCAGGTTGTGGGCGGAGGTGATGGCGTGGAAGTCGCCGGTGAAGTGGAGGTTGATCCGGTCCCGCGGGACGATCTGACTGTAACCACCTCCGGTGGCGCCACCCTTCATGCCGAAGGCCGGCCCCAGGGAGGGCTCACGCAGGGCGAGGCACGCCGACCCGCCGAGGCGACGGATGCCCTGGGCCAGGCCGATGCTGGTGGTGGTCTTCCCCTCCCCGGCCGGAGTCGGAGTGATGGCGGAGACCAGCACCATGCGCGCGGCGCCCTCCCGAGGCCGCGGGGTGTCCAGCACCTCCGGGTCGATCTTGGCGATGTGACGCCCGAAGGGCCGCCACTGTTCCTCTCCCAGTCCCAGATCCCGAGCCACGTCGTCGATGGGACGCAGGGTCGCAGAACGCGCGATTTCCAGGTCGGTCGGCATGGCCCGATGTTACGTAATGACCGAAGCCCTTTACACTCGCCACGCCACGAATTGCCGTGCCCTCCCCGGGAATCGTCCGGGACCACCCCCGCCTATCCGCCGGACGCTCGCCATCCGGCATCGACCCTCTCTCGTGACCACGGGACGGTGCGACCTGACAACATGCACCTGCCGGCCGGGTCAATCTGCGTGGTGGGCGGTTCAGGATCAGGCCGTGGGAGATCGGTCGGGCTCAGGGCCTGACCTCCATGTGCTCTGCGTCACTCTCCGCAGGACTGCACACGAGAAGGCGCTCACCCGAGCACGGGGGACCGACTGCCATGGTCCTGTCCGACGGGCCTGAGAACCCCGCTGGATGGTGTCAGGGAATCCGGGAGATCACCGGCCGGACGAAGCGGACACCGCAGTCGTTGAGCCGACCCTCGGGGTCGAACCGGAACCGGTTGGAGCTGCGGGCCTGCCGGGTGCGGATGTTCCAGCTGCCGCCGCGGAGCACGCGTTTGGGCATGCCTTGCCACGGAGTGCGGAGGCCGTCGCCGGGACGGGCGGACCGATCAGCGTAGGAGCCGAACCCGTCGAGGCACCACTCGAACACGTTGCCGTGAACATCGTGGAGCCCGAACGGATTCGCACGCAAGCGACCTACCGGCGCCTGGACCACGAAGCCATCCTCGATCCCCTCGTCGTGGCTCACGCCGCCGGCCCGTTGAAACGTCAGGTCGCCCACGTTGGCGGCGCCCTGCAACGACGTCAGGGCGTCACCCGTGGAGAAACGCGTCGTGGTCCCCGCGCGGCAAACGTATTCCCACTGGGCTTCGGTGGGCAGGACCAGGCCCCAACGAAGGCCCGCCTCACGGCTGTCATGCCAGGAGATGTTGGACACGGGCATCCTCAACGAGGTCGGCTTCCCGTTCGGGTCCTTCCAGGTCCCGGGCCGGAACCGGGAGGGGTTCTCGTCCCACATCCTCAGCCACTGGCCCTGAGTGGTCTCGAACTTGCTCATGAGGAACGGCTCGAGGGAGACCTCCTGGACGGGTGATTCGTTGGCGTACGCCTCCGCGTCCACGTTGGGCGAGCCCTCCTCACGATCGGCGCCCGGTTGCCAGGCCCCCATCGTGAAAGACCCTCCCGGGATCAACACCAGCACCATGCCCTCCGCGCCGGAGCTCGGGTCCAGTCTCACCCGGCCTCCCCCGAGCGGCTCACCCTCCCACTGAGGGCATTCGCCGCTGGACACGTGCCAGAACTCCCAAAGGTCGGAGCCCTGATCACGCCCCAGGGGCACCAGCCCCGGGATCGGATCCAGGCTCAAGCCGTTGTACGGAGGCTCCGGTCGCGCCAGATCATCAACGCAACGCTCCCACGCAATCGCGTCCTCGTCCTCCGCTCTGCGCTTCAAGTCCCGAGCCAGGGTCAGACGGGCTTCCATCCCCTGCACCGTGACCTGCCTTGAGGACCTCTCCGCTGTCATGGCCTCAAGACCCACCAACAGATCCCGCAGCTTGTCGTGCCGTAACTGGTCGCCTTCGTCCTCGAACACCCAGGAGAACTTCACCGATGTGGCCTGCTGAAGTTCGGCCTGCTCCCGCTCCAGGGCCTCCGTGCGAACTCGAGCCTGCGCCAGCGCTTCCTCCGCGGCCACGGCACGGGTGCGCAGATCCCGGAGGCTGCGCTCTTCGCGCGGCGTCAACTCGTCCGCGGCCTCCTTCTCAGCCAGCGGCTGGATCTGGTCCCGCAACGCGGCGTTCGCGGCGTCTGCACCGCTCACCTTCGTCCTCGCGACCGGGATGTCCCGAGCAAGGACAGACAACCGCTCATGCTCCTTCGCCATGCGACGACGGTCTGATTCCCCGTCGTGGGCCCCGACGCGCCGGAGGGCGACCAACGCCTGCTCATGATCCGGGGACTTGGCGATCAAGTCCCGCACCCGGCGCAACCAGTCTTCATGGAGGGGAATCCTGTCCGGCTCCGCCGGCCAGAGCCGTCCCGTCGCCTCATGCAGCAAGTCCTCGAGCCGACGAGCATCGGCGAGACGTTCCCACTCCAACAGGCTCTGACGGGTCGCCTCTGCCAACCCCGCCGCTCGTCGGGCGCTCTCGTCAGCGTCCCGCGTCTTCGCGTCCAGCTGGCTGTTGCGCTGGACCAACAGGTCCTTCTGGTGAGAGACCCGGAGCAGGCCGAACCCCAACACGCCGATCAGCAGCGCGAGCAGCAGCGCGGGCACACGATTGCGCTGAACGAAGCGCAGCGCCTTGGTCCCCACACCCACCGGGCGAGCGAGGATGGGCTGGAACGTCCGCACCCGATGCAGATCCTCCGCCAGATCCAACGCGGTCTGATAGCGGCGGTCCCGGTCCTTCTCCATTGCGGTCTGGACGATGACCGCAAGGTCCCATGGAATGGACGACCCGCGCTTGCGCAGGTCAGGAGGCTCCTCATGCAGGATCGCATCATAGAGCTGCTGACGCGTCGGCGGCTGGAACGGACGCCGACCGGTGAGGCACTCATACATCGTCACCCCAAGAGCCCACACATCCGCACGAGGGTCCACGCTCCTGTGCTCGCTGGCCAGCTGCTCCGGAGCCATGTAGGCAGGGGTGCCGAACACATCCCCCGTCCGCGTCAGGCTAACCCCCTCTTGCTCCGTGTGGCGCGCCAGACCGAAGTCCAGGATCACGGGGTCACCGTCCGGCGTGATCATGATGTTGCCCGGCTTGATATCCCGGTGGACGACGCCCGCCAGATGGGCTGCGTGCAGCGCCCGGGCCACCTTCTCCATGATGCCCATGACCCGAGCCCTGGCCGGGTGGGACGACGGGGTGGAGGAATCGCCGGAAGACAGCCCCGAAGCGGACGATCGACTCCCGTCCGAGGATGACTCGGAGTACAGGGACCCGTCCTTCAGCTTCCGAGCCAGGCTCTCTCCAGGGACATGGCCCATGACCAGGTAGGGAACCCCACGAGCTCGCCCGGTCTCGTACACGGTGCAGATCCCAGGATGGTCCAGACGGGACGCGAGGGCCGCCTCCCTACGGAACCGGGCCACCGCACGATCGGACGCCGCTCCCCAGGCGGTCAGCACCTTGACGGCCACACGACGGCCGATGCGTGAGTCCTCTGCGAGATAGACGACTCCCTGTCCCCCAACTCCGATCTCCTCCAGGATGACGTAGGGCCCCACCTGCTCCAGCGCAGGCCTGGCGGGTGGGCGAGTCGGATCGCCGAGGACCTTGAGCTGACGGATCTGCTCGCCCGTCAGCCCCTTGGCCTCCGCCAGCACCGCCTCCAGGTCGTCGATTTCGTTGCGGAGCAGTCGATCCAGGAGGTCGTCGAAGGGATTGGGATGGGAGTCTCCTCCGGGCTGGTCGGGGACACCGCTGACCGAATCGGAAGGAGGCCCCTTCGTCCCGTCAGCGTCGTTGTCGGATGACCCAGGTGATTGGCTCATGGATTCGGTTCTCTCGCCCCGCGGATTGGCGATCAGAAGCAAACAGCCCGCGGTCCACGCCTGGCTCAAGCGTATACAGCGGGATACACCGGCGCAAACCGTCTCATTGACTGAATGTGGGCAAATACGACAGGCCGTCACTGACCCGGGTCATTGCGCCGGAGACCGCCGCGGGATTCACGGCGGCCCGGCGCCGGGACACCCCGCATCCGGGGCGACGAGGAGCCGCGCCGTCAAAAAAAACCGCAGGGCGCGTAGGCTGGTGCCCGTCATGCATCACATCATCAAGATCGCCGCCTGTCTCCTGACCGCCGCGTCCCTGGCCCTGCCCATCCTCCGCACAACGGAACCGGACCGGAGTCAACCTCACCGCCGGCTCTTCAAGAAGGGCGACAACATCTGCCTCATGGGCGGCGCCCTCGCCGAGCGCCTCCAGCACGACGGCCCCCTCGAGGCGCGGATGCAGCTCCGCAACCCATCCATGGAGCTCTCTTTCCGGAACCTGGGGTTCTCCGCCGACGAGTTGACGGTGCAGCAGCGGACCGCAGGGTTCGGCAGCTGGGACGACTACCTCACCCGGTGCGAGGCCAACGTCATCTTCGCGTTCTTCGGCTACAACGAGTCCTTCGCAGGCGCCGAGGGTGTGGACAAGTACAAGGCCGACCTGGAGAAGTTCATCGACCACACCTTGTCGATGAAGTATGACGACGCCTCGGCGCCCAGGCTGGTGCTGTTCTCCCCCATCCCCTACGAAGACCTGCTGGACGAGAACCTGCCGGACCCGGCCATCGGCAACGCCCGGCTCACCCCCTACGGCGCCGCGACGTCAGAGGTGGCGGCGCGCAAGAACATCCGCTTCGTCAACATCTGGTCTCCCATGATGGCCGCCTACGAAGCCTCGGAAAGACCGCTGACCATCAACGGCATCCACCTCAACGCGGACGGCAACGAGGCGCTGGCCCGGGTCATCGAGCGAGCGCTCTGTTCCGGCCCGATCCCCGCCCCCGTCTCGGCTCGTCATCAGACCCTGATGCGCGACACCATCCGCGAGAAGAACCTGTTCTGGTTCAACCGCTATAGGGCGACGGACGGCTTCAACGTCTACGGCGGCCGCTCCCACCTCAAGTACACGGACAACGTCACCAACCGCACGGTGCTGCAACGGGAGATGCACATCCTGGACGCCCTGTGCAACGACAAGGACCGGATCATCTGGGCCCACGCTCGGGGTGAAACGTCGGCGAGGCTCTCGAGCTCCGCTCCTCCCAAGATCCCCGTCAAGACCAACAAGCCGGGCAAGGGCCCGGGCGGCGCCCACGAATACCTGAACGCCGAAGAGGCCATCAAGCTGATGACCACGGCCCCCGACATGGAGGTCAACCTCTTCGCCGACGAGAAGCAGTTCCCCGTCCTGGCGAACCCGGTGCAGATGGCCTGGGACACCAAGGGACGCCTCTGGGTCGCCGCCTGGCCCACCTATCCCCACTGGGAACCCGGGAGGCCCATGAACGACAAGCTCCTCATCCTCGAGGATGAGGACGGAGACGGCCGCGCGGACACCTGCAAGGTGTTCGTGGACGACCTCCACAACCCCACGGGCTTCGAGTTCTGGAACGGCGGGGTGGTTGTGGCGAACTGCCCGGACATCCTGTTCCTGGAAGACACGGACGGGGACGACCGCTGCGACCGACGGGAGCGCATCGTCCACGGGCTCAGCTCCGCGGATACCCACCACGCCGCCAACAGCTTCGTGCTCGGCCCCATGGGCGCCCTGTACTTCCAGGAGGGCACCTTCCACCAGTCCCAGATCGAGACCCCCCATGGCCCGGTGCGCTGCCACAACGCATGCGGCTGGCGATTCGAGCCCCGCACGTGGAAGGTGGAGCGCTACATCCCCTACAACTTCGCCAACCCCCACGGCCACGTGTTCGACCGCTGGGGACAGGGCTTCTTCACGGACGGCACCGGCAACGTCAACTACTACGCCCTGCCGTTCTCCGGACACATCGAGCATCCGGCCAAGCACTCGGGCTACTTCCCCTACTTCAAGCAACGGAGCCGCCCCTGCGCCGGGACCGAGATCCTGAGCAGTTCCCACTTCCCGCAAGAGAACCAGGGCAACCACCTGCTCGCCAACGTCATCGGCTTCCAGGGGATCTTCCAGTACAAGCGCATGGACGACGGGTCCGGCTTCAAGGCGGAGGAGATGGACCCCATCGTCTACAGCTCCGACCCCCGGTTCAGGCCGTCGGACATCGAGATGGGTCCGGACGGCGCCATCTACTTCCTGGATTGGTACAACCCGATCATCGGGCACATGCAGCACCACCTGCGGGATCCGAGCCGGGACCAGAGCCACGGACGTGTCTACCGGGTCACGTACAAGGGGCGCCCCCTCGCCAGGCCAGCGGCCATCGCCGGGCAGCCCATCCCCGCGCTCCTGGACCTGCTGAAGAACCCCGATGACCGCGTGCGCTACCGCACCCGCATCGAGCTCAGCGGTCGCCCCACCCAGGACGTGGCCGAGGCCGCCGCCAGGTGGGTGGACCAGCTGGACCGGAACGACCCCGAGCTGGAGCACCACCTGCTCGAGGGCCTGTGGCTGTTCACGCAACACAACCGCGCCCACCCGGACCTGCTGAACCGCGTGCTCCGGTCCAAGGACTTCCGCGCTCGAGCCGCCGCCACCCGGGTGGTCCGCGTCATGCGCGACCGGCTGGACGACCCCCTTGAGCTGCTCCGCACTCAGGCTCGAGACGAACATCCGCGGGTGCGGCTGGAAGCGGTGGTGGCAGCCAGCTTCTTCGAAGATCCTCGCGCCGCCGCGGTGGCCCTGGAAGCCAAGCGCTTCCCCATGGACAAGTTCCTCAACTACGCCCTGAAGGAGACCATGCGGGCCCTGGACCCCATCTGGAAGGCCGCCATCGGCAGGGGCGAGATCGTGGGCGCCGACAACCCCGCCGCCATGGAGTACCTGCTGGGAATCGTCAGCCCCAGGGAGCTGCTCCGGCTGCCCCGGGTGCCGGGCGTGCTCAAGGCGCTGCTCACCCGCGGCGGCATCAGCGTCGACGATCGTCGCACCGCCGCCGAGGACCTGGCGAAGGCTGAGGGCAGGGCCTTCATGCCCGTGCTCATGGACGCGGTGCAGCGCGTGGACCGCGGCGAGGGCGGGAACCGTGGGCCGGTCATCCGCGACCTGGGCAGGGTCATGCAGCAGTGGATAAAGCAGGGCATGCAACCCCCCGCCAAACAAGCTGTGTCGGCCCTCCTCGAGGACAGCCGGCACCCGGAGACCCGGCAGCTGGCTTACGCCGCGCGGATCATCACGGACGGCGAGTTCGAACCGGCGTGGCGCGCCGCGTCATCGGACCGCAAGCAGATGCTCGGTGTGCTGGGCGCCCTCCCCATGGTCATGGACACCAAGCTCAGGGCCTCCGCATACGAACGGGTACGGCCTGTCATGTTCCAGGTGCCTGCGGCACTGCGCAGTGGAGAGCAGCAGGCTCCGACCTCGGGCCTGCAGGTCTCGTTCTACGGCGCCACCCCCAGGAACGCGCAGCTGGACACGTTCCGAAGCCTCACACCAGCGGCCACGGGGCTGGTGAACAACTTCGTAATCGAGAGCGCAGTGCTCAAGAAGCGCGACGCCTTCGGCCTCATGTTCAGCGGCACCGTCCACGTGCCCAAGGACGGCCGCTACAGCTTCTTCACCAACTCCGATGACGGCTCGCGCCTGTACATCGACGGCGAAGAGGTGATCAACAACGACGGCGCCCATGGGATGCGGGAGGTCCGTGGCAACGTCCGCCTGGGGGCGGGGCCTCACTCCATCGTGGTCACCTACTACGACCAGGGCGGCGCCCACGGGCTCAAGGTCTCGTGGCGAGGCCCGGGCTTCAAGAAGCAGGCGATCCCCGACTCCGTCCTCACCGCAGAGTCCGCGGACACGGTGCGCGCCGCCGCCGTTCGAGCCGTTGCGCACATGAGCGGCCACGAGTCCGAGAAGTTCCGCGACGCCGCGCGGCTCATCGGCGAGGGTCTGTTGCTGGAGCCCGCCATCTACCTGGTGGACAAGACACCGAAGGACCGCTGGCCCGCGGCGGACATCGAGTCCCTCGTCGACAGCATCGCCGCCTACGCATCCAACATCCCCAAGGAACAACGGACGGCGCCTTACGTCGTCGCCGCCCTGAAGACCGGCCGCAAGCTGGCGAACGCCCTCCCCGCCGAGACCGCGGAGGCTAAGCGACAGATGCTGTCGGGACTGGGAGGCTCCACCATCCTCATCAGGACGGTCCCCCACCAGATGCTCTACGACCGCAAGGAGATCGCGGTTGAGGCGGGCAAGCCCGTGGCGCTGGTGTTCCAGAACAACGACGTCATGCCCCACAACCTGGTGATCACCCGGCCCGGACAGATGAAGGCCGTGGGGCAGGCGGCGGAGGCCCAGGCGACGGAGCCGGGGGCTCAGGAGGGCGGGTACATCCCCAAACACGACGGCGTGCTCTGGCACTCCAGCCTCATCCTGCCCGGGGAGACCACCCGCATCACCTTCGTGGCCCCCGAGCAGGTCGGAGACTACCCCTACGTTTGCACCTTCCCGGGCCACTGGATGGTCATGAACGGCGTCATGCGGGTGGTGGAGAAGCTCCAGCCTTCGGACATGGCGCGACCGCGCCCCGCCGCCGTGGAGTCCAGCCCGGCCCGTCGGTTCGTCAGGTTGTGGACCGTGGCCGACATCACCCCGTCCCTCGAGGACGGGTGGGAGAAGGGACGCAAACGGGAAGACGGGCAGCGCCTGTTCGAAGAGGCCGGCTGCGCCAAGTGTCACTGGTTCGACGGGCAAGGCGTCAAGAGCGCCCCGGACCTGACCCAGATCAACGACAAGTACAAGACCGCCAGCGAGCTGATCAAGCACTTGATCGAGCCCTCCGCCGCCATCCAGGAGGGCTACGAGACCTGGCTCATCGAGACCAAGGAGGGAGACCTGGTGGACGGACGCATCGTCAAGGAGGACGACGACGCCATCCACGTGAACCCCAACCTCCAGAAGCCCGACGAGATCATCGTCATCAAGAAGAGCGAGATCGAAGACCGCACTCAGATGAGCACCTCAGCCATGCCCACGGGGCTGCTGGTTACGTTCACCAAGCAAGAGGTCCTGGACCTGCTGGCGTACCTGCGATCCACCAAGAAGTAGGCAGGGAAACCCGAGTCAGTTGGTCGGTAGGAGGAACAGCGCCGCTTCGGTGTCGTTCCTGACCAGGAGACGGGAGCCCGCCAGCGCCGGCGGGTTCCAGACCTTGCCGTCGATGACCGGGATGCGGGCCAGCTCCCGATGCTGCTCCGGGTCCAGGGCCACCAGCACCACCTCACCGGACTCCGCCATGACCAGCAGCGTGTCACCGACACGCAGGAGCTGGCCGTGACCGTAGCGCCCGCGTTTCCATCGCCGCTTGCCGCTCTCGGCGTCGACGCAGGTGAGGATGCCGTCGTCGAGCCCGAAGATGTGCCCGTCATCCAGGATCATGCTGGCGAACTTGGACTTCAGGCGCACGGTGGACCACAGCGAGGAGACCTTGAGGCTCGCCTCCGCTCCGCCAGATGACTCCGACGTCAGCTGAAGCAGCTCTCCCCCCACGCCGTAGCCGCTGGAGACGAACAGCCGATCCGTGCCGACGGGCAGGGGCTGCGCCACGTTGGGCTGCCTGCCGCTCCAGGGATGGGACCACAGGACCTTGCCGTCGGCCGGGTCGAACCCGGAGACGCTGGCGACGTTGAACATCACCAACTGACCGGTCCCGACCAGCTTCAGCATGGTGGGAGACGCATAGCCGCCCGCGTCATCTCCCGACTTCCAGACGACCGCCCCCGTGACGGCGTCGCAGGCGAACATGGCGTTCCCGGCGTTGCCCCCGGACGTCACGTAGACCTTGCCGTCCGCCACCAAGGGTGACGCGCTCATGCCCCAGGGCAGCACCTCGCCCCCAGACTCCGTCACCACGTCCCTGGTCCAGATCAGGGCGCCGGTCTCCAGGTCCAGGGCGTTGACCCGACCGGTCCCGCCCATGGTGTAGACGCGGCCGTCATGGATGGTCGGTGTGGCGCGCGGCCCGTCACCCGCCAGGTTGGACGCGTACAGCGTGTCGTCTCCGTGGCTCCACACGACGTCACCGGTGGCGAGCCGGTAGCAGACCACCCGCTCCTCCTCTCCGTGCTGCTCCTGGGTGATCGCCAGGTCCCCGGAGACGGCGAAGCCGGACCAGGCCGCGCCCACGGGGCGACGCCACACGAGGACCGGCGGTCGGGAGTCCCAGTCCAGGGCGAGCCCCGCGGACGGGACGATCCCCTCGCGAGCGGGGCCACCGAACTGAACGAAGTCACCGGCGATGCCGGAGAGCGCGGTGCCCGTCGAGACCCGCTCCACGGTCTTCCACCTGGGCTCGAACACCGCCACCAGATCGCCGTCCACGCCCGCGTATCGGAAGCAGGCGGAGAACGCACCGATCAGCAACCCCACCACCAGGACCACCCTCACCCGGGTCCACGCCGCGAGCCTGGAGAGGAGCAGCAACCAGACGGCCAGCGACACCACCCCCACGGTGGCGATGGTGTAGGACGTCATCACCCGCTGCTGCACGCTGCTGGCGCCGCCGAAGAGGTCCAGGCCGTACCAGACGAAGGCCATCGCCGCCGCGATCAACCCGAGGATGCACCACAGTGTCCGCCACCGCACGGGGCGGCGCTGGTCAGTCCGCTGCTCGTTCACGACCGCATGATAAGGACGCGGCATCGCAGCGGGAACCGGCGCCCGACGGTTCTCCGGTCAACGGACCAACCCGACCCCCCCGCGGGGGGTCCACCCCTCACCGCGGGGATGGGAGACGCGGAGCCAGCGATCGGACGCCTCGTGGACCGTCAGCACCTCCCCGGCGCGCAACGAACACCGGACAGGGGTCCCGCGATGGGGCTCCTGGAAGACGGAGACCTCCTCCTGGGTGACCGACCCCTGCAGCGTCGGGTCGGACCACTCCTGAATGCAGCCCCACCCCAGGACCAGCCCCAGCGCCGCCACCACGGCCATGGAGAGGCGAACCCCGCGACGGCGCGACCCCACGCATCCGCACAGGCCGACGGTCAGGACCACCCCCAACAGGGCCAGCCGCTCCCCGAAGGTGGACCAGGAGATCAGCGCCGCCACCCCTCCCTGCCCCGTCGAACCGGGCTGGCCGTCCACGCCGAGCTGACGCTCGACCCGGGCGAGGTTGAACCGGACCTCCCCGTCCCGAGGCATGCGCAGGAGAGCCCGCCGGTAGTACACGGCGGCATCCGCCAGCCGCCCCTGCCGGTAGGCGCAGTTGCCGAGGTTGTAGAGGAGGGCGCCGGGGGCCAGGTCGCCCGCTTCCAGGGCGGCGCCAAAGCCATCCAGAGCGGCCTCGTAGTCCCCGGCTTCGTACGCGCGGGCCGCGTCCTGCGGTCCCTGCGGCGCGGCCAGGGAGACGAGGGCCATGGCGATCAGCGCGGTCATCGGTCGCCGCCCTCACGGAATGCGTGTTCCAGCTCGCGCGCCAGCGCTCGCAGGTCATCGCCCCCTCCCGCGGGAGCGCCGTAGCGGGCCGCGAGGGCGGTCCTCAAGCCGTCCTCCGCCCGCCGCGCCAGCTTCCCACGGACCCCGACCCTCTGCAGCCGGTCCGAGAGCCCCGGGCCCACCACCGCGGGCGGCGGACACCGCAGCCGGGCCGCCAGGTATTCGGCGAACGCCTCCCCCGGGTCCGCGCCATCAGCCTCCAGGGACGCGGCAAAGGTCGACGACGCGGCCAACGCCCGCGCCCTCCCCGGGTCCTGTCGATGACGCTCTCGTACGCGCAATCGCACCAGCAACGCACCCGCCAATGTCAGCGGCAGAGACAGGGCGACCGTCAACCAGCCACCGTGGGACGCCCCCTGGGGGTCGTCGCCGAACGACGGCTCCTTGAGACCAAAGATGTCATCCACGCCAGGCACGAGGTCCGCCCTGTCTCCCGCCAACGGGGGGTCTGCGGGCGGGAGCTTCACGTGCAAGCGCAACGGCTCACCGGAGACGAACCCGTCGTGACGATCCACGGGCACTCGGCCGCTGATGAAGTCCTGCCGAAACGCGGTGGTGTAGACGAACCTCATCAACGGGCCTGGAAGCTCGAAAGACTGCAGGGCGCGGGGCACCAGCGTGCGGGTGAGCTCGAACACGGTGAAGCTCCGGCCGCCGCGGACCTCCTCACCTGCGAGCGTCGCGGCCCCCATGGCCCCGTCCACCACCAGGGAGCGAGCGCTCCCCTCCGGCGCGACGCCTACGACCTCCACCCCCTCCAGCGCGTCCTTCCACGGCAGCCGCAAGTCCACCGGGACATCCAGCTCGCGACGGAACAGCTGGACCACGTTCTCTTTGAGGAAGCTGGACTCGATCCCGAATCGGATGGTGACGCCTGCCGGCTGATCCACCAGCCAGCCATGGCTGGCTACGGACAGCTCCACGAACCCACGCTGGGACGCCTCCTCATCGACCCGGGCGACGAGAGTCAGCGGTCCGGAACGCAACGTACGGTCCTCCACCTCAACCTGGAGCGGCGGCACCGTGTAGCGACCGGGCCGCAGAGGCGTCAAGCGCAAGGTCCACGTGGTGGTCTCCACCCCACCGACCGCGCTGCGCACGGGCGGTCCGCCGGCGATGGTCAGCCCCTCCATGCGCGGCAACGGACCGAGAGTGGCGAGCTGGGGCGCAGCCTCGACCGACAGGGTGACGACGGACTCACGACCGATAGCCAACTCCGTCGGGTCCGGCCCTCTCACCTGAAGCTCCTGACAGGTCAGGAGGGCCCCTGAGGCGAACACGAAGCAGCAGGCTACGACTCTCGTGAGGGTCACCAGTCTCGAACCCCCGGGACTCGCAGGGCCTGCTGACGCCTGCGACGCAGCTGGCCCTTCTCCGTCTGCTTCTCCGTCAACTTGTGCAGCAGCTGGCTCACCTGCTCAGAAGACAACTCCTTCAGCTGCGCGGTGAGCACTCGGTTTCGACGCACCTGACGACCCGGCCGGACCGGGTCCGACTGGCCCTGGGGTCGACGCTGCGGAGGCTGTTGATTGCGAGGCCTGTCGGAACGCTTCCGGGTGCGATCCTCACGCTCCTTCTCGAGCTCACGGAGCTTGATCAACCCACGCTCCACGTTGCGTCGCGCCTGCGGCCAGTCCTCCCTGCTGAGCGCCGCGCGCCGCCACCACCGGATCGCCGACTCCGCGTCCGCGATGGCGGCGTCGAAGGCCACGGGGCCGGCCTCCACCCGAAGGGCCAGCACCTGGTTCTTCTCACACCTGGCGAAGGCCACATTGCCCATCAGGAAGTCACGCAACGGGATGAAGGCCTCCCCACCGCGCGCGGCGGCCTTCTCCGCCGCGGCCTCCGCCAGGGTCGCGCGCCCCGCCCCCAAAGCCGCAAGGGAGATGTTGTAGAGGAGCTCTGGGGACGCGTCGTTGCCCAGCGCACCTTCACGCTCGAGCCAGAGCTCCGCGGCCTCCTCGAACCGTCCGGCGACGTACGCGGCTGCGCCGTCTCCCGACGACCCGGCGGGCAGCATCAACAGCAAGCAGCAGGCCCACCTCATGGACGCCTCCTCTCCGTGACCGAGAGGCCCAGGGTCCACATGACGAAGGCCGCCAGCAGCGGCCACTGGAATCCGTTGCCGCGGCTGCCCTCGTCCGCCCCGGAGAGGACCTTGCCCTTCATGCCGGACACGTGATCCTCGTACAGGTCCACGAGCGGGGACTCGTGGCCCGCGGCCGCCAGGAAGGCGCCACCGGTGACCCGGGCCATGGCCTCGAGGCTCGACCGATCCATGACCGACACCACCTCCTGACCGTCTCCGTCTCGCAGGAACACCTCGGCACCGTCTCCCTGCTGGACCGGAATCCGCGCCCCCTCCGCGGAGCCGAAGCCGACGCAGTGAACCGTGATGCCGCGCTCCGCCAACGTCTGCGCGGTCCGCTGGCCGCGGCCTTCCAGGTCCTCCCCGTCCGTGAGGACGATGATCACCTCGTGCTCGCCGGTGGCCTCGCCCAGGGCCGTGGCGCAGAGCTCCAGCGCCGCCGCCAGGTCCGTACCGCCCCGCTGCACCGTGAGCGTGTCCACCAGCTCCGCGACCTCCGCCAGGGAGTCCCCGTCTCGCGTCAACGGGGCCATCAGCCGCGCCTCTCCGGCGAAGGCCACCAGGGCGATGCGGTCGCTTCGGGCGTGCCGCGCCAACTCCTGCAGGGTGCGGCGCGCTCTCTGCAATCGGCTGGGCGCCAGATCCCTGGCCAGCATGGAGCGGGATACATCCAGGCACACCACCACGTCCAGGCCGTGGTCTTCGGCCCCCGGGAGCGGGCGTCCTCCCACCGGCTGCAACGCAGCCACCAGGGCGCAGCACAACCCCCCGACGGACAGGACCCGCGAGAGGGTCCTCCGCCGCGGGCTCGTCTCCGCCCCCAGGGCGGCCCCGCGGGGTCCCAGCAGCTCCCGGAGGCGCCGGCTTCGCCTCAGGTCCAGGGACCGGAGCAGCACCCAGGACGCCGGGACGAGCAACAGGATGGGCAGGCCCGAGGGCCAGAGGAACAGCTCTGCGGCACTCATGGCAGCGCGCTCATCCTGGACGCCCCCAGCACCTCGGCGCACAGGAACATGATCAACCCCAACAGGAGGAACGGCAGGAACCGGTCCTCCATCCTGTAACGGGGCTCGTCGAAGGTGTCCTTCTCGAGCCGATCCACCGCGGCATAGACCTCCGACACCGCCGCCGCGTCGCGAGCGGTGAAGAAACGCCCACCCGTCTTACGCGCCACCCGCTCCACCTGCCGCGTGTCCAGCGGCGCGAACGACCCGTCCTCCTTCTCTCGTCCGATCCCCGCCACGATGGTGTAGACCCGCACATCCAGTTCGCGGCAGAGCTGGGCCGCGTGCACCGGAGCGATCTCCCCCGGGGTCTCGGCGCTGGCCACGTTCTCTTCACCGTCCGTCAACAGGATCACGACCTTGGATCTCGCCTCCCCTGCCTGCAACACCTGCGCGGCGCGAGCGATGGCGGTGCCGATTCCGGTGGCGTCCTCCGGGCCGTCCCGCTCCACCATGCGGACCCCGGCGATGAACTGGCGCAGGGCGCGATGGTCCAGGGTCGGTGGGCAACGCAGATCGGGATAGCGGGCGAAGCAGACCAGCCCGACGCGATCGTGGGGCCGCTCCTCCACGAACTCCGCCGCCGCCGCCCTGGCGATCTCCAGCCGTGATCGCTGCGGGTCCATGTCCTTGGCCCGCATGGAGGACGAGAGGTCCAGGCAGAGCATGATGTCGATGCCCTCGGTGGTGAGCGGCAGGGGGTCCCTGCCCACCGGACGGGCCAGCGCGATCACGACCAGGAGCAGGCTGACCACGCGGAGCACCCGGGGCAACACCAACAGACGGACCGCCCACGAACGGGAGCCGGCTGGCGAGCCGCCCACGGCGAACGCCGCGGGCGCGAACCACACCGCCGCCTCTCCACGACCTCGCCGCCGCCACAGTGCCAAGGGGATGAAGGCGGTCAGCATGAGCATCCAGGGGTCCATCAGGACCACCCCGGTGATGGACTCGAAGGCGGCCATCACGACGAGGCCTCCGATTGCACGGACGAGGGGCTTAAGACGAAGCCCTCCGCCGCACGCCACGCCGCCGCGCGATCGTCAACGGTGGTCGGCAGGCGTCCGAACTTGACCCGGTCGCACTCCCCCAGGAAACGCCCGAGCAACTCCTGGGTCTCTCCACCGAGCGCGCCCCGAACCTGCGGCGAGCCCAGGAACTGCTCCGTCGTCATGCCGGGGACGTGCACGCCATAGGCGCGCTCCACGTAATCCCGGACCAGATCCGTGAGGGCCAGGTAGTAGGCCTGCACCTCCTGCGCAGAGCCCTGCGGAAGGGCCTGAGCGGACCGCAATCGTCCCTCGGCCTCCGCCGCCGCGCTCAGCCGCGACCCTGCACCGCCACGGCGCCTGAGGCTCCGGAACAGCAGCAGGCCGCCACCGGCAGTCGCCAGAGCCAACGCCAACCATCGCAGCAACGGCCCCGAGTGGAACGGCTCGGCCATGGGGGCCCCGGGCAACTCCACGGGCCCGGGCTCGGCGGCGTCCAGGGCGGACTCCACGATCAGGTTCAGCTGCGGCGAGGCGGCCTCGTGCACGGCCCCGTCCGGGCCTCGAGCCTTGAACGGGAAGGACGTCACCACCAAGGCGTCACGGGCGAAGGCATAGGCATGGAACCGCAGCTCCTCGCGGGTGACCCCGTCGGCGGTGGAGCGGACGACGCCGAGGCTCTTCACCTCCAGGGGCTGCAGGACCGCCGGGTCCCACGGGTCCGGGCGCAGCTCCGCGCTCCACGTGCGCACGACGGTCAGCTCGAACGCCTTGCCCAACGGCACCTCCGTGGGGCACTGGATCTGCACCGAGACGACCACGGCCCAAAGCAGGCATCCCGTCATCGTCGCACCCCCCGCCAGGCGCGCATGCGGAAGAACTTGAGCAGCGCGTGGGTGATGACGTTGGGGTCGCGCTCCCTGGGCACCGGGACGTCGAGCAGGTCGACGCGGGCGCGGCGCAGCTCCGCCACCGTGCGGTCCCGCCAGGCATCGACCCTGGAACGGAACGCCCGGCGCTCCGGCTCGTGCCCCCAGTCCACGACCCCGGTGCTCCCGGTCTCCGGGTCCCGCACCCGCATGATCCCGGAGTCCGGAGGCTCCAGCTCCGGCGTCAGCAGGCGCACCGCCACCACGTCATGGCGCAGAGCGCAGCGCCGCAGGGCCTCCATCCAGCCGTCGGTCATGAAATCGGAGATCAGGAACACCACCGCCCCGGACCGGAAGGCGCTCCCCGCCACGTCCAGCGCCGGCTCGAATCGGGCGGGAGCGCGGCGCGAGGGCAGGGCGAGACAATCGCGGACGATACGGAGCACATGGGAGGTGTTCTTGCGCGGCGGCGACCAGCTCTCGACCCGATCGCTGAAGGTCAACAAGCCCACCCGGTCGTTGTTGCGAACGGCCGCCAATCCGAGGCTCGCCACCACCCGGGCGGCCACGTCACGCGCGGACCACTCCCCGAAGCCTCCGTCCATGGAGGCCGACACGTCCAGCATGAAGAGGATGGTGAGGGCCCGCTCATCCACGTACTTCTTGACGAAGGGCTTGCCCACGCGCGCCGTCACGTTCCAGTCCACGGAGCGGGGGTCATCTCCCTCCATGTACTCGCGGACTTCATCGAACTCGATGCCCGACCCCCGGAACACCGAGCGGTAGGTGCCGGAGAGCATCTCCGTGACCAGACGGTTGCTCTGGACCTTGATCCGGTGGACCTCGGCGATGAGCCTCGTCAAGTCCGGTGGCTGCTTCGAGGTCTCCATCCGTCCTGCCGGGTCAGGGCACCCGCACGGTGTCGAACACGCGCTGGATCAGGGACTCGGAGGTGACGCCCTCCGCCTCGGCCTCGTAGGTGGTGATGACGCGATGCCGCAACACGTCCATCCCCACCGCCTTCACGTCGTGGGGCGTCACGTAGCCACGGCCCTCGAGGAACGCCCGTCCACGGGCCGCCTGAGTGAGGGCGATGGAGGCCCGGGGCGACGCCCCGTAGAGGATCAGCGGCTTGAGGTCAGAGAGCCCGTGCGCGCCCGGGTCGCGGGTCGCGAACACCAGGTCCACCACGTAGTCGAGCACCTTCTCGTCCACGTAGATCTCGTCCACCAGGGAACGGGCCGCGACCAGATGGGACGGGTCCGTTACCCGACGGGCCACGGGCTTGCCCGTGTTGGTCGCCATGCGCTCCACCACCTCCTTCTCCCCGTCGCGGTCCGGGTAGCCCATGAGCACCTTCAGCATGAACCGGTCCACCTGGGCTTCCGGCAAGGAGTAGGTGCCCTCGTGCTCCACCGGGTTCTGGGTCGCCATGACGAGGAACGGCTCCGGCAGGGGGCGGGTCTCACCCGCCAGGGTCACCGCCCGCTCCTGCATGGCCTCCAGCAGCGCCGACTGGACCTTGGCGGGGGCACGGTTGATCTCGTCCGCCAGGACGAAGTTGCCGAAGACGGGCCCTTCCCGGGTGGTCCACTCTCCGGTCTTCGGGTTGTAGACCTGGGTCCCCACGAGGTCGGAGGGGAGCAGATCGGGGGTGAACTGGATGCGCCGGAATTCACCCCCCAAGGCCGTGGCGAGGGACTGCACTGCCAGGGACTTGGCCACCCCGGGCACGCCCTCCACCAGCACGTGCCCGTCCGCCAGCAGGCCGATCAACAAGGACTCGATCAGCGTCCGCTGGCCGACGATGACCCGCTCCACCTCCTCGATGGCGTCTGCGAGGAACTGACTCTCCTCCTTGATCCTCTCCTCTACGGCGCTCACGTCGGTCACGAATGGTGCTCCTGATGCGGATACGGCGCCCCTGGTTTGCTCCCGAGGGGGCCGCACGATACGCTGGAAACCCTGTCCGTGGCGGATCCTAACGCATCTACAGACCTGACGACCATGACCACACATCCCACGCAGCCGCGGCCCGGCGGTGTCCTGCTCCTCCTCGCCCTCCTCACCCTCTCCGTGGGCGCCCAGGTCCCCGGCGTCAATCGTGAACAGATGTGGTTCGCGCCCACCGCGGACGACTGGAAGAAGCCCTGCCTGATCCAGTTCCAGCGGACGTGGGAGGACGCCGTCGCGGTCTCCAAGGAGACCGGCAAGCCCATCCTCATCTGCATCAACATGGACGGCGAGATCGCCAGCGAGCACTACGCCGGCGTCCGCTACCGACAGCCGGACATCGCCAAGCTCTACGAGCCCTACGTCTGCGTCATGGCCTCCGTCTACCGACACACCCCTCGGGACTACGACGACCAGGGGCATCGCATCGAGTGCCCCCGGTTCGGGGGTGTCACCTGCGGTGAGCACATCGCCATCGAGCCCTTCCTCTTCGAGCGCTTCATGGACGGGCGACGGGTCGCCCCCCGCCACATCATGGTTGAGCTGGACGGCAAGGAGACCTACGACGTCTTCTACGCCTTCGACACCCAGTCCGTCTTCAAGGCCATCGGCGACGGCATCACCAACCGCCCGCAAGGCCTGCTGAAGAACGTGGTGCGCGGGGACCGGTCCATCATCGAACGCGTGGGCAGCAAGGACGTGGCGGACCGCGACGCCGTGGAGGCCGCGTTCAAGCAAGGCGACAAGGAGCTGAAGCGGGCGCTGCTGGACGCAGCCAAGGCCCAGGGCGGAGACGTCCCCGTGGAGCTGCTGCGGTTGGCGGTCAACAGCTTCGATCCGGAGCTGGCCCAGCTGGCGCTGGTGGCCCTCAGCCAGTCCAACTCCAAGAAGGCCGTGGAGTTGATCGCCGAAGCCATGCGGGTCCCGATGGGGTCCGAGGAACGCCAGGACCTCATCGCGGCCCTCGAGCGCCTGGGAGGCACCTCCGCTCGCGCCCGCACCCTGGCGGTGGTCCACAAGGGGCTCTCCGGCAACTCCTCCGCCATCGACGCGGGGTCCTGGTCCAAGGCCCTCTCCAGCGGCGCCTCCTACAGCCCCGCACCCAGCCCCGACTCCGTGGCCTCGGTCATGGACAAGCAGGCAGACGTGGCGCGCTCGGGAGACGCCGGCGAGCACATCGAGGTGGCGGAGGCGTTCCTCGAGCGGGCCCTCCGCGCGGGACGGGAGGGGCGCTCCGGACGCGTCCTCATCGACGCCCTGTTCGAGGACGCACGGGACGCCGCCCTGCGAGCGGAGAAGCTCGGCGCCAAGGGTTGGCGGGTCAACGCCGTCATCGCCGTGTCCTCCTGGTACCTGAAGGACGACAAGGAGGCCCTGAAGCGCGCCGAGGTGGCCGTGGGAGAGATGCCCTCGGACACCCACAGCTGGGGCACCATGATCGTGCTCGGGCTGTTCATCGACGCCCGCCGGACCGCCATCGAAGACGCCATCAAGGCCAAGAAGCGCTGGCCCGGGAGCTGGCTCACGGACGTCCACTCCGCCTACGGGGTGCTGGTCAACCACCCCCACGGCGACGACGAGCAGGTGGCGACCCACATCGACTTCCTCTGGTGGCTCGGCGCCAAGGGCAAGGCCAGGTCCGCCCTGAAAGCCGGCATGGACCGCTGGCCCGACTCGTGGCGTCTGCACCAACGCCTGCGCGGCGTCGTGCTGGAGACCAAGGGCTACCAGGCGCTGGAGCCGACCTACGAGAAGCTGCTGGCGGAGAAGCCTCAGGGAGAGGCCGCCCCCGTGAACCTGGAGTGGTTCGCCGGGTACGCGGCCATGACCGCCGGGGAGTTCCTCCGCAAGAAGGGCGAACTGAAGGCAGCCCACGAGGCCTACGCGCGGGGGATCGCCCACTTCGAGCAGAGCATCCAGCTGAACCCGGAGGCCGCCCCGAGCAGCAGTCACTACATCGCCATGGCCCTCGGGGCTCAGGGTCGCATCGCCATGGAGGCGGATGACCACCAGAAGGCCGTTGAGCTGGTGATCGCCGCCTTCGACCGGCACGAGCCCGCGGCCAACGCCCTGGACGGCCTCAACCTCTCCACCGCGGACACGGCCAAGATGCTGCTGTCACGGGTCAGGTCCGCCAAGCAGGCGGAGCTGGCGGAGCGCCTGGACGCCCGCATGAAGGCGCTGGACCCCAAGCTCCTGGAGCTCCCCGCCTACGAGTTCGGCGGCCAGCAGAACGACAACGACAGCAATCGGCAGCGCCGCGGCAACCGCCGCCTCAACCAGACCGCCCGCTCCCTGCTGCGGTATGACAAGGACGGCGACGGACGGGTCCACGGCACGGAGATGCCCAGCATCCTGCGCAAGCGACTGCTGGATCGCTACGACAAGAACAAGAACGGCGTCATCGACGCCGCCGAGATGAACGTCCCCACCGGCGGCGGTCGCTGAGCCCGTCACCGACGGTCCGGCGACCCCGACACCCAGAGGAGCTCGACGTCGCCGGAGGCGGCGTCCACGACGTACTCCGTAGACGGGGGCAGCGTGCAGGCGTCCGCGGCCTTCAACGGGAGCTCCCTGCCTCCTCCCCTGAGGACACACCGGCCGCGGGTAACGAAACAGAAGCGCAGCTCCCCGGCTGCCGGGACTGACGGCGACGGGACCTGCGCCGCGGGTCGCATCACCCTCACGTCCACCAGCCCTCCCGTCGCCGCGGCGATCCCGGTGTCTCGCACCGAACAGCCCCCCATGGAAGCCACGGGAGCGTCCGCGGAGACGTGACGGAGGAATCCGTGCTCCAGATGACGCCGCTCTTCCTGCCCCGCCCTGGTGGGGAGCTGGACCCCGTGATCCATGCGGGTCTCGTGATCCGCGGGGCATGAGACCTCCACCACCTCCAGCCCCCCTCGGGTCTCCAGCACCTGATGGCGGATGAGGGGCGGCTGCAGCACGCAATCCCCGGCGCCCATGACGAAGGGCTCCCCGTGATCCTCGTAGACCAACGTCGCCTCACCACGCAGGCAGTAGATCACCTGGAACCGGACGCGGTGATAGTGCGGCTGATCGGCGACGGGCCCCTCGCTACCCACGCGGATGTGGGACGCCACGTAGCGGCCTCCGAGGCGCCCCGGGATGAGATCCCGATACGCCATCCCCGCGCGCCCGGCGCCCCAGGCATCGGAGCGGTCTCCCCGCGACACCACCAGGCCGGGCTGAAACGGAGGCACCACCACGGCCGCATCCGCCTCCACCAGGAGGACCCGGGTCCCGTTGGGCGCCCGTAGCTCTCGCTGTCCGTCCGCCACCCTGTCCGGGTCAGCGCAACGTAGCCGCACCTCTCCGCCATGGCCGCCCTCGCCCCGTTCCAGGCGAAGTCGCAGCCCGTAGCCGGAGACCACCACCACGGCGGGGGCGTCCGCCGGCAGCACCATCTCCCGCATGAACCCGAGCCGATCACAGAAGAACGCCGCGGTCTCCTCCACGGCGCCACAACGCAGCACCACCTCCGCCGCCTGGATCTCCTGGCCGGAGGCGCTCATGGCGCGAAGCGCAAGGCGAAGACGCGGGCGTCGTTCATGACCAGCCTCAGCCTGACGACCTTGCCCTGGAGGCCCTCCAGGTCGTCGCCCCCTTTCCAGCGGACGGCGCGCTCGATCTCATTGCCGATGAGGGGAACCGAATCCCCCAGGGTGAACCCGGGCACCGGCTGTCCCGCCCGGTCCTGAATCTCCACCCGGACGCCGCCGGCGGCGGAGGTGGCGAAGTTGAGCATCAGGCGCTGACCCGAGAACCGGAGAGGCTTGGTGAGCACCTCACCGCCCTCGTAGGGAGCGGACACGGCGGCGAACCCGTCCAAGCGCATGGAGTACCTGCGGAGGTGCGCCGTGGGCTGGGCGTAGTCCTGGTTCACATAGAGCGACATCTCGGCGGGCCCGGTCTGGACCACGTTGAGGGCCGGATAGTTGGAGCGCGACACCCAGTTGTTCAGGCCCACACCGGGCCGGATGAAACCCTCCATGAAGCGCCGCGTGTACTCGCCGCCGCCCCGGGACGTGAGCAGCACCGCGTCGGAGCAATCGCTGAAGTAGCGGGGGTTGACCTTCAACCGCTTCGCCTCGTCAGGAGAGACCACCTGCCGTCCGGGCATGAACCGCGCCGCGACCGCCACGTAGAGGTGAGGCGCCCTGAAGTAGGCGTGGGTCTGGTTGGTGTAGAGGTGCTCCTTCGGCGTATCGCCAAAGGACATCTCAACAGGGTCCGTCCAGCTCACGAAGTCAGTGGATGTGGTGCGGCTGATGGTGCGGAAGCCCCGATAACCGCCGCCGGTCCAGGTGCGGAAGTAGCACAGGTACCGGCCTTCGTGCGCTGACCAGAAGGCCACGTTCTGCGAATCGAACACGCCGTCACGGAAGACCGGCTCTTCCTGCATGCGGGTCCACTTGAAGCCGTCTGCGGAACACAGAGCCACCAATCCTGAGTGCTCATTGCCTCCCAGGGCCTTGAAGCGTTGCGAGGGCGGAGTGCCGGGCCTGACGTCCAGGAACGGGCTGAAGTTGTGCGTCACCGGTGCGGCGTCCGCCAGCACCACGTTGTTGGTCTTCGCACCCTCCACCTTGAAGTGCCCGAGCCGCGGCCGCCGCCAACGACGACCGTCCGCGGAGACGGCGACGCACGTCCGCTCCAGGGCGGTCCCGTCAGCTCCCGCGCGGGGCAGTCCGCGGTAGTAGAGCAGATACCGATCCCCATCGTGAATCACCGTGGCGTAGCCGCAGAACGGACCTTCCCAGGGGCGGTCGAAGTGGAACACCGGCCCTTCATCCCGCACGGATCCGAGCTCGAAGCGCGCCCCGCTGAGGCGCTCCACCAGGAGGTCATCTACGAACAGCTCCCTTCGGCCCCCCAGCTCGAGGGGGCCCTGGGAGACCACGCTTGTCGAAAAGAGCGCCAGCGCCAGCAAGCCCTTGATCACCATGACCGCTTCCTTGGTTAGACTCGAGAGAGCATGAACGCCCTGACTGTATCCATCACCGTCTCTCTGGTCTGCGCATCTTTGCTGTGGCCGACGGTGGCGACCGGGCCAGCCTCCGCCGAGGCTCCCGCGCCGTTCCCCGCGCTGCTCTCCGAGACCGGCTACCTGAAAGACACCGCACGGCACCTCATGGCGGCCGATTTCCACGGCTACGAGGTCAACGCCGCCCCGTGGGCGGACGGGGCCGAGAAACACCGGTTCATGCGCCTGCCCCCCGGCAAGTCCCTGACCTGGAAGTCGGAAGGCCCCTGGGACGTCCCGGTGGGGACCGTGCTCCTCCAGACCCTGGTGTTCCCCATCGGCGAAGCGGAGCGGAGGCTCGAGACCCGCGTGCTCGAGGTCACCCCGGACGGCAACCAATTCGCCACCTACATCTGGCGCGAAGACCAGCAGGACGCCGAACGGACCACCCGGGGCGGCGAGCTGGGCGTGGAATGGGACGACGGCTACCTGCTGTGGACCGTCACCCCGACGGTCCGTTGCCAGCGCTGCCATAACCCGGACTCCGGAGCGTTCCTGGGCCTCAACACCGCCCAGCTCGACAAGGCCGACCAGGTGAAGCGGCTGGCGGACAAGGGGCTCCTCTCCGGCGCTCCCACGCGACGAGCATCCTGGTCCAAGCTGGTGGACCCATGGGACACGTCCCTCCCCCTTGAGGCCCGGGCCCGCAGCTACCTCGCCGCCAACTGCTCACCCTGCCACCGCCCGGAGGGTAAGGGCAGCGGCCTGATGGACCTGAGGCACCACGTACCGCGATCGGAGAGCGGGCTCGGTCACTACAAGGAGGTGCTCCTGGAGGGGCGCCCCATGGACTCGTGGATCTACCTCCGCATGATCTACAACGATCGGCGCAAGATGCCCGGGGTCCTCACCAGCCACACGGACGAGCGAGGCGCCGACCTGATCCGGGACTGGGTGGAGTCCCTGGCGCCGTGACCACGTGGATCACCCTCGCCGGTGGCGCCCAACCCATGGGCGCCCAGGCGACGGCCCCCCACGAGCCGCTCCACGACACCGACGCTTTCCCCCGGGAGGGACCGCCCCATGTGGTGGAGCTCGCTTCGTTCCGCATCGCCCGCCACCCCGTGACCGTGGATGAGTACCGGCAGTTCCTCGAGCACAGGCAGGCCCCCCCGCCCCTGGAGTGGGAACGCCAGCTCCGGTGCCCGGATCACCCGGTGGTGGGGGTCAGCTGGCACGAGGCCACGGCCATGGCCGTGGCTCACCATGCCACCCTCCCGACGGAGGCGCAGTGGGAGCACGCCGCCCGGGGTCTCACCGGACGACGATTTCCCTGGGGAGAGGGGCCACCACGACCGGAGCTGCTCAACTCCATCGAGAGCGGCTTCGGCACCACCACGCCGGTGGATCGACACGTCGCGGGGGCCACCCCCGAGGGCGTCCAGGACCTGGCGGGAAACGTCTGGGAGTGGTGCGCTGACGGCTACGGCGCCTACGAACAGCTCACGACACCGAGGACCGGCGCCCGGGTCACCGAAGACGACGCCCCGCGGGTGTTCCGCGGCGGCTGCTTCGCAGCCCGAGCGATCTTCAGTCGCGGCGCCATGCGCGCCTACGGCGATCGGGAGCAGCGCTTCATACGAAGAGGCTTCCGGCTGGCCCAGAGCAGCGGTTGAGATCGGGGTAAGCTGGCGGCGCGCCGCCCATGAACCCCACGATCCCCAGGCTCTTTGTCGTCCTCGCCGCCGCTACGTCGTTGTGCGTAGCCGCCCCTCAACCGGCGCAGGTGGAGTTCTTCGAGAAGCACATCCGCCCGGCCCTGGCCGAACACTGTTACGCCTGCCACAACAGCACCCGGAAGGCGGAGGGCGCCCTGGCCCTGGACCACCGGGACGGGCTGTTGAAAGGCGGCGACTCGGGACCGGCGGTGGTGCCCGGAAGACCGGAGGCGAGCCTGCTGCTGCGGCTCATCCGCCATGAAGAAGACGAGCGGCGCATGCCCGCGGACGGGCCCCGACTCGACGAACGGGTGATCTCTGCCTTCGCCACCTGGATCAAGGACGGCGCCTACGACCCCCGTGACACGGCCCCGGACGCCGCCAGCATGAAGGAGCTGGTGAGCTGGGAGGCCATCAGGGAACGCCGCATGGAATGGTGGAGCCTGCAACCCATCGGCGACCCGACGCCGCCGGGGACGACCGGGCACCCCATCGATCGGTTCATCACGGAGCGCCTGCGATCCGCCGGGCTGAGTCCGACCCCGAGGGCCAGCCGGCGCGTGCTGATCCGTCGCGTCACCTTCGCCCTCACCGGGCTCCCCCCCACACCGGACGAGGTGGATGGGTTCCTGGAAGACACCGCCCCTGACGCCTACGTCCGGCTGGTGGACCGGCTCATGGCCTCTCCCAGGTTCGGAGAGCGATGGGCCCGCCACTGGATGGACTGGCTACGCTACGCCGACTCCCACGGCAGCGAAGGGGACCCCAACATCGCCAACGCCTGGAGATATCGGGACTACCTCATCCGGGCCCTCAACCAGGACGTGCCCTTCCATCAGCTGGTACGGGAACACGTGGCAGGAGACCTGTTGCCGGACCAGCGGGTGGACAGGGAAGCGCAGGTCGTGGAGTCCGTCATCGGCGCGTCCCAGTATCGCCTGGTCCAGCACGGCTTCGCCCCGACCGACGCCCTCGAGGAACGGGTGCGGTTCGTGGACAACCAGATCGACGCCCTCACCAAGGCGTTCCTCGGCCTCACGGTGTCCTGCGCCCGCTGCCATGACCACAAGTTCGACCCCATCTCCCAGGCGGATTACTACGCCCTGTACGGCTCCCTCGCCGACGGGCGGCCGACGCAGTTAACCGTCGACACCACGGAGCGGCTCCACACCAACCGCGCGGCCCTGAACCTCACCAAGGACCAGATCCAGGACGGCCTCGCCGAGGCCTGGATGGAAGCCGCGAGAGCGCTGCCGGGGCGCCTGGCCGACGCGATCGACGACGACAGCCGCAAGATCAGCAATCCCCTCCGGCCGTTCGCGCGCATGGCGGCGGCGGAACAAAGCAGACGCCCCCAGACCTGGGATGCGCTGCTGAAGGAGTGGCGTCAGAGCACCGAGCGGCTGGAGCGGCGTCGCGCGCGGTCGCGGGAGAACGGCTGGGACCTCGCCGGAGGCGATCACCAGGACTGGGTCCGCTACGGCACCGGCCTGGCGGATGGCCCGTCGGCGGCGGGCGCCTTCCACGTGCGCTCGGAGGGCGAGGAGATCGTCAGCGACATCCTCCCCGCCGGGGTCTACTCCCACCTGCTCACGGACAAGCACAACGGCGTCCTCTCCTCGCCGCGGTTCCCCTTCGACATGGACGCCATCTTCGTCCGTGTCTCCGGAGACGGAGGCTCGAAGGCCCGCTACGTTGTCCACGGATATCCCAGAGGCGGGACCGTCTACCCCATCCACACCATGAACGACGGTCGGGAGCGATGGGTGCGGTGGAACCCCACCTACTGGAAGGGGGACCACGGCTACGTGGAGATCTCCACCGCTGCGGATCAGGCCGTGGAGGTGAACCCCGGAGCCACGCGCTCCTGGTTCGGCATCTCCGAGGTGGTGTTCGTCGACGCCGACGACCGAGACGCGTCCCCGCGAGACGAGGTGGCGGAGTTCACGGACCCGCTGTTCAAGGTCGGCGGGACCGCGCCCCCGGCCTCCCTGTCAGCCCTCGCCGACCGTTACGCCGAGGCCCTCGCGTCGTGCATCCGCCGCTGGGGCGAGGGCACCCTGAGCGACTCAGAGGCCCGCTTCCTCGGCGCCTTCGTCCGTATGGGGCTGCTGCCCATCACCCTGCAACAACTGCCGCAGCTCGGGCAGGTGGTGCGAGAGCATCGACGGCTGGAGGCAGAGATCCCCGCACCTCGTCGCACCCCCGGGCAGCTGGACCCCCCGGCGAGAGACCACCCCCTGTTCGTCCAGGGCGACCACAAACAACCGGGCCAGTTGATCCCTCGCCGCTTCCTGGAGTGCATCGATCCGAGCCCTTACGCGCCGATGGAAAACGGCCGCCGACGTCTGGCCTCCGACTTCGTCCGTGAGGACAACCCCCTGCCCCCCCGGGTCGCCGTCAACCGGGTCTGGGCTCACCTGTTCGGGACCGGACTCGTCGCCACGCCGGACAACTTCGGACGACTGGGAGAGCCCCCCAGCCACCCGGCCCTCCTCGACTGGCTCGCCCATCGTTTCGTACGGGCGGGGTGGTCCCTCAAGACGGTGATCCGAGACGTCGTCCTCTCGCAGACCTTCCAGGCCGGCGGCGGCGCGCCCTCCGACGCGGCGACCCGGGACCCGGAGAACAGGCTGCTCTCCCACTTCCCCCTTCGTCGCCTGGAAGCGGAGCCCATTCGCGACGCGCTCCTTCAGGTGGCAGGACGCCTCGACCTGGACATGGAGGGACCCCCGGTCGCGGGCGACGCCCCCCGCCGTAGCGTCTACGTACGGGTCAAGAGGAACAACCTGGACCCGTTCCTGAGCGTCTTCGACGCCCCCGAACCCCACACCACCCGCGGGCGCAGGGACGCCACCAACGTGCCGGCCCAGTCCCTGACCATGCTCAACGATCCGTTCGTGGCGGCACAAGCAGAGGAGTGGGCCGCCACCATCCTCGAGGACCAGGAGCTGGAGACCGACGGGGAGAAAATCGACCGTATGTTCCTCATGGCCTTCGGCCGTCCGGCGTCCGACCAGGAGGAGGCCGAGGCCGTCGCCTTCATCGAGGCACTCCTGCGAGGGGCGACCCGACTCAGCGACGCCGCCCGACGCCTGGAACGGGAGGCCCAGGACGCCCGCGCCGAGGCCGAGGCCCTGAGCGCGCCGGTACGGGACCGCCTCCTGGCGGCCCAGCGGGCCTCCGACGACGAGCGGCCCCCGGGGCCCACCCCCATGGCCAGCTGGGAGTTCGACCAGGACCTCCGGGACAGCATGGGGGACCTCCACGGGGAGGCCCGCGGCACGGCACGATTGGTGGACGGAGCCCTCCTGCTGGACGGGCGCGGTCATGTCATCACCGGACGCCTGCCCCGCCCCTTGCGCGCCAAGACCCTCGAAGTCCTGGTGACCCTCTCGGACTTGGGCCAGCGAGGAGGAGGCGCCATGAGCGTCGAATCCGTGGGCGGCGGTCTGTTCGACTCCATCGTCTTCGGTGAGCAGGAGAGCGGTCACTGGCTGGCGGGCAGCAACCACTTCCAACGCACCCGACCGCTGCGCGGCTCCCCGGAACGCACGGCCAACGAACGCCCGGTGCACATGGCCATCGCGTACGACGAGGACGGCACGATCCGCGCCTACCGTGACGGGCGGCCCTACGGCACGTCCTACCGCTCGGACGGACCCCTGACGTTCAACGCTGACGATTCCGTGGTGGTGTTCGGACTGCGCCACTCCCCCGCGAGCGACGGCCGCCGACTGCGGGGCCGGATACACAGGGCGCGCCTTCACGACCGCGCCCTCAGCGAGGACGAGGTGCGCGCCAGCGCCCACGGCGGACCGTTCGTCTCGCGAGAGCAGCTGCTGGCGGCCATGTCGGCGGAACAGCGAGCCCAGCTCACAGCCCTGGAGGCCCGCGCCCGGGACGCCGCCTCCCGCCGCGCCGCCATGTCCCTCCCCAAGGAGTTTCGGGTGGATCGACGCCGCGCCTGGAAGGACCTGGCCCAGTGCCTCCTGAGCATGAAGGAGTTCATCTACATCCGATGACACGTCCCGATCCCAGCCCCATCTCCCGTCGCGCCATGCTGGGTCGTTGCTCCAACGGCTTCGGCCTCCTGGCCCTCTCCGGGATGTTGCAGCAGACCCTGGCGGCCGAGACCGGACGCCCCACCGACCCTCACCACCCTCCGAAGGCGAAGAGCGTCATCTTCTGCTACATGTCCGGCGGCGTGTCCCACGTCGACTCCTTCGACCCCAAGCCACGGCTCCAGGCGGAAGCCGGACAGGCCATGCCCATGCCCGTGGCCCGGACCCAGTTCAACCAGAACGGCAAGATCCAGCCGGCCCACTGGCGCTTCCGCCGCTACGGCGAGAGCGGGCTCGAAGTCAGCGACCTGTTCCCCCACATCGGCGGCTGCGCCGACGACCTGGCCGTGGTCCGGTCCATGACCGCGTCCTTCAGCGAACACGCCCAGGGCAACTACTTCATGCACACCGGGTTCCCCTTCCTCGGCCACCCCAGCGCCGGCGCGTGGGCCGCCTACGGGCTCGGCAGCGAATCCCAGGACCTCCCGGCCTTCGTGGTCCTGCGCAGCGGCAACTCCGGCGTCCCTCACGGCGGCGTGGGGCTGTTCAGCAACGGCTTCCTGCCGGCCCGGCATCAGGCCTCCATCATCCGCGCCGACCAGAAAGAAGCGGTGCGCAACATCCGCCCCCGCGAAGCCGGCGCCCTCCAGCGCATGCGCCTGGACCTCATCAACAAGCTGGACCAGGGCTTCGCCGCCCGGGTAGAGGGAGACCCGCACGTGGAGTCCGCCATCCGCAATTATGAGATGGCCTATCGGATGCAGTCCGCGGTGCCGGAGCTGACGGACATCAGCGGAGAATCCACCGCCACGAAACAGCTGTACGGGTTGGACGACCAGGACCGACTCGCCGCCGGCTACGCACGCCAGTGCCTGCTGGCCCGCCGCCTGGTGGAGCGCGGCGTCCGGTTCGTCGAGTTGACCGTGCTGTCAGCCAACCTGGGAGGTGGCAACGTGGCCAATCCCTGGGACCACCACAGCGACCTCAAGCGCGGCCACGGCCTGATGGCTCATCAGGTGGATCGACCCATCGCCGGACTACTCACGGACCTGAAGCGTCAAGGACTCCTGGATCAGACCCTGGTGGTCTGGGCGGGCGAGTTCGGTCGCACGCCCTTCGCCCAGGGCAGCAACGGACGGGACCACAACCCGTTCGGCTTCTCGGTGTGGCTCGCCGGGGGTGGGATCAAGGGCGGGACCGTCCACGGCGCCACGGACGTGTACGGGTACCACGCCGTCGAGAGCCCCCGCACGGTGTACGACCTCTGGGCGACGGTGCTGCACCAGCTGGGCATTCGCCACAAGGACCTGACGTTCCGACACGGCGGACGCGACCTGCGCTTGACCGACGTACACGGCGACGTCATGCACCAGATCCTCGCGTAGGAGGCCCTCAGCGGTAGTCGGACGGCTTCCTCGGACGCACTCCCAGGCGCTCGTAGTTGAACCCGCTCTCCAGAGGCTTGTAGGACCCCACGTAGTCACAGTCCAGATCAGAGCGAATACGATCCTGACGACCCAGGCACCACAGGGCAGCGTTCAGGGTCAGCCGTCTCAGGCCTTCGCTCTGATAGTCGCGAGCGCTCCCCATGGTCACATGGAAGACTCGAGCGGTCTTGCCGCTGGACCCGGTCCATGCCTTCGTCCAGGCCACGGGAAGTGGGACCTTCTTCTCGTTAGGGCCATCGGTGGGCGAACGACCAAGGAGCGGTTGTCCCAGAAGCAGGGCGGTGCAGTCCTCCCCCAGGGTCTTTCCCTTGCCCCAGCACTGATAGACATCAGACGGACCCCAGACATCGCTGACGCCGCTGAGCACGGGATGATCTCGGTTCTCCTCAACCACGATCCCGCGGGTGGAGTCACGATGCCAGTTGCCGTGATGGGAACGGAAGGCGCCCCCGAAGACGTCGTCGCCGAGCCGGACCCGCCGACCGTCCTTCTTGTAAGGGAAGTTCTCCAGCAAGCCGTGGTTGGCGGTGCGGATACCCATGATGGGGCGACCGGACTCCAGGTAGTCGATGACGTGCTTCACCTGCTCGTCGCTCAAGGTGATGAGGCGGCTGAACAACACCACCAGATCAGCGCTCTTGAGGTGCTGCAGCCCGGGGACCCGGTGGACGATCCCCTTGCCTTCCTTCTGCCAGCGGATCGGCAGCGTCGGGTCCGACTCTCCCTTGTCGTTAACCAGGAACAGCACGGTGCATTGGAAGCCGTGGCGTCGGGCAAAGAGTCGCGCCAGCATGGGCATGCACTGCTCGCTGCGATACTCCTGGTCTGCGGCGATGAAGACCACATGCTTGCCCTCGCCGGGTCCCTTCCCCCCGTCGTAGGTCAGCCACTGCGGGTCTTCGGGAACCGGGTGCGCCCGGTCCTGACCAGGCAAGGTCGAGACCTGAGCAGCCAGCAGCGTCGCCAGGACACACCTGACGGCCCAAGCGCCAACGCCGCTCATCGCCGCACCCATTCCGGGACCTCGCCGTCACCCGTAGCGACCCCGGCGAGTAGCCAGGACAGATTGAATCGGGCCACCTGGGAGCCGCCGCCGGGACCTCCCTCGAAGTGAAGGTAGATGGACCCTTCGCTGGGCGTTCCAGGCCGCCCGGAGGTCAAGGACGAGTAGGCACCGGGGCCGTCGAACACCAGACGCTTCATGGGCCAGGTTACCCCGCCATCGAAGCTCACCCAGACCGTAGGACGCTCCCGCCTCGCCTTGTCCGTGTCCAGGTTGCTGAACACGAGGATGTCCCGCCCCGCCACGGACAGCCGAGTCAGCCCCCCCATGCAACCGTAGGAGCGATGCTGGTGACCGTCCGGCAGCACCTCGACCACCCTGAAGTCTCGCCAGGTCTGCCCACCATCGTCGCTGAACGCGCAGCGGCGGCGCGTGTTCTTGGGGCGCTCCTGCCAATGCACCCGGGAGTTGTAGTAGATGCGGCCGTCGGACAGCTCCGCCACGGTGGCCTCCCCGGTGCCGTTCTCCGGAAACGGATCGCTGGTACGCCAGGTGCGCCCCCCGTCATCGCTGTAGACGGCGTTGGTGTAATGCTGCGGCCACTCGGAGCGATCGTTCTTCTTGCCGTAGTAGCGCGCGGGCCGGAGCAAGCGCCCCTTGTGCTCCCCGTGGCGCAGGGTGATCCCATGGTCGTTCATGTGCATGGACGGTAAATGGCCACGACTGTCCGCCTCCACCGTGGTGCCGTCTTGCAGCGCCCATGTCTTGCCATGGTCTTCGCTGCGGTAAATGGACAGGGGCGCCGGGGGGTGGTGTTTCTCCACGAAAGCGAGGAGATGGCCCGTGGTCTCGTCCACCGTGGTCCCGCCCCCGTGGAACCCGGGTTTGGCGATCGTGATCACAGGCCCCCACGTCTTCCCGCCGTCCTCGCTGCGCCGGGCCCGGACGCTGCCGCTGCCCCAGGTGACGACCACCGTGCCATCCACCGCCACCACCACGTTGGGGAAGCGCTCCCCCTTGAACACCTGGGTCATGTGGAACGAGGGGGCCCCCAAGAACGGTCGGACCAGCCCCTCCGCTGGCTTGTCCGCGGCGGTGCGAGGCGCTTGAGCCCGGTTGGGCCCGGGCAGGCCGGCCCAGAGAGCCAGGGCTGTCAGCACCAGGAACGGGCCCGGATTTCGAATTTTTCGCATGACGCGTGTGTCTCCCAGCGAACGGTCAATTTTCAGTGTCCGACCAGGGTCTCCCCCGTTCGACGGGGACCGCGAGAGCACGGCGAGGCCGACCCCGACCCCTGGAGGCCCGTTTCCGGGTGCCTCAGCTCCCGTGCTCTAAGATACTCTGAACTGTCTTCGATGCCGGACGTCAAGATAGCGGCCCAAGCGCCGGAGGAACACACCATGAAGACCCTGACTCGCTGCCTCGTGCTGACCACGGTTGTCAGCTTCGCCGGAGGGGCCGCCGCCCCCACCCCAGCCCCGGACGTCATCTTCCTGAATACGCGCCTGCTGAAGCAGCAGATGTGGGTCGATCCCGGGAGCTTCACCAAGACCCACTTCGTCTTCGCGATGCAAGGGCTCAAGCTCATCGAGATCACGAAACAAACCGAGCTCTTCGTCGGTCGGGCGTCCACCCGGGTCTACGCCGTGCCCCTGAGCGAGAAGGCGAAGGCGGTGGCAGCGGCTCAGGCGGCAGCCAAACGCTCCATCCGCCCTGGAGGACGCAGGCGACACTGGCAATCGCAGCCCAAGGTACTGCCCCAATATCCCGCGTCAGAGGAGCTGGCGAAGCTCACACGGGTACGCGACAACGAACCCGCGCATCGCAAGGAGATCCGCTACGCCCTCACCGCCGTCAACAAGGATGACCTGACCCTCAAGGCGGTCACCCGCTCGTTCGACGCCAAGGGGAAGGAGCTCTCCGAGAAGGACCGCAAGCGGATCGCCATCGGCTACAACGCCCTCCTCGGCTTCGTCGGCATGTTGGGCGTCCTCGGGTTGGTCTTCACGAATAACCGCCGGGGCGCCGACCGCAAGTAGCCCCATGCGCCGCGGGCTCCTGATCCCCATCGCCGTCGCGGCCGCTGTCACGGCCTTCGCCACCGCGGCGGTTCCTCTGTTCATCTACACGGTGAGCCTGGCCGCATTCGGCCTCCCTCACGTGATCGCGGAGCTGCGGTACGTGGACATGCGATTCCGCGCCCGACTCACGCGGCCGCTCCTCGGTGGCCTCGCGGCGCTGCTGGCCTTGCTAGTCATCACCCGACTAGCGGGACTCTGCGGCCTCCCCGGGGCCGAACGGGCTCCCCTGGAACTGCTGGTACTGGTCGGACTCTGTGTCATCACCCTACCGTCCCTTGCTCGTTCGGGGCCCGTCCCCCTTGCGCTCGGAGCGCTGGTCCTGGCCGCGACCGGTCTCGGGTGCATCAGCGCCCCGGCCACGACCCTCGTCCTTCTGGCGGTGCTTCACAACCTCACCCCTGTGGGGTTCCTGGCGGAGCGCCTCCGAGGACACCAACGCCAGCGGGCCCTGGGGTTGTGCGCACTGGTGTTCGGCCTGGTCCCGGCAGTCCTGCTCGCGGGACTCCCCCAGACACTCCTGGCCAGAGCCGGCTGGACGTGGACCGAGTTATCGCTCCTGTCCGCCGGCGGCATGAACGATCATCTCGGCGCCTTTGTGCCTGCCGCCTGGGCCGGAGCACCCATCGCCGACCGCCTGTTCACCACGGCCGTCTACCTTCAGGTGCTCCACTACGCGGTGGTCATCCACGTACTACCGCGGCTCCTGGACGAGACCGACGGCGCGGAGACCACCTTGACCTGGCCGACGGGCCGACGCTTCCCCAGGGCGCTCATGGCCATCGGCGCCATCACCCTGGTCGGTTTCGCCCTCTCGTTCCGTGACGCACGGGGCGCCTACGGGGTGTTCGCCGCCGTGCACGCCTGGATCGAGATCCCGCTGCTTCTCCTGGCCCTGACACCGACCCTCGGCAGACGCACTGCCGGCGCGACATGAACCCGATCCTGACCTACCTGGCCCTGCTCGCGACCACCATCCTCCTGGAGCTCGGGCTGGCCATGTCCGTCAGCCCCGGACGCCGCAAGATCGTGGCCCGGGACCTGGTCATCCTCAACCTGCTGACTCACCCCATGGCCACCTACATGGTGCAGCAGGAGCATCTCTCCTGGTTCACGACGGAGGCCCTCGTCGTCGGTCTTGAGGCGGTGGGCTACCGCGCGCTGACCAGATTGAGTTGGGGGCGGGCGTGCGCGCTCTCGCTGCTCTGCAACGGGCTGACCGCCGCCGCGTCATTCGTGCTGCAGTAGCGGGGATCGCGCGAGTCAGGTTTCAGCGTGGCCCAGCAGCCGCTCAATCGCCCTGACGCGCACCCTGCTGACGCGTCTGAATCCGGCGGCTGTCTCCACAGCGGAATCACTGTTGGCGCGATCCGCTTCCGCGCCGTCCCCGAGAGACGGCCCGATCGCGAACCGTGCGCAGACCCGGTCGACCACAGCGGAGAGCCACTCCTCCAACCTGCCGGAGGCATCCCTATACGTAGGCCAAAGCCTCAGGATCTCTACCCAGCACGCACGGGCCGCCTGCTCAGCTAACGCACGACCCAGGCGAGAGCGACAGATCCTGGCCACGATGCCTCCCAGCTGCTCGAAGAGGATCAGGACCTCTCCCTCAAGGTCGTAGCCGCGGGCGCCCGCGATGACCGGCGACAATAGCTGCTGAACGTCTTTGTTGGGGATCGAATCTGGTGAACGGCTCATGGGTGGGTGTCGCTCCTTGATCAAGCGCCCCTGGTCCGTTCGTGGGCAGGGGCGCAGCGTCACCCTCTTGTTGCCCGGTTAACGGAGATCGTCCGGGAGTTTCTCGGACCCTCGGTGTCGTCACGGGGTCTCACTCGTGAGACAGGATCCGGACAGGCCGCAACCCCAGGTCTCCGTTTCGGTAGGTCGGAGAACCGGATCCGCGATCAGCGGATCGAGCGTACCGGGCGGCCATAAAGAAACACCCGCCTCGGAAGACGCGGTCCATCCCCGCCGAGTTGTGACGCAGTCCGTCTCCGTCGCTCACCTCGGACGCAGCGTAGGGAGCCAGCCAATCTCGACACCACTCCCACACGTTGCCGTGGGTGTCGTGCAACCCGAATGCGTTGGCTTGATACAGACCGACCGGCGCGTGGGCGACGAACCCGTCGTCCAAGTCTGGCCAATCCTTGATGTCCTCCCAAGCGGCGCCGGATCGACCGGCGGATCGATCTGCGAGGTTCACGGCGCCGCGCAGAGAGCTCCGCTCCGCGCCGGTCCACCAAGGCGTGCTCGTCCCCGCCCGACAAGCGTATTCCCACTGCGCTTCCGTGGGCAGCTGCATGTGGAGTCGCCGCATACACTCCGTAGCCTCCTCCCAACTGATCTGCTCCACGGGGTTGCGCTTGGTGACGCCCATCTCTCCGGGCATGTAGTAGCTGGGCGAGCGCGGACGGGCTCCCGCGAAGCCCCCCCATTGCCCCTGGGTCATTTCGTACTTGGACAAGAAGAACGGTTCGAGGCTCACGCTGTGGACTGGGCCCTCCCGGTCCATCGCCTGTGGGTCATAGTTTGGCCCCGCCGGATCATCTTTCTGCGCGCCGAGAGCGAACCGACCGCCGGGAATGAGGACGAACACCAACCCGGTGTGTTCGCCAACGCCGAGTTGCCCCGTCTCCTTGTCGCGCACGGGAATTGTGCCCGTCTGCGGGTTCCCGAACTCCTCCAGACCCGACGCCGGGTCCGGCCCAAGAGGCACCAGCCCGAGCTGCGGCTCGAGGAGCAACCCCCCGTAGACGAGGTTCGACCCGACCCGCTCACGAACCTGTCGCCAGGCCGCCGCGTGCTCCCCGATGCTCTCGTCTTCGATGGACTGAGCGAGCCTCAACCGGCTCTTCATGGACGCCACGGTCGCGCCGCCGACCTCGTGTTCGTCGCCAAGACGCTCGATCGCAGAGACCAACTCCATGAGGCCATCGTGCCTGATCTGATCTCTCGGATCGGCGAAAGCCCAACTCCTGTGCCCCTCTGCATCCACCGCCCCCTCGAGTGCCAGGGCGCGAGTCCGTAGCGTATTCAGCGCCACGCGATGCTGTGGTCCTCGATCGACCAGATCCGCCGCCGCGCTCAACCACGTCGCCATACGTTCCGCGTTCTCCGGACGAGCGGGCCACAGCGAGCCGTTGGCCTGATCATTGAGCGACGAGAGCCCCTGCAAGTCAGCGAGCCGCTCCCAGTCCGTCAGCGCGCGCTCCGCTCGCGCGGCGTTGGCCTGCGCCGTGATCGAGAGGACGATGGAGACAACGGACCCCACGATCAGCAAGCTGACTGCACAGGCAATCGCCAGGGACAACCGGCGGTTGCGCTGCACCCAGCGGACAAACCGCGTCCATCTCGGCACGGGCTTCGCGACGATGGGCTCTCGCCGGATGATCCGTAACAGCTCATCCGCCACATCTTCCGCGGTCTGGTAGCGCCGATCTCTGTCCTTCTCCAACGCCGTCAGCACCACGGTCGCCAGGTCCGAGGGCAAGGCGCTGTTGATCCGCCTCGGGTCCAGAGGTTCGACCTCGAGGATCTGCCGGTACAACCCCTCCCTTGATGTCGCCCTGAAGGGACGATGGAGGGTGATGCACTCGTACAGCACGACTCCGAGGGACCAGACATCGGTACGTCGATCAAGGTGCGTCCGCACGCGGCAGAGTTGTTCCGGAGACATGTAGGCGGGCGTGCCGCAGATGTCTCCAGTCCGTGTCAGGCCGTCGGTCCCCGACTCCTCTTCCCGCGCCAGGCCGAAGTCCATTATCACCACCTCCCCCTTGGGGGTGATCATGATGTTGCCGGGCTTGACGTCCCGATGTATGACGCCGGACTCGTGGACCGCGTGGATGGCCCGGGCCGCCTTCTCCACCACCGCCAGGGCCTGCGTCAACTCCAGCCAACCGTCAGGTCCACTGGGGGTCGGGACCGGGTCGGCCGGAGGATCAGCTGACACCTCCCTCGGGTCCATCTCCATGGCGCGAACGATGGTCGTAGGCGTCCCGGACACAGACTCCGCCTGGGATGTGCTGAGCCGACGGGCGAGGGTCTCTCCCTCCACGAAGCGCATGGCGATGTACGCCACACCGTCTTCCACATCCGCCCCGTAGATCGCGCAAACTCCAGGATGGTCCGACTTGGAGGCCGCCTGGGCTTCCCGCCGGAAGCGGAGCATGAAGTTGTTCGCGCCGGACCCCAGCCCCCTCAGCGTCTTGAGCGCAACCGTGCGCCCCAATCGCAAGTCGCGGGCGCGGTAGACCACCCCCTGCCCGCCGCTGCCCAACTCCTCTTGCAGTTCATAGGGACCGATTCGACTTCCGACCCCGCGCGAATAGCCCAACTTCAAGCCGAGCCACACCTGCGCGACCAGGACCTGAGCGTCATCACCGAACAGAGCGACGACCTCCCCAAGAGGCGGCAGGCTCCCTCTCGACCGCTGCAACGCTCGCAAGCGGCCTTCGATCTTGAGCCTGAACCGTGGCGCCTCGGCTGTTTCTAGGAGTGGCTCATCCATGGGGTCGGCCCTTCCGGTCTCACGACGGAGGTCGGCGCGTGATCCGGCGGCGCTGGCCCGCTCACACTCCTTCCCACTGCTTAGTTGCCGACGGTTACTGCTGGATCTAGGAGATTCCTGGTTCCGGGACCCGAATCGCCCGAAACCGCTGTCCCCACGGGCTCAACGACGAGTTCGAAACGTGGAACAGCGACCGCAGGTCGCGGCTGGGCCGAGATCCGGCGACCGATTCCGCATAGACTCTTGAAGCCACGGGGGCCACAAGCCGTGCAAGACACATCCTCTTCGGAAGATTCGTTCTCTCGGTCCTTCCGCGAGCGCTGGAAAGACGACCGATCCGCCGGACACGACCGCGGGCTGCGCTTCTACCTGTCTCTCTGGCCCGATCGCCAGAAAGACGTGGCGACGGAATATCTCAGGACCCTCGCCGGTACGGAGCGGCCGTCCCCGGGGCCCCATCGGGAGCCCGTCGTTGGCGACACCCTGGGTCCATATCTGCTGGAAGAGGAAGTGGGCCGGGGCGGACAAGGTGTGGTCTACCGCGCTCGCGACGTCCGGCTCGGCCGCGTCGTCGCCCTCAAGGTCCTCCCCGGTCTCCCGCCCGGGGCGGAAGACCAACTGGTCCGCTTTCGCAGAGAGGCCACCGTCGCGGCGAAGTTGAGGCACAGGGGCATTTGCCAGGTGCACGACGTCGGCCTCGAGAGAGACACTCCGTACATCGCCATGCAGCTCGTGAGCGGAAAATCCCTCGCCCAGGAGCTCGCCGAGCTTCGAGGCGCGGACGACGGGTGGGACGGGTGGAGCAACCTGGAAGACGACCCACATCCGCAACCGGCCGGCGCCGAAGAACCCGCGCTCCCGGTCATCACCAGGAACCAGGTCCACGACCTTCTTCGTCGAGTGGAGCTGGCAGCGCGGGCTCTCCACGCAGCCCACGAAGCGGGTGTCACCCACCGCGACATCAAGCCCGGCAACATCATGACGGCGGACGACGGAGAAGTGGTCATCCTCGACTTCGGACTGGCTCGCCATGAAGGCGATGAGTTGCCCACCCTCACTCAGCCCGGGGACATGTTCGGGACACCCGCATACATGTCACCCGAACAGATCGCGGCACATCACATACGACTCGACCCTCGAACCGACATCTACTCCCTGGGGGTGACGCTGTACGAGTGCCTGACCTTGAGGAGGCCCTTCGACGCACCGACGCGGGAGGCCCTCTATCGCGCAGTCCTCACCCAAGAGCCGCCAGATCCACGAGCACTCAACCAGGCCATCAGCAAGGACCTGAAGGTCGTGCTCGAGACGGCGTTGGCCAAAGGACGCGCTCAGCGATATCAGACCGCCGCGGTATTCGCCGACGAGCTGGCGGCGATACGCGAGTCTCGTCCGGTCTCCGCCCGAGCCATCGGCCCCGTCGGCCGCCTTGTTCGCTGGGCGAGTCGAAGACCCGCCGCCGCGGCCGTCACCGCCGCGATCATCATCGGTCTCCCCCTCGTGGCTGGCCTCGGCGGCTTCATCATCGCCAACCGCCCCAGCATCGAGGCACAACACCAGGAACGAATCAGGGCCCGGGTCGAGGAGGCCCTCGAGCGAGGCTTCTTCCAGTTGCACCACGGCTCGGCGGATGAAGCGCTGAGGTGGTTTGTCCACGCCACGAGAGAGGACCCGACCTCCGTCGAGGCGCTGGCCGGGGCCGCCCTCGCCCATCTCAAAGTCCAGAGGCCCGAGGACGCCCTGAAGGTGATCCAAGACGCGGAGAGCTACCTCCGGGATCCTGACAGCCTCCTCAGCGTCAAGTCTGACGCGCTGCATGACCTTGGCCGGGCCAAGGACGCCAAGGAGACCGCGGCTCGGGCGCCGGCCCCTCGAGGGCCGCTGCTCTGGTTCATCGAAGGATGCCGCACTCTCGCCAAGGGTGAGCGGCTGGGTGAACACACACCGAGCGGTCGCGTGGCTTTTCGCGAAGCGAACGACTTCCTGTCCCGAGCCGTGGCCGCGAGCCCCCACGCGCGGCGAGCGTATTGGTTCCAGTTGGCCCACGCGACCGGACACCAGGGGCCGCGAGCGCGCCCGGACGTGATCGTCGACATGCTCCTCACTCTCTGGCCGGACTCATCGTCCGCCCACCTCTGGGCCGGATTCGCCAGCGCCTACACCGACACCGAGACAGCGGTCCGCTGCTATCGGGAAGCACTGCGGCTGCGACCGACCATCTTCATGGTGGATAACAACCTCGGCAACGTCCTTCATCGCCAGGGCAAGCTGGAAGAAGCCGTGGAGAGCTATCGGGGAGCGCTGCGCAAGGACGAGCGAGACTCCTACGCATGGGCGAACCTGGCGGTGGTGCTCCGAGCACTGAAGCGGCTGGACGCGGCCCTCGCCGCAGCCGACCGGGCGCTCGAGATCGAGCCCCGCCGCGCTCCCGTCCACCACACCCGGGGTCTCATCCTCAAACAACAGGGGCGCCTTGACGACGCCGTCGCCGCCTACCGAAGGGCCATCGAGCTGCAGTCCGATCTGACAGAGGCGCGCATCAGCCTGGGGTCCGTGCTCCATGTCATGGGAAAGGGCATGGAGGCCGTCGAAGCGTTGAGGAGCGCCGTCGCCTCCGACCCCGACCACGCATCAGCACACCGCAACCTGGGGAACGCGCTCTTCGGTGTCAGAGAATACGACGAGGCCATTCGTCACCTGAGACGGTCCATCGAGCTCGACCGGACCGAGGCGAGGTCGCACAGCGTGCTGGGGAAGACCCTGGCCGCCAAGGGCCTACATGAACTGGCCCTGGCCAGCCTCCGGACCGGCGCCGAGCTGGACCCACGAAACGCCGACGTTCACTTCGACCTGGGGCTCTCCCACGGCGCCCTCGGAGACAAGTCCGCGGCCGTGGCTTCGTACGAACGGGCGATAGAGATCGACCCTCGACACGCCGAGACCCGGTGCAATCTCGGGTTGATGCTGCAAACCCAAGGGGAACTGCGACTCGCTGCGGAGCATCTTCGCCGCGGCCACGAGCTCGGCAAGGAGCGGGGCACGCGCTGGGCCTACCCATCGGCCCGTTGGATGGAGTCCGCCGTCCTCACCTGGGTCCGCCAGCTCGCCCGGGAAGGAGAGAGAGACGAGGCCCGCGAGATCCTGCGCGACCACATCGAGGCGTTCCCCGACATCGACGGATTCAAGGCGGCGCTGGAGCGGCTGCGATGACCTCCACGGACCGCCCCACGGAAGACTCGGATCCCACCATCAGCGAGTTCCGGCGTCGCTACCTCGCCGACGTGCGAGCCGGCACCCCCAGGGAGTTGTCCGAGTACATCTCTGCCTGGCCCGAGCACGAGGTGGACATCGCTCGGCTCTACCTGTCTCTGGAGGACAGCCAATCGGCGAGCGCTGCCATCGGAGACGATCAGCGCCTGGGTCCTTACGTCGTCATGGAGGAACTCGGTCGCGGTGGCCAGGGGGTGGTGTACCGAGCTCGGGACACGCGGCTGGGGCGGATCGTCGCCCTCAAGGTCCTCTCTCGGGTGGGGCCCGATCAGGGTGCGCGTGTCCGACGATTCAGACGTGAAGCGGAGGTGGCGTCCAGGCTTCAGCATCCAGGTATCTGCGCCGTCCACGAAGCCGACATCGTGGACGGCATCCCGTACATCGCCATGGCGTACATCGAAGGCGAGACCCTCTCCCAACGACTGAAGCGCCTCCGTGGTCATCCGACCCCGCTCGAGACGACGACCCTCATCGACCGAGATCAGGACCCCTCTCCCAGCGCGAGAGAAGGCACGGCGTCGTTCGTCGCGGCGCGGGACATGTCCCCGGAGGAGTTGCGAGAGACGCTCCGCGTCTTCGAGAAGGTCGCACGGGCGCTCCACTTCGCCCATCAAGCCCGCATCATCCACAGGGACATCAAGCCCGCCAACATCATGGTCGACGACGACGGGGAGCCATCGATCCTGGACTTCGGCGTCGCCCGCCAGGAAGCGGAGGACCTCCCGACCATCACCGTCGCGGGCGACGTCTTCGGGACCCCTGCCTACATGTCGCCTGAGCAGATCGCCGGCGAACCGCTCGACGCCCGCGCTGACGTCTACTCTCTCGGTGTCACCCTGTACGAGATCCTCACACTGTCACGGCCATTTCGGGCGTCGTCGCGGGATGGGCTCTATCGGGCCATCATGGCTGGTGAGGCCGAGCCTCTGCGAGCCCGCGACCCGAGCTTCTCACGCGACCTGGAGCTGGTCGTCATGACAGCCATGGCCTCCGTGGGCGACCAGAGGTATCAGACAGCTCAAGATCTGGCCGAGGACCTGACCGCCCTGGTGGAGTCACGACCGATCTCCGCCCGCCCCCTCAGCCTCCTGGAACGTGGGGTGAAGTGGGCACGCCGGCGCCCCGTAGCGGCGGCCGTCGCGGCGATCCTCTCGATCGGGGCTCCGGTAGTGACAGCCTTGGGAGGCTACATCATCGCCAGCCTCCCGGACATCCAGGCCCAACGCCAGGCGGAGGTGGACTCACGGATGGAGAGGGCCCTCGAACGGGGTTTCTTCGACGCCTTCTACGGTCAGCCGGAGAGAGCCCTGGCACACTTCCAGACCGCGCTGGAGGCGGACCCCGGCGCCGCGGAGGCCATGGCCGGTCTGGCCCTCACACACCTGTCGCTGGACGCACCTCTTACAGGGCTCCAGGTCATCCATGACGCAGAGAGTGTCCTGGACGACCCCAACGACCTCCACGCCGTGAAGACCGAGCTGCTGATCGCCCTGGGCAGGAACGAGGAGGCGCAGACCACCACACCAGTGGCATCCTCCCCTGACACAGCCCTACGCTGGTTCATCGAGGGGACTCACCAGCTGCAGGTCAGGAAACGCCTGGGACGCCACACCCTGGACGGACGACGAGCGCTGGATCGCGCCATCGGGAGCCTGCGCCGAGCGATAGGAACCAGCCGCCACGCCCGACGGGCCTACTACTTCCAGCTGGCCATGGCCCTGGGGCTCCGCCCTGGCGGGGAACAGGCCGGCGTCATCGCCGACGCCATCGCGTCCCTCTGGCCGGACTCCGCACAGGCCTGGCTGTCCGTCGGCATCGCGCTCCGATACGAGGCCCCTCCCGCCGCGGTGGCGGCCTATCAACGCGCCATCGACCTCGACCCGACCCTCCCCCACGTCCACATGAACCTGGGCATCCAGTACTCCGACATGGGGCAGTGGGATCACGCGGAGGCCGCGCTGCGGGAATCGCTCGAGCGAGGCGCCGCCAACCCCACAGCCCACCACGCCCTCGGCGTCGCGCTGGACAAGAAGGGCGACCGGGACGGCGCCGCGGCGGAATACAAGACCGCTTTGGCTCTGGACCCCACGCACGCAGAGTCTCTGTATAACCTCGGACTCGGCCACTCCATGGCCGGCCGCCATATCAAGGCCCGCGCCATGTACGAGGCCGCTACCGAAGCGGCGCCACGTTTCGTCAAGCCGTATGTCAACCTGGGCATTACTCTCTGCCGCATGGGAGAACCCCAGTCCGGGATCGCCCACCTTCAGACCGCCACCCGACTCGATCCGGAATGCCCGGAAGCACACTACAACCTGGGGCTGGCCTTCAAACACACGGGCGACCTCCAGGGAGCGGCAGCAGCGTTCAAGGAGTCGATTCGCCACAAGCGCGACGCGACGCGGGCTCACCTGGAATTGGGGGTGACGCTGCGGATGAGCGGCGACTCGGCAGCCGCCATCAGGGCCCTCAAGGAAGCGTCCCGGTTGGCCCCCGACATGGCGGCCGCGAGAGTCCAGTCGGGACACTGCATGCTCGACACTGGCGACGTCCACGGAGCCGTCGACGCATACGAGTCCGCCCTGCTCGCCGACCCGGATCACGTGGGAGCCCGATACAGCCTCGGCGTCGCGTTGTCCAAGTCAAGTCGCATGGACGACGCCAAGCGCGCCTACGCCGAGGTCATCCGACGCGCCCCGGATCACGCCGAGGCGCACTGCAACCTGGGATTGCTCATCGCCGCGGAAGGGCCCAGCCCCGAAGCCGTCGGGCTCCTGAGGCAAGGCCACGATCTCGGAACGCGCCGTGGCCCGCGATGGACCTACCCGTCAGCGCGCTGGCTGGAAGACGCCGTCCTGCGCTGGGTGAAGGAGCTGCAACGCACCGACGCCCGAGCAGAAGCGACCAAGGTGCTGACGGAATACACGGAGGCGTACCCCGACAGCCAGAGGCTCTCAGCCGCGCTCCGTCAACTGCGGGGCGGCGGATGACCGCGCCGAAGGCGTATCGCCATCGGCGCGGATAGCGAGGCTACTTTCCGCCTACGGGCATGTCGGCGCAGCAGCCTGCGGTCTTGCCTTCGAAGAGGTGGTCGGCGCAGCAGGCCTTCATCTTCGAACGGGCCGCCATGGTCTGCTTGCAGCAGTCCTTGCGATCCTCGTCCGCCGTCGCAGGGTTCAGGCCTTCCTTGCAGCACCCGCCCCAATCAGCGGGGTCTTTGCCCAGGTTGTCCTGACAGCACTGCGGCAGGGTCTTCACCACCGCCATGGCCTCGGAGCAGCAGTCCGCTGCCTTCCCGTTCGACTCCGGGGCCGTCTCGTCGTCGGCTCCACACCCAACCAGAAACACCAAGGACAACCCCAGCAAGATCGCGGACATCTGACGCATCATCGAACTCCCTTCCTGACGAGTCGTTTCAAGAATCAATCGCTCGCCGGAGATTATCACGCTGCCCCCTCATCAGCGAGGAGGAACCCTGAAGCACCGACGCGGGCGCAAGGGACAGGCTTACTGTCATCTCGATTATCATGTGTCACCGTGAGCATGGACGGACACTCGGAACAACAATTCGCAGCGTGGGGCGCCATGGCTCCGGACGCCCCCGGTCGCGAGGTGCTGGTGGTGAGTCCCCGCCCTGAACGCGACCACAGGCTCTACGACATGCTCTCCGCCTTCGGACACACTTGCTCCGCCTGGTGGCCTCGGGGTACCGCCGACTCCCCTGGTCATCATGTGCAGACGTTCCACGACCCCGGTGACCTGCCGCCCACCGAGGTCGTCGTCCTCGGCCCCTTGGGTTCGGCAGAGCACGCTGACGCCGCTGAGGCGATGATCGCCGCCGCGGAGCACCCTCATGTCGAGCGGCTGATCATCCGATCTCGTCGGCCCGCCCCGTGCCGCACCGAGGACGAGCTGAGAGACCGCGCCGAAGCTCGGGGTTGCTCGACCGTGGTGCTCCAGTACGGCGAAGAGTACGGCGACGGCAACCCCGGCGTCTTCGGTCTTGTCCTCGAAGACGCCGACACCGTGGAGTCGGGTCACGCCCCCCGCCTGAGTCCGGATCAGCAGTTCGATCCCATCCACGAGTTGGACGTGGCCCAGGCCATCGCCCTGGCGGTTCATCAGGGCCACGGCCGCTACGAGATCAACGGTTTGGGGCCCACCACCGTGGCGAGCCTCACTGAGGCGCTGGTCCCCCACTGCGCCGCCCTGGGGTGGGCTCTCCCGGACGCCCTCCGAGCCGGATCGCCTCAGCGCGCCACGTCGGGCCCGCCGGGAGACTCCGCGCGGGCCAGCCAGGACCTGGGGTACTCCCCTCGCAGAGACCCGGACCAGGATCTCCCCGAGTTTGCGCAGGCTCACATCGCACGCCGCCTCCGTCGACGTCACCCGGATGGCCGGAGGCCCTTCCATGCCCAGGGTCAGTGGCTGAAGCTGGATGAGGCGCCGAGCTCTCGCGACCGGGACCTGGCCAACCACCAGGTGACCCTCGTCCGACTGGAGGACGGCCAGTCAGTCATCATGACACCTCAGGATCTGGTCCCGGGCTACTCATCCGTACGGCCTCACCAGCCCGCCCATGTCGGATTGCGAGAGCTCTGCGAAGACGCGCTCGATCGGGGCTTTGATGACCGCTGGCTCAGCGTCCTCATCTCGTTCGCCGCCAACCAGCGCATGCTGCGCTCCTCATCGGATCTGGACTCGTGAACATCGACGACGCCAAGGCACGGATGCTGGACCAGATCGTCGGGGCGGGCATCGAGATCGGCGCCTACAGGAATCCACTCCCGGTCCGCAACGGGACGGTGCGATACGTCGACCTGTTCACCCCAGAGCAGGCCGCGCGCATGTTCCCCGAGTCAGACGACCGTGACGGGGTCGTCACTCCAGACATCATCGCACCGGCGGACGACCTCGGCGTCTTGGAAGACAAGACCTTGGACTTCGTCCTCACGAGCCACGTGCTGGAGCACCTGCCGGACCCGATCAAGGCGCTCAAGGAGTGGCATCGCACGCTGAAGCCCGGCGGGATGATGCTCCTCATCCTGCCCGACAAGCGGAACACCTTCGATCTGCCGCGGCCCTACACACCGCTCACTCACCTCATCCAGGATCATCAAGAGGACGCGGAGAGCGACTCGAGAAAGGCGCGCGACCGAGAGCACTTTCGGGAGTGGGCCCGATGGGTCAACGGAATGCGAGGCGACGCCCAGGTGGAGCTGTGGGCCGACCTGCTCCACCGCGCCGGTTATCCCATCCACTACCACTGCTGGCGACTGAGCGACCTGCTTGACCTCACGGAACACCTCCGCGAAGAAGAGGGGCTCCCCCTGGAGGTCGTGGACACCGCGGAGGCAGCTCGCTGCTTCGAGTTCGCCCTCCTCCTGCGGCGATCCGGGTAATCCAGACCGCCCCATCTTCAGCTGCTCTCTCCCGCGTCATCGGGGCGCCCCCAAGGTGCGCGGCCCCGCCGCTCACCTCCGCGCGACCAGCC
>CAZDQF010000002.1:0-133594 GCA_964507445.1 uncultured Isosphaeraceae bacterium
TCTCCCGTGCTGCGGGACTAACATAGGCAGTGGTACCGAACGCGGGGGCAGGTCACTGAGACAAGAACCTCTGGCTGGTTAGCAGATGCCCCATGAACGAACTCCTGGGCAAGGCGACCGCCCTCATCAGCAAGGCGAACGCCTTCGTAATCCTGGCAGGTCCGACGCTGTTCGTGGTTATCGCCGTCTACGTGATGGTCGAGGGTATGGACCATGCACCACATCGCGACCCGCTCCAGAAGTTTGGCTACTTCTTTGTCGCAGGTTGCGCACTTATCGCAGCAGCTATGACATCGAAGAAGAACTGATCTCTGGGCGCAGCTCCCCTGGGCGCGAGCGACCACCTCGCGCTGACAGAGGGGTGCCGACAACCCGCGAAGGGCTGTCAATTCACGACGAAGCGAACGGGCTGAGATACCCGCAGCGTGGATGCGACGGTCGGGTCGGCGATCGCCATTTGACCTGAGATCGTCGTGGCAGCGCCCGTGGGGAGAGGCGTGGAAATCGTGCCGGGGAACCCGGGACCGACCAGGGGCGTCGGGAAGAGCGTGGTGAACGACGGGTCACTGATGTCGAGGTTCACGAACTGGCCGTCCGGCAGCGTGATGCCGAGACCGCTCGCCGGAACGACGGGACCGACGGTGGTGCCGACATCCCAGGCGTTACCGATCAGGGTGCTCGAGAGCACGGCGATGGCCGTGCCGCCGATGGGGACGTTGACGATCGCGGGCGCCGTCGTCGTGCCGATCACGCCGTTGATCTGAAGGTCCGCCTCGGGCTGGTTGAGCTGGTAGACGGCGGTCCCACTACCCGTCAACTCATGGAAGGCTGCTGCGACGGTCCGCAGCAGGTTCGGTCCGGCGGTGTTGAACATCGAGGTGGCGGTGCCGGGTGAGGCGACGAACTGATGGCCTGCGCAATGCCCACCCCAGGAGTTCCCCCACGTTCCGCTGTGGTCCTGCATCAGGGGCAAGACGGCCGTCGGTGCACCAGCACCGTTCCCGTTGGCGGCCTGCCCTCCGTCCAGGATGCCCGCGATCACCAGGAAGTTGGACGACAACGCGGTGACATCCACGGAATTGATGGTGGACTGACCGATACCGCCCACACCGGGGGCGACGTTCGACAGGGCGTAGACGGTGGCCCGCCCCCCGTTCTGGTTGCCCTGGAAGATCCTGATCTCTCCGGCGGGCCCAGGGTTGTCGAGATAGTAGATCGCCGCCGTGCCCGGGAGGGTGTTCTCCTGCACCGCTTCGATCATGGGCTGGCCGTTGTACTCAAGAGAGTTGATCGACATGCCGGCGCCTGTGCCGAAGGCGTGCTCGGTCGAAACGACCACCACGAGCTTGTCAGACGCGCTGGCGTTGAAGTTGGCGACGATGGCGAGACCCGTCGCGCCCTGATTGCCGACCGCGATCGTGACGTTCAGGGTGCTGTCGATGGTGATTTGCGCGCTGGCCGAGGACGCTGCGAGGCCGAGGATGGCGAGCGCCAAGACGGACTGGAGACGATGCCGCTTCATGATCGGTTCTCCGAAGGAGCGTGGAGTAGCCGGTGTGAGCTCACTAGCCGGCGCACCGGGCGTCGTGGGTGATGCCTCGATGGTATCCGGGGACCCGGAGTTTGCGCAATGATCCGGCGGCTCACCGTCACACCTCAAACACCTCAATTCAGCGTGGTGGAGCGACGGTCTCCCGAAGCGTCAGTGGGCGGTCCTCTCGCGGGGCGTCGGTGACGTTGTCGGAGGGCTGCGATTACGATCCACCCATGGATCGTCAGGGCAAGGTCGGTGTGGGTGGGAAGGCACGGGGTGTGGCGGGGCTCGCGGTGGTCGCGCTGCTGACGGTGTTCGTTGGTGGTGCCTGTGCTCAGTCGGACGGAGGGGAGAGGCGGCCGGACATCGTGTTGATCGTCGTCGACGATCTGAACGACTGGATCGGGGTGATGGGCGGGCATCCGCAGACAGTGACGCCGCACATGGACGCGCTGGCCGGACGGGGGATGTTTTTCAGGAACGCCCACTGCAACGCACCGCAGTGCCGACCGTCTCGACAGAGCCTGTTGACCGGGCTGTATCCCAAGAGCACGGGGTCGTTCTTCAACAACACCAAGCGACCGTCGTTCTTCTTGACGCAGAAGATGTCCGGCAAGACCTCGAAGGCGGAGCTGGGCGAGGTCGTCCGGATGCACCAGCACTTCCTGGATCACCGATACCGCGTCGTCAGCGGCGGGAAGGTCTCTCACTATCGGAGGCCGAAGGCCGCGTTGGACGCGTACCTGCCGTTGCAGCGCCAGCCCAAGGGAGTCCGGTTCGCGAGCGAGAAGACCAACCTGTGGGGAGAGGGCGGCGCGGCGCTCATGAAGGACGAGGAGACAGGGGACCACAAGGTGGCGCGCTGGGCGATCGATCAGTGGCGCACGGTGTCTCCCGAACCCCTGTTCATGACCGTCGGCTTCTATCGACCTCATCGGCCGCTGAACGCGCCGAAGCAGTACTTCGACAGGTTCCCCGCGGACGGGGTCCGGCTCCCCGCGCTGCCGCCCGAGGGGGATGACTGGGACGACCTCTCCGAGTACGGCAAGGCGCTGGCACGGGCGCACGCGCACAAGCCCCTCCACAAGGGCCGGTTCAGCAACCATGAGCTGATCCTCGAACGTGGGGGGATCGCCGAGTGGAAGTACACCGTCGGCTCGTACCTCGCCTGCGTGAACTTCGTCGACGCTCAGATCGGCTTGCTCCTCGAGGCGCTGAAGACCAACCCACGCAAGCGCCGGACGATCGTGGTCCTGACCAGTGACCACGGCTGGCATCTCGGCGAGAAGCGGCACTGGACCAAGGCCGCGATCTGGAAGAACACCACGAACGTCCCGTTCATCGTCGTGGCGCCGGGAGTGACGAAGCCGGGGGCCGTGAGCAGGCAGCCCATCTCGTTGGTCGATGTCTATCCAACCCTGTGCGAGCTCGCGGGGATCGCGGTCCCCGGACACCTGGAGGGGGAGTCGATCGTGCCGATGCTGCGCGAACCGTCGGTCGAGCGTCGGTTTGCGTTCTCCAGTTACGGTCCCGAGAACACTGCGGTTCAGACCGCGACCATGCGCTACATCCGCTACGAGGACGGGTCAGCCGAGCTGTACGACCATGTCAACGACCCCCATGAGTGGGTCAACCTCGCGGGACGGAGCGCCTACCGGGAGCTCGAGGCGCAGCTGAGGAAGGCCGCGTTGGAGTTCCAGGAGAACCCGTAGCGCGCTGAAGCGCGGGGCGTCCGTCGTACTCCGGCGTGTCGTCGCCTCGACGGGCGCGCCGAGCGAACGGTACGATCATCGGGCCAGGCGCGAGTCGCCAGGTCCGCACCTCCCCGGACCGGTGTCGTGGCGTGGGTACGAGAGGTCGTCATGCATAAGTTCACTTCAACCCTGATCCTGTCCGCCCTCCTGACGGCGACGCTGACCGCTGCCAGCCCGCAGCAGCTTCCTGATCCGCTACCGAGGCCTGACGGCAAGGCCGCGGACATGAAGAAGCCCGTCCAGGTCTACATCCTGATGGGGCAGTCGAACATGCTGGGGTTCGGCAAGCCGCAGGGGCTGGCGGCCGCCTGCAAGGACAAGGGCCTCTACCCGTATCTCATCGACGAGAGCGGTGCCTGGACGGTCCGCAAGGACGTGCGCTACGTCCGCGTCATGTGCTCCGGGAGCGGGCCGAGCAAGACCTACAACAACGAGTGGATGACCATCAAAGGGAACATCGGACCCGAGATGGGAATCGGTCACTACGTGGGCCACGTCACCAAGGCGCCGGTCCTGATCCTCAAGTCCTGCATCGGCAACCGGAGCCTCGGGTACGACCTGCTGCCGCCGAGCGCCGAGGGATATCAGGGAGACCCGGGGCCATCGAGGAAACCGCGCTCCGGACCCTGGTACGCCGGCGTGCAGTACGACGGTGACGTCACGGCCGCGAAGCAGGTCCTCGCCAACCTCGGCCAGCACTACCCCGGAGCGCGGCGGTACGAGGTGGCGGGCTTCTTCTGGTGGCAGGGTGACAAGGACTTCCGCAACGCTCAGCACGCGGAGGACTACGAGAAGAACCTGCTGTGCCTCATCGAGTCGCTGCGGAAGGACTTCAAGGCCCCGAACGCGAAGTTCGTCTGCGCCACCCTCGGTCAGACCCGGAAGGGTGCGGGTGGCCCCCAGGGCAAGATCCTCGAGGGCACGCTCAACATTGACGGCGCGCTGGGCAAGTACAAGTCCCACAAGGGCAAGGTCGCGTCCGTCTACTCCCATCCCCTCAGCCGGGGCGGGAGCTCCAGTGGTCACTACGGCGGCAATGCCGAGACCTACATGAACGTCGGCCAGGCCATGGGCCAGGCCATGGCCAAGCTGATCATGAACAGCGCCGGGAGCGTCCCCAACGTCGACTTCGATGTCCTGGATGCGTCGCTCAAGGGCGTCTACAAGTCCATCGTCGCCGGAAGGCTCAACCGGGCGAACAAGTCGATTCAGCCATACCTGGTAGAGGGAAGCAGCAAGAGTCAGGATCAGGTGGCTCTCGCGCGCAAGCTCGACAAGCACGTCACGTACCTGATCGAGGACTCGATCGGGACGTTGGACTCCCTCAAGGAGAGCGGGGATTACTGCCAACTGAGGGACGAGCTCGCCAAGAACGGCAAGAACCTCCAGGGGATCGCCGCTTACGACGGCAAGCAGAAGGTCTGGGCTACAGAGCTGGCCACCGAGAAGGCCGTTCGCGAGATGGCCGTCGGCGACACGTTGAAGGGCATCGTCGCGCGTAAGAAGCGGGTGAAGTCCGGCGTCTACTTCGGCCTGCTCGACGCCTTCCGCAAGGCCAACCCGGACTCGGCCTACGCGTCCAAGGCGGCAGCGGAGATGAAGCCCATCGAGGCGTCCCTGGAGGCGCTGTTCGCGAAGATCGCGTCTTACGAGGAGCTCGGAGACGTCCAATCCAAGTACCAGGTGATCAAGGAGGCGAAGAGCGAGTACGCGAGGATCCCGGCGTTCGACGAGGCCCACAAGAAGTGGACGGCCGAGTCCCGGACCCCGGAGGTGAGGCAGGCCATGACCGCGGGCGCGGCCTACGTCGCGATCTTCGACGACGTCGCGAAGCTCGATCGGCGATTGAAGAGCTCTCTCGACAAGAACATGAGGATCTCGGGCCGACACCGCCGCACCCAGGCCGACAACCGAGCCCGGATCGGCCACGAGAGGAAGCTCAAGCCGCTCGCGGTCAAGCTGAGGGCGCTGGCCAAGAAGTACGCCGGAGGCTACTACGGGATGGCAGCGGAGCGGAGCCTCGAGGCCTACCGAAAGAGCGAGGGCAAGGCGCTCCCGGACGGTCGCGAGAAGTAGGGCTTCAGTCGGAGGCGACCGGGATCGAGTCCAGGGCGAGACCTGATCGCGTCAGGCGATCAGGTCTCCGTCGACCGCGAGGCGGTCACCGCGCGAGCCGCCGTGTCACTCCCTCTTCTTCGAGTCCAGGCCGCGGTTGCGGAGCAGTGGAGCCGTGCTCGGCTCGCGCCCGCGGAACCCGACGTAGGCCTCCATGGCGGGGCGCTTGTTTCCGGCCGAGTAGACGTGCTCGTACAACTTTCCGGCGAGGGCCGGGTCGTAGATGTCTCCCGCCTCCTCGAAGGCGGCGAATCCGTCGTTGTCGAGGACGCCAGCCCACATGTAGGTGTAGTAGCCGCTGGCGTAGAGCTCGCCGGCGAACGAATGCAGGAAGTGCGGAGACCGGTGACGCATCTCGATCGCCTTCGGCATGCGGGCCTGGGAGAGGACCCCGTCCTCGAACGCGTTCACGTCCAGCTTTGCGAGCACCTTGGGATCGGTGATGCGGTGGAAGGCCAGGTCGACGAACGCGGACGCGATGAACTCGATGTTGTCGAAGCCGGCCTGCGCGTTGGCCGCTGCCCGCAGACGGTCGATGAGAGCCGTGGGCATGGGCTCTCCGGTCTCGTGATGGAGGGCGAACTCCTTGATCACCTGCGGCTGGCGCATCCAGTGTTCGTAGATCTGCGCCGGGAACTCGACGAAGTCGTAGTCCACCGATGTCCCGGCGATGGACGCGTACGTCACGTTGGATAGCAGGCCGTGCAACGCGTGGCCGAACTCGTGGAAGACGACCTCGGCCTCCCGCATGGAGATCAGCGCGGGCTTGCCCGGGGCCGGCTTGTTGTAGTTGCAGTTGTTCATGATGAGCGGCGTGGAACCGTCGCCCAGGCGGTGCTGCGTGCGGAGCGCGCTCATCCAGGCGCCGGAGCGCTTGCCAGGCCGAGCGAAGTAGTCGCCGTAGAACAGCCCGACGTGCTCATTCGCGGCGTTCTTCACCTCCCACACCCGGACGTCCGGGTGGTAGGTCGGGATGTCGTCGCGAGCGGAGAACTTGATACCGAACAGCCGCTCGGCCACCGCGAACTGCGCGCGAAGCACGTTGTCTAGGGAGAGGTGAGCCTTCACCGCGTCCTCATCCAGGTCGTAGGACGCGGCGCGCGCCTTCTCGGCGTAGTGCCACCAGTCCCACGCGCGAAGCTCGTGCTCGGCGCCGGCCTCTCGCATCATCTCCGTGATCAGGTCCGCTTCGGCGTTGGCCTTCGCCCGTGCTCCGGCCCAGACCTCGTCGAGGAGGTTCTTCGCCGCCTGGGACGTCCCGGCCATGGTGTTGGCCGTTCGGAACGCGGAGAAGTCCTCGTACCCGAGCAGGCGGGCGCGCTCGAGGCGCAGCTGCAGGATGCGGCGGATGTTCTGCTCGTTGTCGAACTGGTCGTCGTTGTCGCCGCGGTTCGTCCAGCCCGTGAACAGCTTCTCGCGCAGATCCCGGCGGGTGCTGAACGTCATGAACGGCTCGAAGGAGGAGCGCGCCAGGGTGATGGCGTGACCTTCGAGGCCGCGGTCCGCGGCGGCCTGGGCCGCGGCGCTGAGCACGAAGTCGGGCAGGCCGGCGCGGTCGTCCTCGTCCTTCAGCACCAGGGCGAAGGCCTCCGCGCTCTTCTGCACGTTCTGGCTGAAGGCCGTGTAGAGCCCGGCGAGCTCCTCCGTGATCGCGGCCAACCGTTCGCGAGCCTCGCCCTGGATCTTCGCCCCCGCACGCACGAAACGGTCGTGCGTCAGCTCGATGACCCGCGACTGCTCGGCGTCCAGACCCAGCGTCGCTCGTTTCGCGAACAGGGCATCGATGCGCGCGAAGAGCGCGGCGTTCAGGGTGATGGCGGAGGAATGGGCGGCCAGTCGTGGCGCCATCCGACTCTGGATCGCGCGCAGATCATCGCTGGTCGCGGACGAGGTCAGCGCGAAGAAGGTGCGTTGCACCCGCGCCAGACCCTTCCCGGCCTTCTCGAGCGCCGCGACCGTGTTGTCGAAGGTCGGGGCATTCCCGTTCGAGGTGATGGCCTCGATCTCGGCGAGGTGCCGTTGCATCGCCGCTTCGAATGCGGGCTCGAAGTCCTTGGTGCCGATGCGATCGAAGGGCGGGGCGCCGAACGGCGTGTCCCAGCGCTGCAGCAGCGGGTTGTCCGGGGATTGGGCGCGGACGGCCTGAACAGTCGTGGTCAGCGCCAGGATCAGGATGGTCGCGCCTCGCGCGCAGATGAATTTGAGAGCCATGAATCCGATCTCGAGGAGTCTAGATCTAATGAAGGTACGGGGCAGGCGCGGTCCGTAGCCGCCGGCAATGTCGTAACGACGAGGACCCCGGACATCCTACGGTCGATCAGGATCCGCATCTGCGCCGCCAGGCCGTGTTTTGAGGATTTGCGGGAGTCCCTCGCCGGCTCTGCGACCTTCCCGATTCGGCCGGCGGTGCTCGCTCCGACCCTCAGGGGGATGTCGGGTGGGTTGTGTGCTCGAGCCTCGCCGGTCGCTCGAGGGCGGTGGAGCTGCTGAATCCTCGAGCTGCGGCGTGGTGGTAGCATGCATGGTGGCGGTGTCGCGATTGCCCTTGGATCAACGCCATGCTTCGAATTCTCATTGTCACCATGGTTCTCGCCCCTGCGGCCGCCGCACAGCTGGTCACCTACGACTTCAACAACCTGAACGGGTCGGACGTGCATCCGTTCACCCTGCTCGATGCACAGGACGGGTGGTCGGAAGAGACGTTCAACGCTTCGAACCGGTGCGGAGTGACGGCGACGTTGTCGCACGATGCGACGAAGTCGTTGCGGTTCCAGGAGGTGGGGCCGGGTTTCGGTTGTGACGCGTCAAGGATCAACGACGCGAGCTTCGGATTCCCGTCGTACCTCGGGACCGAGACCAACGCGTACTTCCAGGCGGACATGCAGGTCGGCTACTGGGGTGGGTCGTTCGGGCTGGGCTACGACACGGACCTGGACGGCAGGATTCGTGGCTACCAGCCCGGCGAGCTCGGGGTCCGATTCAGCGTCGGGACCCACGCGAACATCCAGCTCCAGCTGATCGCCGCCGACGGGACCTCCGTGAGTGCGCCGTTGTCGAGCCTCGGCTCGGTCTCCGGCGGCGACTGGCTGCGGATCGGGATCACCATGGACCTGACCGCGGCCAACGGGAGCGGGTTGGGTGCCGTGGACATGCAGAACATCACGGGCGGAGCCACGACGCTCACGCCGGTGCCGGGCCTGCAGGCGGTGCCGCTCGGGCTCGACCAGACCGCCGGGAACGCCACCAACCCGATCGCGTGGAACGCGGTGTGGCTGCACTTCGAGGGTGCGACCTACGGCCTCGACAACATCCAGATCGGCGTCAAGACCGTGGAGTACCAGGTGAACACGTCGTTGGCGAGCATGATCGTGGACGGCGTGGTGGGCTCGATCTCCACCCCGGCGACGGTGAACCTCGCGGTTGGCCAGGTGGCCATGGTCAACTTCCAGAGCAGCAACTCCGGCGCGATCTGGGACGTCGGCACCGCCGGAGCGCCCTTGCTCTCGGCCTCCGCAGGCGCCTTCCAGACCCCCGATGGCGACCTCGTCAACATCGATCTGGCGGACCCGCTCTTCACCTTCCTGTGGGGCGGCTTCGCAAGCCCGCCCTTCGCCAACATGACGCTGCCCGTCTCCTTCGCCGCGCCCACGAGCATCTCGGGGCAGCTCGCCGTGGGCGACCCGACCTCGATCACCGGCGCCCGCCTGTCACAGCCGGTGCGGGTCATCGTACTCTGAGGCGGGGCTGCGAACCGCGGCAAGTGACTCTCACTCCAGTGGTCCGTAGACCCGTTTGAGGGGGTCCTGACGAGCCGCATATCCGGTCCTCATGGTGGACTTCGAGAACGGACTCCAGCTCTCTGCAGACAAGCCGTTCCCGTGGCGTGCCACGCGCAGTAACCCAACCTGAGGTGGACTCCGTTGGTGACTGCAAACCCGAGCGCTGTCGGGATTGGGCTGTAGAGCGCCTGGGTCGCGAAGGACATCCCGGCGAGGGCCGGATCGTTGGGGAGGGGGAAGCTCAGGCCCCAGGCCGCCCGGGCCGGGATCGAATGGTCAATCGGCGATCAGAAGGTGCGGACGTCGGAGAACCTGAGGCGACAGTTGTCCAGCGCCAGGCCCATGGGGGTGGCCGGCAGGGGGAGCGTGGCGGTCTCGTCGCCGGCGATCAGCCTTCGGTGAAACCGTAGCCGCTTTGAAGACTGGGGCGTCGAGGGTCGGGACGTTGCTGTCGGTGTTGCTTGTTCGACGCCCGTTACGATGCTGGCGCTGACCAGTCGAGACGCCATCGTGCTGAGGATCGGTAGTCCGCCTGTGTGTACTGCACCTCAGCGACCCTTCTGGCGCGATCGCAGATCGGCCTCCAGCGTCCTGATCTGGCGCAGTCGGCGGGCGAGGGCGTCACCGGAGAAGGCCTGACGCGCTGCGTCCTCCGCGCTCGAACGGAAGGTGGTGAAGAAGCCTGCTTGCTCCTGTGCGGAGAGGGCATCGAAGATTGCGATCGTTTGCTGCCTGGCGGCGTCCCAGGTCGGGTCGGATGGCACGGTGTCGGTTTCGGAGCATCCGAAGCACGAAACGATGGTGCATAAACTCAAACAGAGTATCGCGTGGCGAGATCGAATCACTTATGACGCTCCATGAACCGTGAATTTCGTTGAACGAATATGCAGATCCGAGATACGGACAAACGACCGTATTCAGCGCGAATAATTCGCGAGTGTCGACGACCGGCGAGGAAGTCAACAAGAAGTAATGTCCGCTCACCGCGCCAAGTGACAGAAAAACCAAATCCGGCGGCGAATCGCCGTCTCCGCAGAGGCGCCGCTGAGTTTGCCGGTAGCCCCGGTGAAGCGGACGCACAGATTCTCCGTCATCTTGGTCTCTGTCGCGACATCTCCCTGAGGAGGCTGGCACGCCGAAGCCCACCGAGTCTCTTCGACGATCCGGTTTGTTGCGGCTGCCGTACGTCTTGGAGAGGAAAGTAAACGGCCTCGTCGCTACGCGGCCGATTCGTGGTTCATCCGCCCCGGCGACCTGAGGACCCGGGCCACTGGAAGGGGGAAGCAAGGTGAAGTCGGCGACTGGACGGCTCAAGTCAAACACGAGAACGAAGGGACAGGGGTTGTTCTTGGCGTTCGTAATTCTGAATTGGATCGGCTGGGGGTTGGTCGTGGTGGCTTATGTCATGACCATCAGTTCGATCAACGAGGCGGCCGAGATGCTGGGTCCCACTTGGGCAGCCCAGGAGCATGGGGCCTGGATCGGCGGGATCTTGGGTTTGTCCTTCTACTGTTGGGCTTGGGGGCACGTTCACCACCGACTGCGGTCGGCGGATCGCCGGTTCCTGAACATCGAGACGAAGATGTCGCGGTTGTTGGATTCCCACGTGGAGAATCCAGAGTTGGTCGTCATGCCCACTGTTCGGGGCGATCAGAGGGGCGAGTGAGTCTCGCGCTGCGATGGACCATCTCGTCCGATTCGGATGGACGGAGTCGTGGAGGTCGTTGAGTATCAACGCCTGTTGCCGTCGCCCGAGACCATGACGATCAGAAGGTGCGGACGTCGGAGAACCTGAGGCGACAGTTGTCCAGCGCCAGGCCCATGGGGGTGGCCGGCAGGGGGAGCGTGGCGGTCTCGTCGCCGGCGATCCGGATGGTGAGCTGGTCGTCTGTTCGTGTGGCCGAGATCGCAATGGGCTTCGAGTTGTCGAGGGTGACCGAGCCCGCGGTCAGGCGTCGCCAGCGGCCATCGCTGCGTTGATCGACCTTCCACTGGCCGTTCGGCTGCAGGAGGAACACGCTGAAGTCCTTGGCCGATCGATGGTGCAACAGCAGCCCGCCGCTCCACCGAGGTCCGCCCCCGGGATCGATGACGGCGCTGATGCCGGCCACCACCGCCTTGGTGCGGCAAGCGGAGACGACCGACGCGGCGCCAGCGACGGCTCCGGGTCCGATCCCCTCCCACTCGTTGAACACGGGCGCCCACGGCTCTTGTCGGGTACGCAGCCACGCGCGGAACGGGCCGGAGAGGCGTTTCGGCGAGCCGAGGAACGACTTGAAGCAGGACTTGGCGGGGACGCCTCGGTCGAGGCTGCGGAACAACTTCTTGCGCTGACTCTCCGGAGCGTCCGTGCAGATCCAGTGGAGCAGCGCCCACTGCTCCGGCCGCGTCGATGGTCGCGAGGAATCCACGAGGGTCGCCAGGGAGTAGTCATCCCGATCCATGGTCGAGAGCGCCTTGGCGGGGTAGTCCTTGAGCGTGACCAGCGGGACCACGCCGAGCCGCAGCGTGGTGCCGTCCCAGGTGTGGCGCGAGAGGTGCTCCGCGAGCCCTTCGATGTACCACTGGTCGCGCGGCTTGCGATTACTGGTGTTCGAGAGGAAGTGGAACTGGTGCACGGCCTCGTGGATCAGCAGCTGCCGCGTGTAGTAGACGGTCGGTTGACAGTACTGGTAGACGGTGCGGTTGGCTGGCCAGTAGTAGCCGCCGGCGCCGGTGGGGGGCTCCACGTCGTCGGCACGGAGCGCGGCGATGAAGCCGTCCCGGTCTCGCATCAGCTTGACCACCAGCCGTTGTCCCGGACGTAGCCGCGGCGCCCGGCCGAAGAACCGCTCGAGCGGTCGCCACGCAGCCTCGAGGACGGCGCTCGCGCTACCGGCCCGGTCCGCCGGCAGATCGGTGACCAGTCGGTAGTGCTCGGTCTCGTGGGCCTTGACCGGAGACGAGGCCGGCTGAGCCTGCAGCGTGGTCGCCAGGCAGGAGAGCACGACGAGGACCGGCCACTGAGACCCGGTCCGCCGCCCCCGCGTCGAAGACCCCTCGACCCGCCGGGAGAGACTGATCACCGGACGCTCCCGGTGGTCCGAGCGCCGCTCCAGGTGCGCCTTCAATAGCGATTTGTCGTCATGTCCTCTCATCAGGTCGATCAGGATAACGGTAAGAGCACGAATGCTCGAAATCGTGCCAGGAGACCCGGCCCTGCGTGGCGGTGAGGCCTGCCAGCATCGCGATCCAGAACCGGAAGGTGAAACCGAGGTCTCTCGACTTCAGGAGTTGCTCCGCGAGCGGGTCGCCACCGGTGTCGATATCGGCGCTCATCCAGTAGGCGAAGGGCCCGTGACGACTCCCGGTCACCGCACGCTTGGTATCTCACGTGAAGGTCGGAGCCTGAAGCCTCTGACACCGTCGCCTGGCCCAGGAAGAGCCGAAAATCGGATCGTGTTGCGTTGACAAGGTGAGGGGCTTCTCGTCACGCTTGAGACCTTGAAGAAGGGACGAGGCCTCTCCCCTGAGAGGACCCGAACGATGGACATTTACTTCCAGAAGAACCCCGAGCGCTCCTCGAGCCCGTTCGGTCAGATCGTGATGGAACCGGACGGGGTAGACGGGCTGACCTCCATCTTGGAGAAGGTGACAGAGTTCACCCTCACCTTGCGGAGGACGGTCAACCCGGAAAAGGAGATCGTCACCATAGACGTGGATTCGGTCGACCAGGCCTCGGTGGTGATGAATCACCTTCATGAGACCCTGTCTGAGGGTGACACCTCGGCCCCCTGAACTCGAGTGAACCCTGGGAGGGATCGCTCCATGTCTTCACCTCCGGTCTACTCTATGCAGAGGTTCAAGAGGGCACCGATGCTGCACGCCTGTGCTGTCGGGATTCGGCTCGATTTCGATTGAAAGGACGCGCTGTCTCCAGCGCCCGTTAGAAGGAACGGACGATTGACCATGCCCATCAAGACGCGTGAGATTCACAATCATCACATCGACTCGACGGTTTGGAACGACTTCGAGTTTCGCGACGACGACATCGTGATCGCGACCTATGGAAAGTCGGGCACGACGTGGGTTCAACAGATCGTCTCTCAGCTGCTCTTTGAGGGAGCAGAGGAGCTGCCTGTGGCCGAAATGTCGCCGTGGGTCGATTTGCGCGTTCCACCCAAGGAGGTCAAGCTCGAAGCGCTCGAAGCGCTCGAGGCGCAGACGCATCGGCGCTTCCTCAAGACGCACCTGCCGGTTGACGCTCTGGTCTTCTCCGAGAAGGCGAAGTACATCTTTATCGCACGCGACGGACGTGACGTCGTGTGGAGCTTCTACAACCACCATGCGAAGGCGAACGCGCTGTGGTACGAGCTGATCAACGACACACCCGGTCGTGTCGGCCCGCCGATCGAGCCGCCGTGCGCGGACGTTCGTGAGTACTACCTCGAGTGGTTGGAGAAGGACGGGTTTCCGCTGTGGCCGTTCTGGGAGAACATCAAGAGTTGGTGGGATGTCCGACACCTCGACAACGTGAAGCTGCTGCACTTCAGTGACTTGAAGCGCGATCCAGAAGGCGAGATCCGCGGCATCGCGGAGTTCCTCGGCGTCGCGGTCCGAGAAGAGACCTGGGACGACATCTTCTTGCACTGCACCTTCGACTACATGAAGCAACACGCCACGAAGTCCACACCCCTCGGCGGCGCCGTCTGGGACGAGGGCGCCAAGGTGTTCATCAACAGAGGCACCAACGGACGTTGGGCGGAGACACTCACCGAAGAGGACAACCGGCGTTACGAGGAGCGTGCGCTGGCGGAGCTCGGACCGGAGTGCTCGAGCTGGCTGGCTGCGGGCAAGGCCGCCGACTGACGCTGCGAGGTCGTGGTGCTCGGCCACCCATCGCTCGAAGGCCCCGTGTGTTCTATGAGGAGCTCATGGGGCCACGCTGTGGTCGCGTCAACTCAGTCGATGAACAAGAGCCGATCCCCGGACTGAGGCCTTTGGACGTAGCTGGAGTGCTGCCGCGTGCGCTTCACCGCACGCGGTCGTATTCCTTGTTGACCGCCCTGTTGCCCCAACGCTTGATCACGGCGCGGAGGGCGGCGTCGGTCTCCGGGAAGCGGCCCTGGTCATCGGTCTCGATGATCCAGCGGTGGAGATGGGTGCGCATCTCTCCGAGGACCTGGGAATGGGCCGGGTCGTGGAGCAGGTTGACGGTCTCGTGGGGGTCGGATTGGAGGTCGTAGAGCTCTTCGGCGGGACGGTGGGGGCCCGCGAACGCCGCTTGCACCTTGTTGAGCTTGCCTTCGGCGAATAGCTGCCGGATCGCCTTCATGGACGGCCGGTTGTCACGATACTGGGGCTGCAGGTAGGGGCGGTCGGTCATGAAGTTGCGGATGTACTTGTAGCGCCTGGTGACCACGGCGCGGATGCGATCGATGGTGTAGTCGCAACGATCTCGGGCGGCGACGAAGAATTCGCGGCTGTAGCCTTCGGCGAAGACGTCCTTTCCGTGCATGTGGGAGGGGATGTTGATGCCCGCGAGGGCGAGGGTGGTGGCGCTGATGTCGAGCCCGCTGACGATGTCGTCGCGCACGACTCCTTCGGGGACCCCAGGGCCGGCGATGATGCAGGGGACACGGATCCCGCCCTCGTAGAGGAACTGCTTGTGTCGCATCAGGGCCATGCCGTGGTCGGAGAAGAACACGACCACCGTGTTCTCGTAGAGGCCGTCCCGCCGGAGCGCGTCCATGATCCGCCCGAGGGCGGCGTCGAGATCGAGGATGGTGTCGTAGTGGCGACCGATGGCCTCGCGGATGGCCGGATGATCCGGGTAGTAGGGCGGCACCGGCACCTTGGACCGATCGACGACCTTCTTCGTCCGGGTCTTGCCCCCGGTCATCTGGAGCTGCCCGAAGAACGGGCGACCCTGCCTGTCCCCGTTCCAGCACCTGCCGTCCTTCGCCCCCTGGAAGTTCATCTTTCGGCTGTGACTGTCATACAGCTGGTCGATGTCGAAGACGAAGTTGTAGTGGAGCTTGCCCTTGTTGAACGTGTAGTACCGGGCGAGCCGCATGATCTCGGGGATCGTCCGAACCCCCAGGTAGTTCGGGTCCCACTCGTCCATTTTGATGCCGCGGAACGTCGGGACGGAGCTGTAGTGCTGGTGCGCTCCGATGGTCGTCTGGTGCATCCCTGTGATGATCGCGGACCGCGTCGGGCTGCACACGCCGGCGGGCATGTAGGCACGGGTGAACCGCGTGCCCCGGGCGGCGAGGGCGTCGATGTTCGGGGTCTTCACGACCTCGTCCCCGTAGCAGGACATCCAGTCGTTCGTGTCCTCGACGTAGACCCACAAGATGTTGGGGCGGCCAGGTTCCGTGGGGCGGGCGTCAGCGACTCCCTGAGCGAGTGCCCCCATCGAGGCGAGGAGAGTCAAGGGCAGCGCGACCAGGAGTGGGTATCTGTTCATGACGGACGGAGGGTATCAGTTCGCCGCGCTGCCGGGATCGCTCGGCCCGTCGCTGACCGGCGCCCTCACAGTGGATCGCCGCAGTGCTTGCAGTGGACCGCGTCCGGGTCGTGTCCTTCGAGCGAACATCCCGGGCATGCCTGCGTGGAGACGGGGCGGGGATTGGAGAGGCCCGCCTGGACGAGCTCGACGGACACGATGCCGGTGGGGACGGCGATGATCGCGTAGCCGAGGATCATGACGATGGACGCCAGCACCTTGCCGGCCACGGTCCCGGGGACGATGTCGCCGTATCCCACCGTCGTCATGGTCACGACTGCCCAGTAGATGCCATGAGGGATGCTGGAGAATCCATGCTCTTCACCTTCGATGATGTACATGGCCGAGCCGATGATCACCACCAGCGTCAGCACGAAGAGCAGGAACACGATCATCTTCGGACGCGCAGCCTTCAGGGCCCGGACCAGGAACTGACCCTCGGAGACGTACCGCGCCAGCTTGAACACGCGGAAGACACGCATGAGCCGCAGCGCTCGGATGACGGACAGGGACTGGGAACCCGGGAGGATCAAGCTGATATACCCCGGCAGGACGGCGAGCAGGTCGACGACGCCGAAGAAGCTGCAGATGTAGCGGCTCTTGCGTCTCACGCAGAGGATTCTCAGCACGTACTCCACCGTGAACATGACGGTGAAGAGGAAGTCGAGGGCGCGCAGCTCGGATCGGAACCGGTGTTCGAAGTCGGCGACGCTCTCCAGCACCACCGTGAGGACGCTGAGGAGGATGACCACGAGGAGGGCGACATCGAACAGCTTCCCGCCGGGAGTGTCGGCTTCGAAGATGACCTCGTGCAGCCGGCGCTTCCACAGTGGCCAGTTGGGGTCCGCTTCCCGCTCGATCTTCTTGTTCATGCCGGCAATCTAAACACGGGACCTCGTCCTCGCGGAGCCCAAGATCGCGTCACGTCCGGAGGATCGACTCCATCTTCTTCCCCCGGGCCAGCTCATCCACCAGCTTGTCCATGTATCGGACCTTCTGTGTCAGGGGGTTTTCTATCTCCTCGACGCGGTAGCCGCAGATCACGCCCTTGATGCTCGAGGCGTTGGGGTGCAGGTCCGCTTGATCGAAGAGGGTCTCGAAGGTGGTCTCCTGGGTGATGTGCTTCCTCAGCTGGGCGGAGGTGAAGCCGGTCAGCCACTTGAGCACCTGCTGCAGCTCCTGCTCGGTCCGCCCATTCTTGACGACCCTGTTGAGGTAGAGGGGGTAGATGGCGGCGAAGATCATCTTCGCGATCCGTTCGTCCTGCTTGGAGGATGAGGGACTCATGTTGGGGGCTCGGGTCTGTGGTATGCAGCTGAGGGTTCAGCCCGTTGACTTGCGGTGCTGGGGGCGACGACGGTCGTCTCGCCGTCGGCACAGATCCGGAGATGGTAGGCGAAATCACCGGATTCGGCCGAGGAATCAACGGGACCAGCACGCTCGCCCCGGAGGCGACCCCCGCTCGCTGACCGTCTCGTCCGAGCAGAGACCGGGCGTCGCGTGCGGAGGTCACGTCGTGCGCGTTCTTCGTGGCCGCGCGGCTCGCGCGGGTACCACGTGGGCTAATAGGCCGTCAGGGACAGGGCATCCAACGTCACGCGCGGGGTCAGGGAATCGTTGGTCCAGGCGATGCCCTGGAAGTTCAGGGTCATGCCGGCGAAAGACGGGGCGGAAGGGACCGTTGCGGAGAAGGTCCAGGATCCGGACGGGTCCGTCACCCCGCTACCGATGAGGTAGAGCGAGAGCGGATCGAGCTGGACGAGTCCTATGTGGGCCAGGTTGATGGACGCCGTGGACGGAGAGGCCCACAGCTCCACCGACGTGTCCGGGTCCGTCGTGATGGTGAACGTGACCGTGGAGCCGAGCGACGCCGCCCCTGAGGAGGAGAGCCTGGGTACGCGCTCCGTGACGATCACCGGCGCCACGCCGACGTTGACGGCTGTCGGGTCGCGTCCGACCTCGACACCGGTCTCCAGGTTGACGACGCGCGCGTCCGGGCCGATCCACGGAGACAGGTCCTCCACCGACGTGCCCAGGTCGCGCCACAGCACGACCATGTCGTTGGCTCCGTCGGTCAGGTGGAACGCGGTCACACCCGCGATGCTGGTGATGTCCGCGACCCAGAACGTGTCACGGAGCTCCTCAGACACCGCCCGCAGGTACGGATAGGCCGCCCAGTCCGCGCCGGCGGGCTGGTAGTCGAAGTGGGACGTCGCCGGGTGGGCAGACTCCCACGCGACGTACGCGTCCTTGGCCTCGCGGTAGTTGCTCCATTGCATGGCGACGGACCCCGTGGGCTCCACCCGTCCGATGAAGTGGGACGCGAGCCAGCCGGTCACGTCGAGGAAGTCGGTGCGCGTCTGGCTGCCGGGAGCGAAGTCGAACGCGTGCCCGCCGAAGCCCCAGGACCAGACCCGCTCGGGGAGTCCGAGCCGGTCGTCATGGCGCCAGTTCAGGTAGAGCTGGAGGAACTCTCGCTTCACGTACGGCGCGGTCATGTTGTGGGTGATGCCGGCGGTGCTCGGCGTGCCGATGACGCCGCCGACGACGAGGGACACGAACGGTGTGCTCAGGTCTTCGGCCAGGATGTTGGCCTGGGACGGACGGTGGGGCTGCCAGGCGTCGTGCCCGAACCAGTCGTAAAACGGGCGCATACCACGTGCAGCGCGCATGCCCATGCCGTGCGTCGCGAACAGCGAGAAGATCTGCGCTTCATCCTCGGGCAGATGGAACTGCTTCATGTCGAGGATGTCGCCGATGGGTTCGGGCGGTGCGCCGCCGAAGGCCGCGTCGATCGCGGCCGTCGCCCACGTCAGGCTGTCCGTCCAGGTCTGAGCGGCCTCCGCGGGGGTGTAGCCCGAGTAGCCGAGGGCTGGCCAGTCGAACGGAGCGGCCCCCTTTATCTCGGTGTGGGAGTGGGATCCGATGGTGCCGCCGTTCTGGTAGCACCGGCGGAGAACGGCCGGGCCGGAGGCGTTCGCTCCGGCGCTGTTCGCCTGCTCGACGACCATCTCCATGAACGGCCCAGACGCCTGGAACCCGACCTTCATGCCGAGCAGCTCCACCCGGTCGAGGACCCAGTTCATGTTGACGATGCGTTCGTTGTACGTCGCCTGCTTCGCCATCCACGGGACGTTGTTGTCCCAGGGGTCCACGTGCATGTCCAGCATGACGTGGACGGGCTGCTGTTGCGCGGGCAGGGTGACCGCGACGAGTATGAGAGTTGTCAGAATTCGCATGAGGGGATCTCCAGGGAAACCAGCGTCGAACGACTCGGCGCCTTACATGGAGATGCGTCGGCGGACCGGAGCCGGAAGCGTTTTCCTGGGAGATTCCCCGAGCGACCTTCGGGCCCGGACTCTGTCCGCCGGGCCCGAGGTCGAGTCTCTCGGCCTACTGGCGCTCGTAGAGCCAGACGAAGGACTTGCGCTGGCCGCGGGGGACGAGCGCGTCGATCTCCTTGGAGACTTCGCGCAGCTTCTTGCTGAGCGGTCTCGTCTCGTCCATGAACGTCTTGCGGATCTCGGTTGTCTTCTCGCGGTGCTCGTCACTCTTGCGATCGAGGCCGCCGGTCGCCTTGTCGATGGCGGCGAACATCCTGCGGTTGATGAGGTTGAGCTTGGCGGAGACCTTCGCCTTGAGGTCCTTGAGCTCCTTGACCCGGGCCTCCTCCTGGGCGGTGAGCTCGCGGGCCTGAGGGGTCCACATGGAGTACCCGCCGACCACCAGGTCGAGGTCGCCGTCACCGTCGTAGTCGAACGCGTCGGCGTAGAGGCCGGCGTCGGGCCGGGTCGGGGCGCTTCCGCCCTTCTCGCTGGGAGCGATGAGCTGCTGGAGCGGGCCGAACGACGGCTTGCCCTTCGCGCCCTCGTTGAGCGCGAGATACACGGCGCCGCCCACTTTGCCGCCGTAGCTGTCGCCGAAGCTGCCGACGATGAGGTCCATGTCGCCGTCCTTGTCCCAGTCCACGAGCCGCGGAGTGGTCATCTTGGCGGGGAGCGAGAGGGGGTTGCCGCCTGCTTCCACGACGATGTTCTTGCCGGTGAACTTGGGCTCCGCGTTGGTGCCCTCATTCATCTGTCGATAGAGGGTGCCCCACTCGTAGGTGCCGAGCAACAGGTCGTAGTCGCCGTCGGCGTCCCAGTCGTAGGCGAGCGCGGAGATGCAGCGCTGGTCTTCACCCTTGCCGTCGGGCATGGCGCGCGTGACCTTCTCGTGTGACTTGCTCTCATAGTCCCAGTAGTGACCGGCGATGATGCGCTTGCCGTCCTTGTCCTTCAGGCGCACGGGCTCCAGGAAACCCTTGTCCGATCCGTAAGCCACATGGGGAGAGCCGTCGAAGGTGGCGGAGACGTAGTCGAGCTTGCCGTCGGAGTTGAGGTCCACAAACTGTGAACCCATCCCGATGCATCACCAGTTGTGGAACTTGAGCGGCTTGTCGTTGGCCGCGAGCATGGGCTGCTCGGGTCCGAACCTGACGGCGTCGCCGCCGAGCTGGCGCGCCCAGGTCACCTTGCCGAACAGGTCGCCGATGACCAGGTCCTCGAGCCCGTCCCCATCCACGTCGTGGAACGCGGGGGAGGGATAGAGCCGGCCCTCGCCTAAGTTCTTGTCACCGGCCTTCAGCATCTTCGGCTCGCCGAAGTTCGGGGCGCCGTTCTGTTGGCCGACGACCACCGCGCAGGCGATGAGCAGCGTCGTGACCGTCCTTAGCGTCATCCTGGTCATGGAGAACCTCCTTGTCTCGCAGAGGGAGGGCATCGTATCAGCCCGGCGGGTCCAAGAGGGGCTGGACCTGGTCGGATTCACGGCGTGCTCGGGCCCCGCCGTCACCGCAGTGTCGGTATGCCTCGTCCGGCGTTCTTCGACCCCTCGCACGGATATGATGTGTTCATGACCAAACCCAATTCCCTGCGTATGGGTCCGGCCACTGGACCTGGTATCGGACTCGTCCTTGGCGTCGCCGTCGGCGCAGCCACGGACAACCTCGGCCTTTGTATCGCGTTGGGGCTCGTCTTCGGCGCGGCCCTGGGGACCGTCGTCTCGCGACGAGACGAGACCGACTCGTCCTCCGGCGACTGACGACGGGGTCGGCGGTTCTTTCGACGGGGTCCGTCTTGCCCACGTGCGGGGGGGGACGCGCTACGAGTTGGACAAGGGCGTCCGTCGTTGACCCGGATCAACTCTCGAAGGATCGCTCCAGATGACGCCTTGTCGGTCGTTGATCTGGACGCCGAACTCGTGATCAGAAGACGATCAGTTGGAGCCCGTTGCTGGTCGCGAAACCGTTGACCGCCCCGGGGTCTTCGACCCACCACTGGCCGTAGAGGGTCAGGCCCACGAGGGAGGGGTCGTCCGGGATCGGTGCGTGGAAGGTCCCGTGACCGTTTCCGTGTCCGGATCCGGACAGAGTCAGGGTGACAGACGTGAGCGACGGATCGAAGAGGTTGATGTTCAGCGGGACGCCGCCGGCGAACGCGCCAGACGGTGCGGCTGACGGGGCGATGCCCAGGTGGGCTGTCGCGCCACCCAGACCTCCCTTGAGGCCGACCTTGTAGGCGCTGTTCCCCCTTTGCGGCGGAGAGACAGCGATCCACTCCGGCGTGAAGCCGCCGCTCCCGGCCCAGGACTGGCCGTAAGAGGAGCCGGTGCCTGCGCCCGTCTCGCTCTGCAGGGTCGGTCTCGAGAAGACCCCGGTCTCGGTCGCGACTCGGGGATCGTCGAACGCAACAGAGACGAAGGCGGTGAGGCTCTGCTGCTCCGAGCTGGTCAGGAAGATGTTCCCGATGGCGTCGTACTGCCCGTCGGAGAAGTCTCCGCCTCGCCCATAGAAGGCGATCACCTGATCGAGTGTCGTGAACTGACCGTTGTGCATGAACCGGTTGCGGAGCCCGACGTTGCGGAGGCTCGGAATCCTGAAGGCACCGCGATCCTCGAAGGACCCCGTAATCGCCATCCGGCCAGCGTCCTCTTGCCACGGGCGCAGCCCGATGTTCGCATAGCTGGGGCTGGCCAGGGTCTGCCCCTTGTGGCAGAGGTTGCACTGTCCGACACCCATGTACACCTCCATGCCTGCTTCTTGCTGTGGGGTCAGGATCGTGCTCGGGGCCTGCCCAGCGCGGATGGCGTCGATGGGCGCCTGGTCGGGGATCAGGGTGCGCTCATAGGTCGCGATCGCGAATGCGATGCGTTCAGCGGTGATGGCCGGATCTCCGAAGGCCGCTTGGAAGAGCGCGGGGTAGCTGCCGCTGGCCCCCTGGAGCGCCCGCACGATATCGGTGGGCAGGTTGGATGCGAACCTGAGGGGCTCCACACTCGCGAGCTTGGCAGCGATCTGGCCCCAGTCCCGGTTCTCGTGGGCCATTTCGTCTGCGGCCATGATGGGGACGAGGACCTGGCTCTCGAGCGCTCCACCCTCTGAGATGCTCACGTCGCCTGTCTGAGGATCGACGAATTGTCCCGTGGCTCTGCCGTCCCAGAACAACTCGTCGGGGAAGAACGCAGCCATGATCATGGAAGACGCACGGCGATAAGTGACCTGCGGCTCGAGACCGAATGTCGGGACGATCGTGTAGTCCCTGTTGGAGTCCTGGCGGACCATGCTGGGCGAACCGAAGATGTCGTCGTTGTTGCCGTAGATCCCGTCGGATCCCGGGTGGACTTCGGCGCGAGGATCGCCACCCCCGTTGGCGCTTCTGTGGCACGTTCCGCACGCGACGGTGTTGTCCGAGGAGAGCTGCTCGTCCCAGAACAGGATCTTGCCGAGCACCGCCTTCTCCGCCGTGACCTCGTTCACCACCGGCGTCTGCACCGGGGGCAACCCGGGCGCCGTGCCCCCGACGCCGGACCCGGCAGGGCCCTGGGCCAGCGATGTCGCGGGAAGGCACAGCAGCGTCAGGAAGGTGGCGAGGAAGGTCGATGTCCTCATCCCGGCATTGTCCCACCCTGCGCCCCAGCCGGACATCCCGTTCACAGCAATCTCCCGGTTATTTCTTGTCGCTCCGTTCATGCCAGCGAGGCCGCGTTCGCGCGAGATCTCGCAGCCGCGAAGGCCCGTTGAAGATGCGCGCGCGCGCGCCGCTTCTCTTCGCCCTGGCCTCCTCTGACTTGACGGAGAAGGCACCGTAGGTGGAGGGACTCTCAGAGTCGGGTCCTCCTGGTTCGGGAGCCTTGGTCTCCTCGGGCCTGGAAGGAAGCCGGTCTCATGCTGTGCACCCCGTTCGTGTCCTGCTGACGTGCTGGCTTGCTACAAAGACCATCTGCAGGGTGCCTTCTCCGTCGCCGGCGCGGGTCAGCGACGGTCGATCCAGCCCAAAGGCGGCTCCGGGCCAAGCTGCGCGCGGTAGTCGTGCAGCACAGCTTGGAGCTCGGCGACCACCTCGGGATGGCGCGCATGGACGTTCCTGGTCTGCCCGGGATCCCGAGTGAGGTCATAGAGTTGCCCGGGGGGAGCATCCGGGCGCAACCGGCCACCAGCGAAGTCGTTGTTGGATTGGCCGGTGAACGGGAACACCGCTCCGTCTCCGAAGGCATGCTCACCGACCCGCTTGCCCTTGAAGCCTCCTTCACCCTGCGCCGGGATGTACACCCATCTCCCCTGGCGGACGACGAGGTGGCTCGGGTTGTTGGGTGAGATGATCAGTCGTGTTCGTACCGGCGCCGGGGGGCTGCCGAGGAGGGTCGGGAGCTGGTTCAGGCTGTCGGGCGCTTCAGCCTTGGTGAGGGGGCGCCCGACGACGGCGGCGAGGGTCGCCAGCAGGTCCACCTGGCCGATCAGGGCGTCGGATCGGGACCCGGCGGGGATGCGCCCGGGCCATCTGGCGATGAACGGCACGCGGTGTCCTCCCTCCCAGGCGCCGAACTTGAAGCCAAGGAGCTCTCCGTTGAGCCGGTGTCCGGCGGACCACGCGTCCTGTCCGCCCTGGTTGAGCATGCCGCCGTTGTCGCTGGTGAAGATCACCAGGGTGTTGTCCTTCTGTCCGGCGTCGTCGATGGCGTCGAGGATCTCACCGACCATCCAGTCCAGCTCATGGATGAAGTCGCCGTAACGGCCGCACGGGCTCGTGCCCACGAAGCGCGCGGCGGGCGTGAAGGGGTGATGGATGTTGGTCGTCGCGAGATAGAGGAAGAACGGGTTCGGAGAATCGGCCTCCCTGGATCGCGTCATCCAGGCGAGGGCCTTCTCCTTGAACCTCGTCGCCACCTCCTGGTCCCGGTAGAGCTCATGGGCCTTCCTCCCCCCACCCAGCGCGCGGTAGCCGCGCTTCTCTGGCCACCGCTGTGTGACGCTCTCCCGTCCGCGGACGATGGGGTCGGCCGGGTCCCAACCGACCACGCGGTGGTTCTCCACGTAGACGTAGGGCGGCGAGCTGTTCACCACCGGCAGGCCGAAGTAGTAGTCGAACCCGAGCTCCAGCGGCCCGGGCTTGAGCTCCCCGTTCCAGTCCGGGCGCCGCTCTCCGAACCCCAGGTGCCACTTGCCGACGCAGGCGGTGTCGTAACCGGACTCCTGCATCACCCGCGCGATGGTGAGGTCTCCGGTGTCGATGCATAACGGGAGATCCCGCGCGATCGGCCCCCAGAGGTTGCGGCGGAGCGGGTACTTCCCGGTCAGGAGCCCGTAGCGTGAGGGCGAGCACACGGCGGCGGGGGAGTGAGCGTCGGTGAACAGCCGCCCCTCCTGCGCCAGGCGGTCGATATTCGGCGTCGCCACCTTGGTCGCGCCGTAGCACCCGAGGTCGCCGTACCCGAGGTCATCCGCATAGATGAGGATGACGTTGGGCTTAGGCTCGCTGTCGTCGACCCCCGACCCGGGGAGACTGCAGGCGACGAAGCTGGATGCGCAGAAGGCCAGGGTCAGGGTTGTGGTGACAGTCCGTGCTCTCATGATCTCAGCGTAGCCCCCCGTGTCTCGGCTCGCCCTGACCCGCATCAGGGCCAGGACGCCGGAGGGGCGTCCTGGATCGCGAGCCGTGGTATCCTCAGCTCTGAAAGGAAGCCGATCTCATGCCGTTCGCCACCCCCCGTGTCCTGCTGACCTGTTGCCTCGTCACGACCGTCATCTGCGCGGCGCTGCCCGGGCAGTCGGGTCGTACGCTGACGGTGGACCAGCCGCCGCAGCTCGGCCAGATGTCGCAGGTCGAGGTGAGTTATCCCTCCTCCGCGGTCGGCAACGCCGGGTTGTTCGTGATCGCGGGGCACCTCGCGGGGACGACGGCCTGGTCATTGCCCGGTTGGACCACCGTGGGTTCCGTTCGGATCGACCCCGCGCAGTTGATCATGACCCCGTCGTGGACCCCCGGCGGAGCAGGCGTGGCGACTCTCCTGGTGTATGTCCCCAACGATCCGAGCCTGGTCGGCCTGGCGGTTGACGTGCAATCCGTCGACATCGACTTCACGAGCGGCACCGTGTTCTGGAGCGACAACGACCTGGAGCTCGTCATCGCGGAGACCGGTTGCGGGGTCACCCCGAACATCAGCCCTCTGTTCCCTCCGGGATCGCCGCAGGAACCGGACGTCGTCGTGGATACCCCGACGGCGAAGATCACGTTCCTCTCCGACCGCGCGCGGACCAGGCACGCGCGGGAGTCGCAGTTCCAGCTCTACGACATCTGGCGGCCGTTCTACTGGGAGCAGCGGATCGCGGAGTTGACGATCACCGATGAGGTCGCCATGGGCGGTAGCACGGTGACGTTCCGTTTCATGACGCACGACGCGCTCAACCCGCCCGAGTTCCGCGCCTTCTTCTCCGGCGTGCCCTCGGTCGCGGTCTACCACCTGAACCTGTCCACGGCGCCAGGGACGGGCGTGACGATGGTGTCGACCGCGCCCTCGACGCGTTACCCCGGCGAGTTCGAGTACACCTACGAAGCCGTCCTCACGACCAGGCTCCCGCAGCAGACGCCGTTGGCCATCGGCGACAAGATCGAGGTGGAGCTGAGCCAGTTCCTGGCGGCCCCACGTAACGGCCAGAACAACTACTACGGCACGGCGTTCCTGTACGTCGTCGGCGAAGGCGTGGTGCCGTGGTACGCCAAGGAGCTCGAGGAGCAGCAACCGAACCCCACGCTCGATTCCTATCGGCTCCCCGACGCGGCGTGGCTGGGCGGCGCGACCACCCTGCCGTACCAGTACTCCAATGAGCCGCAGCAGCGGTTCAAGCAGACGGCGGGCAACCTCTCGCACGCCAGCGGTCACGAGTTCACCATCGGACGTCGCCTGCACCACACGAGCTTCGACACCGGCGCCCACTCCGAACCGGGGAACCCGCCCCTGAGCGCGCACGTCGGGCAACTGGGGCCGAAGTTCATCGCCGCCAGCTGCGTGGACTGCCATGCCGGCAACGGCCGTTCTCTCCCGCCGGCGATAGGGGACCCGGTGCAGGGCGCGGTTGTTCTCGTGGGGAGCAACGCGCTTGGGGCACCGCACCCGGTGCTCGGCGACACCTTGCAGCCGTCCGTTGGCGGGGGCGGGGGCGGGGGGGCCGGGACCCTGAGCGTGCTGATCGAGGCCGAGTCCTATGCGGTGGCGAGCGGGATCCAGGTCGAGCCCACGTCCGATGTCGGAGGCGGGTTCAATGTGACGTCCATCGACACCGGTGACTGGATCAGCTACATCAACCACCCCGTCGTCATCCCGGCCTCCGATACCTACTCCGTGAGCTTCCGCGTCGCGAGCGGAGCCACCGGCGGCCTGCTCGCGTTTGAGGAATCTGGCGGCGCGATCATCCACGGGGTCGTGAGCATCCCGAGTACGGGTGGCCCCCAGAGCTGGCAGACCGTGACCACGAATGTGTTTCTGTCGGCCGGTACCCACGTGTTCGGTCTCAACGCGAACGTCGGCGGCTTCAACTTGAACTGGTTCAAGGTCGACAGCGTGTCCGGCGGCCCCGGTGGCCCCGGTGGGCCTGGCGGGCCGACGAGTGAGGGACAGGCGAGCCTCCTCGGCCATGACCTCATCAACGGGACCTACGGCGACGGCACCCCGTTCCAGCTTCGTCGCCCGAATTACAGCTTCACCACGACGACGCCGACGTTCTACTCCGTGCGCAGCGCGCCGCCGCTGGTGGGCCTGGGGCTCCTCGAGGCGCTTGATGAGGCCACGATCCTGACGCGCCATGACCCGTGCGACGGCGACGGTGACGGGATCTCCGGTCGCATCAGCACCACCACGCAGTTCGGCACCAACCAGACCGTCCTCGGTCGCTTTGGTTGGAAGGGGACGCGTGCGTCGGTGCGGGACCAGGTCGCGCGCGCGCTCAACCGGGACATGGGCGTCGCCACGGCGGAGCAGCCGGTGCTCGACGGCGCGTCTGCGGCCAGCGCCCCGGAGGTCAGCGCGCAGGAGCTCGCCCGCATGACGCGATACGTCGCGCTCCTGGGTGTCGGCGCTCGAAGAGACCTGACCGACCTGGGCGCGCTCAACGGCGAGCAGCTGTTCAACTCGATCGGGTGTGCGGGGTGCCACGTGCCGCAGATGACGACGGGGAACAGCCACCCCTACGGTGAGCTCCGCAACCAGGTCATCCGCCCGTTTACCGATCTCCTGCTGCACGACATGGGGCCGGGGCTGGCGGCGAACATGGGCGACGGTGACGCAACCGGGAGCGAGTGGCGAACGCCCCCTCTCTGGAACATCGGGCTCACCGCCGGAGTGAGCGGCGGCGAGGCTTACCTCCATGACGGGCGGGCGTCGACGATTGAAGCTGCCATCCTCTGGCATGGCGGCGAGGGCGAGTCCGCGAAGGAGGCCTTCCGGGTGCTGCCGGCCGCGGACCGCGCAGACTTGATCAAGTTCATCAAGTCTCTCTGAACGCGCCGGGGGCGGACAGGATTCGAGCCGGTGCCGAACCCGCGGTCAGCCCCGGGGGATACCATGGTGGGGTCGTGCTCAGGTCCCTGTTGTCTTCCATCATGACGGCGCTCGCCTTGGCGACGGTGGTGCCCGCCCAGGGCTCACCGCACTGGGCCTACACCGCCCCGAAGCGACCGGAGCTCCCCTCGGTCGCCGACGCGGCCTGGTCGGTCAACGCCATCGATCGGTTCGTCCTGGCCCGGCTCGAGGCCGAGGGGCTGCGGCCGTCTCCCGTGGCCGACCGGGCGCGGCTGCTGCGCCGGGTGTCTCTCGAGCTCATCGGTCTGCCGCCCAGCGTCGAGGAGGTGGAGGCGTTCGAGGAGGACCGTTCGCCGGACGCCTTCGAGGCGGTGGTGGACCGATTGCTGGCGTCGCCGCACTTCGGCGAGCATCAGGCGCGCTCCTGGCTCGACCTCGCGCGCTACGCGGACTCCAACGGGTTCCAGGCAGATCAGCTGCGGGACAGCTGGGCCTTCCGCGACTGGGTCATCGAGGCCATCAACGCCGACATGCCGTTCGACCGGTTCACCGTCGAGCAGCTCGCCGGTGACCTGCTGCCCGAAGCGACGGACGCGCAGCGGATCGCCACCGGGTTCCACCGGACCGTCCCATGCAACGTCGAGGCCGGCGTCGATCCCGAGCAGAACCGCATCAATCAGGTGGCGGATCGAGTGAACACCACGGCGACGGTCTGGCTCGGGACCACCATGTCCTGCGCCCAGTGCCACGATCACAAGTACGACCCGTTCAGCCAGCGCGAGTACTACCGGATGTTCGCGGTGTTCAACAACACGCCGCTGGAGGTCCGCAACCCGAACGGAGACAAGGGAGTCCAGTACGACTTCTGGGGGCCGACCCTGGACCTGCCCTTCCTGCCGGAGCAACGGGCCGAGCGTGCGCGGCTGCTGGAGCTCCGCGACGACGTCGAGGGCCGCCTCGCGAAGCGCGACGCGAACTTCGAAGCAGAGTTCACGCAGTGGGAGCGGGACGTCGCGACGACGGCCCGGGCCGGGGTCGACTGGCGCGTGCTGGAGGTCGCGTCGTTCGCGTCCACGGGGGACGAGTCCCATGACGTACTCCCTGACGGGTCCGTCCTGGTGGGCGGGCGCCTCCCGGGCACCGCGACCTACACGGTGGTGGCGAAGACGGCGCTCAGGAACATCACGGCGCTGCGAGTCGAGGCCTTGACCCATCCGTCCTTGCCGGGGACCGGGCCCGGCCGCGGAGACGACGCGCGCCCGAACTTCATCCTGAGCGAGCTGGGCGTCCGCGCGGACGGCGCCGCGCTCGAGCTGAGGGACGCCCGCGCCAGTCACTCCCAGAAGGGGTGGGACGTGTCGCAGGCCGTCGACGGCAATCCGCGCAAGGGCTGGGCCATCGGCGGAGGCGGGTTCTTCAAGGACCACTGGGCCGCGTTCCGCTTGCGGGACCCCGTCGGCGACGGGGACACGACGCTCACGTTCACCCTCGACCAGAACTTCGGGCGCGGCCGCACCATCGGTCGGTTCCGGCTGTCCGTCCTGGCGGGGGACCCCGCGATCCTGGACGTGCCCGAGGGTCTCGTGAAGGTGCTGCGGCGCGGGCAGGCCCTCAACGGCAAGCAGCGAGCCCGGCTGCGGACGGCGTACCGAGGGGCCCGTCCCGAGGCGGCGCTCGAGCGCGAGTTGAAGCAGCTCCGCAAGAAGATCGAGGCCATCAAGCCGCCCACCACCCTGGTCATGATGGAGAACCCGGAGCCCCGCGAGACCCGCGTCCTCGAACGGGGCAGCCATGACGCCGAGGGCGACGCCGTGACGCCCGGCGCTCCCGCCGTCCTCCATGACTGGTCACCGGAGCTCCCTCGAGATCGGCTCGGCCTCGCTCGCTGGCTCGTGGATCCGGAGAACCCGCTCGTGGCGAGGGTCACCGTCAACCGCTGGTGGTCCCAGCTCTTCGGCGACGGGCTGGTCAGTACGGAGGAGGACTTCGGGACTCGAGGGGCGCGCCCCTCACACCCGGCGCTCCTGGACTGGCTCGCCACCGAGCTGGTGCGCTCGGGCTGGTCACGCAAGCACGTCATCAAGCTGATGGTCATGTCCGCTACGTATGGACAGAGTTCAGTGGCCTCGCCGACGCTCCGTGGGCGAGACCCGCACAACCGACTGCTGGCGCGGGGGCCCCGCTTCCGCCTGTCCGCTGAGTCCATCCGTGACAACGCCCTCGCCATCAGCGGGCTGCTGTCGGAGGGCCGCGGGGGACCGCCCGTGTTCCCGCCGCAGCCTTCCGGGCTGTGGCGCCAGACGGGGCGCAACGAGCCGAAGTACGTCGTCCACGACGACGAGCGGCGGTTCCGTCGCGGTGTTTATGTCGTCTGGAGGCGCGCCGCGCCCTACCCGAGCTTTGTGCTCTTCGACGGCCCCGACCGGTCAGCCTGCCATCCGGAACGCTCCCGTACCAACACCCCGCTGCAAGCCCTGGCGTTGATGAATGACGAGGCGCACGTCGAGATGGCCCTCGCCTTCGCCGGCCGCGTCCTGCGCGAGGTCCCGCAGGGCGATGTCTCCCAGCGTGTCACCCACGCGTTTCGCACGGCCCTCGCCCGGCATCCACAACCCGCCGAGCAGCGGCACCTGGAGGCCGTCGCGCGACGGGAGCTGAAGCGCCTGCGCGCGAACCCGGACGAGGCCCGGCGGATCGTCCGCGGCATCCGTGGGATCAAGGCGACCGAGGATATCGACCCGGTGGACCTGGCCGGCTGGTGGTTCGTCACCAGCGTCCTGTTGAACCTCGACGAGACGATCACCAAGGGATGACGACCGGCGGCCCTCACTCACGACGCGACTTCCTGCGCCTGTCTGCCACGGGCCTCGGGGGGCTGGCCCTGTCGTCGCTCCTGACCGAGGGACGTGGCCCGCACTTCGCGCCGCGGGCGAAGCGGGTGATCTCGCTGCACATGATCGGGGCGCCGTCCCACCTGGACCTCTTCGACCCCAAGCCCGAGCTGCAGCGGCGAACGGGGCAGCCGTGTCCGGAGGCGTTCTTCGATACCAGCAAGCTCGCGTTCATCCGTACGCGGCCCAAGCTCCTGGGGACCCCGACCACCGGGGATTTCCGCTTCCGTCGTTGCGGCGACTCCGGAATCGAGCTTTCCAACCTCCTCCCTCATCTGCAGACCATGGCGGACCGGCTCTGCGTCGTCCGCACGCTGGGGACGGACGAGTTCAACCACGCGCCGGCCCAGATGTTCCTCGCTACGGGCTTCAGCCAGTTCGGACGACCGAGCCTGGGGTCATGGTTGAGCTACGGGCTGGGCCGGGAGAATGACGACCTCCCGTGCTTCTGCGTGCTCGTGACGGGCCAGTACCCGGGCGCCGGGAACAGCCTCTTTGGCAGCGGGTTCCTGCCCGCGGAGCACCAGGGCATCGAGCTGCGCAGCCGCGGTGATCCGGTGCTGTTCCTCTCCGATCCCAAGGGGGTCGGTCGTGAAGATCGTCGTCGGATGATCGACGACGTGAACGCGTTGAACCGCCACCGCCTCGCCCACGACCAGGACCCGGAGCTGGCCGCGCGGATCCGCCAGTACGAGCTCGCGTTCCGCATGCAGGCTTCGGTCCCGGACCTGATGGACATCAAGAACGAGCCCGCGGCGGTCCATGAGCGGTACGGGACCAACCCCGGCAAGGTCAGCTTCGCCAATCACTGCCTCCTGGCTCGACGCCTGGTCGAGCGCGGCGTCCGCTTCGTCCAGCTCTTCGACCAGGGCTGGGATCATCATGGATCGGTGTTCACCCAGCTGCCCAAGAAGTGCCGCCAGGTGGACCGTCCCATCGCCGCCCTGCTGCAGGACCTGGAGTCGCGCGGGTTGCTGGACGAGACCCTCGTCATCTGGACGTCCGAGTTCGGCCGGACGCCCATGGGTCAGGTGGAGAACGGTCAAGGCAACCTGACCAAGAGCGGCCGTGACCATCACCAGACCTACGCCATCTGGATGGCCGGCGGCGGTGTCCGCGGCGGGCACGTGCACGGCCGGACCGATCCGCTGGGGTACGCCCCCGTCGAGGACCCGGTCCACATCCATGACCTCAACGCCACGCTCCTCCACCTCCTCGGTTTCGACCACGAGCGGCTGACCTACCGCTTCGAAGGCCGCGAGCATCGGCTGACGGACGTCGAGGGCCATGTCGTCCGCGGCGTCATGGCGTAGCCTGTTCTCCGCGGCACCACACCGCCTGGGCGAAGGCGGCCCGTGTCGCCCCGTGTTCGTCCTGGGGATGTGCCCCTCCGGCTCCGGCGATGCCGTTGGGCTCGGTTTCAACCGGTGGTTCGGATCTTCCCAGGCGTTAGAATCCGCCTCATCTCGAACCGCGACGCCGGAGGCCTACGGAGAATACGAACCGTGACCCGCTCCCCGATCATCTACACCATCACCGACGAAGCCCCGGCCCTGGCGACGGGCTCCCTGCTCCCCATCATCCGCGCGTTCGTGAAGCCCACCGGAGTCGATGTGGAGACCCGGGACATCTCCCTCTCCGGGCGCATCCTCGCTGCGTTCCCGGATCGCCTCACGGAGGCGCAGCGGGTCCCCGATGCCCTGGCGGAGCTCGGTGAGCTGGCCAAGACGCCCGCTGCCAACATCATCAAGCTGCCGAACATCAGCGCGTCGGTGCCGCAGATGCAGGCGGCGATCGCGGAGCTGCAGGGCAAGGGGTACGACCTGCCGGACTATCCGGAGGAGCCGGGCTCGGACGAAGAGCGCGAGATCAAGGCGCGCTACGACCGCATCAAGGGCAGCGCCGTCAACCCGGTCCTGCGCGAAGGCAACTCCGACCGCCGCGCCCCGAAGGCGGTGAAGGAGTACGCGCGCAACAACCCGCCGCCCATGAAGCCTTGGGCGTCGGATTCGCCGACTCACGTGGCCACCATGGGGGAGGGGGACTTCCGGTCCAGCGAGCAGTCCGTGACCATCGGCGAGGCCACGACGGCGCGCATCGAGCACGTCGCGGCGGATGGGTCCGTGACGGTCCTCAAGGACGGCCTCGCCCTGCAACCGGGAGAGGTCCTGGACGCGACGCGCATGAGCAAGAAGGCGCTGGTGGCGTTCCTGGAGGCCCAGGTCGAGGACGCGCGGCGATCCGGGATCCTGTTCTCGCTTCACATGAAGGCCACCATGATGAAGGTCTCCGACCCGATCATCTTCGGCCACGCCGTTCGAGTCTTCTTCAAGGACGTCTTCGAGAAGCATGGGGAGACCCTGGATCAGCTCGGGGTTGACGCCAACAACGGCTTCGGCGACGTCGTCGCCAAGATCGCGACCTTGCCGGACGAGCAGCGCCAGGCCATCGAGGCGGACATCCAGGCGGTCTATGACAAGGGCCCGGCCATCGCCATGGTGGACTCTCGCATCGGCAAGACCAATCTCCACGTGCCCAGCGATGTCATCATCGACGCCTCCATGCCTCCCATGATCCGGGACGGCGGCTGCATGTGGAACGCGGACGACGCGCTCCAATCGGCCAAGGCGGTGATCCCCGACAGCAGCTACGCCGGCGTATTCCAGGCGGTGATCGATCACTGCAAGACCCAGGGCGCCTTCGACCCCAAGACCATGGGGTCCGTGTCCAACGTCGGCCTCATGGCGCAGAAGGCGGAGGAGTACGGGTCTCACGACAAGACCTTCGAGGTGAGCGCTGACGGCGCCATCCGCATCGTGGACGCCGCCGGGACGACGCTCATGGAACACGCGGTGGAGACCGGGGACATCTGGCGAGCTTGCCAGACCAAGGACGCGCCCATCCGAGACTGGGTCAAGCTCGCGGTCTCGCGGGCCCGCGCCACCGGGTCGCCCGCGGTCTTCTGGCTGAACGCGGACCGAGCCCACGACGCGCAGGTCATCGCCAAGGTGGAGACCTACCTGCCGGAGCACGACACCGACGGGCTCGAGCTCCATGTCCTCCCGCCGGCGGAGGCGGCCACGTTCTCCTGCGAGCGGATCAGCAAGGGTGAGGACGTGATCTCGGTGACCGGGAACGTCTTGAGGGACTACCTCACGGACCTGTTCCCGATCCTCGAGGTCGGCACGAGCGCCAAGATGCTGTCCATCGTGCCGCTGATGCAGGGCGGCGGTCTGTTTGAGACGGGCGCCGGCGGATCGGCCCCCAAGCACGTGCAGCAGTTCGAGAAGGAAGGGCACCTGCGCTGGGACTCCCTCGGCGAGTTCCTCGCGCTCACGGTGTCTCTCGAGCACCTCGCCGATCACGTCGGCTCCGACGCCGCCCGTATCCTCGGCGAGACCCTCGACGACGCGGTCACCCAGCTCCTCCTCAACGGCAAGGCCCCCTCCCGCAAGGTGAACGAGCTCGACAACCGCGGCAGCCACTTCTACCTCGCCATGTACTGGGCCCAGGCCCTGGCCGCCCAGGAGGCGGACGCCGGGCTCCGCGGCCACTTCGCCCCCTTGGCCGCGGCGCTCACGGAGAGCGAACAGAAGATCGTCCAGGAGTTGAACGACGCGCAAGGTGCTCCGGTGGACGTCGGCGGTTACTACCGTCCCGACGACACCATGGTCGCGGCAGCCATGCGACCGAGCGCCACGTTCAACGACATCCTGGCTGCGATCTGACGAAGGCATGGCCGTGAGCTGGCCTCCGGTCTCCCCGTGCGGCGTTCAGGGTTCAGGGCCAGACCGGGCCGATTCAACCGATCCCGGCGTCCATGAAGGAGGCCTAACCCCTTGTTCATGAAGGCATAGGGAGTTGCTGGCGGATGCGGTGGCCCCGTCGGTATAGTGGTGGTGTGACAGCGGTCATCCCGCTGCGCCCGCACTCCGGTGCGAGAGCCGACCTTTGACACGATTCCAAGACTGCTTCCCCCCAACCAACGGAACAGCAACATGAACCACCGGCTCGGAGCCATGATGCTCATCCCGGCCCTCACCCTCGTGATCGGGGTGATGCCGGACCCCACGTACGGCCAGTGATGTGGAGGTAGCAAGGTTGCAGGTGCAGCCTCTCCTCGTACGACCACCTTCGGCGGCAAGAGCCGTTCCCGTGGTGTCGCTCGCTTCCTCGCCATCAACTGGAAAGCCGCCGACCTGCCCATGGGCGGTGAGGCCGGATACGGTCAGGGTTACCAGCCGCTGACGACGCTGGCCAGCGTCGACAGCCGCGATCGGCAGCTCCCCCTTGTCGTCTGGTTCTATGACGGTGACACGGAGACGGCCGATCAGCAGAAGCTGGAGCGCAAGATGTTCGGCGACGACGATCTCGCGATCTCGTCCAAGTTCTTCCGCTGCTTGAAGATCGACGTCTCCAAGATCGAGGACGCCGAGGTCCGCACTCAGTACGCCAAGCGTACTCCGACTCTCTATGTCCTGAGTCCGAGCGGCGAGACGCTGATGAAGAAGGCCGGCAGGATGACCACCAAGACGGTCATGAGCGGGTTCAGCAAGGCGTTCAAGAAGATCTACAACCTCAGGCTTCGCTCGGAAGTCCGGAAGCTCAACAAGTTCCTGGTCAAGGTGGAGAAGGCCGAGGATGCCGTATCCGCCGCGGGCGTGAAGGTGAAGCTCCTCAAGGAACGCCTCGCCAAGCGCGATGTCGCGCGTACCCGCAAGGCCCTGAAGGCCGCCGAGGAGACGGTGGTGAAGGCTCGCGAGGCGTTCGCGAAGATCGTTGAAGAACGAGACCAGATGCTCGTTCTCCCCCTGGACAAGCCTGTCGCCAGTTCACGCTGACCTGGAGCGGCACCTGAGTCCATGAGCACCGGGGGGGCCCCGCGGTGGGGGGGGGGCGGGCGGGTCTTCGTTGAATGAGGCGAGCGGGTTCGCGTCACCCGGGTTCGATGCAGTTGTTCCGGTAGGGTGAAGCGATGACCACTTCTCGTGACCGGGTCGTGAACGTTCAGCTGTTCCTCGCTCTCGGCTTCGTACTTCTCGGCGCCGGCTGCCAGGGTCCCGGCGCCACCGTCGAGGTCATCAACTGGAACACCTACCACCTGTTCGATCACCGCGCGAAGCTGGAGGAGGCGACGGCGTGGCTGACTGAGCAGCGCCCGGGGATGGTGGCGCTTCAGGAGGTCCTGCACCTGGATGAGGCGGGGCTGCGGGAGCTCGCCCTCGGATGGGGCCACGAGCACGCCGTGATGCACAAGGAGCGGGGCTACCCCGTGGCCTTGACCAGCTCGGCGCCCATCGAGGTGGTGGAGCGCCGGGTGAAGGGGTTTCATCACGGGTACCTCCACGCAAGGACCCATGGGATCGACGTGTTCGTGGTCCACTTCTGGCCCACCAAGGTGGGGGAGGCTGAGCAGGTCGCCGCGACCGCGGCCGAGCTCGTGGGTGAAGGGCGACGGGTGCTCGTGGTCGGTGACTTCAACGGCAAGATCCGCTTCGATGAGCCCTACCTGAGAGATCACGGATTTGGTGAGGAGCGAGACGGGGAGACGGTCTTCGACTACCGCCTGACCGACGCCTTCCTGAACCGGGGCTTCGTCGAGTTGGTGAGCGAGCACAGCCCCCAAGACCTCTACACCTTCGGAGCCCCGGCCCTCATCCCGCGCTGGGCCAAGACCATGGAGGAGGTGCGGGCGCGCCGCCGACGCATCGACTTTGTCTTCGCCAGCTCCGATCTCGCAGCCGGTTGCCTGAGCGCGCACGTGGACACCAACGACGATCGCGTCGGCAAGTACTCAGACCACTACCCGCTCCTGTGCACCTTGCGGGCCCCAGGACGATGGCCACATCGTCCAATCCCGTAGGGGGACCCCGATGGTAGGCCGAGGCGGCGATCGGCCAGGACCGGTGGCGTCGGTGGCCTACTTGCGGTTGCGCCGCCTCCCGCCCCACTTGGGCTTGACCTGCTCCTTCTCCCACGCCTCGAGGGCGGCCCGCAGACGCTTGACGTCGTCCGGTCTCCGGGCGGCCAGGTCGTCGGATTCGCCGATGTCCGACGCGAGGTCGTAGAGCGTGGGGGCCGTGGAGGGATCGCGGTCGGCGAGGTGCAGCTTGAGGTTGCCCTCGCGCATGGCGATGTTCCGCCCGGGGCCGCCCTTCCTCCAGAACAACGGCCGGGTGGGGAGGCGCTGCGTCTTGCCCGTGAGGCGGGGGAGCAGGTTGACGCCGTCCAGGTTCCAGCTCTCCGACGGTCTCCCGCCGCCCATGGCGACGAAGGTGGGCAGGAAATCGAGGGAGATGACCGGGTCGTCGATGACGGAACCCGCCTGGATCTTGCCGGGCCAACGCATGCACATGGGGACCCGGATGCCGCCCTCGAACAGCGTGCCCTTCTTGCCGCGCAGGGGCGCGTTGTTGGCGCCGGTGCCGGTCTGGCCGCCGTTGTCGTTGGTGAAGATGACGAGCGTGTGTTCGTCGAGCTCGAGCTCCTTCAGAGCGGCGAGCACCTTGCCCACGTTGTCGTCCAGGTTCTTCACCATGCCCGCGTACTTGCGGCGGCGGGGTCGGTCGATGGAGGCCAGCGACTCAAGGTCCTCAGCCTTGGCGTGCATGGGCCCGTGGGGGGCGGTGAACGAGACGAACAGGAAGAACGGGCGGCCGCGGTTCTCCTTGATGAACCGGACGGCGGCGTCACCGAACCGATCGGTGACATAACCACCCTCCTCCGTCGGCTCGCCGTTCTCCTGAATGACCCGATGGGCCGAGGGCTTCTCCAGGGGGAAGTACCCACGAGACCCCTGGAGCAGCCCGTAGAACCAGTCGAAGCCGCGGGGATTGGGCTGGTAGGGCTCTGGGTATCCGAGGTGCCACTTGCCGACGATGGCCGTGGCGTAACCGAGGGGCTTCAGCCGCACGGGCATCATGGTCTCTTCGAGGGGGAGTCCGCCCTTCATGTAGCCGGGCGGGATGTTGTTCTCGTGCCCGAACCTCGTCTGGTAACGGCCGGTGATCAACCCGGCCCGCGACGGGGAGCAGACGCACCCGGACATGTAGGCGTTGGACAACCGCACACCGTCCGAGGCGATCCGGTCGATGTGGGGCGTGAGGTCCTTCATGTCCGGTCGCACGTTCGGCTGGAAGCCGAAGTCCGCATAGCCGGCGTCGTCCGCGTACAGCAGCACGATGTTCGGGGCCCGCGGCGGGACCTCGGAGGCCGCGTCCTGGGTCGGGGAGGCGGGGGCGAGCAGCACCACGGCGACGATGAGCATCCCTGGATATGGCATCCCGCCATGGTCGCGGCAGCGGTTCCCCGCGGCAAGCCCTCGAGGGGGAGGAGCTCCAGTCTGAGGTCCCTGGCGGGGCAGGAGGATGACCCGCGGCGCTTTGCCGATGACAGAAGATACCGTTACACCGTGGGATGGTCAGCGCTTGTAAGGTGCCGCTCCTGGCGGTCCTCGGGCTGGGGTGACCAGGAGGTAACGGTCGTTCGAGGTGACCGGGCTGGAAACGGCCCTTATTCCCAAGGTGCGGGACTTGCTGGGGAGGTGCCCGTATTCCTGACACGGATATCCGACCCTGAGGTGGAACCATGAGAGCAGTGATCGGTTCGTTGGCGTTGTTGGTCGTCGGAGTCCTGTTGGTGGGAGAGGGGACGCGTTCCGTCGGCACACACCGGGATGATCAGTCGCCCTTGGACGTCGTTTCAGTGCAGGGGCCGGAGGGCGGGGATGGGGCGCCCGATCTGGCGCAGGGAGCGGCCATGCTGGCGCGCCAACCGCTGGCGTTCATCGAGAACCAGGGTCAGTGGGCGGGCGGCTTCAGCCACTTGGCGCGGTTCGGGCCCATGTCCGTGTTCCTCGAGGATCGGGGTTGGTCGTTCACCTTGACGGAGCTGGGGGAGACCAGGCGGGGTTTCGAGGAGCAGGCGGCGCAGCACGGAGAGACCGGGTGGGAGTCTTCCCGAGGCGTAGCCGTGCGCATGCGCTTCAGTAACGGAGCGGACGCCGTCACGCCGGTCCCCGAGCAGCGCCTCCCCGGCGCCCACAACTACTTCCTCGGCGACGACCCGGAGAAGTGGAGATCCGACGTGCCTCTGCACGCGTCCGTCCGTATGGCGGGCCTGTATCCGGGGATCGATGTCCGGGCGCGCAGCCAGGACGGCCACTTCGAATACGACCTGCTGGTGGCGCCGGGAGCGGAGCTTTTCCGGGTCGAGGTGGAGGTGGAAGGTGCAGACCGTTTGTGGTTGGACGAGGACGGGGCGCTGGTGATGGGCACGGCCCTCGGCCCGGTCAGGCAACCCATGCCCAAGACGTGGCAGGTCGGGATCGACGGGGAACACCAGGAGGTCCTGTGCAGCTACGTGCTCTTCGACGACACCCGGTTCGGGTTCACAGCGCCGGAGTGGGATCGTAAGCACGCCCTGGTCGTGGACCCGGGCTTGATCTGGTCCACCTTCCTCGGAGGCGGCTCCCGTGACGTCGCCACCGCCGTCGCGGTGGGCCCGTCGGGGGCGGTGACCGTGGCAGGCAGGACCCTCTCTACCAACTTCCCGACCACCCTCGGCGCCTTTACGACCACTCACGGGGGCGGGGGCGGGGACGACGGCTTCGTTTCCCGGCTCGACGGGGCGGGCAGCAACCTGCTGTGGTCCACGTTCATAGGCGGCAGCGCCGGTGACGAGGTGCACGCTCTCGCCGTGGAGGCTTCGGGGGTGGTGACCGTGGCGGGGTCTACGGTGTCCTCCAATTTCCCGACCACACCCGGCGCCTACGACACCACATTCAACGGGTTCCTCCCCTTCTTCTTCGATGGCTTCGTGACCCGGCTCGATGCGACGGGGAGCAGCTTGTTGTGGTCCACGTACCTGGGCGGGAGTGCGGACGATCGCGTGCAGGCCGTTGCGGTGGATGGGTCGGGGACGGTGACGGTGGCGGGGTTGACCGTCTCCTCCGCTTTCCCGACGACCCCCGGGGCCTACGCGAGCACCTACGGCGGCGGCGTCGGGGACGGCTTCGTCGCCCGCTTCGATCCCACCGGTGGCAGCCTGCTGTGGTCCACCTTCCTCGGAGGCGGCGCGGCGGATCAGGCGAACGCCGTGACGCTCGACGGGTCCGGTGCGGTGACGGTGGCGGGGTGGACCGGCTCCGCCTCCTTCCCGACGACCCCCGGGGCCTACGACACCTCGTACAACGGCGGGGGCGTCGACGGCTTCGTCAGCCGACTCGATGCCGTGGGGAGCACTCTGTTGTGGTCCAGCTTTCTTGGAGGGAGCGCCGAGGACCTGGCCCTCGCGATGGCGGTGGACCCGTCGGGGGCCGTGACCGTGACCGGGGAGACCAGATCCTCCACCTTCCCCACGACGGCGGGGGCCTACGACACCTCTCACAACGGCGGCTATGACGTGTTCGTCACGCGGCTGGAAGCAGACGGCAGCAACCTCATGTGGTCCACCTTCGTCGGCGGGGCCGGGGATGACCGCGGCAACTCTCTGGCCCTCGACGCGGCGTGGGGCGTGACGGTGGCGGGGGAGACCAGCTCCTTCGCTTTCCCGGCCACCGCCGGGGCGTACGCCACGGCCTACAACGGCGGTTTCTCCGACGGCTTCGTCACCTGGATCGACGGGACCGGCGGTAGCTTGTTGTGGTCCACCTTCCTCGGCGGGAGCGGCGATGACCAGGCGAACGGATTGGCGCGGGACGCGACGGGCATGGTTACCGTGGCGGGCGGGACCCGCTCTTCGCTGTTCCCCACCACCTCGGGAGCCTACGCCGGCACCTATGCGGGCGGCTCCTGGGACGGCTTCGTCAGCCGCTTCGACCCGGCGCTGGGCCCGCCGACCTGCCCCGCCGGGGCGTGCCTGGACATGGTCGGCGTCCCGGCCGTCGGCAACAGCGTCGCCGTCTGGCTTCAGTCACCGGCCGTGGGCGCCCCCTGCTACGTCCTCGCGGACACCCAGACGGGGGCGGTGCCGCTCGGCACCTACGGCTTCACCCAGATCGCCCTGACCCCGAACGTCGTCCCTCTCGCGGACCCGTCCGGTACCTTCGGCGCCAGCCTGACCTTCCCCTACACGGACGCCACCGGTTTCTGGACCCTGTCCGTGGCCCTCCCCAACGACCCGGGTCTCGTGGGCCTGACCCTTCACGTCGAGGCGTACGTCGCGGACCCGGCCGCCTCCAACGGTCTCTTCTGGCAGAGCAACCTGCTGACCGCCACCGTCCAGTGAGGGTGGCGCTTCGGCCGGCGCTGATCCTGGCAGAAGAACCGGCGTGAGTGGCGCCGACGGGAGACTGGAGGGAGTCCGTCGCGGTGGTGGGCAGGGTCAACGGCTACACTCGGGGGATGACGGATGGGAAGGACAAGCTCCCGGACGGCTCCGGGATGTCGGAGTGGGTGACCACCACGACCGTGCTTGAACGACTGGATCGGGAAGACCCCGCGGCCTGGGGCCGGTTCGTGGACCGATTCCGTGCTCCCGTCCACCGGTTCGCGGTCTCCATGGGCCTGGAGGCGGAGTACGCCGATGACGCGACCCAGGACACCCTGGACGCGTTCCTCGCGGCGTTTCGGGCCGGGCGATATGACCCCGATCGCGGTCGTCTCTCCGGGTGGCTGTTCGGCTTCGCCAGGAAGGTGGTCCTCGCCGCCCGTCGCCAGCAGGGGCGGGACATCAGACCCAGCGGGGAGGACACCGGGTTCTGGGCGAATGTGCCGGACGACAAGGACGCGGAAGGGGTGTGGGGAGACATGTGGGAGAAGTCCGTGATGCAGGCGTGCCTGGAGCGCCTGGAGCAGGAGCTCAACCCCACGGCGTACCGGGTGTTCTTCGCCCTCGCCATGGACGGGCGATCGGGTGCGGAGGTGGCGAAGGAGATGGGCATGAGCCGCAACGCCGCCCTCGTCGCCAAGCACCGGGCCCTCAAGCGTCTCCAGCGCCTGCGGGAAGAATACGAAGGACGGGGCTGACACGCCGATCCCGGCGCGCCAGCCCGTGGGCCCCCATCAGTGGGACCAGTTGATGTTCAGGGTGTCGCTGAGGACGAAGCCCGCCGGGTTGTGACCCGGAGTGAGGATGACCCACACCGCTCCGGCGTAGAAGCCGTGGATGGCGGAATCGCAGGGTATGGCCGTCGGCACGGACGCCGATCCGGCGGCATCGGTGATCGCCGCGTTGTACATGTATGGTCCGACGACACCCGCCGCGCAACCCGGAGAGGTGGAGACCACCCCCGGCGTGAAGCCGATCAACAGGTACGCCAGGGTGTTGGGCGGCGCGCTGTCGAGCAAGATCTTGAACTGGCCGTTGCCGGGATGAGGATCGCCGTTGGCGAAGCTGATCCCCGGAACGATCCCCGACGGAGCCGGGCACCCGGAACCAGAGTAGTACCAGGTGGCCGCGACCGGCTCGAAGAGCTGCCCCCGCACGTCGTTGATACCCGCTGCCGCGGGGCCCGTCTGCGCACCCCAGGTCAGCAGCGATGTGTTGCGACGATCAGCGCTGGCCCCGAACCGCAGGAGGGGCCGTGACGACGCGCCTACGCCGTTCTGGGTGACCGGGCCCGGATCGGCGACGAGATCGCCGTCCATGGGAACGGAGCCGTCGAGGAGGACCCGCGCCGCGTAGAGGTCGAAGTCGAACTCGCTGATGCTGGTGCCCTTCTTCGTGTACGCGACGGTGAACTCGCACGCGCCGGCTCCCACCGCCACCTCGCCGTAGCGTTCACCGGCGGCGGCCCGGATCGTGATGAGGCCGCCCGTGGGGGGGCCAGTCAGGTACATCCTGCCGAGGACCTGCGACCCTCCCTTGTTGAACGCCAGCAGGTAACGAGCGCTCGACCCGGACGTCGCCGAGGGCGCGATCACCGCGATGGAGGAGGCGAACTCGTTGACTCCCACGCCGTCGCCTCCCGGCACCGCCGTCGGGGGTTGCATCCACGTGAAGGCCGAGGACGGGTCGTTGAGCCAGGTGCTGAAGGAGGCTGTCTCCACGTCGTAGTCCCCCGGCGCCGGGGTCGTCCAGAATCGAGTCCACGTGGCACGCCAGGTGGACACGAACACGCCGGTGGTGTTGTCGGTCAGGGCGCTCTGGGCGAGCCGCGCCTTGCTCAACGAGCCGTAGGCCACGGAGTGGAGCGTGCGCGCGGTTCCCACGGTGGGCAGGTTGGGGGAGACGGGCCAGGCCACGGTTCGGATGATCAGGGATTGGGAGAACAGCTCGCCGGGGAGGGCGCGATCCCACATCACCAGCGCGTCCACGCCGCCCGCCACCGTGGGCCGCCGGTCGCGGACATCGAGGGACTGGTCGGAGACGTAGAACGCGGGTGATTCCGCGTAGCCCGTCGAGGAGTTGACCATGCGACCACGGATGTGCGACGTGGCGTCGCCGTCGTCGCTGTCGGCCCACACCACGATGAAGCGGTTGTTGACGGTGACGCCGCTGCCTCGACGGAAAGCGACCGCGGGGGATCTGGCGTCGTTGGCCGGGTTGATCTCCAGGCCCACGTCCGGCCCGATGGGAGCGCCTGTGCGATCGAAGAGCCGACAACGGATGTCGGAGTCGGTGGTGAAGTTGCGTTGCCAGCAGACGAGCCAGGTGTCGTGCTCCGGATCATGCGCCGAGGTTGGGGTGCTGTCGTTGTAGTACGAGGAGGTGATGGAGAGAGATGGCCCGACCACCGGGTCCACCAGGAAGGGGTAGGCCGCGGTGTCGAGCACCTTGGCGGGGACGATCAACTCGATGCGACCTTCCCCGTCCCACGCCGTCTTCAGATCCACCTGCGAACCCGCGGCGTCGATCCCATAGGCCTCTCCGTACCGGATGGCCGGTCGCTGATCGAGAGTGAAGTCGATGGCGCCGTGCCGGGGGACGTCCCAGGCGGGGGCGCTGACGTTCCCGCAGACGTCGATCAGGATCTTCAGGTCGCCGCTGCCAGCCAGAGGCTCCGGGATCAGGAACGTCTGCTCGATCTCGTCGTCACGGACGTGATAGCGCTCGATCACGCCAGACCGGTCGTAGGACACGACGAGAGAGCTGCAGCCGGGCGACGCCTGCGTGTCGCTGGCCAGCAGGTCCCCGCCCCGCGTCACGCCAGCGAAACGCAGCGACAGCTCGGGGGACCTGTCTTCTTCCGTGCGCCGAGGCAACTCCATACGGAACCCTGAGGTCCCCATCCGAGCCCGGTAGCGGTGGCTGTTCGCCATCATGGCTCCGTCCGCGGCCATCTCCACGGTGGCGGAGGACGGGCCGATCAGAAAATCGGGCTGTGCGAAAGACGGGACGACGCACAGCGCCGCCGTCAACAGGAGGAGCGGCCAGCGCGCCGTACGTGATCGGAATCCTGGACCGCGTTCGTTTACTTGATTCATGATCGATCTCCCATAAAGAGGAATGCATGTGGAGATGGTTGGCGCGCCGTCCCTGGCTCTTACCGGAAATCCTGGGTCGCCGCTCCTCGAACGGCGACCCGAGGCGCGGGCGTGAGGCCTCGTCCGTGGTAGGTTGACGCCGTGTCTCAGGCCCCTCAGCAGGATTCGTTGTCGCAGTTTCTCCAGCGTTACCGGCGTGATCGGGAGCTCGGGTCCGTCCAGCCGCTGACCGTCTACATCGAGGCATGCCCGGGGGACGCCGCCGCCGTGGCGCGCAAGTACCTGGAGTTGGAGGACGCGCGGGCCCTGGGGACTGCCGCGACGTGCGACAAGGACGCTGACCGTGAGCGGATGATGTACGGCCAGTATGAGGTCCTGGAGACCCTCGGTCGGGGCGCTCAGGGGATCGTCTACCTCGCCAATGACACGCGGCTCGACCGGCTGGTGGCGTTGAAGGTCCTGCAGCGGGTGGCGATCGCCGATGAGGCCGCCCGTGGGCGGTTCATGCGGGAGGCGAAGCTCACGGCACGACTGGACCACCCGGGCATCTGCAAGGTCTACGACGTCGGGGTCGCGGACGGGGCACCGTACATCGCCATGCAGGTGCTCGAGGGTGTGAACCTCGCGATCCGGTTGAACCAGGTCAGGGAGGGGACGGTCGCCGACGTGAGCCTCATGACGTTCAGTGACGACCTGCCTTCGGAGGAGAGCCGCGCCGAGGGCGTCGACGATCCGGAACCGGTGGACGAGCAGGGCACGGGGACCACCGAGCGCAGCGCCGACGAGCTGATGCTCGTGGCCCGGTTCGTGGAGGCCGCCGCCCGGGCGCTGCACGCCGCTCACGAGTCCGGGATCATCCATCGGGACATCAAGCCGGGCAACATCATGGTGACGGAGGAAGGGGCCCCGGTCATCCTCGACTTCGGGCTGGCGCGCGAACTGGACTCAGGTCTCCTCGAGAGCCTTACCAGCGCCGGAGACCTGTTCGGGACGCCGCCCTACATGTCCCCGGAGCAGCTCACCGGCGGAGTGATGCGAGTGGACCACAGGACGGACGTGTGGTCGTTGGGGGTCACCCTCTACGAGTGCCTCACCCTGACGCGTCCCTTCGCCGGCGCCTCCCGTGAGGCCCTGTTCAATCAGATCCTGCACAGCGAGCCGGAAGATCCACGACGACGGACGCCGGGGATCTCCCGAGACCTCGCGGTGGTCGTTACTACCGCCTTGCAAAAGGACCGGGACCGTCGCTACCAGACCGCCGGCGACCTGGCGGAGGACCTGCGGCGGGTGCGCCAGCGCGAGCCCATCCTGGCGCGACCCCTGGGTCCTGCGGCGCGCCTCACGCTGTGGGCGAAGCGCAATCGCGCCCTCGCTGCGGCCCTCTCCGCCGGCGTCCTGGTCTTGGTGATCGGCGCCGTGGTGGCGACCGCGTTCGCGATCCAGGCACGGGACAACGCCGCGCGGGCGGATCAACGAGCCGAGGAGGCGCGGACTCACTTGCTCAACTGGGAGCGCCTCGCGGAAGAGCATCGGGTGACGGAGCTCATCCGGGCGGAGGCAGCGCTGTGGCCTGCCACGCTGGAGAAGATCCCCGCCATGGAGGCCTGGTTGACGGAGGCTCGACGGCTCACGGATCGACTGGAAGAGCACCGGGCCAGCCTTGCAGCCCTGAGAGCGCGGGCGGGCCCTTATTCGGAGGCCGAGGAGAGGGCGGACCATGCAACCCAGGAGGCGGACCGCGACCGTCTCGCCGAGCTGGATCGATCCGTCGGCTTCGCAAACGAGAAGCGGCAGGGGATCGAGAGGCAGTTGCGCAAGTTGAATGATCAGATCGAGGCCCTTCGAGTGCGGGAGGCTCCGACGTCGGCGGACCTTCGGAACGTCGAACGGCTCGAGTCGGAGAGAGATCGGTGTGTCGGCCAGCTCACGGAGCTGGATGCCAGGCGGTCGGACCTCGAGCGGCGGCGGGGTCCCCTGGCGGCGCGGGTTGACCAACGGCTCACCTGGTCCATGGGGAGTTCGGAGGATCAGGTGTTGCACGACCGACTGGCGGTGGTGGTCGCCGAGATGGAGGCGCTGACCGGGCCGACGTCGCCGGGCACGGTGACCGTCGCCGGGGTGGCTCGTCGCATCGAGGAGGCCCGTGACCTCCACCGGCGTAGCCTCGTGGAGCGGGCGGAGGCGTGGTCGCAGGTCCGTGACCGCGTCGCCGCCAACCGCAGGTACCGGGGGCTGCTGCTGGAACCCCAGTTCGGATTGGTGCCTCTTGGGCCGGACCCCGACTCCGGCCTGGAGGAGTTTGCGCATCTACGCACGGGGACGGTGCCGGGGCGGGACCCGGCCACCGGGAAGCTCGAGATCACCCCCCAGTGCGGGCTGGTGATGGTGCTGCTGCCCGGCGGCGTGGCCACCATCGGAGCGCAGAGGGAGCGTCAGGAGGATTCGCACCACGATCCGAAGAGCCTCGACGGCGAGGGCCCGCCCCACGAGGTGCTCCTTGATCCCTTCTTCCTGTCGAAGTTCGAGATGACCCAGGGACAGTGGGTGCGCTCCGAGGATCGTAATCCGTGCACCGATTTCCCCACGGACCCTTCCCACCCCGTCTGGAACGTGAGCTGGAGCGACGCCGAGCAGGGGCTGCTGCACAACGGGATGATCCTGCCGACGGAGGTGCAGTGGGAGTATGCCTGCCGTGCCGGGACCTCGACCCCGTGGCCGACGGGCGACCGCAAGGAGTCCCTGGCCGGCGCCCTCAACATGGCGGACGCTTCCGTCCGCCGGGCCGGGCGCGACTGGCCGAGCATCCAGGACTGGCTCGACGACGGCCATGTCTTCCACGCTCCGACGGGCGCCTTCGCAGCCAACCGGTTCGGGCTTCACGACATGCTGGGGAACGTCTGGGAGTGGTGCCGCGATTGGTCCGTTCCCTATGATCGGACCGCGCGCAGGGGCGACGGGTTGCGAGGGACCGTGCCCGCGGAGGAGAGCCACGGGCGGGTCAGCCGTGGCGGTGCCTTCGACTGTCCGCCGAAGGACGTCCGCTCGGCCTTCCGTGGCGCTGCAGCGGACGCGGCGGATTTCGGGACAGGGGTCCGTCCGGCTCGGGCCGTCCAAGCTCCCTGAGCCTGACGCCGTCAGCGTCTGCTTGGTTTCTGGGCGTCACGCCGCAGGTTTGATTGGCAGGAATCCGGGCGGTCATTGCCCCAGAGCCGGCGTTTTCTTTGGCTGGAGTCTTCTGTGCCGGGTTCTTGCTGGTTTCTCCGTGTTGGCGTGGAGGAGAGCGACCGACGGGACGCCAACTGCACGTGTTTCTGGAGGGAAAGAGGGACAACGTCCAGGAACGTCAGGTACGTTTCTCTGTCAGCGCTGTCCCGTGCGGCAGTAATACCCTCAGATTCTCAACGAAGTCTTGCCTGGAGTTTCACTCATGAAGTCCCTGTGCCTTCTCCTGACGGGGTGTGTCCTCGTCGCCGGCGGCGTGTTCGCCCAGACGCAGTCGATCACGACTCCGCCCAATTTTGCCAGCAACAACGGTGGTAGCGCCGGAGGCGCCGTCTACTTCGACGTGTCGGTTCTTCAGCCCACCCTGGTGATTCAGAACGTCGATTTGAACTGCAGTGCCGCCGCTGGCACCGCCGTGACCATCGACATCTACACTTGCCCCACCACCTACGTCGGCAACGAGGCCATGCCGGGTGCGTGGACTCTGGTCGCGAGCTGCTCGGGCACTTCGCTGGGCTCGGACACTCCGACCCCCATCGACATGCCGGACTTCGCGATGCTGGCCGGTGACTATGGCATGGCCATCGTCAACTCTGGCGGCCACCGCTACACGAACGGCAACGGCGCCAACCAGGCCGTGGCCGACGCGAACCTCTCCCTGACCTTGGGAGCGGCGGCGAACGTTGCCTTCTCCGGCACCCCGTTCTCCCCTCGCGTGGCGAACGCGACCCTCTACTACGACCTCAACGGCACACCGAGCACCGTCTGCATCCAGGATCGCCAGCCGAACTCTGCCGAATCCAGCTTGACGGTGGACGGTGGCTCAAGCGCCAACCTGGTCAACGGCGCGGCCGCCACTGTGGACATGGCCAGCACCAACGCCGGCTCCCTCTGGGATGTGGGCATCGTGCCGCTCGCGACTTCCGTCGGCGCCCTCACGGGCAGCGGGATCGTCACCCCCGGCGGGCAGTCGGTAAACGTTGATCTGAGCAACCCGGCGTTCCTCTTCCTGAACAACGACTTCACGACCGGCGGCGGTTTCCCTGCTGGCGGGCTGAACTTCGCCTACTCCGAGAGCAACTATCTCGTGAGCGGCCAGATGGCCGTTGTCTCCGCGACCCTCGCTGACGGCATCGCTCTCAGCCAGGCCTGTGATCTGTCGTGGGTTGGCTGCCAGGGCGCCGACTTCGAGAGCGGCGTACCCGGTGGCTGGGCCAACCCGGGTCCGTCCTGGGGTCTCCCGACCATCGCGTGGACCGTGGACTTCGGCGGCACGCCGTCCGGCAACACTGGTCCCACCAGCGGCAACGGTGGCAGCACCAACTACATCTACTGTGAGACCTCCGGCGGCGCTGGCAACGGTGCTTCCGAGTTCACCCTCGACACCTGCGTGTTCGACGTCTCGTCCCTGACCAACTTCCAGTTGGACTTCGCCCTCAGCCGCATCGGTGCGACCATGGGTACCCTCGATGTCTACATGTTCACCGACGCTGGTGGGTGGGGTGGGACCCCGGTCATGAGCTTCACCGGCGCCGATCCGACCCAGACCCAGGGTGGCACTGAGTGGTCCGCTGAGAGCTACGCCATCACCGCGCTGCCCCTTGGCACCACCGGCATCGCGTTCAGCTTCACCTACGTCGGCGGTGGTTCGTTCACTGGCGACATCGCCCTTGACGACGTCTCCGTGAACTGAGCCGGAACCTGATCGGGGGCCTTCCCCCGAGATCGAGACACCCCCGCTGGCGAGGCCTGCGGGGGTGTTCTCGTTCACGGGTCTCGCTTGTGGCGCGACCGGTCCCATGGCTGTGGACGGCGGGGCCTCAGGGTTACCAGGTGCCTGATGGCGAAGGCTGGGATGGGATCTACCGGATCTTGACCCTGACGACGGGCCCGAGGGTGCCGACGACCCCGCCGGTGACGTCGGCGCAGAGGGTATCTACGACAAACGGCGGCAGGTTGTAGGGCCCGAAGTTCTCATCCGTGTCCGTCGCGGTCCAATGGAACGGCGGGATACCCACCGGTAGGGCGGACTGGGTTGCGAGGAGCGACCCGTTGCCGAAGCAGAGTCCGTAGAACGGACCTGACCCGGCGGGCCCGGCGCAGGGGAATGAGAAGACGTTTCGATAGGTTCGACCCGGCGTCAGGTTCGCGTTGGCCAGCCAGACCGGAGCTCCGGGGGCCGCCTGGTTGATCGTCAGGGAGATCCCGGACCCGCATCCAAAGCGTCCCAGGACTGTCGTGGCGCCGTTGGGGAGGGTGAACGGCGTGCTGCCGCCGGCGTAGAGCGCCGGCCCCGTGCCGTCGTCGAATACCGCCATCGACTCGATCGACCAGCAGAGACCCATGGTGACTCCGCCACCCAAGGTGCTCCAATTGGTCCCATCCCACGCGCCGACCTGGTCGGAGACTGGGAGGCCGAGAGAGAACCGCCCGGAGGCGTAGAGTCTGGGTCCGGTACCGGGATCAAACACCTCCAGGTCGGCGACGGAGGGGGCGAACCCGTACCCCCATGGAAGTGGCGGGGCGCAGCCCGCGGGCTGCAGCCTGGGGATCAGCGGATTCCAACCCGTGGCGGCGGCGTACTGCCAGATCTCCGCTCTGGTGGTGGATCTGTCTGCGGTCGCGTAGAGCCGGGCGCCGGTCCCATCATCGAAGACCTCAAGATCCTCCACGTGAGCCCCGGGGCACCAACCGTTTGTCGGTATGCCGCCGCCCAGCGCGGTCCAGGTTCCCGGGCCGGTCCATCGCGCGACGCTCTCCGCAGCGACGCCATCAATGGCGCTGAAGCGACCGCCGACGTAGAGCGCGGCGCCCGCTCCGTTGTCCCAGACTTCGAGGCTGCGAGCGCTCGGGGCACAGATCGGCGATGTCATGGTCCCGATGGACGTCCAGCTTCCGGCGCGGTATGCCTGGATCGTCCCGTTGTGTGTCGAGGCATGTATGAGGGCAGGTCCGAGGCCCCAGTCGTAGACAGCGAGGGCGCCGCGCAGATTTGCGAAGGGGGGACCACCGAAGGGCACCACCCAGGTGGTTCCGTCCCACTGCAGCACGGTGCTCCCGGCGGTCGCGCCGGTGTTCGCCGATATGTACAGCGACGGTCCCGAGCCGTCGTCGTACACGGTTATGTCAGAGGGCGCGATGGGAGCACCGAACGTCCACGGCATCGGCGTGAACGTGGTCCCGTCGTACTTAATGACGGGAGCGCCGACGGAGTAGAGACCCCCCAGGATGTACAAAGCCGGGCCGGTTCCATCATCCAACACCTTCAGTCCGTCGATGATGTCGTAGTTGGCGATCGGAGAACCGGGAACGGTGGACCAGGAACAACTTGGTTGCGGGAGGACCAGTCCGCTCATTAATGCCGCGGCAGCGAGCAATCGAATCATGGATCTTCTCTCCATCCAGGAACGCGCGCGCCACTAGGGTATCTGAGTCCGGTGGCGCATTGCAACGTGACCTCGCGACGAGGGTGATCTCGCCGAAGCTGCGAATGTTCGCGAGCTTGGACTGGGCTGCGGCCAGGGTATTCCCGATTCCGTCTTCTCTCAGAGTGCATCTCTTGCAGCTGCCTCGTCGGTGACGCGGCTGGTTTGCGGTCACGGAGCCCCTCTCTTTTTTTTGTCCGTAACGTCGGCGGTTGTTTGGCGCATCCGGTCTGAAGTCCCTGTTTCGGGATCTACGGAGGAAGTCTCATGTTCAAACACGCATTGCCTCTCTTGTTGTCCATTCTACTCTCGTCTGCAAGTTCGGCCCAGTGTCTCCCCGTAACCCCACCAGGGGGTTGGGCCGTCGCCACGAACGTGGGCACGCATATCTACACGGATGGTTATCTGGTCGAGATGGTCGTGCGCGCCCCGGCAGTCGCCCCGCCCGTCTGCGGTTGGCCCCTGGTGGTCTGTGTTCACGGGGGTGGCGGCAGCAAGGCCGCCGTCGCCGGACTGGCCACGTCCCTGGCGTCCAACGGCTATTGCACCGTCGCCTACGACGTCCGCGGGCAGGGACCGTCCATGGCCTTGAACAACCCCGCCCTCTACGGCAAGACGACAGACAGCGTCCGAGAACTGATCGATCTCTTCGAGATCATGGAGACGGCGGAGGCCGGATTCCCGGACCTCATCGACTTCACCGTGATCGGGGTCACCGGGTACTCCCAAGGCGGGCGACATTCCTGGATGGCGGCGGTCAACTCGGGGCGCTTGCCGCCCCCCAATCCGTGGCGCCAGGCGCCGTTTCCCGTGATCTCCTGCGCGATTCGGGAAGACGCCGCCGGTCCGGGCTTCGGTCTGGGTCCCGGTGTCGGGATCGGGCATCACCAGGTGCAGAAGATCTTCGGCGCCGGGTCCACCTGGTATCAGCCTGCACAGGCGGCGCAGATGCAGGCGTGGATCCTGGCCGAAGACTACGCTGCGGTCGCCAATCACCAGCACGTGCCCGCCCTCGATCCCGCGGTGCTCCTGCCCGCGTGCCAGACGCCGATCGGCGTTCATGTCTCGTATGACGACTACCGCATCAGCACCAACGGCGTGCTGTCGGCGTGGCAACAGCTGCCTGCCGGGTTGCCGAAGCTGCTGCAGGGCGGGACCCGCGGACACAACTCTCCGGCCAACGACCATGACAGGGCGTTGTTCAACCAGACCCGCCTGCGGTGGCTTGATCGCTTCCTCAAGTTCATCGCCAACGGCGTGGATCTGACCGATCCCATGCGGTTGGCGGTGACCCCCGACGTGGTGCCCACCTATCGCGACAACACGTCGCTGTGGGACTTCCGTTCGATGGTGGACGTGCCCGCTGCAGGCACCGTCAACCGCGACCTGTACCTTGACTCAGCCGGCCAGCTCGCCGCTGCCGCGCCCCCGGTCGGCGGCCAGGTGGCGTTGACCCACAACGTCCCGGCTGGCATGAACATCCTCGCCTACTCCGCAGCGCCACCCTCGCCGACCGGGTTGGCCAACACGTTGTCTCTCTCGATCTACCTGCAGTCCTATGTCTTTCGGGTCGGGCACCGCGTCCGTCTTCAACTCGAGAACCTCAGCATCCACCGGCCGCCCACCGGTAACGGAGTGCAGATCCGGTCGGTCCCGGCGATGCAGAGTTCCAGCGTTGACATCCAGTTCGGAGCCGCGACGCCGTCACGCCTGAGTCTGCCGACGGTCCCGTTCGGAGACCCGAGGCCGCTCTCCTATCCGCTCAGCGTCTCCGCGAGCGCACCCAGCAATCAGCGCTTCGCCATTCACAGCTCCACGGCACGAGCGGGAGTCAGTTACCTGACCCTGCTGAGCCTCGCGGGGACGACCCCCGGGACCCCGATCGCGGGAACAGGCGTGACCCTGCCGTTGAACGTGGACGCCATGCTGCTGTGGGTGCTTGCCAATCCCAACGGCGGTAACCGTATCGCGTTCTCTGGGTTCCTCGACGCCAGGGGAGGCGCGTTGCCCGGTGTGACGCTGGCCGGGGGTGCTCTTCCGCCCGCTGTCGTGGGAACCAGCGTGTTCGCCGCCGCTCTGGTGGATCTCGGAGGCGGCAGCTTTGCCGCGACGAACCCGGTGGAGATCCCGATTATCCAGTGACGTAGCGGTGACCTCACTGTCCCCACCTTGAGTCCGCTCCCCAGAGCCCGCTCATGGGCGACGCCGCGCAGAACCTCTCCACGACCCTCGGATACGGGGTCACGGACCTGTTCACGCGCACCACCCGGCTGTCTGCAACTCAGCGGGACATCCCTCTGACGCGCCTGTTCAGCGGTCGACTCGACACCGTCGGCGGCGCCACGTGGAACGCCCAGCAGGTGCAGGCCTACCGTGACCTTGACGCTGGCGCCCTCGGGTACCAGCTGTTCTGGGACCTGAGGACCCACAACCTGGGGTCCTTCCCCGCGAATCACTGGGGGACCTCCACCTATCACGCTGCAACGTCCCTGACCCGGTTCCGCAACGACGTCTCGTACCCGGGCATCTCCGGTTTCGACGCCGCTCCGGGAACCCCCGACCGGTTGCCCGATCCGGGTGACGGGACCCTGGCCACCGGCAGCAACGTCGGGACATGGGGTGGTTGGGTTGATTGGGATGACGCCACCTTGCTGGACTCCGCCACCGAGTGGAGCTGCAGTCTTTGGTTGGTGACCCAGTCGGCGAATCCCGCGGACAACTGCGCCGCAGCGTCCGCGACGTCGCACCTCTCCATCCGGCGGCCCCAGGGATTCGTTCCGTCGGCGGGGGAAGGCCTGGTGTGGGATCTGGTGCGAGTCGTGGACGGCGCCCTGCTGCAGTCGGGGTCCGTGGTCGTCGGCACGGACGAGGTGGTCACCGTGAACGACATCGCGCTGCTGCCCGAGCCGGGGGTCCGGCTGCGCGTGCGCACCTGCGCGCCGGCTTATCCCGGCACCGGCGAGGATCTCGTCCTCCTGACCGGGATCAACGGGGCCATCAACGGTTGCCACAGGAAGACCGCCCAGGCCGGGGACCTGTTCGATCTCCAGGTGTCGTCGCCCGCTGGGGGGTTCAACTTCGCGACCCTCGTGGTGTACGCGCAGCCCTTCGCGACCGGCGGGCCGCCGCCGATGACCGCGGGATTTCCGGGGCTCTGGATTGACCTGCTCTCTCCCAAGTACGCGGTGTTCAACGGCATCGCCAATCCGATGGGCGGCGGCCTCGACCCCGCCGGGTTCTCCTTTGGCCCCATCGTCGTGGGCCCGGCGCTTGTCGGGCAGAGCGTCATGATCCAGGGAGGTGTCCTCAGTCCCATGGCCTCCAACGGGCTCTACGCCACCACCGCAGGACACGAGATCGTGGTGCATTAGAGGCCGGTCATCACCCCGGCGTCGGCGCGGTACTCGTCGAGGGTCCGCCTCATGATGGCGATGTCGGACTCGAAGGTCTCGGGGAGGAGGGGACCGAAGGAGAACCGGAAGTAGGAGCCGTAGGGTGACACGTAGTCCGGATCCTTGGCGTGGGGCCGGGTCATGTCGCAGTCGAAGCCCTCGAGGATCGCGGCTCCTTGGCGGAACAGACGACGGTTCAGCTCGGCTGCGTTCAGGCCCTCTGGAAGCTCGAGCCAGTGGTAGAAGCCGCCGTCTCCGGTGTGGACCGTGAGGCCCATGTCTTCGAAGGCCGCGCCGTAGCGGGCCCGTTGCATGCCGTAGTGCTTCTCGACCGCGTCGCGGGCCTGGGCCACCCGGGCCGGCTCCAGCAGCTTGACGGCGTAGAGCTGGGACGGGTGGCTCACGCCTCCCATACCGAAGCTGGAGAAGTTGGAGAGGGTCTCGACGTTCTTGCGGCTGGCGATGATCCAGCCGATACGGATGCCCGGGCACTGCAGGCCCTTGGTGCAGGCGCCTGCGAGGAAGACGTTGCTGTTGTCCAGGTCCTTGACGTAGCGGATGCCGCTGACGCCCTTGGAGGCATGGAACATCTCGTAGGCTTCGTCCAGGAGGATCCCGTTCTTGGGCTGCTCGGCCATGGCCACGAGCTCTTCCAGCTCGGCGTCGCAGCGGGTGTGCCCGGTGGGGTTGCTCGGGTTGGAGATGATGGGCAGCAGGTGCGTCTTGGCGTTCAGGCCGGAGCGATCGAAGTACTCGGAGTTGGCGGGGTGAAACCCGTTCTCCTTGTTGAACGGGACAGCCCGCCAGTGGGTGGCCGTCTGGGTCATGATGTCCAGGTAGGCGGGCCATTCGACGCTGCCGATCCGGACCTCCACGTGCTTCTTCAGGAACGCGAGGACGGAGAAGATCCCCGGCCTTCCGCCGGCGAAGACCATGACGTTCTCCGGCGCGATGCTCGAGCCATAGAAGCTGTTGTAGTGCTGGGCGATGGCCTCGCGCAGGAGGGGGTGGCCCCAGGCTTTGGGGTAGAACCGGTCCTCCCAGGTCACGTCCACGCTGCTCGGCAACTCGGGGCCGTCCGTGAGCGGCGTCGTCAGTGGGAAGCCCTGCGACCACGGGTGCGTGCCCTCCGTCCCCATGAACTGACCGAAGCTGTCACAGAATGCGTAGAGGGTCTCGTAGATGCCCATGGGAGGGCAGTTGTCGGAGAGGAAGGAATCGCGTTGCATGCTGGTCAGGAGCTTGGGGCGGAGGATGGGGACGCTGGTTCCGATGCCGTACCGCATGGTAGTCAAAGGGCCGTTTCGAAGACAGTGGCGGGCCTCGAGGCGAGGAGCCATGAAGGGGCCCTCGGTCTCGAGCTCGACGGGCGCCGGTCTTGGTGCGGCGAGACGTGGTCCCGCGCAACTGGCTGATATGATCGGCCAGGTCACGTCCCCAGAGCCCGTACTTCATCTTCAGTCATGTCCGTCATGGGATCGCCGCCATGAAGTTACTCGTTGCCCTCGTCGCCACTCTGTCGTTCTCGACCTCGCCTGTCTCCGCGCAGGTCCTGCCGGTTCGCCTTCCTGAGCCCGACGGCGAGCGGGGGAGCACAGCCAGGCCGGTGAAGGTCTATGTACTGGCTGGTCAGTCCAACATGGTTGGGATGGGGATGGTCTCGGGAGCGCGGTGCCGCTACACGGGTGTCTACCTGACTCCTGACGCCGCCGCACCGCGAGGCCCCGTGTACATCGGCGGGTGGCGACGGGTGCGCTCGCTCGGTATCTACCCAGCCGCTACCGGAGGCAAACGAGGAGAGGCCACCGCGTTCATCTACAGCGGTGTCCACGACCTCGATACGGATTTCAGCGACATGGCGCCGAGCGTCAGCAAGCCGGTGTCGCTCGGGACCGCAGACAGTTGGCTACCGGCGGTTCGCAGTCCCCACACCCTGGTGGTGAGGGGCTTCATCGAGGTCCCCGAGACCGGCCTCTACTCGGTGAACTCCGGGTTCGAGACCAGCAGCCACAACGTGACCTGGGTCGGCGGCGAGGAGGTCTATCGTAAGCGCCGCGGCGGCCCCGTGGTGAGGAGGCCCATCAAGTTGGCGGCCGGCGAGCGTCACCGGGTAGAGATCGTCTACGGCCCTTCGGGTGGTTCCGCGGCGTTCTGGTTGAGCCAGGAACAGTTGGAGGGGAAGGGCGACCTGGAGGCCCTCATGAAGCGGACGACCGCCTTCCAGCATCTCGTCGACGACGCGGGTCGATGGACGGTGCGCGAAGACGTCTACTACCAGGACGCCAGGATCAACTTCAAAGGGAGTTCGTTGAGCCCTTCCTCCAACGGCAAGACCTTCGGTCCGGAGCTCGGGTTCGGTCACGTTGTCGGCGCGTGGCACGACGAGCAGGTGCTGCTCATCAAGACGGCCATGGGGAACCGGTCCCTGGGCTTCGATTTCCGCCCGCCCTCCAGCGGTCGCAGGGACCCCGAGAACAAGTGGGAGTCACTGGAATACAAGTCCATGGTGGAGGGCGTGCGCAAGGTGCTGGCAGACCTGTCGAAGTACCTGCCCGGCTACGAGGGCCAGGGGTACGAGGTCGCTGGCTTCGCCTGGTGGCAGGGGCACAAAGACGGTTTCGACGCCGAGCACATCGCCGACTACGAGGACAACCTGGTGAACCTCATCAAGGATGTCCGCCGGGATCTTGGCTCACCGAAGATGCCGGTCGTGGTGGCGACGGTCGGATTCGGGGGACACCGCATGCAGGACAAGTACGTGAAGATCGTCGAGGCCCAGTTAGCGGTCGGGGACCCCGAGCGTCACCCGGACCTGGCGGGGACCGTCGCCTGCGTTGACACGAGGGGCTACTGGAGGACGGGCGACGATTCTCCGAAGGAGGAGGGGCACCACTACAACCGCAACGCCGAGACCTACCTCCTGGTGGGTGATGCGCTCGGCCGTGCCATGGTGGGGCTTGTTGGCGGTCGCGCAGAGCCGTTGGGTGGGTTCTTCAGGCCCCCTCCTGCGGACGAGGCGGTCGCGGAGTCCGTGCCCGTCGATCCCGACGCGGCCAGGAAGGCGTTGGCGCCCATGATCCGTGACGGCATGGTGCCCAGCTATCTGGCGGAGGAGAAGACCCGGGCCGCGCTGGTCGCGGCGTCGGAAGGCGAGCGGCCGACGCGGGTATCGCAATTTCTCCGTGGCCCCATGTTCGGCCTCACGGAGCTGTACCGGGCGGCCGGGGTGGCGGACTACGATTGGCGACCGTTCGGCCCGGACCTCGCGGACGCCGAGTGGGAGTACTTCACCTTCGACCCGCCGGAGTCGATGCCTGTGGAGAAAGGCAATCGGTACCGCAAGGTCACACTCCCAGAGGGGATGCAGGATTGGTTCACTCGAGGATTCGACGCCGCCGAGGCCGGCTGGCGCCGCGGCCGGGCGCCCTTCGGGCAGTTGGGCGGGGAGCTGGCGCCGCTTTCCGAGTCCTGTCGCTCGTCGTTCTGCCGCTGCGGCGAGAAGCCGAGGACCCTCTGGGACAAGGAGGTCCTCCTTGTGCGAAAGACCGTGAGGCTCCCCGAGCTCAAGGAAGGGCATCGGTACCGGGTGGTGGTCGGAGGCAGCGCCCACGTCAACGCTGGTGAGGGCTTCGCCCTCTACGTCAACGGCAAGATGCTGGCGGAGTCCAAGGCGGGTGTAGGAAGAAGGCAGGGCGGTCAGCCCAGAGGCGGGAACATCTACCGGGATGTCCGCGGTGAGTTCGATGGTGGAGGAGAAGTGACCATCGCCGCGATGAGCTTCCTTCGGTACAACCACCCACGACACGGAGTCCGACCTCCCCGGGGTCACCTCTCGGTCATGATCGAAGAGGCGAAGATCCCGCCGCTCAACTGAATTGTCGGGTCGGCGATAGGGCCTCCATCGATGATAGAATCTGTTCGTCCCGTCGTACCGGTGCCAGCGGCGGACGAGTCCATCTCCGAACACTTGAGCACTGTTGACTCTGCTTTCTGCGACCAAGAACATGCTTGACGCCAAGAACTCCAGCGGCTTGTTGATCCTCTTCGTGCTCTCGTCCGTGGCGACGTCAGACGTCGCCACGGCACAGCGCCGCGGAGGCGCCCCAGAGGCGCAGCTCACTGCGGCGGGGGAGCAGCTCGAAGCCCGCTACGCCGCCGAGATGGAGCGACTTCGGACGGAGATCCTCGGGGCCGTACCGCGGATGGACCAGGAGCGGGTGAAGGCTTACGAGGCGTGCGTGGTCGCGGAGCAACAAGCCAAGGCCCGGGTGGACGCCGCCAAGAAGGCCATGGGGGAGATCAACGGGGCCAGGGGCCTGGTGGGTCACGCCAAGGGGAAGTGGATCGGCGGCGCCGACAAGGGCATCGCGAAGGCCGAGGGAATGCTCCGGAAGGCCCGGACGGAGGCCGAGCGGGAGAGCGCTCGGGCAGAGCTCGCCAAGTGGCGCCAGAACCGCGCCGACGGAGTCCAGGCGCTCAAGGAGCGCCAGGCGGCGCTGGACAAGCTGCTGCTCGCACAGCCGCGGATGAAGAAGGAGCAGGCTGACGCCGAGCAGGAACTGCATCGAGCGAAGCAGCAGCTGCAGCGCGCTCTCGCAGGGCTGGGCCTGGAGTCGGTGCTGTCGAGCCCCAGGCTGGACGGACGGCTGGCCAAGTACGTGGTCCTCAAGGAGGCCGGGCCGAAGCGGTTGGCGGCGTTCGGTCAGGCCGGCGAAGCGCAGCGCTCCCTGATCGACGACATGCTTCAAGACGAAGCCCTCCTCGTGCAGATGGCGGCGGCGGACGGGGCGGCCAACGCCGACTACGGCAGGGCCATGGAGCTCTACCGCGACATCCAGGGGGCGAGTGACAGGGCGTCTCGAGGTCCCCTGCAGCGACTGGCGCTGGCCACGGCCCTGGAGCACGCCAAGCCCGTGGGGCAACGTAACGCGAAGGCTGCGGCGGACGCCCCGGCGGTGGTGGACCCGGTCAAGCGCTACCTGCATTTTGAGGCGGCGTTCCTCGCGGGCGAGCTGGACCCCGCGTTCAAGGACCTGTCCGTGTGGGACTATCGCATGGTGGTCAACGGCGAGGAGCCGGAGGAGATCCTCGCCTGGGGTCGGGAGATGCTCCGCAACTACCGCCCGGACCACGTCACCATGGACGACTACCGGTGGCGCTACGTGGCGGCGGTCCGTAGCGACATCCGCTATGGGTCGCAGGAGAACAAGTTCGACCAGGACGACCTGCAGTTCTTCCAGAACATCCTCAAGAACGGCGGCGTCTGCGGCCGTAGAGCGTTCTTCGGGCGGTTCATCTTGCGGGCCTTCGGGGTCCCCACCACGGCGCGGCCGCAGCGCGGCCACGCGGCTTTGACACACTGGACCCCGGAGGGCTGGGTGGTCTGCCTCGGCGCCGGGTGGGGGAGCGGCTGGACCAGGGCTCCGTACAACCAGCCCCAGAAGCGGCGCAACAACCGGTGGCCGGACCTGGATTTCCTCGCCATCACCCAGGCGCGCGCCACCGGGGCGTCTTTCTTGAGCGTCAAGCGTGCTCAGTGGTTGGGCGACGTCATGGACGAGCCCCGGGTCTGGGGCCTGCTCTCCGGCAAGCCGGCGTTCTGGAACGGAGTATCCCTATACACCCAGCGCGGGATCATCGAGGGCGCCAGGTCCAAGACCCTCGCGGCCGTGGGGGAGGACATCGGCGAGGCCAACGAGACCAGGGAGAAGGTGGAGATCGTCCAGGCCGCCATCAGCGACCGGGACCGCGAAATCCACGTGAAGGACGACGGGGCGATCCACGTCCCCGCCGCTGCTACCAGCAAGCCCACGAAGAGCACGGGCAAGATCGTGTTCATGGAGAGCGTGCTCGGGGGTAAGCAGCTCCACTACGGTCGCAATGGCGGCGACCAGGACTTCGAGTACACCTTCGACGTGACGGACCCGGGGACCTACGCCATGACCATGAAGATCGTGACCCCGAGCTGGAAGCAGAAGCTGAGGGTCTCCACCAACGGCGACGAGCCGGTGGACCTGGAGCTGCCCTTCACCGTGGGTCGGTGGGACGTGACCTCTCCGGCCCAGGTGCGCCTGGCAAAGGGGAAGAACGTCCTCCGGTTCTCCCGCGCCGGAATCCCTCACGAGGTGGCCAAGAAGGGGTTCTCCCTGCAGCAGATCACCCTGACGCCCATCGATCATTGATACCGGTCGGTTCGGAGGCCGTGTCGTTCCCCTGGTGCGCGGTCTTCGGGCGTTCGGAAGGAGTGAGATCAGATGGGACCTGAGGCCGTCGCGATCTTCCTGGTGCTGATCTCGATCTGCGCGGTGCCGATCTACGGCCTGGTGTCCGGGACGAAGTCGACGGTGGTGCTCGTCTCGAGCGCTGCGGTAGCCGTCCTCGCCGTCATCGGCGCCTGGTACTCGTGGGCCGAGTCCAGGTCCGTGCCCTGGACGGTCGGTTACGGGGTCATGGCGGCGGTTGCATTGGGGTCCATGGTTCGTCAGCGGGGACGGTGATCCGGCCGCGTCCTCGATGGCGGGAGGCGCGGCGGTGCGGCGCCCGTGACGCCGGCGCTGTCCCAGGGGAGGTCGGAGGTGCTGAGCGACTGAGCCGCTCCACCTCGTAACCTGGATTCCCTGAAGATGCGTTGTCCGTGTGGGAACGAGAAAGCCGGTGGTCCTGACCGAGCGATCCCCGCGCTGATCGACGGTGACCCACTGCCCTTGATCCTGCGACGCAGGGGGTGTTAGCCTCATGCCCCATGGCCTCCGCGCGCTTGTCCCCCGCTCCTGTCACCAGGTGGCTGATCGTCGTCAGCTTGGTCTGCGGTATCGGTGCGCAAGTCACGCACTCCCTGGCCCACGTGGGCGCAGCTGCCGGCCAATCGGCGTCGGCTGCCTGCGGTCATGACCACGGACCGACGGGTCCTGATGGCCCGTCCTGGTCCTCCGGCGAGCGCTGTGTCGGCTGCGTGCTCGCCACGGAGCGGGCCACGGCGACGCTGTTCGAAGCCGTCGCCTGCTCGCCCCTGTCGCGAGCCGATGTCTCGACCCCGGCGCCTCGGGGAGTCCTCTCCGTTGGCTCCCGGCGTCTCGAGACCATCCGCGGCCCCCCTTCCTCTCTCTGATCACCTGCTGATGAACCGTCGCCGCTGACCGCGTCCGATGTGGGCGCGTCCGGCGTGGTTCCCCATTGCAAATTGATCCAGAGGGGGAGAGTCCGTGACTGGAATGACAGGTCGCTGGTTGGCGTTGGTGGTTGTCGCGGTTGTTACATGCACCGCGTGGGGACAGGGCACGGCGCAAGATCAACAGGCGTTCGAGAAGCTGAAGGCGCAATACGAGCAGCGCATGGCGCTGATGCAGAGCGACTTCGACGCGAAGCTCGCTGCTCTTCGGGTGGAGCTCGGGGGCGTGCGCGAGGAGCTGGCCGTCGCTGTCGTGGATCAGCGCGACGTCGCCCTGGAGGAGGCGGTCAACGGGATACTCCAACAGGAGGAGACTCGACGCGGGATCGGTGACCGCGGCCAGACGACGCTGTTCGACAACACGTTCAACCCGGCGTTGTCCCTCAGCGCCGACTTCCTGCTCGCGGTGTCGGACAAGGACGACACCTACGAGACCCTCGATCAGTTCCGCCTGCGGGCCGTCGAGCTGGGAGTGTTCGGTCGAGTGGACCCCCACGTGGCGTACTTCGCCGTCGTCCACTTCGACGAAGAGGAGGTCGAGCTGGAGGAGGCCTACGGGATCTGGGACTCCGGGATGCCGGACACGTTCACGCTCAAGGGCGGGCGCTACAACATCGACTTCGGCAAGATCTCGCCGGTGCACGACCACGACCTCCCGTTCGTGGACAAGCCGCAGGTGATCCAGGAGTACCTCGGCGGCGCACTTCGGGGCACGGGCCTCGAGCTGCACCACTGGTTCCCGCTGGGAGAGGCCAGCCTCCTCAGGTGGTCCGCTGGCATCGTCAACTCTCTCGGCGGGGATGCCCACCCGATTTTCGGGCCTCTCGCCGGTGAAGAGCACGGGCACGAAGAGGAAGAGGGGGCGGAGCCCTTCGGCGAGCGCGACGTGGAGAACTTCGCGTTCACCGGACGCGTCACCGCCCTGTTCGAGCTGAGTGCGGAGTCGTCCTTCCAGGTCGGCACGAGCGTCGCGTGGGCTCCGGAGGAACGAGCGTTCTTCGAGCTCATGTCCGGCGACGTGATCGCCGAAGACCTCGAGCGCCTCGTCTTCGGTGGCGATGTGACGTTCAGTTGGAGCGACCAGGCCACCGGCGAGGGGTTCGTGCTCTCCGGCGAGTTTCTCTGGTCTCGGGCCGACTTCGCGGAGGACGAGGGCGGCATGCCTGAGACCACGCGCGACGTCAGCTCCGTGGGCTTCTACGCCTACGCGGAGTGGATGTTCAACCGGTACTGGTCCGTGGGCGCGTCCGGCGGCTGGTACGAGCACGCGGAGGACAATGACGAGGACTCCTGGGACATCGGCGCCTTCGTCACGTGGCGTGTGGATGAGTTCAACCGGCTCCGTTTGGAGGCGCGGCACTTCGACGACCCGGAGGAGGACTACTGGGGGCTGATGCTCCAGTGGACCGTGATCCTCGGGAGCCACGGACACGGCCTGGGCTGGTAAGGTCATGTCTATCAGGAACCTCCCAGGGATCTTCGTTGTGCTCATGGCCGTCGCCGGAACGGCGGCGGCTCAGGTCCGTGTGGTCACCACGACCCCCGACCTGGCGGACCTCGTCTCCATGATCGGCGGCGACGCCGTGAAGGCCGACAGCCTCACGGCGGGCCACGAAGACTTGCACCTCGTGCGGATCAGACCGTCACTCCTCATCAAGCTGCGGCGTGCGGACATGTTCGTACAGCTCGGGCTCGACGCAGAGCACGCCTGGATCCCGACGCTCTTGCGGAGCGCTCGTAACCCCAAGATCAAGCCGGGGGGGCCCGGGTTCTGCAACGCGGCCGCCGGGGTCAAACCTCTCCAAGTGCTTCGTCGCATTTCGCGGGCGGACGGCCCGGACCTCCATCCTCGGGGTAACCCTCATTACAACGTGGACCCGAGGCGCTGGCGCACCGCGGCGCGCAACGTGACCACCGTCCTCAAGCGGGTGGACCCTGACAACGCCCAACGATACGCGGAGGGCCTTGCGGCCTTCGAGAAGCGGCTCGATGAGGCGGTCGCTCGATGGGCGAAGAAGCTCGCGCCCTTCAAGGGGGCTTCCTTCGTCGAGTATCACAACTCGTGGGTCTATCTGGCGGACGCCTACGACCTGAAGATCGTCGGCCACCTCGAGCCGAAGCCTGGCCTGTCACCGACGCCCAGGCATCTCGCTGATGTGGTGAATGCGGCCAGGGTGGCGAACGCCGGTCTGATCGTCTCTCGTCCCCAGAACGCGGACATCGCGAGGCGTGTGGCCGAGAGCTGCAACGCCAGGGCCGTGGTCCTTCCGACCATGAGCAGCACCGACGGCAAGACCAAGGGATGGTTCGCGTTCATGGATTGCGTCATCGATACGTTCGCCGAGAATCTGATCCGTCCGTGACCGAGCGTGTCCGTTTCACCGTTCGGTTCTCGGGCCTCGAACTCACCTATGGGCGGACCCGCGTCGCGGGTCCGCTCGACGGGGCCCTGGACTCCGGGAGAGTGTGGGCGATCACGGGGCCCAACGGTTCTGGCAAGACGACCCTGGTGCGCACCCTCATCGGGTTGCAGCGCGCGCGGCGCGGCTCCGTGGAGGGTGTGACCGGACGGACGGTGAGCTACGTCCCGCAGCTCGGGAGCATGGACGACACCGTCCCTGTCACCGTCGCCGAGGTGGTGTCTACCGGGGGCCGCTCACGGATGCGGCGAGGTGACCGTCGGGCTGCGATCCACGAGTCGTTGGTGCGGGTGGGTATGGAGCGGTTCGCTCGCCGCCCCTTCTTCAAACTGTCCGGAGGGCAGCGTCAGCGGGTGCTCGTGGCCCGCGCCCTGTTCGCTGACGCGGAGATGGTCGTCCTGGATGAGCCGACGACCGGCGTGGACGCTGCGGCTGCGGATGGGATCTGGGAGTTGATCAGGGATACGGCGGAGGCAGATCGGCTGGTGGTCGTGGTGACCCATGACCTGTACCGGGCGCCCAGCTACGCTCACCGGACCCTGGTACTCGACGCAGCCGGATTGCGGGAGGCCTCTGGTGTTTGAGACCGTCCTCGCCGCGATCCAGAACGCCATGACCCTGGTTGAAGATCTGTTCTTCGACGGATTCGTCGCGCTCATGGTGGTGGCTCTGGTGGGCCCGGTGCTCGGGACGTTGTTGGTGCTGAGGCGCATGCCCCTCCTGGGGCTGGCCATCCCTCAGGCCGCGGGGTGTGGTCAGGCAGCGTCGTTCTTCCTGTTCGCTACCTGGGTGACCGTCGACCCCGCACAGCCCGAAGAGCCGGGACCTGGGATGCAGCTCGCCGCGTCCCTGGCAGGGGTGTTCATCGGCCTCCTGCTCTTGGCCCTCCTGGGCCGGGATCGCCGGTTCTCCGGTGTTCATGCGGGCGTCCTCTTCCTGGCCGCGCTCGGGCTGAAGGAGATCTTCTACCTGGAGAGTCCGTATCACCAGGTCTTCGAAGAGGCCATCCATCACGGCAGGATCCTGACCGTCGTGGAGGCGGGGCGCTGGCAGGCGACCTGGACCGGTGGCGTCCTGTTCGTTGTCTTGTTGGCGTTCCGGCGTTCGCTGTGGACCACCGCGTTCGACCCGGATCAATCGAGGCTCAACGGGGTCTCTCCGGCGCTCTGGTCATTCGCGACCCTCATGATCCTCGGCGCGTTCTGCGGCCTCTGTGTCCCCGTGGTGGGTGCGGAGGTGATCCTCACCTTGCTGCTGGTGCCCGCGGCGATCATTCGCGGGGCCACCCCGTCGGTGGCCTTGTTCGGTCCGCTCTGCGCCGTCGCAGGCGTGACCGGCGCCTATGCGTCGTTCGTGGTCGCCTGCGCGGAGGAGGTCAACTGGCCGCCGGCCCCAGCCCTGATCTTGTGCGTCATCGCGTCCTCCGTGGTGACGGCCATGACGGCACGGATAGGGAGGCTCTTCTCGAGCCGAGCTGCCTTTCTGATGGCATCAAGCGAGGTGGCAGCGTCCGCGGGGTCGAGCGGCAACCGTGACCTTTGACCGGCCGGTCGTGGTCATGCAGGGATGCCGCCATGACCACCGCGTCGCGCATGATGACGCTCCCGTCTTGGTGAGCCCGTTCCCGAGCTGATCCAGTTGGGCTCACAGGCGACTCTGCGTCCGTCGCCTGCCTCGCTCCCCGGCGCGGGTCGTCCAGGACTTCATCCGCGGCGCCAAGCTGCGCTGAGATCCGGATCGCTCTCCTCGTCGGCGGTCCGGACAGAGAGCCCGGCACTCCCGGTATCATGGGACCGCCGACGTGAGCGGATCATCGCCAGTCGGCGGCCGGCTCGGTCCTCCGTGACCTGGAGAGCGATGACCATGAAGACCACGTGGACGTTGACAGCGATCGCAGCCCTTTCCCTCGGCGCCTTCGCCCAGAAGGGGGCAGGTCCGAAGCCGGCGGAGCTACAGGTACTGAAGGAATCCGTCGGGATCTGGGACGCCCATATCCAGGTCTGGTCCAACGGCCCGGATGAGCCTCCCATCAAGTTCAAGGGAGTGGAGACCACCCGGGCCTACGGGGAGCACTGGATCGCCTCCGACTTCGACTCCGAGTTCATGGGCCAGACCATGAACGTCCATTCCATCGTCGGCTACGACCTGGACAAGAAGCAGCTCGTGGGCACGGTGGTGGATCATGGTCCGTACGCAGCGTCCATGACCGGGACCTACGACGCCAAGACCAAGACCGTCCACTGGAAGACCTTAGCGAAGGACCTGGAGGGGAAGCCCATGATCCAGCACACGTCGGTCACCCACCGGAGCTCCAGCGAGCGGGTGCTCGTGCTGAAGATGCCGGGGGCGAAGAAGGGCACTTTCGTCAAGTTCATGGAGATCAAGTTCGTGAAGCGGACATAAGAGGACAGGACGACTTGTGAGCTGATCCGGGGGTTGTTCGGTAGATTGGCAGGGTGGAGGACTTCGCATGATGATGACGGACGGGTATGCGAACAGGCAGACCGGCCCCTGGTGGTTGCTCCTGGTGGTCGTGGCCGCCGGTTGCCTCGTGACGGTGCCCCAGTCGGGGGGGGACGCCATGACGGAGTGGATCTGCTATCCGTTGGCGGCGGTGTTTGCGCTCCTCACCGTCATGTTCACGTGGCTTGATACCCGAGATGGGGGGGATCACCTGCTGGTGTGCTTCGGCCCCCTGCCCCTGGCCCGACGGAGGCTCCCGTACGAGCGGGTGCGAGCGGTGAAGCGGGATCGGTCCTCCCTCATCGAGGGCTGGGGGATACACCTCGGCCCTCGAGGGTGGATCTGGAACATCTGGGGGCGTGAGGTGGTGGAACTGGAGCTGGACAAGGGGCGGTTGCGGATAGGGACGGATGACCCTGAAGGACTGATGGCCCTGCTCCACGAGCGCTGCGAACTGCCATCGTCATGATCGACTCACTCCAGCGCGGCTCCGGTGCTCCGGGGCTGTTCGCGCTTCGCCTCCTGGCGGCCGGCCTCTTGTGGGTGGTCGCCGCTGTCGCGCAGGACCCGCGAGACATCCGTCAGGGCAGGGTGCTGCCAGACGAGGACTACTGTGATCAGCCCTACGTCGTGCACACGGCGGACGGAGCCTGGTTGTGCGTCATGACCACGGGGTCCAAGCACGAGGGCTCAAGTGGACAGCATGTGGTGTCCATGAGAAGCACCGACCGCGGGCGCACCTGGTCGGCTCCCGTGGATATCGAGCCCGCCACCGGACCTGTGGCGTCCTGGGGCATGCCCCTCGTCACCAGCTTCGGCCGTCTCTACGTGTTCTACAGCTTCAACGGCGATCACGTGAGCGGGCGGCGGGCGGACATGCTCGGCTGGTATTGCTACCGGTATTCCGATGACCACGGCAGGAGCTGGTCGAAGGAGCGCTACCGACTGCCGTTGCGATTGACCGCGGCGGATCGGGCCAATGACTGGAAGGGGAAGGTGCAGATCTTCTGGGGGATCGGCAAGCCCGTGATCGTCGGCACGGACGCCATCTTCGGGTTCACCAAGATCGGTCGTTACATGCTGGACCAATCGGAGGGCTGGTTCTTCCGTTCAGACAACGTGATGACCGAGCGGGACGTGGCGCGTGTCCGCTGGACGCTGCTGCCCGAGGGAGACCACGGACTTCGCGCTCGGGCTCACGGGTCCATTCAGTCCGAGCAGAACCTGGTCCCTCTGGCCAACGGGGATCTGTATTGCATGTACCGCACCACCATGGGTTACCCCTGTCATGCCTACAGCCGAGACGGGGGCCGCAGCTGGTCGGTCCCGGAGGCGGCGACCTACACCCCCGGCGGTCGTCGTTTCAAGCACCCGAGGGCGTGTCCCCGGCTGTGGCGTACGGGCTGCGGACGCTACCTCTTCTGGTTTCACAACAACGGCAACAAGGACTGGGCGCCGGGGACCAGGAACCCCTGCTGGCTCTCGGGCGGAGTGGAGCGTGACGGTCGCATCCACTGGTCCCAACCGGAGATCGTCCTCTACGACCCGGATGAATCCGTTCGCATCAGCTACCCGGATCTCATCGAGGAGGACGGTCGGTACTGGATCACGGAGACCCAGAAATCCGTCGCACGGGTGCACGAGATCGACGCGGAGCTCATCAAGGGGCTGTGGGCCCAGGCTTCTCGCGCCGTGGTCACCCAAACTGGCCTGACCAGCTCGGATGCGCCGGTCTTGAAGGACCCGGACGAGGGCGGTGGGTTCAGCTTGGACCTGCGCTTCTCGTCGCCGTCGTTCGAACGCCAGGTCCTCTGTCGCCTCGTGGACGCGCAGGGCCACGGCTTGACGGTGGTCGCGGAGGCCGGGGCCATCTCGTTGGTGGCGTCGTGCGACCGAGGAGCTGAGTCCTGGAGCAGCGATTCCGGATTGCTGAAGACCGGTCGGGAACATCACGTGGTCATCACGGCGGACGGCGGTCCCGGGATTTTGACGTGGGTCGTTGATGGCGTGCTGTGTGATGGAGGCGACCAGCGCGTACGAGGATGGCAGCGGTTCCGTGGTCGAGGAGAGACGAGCACGTTGTTGGGGGCCGCGACCCGTGCCGCGTCGGGATGCAGAACAGCGAAGGGCGCGACCTTGAGAGGGCTGCGTCTCTATGGCCGTCCCCTCCGGACCTCGGAGTCCATCTCCAACTATCGATCCGGGTCCTGAGCGAGGAGCCGTATCCGCCCGGTGATGCCTCGCTCGGGTCTCGCCGCGGCGTCAGCCCTGTCGACGGAGCGTGGGTGGTGATCGCGGTCCCATGGCAGCGCTGAGACTGCCGGGCCACGGCGCGTCCTACTTGCGGCTGGGCTTGATCCCCAAGGCCTCCTTGATCCGCCTCGCGACCTCACGACCCAGCACCTTCGATCCGTCAGGTGTGAAGTGGACATCCGCCGGGCGCTGGATCTTGTCCAACCGCTGGTAGGCGAAGAGGTACAAGTCGTTCGTGAGGAGCTGGTGTCGATCCATGATGTCCTCGGCGATGGCGTTGTAGCGGACGGCGTCGCCGACGGCGCGATAGGGGCGGACGGCGCCCTCCGGGACCGGCGTGGTGGTGGCGAACATGAGCTTGGCTCCGGTCTTCTTCAGACGCTTCACCATGGCCTCGAGCTGCCGCGCGTACCGCTCAGGGGGAGCCTGGTGGGGATGGGATTCGTTCGCTGAGTTCTTCCCTGTCTCCGGGTGGACCCGCTTCAGGTCGTGGAGACCGAAGTTGAAGTGGATGAGGTCCCACTTCCCTCCGTTCGCCTTGAGCCATGCATCCAGTCGTCCGACCCCGTTGTTTGTGCCCTGACAGTTCTCTGCGCCGCCCCGGCTGTTGAGCGGGCGGAAGACCGCCGCATCGGGCGCGAGGAGCTCCCGGACATGCTTCCAGTACCCGATGGAGATGGAGTCGCCGATGATGAGCACCCGCGGTGCGCCGGGCTTCACCTCCGGCGGCGGGGGCGGTGTGCGGTAGCGGGGATTCGGGCGCGGGACGCGGGCGCCCACGGACCGGAGATGGGCCATGAGTTGCTCATCCAGTTGTTTGACCACTCTGGGCTCTCGTGTGGCGAGGTTTCTGGTTTCACCCAGGTCCGCACCGAGGTCGTAGAGCTCGAAGGTGGGGCCTTCGTAGCGCTTGATGAGCTTCCAATCTCCGGCGCGGACGATGCCGTAGGGAGCGAGACGTCCGCGGTAGTGGGGGAAGTGCCAGTAGAGCGCGTCCCGCTTGATCCGCGCCTCTCCTGATGACTTGAGATGCGGCACCAGGGAGAGCCCGTCGATGGCGCGACCCTCCGGAAGCGCCGTCCCCGTGGCTTCCGCGATGGTGGGCAGGTAGTCGATGCTGGAGACCGGCGCGTCGCTGGTGATCGTCGCCTCCACGGCGTCAGGCCAGCGGACGATGAGCGGGACCCGGATCCCGCCTTCGTAAGGGAACCCCTTGCCTGACCGTAGCGGGGCGTTGTGGGTGGGGCCGAGCAGCCCGCCGTTGTCCGAGGTGAAGATCACCAGGGTGCGCTCCTCAACGCCGGCGTCGCGCAGCGTCTTCATCACTCTGCCCACGGCCTCGTCGACGCTCTGCACCATGGCCGCGTACCGGGCGTTCTTCTGCAGACCCTTGGGCTTCTTTTCGTATCTGGCGGTGACGTCCGGCTTGGCCTGGATAGGGGTGTGGACCGCGTAGTGGGCGAGGTGGAGGAAGAACGGCCGATGCCGATTGCGCTTGATGAACGCCACGGCCTCGTCGCCTTCCCGGTCGGTCAGGTACTGGCCCTTCTTCCGGGTGGGGAGGTGGGGGATGCCCTGTGGGAGTCGTCTGTTGATGTACGGGTCGAAGTAGCTGGGAGGCTGCCCGTAGTCGCAGCCGCCGTGGTTCTCCGTGAACCCCTGCGCGGTGGGGTACCAGGGGTCGTCCCCCAGGTGCCACTTGCCGATGTGGGCGCTGACGTAGCCTCTGGCCTTCAAGAGCTCGGCGATGGTCACCTCGCTATGGTCCATCCAGTATGGGTTCGGGGGGCAGGCGAGCTTGCGGTTGGGCCCGCCGACGAAAGCGGTGGGGTTCTCTTCCGGCGTGCCGATGCCGCCTCGCTGGAACCGCGCCCGGATCCAGTCCGTGACGCCGATCCGCGCCGGGTACCTGCCCGTCATGACCGCCGCTCTCGTGGGCGAGCAGACGGCGCAGGCGGCGTATGCGTTGGTGAATCGCATGCCCTCCGCCGCCAACCGATCGATGGCGGGGGTCTCGTAGTAGGTGCTCCCCTGGCAGCCAAGGTCCGCCCAACCCAGGTCGTCCACCAGCACGACGATCACGTTGGGTGGTTGGTTCGATTGAGATATCAGGCCGCCGACCATGGTCAGCAGGAGCGCGCAGGTACGGAGATGGAGTCCGTGGTGATGTGGCATGGGGCGATGCTGACGGTTTCGTGTTGAAGGGTCAAGCGCTCAGCCCCTGCCGTGGCTCAGGCCGTCACGAATGTAGGCTCCTGATCACATGCGTCTCTGGCGCCTGATCCGTGAGGAGAGCGAGCCGTCCTCCTGATGCACTGATCTGTGTATGGTCGTGTGCATGAACGAGAGCAGGGGTGCATGAGGACCGTCGTCGGCGCCGTCGCGCTGACGCTGGCCGCCGCGGCAGGGTGGTGGTTCTATCGTGTGGCTGCACCGGAGTCGGCCGGGGAGGTCGTGCCAGCCGTGCAGGAGGGCACGTCCATGGACGTCCGTCGGGAGGCGAATCCTCCTTCCGGGACCCCGGTGTCCTCGCCCATCACCACCAGCGGTTTCTCGGGATCAGGAGCCTCGATCGACGAGCACCGTGGCTCGCGGGTGGTCTCCGGCGTGGTCGTGGACAAGTCCGGGGACCCGGTGGCGGACGCGGTCCTGGATGTCAGGAAACGAGGCCTCCGCGACGAGTCACGGTCCGATGAAGGGACGGTCTCGTGGAGGTGGTCGCCGACTCCGGCGGAGGACCTTCGCAGCGGTCCGGATGGGCGCTTCGTCGTCGATCCCTGGACGAGCATGACGGACCAGGATCGGGAGTCCGTCCACGGGATTCGAGCACGCCACCCGCGCTACGTGGCATCGGAGCGGATCTCCTTCACGCCGGGCGAGACGGAGGTACGGATCGTCCTCGAGGATGCCGGGCGTGTGGAGGTGCGGGTGTTGCTACCGGCGGGATGCGAGCAGGGAGAGATCCGCGGGCGCTTGTGGGAACAGACGGACGTGGACTTGAACTGGCGCCGTCTCCGTGGCGAGCGTGTGAGGTTCATGTCCTCCGCCGTTCGTGTCCGCGATGGGATGCTGCGATTCGATTCCGTGAAGCCCGGACGGTACTCCCTGCGTCTCCCAGGGGTAGCCATCAAGGACGTGATGGTGAGACCCGGCGAGTTGACGAGCGATCCGCGGCTCGATCCCATCGACTGTCGTGACGCGCTACAGGTGGTGACCATCGTCGTGGTGGATGAGGCGGATCGGTTCGTGGAGGGGGCGGACGTGTGGCTGCGGTCAGGTAACAACAGTCAGGGGCGCAAGACCGACCGTAGGGGCACCTGGAAGAGGACCATAGAGCGGAGCAAGCGGTGGATCATTGACATCGAGAAGGATGGCTACATGCCGCACCGCATGGAGACGATCCCGTCGTCGTCCCGTGTGACGTTGCGGCGGTCTCCCTCCGTGGTGGTCGACGTCTCTCCGTTGATCTGGAACAGCCTCGGGGATCTGCGCCTCCTGGTCAGTCTCCGATCCACCAAGAAACCCGACGGCGGTTCGGAACCCCTGGAGACGGATCCGGTGGAGGTGAAGCTGGGGGTGGCGGCGCGATTGCAGGCCCCGGCGCCCGGACCCTACGAGCTGCACTGGTGGCTGCGGGACGCGACGAACCGAGCCACCTGGGACATCGAGAGTTCCCCCGCCCAGCTGGTAGAGCTCCAGGAAGGGGACCCGGAACGGCGCATCACTGCGACCCTGACGTCAGAGCACGTGCGCCAGGGGGTCTCTCGCGGCGACATCATCCGCTGAGGCGCCCGCGAACATCTTCTGGAGCGCCTTGGGTGTCCCCCTCCACGACGCGGTTCTGGATAGGATCCGCCGGTCTGGTTTCGGAGATCCGTGACATGAATCGAGTCGTGCTGGTGCTGCTGTTTTCGTCGCTCTGCGTTCGGGGGGGGCTCTGCGGTCAGGATTCGGCGGATGCCGGACCAGCGGTCACGCCGCAGCCTCGATTGGTGGAGTGGTGGTTCGCGCGGCACGCGGAGAAGATCGGCGCCATGAGCGAGGATGGGGTGGAGCTGCTCATGCTCGGCGACTCCATCACCCATAACTTCGAGAGCGTGGGGGAGCCGATCTGGAAGCAGCACTTCGAGCCTCGGAAGGCGGTGAATCTGGGGTTTGGGGGAGACCGCACCAATCACCTGCTGTGGCGCCTGGAGCACCTGCCCAGGCTCAAGAAGGCGCCGAAGGCCGCGGTGGTGTTGATCGGCACCAACAACATCTGCTGGGGGAGTGACACCCCGACGCAGGAGGAACGCGAGCCCCGTTACCTCATGACCGTGTTCGGCAAGCTGGGAAAGACCATGGGCTCCAAGAACAAGGACAAGGCGCGCATCCTGTCCGGGCCCAAGGCGGTGAAGCTCAAGCGAGGGCAGGCCCCGGGGAAGGTGTGGCGAATCGCGCTCGGCAAGCACCGGTTCAAGGTCAGCATCGAGGACGTCACGGGCATGGACATCAAGGACGCGCTCAAGCCCATGGAGCGCGTACCGCCGCTCTACCGGCGTTGCTTCGAGATCGTGTCAGAGAAGGACAAGGACGGCGTCGCCTTCTACAAGGACCTCGGGGGGGCGGCGGCCCACGGAGGTCAGCAGTACCTCAACATCGTGCCCCGTGCAGGGGCGTCCGTGATGGTGCATGAGGCGGGGCACATCATGGAGCAGCGGGCGCGCAACACGGAGAAGGACATCCTGGAGCGATGGAAGGACGCCATCGCCAAGGACAAGGTCTCCATCTCACCCTACGGCGACCGCGTGCATCACGAGGATCAGGCGGAGTTCGCCAGGGTCTATGCGTTCTGCCTGGCCGCGGGGCCCGAGCAACTGAAGAAGCTGAAGGCGCGGTCTCCGCAGCGCTACGCCCTGTGGGAGCGCATGCTGAAGCTGGCCAAGGCGCGCCGCTGACCTCGCCATGAGCCCATGGGGAGGCGGATGGCCGGTCCATCGATCGGGATCTGCTGCCCCGCGGACTCATCACCGCCGCCGTCGACCTCCGGGTGTTCGATCCCTCTTCTGTTCGCGGGAGTTCAGCACGAGCACTGAAGAGAGCGCGAGTGCGGCCCGACAGCGCACCCGTCAACTCCTGGCCCAGCGACCCCAGACCCGCAGGTACTCCGGGACCACGAGGGCGCCGTCGCCGTTGGTGTCGAGCGCGAGGAACACGGCGGCGCAGAGCTCCTGGTCCTTGACCCGGCCGTTGGCCATGAACTCGTCTCGCTTGACCAACCCGTCTCCGTCCAGGTCCATGTCTTCGAAGATGAGCTTGGCCTCGTCGGTGATGATCCGGTTGAGGATGTACTCCTCGAGGGTGACGAAGCCGTCGTCGTCCCAGTCCGATGCGCGGAAGATCCCCTGCCGCGCTTGTCGGGTCATGTAGCGGCCTCCGTCCACGTACTCCTGTCGCGAGTGGCGCCCGTCACCGTCGTGATCGCCGAACCCGAAGACCCGGCGGTAGCCCGCCAGCTGGCGCTCCGTCGCGCCGTCTCCAAGCCGAGCGCCGAAGAGGGCGATCACCTCCCGCGGGGGGACGCCGTTGATGCGCCCCTCCGGTTCATCGGTCGGCGCTTCCGCCGTGCTGGCCGGTGGCGACGTGACCGTTTGCTCAGCGCAACCGGAGAAGAGGACGACGACGCTGGCTACCCACAGGGCCTGCTTCATACAGGCCACTGTCGGCTTGCCTCCGGACTTCGTCAACCGCAGCGGTGGCTGAGCCGCAGGGCCGGGCGGAGCGGCGAAGGCCGGGCTTGGCCTCATGAGGTGCCGACTATTCAGTATTTCTCCTGTCACCGACGGGGGAGTCGTCACATAGGCCCCTTACCGCAACGTGTTTCAAAGGAGTAGCGCTATGAAAACCGAATCCTCGTCAGTCTCTCTGGTGGCGTTCTTCAGTTTGTTTGCTGTGCTCTCAGGCCCGGCGACAGCGCAGTGTGATTGCGTCCTGCCGGATCGCAAGATCTGGGACGACAGCACGGGTGTCGCGGGGGTCGTGGCGTTTGAGTTCGTGCCATCGACATTGGGTCCGATGAATTCGGCCACCGTCGCTAACCTGCTCAACAACCCGGGCCTGGTCACCTTCACTTCTGGCCCCTTTGTCATCACCGCGTTCGGGAGCGGCATGAAGCAGCAGATCAGGGACTGCATGGCGGTGATCGAAGGCGTCTCGGGTGTCCGGTTCATGCCGTTCAACCCAGCGGTCCATGACAAGCACCTGACGATCAGGCCCATGATGCCGAGCGCCGGTGTCGGTGGGTCGTACCGTAGCAGCGATCGAACGATTCGATTGCCTGCGCGTCCCGTCAATCGATCGACCGTGGTGCACGAGCTGATGCATGCGCTGGGTTTTCCTCACGAGCAGAAACGCAATGACCGAGATTCGTTTGTCACCGTGACGTCGTCCAGCGTCACCTCTGATTGGGAGAGCCAGTTCACGAAGAAGGGGTGGATCCCCACCGATCTTCCTTACGACCTGGAGTCCCTGATGCACTATGGTCCGACCCATCCGACAACTGGTGCGACATGGATGACGGCGGTGGACCCCTCCTTTGCGGGGGTCATGGGTCAGAGAATGGCCCTTACGATCCTGGACGCGCTGAAGTTAGAGGTCACCTATGGGAATCCCGCGCGCCCACTCTGAGTTCGATCGATCCTGTGGTGATTGCCGCCGATAGCCAAGATCACACGATCACGATTTCCGGAGCGGGGTTCTTCGACAACGATCTGGACCAGAGGGCCTTTACGGACCCCATCTCGCCGGTGCAAAGCACGACTGTCTTGGTGAACGGAGTCGCGGTGACCACCAGGGTGCTCACGAATAGTACCTTGGAAGCAGACATCCCCGGATCTCTGTGTGAGGTCACCGGCGTTCTCAACATCCAGGTGTCCAATCCCCAGAACCCTGTGTTCGACGGCTCCGGTCTTCTGGGAACCGTGGGGAGCGGCGTGAGCTGGTCCACGCTTCAAATCCAGGTCGAGGGAGGCGACCGTGTGGTCCCCGGCGTCTACGCTAGCTACTCCATCTACGGGCCCTACAAGAGCACCTTCGGCCGCGCCGTGGTCGGGTGTGGAGATGTGAACGGGGACGGGATGAACGACTACGTCGTCGGGCTCCCGGACATCGCGGGCGGCGAGCTCCGCTGCTATTCGAGCGCTGACGGTGCCCTGATCTGGCGTCGACGTCACTCCAACCTCCGGTCACTAGGGGCGAACGTGGCGGTGATCGGTGATTGGACGGGAGACGGCGTGCCCGAGATCGCCGCGGGCGCTCCGGACAGCGCCCGGGTGTGGGTCCTCGATGGTGTCAGCGGTTCCGGGCTCCGCATGGTCCATGGAGGGTCCCCGTCATCGAAGTTCGGCGCCTCCATCGCTGCCTGCGGCGACGTGACCGGCGACGGGCGCATCGATTTCCTGGTCGGCGCGCCGGATCACAACGGCAGAGGCGCGGTGTTCTTCTATGAGCCGCAGGGTGTCTCCTACGACGTGTCCAGGCGTCAGGAGATCCACGGTTCGTACTCCGGAGAGCGCTTCGGTTATGCCGTGGCCGGCGGCCTCGACGTCAACGGAGGTGGTCCGGATGCGGTTATCGGGGCGCCGCGATACGGCAGCGCGACCCATGACGGTCGCGTGGCGATTCATGACCTGGCGACCGGAGCGCAGGTCGTGTCCAAGGTGGGAGCTCAGTATGAGCTCCTCGGTACGTCGGTGGCCATGTTGGCGTCGCCCGAAGGGGGGGCGCGGGCCTGGTTCGCTGCTGGAGCTCCGAGTAGTTACGTGGCCGGTGAGCCCGGTCTCGTGCGCATCTGGAAACACGGCATCAAGCCAGGTACGGGGATTGGGTTGGTGCCCGGCGTGTCCATCTTTCCGATGATGGAAGAGCTCTATGGGAACGAGGTGGACGCAGCGTTCGGTTGTTCCCTGGTGGACGCGGGAGATCTGGACGAGGACGGCTTCCGCGACCTGATGGTGGGTGCTCCTGGAGACGGGTTCTTCAGTCGTGGTTATGTGACGCTCATCTCTGGTCGTTACTTCACGGAGTTGCACCGGATAACCGGTGACGCCCGAGAAGAGTCGTTCGGTGTGGCGGTGGCAGCGATCTCGGCGCAGGACGACGCCACGCCTGGCCTGCTTGTGGGGTCACCTCGAGCGGACTCGCCCCTCGCCGGGTTCGAGGTGGGTCGCATCCTCCACGAAGACTTGCGGTTCCCGCCTTCGCGGAGCAAGCCCATGATCACCGAGGTGCGGTGGAAGAACACCTGTGGTGTGGAGGTCACGAATTTCGACTCGGAGGCGCGCGACGTGAGCGATTGGAAGCTGGCCGTGTTGGTCAACGGCGCCGTCTACGAGACGCCGCGTCTCGGTGTCACCCTGCAGCCGGGTGAGATCCTGGTGGTCACGGAGGTCGGAAACGACTACGCGGAGACCCCGGCGCACGTGCGCGTCCTCGACATCCTGCCTTCGTTCTCGGTGGGCGGGTTCCCGTGCTCCGTGGCCCTGGTGCGACCTGACGGGGATGTGCTCGACGAGGTTCGCATCAAGGGCGGCACGGCGTCCGCCGTTCCTGAGGAGGGCCTGGGAGGACGCTTCCGGGGGTACGCGTGGCGACCGAACCGTGCGTTCACCCCTCTCGCCGGCGTGGAGCGGATCTGGGGTTTGGACTCCAACAGCGGCGGCGATTGGATCTACACCATCAGGTCCAGTTTCGGATTGGAGAACGCGTGCAGCGGGCCCCGCGGCCATGATCCCATCCCCGCCTACCCGGTGGTCATCAACGAGATCGACGTGTCCCCGGACTTGATCGAGCTGCGTCGGCTGATGACCGGATGGTCTTCGTCCCTGATCGACATGCGGCACTGGTCGCTGTTGTGCTCGGCGCAGCAGGGCCAGTCCCAGGCGCTGCTCTCGCCGTGGCCTGACCAGAACATGCTGGAGCAGTTCATGGTGCTGGGAGAGGACGCCGCCGGTCCGGCAGAGCTGCCCGCCAACGTGGACTACGTCAACGTGGCAGCCCTGGGCCTGAACATCCCCTTCCACAATGCAGAGCTGTCCTGCGCGCTCTACGACCACTACGGGAGGTTGGTGGACCTCGTCAGGGCCACCGGACACGACGACGCATGCGTCCACAATGATCCGCGAGCGCCCGCTGCCTGGGACGCGTTCCATGGGGCGGCGGCCCGTTCCACCTCGGGGGCACAGGCCTTCGGGCGGGACTACTACAGCTCTGACTCCAACAGCGGCGCCGACTGGCGCGCCGTCACCACCCGCAGCATGGGGTCGCCCAACTCCGCCTCATCCATGACCGGGTCCGCCGGCCTGGGCGATGCGCTGGACGTTCGCTTCCACGACGCTGGTGGCCAGGGCAAGACCCTGATCATCAACGCGGGTGCGAACGCCCAGGGGTTGCGTTGGAGTTACGCGGTGTTCTTCCTCCACGACGCCAGCGGCGCGGTGGTGGCGAAGACCCGTGTCATCGAGTTCGACACCTGATCACGGCGCCGTCCGGTGGGCTCGACCATGACACGGTCGGGCCCACCGCCCTCGTGGGGATGGCTGGCATCACTCTCCGAGAGTTTGGACGAGGGCCGCGTGCATGCGCGCGATGTCGCCCATGTAATGGGGGCTCGTGTGGGTGGTGGCGGCCAGGTTGATGTGGAGGCGGGCGCGGTCGGGGTCACCCAGGGCTTCGTGGTAGAGGCCGAGGTAGAGGTGGGCGTAGAACAGGGCGGACTCCGCCTGGTTGGTGTCGGCTGCGGCGCGCGCGTCCCGGAGGACCTGCTCCGGAGTGGCGCGGCCCGCGAACAACTCGTAGACCGTCATCATGGGGACGCGGCGGTCCGGGAGGACCGGGAGGAGGGCGGCGCGGGCGGCGGCGACCCCATCCAGTCGTGCCTTGCAGAGGAAGTGCCAGGCGGCGTTCTCCACGTCGTTGGGGTTGACCGTGCGGTGGATCTCGAACTGGCGCACGCCGTCGTCGAACCGGCCCGCGTAGTAGTGGGCGATGCCCCGTTGCCAGTGGTAGGGCTCGGCGCGGGGCTGGGTCTGGATGTAGGCGTCGAAGTCGGCGATGGCCTCTTCGGCCCGGCCTGCCTTGAGCAGTCGGTCGCCGCGACGATTGCGGTCGAACGGTGAGACGGCGGTGGTCTCGTGGATGGGGACCCGGCAGAAGGTCAGGGCGGCGATCCCGTTGAGACCTCGCAGCACCGGGTCCTTTCGGTTCCAGCGGGTCCCCTTCAGGTAGGTGATGTGTCGGGCGGTGGAGGGGCCGCCCAATTGGAGGGTGAGGACTCGGTCATCCACGGTCGCGGTGGTCACGAGGCCAGCCTCTCCGTCCAGGTAGAAGCGCGGGCCCAGGTCGTCGCTCCAGTCCACGGGCTGATCGAAGGTGAGGTGGAGCCTGGTCCTTGATTCCCCTGCCCACTCCGCCCGCTGCAGGTCCGGGGCGGTGATGGGCGCCTCGGACTTGCGGCCGTAGTGGTCGCGGTGGACCAGGGGGGCGATCCGCTTCGCCAGCTCAGCGTAGCCTTCGGGGGGATAGTGGCAGCCACCGGGGGGGCGCACGCCCACGGTGGAGATCACGTGCAGGTGTTCGAAGTCACGGGAGAGTCGTCTTTGCACCTCCCGCAGTCGATCGTCGGATCCCTGGTGTCCCATGGAGCAGGCCCTGGGCCAGATCTGGAAGACGTGGAGATGAGAGATGTTGGGGTAGTCTCGCCGCCAGTCCGCCGCGAGGCTCTTGAAGTAGCGGTTGTAGGATTGCCATCCCCATAGCCCGCCGGGACCGGCGGAGCCCTGGTCGTTCTCTCCCTGGTGCCAGAAGAGGCCGCGGACCCCGTGGGTCAGGCGCGCCTCCCTCAGCCGCCACAGCAGGCGACCGTAGATGGTCTCGACGTTGGTCGGGTCCTCTCCATCGCGCTGGTGCTGGTCGATGCGCGTCCCGCCCTTGGCGCCGTTGATGACGAAGATGGGGAGCTGGTGTTCTTCCACCAGTTGGCGGGCCAGCTCCATGCCCCAGTACCCGATCTGCAGCGCCCACTCCTTGCGTTCGAAGCCCGCGGCGTTTCCCCATCGGGCCATGCGGGCGCGCTCGGGGTCGCTGCGGGGCGAACCGAAGCTGCGGATCCACGGGCTCACGTGGGGGTGGGCCGCGCGTCCCATGTCGAAGGCTTCGGCGTTGGACTGGCCCTGAATGATGTAGGCGTCGCCACAGACGATGTCCCTGGCCTCATGGAGGACGGACTCCTCTCCGTCGCGGATGACCCCGCAGGTCGCGTTGTAGGAGATGAGCCCGGCGTTCAACTTCCCGCGCAGGGCGAAGGAGCCGTCGGCAGCGGGCGGGGCCTTCACCATCGTGTCCGGCTTGCCGTCCGCGGAGATCCTCAGGAACACGTGGTCCGCGGGTTGTTCCAGCTTGCCTGCGAACCACAGGTCGCCCTGCCCCGTGTCGTCCCGGGCGACGAACTGGTGGTCCTCCGGCCGCTCGGTGGTGGAGGCAGCGCGCCTGGCCCACGGTCGGTTGGTGACGGCGGTGACGGAGATCGTCCGGGTGCGCACGCTCGGGTGTCCGCCGTTGTCCACGGAGAGGGTGACGGTCAGCGCCCCTGTGCCGAGGGCTTGCTCCAGGACGAGCCGCGTTCCGCTGACCTCATGGACCACGGCCGGTCCCGAGAGCTCCCAGTTGAAGTGGAGATCTCCGGCCTGACGGGCGTTCATGGCCTCCTGGTTCTGCACCGTGGCGCGCAGGGTGATGGGCGCTGTTCCGTCCCACTGATCTGGTCCGCTGATCCGGACGTCCGGTTCCGGGATGACGTCGTCGATGACCACCTCGGTGCTGCGGCTGCGGACGCCGTCCGGGTACAGAGCGCGAAGCTCCACGGTGGCCCTGTCGTCGCTCACCGTGCGCCCCGGCGCGAACCCGAACCACGACTGGTCTACGGCTTGGACTTGCTGTTCACCGTGGCGGTGCACGATCCAGGACAGCTTCAGGGCGCCCTTGGCCGTCGCCTCGAGGGTGATGTCGTCGCCTTCTTCCACGCGGACCGTGGCCGGCGCCAGGGAGAGCTCGTCCTCGTCGGCGACCAGGGGGCCCACGAGGCTCTGCAGCGGTCGTTGGTTCTCGTAGCACAGCCTGGCCCAGGCTGCGGAGCGCGCCACGTTGTCGTAGCGCACCTCGTCCAGCATCCCCATGAACGGTCGTGACCATCGCCCGCCGGGTGGGGTGTGCTTGCCGATGAAGCAGGCGGACGGAGAAGAGGTGTCCAGGGTGCGGATCTTGGTGCTGTGTTCCAGCTGGCCGTCGAAGTAGAACCTGATCCGGCCTCCGCTGATGCTCGCCTGGACGTGATGCCACTCGCCGAAGGGCGCCTGGGTGACGCCTTCGGGGTCGGCGGCGTAGCCGTGGAACTTCACCCGGCCGCGGTTGGACAGGGTGAGGTAGGAGAGATGCTGAGCGCCCTGCTTGCCCCAGCCTCCGATGGTGGGGCCGCCGTCGTAGCTCGACGGGTTGATCCAGGCGGACATGGAGCGATCGGCGTCGCCCCGAGGCAGGCAGTCCACCTCGTCGCCGCAGTGGACGTAGGCGTTCGGCCCGAACACCCTGCCGTCGCCGATGATGCCCCGGGTGGCGGTGGTGCCCTTGTCGGTGCCGTTCAACCCGTTGGGGGTGGCGTCCCTCAGGTGGTCGCCGAGATGCCAGACCCCGCCGAAACCGTTGTCCGTGCCGAACACCGCGGCGCCGTCGCTCTCGCTCCTGGCTTCGGGGTGGCCCCAGTGCATGCGGATGGCCTGGATCGTGTCACCTCGGATGCGCGGCATCCGGACCCAGATCTCCGCTCTCGCGCCGATGCCGTCCCAGCGTTCGATCTCGTAGTGCAGGGCGGCGCCGTCGGTCGTGGAGAAGCGGATGTCCTCGCCCTGGCGGCGGGCTTGCTTGAAGTCGAACCAGTCCCCGTCGAGGCGCACCAGGAGCGGGAAGTTCTCCACCACCTCTTTCGCCGGGAGACCGGCGCCGTCAGCGGTGGTGATGATGTGCAGCTTGCCGTTGTGCTCCCAGGCGTCGTACTGCCCGTAGGCGTTGGCCAACAGCAAAGGCAGGATCAGCAGCGCGAGTCTCATGGGCGCAGGATAACCGGCCCCGGGGGCCAGGCGTCCAAGGGGACTTGCCTGGGTTCATCAGGGCCTCGAGCACGGCGGCCCGCGCCTGGTCGATGGCGTTGGGGTCCCGGGAGAAGTCGCGGATGTGGCGGCAGACGCGGCGGACGATGCGGTCAGCGGTGGCCGGGTCCCGCTGCGCCAGCAGGCGGATCAACTCCAGCTCTTCCAGGCCCTCTCGCAGCATGGCCATGCGCAGGGAGGCCACGGGACCGTCGACGTTGTCCTGGCCGCTGGAGCGGGCTGCCAGGTGACCGGGGTAGACGAGGGACCCTTCCCCTGCGGCGGGGGAGTTGCACGGGAACCACTTCCAGGTGATGGGGTCCCGCCAGGGGTCCCGCACCTCCTCCCAGAAGGTCGCGTTCCAGTAGAGGAAGCCCGCCATGCCGTAGCGCCAGGTGATCCACGGGACCATGCGGAGGTCCGCTGCCTCGCGGTCGATGTAGTAGTTGGGTTGGGGGTAGAGCTGATCGCAGCTGGCGTACCAGATGACCCGGTCCCCGGCCTCGCGACGGGCCTCGATCCGATCCTCACCGAAGAACAGGTAGTTGCCGTTGATGACCCAGGTGTTGACGTGCCCCACCAGGGAGCCCCACGCCGGGTTCTCGGTAAACGGCTGCTCGGTGATGGCCACCGGGATGTCCGGGTCCACGGCGCGGACGGCGGAGCCCCAACGCCGAACGGCGGCGTACTCCTCGGGGTCGTTGGGCTCATCCACCGGGATCCAGAACCCGAGCCGGTGACGCCACCCCGCGGCCGTGGCGTGGGCGATGACCTGCTCCACGTGGGCGCGGATGAGATCAGCGTAGCGGGGAGAGAACGGGCGGTCCCCACGTTCACGGGCCACCCCCTGCGGCGCCGGGGTCACGTAGATCCGCAGCCGGCCCCGGTCCAGGAACAGCCGCTCCAGATCTGGTCGGGTCCACTGCAAGCTGTAGTCGTCTCCGTTGAGGCGGCCCTTCATTCCCGGGCTGGTGCGCGGGTCGAGCCTGTAGTCGAAGAGCAGCTCCAGGTAGCGCTTGAACAACCTCCGGAACTCCGGGCTGTCCTGCTTGAGCCCGTGCATGCGGGCGATGTGGTTCTCGTAGTAACCCACATGGGCGGTGAAGTGGCGTTCCTTGGGGAGGGTGATGTCCAGCACCTGGACCTCCACGCCCACCACGCCCAGCAGGTCCCCTCCGGCGGTGACCACCACGTCGCCGCGGTAGGTCCCGGCGGGCTGATCCCGGGGGATGAACAGGTCCACCCACAGCGGTTGATGGCGGGCCCGGTCGCCGGGACCCCCCGCTTCGACCGTGAACGCCCGGGTCAGGGGTACCAAGGGGTCGGGCCAGTAGCCTCGTCGGCCGTGCCTGCCGGTGCTCGCGTAGACCTTCAGCAGGTGTTCGTAGTAGAGCCGGATGTTGGAAGCGGACAGGACGTGTTCGTCGCTGGAGAGATCCGTGGCGACCACCCTGATGTCTGCGATCGCCGCGTCCCGGTTGGAGATCACGACGTGGAACGGGGCGTGCTCGCCGCGGACCGCCGTGAGGCGGATGGTGCGGGTCTGATCGTCGAACGGGCCGTCGTGGGGCAGCGCCGCGCGCCGGTAGCGCTCGATCTTCTCCGTGCTCCCCGCTGCCCAGACCGTAGGCATGGGCTGCGGGGCCGGGGCCGGGTCCTGAACGGCGCAGCTCGCCAACAGGACGGTGATGGAGGCCGCCAGGAGCGGCCTGGCGGGTGAGGTGAGAGGAGAGCGGTGCGCCATGAGCTGATCCCGTGAGCGGGTCATCAGGATCGTACGCGCAGGAGATCCAGGTTGCAGGTCGGCCGGCCCCTTCACATGAGGACGGAGAACCGGCTTACAATCACCCCGTGAACGCCCCTCTCCGGATCCTGTCCGCCGTGCTGTGCGTCGCCCCTTTGTCGGTGGCCCAGGCGGTCTCCTTCCAGAGTGAGGTGCTCCCCATCCTCTCGGATCGTTGCTTCCCCTGCCACGGTCCCGACGCCAAGGTCCGGCAGGCGGGGCTGAGGCTGGACACGCAGGAGTCGGCGCTTCGCGCTCATGACCCGGTCATCGTGCCGGGCCGCAGCGACGCCAGCGCGCTGATGGGGCGCATCGCGGCGACGGCCCCTGGCCAGCGCATGCCGCCGCCGGAGAGCAACCTCGCTCTCACGGCGCAGGAGGTGGAGACCCTGCGGCGGTGGATCGACCAGGGAGCACCCTGGGGGCGTCACTGGGCGTTCGTGGAGCCCCGTGCGCCGGACCCTCCTGCGGTCGCGGACGGAGTCTGGGGACGGAACCCCATTGATCGCTTCGTGCTGGCGCGGCTGGAGCGTGAGGGCATGCGCCCGGCCCAGCAGGCCAGCCGTGGCGAGCTGCTGCGTCGGGTGACCCTTGATCTGACCGGGGTCCCGCCGACCCTCCAAGAGCTCGACGCGTTCCTCGCGGATGAATCGACAGGGGCCTACGAGCGTGTGGTGGATCGGCTCCTGGCGTCTCCTCGGTACGGCGAGCGGATGGCCTGGGAGTGGCTCGACGCGGCGCGTTACGCCGACACGGATGGGTTCCAGGCAGACCCCACGCGGACCATGTGGCCGTGGCGAGACTGGCTCATCCGGTCCCTGAACGACAACCTCCCGTTCGATCGATTCACGAGGGAGGCGCTGGCGGGGGACCTGATCCCCGACGCCAGCCCGGAGCAGGTGGTGGCCTCCGGGTTCAACCGGAACCACATGTACAACGGGGAGGGCGGTCGGATCGCGGAGGAGACCCGCGTGGAGAACGTCTTCGACCGGACGGAGACCACGTCCACGGTGTGGCTGGGTCTCACCATGACCTGCGCCCGGTGTCACGACCACAAGTACGACCCCATCTCGCAGGAGGAGTACTACGGGCTGTCGGCGTTCTTCAACCAGACGTCGGAGAGCGGCGCCGGCGGCTCCGGGCGGGCGCCGCCCACGGTGCGCTACCAATCACCGGAGCAACGGGCCGGGATCGCCCGCATCGACCAGGACATGGCGGCGCTCCAGGCACGCATGGTGGCGCCGGACCCCCGGCTGGACGCGGGCCAAGGGCGCTGGGAGGCGGAGACCGCGGACAGGCTGAGACGATCCGGCGCCGCCCTTGAGGCCGTGACCCTGGACCCTTGGCAGGCCCTCGGGCCTCTGGCCCCTCCCGGCGGCGACATCCGCGAGGCGTTCGCCCACGCGTTCGGACCGGAGCGCGGCGTGGACCTGAGCCGCGAGTACGACGGTGGCAAGCGCACCTGGCGCGAGGCGCCCCAGTGGACCGATGGGAAACCACACGCCCTCGACGACGCCCCGGGAGCCACCTATCTCTACAGGGTGGTGCGGGCCCCCAGCGCGCGAGAGGTGGAGGTCTCCCTGGGCTCCGACGACACCATCCAGTTGTGGCTCAACGGTGAGTCCCTGTTGGCCAAGAACGTGAACCGGGGGGTGCTGCCGGATCAGGAGCGGGTGCGTTTGACGCTGGCGGAGGGTCGGAACGAGCTGCTGCTGAAGATCGTCAACACCGGAGGCCGGGGCGGCTTCTACTTCAAGAAGCTCGATGAGACCGTCGAGGGCATGTCGGAGGTCGTGGTGCGAGCCCTGCTGCGATCGAAGGAGGACCGGGACGACGAGCAGCGACGCGTCCTCATGGCGCACTACCGAGAGGAGGCGTCACCTGACTGGCGGGTTTCCGCTCGGGCCTTGGAGAAGCTGCGGGCCGAGCGCAAGGCCGCGGGCGACGCCGTGGCCACGGTCATGATCATGGACTCGCTCCCGGGCAAGCGGCGTCGTCGCACCCGGGTGCTGGATCGCGGCGCTTACGACCGCCCCCTGCGAGAGGTCTCGGAGGGGACCCCCGCGTTCCTGCCCCCCATGGATGACGGCGCCGCGATGGATCGCATGGGGCTGGCTCGCTGGCTCACGACGAAGGACAACCCGCTGACCGCCCGGGTCACGGTCAACCGTCACTGGCAGACCTTCTTCGGCCGTGGCCTCGTGGCGACTACGGAGAACTTCGGTCAGCAGGGAGCCCTGCCGTCTCATCCGGGGTTGCTGGACTGGCTGGCGGTGACCTTCGTGGACGGTGGCTGGGATGTGAAGGCCCTGCATCGCCTCATGGTGACCAGCGCCACCTATCGACAGTCGTCGCGGGTTCCCCGAGCGGCATATGAGGAAGACCCGGACAACGTCCGGCTGGCTCGCGGGCCGCGACACCGACTGCCTTCCTGGATGATCCGGGATCAGGCCCTGGCCCTCTCCGGCCTGCTGGTGGAGAAGCTGGGGGGGCCTTCCGTGAGGCCGTACCAGCCCGCGGGGGTGTGGGCGGAAGCGACCTTCGGCAAGATCCGCTATCGAGCGGATCGGGGGGACGACCTCTACCGTCGAAGTCTCTACGTGTTCTGGAGGAGGATCGTCGGCCCAACGGTGTTCTTCGACACCAGCAAGCGTCAGGCGTGCGTCGTGAAACAGACGCGGACCAACTCACCCCTGCACGCGCTCACGACCCTCAACGAGACCGCATACGTGGAGGCGGCGAGGGCCTACGCCGCCGTGTTGATGACGTCAGGGGATGGGGCGTTGGAAGAGCGGGTCGCCGTGGCCTTCCGGATGGCGACCTGCAGGACTCCGGCCCCTGAAGAATCCACGGTGCTGGTCAACAGGTGGCGAGACGCCCACGCGCGGTTCTCCGCGGCGCCGGCGGAAGCGGACCGATTCCTCGGGGTCGGCGCCGCTCCCCGGGACGAGGGCCTGGACGCCGTGGATCACGCCGCCTGGACCGTGATCTGCTCCATGATCCTGAATCTGGACGAGGTGCTCTGCAAGCCATGACGACTCCAGGCCCGGTGACCCAGCACCTGACGACGCTGACTCGTCGCGCGTTCTTCGGACGTACGGCCATGGGCTTCGGGGGCGCGGCCTTGAGCGCGCTGCTGTCGGATCGGGCGGAGCCTGGAGGAGGCCTCCCTGGTCTGCCTCATCACCCACCCAAGGCCAGGCGGGTCATCTACCTGCTGCAGAACGGCGCGCCCTCCCACGTGGACCTGTTCGATTGGAAGCCCCGGTTGCGGCAGCTCCACGGCACGCAGATCCCGGATGAGGTGGTGGGGGGCCGACGCTTCAGCACCATGACCGGGGGGCAAGAGCAGCGGCCGCTGCTCTCCGAGATCACCAACTTCGCCCGCCACGGCCAGAGCGGCGCGACGGTGTCGGACTTCATGCCGCACACGGCGGCCATCGCCGACAAGCTCTGCTTCATCAAGTCCATGACCACCACCCAGGTGAACCACGCCCCCGCCATCACCTATTTCCTCACGGGCGACGAGCGCCCCGGGCGGCCCACCATGGGGTCCTGGCTGTCCTATGGACTGGGTCGGGACTCAGATGATCTGCCCACCTTCGTCGCCATGACCTCGCGTGACAAGGAGGCCTCGTGCGGTCAGATCTTCTACGACTACTACTGGGGCAGCGGGTTCCTGCCGTCGGTCTACCAGGGCGTGAAGTTCCGCGGCGCGGGGGACCCCGTGCTCTACCTCAAGGACCCTCCCGGGCTCAGCGGCGCGCTCCGTCGCGGCATGCTGGACGATCTGGCGGAGCTCAACGGGAGGTTGGCTGCGGACGTCGGCGACCCGGAGATCGAGACCCGCATCGCTCAGTATGAGATGGCCTACAAGATGCAGACCTCGGTCCCGGAGCTCACCGACTTCTCCGATGAACCGCAGCACATCCTGGAGATGTACGGGCCGGATGTCATGCGCAAGGGGTCGTTCGCCTACAACTGCCTCATGGCCAGGCGGCTGGCGGAGCGCGGCACCCGTTTCATCCAGTTGATGCACGCCGGCTGGGATCAGCACCGCAACCTGAACACGCAGCTGAAGATCCAGTGTACGGACACGGACGCGCCGTCCGCGGCCCTGGTGCGTGATCTGGAGCAGCGTGGCCTCCTGGAGGACACCCTGGTCATCTGGGGCGGGGAGTTCGGCCGGACCCCGTTCGTCCAGGGCAAGCTGGGCGCTCGTGACCAGGGGAGAGACCACCACCCCTACGTGTTCACCATCTGGATGGCGGGGGGCGGCATCAAGCCCGGCGTGACCTACGGTGAATCAGACGAGCTGGGCTTCCTGGTGGGCCGCGATCCGGTCCAGGTGCATGACTTCCAGGCCACGGTCTTGCACCTGCTGGGCATCGACCACGAGCGCCTCACCTTCCGGTTCCAGGGGCGGCGCTACCGGCTCACGGACGTCCACGGGGACGTGGTGCGTCCGATCCTCACCTGACGCGTACCAGCTCGATCACCATCTCGTTGGTCTTCTCGCCGCCGCTCCAGAAGCTCTATAGGGTGGAGATGCGATCGTCATCGACGAAGGTGAAGGTGACGTCGCGCATGTGATCCGCGCCGGGGTCCGTGAGGTTCCCCGCCCTGACGAAGCTGAAGGGGATCTCATTTCCCGCGGTGGGCATGGCCACCATCTGGGGCTGGTTGCCGGCGGCGCAGTAGTGGGTCAGCACCAGGTCGGGGCCGTCCGGGTGGATGACCGTGATCATCTCGTGCGGTGTGCCGGCGAAGGCGGTCTCCACCACCACGCTGCCGTTGGCGATGGTGCGGTAGGTGTGGGTGACCGCCTGGGTGGGATTGCCCTCCGTAGCCCGCCAGTCACCGTGGAGGTCGCGGAAGCGCGCGAACTGGCGTTGCGTCTGGGAGCCATCCGATCCCGTCGCGGGCGACGGGCCCTGGCATCCCCCCAGAGTCATCGCCGTGATCATCAGGGTCATGGACCACTTCATGGTTGCCTCTCCTCCGTTGCGCCTGCGGGCCGCTCAGTTCAGCTTCACGATGTTGAGCTCTTCCCGGCTCCATGAGCCGTCGTCGTCTCGGTCCCAGCCGGGCAGGAGCTTGAGTATTCCGGCGCGCCACTCGTCTGGCCCGATGCCGCCGTCGCCATCCTGATCCAGGCTGGTCATGGCCCGCCGGGTCCGTGTCCGGACCAGACCCTCCTGTCCCCGCCGCACCTCGCCTCGGATGGCCTTCAGGTGTCGGCCGAGGATCGTGGCGACCTCCCTGTCGTCGATCGCACCGTCGCCATCCTGGTCCGCTTTCTTGAACGCGTCCCCAAGGGCTCGCCGCACCTGGTCGCGGGTGAACCCCTCTTGTGATGGTGAGAGCGCCCCGGTGCCGGCAAGGAGGTCTCTCGCCTGGAAGCCGGGGACGGAGCGTCGGGAGCGCCCCGGGACCCGGCCCTGTGACTTGCCGGCCAGCTGGTCGTTCACGGACCGGGCGCGATCGCGGACGAACTGGAGCAGCGCCTCAAGGTCGTCGCCCTGGCTGCGCCTCTGGAACATCCTCCCCATGGCGGAGACTTCGCCGCCCAGCGCCTTGGAGGCTTTGGTCACCGCGTCGTCCCGCTTCGCCTCCTCCGCGCGCGCCTGCTCCACGGTCTTCCAGGCCTTGTGGACGACGTCGGTCATGTTGGCGGCGGAGCAGGGGCCGTTGATGAGCTCCGACAGGAGCTCCCGGTAACGCTGCCTGAAGCGGGGAACCGCGAGGACGCGCTTGAAGACCTCCTTCGCAGACGGTCGCATGATGCTCAGGTCAGCAGCGGGGGCGCCCATGGCCTTGTTGAAGCCGCCCATGCTCCAGTTCAGGTCCCAGGGGATCCAGTTCACCTTCCGAGCCTTGTCCGGCACCACCAGGTAGTAGTTGTCGTCGAAGGTCACGGGGCTGTCGCCGTTGACGATGATGGTGGTGACGGCGGTGTAGCGGAGGAACTGGTCCACGTCGGTGTGCGCTTCCAGCCCCGCTGCGAAGGCCGCGTCGTCCTCATCCGAGTAGAGCCGGGCGCTGGCGATCACGGGCCCGACCCGGTCCGGATTCGTCGGTGACTTGGGGGTGTAGAGGCCGTCGTACTCGGCGTTCCAGTCGGGACCGCGATAGGCCATGGTCTCGCCCTCCGGCTTGAGGATGAGGCCGCCACCCAGGTTGCGCTCCATGAACGCGCGGTCTACCTGCTCGACGGCGGTGTAGAGGCCCAGGTAGACGCGCTCCACCTCGCCGGGGATGGTGAGGAAGACCCGCGCGAAGCAGGTGCGGCAGGCGACGATGCCCGCGTCTCTATAGAGCTGGTAGCTCACCGCCTCCTTGATCTGGGTCCCGTCCAGGGCGTTGCAGTGGAGGTTGAGCTTGGTGAGCCCGAGGAAGCTGCCCGTGGGGTCGTTGCGGTCGAAGTCCAGCTTGAACGACCGCTTCAGGGTCCCCGCCGTCGCCGCGAAGGAGGTGTTGCCCTTCATGCGGATGCCGATCTTCGTGGCCTTGAAGGAGCCGATGCTGACGTCCCCGGAGGTGTAGGAGAACTTGCCGAAGAACCGCATGCGCTTGCTGTCCGGCCCTCGAGGGGCGGGGAACATCCCCACCCAGTCGTCGCGCTTGATCTTCAGATGGATGTCCCAGATCCGGTCCAGGCCGAAGAACTCGTCCGGGGACCCGGGGACGTCCTGACTGGGGGAGAGCGCCGAGAGGCTCAGCAAGAGGGCCAGGATGCGGGGCGCGTGCATCCCCACAACCTATCGGATCGAGTCCGGGCCTGCCGGGGGGGTCAGCGGGCGCTCAGGTCGGCGCAGACGATCTCCTGGTCGTTGCGGGCGAACACGTGCCGATGGGCGAACGCCGGGTGGGACCAGCACACGCCGCCGCGGCGGTTCAACTGCTCTCGGGTGGGGGAGATCAACTGCCCTCGGGCCAGCTCCTTGAACCCCTCCGGTGACAGCTGGGCGATCATCAACTCCCCACGCTCGTTGAACATCCAGGTGCGCTTGTCGTTCTGGACGAAGTGGATGGTGGCCCATCGGCTCCTGGGGACGGCCGTGCGGTCTTCCCAGACCCGGTCTCCCGTGGCGAGCTCCAGGCACCTGAACTCACCGTAGCTGTCCACGCCGTAGACGTGGCCATCCTTGATGAGGGGGGTTGAGATGATGCTGTGCAGGGAGTCCGTGCGGCGCTCGTTCTGACCGCGTCGGCGCCAGACCTCTTCCACAGCAGGCTTGTCCTTGTGGAGCCGCAGCAGCAGAGCACCGTCGTAGAACCCGGTGAAGAACAGGTGTCCGTCGTGGTAGACGGGGTCTGCGACGCCCAAGGGCATGTTCTTCGCCTTGAACGGGATCTCCCATGCCAGCTTGCCGGTCTTGGGGAAGACCCCGATGACCCGATCGCCGGTCCAGCAGACCACGATCCGTTGTCCGCCCTGCACGACCACCGTGGGGGTTGAGTAGTTGCCGCGATCGGAGAAGCCACGCCAGCGCTCTTCCCCGTTCTCGGGATCGAACGCGACGAGGTACGCGCCCTCCTTGCCGGAGACGGGCACGATGAGCAGCCCGGACTCCAGGATCGGCGACGCGGCGATGCCCCAGATGGGCATGCGGATCTCATACTTGGTGCGCAGGTCGTGGCGCCACAGCACCTCGCCGGTCTTGGGCCGAAGGCAGTGGAGGTGCCCCATGGACCCGAGGGCGTAGGCGCGGTCGCCGCGGATCAGGACCGAGCACCGCGGTCCGGCCTTGTAGGAGATCTCGTAGCGGCAGTCGTAGGCATTGGTCCAGAGGATCTTGCCCGTGGCCTGGTCGAGGCAATGGACACGTTCCTGCTCCTTGGGCTCCGTCACCCGGTCCATGACGAACACCCTCCCGTCCGCCACCGTGGGGCCGCAGTAACCGGCGCCGATGGGGGTCCGCCACTTGATGGGGAGCTGCTCGGGCAGGGTGTCCGTGACCCCGGTCTCGGCCCAGGTGCCGTCTCTGTGGACTCCTCGCCATTGCGGCCAGTCCTGGGTCTCCTGGGCGGCGACGCCGAGGAGGCTCAGGGCGAGCGTGATCAGGGTGCGCATGGGCTCAGAAACCTCCGGGGTCCTTGGGCTTCGCCAGGTTGAGCTCCTGTCGATCCCATCGCTGATCGTCGTTCTTGTCCCATTCCGGGAGCAGGCGCAGGATGCCCGCCTCCCACTCCGTGGGGCTGACGGCCTGATCGTCGTTCGTGTCCAGGTCCGACACGGCGCGTTTCGCCCGGGTGGCTGCCAGGTCGAAGCGACCGACCCTGGCCGAGCCTCTGGATGCTTGCAGCTGCCTGCGGAGGCTGGCGGTCATCTCCTCGCGGCTGAGGGTCCCGGACTCATCGGTGTCCACGGCGCCGAAGGCGGGCGCGATCCGGTCCTTGACCTCCGCTTCGGTGAACGACTCCTTGGTGGGTTCGAGGGCGCCGCTGCCGCTGAGCGCGTCTCGAATCTGGAAGCCCTTCACCGACGAGCGCCCGAACCCGCTCCTGCTGCGGTTGCCTCCGCCGAAGCCGAACAACCCGCCGCCAGATCTTCCCTCGGACTTGCCCGCCAGCTGGTCCTTGACGGATTTCTCACGGTTCCTGGCGAACGTCTCCAGGCTGGCCACGTCGTCTCGACGTCGGCCGAAACCGCGCATGCCGCCGAAACGGCTGCGACGGCCGCCCAGCTCCTCGCCCGCGTCCGTGACAGCCTCCGAGCGGGATTCTTCTTGTTCAAGGGCGGGGGCCGCCACCTTGGCCGTGCGGCGGATCACCGCCGTCATGCTCTCAGCAGAGCAGGGCCCGTCGATCAACTCCTGGACGATGGCCTTGTAGCGAGCCTGGTACTTCGGGGTCTCAAGCACCCGGGTGAAGACCTTCACACGGCTGGGCTTCATCACGCTCAACTCTGCGCCGCCGCCACCCATCATGCTGCTGAACCCGCCCAGGCTCAGGTTCAGGTCCCAGGGGATCCAGGTCACCTTGGAGGTCTTCGAGGGGACGATCAGGTAGTAGTTGTGAGGGATTGCCAGGGGGCTGTCCGTGTTGGCCAGGATGGTGGTGACGGCGGTGTAGCGGAGGAATTGCTCCACGTCCATCAAGGCCTCCAGGCCGTCGAGGAACTCCGCGTCTGGCCGGGTGTAGAGTTGGGCCAGCTTGATGACGGTGGCCCCTTCCGCTGGCGTCACCTCGGACTTGGGGACGTAGAGGCGCTCATACTCCTCGTTCCAGGTGTCGCCTCGGTAGGGGAGGGACTCTCCCTCCGGTTTGAGGATCAGCCCCTCACCGACCGTGCGTCTGGCGAAGCGGCCGTCCACCTGCTCGACCACGGTGTAGAGGCCCAGGTAGGCCCGGTCCAGGGTGCCAGGGATCGTGAGATAGACCCGCCCGAAGCAGGTCCGGCCGGCCGGGACACCGGAGTCCCGATAGAGCTGGTAGCTGACGGCCTCCTTGATCTGGGTCCCGTCGAGGGCGTTGCACTGCAGATTGAGCTTGGTGAGCCCGAGGAACTCCTGTTCGGGGACTTCACGGTTGAAGTCCAGCTTGAACGACCGTTTGAGGGTCCCGGCGGTGGTCGCGAAGGTGGAGTTGCCTTTGAAGCGGACGCCCACCTTCTCGAGTTTGTGGTCGCCGATGGTGACCCGGCCCGACTTGTACGGGAAGGAGGGGAACATGCGGAGCATGCTCCGTCGCTCCACACCCTCCTCGGGGAACATCGCGGTCCAGTCAGCCTCCTCGAGCTCCAGATGGACGTCCCAGATGCGCTCGAGTCCGAAGAACCCTGCCTGGTCCTCCTGGCCGGTGAGCGTCAAGGACAAGAGACCGGCAGCGAGGATCGAGGCTATGGCGGTTCGCATTGGCGACCAATCTAACGACTCGGGCGCAAGCGAGCGATGTCCGCATTGGCTCGGATCCGAGCCCGTCGTTGTCTCGCGGTCGCGCGGACGAGATCCATGACTGCGACGATTGTCGCGATCACGCTATGCATCGGTGACGGATGTGGCCCTGGAACCAGCGAATCAAGCGGGATTTCCGGTCTTGTGTGTTTGGCACTCCGCTTGCTCATCTCCGGCTGCTCGGGTGTTGATCATCTGTTCGATCACGCCCACCAGACCTTCCGCATCAACCCCACTGATCGGAAACAGCACATGCTCGTCAGCCAACGCCGGCCCATGGCCGCGTCCTTTCCCACCCACCTGTTCGGGGTTCGAGAGGGAGACTTCGGGGGAATCAGCGTCCCCTCGGTCCGTCTCCCTGTCCAGGACCTCGTCCGAGGCCGACTCAAGGCCCGGCTGCTGGCGGCTCCGCTGTTCTCGGCGGTTCATTCCCACCGCGTTCTCTCGCCTTCCTTCGGCAACCACTTCGACTCCTTCGCCCCAAGGTTCCCTGACCAGTAACTGCCCTGCGGGGGGGAGCACGGCTTCTGACCGTGCTCCCCGTGCCTCGTTTCCACCTCACCGGCACCTGGGAAGGGCTCCTTGTGGGCCCCTCATTCGCATCATCCACATGCTCAGCCCCCTTCCACGAACCACCTCATGCCATCTGGCGTGGCCGGCTCCGTTCGTCTCCGACTACGAGCAGAGGGCGTGTCCCGTTCCCATCCTCTCCAGAAACGCAAAAAGCGAAACTCCGCGGAATTTCTAAGATGCCCCTCGAGCAAGGGCCAACAGATGGCGTGGACGGTTCGCTTTCTCAAGAGCGCTCAGTCCGTGTTCCCTCAGTTCGGCGTCTGACGCCGGCAAAACCCACCTACCAAAGAAGACCCCATGAGAACTAGCCAGATCATCTTCATGACCCTGATCGTGAGCGTTGTCGCCACGGCGCAGGGTCCTTTCAACGACGACACCTTCCCGTGGCAGGCCAGACTTCTTGACGGGACGATCCTGACGCCCGTCCTCCACCCCAACAGCACCGCGGCAGTCCGTTTTAGCACCGAGGGTGCGATTTGGAGCACCACCGGCGAGGGGAGCAACATTATTGGTCACGCCAACTACCAGAAGGCGGATATCGTCGTGGTCGGTAAGACCGTGACCCTCCCCGACGTGATCAGCCATGACGGCGGCGCCACCTGGACCCAGACCTGCGTCCAGGGCACCGAGGTGACGGATGCCACGGGCAACCGTCATCCGCTGACTGCTCAGACCTGGTGGACCCTGCCTGATGCCCTCGCCGCCGATCCGAACCACTTCACCAACACAGGTGCCGGCATGCGCGGTGCGACGCGCTCCATCCTGGATTCCGCCCGCGCCATGGCCCTTAACCCCACTGCGGCGAACCAGATGCGGTCCAACTACTTCACCTACCTCAAGAACGAGGTCGATTACTACGTCAACAACGGCACGCTGGACGCTGGTTTCGCGACGGATGCTGGCTGGGCCAACGGCGGAGCCAAGTACCCGGTGACGGCTGGTGGTACCTACAAGTGCGCGGGCCACGTGATGCAGGATGCCAATGGCAACGTCTACAACATCCCGTTCCTGACCACGCCCGACGAGGATCGTCCGCACTCGGTGATCGAGCTTTCCGAGAACGTGTGCATGGGCACCATCGTGGACATCCGCACGGGTCCCCAGGACATCCAGAAGTACAACGCCAACGGCGCAGCCGCGACCGGCCCGGGTTCGATGCTCACGAACACCAGCGGACTCCGTTCCTTCGTTCTCAGGAGCAATGGCAATGACCGAGGCCTCCTGGTCGTCCTGAACGAGGACCCGCGCTTCCCCGCGGTCCACGTGAACGCGAAGACCGGCCAGGAGGTCCCCATGTCGGCGCTGTTCGGTGACAACGATGGCGACGGCATCCCGGACGGGATGGGCCAGCACATCGAGGTCATCGGCCACCTCACCGGCAACTGGTTCATGTTGGGCCACGACGTCCTGACCAGCATGGTCAGCCAGACTGATCCGTTCGAGATCTTCCCGACGGTCATGCGCTTCCGTGACAACGGCGACCGCATCCGCGTCCGTGGATTCCTCGCCAGCTCCGACCCGGGTGATCAACTCGAGTTCAGCTTCTTCGTCAACGGCGCCAACATCGTGCCAGCCGGCGCTGGTCTGGTCTCCATCCTTCCGGCGGGCGCCGCCCCGGCCGGCGGTGGACCTCCCAACGCCCTCCCGTCCTTCGAGGCGCGGTTCGACGGCGAGCCGTGGCTGCAGAACCAAGTCGTCAACATCCTCGGCCCGAGCGCCATGCAGATCGATCTGCTGGACGCCGCTGGCAACGTCAAGAACAGCCAGACCTTTGAAGTCCTGCCGGGACACCACGAGTAATCAGCACGACATGGCGGACAAGACCACAAACAGTTCTTGACGCCAACAGAGTCCGGTCGGTCCGGTTCAGCCGGGCCGGCCTCGCTCTGCGAACACAACCGAATTCCACGCCACTCATCGTCACCGATCCGCCCCTCACCGATCATCTGGAAAGAAAGTGATGAACCGACAGAACGACCTTGCAACTCAGAGCGCTCCCACACGCCGCCGATTCCATTGGACGCTGGCGATCGTTGCCGCCGCGCTCATCCTCGTCCCCGTTTCTCTCGCCAAGCGCGGCGCCCGTGGCCCCGGCGATCCACTCGCCGGCCTGCCGCACGCCAACCACGGTGCGTTCGAAGGTGGTCCCTCGGGTACCTACCGCGACGCCGGCGCCAACAACGTGCTCGACCCGCGCTTCCTCATGGAAGGTCGGGACTTCGACATCCCCACGGGGATGAAGCCGAGCCCGCTCTTCGGCGCCCAGCCGTGGACCCAGCAGCTGCTGCGGTTCGAGGAGTTCGGTTCCGAGCCGTCCCTCACCCAATACAACCCCATGCCCATGATGCCCGCTCCGGCTACAGCCCAGTACTGTGTCGATCCGGTCATGGTGGATACGACCCTGATCAACCCCATGTGGCCCGAACCGTCGGAGATGGTCAACGAGACCATGAGCCACCCTTGGGCCAACGAGGTGGAGGCTTTCCTCGGCCGGAGCTGCGATGCTCCCATGGCTGAAGGCCGCCCCATGGGGCCCCTGTGGGGTCACCAGCGTTGGAGCGAATTCCCGCCCAAGCACGGCGCTCAGTCGGCCCAGACCGGCGCTCGCACCAACCTCGGCATGCGCGACAACAAGCAGATGCACGGTTGGGTGAACGGCGAGTTCGGCCCCGGCGGTCTCTATCACAACACCACCGGTCTGCCCGGCAGCGAGGGTACGGTCAACGGCATCGAGATACGGTTCCACCCGAACATGCCGATCCAGGTCCCCGAGGCGCTCTGGACCTTCGATGGCACCCTGCCGCCGAAGCTGCTCATGGCGCGCTACGGCGAGTCGGTGGTGTTCCGCCATCACAACGCCCTGCCCATCGACCCTTGCGCCAACCGTGGCTTCGGGCTGCACACCATCTCGACCCACGAGCACAACGGTCACAACCCTGCGGAGAGTGACGGCTACACCAACGCGTTCTTCTTCCCGGGGCAGTTCTGGGACTATCGTTGGCCCATGATCCTGGCGGGTCACTACAGCATCAACACCAACGCCACCGATCCCCGCGCCGGCTGCCCTGACGGCAACGGCGGCATCGTGAACATCCCCGGTGACTGGCGCGAGACCATGAGCACCCACTGGTTCCACGACCACATGCTCGATTTCACCGCCCAGAACGTCTACAAGGGCAACGCGGCCATGATGAACTACTACAGTTCTCTGGACCGCGGCAACGAAGGCCTGGACGACGGCGTCAACCTCCGCCTGCCCAGCGGCACCGCCCTCGACTGGGGCAACCGCGACTACGACGTGAACCTGTTGATCGCTGACAAGGCCTGGGACCAGACCGGCCAGCTGGCGTTCAACATCTTCAACCTCGGCGGCTTCATGGGCGACCAGGTCCTCGTGAACTGGCAGTACAAGCCCTACATGGACGTCCGCGCCCGTCGTTATCGGTTCCGCCTGCTGAACGGCTCGGTGTCCCGGTACTGCAAGCTCGCCCTCTGCGACGAGAACGGCGCCCCGGTGCGTTTCCACATGGTCGCCAACGACGGCAACATCATGGAGCACACCGTGCCCTTCGACGGTCGCTTTGGCACCGAGTCCGGCGTCCTCCCCACCCAGGCCATCGCTGAGCGCTACGACATCATCGTCGACTTCAGCAAGTACGCGCCGGGCACCAAGATCTACATGCTCAACCTGCTCGAGCATGAGAACGGCAAGAAGCCGAACGGTCCCATCGACATGGGCGACGTGTTCGACGGTACCTACGCTCCTGTGGCGGCGGATACAGATCTCGACGGCGTGATCGACAGCTGGGTCGATGGTGACCCGGGCGTCGGCCGCATCCTCGAGTTCCGCGTCCAGGCGTACGCAGGCACGGACCTCAGCATGAACCCGGCGGACTTTGAGCCTGGCCTCCAGAAGTTGATCCCGCTGCCCATGCCGACCAACGCTGAGTTGGCCGCCGCGACCCACCGTACCTTCATCTTCGGTCGCTCAGGCGGCACCGATGACAAGCCTTGGACCGTCAAGACCGACGACGGCCTCGGCCTGTCCATGGACCCCCGTCGCCTCTCCGCGGCGCCCAGCCTGGGCGACCTGGAGATCTGGAAGATCGAAACCGGTGGTGGCTGGAGTCACCCGATCCACGTCCACTTCGAAGAGGGGATGATCCTTCGTCGTGGTGGCCAGCTCCCCCCCGAATGGGAGAAGTGGGCTCGTAAGGACGTGTACCGTATCGGCAACCAGGACGACAGCACCTCCGAGGTCGAGTTCTGCATCCGCTTCCGTGACTTCGCGGGTACCTACGTGGAACACTGCCACAACACCCAGCATGAGGACCATGCCATGTTGCTGCGGTGGGACATCGAGAACCCCGGGCAAGTACAGTTGATGCCCACTCCGATTCCGTCCTGGGATGGTGTCCACTACGTCAACACCGTCGCTTTGCCCACGTTCCGTACCGGCGATGGTGTGGGGCCGTCCTGGAAGTAACTTCACCAAGATTGAGAGCCTGAATCGTGACTCACACTCCGCATACGCCCGTCGCGATCCTCGTTGCCCTGCTCCTCCTTGGGAGCGGGGCGACGAGCTACGGCCAGCTGGGAGCCAACCACGGTGGCGACCGCTGGTCGGGTAACTACTTCCCCAACGTGATCCTCACGGATCATGAAGGGAACAAGGTCCGCTTCTACGACGACCTCGTCAAGGGCAAGGTGGTGGTGATCAACTTCATCTACACTAGCTGCCCGGATTCCTGTCCTCTTGAGACCGCCAAGCTCAGTGAGGTCCAGGGAATCCTCGGTGATCGGGTAGGGAAGGACTTTCACTTCTACTCCATCTCCATCGATCCAGTTCGGGACACGCCGGAAGTCCTCGCGGAGTACCGCGAGATCTACGGCGCCAAGCCTGGGTGGTCGTTCTACACCGGCTCCGAGCACGACATCATCGTGTTGCGGAAGAAACTCGGCATCTACAACGACGACGCGGAGGAGGGTGACGAATACGACCACGCCACGAGCCTGGTGCTGGGTAACCAGCCCCTGGGTCGGTGGGTCAATCGGTCTCCTTTCGAGAACGCCTACGTGCTCGCCTCGCAGATCGAGGGTTGGTTGACCAACTGGAAGACCAAGCCCAATCACGATCGGGACTATCGCAACGCTCCCAAGCTCCGCCGTGTCTCGACCGGCGAGAACCTGTTCCGGACCCGTTGCGCCGTCTGCCACGTGATCTCCGCTGATCCTGAGGCGCGTGGCAAGGGGCCGAACCTTTTCGGCGTGACGGAGCGGCGTGAGTACGCGTGGCTCGGGCGCTGGATCTCCGAGCCAGACAAGGTCCTGGCGGAGAAGGACCCCATCGCCATGAGCTTGTTCGAGGCTTATGACGAGTTGGCCATGCCGAATCTGCGTCTGGAGCGTGGGGACGTGGAGGCCCTCATCGGTTTTCTGGGCGCCGAGACCCGACGGGTCAAGGCCGCCGCGGTGAGTGGTCGCGCCGTCGAGAAGGCCAAAGAGAAAAAGAAAGAGACCGATGACTGCTGTCAGAAGCAGTTGGGCAACGCCGTTGCGACGCCCGAGCCGGTGGCTCCGGAGGCCGCTGGACTCGGCGCCGGGTTCCACTTCAAGCCGTTGGAGTTGATCTCCATGGGGCTGGGTGCCTGCATCGTTGGCGTCATCATCTTCCTCCGCCTTCGTGAACGTCGTCTGCCGGGGTCCGCAGCCTCCGGCGGCGCGGTCGGGGGGGCCGCTCAGTAGTCCACGCGTCCCTCGTGATGGATGGGACCGCCGCTCGAAGCCACACCTCGATCGGCGGTCCTTCAACCCGGTTCAGCTGAGCTCCACCGAGCCGCCGTTCGAAGCCACACCTCGATCGGCGGCTCTCCCTTTTTGTCGCGTGCCAGACCTGTCCAGGGGGGCGTGCGCGCCGACGTGATCTGTACGCTCGCCGGGTCGGGTCTTATAATGGTGGGTCCCACTTGCCCTTGAATTGAAGAAGGAACCCCCCAATGGCGACCCGCGCAATGGTCGTCCTGCTGTTGGCGCCCATGGGCTCCTTCGCGGCGGGACAGTTGACCTCGTTGCCGGCGGCGAATCTCGTCAATCCGCAAGTGTTGACCTTCGACGTCGGAGCGCCCCCGGCCGGTCTGGTCGGTCCGAACGACCCCTACTTCGCCGCCTTCGGGTTGTGCGATATCAACATCGTCAATGCCCCCGGCGCCCACGCCGCGGTCGGGGACACCCTCTCCTCCGGCTTCATTGGCAACTGCATCGCCTCCGTCAACAACACCCTGGCCATCGTCCCTCCAGGATGCGCCATGGACGATCACAGCCCTGGGGCGGGATGGTCGTTCCGGTTGCTCCCGGGGACCACGGCGACACAGTTCGGTGGCCTCATCGTTGACCAGACCGGGCACAACATGTCGGTGGAGACCTGGATGGGAGGAGTGCTCCAGGACACCTTCACGTTCAACATGGCGGGAGGATTCCCGAATCCCCACGTGTACTTCGAGGACCTGTCTGGGTTTGACGAGGTGCGGTTCCAGAACGTCGTCGCCACCGGGGGCTGGGGCATCGACGACTTCACCCTGGGCAACGTCCTGGGCGCGCCCACCGGGGCCCCCTGCCCGCCGCTGGGGGGCTATCAGCTGAACTCGGCGTCGTCGTCCCTGACCGTCTCGGGGCTGGCGGATCCGGGCCCGTTCCTGCCCATCTTCAAGAACGCATCCGTGAACACCCCGGAGACCATGGACCTCTCGAGCAGCAACGTGGGGCTCCCGTTCGACATCGCCTTGCTGGTGGGGGGCGCCACCACCCCCGGCTGGATGATGACGGGAGGGGGACAGCTCATCAACATCGACATCAGCGACCCGGGCGTCTCGTTCTTCAACGGTGGCGTGCTGCCCAACCTGAGCACCAGCGCGTTCCCCGCGCCGAGCCTGCAGATCCCGTTCGCGGTCCCGATCCCGATCCTCGCTTCCGGGCAGCTGGGGGTCGTGAACCCCGCGAACCCGGATGGCATCAGCATGAGCCACGCCGCGGAGTATGTGGCAGAGACCTGCGCTACCTACCAGTCCTTCGAGACCACCATGGTGGGAGCGGGGAACGCCCCCATCGCGTGGAGCAACCCGTCCGCGGCCGGCGCGCCGTGGACTGTCCACTCCGGCGGCACCAGCTCCACCGGGACCGGGCCCACCTCAGCCCATTCCGGGAGCAACTACCTGTACTGCGAGACGTCCGCCATGTTCAACACGGTCTTCTCCGTGGACACCTGCCTGGTGGACCTGACGCAGATCTCCGGTGTCACCGGGGTGATGTCCTTCGCCCTCAGCCGCATCGGCGCCACCATCGGCTTCCTCGAGTTGTTCATCGATGACGGGTCCGGGGCGGGCTTCGTCCCCATCACGGACATGGCCACCGGGGTGCCGTTGCGGTACCTGGGATCGGACCCGACCAACCTGCAGGGGGGCACGGAGTGGACCGTGGAGACGGTGCCGTTCCTGCACAACATCGCGGGCACCGCCATCACCGTGCGGTTCCGGTACACATCCAGCAGCAGCTTCACCGGCGACATCGCCATCGACGACGTGGTGTTTCAGTAGTCGGGGGGGCCGCGGATCGCAGCAGGGGTGTGGGCGCGCCACGGCCGGAGCCAGGTGGCGCGCTTGCTCGAGAGCGGCTACTTGATCCCGGAGATGGCGACCACGCTGCCCTTGCCCTCGTCGAAGGCCGGTCCGAGGGTGGCGACATAGAGCCGCCCATCGGGGCCGAAGGCACAGGACACCGGGCCCTTCAGGTCCGCGTCGATCATGGAGATCTCGGCGGCGCCGCCGTCCGCCGTCAGGCCGACACGGGCGACCCGTCCCGATTTCACGGACTTCAGGTCCCAGTTGTTGTCCACAACCACCAGGTCATCCGAGCCGGGGATGCGGTCCATGCCCATGGGGTCGAACAGACCCGGTAGGGTCCACTGCTGAACCGGTTTGGCGGTCTTCACGTTCCACTTCACCAACAGGCCGTCGTCCTTGCCGCCGGCGCCGGAGTAGAGCACCAGCACCGCGTCGTCACCCCAGGGGAGGCTCATCATGGGTGAGTTGGTGGCGATGCCGTTGTCGTCGGCGGAGGCGAGGGTGGTGAGCTTGGCGGTGCTCGGGTCCAGCTGGAGCAGCCAGGACTTGGCGTCCGCCCCCTGCCCGCAGACGTACACCGTGTCGCTCCCGGGGGCCGTGGAGAAACCTACCAGGTTGCCCTCTCCCAGGTCCTTGGAGTCCTCGCTGGTCGGGTCCAGGCCGTTGCTGGCCTTGCCCGTGCTGGCGGCCCCGGGACCGTTGAAGAGGAGGACGTTGTCCTTGCTGTCCTTCAGCCCGCCGTTGCTCACCGCGAGCAGGGAGTCGTTGACCCAGACGGCGCCCACGGGCCCGAGCTTGAAGCGATCGGGCTCGCCGTCCTTCCCCGGCTTCCAGTACTCCGTGGCCATGCCGGTCACGTAGTCCTCTGTCTTGCCGTCGCTCCACACCACCACCCGACCGTTGCCGTTCTCCTTGCCGGGACCGGCGGTGCACACCGTGAGCTTGCCGCCAGGGCTGAAGGTGACGCAGGCGGGGTTGTTGAGGCCGTCCAGGACGGCCTCCTGGGTGACGCCGCCCTCTCCGGAGGCTTCGCCTTCGCCGCCGCAGGACGGGAGCAGGGTCAGGGCGATCAGGATGAGGACGGTGGTCGGGACGCAGCGCATGAGAGGATCTCCTCGGTTTTGTTGAGGGGCTTTTACCACAGGGAATAACCGGCATAAATCCCCGGCGATGCCGGTCGCGACGCGGGATAATGGGAAGACATGGTGCCCACCCACCAGAGCAGGAGATTTGCGGTGCACAGAACTCTCGTGTTCATGATCCTGATGCTGTCCCTGACGGTCCCCGTGATCGCCCAGGAGGCGAAGATTGCCTGGTACGGCACCTGGGAGGACGGTCTGGCTGCCGCCAAGGCCTCCGGGCGCCCCATCCTCCTCGTCGCAGCGGCTCCCCATTGCAAGCAGGTCCCGGGGATCTGGTGACCGGGGAAGCAGTTCATGGACAGGAGTTACCTGTCCAACCAGGAGGTGGTGGAGGCATCCCGGGACTTCGTCTGCATCCGCCTCGCCACCTACGAGAACGCCGCGGAAGCGAAGATCCTGAAGGACATCTTCACCGGTCGCTCCGGGGAGCTCGAGAACACCACCTTCGTGGTCCTGGGCCCGGACGGTAAGCGTCGTCACTCCCGCTCTGGCAGGAGCCCTCGCCACGCCTACGACAGCGTCGAGGCCATGGTCCGTTCCCTCCGCCGCGTGTCCGAGCGCTACAAGCAGCGCTCACGCAAGCCGAAGCCGACTTTGCCTGCCATGGAGTCGTTCCGCCTGTCCCTCAACGTCGCCGCATGTGACAGCCTCCCCAACGTCGTGGTCATCGGGGACAAGAAGGCCCGCGCGGGCATCGAGAAGAAGCTGGCGTCCCTGGCGTGGCACAAGGAACTCCAGGGACAGTTCGTCTTTGGTCGCGCCGAGACCCGCGAGGAGCTGGAGGTCGTTGACGGGCTCCCCATGAAGGCCGCCGTCGCCGTCATCCAGCCCGACCGGTTCGGCCTGAAGGGCAAGGTCCTGGCCCATGTCTCCGCCAACGCGTCGGTGAAGGACCTGGAGAAGGCGCTCCGCGAGGGGCTCGCCAAACACGAGATCTACAGCAAGGACACCCGCCGCCACCGCTCCCAGGGGCGCCGCGCCGGCGCCAGGTGGGAGACCAAGATCCCGGTGACCGATCCGGGTCGGCCGCCCCGTCGCGGCGGCGGCCGTTGACCCTTGATCCAAGGCTGAGCGGCGGCGAGCTCTTGACTGCGCCGCCGCCGCCCGTCAGTCCCCTGAGCCCGTGAGTTCCACCGGCTTGTAACCGCCCCGGGACCGGAAGTAGAGGGCGATGATGCCGAAGGCCACCACCAGGATGGCGGGGAAACGGGCCGCGTACTTGAGCACCGAGCGTCCTGCTGCGTCCGTTTCCTTGTTGTAGACGCCGCGCAGCCGTTCCGCTTCCTCTGCGTCTGCGTCCATCCAGTCCCAGCCGGCCTGGATCCGCGCCTTGGACTTGTCATCCAGCCCGTCGGTCTTCTCGCCGCGGTCATCGTCCCCGTTGTTGTTGCCGTCCTCGTCTGGCTTGATCAAGACCAGGGGGTCGACCTTGGCATGGGGCATACCCAGGAAGTCGCCATCGGCGCTCGCCTTCTCGACGAAGGCAGCCTCCTTCTCATTGAGCGACTCGTGGATGGTCTTGTCGAACGCCACTCCGAGCAGCGGGGTCCCGATGATGCCCATGGTGAGCAGCCCCATGGCGGAGACCGTGTTCAGCGTCAGCGCGCCGCCCTGTGGGTATCGCTCGGAGGTGAAGCCGAGGATGCACGGCCAGTAGTAGGTCTGCCCCACCGCATAGAGGATGAACGCTACGAACACGGCGGTGCCCGCGGCGCCGGAGAGCCAGTACAGGCCCACGGCGGACAGCAGGCCGCTGGTGGCCAGCAGGGTCGGTGGCGTGAAGAAGCGCAGGATGCTGCCGGCGAACACCCGCAGCAGCAGCATGATGGTCATGGAGAAGACGATGGCGAAGGTGGGGTTGATCTTCATGTCTTCCAGGACCGGCTTCATGAGCGGCTGGATGAACGCGTCCGTGGAGAGCTCGGCGGTGGCCACCGGCATCATCAGGCAGCAAAGGAGGAAGAACAGGGGTTTGCCCAGGGACTTGACCATGAACCCGAAGCCGACCCCGATGATGCCGCCGATGAGGAGGCTGTACATCAGCCAATCCGTCTCGGTGGCGAAGCCGAGGACGCCACCCAACTGATAGACCAGCAGCACAGAGGCCAGGGTGGCGGTGAGGAAGCCCACCTGCTTGAGCATGTCCATGTAGGGGACGCCGGCCTGGACTCGTTCGTCCACCGGGAAGCGGCAGGGGAAGTACATGAGGGCATAGGCCACCGTGGGGAGGAGGATCCACAGGGCGTGCCACTCCCAGCTCAATGCGAACAGCGCGTCAGCGCCCATGATCAGCACGGCGCCTCCAGCCACCCCGGCGGGCCAGGCGGCGTGCAGCACCGTGAGGCGAGTCGTCTTGTCCTTGGGGTAGACCGCGGCGCAGATCGGATTGATCACCGCTTCGACGATGCCGTGTCCGAGGCCGGCGCAGATCGCGGCGTAGTACAGCTGGTCGTAGTTGGTGGCGAGGTAGGCCATCACGCCGGACGCGGCCTGCAACAGGAACGCGATGTACATGGGAGCCTTGTAGCCGGTGCGGTCCACCACCAGACTGAACAGGATCATGGTGACGGCGATGGGCCAGAAGGACGCGCCCATGATCTCACCCACCTGCTGGAAGGAGAGGGTGAGTTTCTCGCCGTACTCACCGCCTTTGGTGAGCCGGAACGCGAACCCGGTTCCCGCGGCGGCGAGGGACAGGAAGCTCCCCCAGAACAGGAGCTTCTTGTCTCGCTCGGTGAGGTCCTTGGCTGTGACGACCTGACTCATGGTGGCCTCGCTGATGTGTCCTGTGGTGTCTGTTCGGGGCGAGTGGATGGGACAGCCTGATCATGGAGGCCGCCCCCATCCTCGCCGTGACACATGGTTTACCAGAACCTCGGAGGAGCCGGACCGGGAGGCTCAGTCTGCCCGGGGCCGCTCCCACCGCAACCATGACGTCAGCATCCAGAGGGGGCCGATGAGCAGGTGCCCGAGGTTGCGATGGAGGGCGGGTTGATTGCGCTCGAAGTGGAGGTGCCCCACGTAGAGGAGGACCCAGCCCACGCCCATCAACGCCCAAAGGGCCACGGGAGGGATGATCCCCCCCAGGAGGTAGGCGGCGGCGCCGAGGGCTGCCAACGGCGTCACGAGCCTCCAATCCAACCGGAGGCACCAGCAAAGTGCGGCCAGAACGGTCAGCTGAGCCACGTCCATGCCCGGCACCGGAAGGTTGATGCAACCGGTGAGGCCGAGTGTGGCGACGAGCACGGCTGGGATACCGAGGGCGTGCAGGAACCGGTTGCCTGCGGAGCGATGGCAGCTTTCGTAGTCCGAGAGCCACCGTGCGAGGCGTGGAGACGGGGTGGGTTCTCTCACGGGATGGACAGAGAAGGGGCGACTAATGCCGAATATTCCGATATTATAGTTTTCTTCCCGTAGGTGACTTCGTGATCTTCCACCGATTCCGCACTTTGACGCCCCACCCAGGGTGGTGTGGGCGCTGGGCCGTGGTTGCGCTGTGTCTGCTGCTCGCATCAGGATGCGTGACGGGGAGGCCCTCTGACGAACCCGGCCCCCGGTCCGGATCACCGAGCGACGATCCGGTCATCCTAACCCCGACGGACGAGGTGTTGGACGCGGTGCAGGAGTCAGGGGCCGAGGAGGTCGAGAGCTCCCTCCTCGACGACCTCATCGACCAGGCCCAGTTCACCATCGACATCGCCTCGCGGGTGTCGTTCTCCCGTGAGCTCGACAAGGTCGGCATCCGGAACATGCTCGGGTTCGACTACCGGCAGGTGTTCTCTGGGCGCACCGGAGACTGGGGGGTGATGGTGCTTCAGGGCTATCTGACCCGCAGCGACCACGAGCCCCGTCGTCCGCCGTTCATCGCCGATGATCACGACACGGAGTTCCAGTTCCGGATCTTCAGCTTCAACTACACCGGCCTCGCGCGGGGGCGGCTCAACTTCAAGGTGGGCCACGTGGAGTTGCCCTACGGTCTCGAGGCCACCGTGGACACCAACGGGACCTTGCGCCAGTTCCTGCCGGGCGCCAACCTGGGTTACAAGGCGGATTGGGGCGTGACGGTCAACGGCGTGCTGCCGGAGTTCGAGTATGAGGTGGCCCTCACCCAGGGCGCAGGGAACGAACCCGACATGGAGGACGGTCGGTTCCTGCTGACCGGTCGCGTGGGCACGCCCATCGAGGCGGATCGCATCTTCGGTGGCTCGTTCATGTACGCCCGACTCCCTGGTGGTGGTGGAGACCGTTTCACCCGCTGGCGGGTCGGCGCGGACTACCAGGAGTTCGCTCTGGAGCCGTTCGCCGTGTCGGCGGAGCTGTCCGTCGGCGAAGACGACTCCATGGGCGTGATGAACCTGCTGGGGGAGTTGAGCTGGTCCACCCCTTTCAACGATTGGTTCGTCTATGGGCAGGTGCGGGTCCTGGCTCGGGAGCGCACGGAGTCCTGGGATGAGGCGGTGCAGGCGGCCCTCGGGGTTTCGTTCCGCCCCGACCTCCATTGGAACTTCAGCCTCCAGCTGAGCCAGGACCTGGAGACGTTCCACGGCAAGCCAGAGGACACGTTCCTCAGCTTTCAGACGAGATACAGGTTCTGACGTCATGACCCGAACAGCCAACATCAGCAGCGTGGGACAGGCGCGGCCCTTTGGGAGACCGATCCGTTGTCCGGCCATCGCCGTCGTCGTCTCCGTGCTCGTCGCGTCGTCGGCCCATGGCCAGCGCGCCGCCCAGGCCTACTGCGCCCTGCGCGATCCCAACCAGAGCATCTTCCAGCTCTTCCCGGACGCTACGGGCTTCAGCAGCAGCGTCAAGAACATGGCCCGGGAGCGCAACGCCGTGAACGCGGAGTTGCCCTACAAGCTCCACTTCAACGAACTCGGACGCCACACCTTGTACGTGGTCTTGAAGGGCGCGGTTCCCCAGGGGCTGGTGCACGTGCGCCCCGCGGCCCATGAGTGGGGCCTGGTGGAGGTCGCCTGGGCTTTCAGCCTCGACATGAAGGTGCTGGACTTCAAGATCCAGCGTTGTCGCAATCGGCTGCGGTCCCATGTGGAGAACGAAGCGTTTCGCAAGCAGGTGATCGGACGTGGCAGGGCGGACCTGGAGTCCTTCCTCTCAGACGCCGGTTACGGGGTCAATCAGGAGCGCTTCTCGGTCTCGGCGGAGGCCGTCAATCTGGCCGCTGCGGTGTTGAGGTCGGGGCTCTCCTCTCTTGTGATCACGGAGGTGGTGTGGCCTGCGACGCTGACAAAGAAACGGCTGCTCTGGCGCGCCGCTGATGCCTTCGGGCCCAGGGTACGGACGGAGATCATCAGCAGGCCCTACACCGCCGAGGTCACCGCCCACCTGAGGTCCCTTCCACAGACGAGGGATCGAACGACATCGACCTTACGGGCCTCCCGTGCCGCCGCCGTCCGCGTCACCGACGATGGTCGCTCCGGTCGTCATCGCGGCTTCGTGCTACGCTCGATCTGCTTGCTCGACGATCGTCACCTGGAGGTGTGGTGGACCGTGGACGGTGACGGGCGGCTCGCGGCGGTGGACGGGGACTGGAACGACCAGCGCGTGCGGTCGGCCTTCTCAAGGGTCGTCGGTCGGTCCATGGGCGACATTGGGGAGTGTCAGACGGCAGTGGAGATCGCCGCCTTCGAAATCCTCGCCGTCTGCCAGGGACTCGGCGGCCCATGAAGATCCACCAGAGCCTCGCCATTCTCGTCCTGGTGTGCAGCCTGGGCGGCGTCAGCGGCGCCCTTCTGGTGTTCCGTCAGGAAGAGCGGATCTCCGACGCGCTGCGCCTGGAGGGGACGGCGGCGCCAGTGCGGGCGGAGCTCCGGGTCGCCCACACCCAGCTACGGGATTTCGTCCTCGCCGTGGACGCTACGGCTTCCAACAGCTGGTTTGTGCAACTCCTGTCCGAGCGGGCGCGGAGGGTGAGCCAGACCCTGTCGGGGCTCGAACAGGCCCCCATGCTGGCGACGCAGCGCAAGTCACTCTCGGAGATCCGGCGACGCGTGGATCGTGCGGTGACCCTGGTCAGGAAGAGCGCAGACCAATCCGGCGAGGTGGACATCGCTCGAGCAAACGCCTTGACCGGTGCCCTCGACGCGGAGTTGGAGCCCATGGAGATGCTCATCGGCCAGGTCATCTCCAACGTTGAGGGAGAGGCCGCGTCCCGCGGGCGGGAGCTTGACGCCGAGTCCCGCAAGCTGGACCGGTTGACCTGGATCCTCGGTATCGGTTACGTGGTGCTGGTAGGCGTTCTGTGGAGGTGGTCCAGCACCACTATCGTCCGTCCTCTGCAACAGTTGAGCTCCAGCGCTCGCGCCGCGCGTGAGCACGGGGCGTCGTTCCAGACCGCCCGCTCGGGCCCATCGGAGGTGCGCGCGCTCGCCCAGACGTTCGCGGACCTGGTCGGTGATCTCAAGCGGGCCAACGCCGCCATGGATTCGGAGGTCCAGAGACGCACCCACGAGCTTCGGGCCACCAACGCCGCTCTCGTGACGGAGAGCGAGGACCGGCATCGGGCTGAGGAAGAGAAGACCCGACTGGAGACCAAGATGCTCCAGGCGCAGAAGCTGGAGAGCCTGGGCTTGCTCGCTGGCGGGATCGCCCACGACTTCAACAACCTCCTGGTGGCGATCCTGGGCAATACGGAGTTGGCCCAGGAGGACATGCCGGAGGACTCGGATAGCAAGGCCGCTCTCACCCGGGTCACGGAGGCGGTGATCCACGCGCAAGAGTTGACCAGCGAGATGCTGGCGTACGCCGGGGAACGTCCTGTCGACATGACCGCCGTGAACCTGAACGAGCTGATCCGAGGCACCATGGGCCTGCTCAAGATCCCGGGCGCCAAGAAGACGCGCCTGCGATACCGGCTGGACGAGTCCGCGCCCTTCGTCATGTGTGACGAGGTCCAGGTCCGGCAGATCGTCATGAATCTGGTCATCAACGCTGCTGAGGCCCGCGAGGGAGGGTCGTGTGAGATCGAGATCTCCACGGGTCTGACGGCCGGCGGGGTCGTCGTGGCTGGCGGTGATTACCAGGGAGCGTTGGACCCTTCTCGTGAGTATTGCTACGTCGACGTCCGTGACGATGGGGAGGGGATGGACGAGCAGACCATACAGCAGATCTTCGACCCGTTCTTTTCGACCAAGTTCACCGGCCGGGGGCTCGGTCTGGCGGCGGTGCTCGGTATCCTCAAGCAGCATCGCGGAGGCGTCAGCGTCCGCAGCCAGCTGGGCGTGGGCACCGCGTTCCGGATCGTCCTGCCCAGGTGCCCGGCCCCGGTCGAAGACTCGCTTCCGGTGCGAGCGGCGAAGACTCTGGTCGGTTCCGAGGCCGGGCACAGGGTCCTGTTGGTGGAGGACGAGGAGGTGGTCCGTTCCGTGGCGTGCCGGATGCTGGAACGGGATGGGCATGTGGTAACCGCGGCCGTGGACGGGGTGGATGCCCTCGCGAAGTACGCGGCCTACGCCAGTCCTCCGGATGTGATCCTGCTCGACATGGAGATGCCCCGCATGGGCGGGCGGGAGACGATGAAGCGGATCCTCGAGCTTGACCCCGACGCCCGCATCGTCCTCACCAGCGGCTACAGCAGTGAGGCGGTGCTCCAGGACGATCGACACCGGGGCATTCGTTTTCTCCAGAAGCCCTATAACCGTGAGCGCCTGGGCGCCGCCGTCCGAGAGGCCATGGCAGGCGGTCAGGCGATCTAGGCGACACGTTTCTTCATACTTGTTCTCATCCGATCTCGCGATGCGGGCGTGGTCCCTCCATCACCGAGGCGGCGCCATCCGCCCTCGGCCGACACGGGGAGACACGCCATGAATGAGAGGACGTGATCGATGGACCGGGGGTCCTCTCCTGGCCAACAGGGTCTATACCAGCCTGGGTGGATTCAGGCCGCCGCCCCTGCTCAACGGTCCTCATCGGACAACCTCCACAGGTACCAGCTGGCCACGGAGGCGAGGGGGTGCCAGGGGATGGCCCGCTCGCGTACCTGAGCGGGCCCCGGCCGTTCACGGAGCCCGTCGAGTCGTCGGATACCCTCCTGGATACCCATGTCGTTGACGGGCAGCACGTCGAGGCGACCGAGCCGGAACATCAGGAACATCTGGGCCGTCCAGGCGCCGATGCCGCGGATCTCCGTCAAGGTCTTGATGACCTCCTCGTCGGGTCGGCGGTGCAGGCCGCTGAGCTTCAATCGTCCGCTCTCGGTTCGTTCGGACAGCTCCAGAATGGCGTGGGTCTTGCCACCGGAAAGACCGCAGGAGCGGAGGCGCGCCTCTCCGGCGTTCACGAGCTGCTTCGCCGTGGGGAACCCGGAACCGGGTGTGATGGCGCGGACGCGGCCGTAGATGGTCTCGGCCGCCTTGCCCGTGAGCATCTGGAAGATGACGGACCGCACCAGGGAGTGGAAGTAGGTCCGCGATGCGTAGGCCGTCCCATCCGGGTAGCCGGAGAAGGCGGGCATCCGTCTCATGACGGCGGCCAGGGCCGGGTCACGGCGGCGCAGTGTCCGCAGCTGATTGGTGTCGGGTTTCATGGCGGCGCGACGTTCGCGGCGAGCCTATCAGAGTTTCTCGTCAAAGGGTTCTCGCGTGCGGCCCGTGACCGGCGGTGAGCGGGGGTACGGTCGACGCGGTCCGTGGGGCCGTGGAACGCATCCAGCAGGGCCGACGAACGAAGGTCTCGGAGGTTCCGCCGCGGCGGTGATGGACGGTCATGCCACCGGAAACGCGAACCTCCGCGTCCCCCTCGTAAGGGAGCCGCGGCGGTCACGCGAACGGAGCGTTCGGGATCAGGTGTCGAGGACGGCGGCCTGCGGGTCGGCCGGGTCCGCCACCATCGTGCCGGTCTGGACCACACCGTTGCAGTAGGTGATGGTCACCGTTGCGCCGATGAGGTTGTTGCCGGGGCCCGCAGCGGACAGATCACTGTCAAAGATGAAGTGATCCGTGGGGCCTTCGAACCCGCCGTTGGGCGTCGGGGGGCAGGCGAAGTCGAAGCACAGGACGTTGCCCATGAGGGTGCTCCCGTTGACGGCGACGCCGTCAAGGGTCGGTCCGGGCATCAGGGACAGATCGCAGATGCTGTCGGTGTTGCGACGGAACGTGCTCAGGGCGCCGAGGGTGCCGCCGGAGTTGAGAGCGCCGCCCGGGTTCCATTGATTGGCGGGCATTGCGGTGGAGAGGTCGATGCAAAGCTGCTGGATTGGCGTGTCGCCCGTGTTGTGGACCTCCCAGAATCCGGTGACCTGCAGAGAGCTGACTCCGCGGGCTTCCACGTGCACGTGTTCGCCGGGGATGGGGGCGACGTACTCGAGCACCGTGCGGTTGCTGGTGCCCAGACCGCCAGCCTGGAAGAACGTGCTGTCCGGGCTCAGCCACTGGATGTCCACACGGTCTCCTGTGTTGAACAGGCCCGGCGGGACGGCAAAACCGGGGTTGGTGGGGGTCGGCAGGGAGGTGCCGTATCCGTAGACGCCGGGGACCGCCGTGCCGCCGCAGGGGACGACGCCCAGGGCGCCGAGTCCGATGGAGTCGGGCCACATGAACAGCAGGGTCTGCGCTCCGGGCCCGGGACTCGACAAGCAGTGGCTCAATTCGATGCCGCCGTACGACGTGCCGCCGAGGCTGGTGAGGTACGGACCGCCGGGGACCGGGCCCGGGTCGGCGTAGCCCTCGACCCGAGGCTGCGCGCCTGCGCCGAAGAACACGTTGATGAGGGCCGTTCCGGCGAAGGGGCCCGGGGACGGGGACGAGACGCCCCAGCTCAGGAAGTCGCTGTCGGTGAACAGGCGGGTCCAGGGGTACGCGGGCTCGCTGTTACGTGCCGTGGTCGCTTCGTGGGCGTTCTGAGCGATGTCGAACTCGTAATAGGCTGCGTCGGGCAGGGTGAAGCACGTGCCCGGACCGAGAGGTGCCTGGGAGAAGGCCCCGAGGCCCGCCAGGCCATCCGTGTAGTCCTGCATGATGTCACCAGCGGTGCGGGCCCAGTTGTAGACCCGGTAGTCGTCGTAGTTGCCGTCCGATCCGGCCGCGGATGAGCCGTTGTAGCCCATGCAGGTGAAGTTGGTGCCGCTGCCGGTGATGTTGGCCGGGCCCTGGTTGTTGGGGGCGCCGTTCACGTACCACTCGATAGTGTTGTTGCTGCCGTTGACGACCACGGCGAAGTGGATCCACGAACCGACGTTCGCGGTCAACGGAGCGCCCGCGGTGGCCAACTGTGTAAGAGGGCCACGAAGGAGGAAGTTGCCGCCACCGGCCGCGCCGTTCTGGAAGCAGCGGAACGCACCGGCTGCGCCCACCCAGGAGGCGTCACCGAAGGTGTAGGCGAAGCTCCCGGGGTTGGCCGCGAGGTACCAGAACTGGATGGTGAAGCCCTCGTTGTTGGCGGTCGGCGGGCTGCCAGCGAAGGTGGGGCAGCCGCCGGCAGTCGTCGGATCCAGCGCGACGCCCGTAGGCAGGTAGCACTGGTTAGAGGCGGCGGCGCCACGCAGACAACTACCCGTACCGATCTGGATGTTCACGTTGTCGATGCTGTGACACGTGCCGACGGTCGTCGCCGTGGTGGGCGGCGTCGGCGCGGTGTTGGACACGGTGAGTTGCGCGAAACCGACCGAGGGAAGCAGGCCGACGCACGCCAAAAGGGCTAGTTTCTTCATCACTACGGTTCTCCTGGGGATGACCACCCTAGAGGGGATCATACACCCTGGACAACCGACCGTGCGATCAGAAGAACACTGTCGGCGAGAGGGTTGTCGGAATCGTCGTCACCGCGCCGGCGGGGCTGACGGCGATGACCGTGTCCGCGGCGGTTCCCAGCGCCGGGCGGCTTCCCAGGAAGATCGCCCCCGACGGGTCGAACGCTGCTGTCTCCAGCAGGTTAGCGCCTCCAGGGAGCGTCACCTGGGCAACCGGTCCCAACCGATCCTGCACCAGGGCTCGTTCGGTTCCTGCGGGATCAGTCACGATGGCTAGGGAGCGATTGCTCGCGGGATCGGTGATAAGTCCTCGTATGGACTCCGTTGGATTCGGCGAGGCGACGGTGGTGAGGGTCCCGACGCTGTCAAGGAACGCGACGCGCGCCTGCGTCCCGTTGATGGCGAGCACCGTACCTTCGGCGGCGGCTCGCGTACGGATGGAAGTGGCGTCGGAGACGAGGGTGGTGGCCGGACCGTTGTCGGCAGGGATGGAGATCAGGGTTTGACCCGTGGGGCCGCTGACCCGCACCAAGCTGTCGCCGCCGACGGCTCTGGCGGTGCTCCGCACCGTCAGGTTGGCGCCGGGCTGGAACGGCGTCGTCATGGTGCCGGAGGTCCCTGTCACGTTGACGAACGTGGGCTCCGACTGGCCGAGCGCCGCCAGATCGGCCGTGTAGATATCGACCTGGGAGGAATCCACGCCCGCGGGGAACACCAGGCCGGTGTTGCTCGCGAACAAGATCGGGGTCTCGATGTCGATGTACGGCTCGAAGTAACCCGGGGAGGAGAGATGGAACGATCCGGTGGTGCCGGGGATCGTGCTCCTGACGAACAACTCCTGGTGCTCTGGGTTGCCAGCCACCAGCAGGTACGCGATGGTCTGGCCATCCGGGGAGAGGGCCACGGAGAAGGTCTCTTCGTCAGGCCAGACCAACTCTGCGGGATCTGGAGTCAGGCAACGGGCCGGGCCAGAGTTCCCCACGAGGAAGATCCGCCCGTGCTCGTGGTCGCCGACGATGATCGCCGCCGACTCGCCGTTCGCGGCGGTGGTGATGAATGTGCACAGGGAGTTGGCGAGACAGTGTCCAGGCAACGTCAGGTCAATCAGCTCCGGCGTGGCCTGACCTGATGTGGGCAGGCGGTACAGTCGATCATTGGCTACGAACAGGAGGGACTGGCTGAGGAAGGTCATGCTCTCTTCGTCGATTTCGAGCCCGGTCTGCCCCGCGGGGAACCAGATCCGCTCCGCCAGGCCGGCGTGGTTCTCGCCGTCAACCCTCAGCAAGCCCAGAGACGCGCCTCCCCGCTCCGGGATGGGATCGGAGGCGAGGACCGCCACCAACGGCTCAGAAGCCGACGCGGCGACCTCCTCCTCGAACTCCATTGTCGCGCTCGCGAGGTGGACCATGGCGCCGTGGTGCACCATGAAGAACCCCTTTTGGTTGTTCGGGGACTCGTACCTGTAGAGGCGAGTGTGCTGACCGAGGCTGACGTAGGGGCGTCCATGGTCGGGTGTGACCAAGGTCGGGGTCGCCGGGTCAAGATCCGGGAGCCCGTTGGTCAGGACCAGGCTGTTGATGGAACCGACGTGCAATTCGCTGGAGCACGGTCCCGGCATTGTGAGGTCACCGTTGACGCTCTCGAAGTTGACGAGGCCTGGCCCCGCCTCCGTGGCGATGAGGACACGGTCGGTTGCGCAGCCCAGGGTTCCGGGGACCGTGTCGGACAGGGCCAGCCCACCTCCCGGTGCGCCGGCGTCCCAGACGTACGCCTGGAAGTAGAGGGTCACACCCAACAGGCTCGGATCGAACGTCCAGGAGATGGTGTGGTCCGTGGCTGAGGCGACGAAAGGGCCCAGAATTCCCGCCACGCCTGCAGTGGGCGACATCTGCAGCCCGGCGAAACCTGGTGCGAACCCGGCAGGTCCCAGGTCGATGTGGGCCAACCCGGTGCTGTAATGCAGGTCCAGCGTAGTGGCCGGGGTGACGTTGCTCACGTCGATGGAGGCGGTGACGCAACCCGGATTGGACCAGAACCCCAGCTGGGGCTCCAGGCCGTGAGCACCTACGGTGCCGGCTCCCTGGGTCGCCGCGGGAACCGCAGCCAACATCCAAGAGCTAACCACCGCGAGCAAGATGGCACGGGGCATGGGGTTCCTTCCTTCCGGTGGAGAGTCTTCTGGTGGGTCTTCTCCACTGTTCCGTTGCCTGTGCGTTGGGAGCGGTCTAAGAGAATCCGTAGTTTCTCTCGACGCGGAGGGGCCCTGTGTGCGCCGATGTTCCATAAGGCACTACATGGAATAGACTTGTGAGTTGCGGGGCCGTCGTTGTTCTCGCGCAGATTCTCGTCCGATTCCGTGGGCGCCCATTGGCGACGGCCGCCCGCGGGGGGCCCTCGTCGGTGGGCGGACTCGACCGCAGGAGCCCGGGCCTGCCGACGGCCTCACGTTGGACGGACCCGGGTGCGTCCGCGGCCACCGAAGTGAGGTGGAGAGCGCCCTTGCCGGCGCCGACCACCGCCCGGAACTGGCTGAACGTATCGAGACCGGTCGCCTCGTCAGTCCGCCCGTGCCCGAGCCAACTCGAGAGCCCTTTGTGGTAGAAACAGCCGCGTTGTCCGCGGAGCCACGTCCATGAGTCCACGAACACCCCTCGCGGCCATGGCGGCCTGGGTCGTCATGTTCACCGTCGCCTCCGGCCAGGAGACGCCTCCGGCTCATGACGCGCTGGCGGTCGCCCGGGCGAAGGCGGAGCTGGAGAACCAGCGCATCCTGCTGCTCCTCACCAGTGGTGATGATGCGGCTGATCGAGCCTTGCAGGAGTCCCTTTCGGGCCGCGGCGGCCTGGGCAGGCTGCTCCGGTACGAGTACCAGGTAGCGGCGCAGCCCGCGTCGTCTCCGGCGGGCCGCGCCCTGCGGCGCCGGTTCGGGTTGGCGGAATCCGCCCTCCCCACGGTGGCCGTCGTCACCGCCCGTGAAGAGCTGCTCGGCCACCTCGGCGGTGCGTCCGTAACGGACGATCTGAAGTCGCTGCTGGAGCGGCATGAGTGCGAGCCCCTCGACGCGCGCTCTGTGCTCGGAGCGCAACTGAAGGTCGCCAAGGATGCGGGCAAGCATGTGCTGCTCTACCTGAGCGCGCCGTGGTGAGGTTGGTGTCACAAGCTCGGGGAGTTCCTCGAGCGGCCCCAGGTCAAGGACCGGTTCGCCAAGGACTTCGTGGTCACCATGATCGACACGGATCGCATGGTGGGTGGCAAGGAGCTGGCGGCCGAGCTGCGCAAGGGAAGGCGAGGTGGGATCCCATGGATGGTGATCCTGGACGGGGACGGTGTGCCCCAGATCACGTCGGACGGCCCCAAGGGCAATTGCGGATGTCCCGCTGCGCCTCATGAGATCGATCACTTCCTGTCCATGATCGACAAGACCCGTCGGCACATGTCGGACGAGGATCGTGCGGTGATCGAACGGGCTCTTCGCGCTTATGGCGCGCAGTTGACCAACCGCGTCAAGGCCGGGGCTCGGGAGTATCGGACGGCCGTCACGGCGGTTCGCTTCGGTCGCTTTCCCGCCGCCGTGGTTGCTCTGGCTCAGGCGTTGGAGCAGGGTTACCCGGCAGAACGGATCCCGGCGGATTCCGCGCTCCGACCCTTGCGGGAAGACCCTGATCGTCGGCTGGAGTTGTTCGCCCTCTGCAGAGAGCGCGTCCGGACCAGCCGCATCGCCATGGTGGACGGAGGAGAGCCGGGTCGCGCCATCAGGCTCGAAGGTCGGCTGGTGGACATGGACACGGGCGCGCCGATCCCCGGGGCCCTGATGCAGCTCTTCCACACGGACGCCAGCGGTGAGTACCGGCCGGGCATGGACGCAGGGGGAGGCGCCGGGAACCCGCGTCTCTGGGGGTTCCTCCGCTCCGACGCGGACGGACGCTTCACGGTGGATACCGTCATGCCGGAGCGTTACCCCAACTCCTCGGTGCCGCGTCACGTGCATTACAAGGTCTGGGCTGAGGGACGCCCGGAGCTGGTGAGCGAGTGCTTCTTCGACTCTGACCCGAACCTGAGCGCCAGGACCCGTGCCGCGGCGCCGAAGAACAACTTCCCTATCGTGAAGCTCCAGTGGGGTGAATCGGCGCACCTCTGCGGCGCGCTGACCGTCCGCGTCCCTGACAAGTAGCGGCCGGCGAGCTGCCGACCGCACCCGTCACAAGAAGAGAATCCTGAACAGATGATCCGCATACAGTCTTCGAATCAGATTCGTCGTCGTGTTGGCCACGGCCAGCGTCTCCCGTTCGCCCTGCTGGCCGTCCTCCTGATCTCCGGTGTCGCCTCGGCGCAGAAGGCGAAGCAGGTGTTCGAGGACGGTGAGGCTCAGGTGGTCGATGCCTTCAACGAGCCGAAGGACTGGGTCCAGCACGATCTCTGGGTGGAGACCAGCTTCGACACGGATGGAGACGGCAAGAAGGACCGCATGCACGTGGCGGTGACCCGGCCCGAGCAGACGGATACCGAGGGCTTGAAGGTGCCGGTCATCTACGAGACCAGCCCTTACTTCGCGGGGACCAGCTCGACGGATCGACGGTACTTCTGGGACCCCAGGCAGGAGGTCGGCGCCGAACCCCCGCCCCATGAGGCTCCGCCGGCCATCAAGACCCGGGTCAAGCGGCCCATCATCTCCAGGTCACAGGTGCGCACCTGGGTGCCGCGGGGGTTCGCCGTCGTGCACTCCTCGTCGCCGGGCACCGGGCTGTCCCAGGGATGCCCGACGGTCGGCGGTGACAACGAATCCCTGGCCCCCAAGGCGGTCGTCGATTGGCTCAACGGCCGCGCCAAGGGCTACACCACCCCCGATGGATCGGACGAGGTGGTCGCCTTCTGGTCCACGGGCAAGGTGGGCATGACCGGCACGTCCTACAACGGCACCCTGCCCCTGGCCTGCGCCACCACCGGTGTGGACGGACTCGAGGCCATCATCCCCATCGCCCCCAACACGTCTTACTACCACTACTACCGGTCGCATGGCCTGGTGCGGCACCCCGGAGGCTGGATGGGTGAGGACATCGACATCCTCTACAACTTCATCGCCAGCGGCCCGCCGAAGAACCGCGAGTACTGCGATTGCGAGGTCCGGGACAAGGAGATGGCGGAGGGCTTCGACCGTGTCACCGGTGACTACAACGACTTCTGGGCCGGCCGCGATTACTTGAACGAGCTCGGCCCCCTCAAGGCCGCGGTCCTCATGGCGCACGCGTTCAACGATTGGAACGTCATGCCTGAGCACAGCGTGCGGATCTACGAGGCCCTCAAGAAGAAGGGCGTCCCGTGCCAGGCCTTCTTCCATCAGGGCGGACACGGTGGTCCGCCTCCGCTGAAGATGATGAACCGTTGGTTCACCCGGTACGTCTGCGGCGTCGAGAACGGCGTCGAGAAGGACCCCCGATCCTGGATCGTCCGGGAAGGGGATCGGCGCAACAACCCGACGGCGTACGAGGACTACCCTCACCCGGGCGCGAACATGGTCGAGCTGCACCCGAGGAAGGGTGGCCGCGGCGTCAGTCGGCTCGCCATGGGCAAGCGCGGCACCCAAGGCAACGAGACCCTCGTTGATGACGTCGCCAAGACGGGCGCGGAGCTGGCCCAGGCTCAGGAGTCCCGACATCGCCTGCTCTACGCGACGCCGAAGCTGAAGGCTCCGCTTCACATCTCGGGTACGCCGCAGCTCAAGATCCGGGTCGCTTGCAGCAAGCCCGCCGCGAACCTCTCGGTGTGGGTCGTGTCCCTTCCCTGGAACAAGCGGGCACGGCGCAACATCAACGCCAACCTGATCACCCGCGGTTGGGCGGACCCGCAGAACCACTCTTCCCTGACAGAGAGCGCGCCCCTGGAACCAGGGAAGTTCTACGACTTGATCTTCACCCTGCAGCCTGATGATCAGGTGATCCCGGAGGGGCAGCAGATCGGGCTCATGATCTTCTCCAGCGATCGCGACTTTACCCTGTGGCCCGAGGCCGGCACCAAGCTCATGGTGGACCTGGACGGGACGGCCCTGCACCTCCCGGTGGTCGGAGGAGCGGAGGCCTTCAGGAAAGCGATCTCCTCAGGCAATTAGAGCGATTCCCTGAGCTTCAGGGTCAATGCGGCGTCGCCCGTCGAGCGGTGGGCGACGCATTTCTTTTTGGTCCTCCAATCTTCTACAATGGAGGCACCCCAACCGCTCCTTCCGTCCCCTTGGCCCTGCCTTCAGAGAGCTTGCCGTGCAGATTCGTTTCATCTTCGTAATGAGCCTCTCTCTGGCCGTCCTCATGGCGCCAGCCGGGTTCTCACAGGGATACCCGTCCGTGAGCCAGGTGGAGATGCAGCTGCAGTCCGTCGCCGCCGCGTTCCCCTCCATCTGCGAGTTCGTCGATCTCACCGCCCGTTACGGAACTCCGCCCACGTGGAACGGTCACCACATCTTCGCCGTGCGGATCTCCGATAACCCGACGGTGGACGAGGATGAGCCGTCCCTGTTGATGGTGTCCGCCCACCACGGGAACGAGATCGGTACACCGGTCATTGCGCTGGACGCCATCGATCGCCTCACCCAGGGCTACGGGATCGACCCTCAGGTCACCCCTCTCGTGGATGCCTACGAGATCTGGATCATCCCGGTCTGCAACCCGGACGGCTATGAGATCGGGACCCGACGCAACGCCAACCCCAACGGCACCGTGGACCTGAACCGCAACTACCCGTTCCTCTGGGGCTCGCCGTGCAACACGGGCATCAAGGGGCCGTTCGCCGGCTCGGAGCCCGAGACCCAGACCATCATGGCCCTGTCCCTGGACCAGAGCTTCACCAAGGTCCAGGACTATCACAGCAGCGGTCGGGAGACCCTCTACGGGTACCGGCAGGCTTGTCAGAACCACCAGCTCGTCAACTATCTCCAGGACGAGGCCATCGCCCTTTCCTGCGCCTGCGGCTACGGCGGTGACAACCGCGGCCCCAGCTCCAACGGGGAGCACTACCACTGGCAGCTCGGCCAGTTCAGCAACTACGCGTTCCTGACGGAGACCCACTCGACCCAGTCCCCGTCTTACAGCAGCGCCGTGGCCGAGGCGGCCACGGTCTGGCCGGGCACCCTGTGGATGATGGAGCGTCCCATCCCGGTGTGGGGCCGTGTCACCGAGGCGGCCACGGGCGCTCCTCTCCAGGCGCAGATCAGCTACCTGGAGAACCCGTTCACGCTCGGGGAGCAGAACAACAGCGAGCACCGATTCGGGCGCTACCACGCGTTCTTGCCGGCGGGCAATCACACGATCCGGTTTGAGTGTCCGGGCTACGTGAGCCAGGATCACATGGTCACGGTGGTCTCGGGGGCATCCATTCAGCTGGACGTGGGGATGGTGCCAGGAGGCGACTTCGCCATGCAGCTCTCCACCACGGGTGGGGGAGTCTGTGATCTGCACCTGGCGCTGCTCAACGTGCCCCCGACCACCACCCAGGGCTACACGGTGTTCAGCTTCGACACCAGCATGGCGGTGGGCGCGGGGCCGGTGTTCGGCCTGGCCCCGGACGCCTTCACCCTCCAGGGGCTCTCCACGCCGGCGGCGCCCGGGAACATCTTCCACTGGCAGCCGTTCGTACCGGGCTTGTTCCCGGAGGTCGCCTTCGATCTGCCCCCGGGGACCCTGTCGGCCTTCGCTGGCCTGTCCGGCGATGGCCGCGGGCTCGCCCTCGACGCCTTCTGGACGCCCACCTTCACGGACGTGATCCGGATTACGTTCTGAGCCAGGAGGGGTGACGCAGCGCGAGCGCGCGGCGTCACCTTCGTCGCGGCATCAGAAGGTGGTGCGGGTGACGTTGCTGGCCACCAGCGAGTTCCCGACCACACGCACCAGGACCGCGTCCACCGTGGTGCCCGCGGGCAGGAGCACGGTCCCCGGCGGGCCGGAGAGGGGGACGTTCGGGAACGTGCTCGGGGTCGAGACGTAGTGGAAGATCCCGCCCACGGTGGCCGGGTAGCCGATGATCTCGAAGGTGAAGGCGTCCGGGGAGATGCCGAAGAAGCCTCCGGCGCCCACGGGCAGGCTGGTGTTGTACGTCACCAGGAAGTAGCCCTCGGTGGTCCCCGGCGGGTCCGGCGGCCCTGAGATCATGACATCGCCGACTCCGCCGCCGCTGGTGGTCATGATCAGGAGCGGAGGAGCCACGGAGACGAGCCCGGTCTGCGTCGAGGTGCTGGAGCCGTTCACGGGGTCCGTGACGGTCAGGGAGACGTCGTAGGTCCCTGCCACAGTGTAGGTGTGGGAGGGGTTCTGAGCTGAGGACGAGTTGCCGTCTCCGAAATCCCATGCCCACGTGGCGACGCCGCCTGCGGCGGAGCTGAAGCTGGTGTCCGTGAAGTTCACGGTGAGCGGGGCGTTGCCCGAGGTGTTGGCGGCGTCGAAGCTGGCGAAGATCCCGCTACCCTGGGTGTAGCAGACGGTGCCGTTCCAGATGCGCGGCATGTAGGTCGTGCCGAAGTTGGCCGCCTTGCCGGCGCCCACCAGGATCTCGAGGTTGCTGTCCGAGGCGGCCACGGACCCTACGGGAGTGGACGCGTTGGTGTAGTTGAAATCGGACCCGGTGGTGGCGGTCAGGTAGAAGCCCTGGCTGGTCCCGGCGGGGATCAGGTGTCCGAGGCTAAGGCCCAGGGGGGTGGGGTTCCCGGCGCCCGCGGAGGTGACCGTGGTGGTGCCGATGAGGGTCCAGGCGGAGGCGGTCTGTGCCACCGGCTGCCACGAGGTGCCGGCGGTCACCACGTAGATCTCGATGTTGTGGGTTCCACTGTCCAGGTTGCAGGTGAAGTCTTCGATCAACACCGGACTGAGGGCGGTGATGTCGAACATGTTCCCTGCCTGGCCGTTGTTGTGTGAGAACGTCGTGGTGACGCAAGACTGGCCGGAAAGGGGAGCGGCCAGCGCTGTCAGCAGCGCGGCGACGACCAGGACGCGGGGGCAGGGAAGCTTCATGATCAACCTCGTGTGAACTCCGGGCGATACGGCTTGCGCAGCAAGCGTGGGTGACAGCAGGTTATTGTAGCCAGCACCAGGGGTGCCTTGTCTGCCCCGAATTCACCCGAAGTCCTACGTTTTTTATTCATGCCCGAGCTGCCGGAAGTCGAGACGGTCCGCGACGGCCTGGAACGCCACCTGGTGGGGGCCCGTATCGCGGGTCTTGATGTGGCGAGACCGGATCTGCGGTTTCCGTTACCCGCGGACCTGGCTGAGCGCATGCAGGGCCGGTTGGTCCAATCCGTGGATCGGCGAGCCAAGTACCTGCTCATCAGGCTGGAGTCGCAGTTGACCTGGTTGGTGCATCTGGGCATGAGCGGTCGATTCAGTCTCCTGCACCCAGAGCAGGAGCATGAACCCACTCCACACGATCACGTGGTCGCCCACCTCGAAGACGGTGGACGCGCGGTGTTCACCGATCCGCGGCGTTTCGGGATCATGGACTTGTTGACCACCGGAACAGAAGCGGAGCATCCGTTGCTCGCCCATCTGGGGCCGGAACCACTCAGCCCAGACTGGGGCCCGGAGGCGTTATCCGATTCCCTGCGAGGGAGGCGCACCAGCATCAAGGCGGCGTTGCTGGATCAGAGGACCGTCGTGGGCGTCGGCAACATCTACGCGTGTGAAGCGCTGTTCCGCGCGGGCGTGTCTCCCCGACGGTCGGCGGCGTCCGTCGCCGGAAAGCGAGGAGCGGCGGCCAGGGCGAGACGCCTCCATGCGGCCATCAAGATGGTGTTGGGAGAGGCCATCGCGGTGGGTGGGTCCACGCTCCGTGACTTCCGCGCTGTGGATGGCCAGCTGGGTTACTTCGCTCACCGATTTCAGGTGTACGGGAGAGAATCGGAGCCTTGTCTCCGCCGTGCTTGCGGGGGCACCGTCCGACGCCTGACCCAATCCGGCCGCTCCACGTTCATGTGCGGCCAATGTCAGCGGTGAGGTGCCTCACGAGCCCCGCTCAGTCATGATGCCGAGATTCGATTAGGCTTGAGGCGCGTCGGGACTGGCCTGACGCGATCCACTAAGGAGAGAGAATCATGAGAACCATGTTCGCGCTGGGCGTCTGCGCGGCGTTCCTGATCTCGGGCGCCTGCAGCAGCGAAGCGACGGATGCCGAGACCGAGACCATCACCATCGCCGTCGAAGGGATGACGTGAGGCACCAATTGTCCCCCTGCGGTGCAGGGGCAACTGGAGGCCATGGACAGTGTCACCGCCTGCGAGGTGAGCTACGACACCAAGACGGCGGCCGTGACCGTCAAGAAGGGTACCGATCCGAAGACCGTCGCCGCTGGCCTCTCCGGCAAGTTCAGCGGCAAGATCCAGGACTGACTCGTCCGAGCCTGTTTGAAGCGAGCCCACCGACCTTCGGTGAGCTCGCTTTTTTTCTTGGCTGCGCCTCGTTCAGGGGGTCAGCGGCGTCAACTCCAGGGTGCGGAACTCGCAGGGAGCGCCTTCTGCCTGGATGGCGATCTGACCGTGATCCGCGGTGCAGTCGAAGCCGTCGTTGACGCGAGCGCCGTTCACCCAGACGTCGATCCTGCGTCCGCGGCACTCGATGATCATCTCATTCCACTCACCCGGCGGGTTCTCGGAGTCGTCGGTCAGGTTCCTGATGCGGCGAGCCTGCCCCTCGTTGACACCCCATCGATTCTCCGGGCCGCGCCGCTTAGTCATGTCCGGGACCTTGATGTCCTCGCCGATGCACCAGAAGTCCCCGGCGTTGCCCACGTGCAGCTGGCACTCGATGGACTGGGGGAACATCTTGTAGAGGCGGCGCGGTTTGGAGGAGTGGACCAGGATCCCGCAGTTCCCGGGCTTCTCCGGCCAGCGCCACTCCACCTTCAAGCGGTAGTCCCGGAACGAGCGGTCCGTGATGAGGTGACCCTGAGGTCTCCCCTTGCTCACCAGGATGCCGTCTTGAGCGACGAACGACGGCGGCACCTCTCGTCCGCCGTCGGCCCGCGGGATATCGGCGTGCCAGCCCGTCAGATCCTGGCCGTTGAACAGGGAGATGGTCTGGGTGGCCGGCTCAGAATCCGGGCTGTTGCTGGAGCAGGCGGCGAGGCAGCACGCTACGGCGATGAAGATGATGAGTCTCATGGCTTCCCTTTCGCCGCGCATTGTAGGGAAACGAGGCCGGCGCGAAGACCGAAGGGTCGCCGCGCCGGATTCCATCGGGGGCCTGTCGGGCTACTGCACGATGTAGGAGGACCCGTCGTACAGGGGGAACTGGATCGAGGTCCAGCCGTTGGCGTTGAGCAGCATCCCGGCCACGTTCTCGTCGATGACGCTGTCCGTGGCGTTGGCGTTCACTTGCAGGCCGGTGCCGAAGAGCGCGTCGAAGCTGACGAGGGCCGGGTGCGTGCCGGCGCTGCCCAGGCTGATGCCACCCACCACCGAGGTCGCGCCCCAGGTACCGTTGGTGGTGAAGCCGCCGATCTCGTGGCCGTTGGGGCCGTGGAATTCCACGTTGAAGCTGGTGACGCCGTTTCCGCCGGTGCCCCACTCCGTGACGTTTGCGTAGGCCACGGTGATCCAGTCACCGACGCCGGAGAAGCCGTTGCTGGTCACGGTCACGGTGCCGTAGTTGTTGGGCTCCAGGTCGGTCTGGATCCCCATGCGGGGCATCAGGGTCTGCCATTCCGAGGAAGTGGCGGTGAAGTCCCCGTGCCCGATGGTGAAGCTGACGTCACCGTTGGAGTTGACGTAGAGGGCGTTGTAGACGGTGCCGTAGAAGGTGATGCCGTTGTTGGCGCAGAGAGGGGACCCCGCCAGGGCGATCTGTACGTTGCCGTCGTCCGGCAGGGTGAGCCCCACGCTCCCGGAGCCCGAGACCACGTTGATCTCGATGGGCTGGGAGAGTTGGAAGCCGTCCGGATGCGTGGCGTCCACGGCCATCTGCTGGGCGGAGCCCAGGAACGCGGAGGCCGTGGGGACGGCGTAGGTGAAGGCTCCTGGGTGAGGGACGAGATTCAACAACCCAGCCCAGGTGGCTGGCGGCCCGTTGAAGTTGAACAGCGAAGGGTGTGTGGTGTCCAGGTTCACCTGCTGCCCCCCCGCCGTGGTGAGCGCGGCGGGCACCGCGTTGGTGAAGGTCACGGCGATGTCGAACAGGCTGCCAGGGGTCGCCGTGGAGTTCATGGTGGAGATGCCGCCGACGCAGGTGGTGGTCACCGCCGCCGTGTAGGCGGTCCCGGCGGCGCCGTCCAGGTCCAGGGAGGACGCGGCGTTGTTGGTCTCCCAGGGTCCTACCAGGGTGGTGCAGCCGCCGATCCCGAAGGACCAGGCGAGGACGTCGTGGCTCTGGCTGACCCCGCCGGTCCCGGCGGTGAAGCCCACGTACGCGTTGCCCGTCGGAAGGTTGAGCCCCGCCAGGGCGTTGCCGCCGATGGTCGTGGCGCCGGTGAAGAAGTCAAAGGGAACGGTGATCAGGGGGGTCGCCGCGCCGTCCAGGTATACCTCCAGGGTGCCCGGGGTGTAGTTGATGCACATGGTGTGCACGGCGCCGTCGTTGAGGTCGAAGGGCGGGGTCGCCTGCGCGATGGAGTAATACTCGTCGGCGCCGTTGGGCGTGGTGGGGATGGTGGGCAACAGGTGGATGCTGATGTGGTTGTCGCTGGGGTCGTTGAAGTTTCCGTTGTTGTAGGTGTCGAGCTCGAACACCAGGCAGTTCTGCATGGTGTTGGCGGGGTTGAGGGGCTCGCTGGTGTAGGCCATGGAGCCCCCGGTGCCGCAGAGGGCGGCGGTGCCGTTGGGGTCTTCGTGGAGCGTGAAGGTCATGCCGTCAGCCCCGCCTACAGGGCTCAGCTGGAAGGCGAAGGTGGTGGAGAAACCCGCGATGACCGGGACCTGCGTCTGATACCAGGCCGTGCCCGCCTGGCCTCCGGCGGGAGGCGTCATGCGCAGGTTGACTCCGTTCTGGGCCGCGCTCCCGTTCAGGACGAGCCCGGCGGTGGAGCTGAAGTCCGCGTAGCTGAAGGACTGGGCGGCGGCGTTGACCGAGAGGCAAGCCGCACATGCTAGACAGAGGGACACGGCGCGCGTTTGCATCCAATGACTCCTGGTGTAGTGAGCTCTTGATTGACTGGCGGCAAGACGGAACCGATCCACGATACACCCGGGGGACGAAAGCTGCCACGAGGACCGTCTTGCGGTCGTCGCTTGGTAGGATCCGAACCATGATCGGACGTGTCCTGCTGTCGATGGTCTTCCTGGTTGTGTCGGTCCAAGCCCAGGACTGGAGCGGGTTTCGTGGCCCCCGGGGTGATGGCGTAGCGGCCAGCAAGAACGTCCCGGTGCGGTGGGATCGGAAGACCAACGTGAAGTGGCGCACGCCGTTGCCCCGTCCGGCCAACGGCAGCCCGGTGGTGGTCGGGGGGCGGGTGTTCCTGACGGTGGCCGAAGACGACGAGGGTCGCGGTCGCTCCCTGCGTTGCTACGACGCCGGGACCGGGGAGCAGAGTTGGGCGCGCACGGTGTCCATCGACAAGACCATGCCCACTCACAAGACCAACCCCTACTGCGGCACCACTCCGGCCAGTGACGGGGAGCGCGTCGTGGTCTGGCATGGGTCCGCCGGGCTCCACTGCTATCAGGTGGACGGGACTCATTGCTGGAGCCAGGACCTGGGGGAGTTTCGTCACTACTGGGGATACGGGACCTCTCCGGTGCTCCACGACGGCATGGTCATCCTGAACACCGGGCCCGGCGCGGCCCCGTTCGTAGCTGCGTTCGACCTGACGTCGGGCGAGTTGCTGTGGAAGACCCCGGAGCCCGACCTGCGGCCGAAGGGCGAACCCGGCACTCGCCGGCTGTGGGGGTCCTGGTCCACGCCGGTGATCACCAGGCAGGCAGATCAGGACATCCTCATCTGCCCTCAACCCACCCGGATCGTTGCCTACGACGTGAAGTCCGGTGAGATCCTCTGGTGGTGTCAGGGCCTCAGCTGTGAACGCGGCGACCTGGCTTATTCCTCGCCGGTGATCGCCGGCGGGGTGTGCCTGGTGCGTGGCGGGTACGTGGGACCGTCCATCGGTGTTCGCCTTGGGGGAAGCGGGGACGTCACCGAGACCCACCGGGTCTGGCGGCTCCCCAAGCAGAAGAGCAACGTGGGCTCAGGGGTCGCGGTGGACGGACGCGTCTACATGCCGGACATGGACAGCTTCGTGACCTGCGTAGACGCGAAGACCGGTGAGCGCCTGTGGACCGAGCGCGCGGGGCGGGGCGACTGCTGGGGCTCCGTCGTGGAGGCTGAGGGGAGGCTCTACCTGATGAACCAGCGGGGCGACACGGTGGTGTTCCGCCCCGATTCAAAGGGGCTGCAGGTGGTCGCCCGGAACTCCCTCGGGGAGGAGACCAACTCCACCCCCGCGTTCACCGACGGGCACGTCTTCCTGCGCACCCACGAGAGCCTCTACTGCATCGCCAGACCCCGGTGAGTCCTGGCGCCGGTCATAGCTCTTTGAGCCAGATGTTCCTGAACCGCAGCTTGTGAGGCTGCCCGTGGTCCTGCAGCCCGATGTGGCCTTCGAGGGGGCGGTCCTTGACGGCGGAGTCCTTGAGGGAGAGGTCGATGATGGCCTGGCCGTTGAGGTCCACGCGCAGGTGATGGCGGCGGCACATGACGATCATGCGGTTCCAGGACCCGGGCGCCGCGGACATGTTGCTGGAGGCCCCCACGGTGCTGATGATGCCCCCGTGGTCGTGGTGTCCCAGCTTTCCCTTCTTGTTGGTTGAATCCAGGATCTGGCACTCGATGCCGGTGTTGACCGGATTGGCCAGGTCTCCGACGCGGAAGAAGACGCCGCTGTTACCTCCCTTGGGGTAGCTGTATTCCACGTCGAGGATGAAGTCGCCGTACTTCTTCTCCGTCCAGAGGTAGTCCGCGAAGCGGCGCCAGCCCTTGCCCTTGGGGTCGATGAGGAGGGAGCCGTCTTCTTGCGGCACCCAGTTGCCGTTGGTCTTCCAGCCCTTCAGGTCCTTGCCGTTGAACAGGGCCACCCAGCCCGCGTTCGGGTCACGGAGCTCGCGCAGGCGGATGTTGCGCCAGCTCACCTGGAACGGGCCCTGGTTGCGTCCGATGCTGTGGACCTGCAGCCCGACGAAGCCGCGGGGGTGGCTCTTGTAGCGCTTCTCGTGGGTCAGGTCGGAGATCATGACGTCGTTGATCCAGACCTTGATGTTGGGGCCGACGGCGAGGACCCGGTAGCTGTTCCACTGCCCGTCCTTGAAGTGCTTGTGGGGCTTGCGGATGTCGTTGGGCGTCATCCAGCCCCCTGCGGCCTCGCCGTAGATGTAGCCCGCCTCCGCGCCCCGCTCGCCGCTCGCTTCCACCTCCACCTGAGGGCCGTTGACCCGGCCGTTGGGGCCACCTCGGGTTCGGGACCGGATCTGCACCCCCGAGTTGAGCCGGTCGTGCACCTTCACCTCGAAGGTGAGCTCGAAATCGGAGTAGTCCCGGTTGGTGCAGAGGAAGGAGTTGGGGCTGCCGGTGTTGGTGGTGCCCACGATGGCTCCGTCGACCACCTCGTAGGTGGCGGTGCCGTTGCGTTGGGTCCACCCCGAGAGGGTCTTGCCGTCGAACAGCTCGATCCACTCTCCTTTGGACGATTGCTGGGCTTGCGACGGGGAGGCGAGGATGGCCGCCATGACGGCGAGGAGGACGACGTTGCTTCGCATGGCCGCACAGTCTACAGCCAGTCTCTCCGACCTTGTGCCCCGTCCGGGAGAAGGCCGAAACAAGCGGGCAATCAAATGGTTAGGATTCAGCTGAAGATCCCTCAGGAAGACCATCATGAACCCGTCTCCCCGATCCACGTTGTCCGTTCTCTGCGGCCTGGCGCTCATCCTGCCCGTGTCCCTGGCGCAGGAGGCGGCGGCGGACTCCCAGCTGCGTAAGGCCGTGACGGAGATCCCCCACCGCGTCCTGTTCGAGTCCAAGCTCGACGGGGATTACGACCTGTACGTCATGAACGCTGACGGCACCGGTCGCAAGAACCTGACCAACACCGACGGTGTGGACGAGGTGAACGGCAAGGCGTCGCCGGACGGCCGTCACATCGTCTACGTCCGCGACAGCTCCGAGGACGGGACCAGGGTCCGGGACGTGTACCTCATGGCCGTGGACGGCAGCGACCAACGCAAGATCGCGGACGACGCCCGGGACCCATGCTGGAGCCCTGACAGCAAGCGCGTAGCGTTCCTGCCGGCGGAGTACAGGCGCTTCACCACCTCCACCTGGGCTACCCGTGGGTTGAGGATCTATGACCTGGAGTCCGGCAAGACCACGGACCACCCCAACGAGGAGATCGAGCATCTCTACAGCCTCGCCTGGACCCCGGACGGGAAGTGGTTCGTGGCCACGGTCATGGGCGGCATGGGGTTTCGCCAGGGCATCCTCGCGGTGGAGGCGGATGGCCAGGGCGTGTTCGACCTCGGGTTGAGCGGGTGCCGCCCGGACATCACGTCTGACGGGGGCCGCATCGCGTGGGGTTACGGCGACTACTCCATCGGAGTGGCGCGCCTGGATCTCAGCGGCGAGCGGCCGCGAGCGGCTCGGGGGAAGCGCGCCGTCTACACCAGGTGGCGTCGCGGTCTCAAGCGGGAGCAGACCTATCACGCAGACTGGTCCCCGGAGAGCAAGTACCTGGTGTTCAGCCGCGGACCGAAGGTGCGGACCCGCCGTATGTGGGGCGCCATGCCACAGAACCCCGGCGAGGACGCCCCTGGCTGGGACATCGCCATCGCCGACGCGGAGACGGGGGAGTGGGTGGAGCTGACGACGGACGGCAAGGGCAACAAGGAGCCGGACTGGATCCCCGTGCGAAAGGAAGACCAGCGGTGACGTCGCGCGGTGCCCTGGCGGTCTGCGTGCTGCTGTCCTGGGGGTGCGCCCCGGCCGAGGACGTGCCGTCCGCGGAGGTGATCGTGACCGCTGCCGGGGACGAGATGGTGCTCATCCCCGGAGGGACCTTCACCATGGGCAGCGAGGACGGGGAAGAGGATGAACGGCCTCCCCACCAGGTCACGGTGGACCCTCTCCTCATGGACCGGTTCGAGGTCACCCAGGCGATGTTGAGGCGGCTGGAGATCTCCAACCCCTCCCACTTCAAGGGCGACGACCTGCCCGTGGACAACGTGACCTGGGTGTTCGCCGTGAAGTTGTGCAACCTACGCTCGGAAGCGGAGGGGCTGGAGCCCTGCTACGACGAGCGGGACGCCACCTGCGACTACACCCGATCGGGCTACCGCCTGCCGACGGAGGCGGAGTGGGAGTACGCGTGCCGCGCCGGGTCCGACGCGGCGTACGGGTTCGGCAGCGACCCCCGGCAGCTGGATCGACATGGCTGGTACGCCGACAACGCGGCCAGGAAGACCCACCCGGTGGGCAAGAAGAAGCCCAACCGATGGGGCCTCCACGACCTCCACGGAAACGTGGCGGAGTGGTGCAACGACCCTTACGACCCGCGGTACTACGAGCGCAGCCAGGCCACGAACCCCCGCGGGCCTGAAGACGCGGAGATGTACATCGTGCGCGGCGGGTCCTGGAAGTCCCGGGCGCCCGGCTTGCGGTCTGCCGCGCGCGGCACCGACCGGCCCGGGTTCGGCGACGCGTGCCTGGCACCGGACACCCTCGGCTTGCGGTGCGTGAGGAAGGCGCCGGCGGCGCGCTGACCCTCGCCGGTGCTGTTCCACACCTGGCTCTTCCTGGTCTTCATCGCCATCGTGCTCCCGGTCCATCTGGCCCTGAGGCGGACCCGGTTCTCCAGCGCCTTCCTGCTCCTGGCCTCCTACGTCTTCTATGGCGCCTGGAACCCTCTCTACCTGGTCCTGATCCTGATCTCCACGGTCATCGACTATCAGGTGGTCCGGTTCATGGAGCGGTCTGCGCACAAGAAGCGTTGGCTGGTGGTCAGCCTCTGCACCAACCTGGGATTGCTGGGGTTCTTCAAGTACGCCGGGTTCGTGACGGACAACCTCAACGTCCTGCTGCGCGCCACCGGATACGAGCTCCCTCAGCCGGACGTGTTGCTCCCCGTGGGCATCTCGTTCTTCACGTTCCAGTCCATGAGCTACACCATCGACGCGTACCGCGGGCAGCTGCCGCCGGAGCGGAGCTTCGTCCGCTTCGCCGCGTTCGTGTCGTTGTTCCCGCAGCTGGTGGCCGGCCCCATCGAGCGTGCGAAGAGCCTGCTGCCGCAGCTACGGAGCCCTGCCTCCGTGAAGGGACAGGATCTCGCCGACGGCGCGTCCCTGTTCCTCGTGGGCCTGTTCAAGAAGGTGGCCCTCGCGGACTGGCTCGGCATCTACGTGGATCAGGTCTATGGATCGCCGGAGGAGTATCGCTCTGCGGCGCTGATGCTGGCGACCTTCGCCTTCGGCTGGCAGATCTACTTCGACTTCAGCGGCTACACGGACATGGCCCGGGGCGTGGCTCGGGCCATGGGCTTCCGTCTCATGGTCAACTTCAACAACCCGTATGTGGCGACGGACCTGGGAGACTTCTGGAACCGATGGCACATCAGCCTGTCGACGTGGTTCCGAGACTACGTGTACATCCCGCTCGGAGGCAGTCGGGGAGGGAGCACCGGCACCTACCGGAACATCTTCGTCACCATGCTCCTGTCCGGACTATGGCACGGGGCGGCTTGGGGGTTCGTGCTCTGGGGCGCCATGCACGCTGTGGGCCGGATGCTCCTGCGGCCCCTGGAACGCGCGCCTGTCTATCGGGACCGCGTCCCGAGGCTGGTGAAGCAGCTGCTGATCTTCGGCTTCGTCACCCTGACCTGGGTGTTCTTCCGGGCCCAGACCTGGGCGGACTCGACGCTGATCTTCAGCCGGATGTTCACCTCGGGTTGGGCCGACCCGCGATTCCCCCTGACGTTGTTGTTCCTGGTGCTCGCCGTGTGGGCGTATCAGCTCGTCTACTCGGCTGACGGTCGGGGGAGGCGTCTCCTGGACGCCCAGCCGGTGCGCATAGCCCTCGCCTTGTTCATGATCGGCTGGTTGCTGGTGGTGGCCCAGCCGGCTTCCAGGCCTTTCATCTACTTCCAGTTCTGACATGACGCCCTCCGACCCACATCAACCACCGGCTCCTTCCAACGGGCTGCACCTGAGCCCCCGTGAGTGGTGCCTTGTCCTGGCGATCACGGTGGTCGCGTGCTGGCTGACCCCCACGCTCTGGACCGAGGAGGTCCCCGGCGGCGATTCCGAGCACTACCGTGTGCCGGACCCCCTCAATGAGGACTACTGGTTCTTCGAGCGCCGGACAGGGGAGGTGCCGGAGGATCAGGTGGCGGCGCTCGGCGACTCGGTGGTCTGGGGGCCCCATGTCGCCTCGGTGGAGACCCTCCCGAGCCACCTCTCCCGTCGGTCCGTCCCGGTCGCCAACCTCTCGCTGCAGGGTGCCCATCCCGCCGCCTTGGCGGGGTTGATCGAGCACTTCGGCGGGGCGTTGCGGGATCGCAGGATCGTCCTGCACCTGAACCTCCTCTGGATGAGCTCTCCTCGCCATGACCTGCGAGAGGACAAGGAGTTCGCCTTCAATCACCCGCAGCTTGTGCCCCAGTTCTCGCCTTCCATCCCCTGCTACCGGGCCACCGCGTCGGAGCGACTGGGCAACGTGGTGCGCCGCAACGTCCCCTTCCTGCAATGGGGGAAGCACCTGCAGCAGGCGTACTTCGATCATCTGGACGTGCCGTCCTGGATCGTGGAGCACCCGGACCGCGACCCTCTCGCCGCCCTCGGGGGTGCTCTCCCCGGGCCCTCGTCGCGGCCGACGGAGGAGCCGGTCTCCTGGACCGAGCGTGGGATCCGGCCGCAGGGGTTCCAGTGGGTGGACCCGGAGACATCTCTGCAATGGGCGTCGTTCCGCCGCGCGCTGTCGCTGCTGCGGCAGCGGGGGAACCGTGTGTTCGTCCTGGTAGGACCGTTCAACGAACACCTGCTGACGGTGGAGGGTCGGATCGGCTATCAACGGGTGAAGGACGCGGCGGTGACCTGGCTGGAGCGGGAGGGGGTCCCGTTTCTGGCCCCAAGGCCGCTGCCGTCGGGCATGTACGCGGACGCCACCCACCCGCTGGCGGATGGTTACAAGTCGCTCGCTGAGACCATCGCCGGGTCCGACCCGTGGCGCGCCTTCGTGGGCGCGCCGTGATCGGCCCGGACTCCGGACCCCGGCTTAGTCTCGCGGCGCCTTCTCCTTGATGTCCGCGCCCGGCTGAGCGTCTCCGAGGAGGTGCTTCGCGAAGTACTCCCAGGTGATGTGCTTCATGTAGGTGCTGGCGGACCCGAAGCTGTGGCGGGCGCCGGGGATGATCAGCAGGTCGAAACGCTTGTTCGCCTTGATGAGGGCGCTCACCAGCCGCATGGTGCCGGCGGGATGGACATTGTTGTCGATCTCCCCGTGCACGAGCAGCAGCTTCCCCTTCAGGTTCGCCGCCAACTCCGCGTTGGTGGGGATGTGGATGTCAAAGCGCTTCTTCTTGTCGTCGGACTTCTTGTCGTCGGACTTCTTGTCGTCGGTTTTCTTGTCGTCGGTTTTCTTGTCGTCGGTTTTCTTGTCGTCGG
>CAZDQF010000002.1:133694-229007 GCA_964507445.1 uncultured Isosphaeraceae bacterium
TTGTCGTCGGTTTTCTTGTCGTCGGTTTTCTTGTCGTCGGTTTTCTTGTCGTCGGACTTCTTGCCGTCCGACTTCTTGCCGTCCGACTTCTTGCCGTCGGTCTTCTTGCCGTCGGTCTTCTTGCCGTCGGTCTTCTTGCCGTCGGTCTTCTTGCCGTCCGACTTCTTGGCCTCCACCTCCTTGAGCCCGTGATACCGCTCGGACCAGGAGTTGTTGTAGACGTTGTTGTCGTGGTTCCCGGCGGTGGAGACCCCGACCTTGAAGAACTCGTTGTAGGGCTTCTGCAGCAGGGCCGCGGCGGTCATGAAACCGCCGCCGGAGTGGCCGTAGATGCCGATGCGGTTGATGTCGATGAAGGGGTGCCGCGCGGCGAGCTGCTCGATGGCCGCCTTCTTGTCCTTGAGACCGTAGTCCCGCATGTTGAAGTAGCCGTAGGCGCCGTAGGCCTTGGAGCGGGTGGGGGTGCCGCCGCGGTGTCCCACCTGGATGACGATGAAACCGAGCTGGGCCAGCTCCTGGCGGCTGCCCGTGGCGGAGAACGTGTGGGTCACCCCCTCTGCCTGCGGTCCGGGGTACACGTGGACGATCAGGGGGTACTGCTCTGCGGGATCGAAGTCGAAGGGCTTCCACATGTTGCCGTAGAGATCCGTGATCCCGTCCGCCGCCTTGACCTTGAACGGCGTGGGCGGAGTCCAGCCCATCTCCGTGATGCGGGAGACGTCGGTCTCTCCGAGGGTCATGATCTCCTCTCCGTTCTCATCGCGGAGGACGGATCGGTTGGGCAGGTCCACCCGGGAGTAGGAGTCCACGACGTAGCGCCGGGACTTGGGCATGCTCGAGCGATGGGTCCCGTTGCCGGGGTCGAGGAGCGTGAGCCCGGTGCCGTCGAGGCGGACCCGGTACAGGTGCTCGTAGTAGATGTTCTCTCCCGGCTCCCGTCCGTTGGCGCGGAACCAGAGCAACCCCTTCTCCTCGTCCACTTCGATGATGCGGCTGGCGCGGAACCGGCCCGTCGTGATGGGGTTCTTGAGCTTGCCGTCCAGCCCATACAGGTAGTAGTGGCCCCAGCCGGTCCGCTCGGACCACCAGATCAACTCGCCGCGATCTTCCAAGTAGCGGACGCTCTGAGTGGTCTGGTTGGCGTTGTCGAAGCCCTCCGTGATGAGGGGGCGGAAGTCGCCGGTGTCCGGGTTGATGACCCCGTACTCGAGGTTGCGGCGGAGGCGGTCCCGTCGAATCGCCCGCAATTCCCCTGATTCCAGCCACTTGACGTCGCTGTACCACTCGTCGGCCCACTTCTGTTTCACCGGGATCAGGGACTTCTTGCCGTCGCGATAGACGTACAGTTCGCTCCGCCGGACGTTCTCCTCACCGGGCATGGCGTACTTGTATTTCTGCAGCGTGGGGCGCGGCTTCCCCAGGGAGTCCACCAGCCACAGCTCCGCCACCTCCCGTGAGTCGCTGCGGGTGACGTAGAACCCCTTGGAGTCCGGAGCCCAGGTGACGGTCTTCGGCGTGCGGAGCTTCTGCTCCTCGCCGCCGCCGCCGAAGCTGTAGTCCTCGGCGCCGTCCGTGCTGAGCTGGATCACCTCCTTCGCCTCGTAGGGGAAGGGCGTCTTCTTTTTCTTCTGCTCCTTGTCGCCCTTGGGCTTCGCCGCTTGGGTGTCCGACTTCGACTCCTTGTCCTTTACCTTCTCCTTGCCGTCGGAGCCCTTGGCGTCCTTCTTGTCTTCTTCCGTGTCGGGGGGGAGGTCGCCGGTGCGGCGCGTCACGTAGATGTTGCGCCCCTCCGCGTAGGCGTACCACTGCATGTCAGGGGAGAACGCGGACCCTGAGGTCCGGCGAAAGCGGCTGCTGCCGTTGTCTTCCTCCTCCTTGTCCTTGCCCTTCTTCTTGTCGTAGTACTTCTTGAGCGCCTGCTCGAAGGCTCGCGCTCGTCGCTTCTCGATGTCCTTGGCGGTCTCCTTGCTCCCGCTGCTGCCCCGTCCACGGCGACCTCGTCGGGATCGGCTGCTGCGCTCCTCTTCCTCGTCGTCGTCCTTCTTGACCTCCTTGAGGGTGCCGTCCGTGCGGTCGAGTTCGAACTTCAACTTGTCCGCCGTGAAGGTGAGCTTCTTGCCCTCGTCGTCGATCTTCAGGCCGGTGATGCGGAGGTCTCCGGCGTCGCGGGGCTTGCGGCAGGCCTCGGTGAGCAAGGCCGCCAGCCGGGCGCGATCGAACAGCGCGGTCTTGGTCCGGGTGTCCGGGTCCACCAGCCAGTAGTGGGTCCCTTCGCTGGACTTGAAGCTGTACCAGAACTGGTCCGTGTCACCGATCCAGTTGGGGGTGACGGACCCTCCGTACACGAACTGCCGCAGGAACTCCGAGGAGAACCGCTCGGCTTGCTTGTAGTTGGCGGTGCTCGTGCCTGGTTGGGCGAAGAGGGCGGTGGAGGTCGCCAGGACCAGGAACGGGATCAACGAGGGGGACTTGCGGATGGCGTTCACGAGGGAGCTCCTTCTTGCGGGGTGCCGACACCGGGTCGAACAGACAGGATACCGGGAAACAGGGCGCTCGGGGACGGGTTAGCATCCTGGCATGCAGTACCTACGTGTCGCCGCCCTGGCCGCCGTTCTGACAGGCTCTTCCTGGACATGGGGCCAGGCGCCCACCCCCGATGGGCCTCGCTTCGTCGGTTATCCGCAGCAGGACATGCTGGCCTATGACCTGGATCTGACGGTGGACCCGTCGGGACGCCAGATGTCCGGCAGCGTCCTGTACTCCGTGCGCGCGGATGAGCCGTTGGAGCACGTGCTGCTGGACGCGGTTCGAGGTGAGGGCTGGAGCGTCCGGTTCGTCGACCTGAACGACACCCGGTTGAACGTCTCGTGGGCCGACGACCAGGTGAGGGTCGCCCTGCCGGCGGCGGTGGCTCAGGGAGAGGTCGTCCGCTTCCGGGCGCGCCTCGAGGGGCTCCCCCCTGATGGCTTCTACTTCAAGAAGAGCCGATACGGAGAGCCCCTGGCGTTCACGGACCACTACTCCATTCGCGCTCGTGGCTGGTTGCCCTGTGAGGACCACCCGTCGGACCGGGCCAGGTTCTCGCTCCGCATCCGATGCCCGGAGGGGAATGAGGTGATCGCCAGCGGCGCCCGCCGGGACGACTCCGAGGGGGGGCGGCGATTCGAGACCCAGAGCGACCTGCCGCCGTACATGTTCGCCATCTGTGTCGGTCCCTATGCCCGGGTCGCGGAGTCGGGGGACGAGCGCATCCTGCCTCACTTCGTCTACCGGCGTGACGTCGAGCGCGCCGCCAGGTACCTGGTCCATCACGGGCGATGGATGGCGGCCATGGAGCGGACGTTCGGTCCATACCCCTACGGCAAGTACACCACGATCCAGTGTCCGACCCGTTGGGGTGGATTCGAGGCGCCCGGGAACGTGCAGCTCGCGGAGCGGCTGTTCGACGGACCTGACGGGGGGGTCGGCACCCTGGCCCATGAGCTGGTGCACATGTGGTTCGGGGACGGTGTGGGTTACGCGGAGTGGCGGGAGGTGTGGCTGAGCGAGGGCTTCGCCTCCTACTTCGGCCCCTGGCTTCACGCCATGGTGGGAGGTCCGACGCTCACGGAGAGCATGATCCAGATGCGTTCACGGTGGCGGAGGTCGGCGGACGGCAGGATGAAGTCGGTGCGTTGGGACGGGTTCGCCCATCCGGACCGGGCGCTGAACGCCAACACCTATCCCAAGGGGGCCTGGGTGCTGCACATGCTGCGGGGAGAGTTGGGCGACGAGGCCTTCTTCAAGGCCCTGCGTGACTACTTCACCGAGGCCTCCGGCAGGTCGGTGCTCACGAAGGACTTCGTCGCCGCCGTGGAGCGGTCCAGCGGCGAGGAGCTCAGCTGGTTCTTCGATCAGTGGCTGGATCGGGTGGGTTGCCCGGTGCTGGACCTGGCGGTCGATGATCGTGGGATCGTCGTCACCCAGAAGCAGGGCGGCGCTCCGTACCGCTTCAAGCTCCGCCTGGCCTGGAAAGGCGCGGACGGGACCGCGCAGGAGCGGGCGGTCGTGGTGAAGGACCGCCAGGTGGTGGTGCCCGCGAAGAAGGCGCAGGAGGTCCGTCTCGACCCCAACGCGGAGCTGCTCTTCCGCCGGGCCCGGTGACCTACTGGATGGACACCGGGTTGCCCTGGAGGTCTGTCATCCAGGTCACCTGGTAATTGGCCAGGTCCAGGGGATTGGTGGCCGTGATGAAATCCTCGTAGGCGGTGGTCCCTGGCGGGATGGCGATGGGGCCGTTGCCGCCGCCGGCGGTGGAGAGGTTCACCGGCATGATGGCGTTGCCGCCGCCACCGGGAGAGAGGCCGACGGTGCCCTCGTCTTCGCCCATGGCGCCGTAGTCAAAGCGGATCATGTTGCCGTTGACCGCGGTGATCTTGAAGTCATTGGAGTTGGCCGTGGCGAAGGACGGGACGCCCTGCCAGCAGACCTCGAAGGTGCCGGCGTTGTCGGTGTAGAACGAGATGGTGCCGCCCACCGTCGGGTTCAGGTCTTCCGAACACGGCGCGATCATGGGGAGCCCGCCGTTCAGGCCGCCCCCTCCGGAGGCCCAGCTGTTGAACCCGGACCCGAAGGTGACGTGTCCGTTGGAGCTGACGAAGACCTCGGTGTAGGAGGTCCCGTAGTAGCTGAAGGAGAAGCCCAGGGCTTGCTGGATGTTGGCGTTGTTGCCGAGGGTGATGGTCGTACCGCCTGAGGTGCAGGCGGCGTTGCCCACCGCCAGCTGGTTGTCATAGGTGATCCGCAGCTCGCAGGACTGGGAGAGCACGAACCCGTCCGGGTGGACCGGGTCGAGGACCACCTGCTGACCGGTACCCACAAACGGAACGCTGGACGTCAGGGGGATGGCGAGGACCCCCGGGTGGGCCACCGGTGTCAGATTCGTGTTGCCGTTGACGAAGGACAGGGATGGATCCGTGAGGTCCACGTTGACCACCTGTCCACCCGGCGTGGTGAACACCCCGCCGGCGATCGCAGGGCGCAGGGCGCTGGCGATCTCGAACGGGCCGATGGCGGTGGAGTTCAGGGTGACGGTCTGCCCCGTGATGGTGGTGGTGACCGCGGAGGTCAGGCCGTTGGAGACATTGCCGTCGATGTCCAGGGTTGAGCCCGTCTGGTTGGTCTGGAACGGGTAGCTGCCGCAGCTCGCGGGGGAGACCACGTAGTTGATGTTGCCGTTGAAGATCCGTGGCTGGAAGACGCTCCCGAACGGATATGCGTTGCCGGTCCCTTCGAGGAACTGGATGTTGGCGTCCGCAACGTAGACGGATCCGAGGCTGGCCCCGTTGGTGTAGTTGATGGCCGTGCCGTTGGTCACCGTGACGTAGAAGCCCTGGGTGGTCCCCGCCGGAATGGTCAGCCCGAGGATCACGGGCAGCGGCGTCGGAGAGTTGAACCCACTGGACGTGACACCCGTGACCGAGGCCAGCATGGTCCACGCGGCCGGGTTCGTCTCGGCGCCCACGTACGTCCCCCCGCCGGTCACCGCGTAGATCTCCAGATCCCACGTTCCGACGTCCAGGTTCACATCGAACGAGCAGATGGAGACCGAGTTGATCGCTACCAGATCGAACATGTTGCCGGCCTGGCTGTTGTCGGACGTGAACGTGGTGGTCAATGTCTGAACTTGCGCCGACGCGCTCACGACCAACGCGAGCACGGCGCATGCAGTGATGCCAATTCGCATGAGGGACTTCCTATGTGTGGGAGGTGCAGTAACTCCATAATCGGAAACTCGTGTTCTTGGTGCAAGAGCATGGTGGCGATTGCGTTCTTGATTGACGCACACATAATCCCGGACCGCGACTAAGCTATTCCCCTTGGCATGTTCCACATGGGATCGTCGGAGAGGCGCATGATCACGTACAGCAGGCTTTGCACGATCGTCCTGGCGCTGGGCAGCGTGGGATGGGGGCAGGACCCGGACTGGCCCGGTTTCAGAGGGCCGACCCGTGACGGGATCGCTGCACACGCGCGACCACCCCTGGAGTGGGGAGACCAGACCAACGTCCGTTTCAGGACGCCCCTGCCCGGCCCGGGGTCCTCCAGCCCCATCATCGTCGGGGACCGGGTGTACGTGACGTGTTACTCGGGCTACGGAGCCCACCTGGAGGACGGGGGCGACCGGGCCGAACTCAAGCACCACATTGTGTGCGTGAACCGGAAGGACGGGAGCATCCTGTGGGATCGTGTGATCCCCGGTCCCCTGAAACGCGACGCCCGTCAGATGGTCCTCAACGAACACGGGTTCGCCAGCCCCACCCCCGAGTGTGACGGGGAGCGCATCTACGTCTACTTCGGTCGAGCCGGGGTCGTGGCGGTGGACCTGGACGGCGAGGTCCTCTGGCGGACGGACATGGGAGTCCCCACGCCGGACGCGCCGTCGGCCACCAACAGCGTCGAGCGGAACGGCAGGCGCATCTCCCTGCGATGGGGTTCGGCGGCCACGCCGGTCCTGTTCGAAGACCTGGTGATCATCAACGCCTCTGAAGAGAGCAACTCCATCCGGGCGTTGAACCGCATGACGGGCGCGCTGGTCTGGAAGCGGGAATCCGCGGACCTGGAGGGATGCGCCATCTCGCCCATCATCACCGGGGCTGGGGACGCAGCGGTCTGCGTCATGGTCCTGGCGGGCCAGATCTGGGGGCTGGACCCGCGGACCGGTGAGCAGGTCTGGTCGGTCTCGACCGAGTCCCGAACCGGCATGTGCCCCACGCCCGTGGCCGACGCCGAGCGTGTCTACACGTTCGGCGGCACGGGGGACGGGGTGGCGGTCCGGTTCGCGCGGGACCTCGCCGGCGCCGAGGGCGAGGCCCTGGATCGTGTGGCCTGGAGAGGCCCGAACGTCGGCGTGCCGTCGCCGGTGCTGCACGGAGGTCGTCTGTTCTCGGTGGACAGCCGCGGCATGGGCAAGTGCTTCAAGGCGTCGGATGGCAACGTGCTGTTCTCCGAGCGTCTCGAGGGCCGCACCGGAGGCATCTACGCCTCCCCGGTCCTGGCCGACGGTCGCCTGTACGTGGTCAGCCGCAAGAAGGGGACGTTCGTGTACTCCGCCGACGGGAAGTTCGCCCTGCTGGCACGGAATCAACTCTCCGACGATTCGCAGTTCAACGGCTCTCCCGCGTTGTCCGGGGACGAGCTGTACCTGCGATCGGACAAGCACCTGTACTGCATCCGTGAAGGTTGACGCCGAGAGGTGCCTCTCCTACCCTCGACGGTTCGCCCACGTCTCTGATTCTCCATCCGGAAGGACCGTCATGACACCCTCGTGTTTTCGTCTGATCGCCGCGATCGGTCTGTTGCTCTCGTGCGCGCAGGGCCAGACCGAGTTGAGTGATGACGAGCTCGTCATCCGTGTGAAGGGTCAGGGTTTTGCCGGTCAGGGAACCGGCAAGGCGAAGGTGGCCGCCACCCCGCCGCAGTTGATGCTGCCGGTCGGTCAGGAGGCGAAGCTCGAGGCAGAGGTGGTGGACATCGGCGGTCGTCCGGTGTCCGGTGTCCGGGTGGTGTTCTTCTCTCGCGCCCGTCGGAGCCTGAGGGTTGGGCGGGATGGGACGGTCAAGGCGATCAAGCCCGGCGTCCACACGGTGGTCGCACGAGCGGCGCGGTCCGGGCGGCGCGGCCCCTCCACCAGCATCACGATCCGGGTGCCGTATCCCACTCCGGCGGCCATCACGTTCCGGGCGCTCCCGGAGCGCGTCTATGTCGGCGCGCCGGTGCGGATCAGCGCCGCCGTGGTAGACGACAGCGGTGGCGAACGGACGGACCTGGAGGCGGTGATCTCCTCCTCCAACCCCGGCTGCGCCACGGTGGACGCCTTCGGGTTCGTGACCGGGGTCGCGCCCGGCAAGGTGACCGTGCGAGCGGCGTCGGAGGGACTCTCCGTCAACCGGACCATCCAGGTGGTGGAGAACCCGGTGACCTCCATGACCCTCACCCCCGGGAGCACGGAGGCCCGTACGGGGGACGTGATCACGTTCCAATGCAGCGCCCGTGACGGCGGCGGAGCGGAGCTCAGCGACGTGCCGGTGCATTACTCCTTCCACGCCCGGCCCGACGACAACCTGGGCCAGGCGGCCACGGGGCAGATCGAGCAGGACGGTCGGTTCGTCGCGGAGGCGCCGGGGCTCTACAGCATCGTGGCCACCTGTGGCGGGGTGTCGGCCCGGGCCACCGTGCGGGTGAACAAGCGCTTCAAGTTCGACCGCAAGATCAAGATGGTGGGCCAGGGCAGAGTGGACGACAGCCACACCTCCGACCTCTGGGTCTGGGAGGGGGTGGACGGCCGGGACTACTGCGTCACCGGAACCTGGGGGTCCAACGGGGACGCCCACTTCTGGGACGTGACCAACCCGGCGGACATCAAGCGGATCGCTACGGTGAACGTGGACGCCCGTACGGTGAACGATGTGAAGGTGTCCAAGGACGGACGCATCTGCATCCTCAGCCGCGAGGGCGCCTCCAATCGCAAGAACGGCATCGTCATCCTCGACGTGAAGGACCCCCGGGAGCCCAAGATCCTGGCGGAGTACACCGAGGAGCTGACCGGTGGCGTGCACAACCTCTTCATCGACAAGGGCCACGTGTACGCCCTGAGCGCCGGCCGCCGATACGACGTGATCAACATCGAGGATCCCCGGAACCCGAAGAAGGTGGGCTCCTATCAGATCTTCGAGCCCGGGGCCTCCATCCACGACGTCTGGATCGAGGACGGCATCGCCTACTCGTCCAACTGGCGTTACGGCGTGCACATGGTGGACGTGGGCAACGGCGTCCGCGGCGGGTCCCCGTCTGACCCGAAGAAGATCAGCAGCTACGCCTACCCCAACGGCGCCAACCACGCGGCGTTCCCCTACAAGAGCAAGGCCACTGGCAAGAGCTACGTCATCGCCGGGGATGAGATGTTCCCGTTCGGGCTCAACACCAAGGACAAGCCCACCTACGCTCGGGGCTGGATGCACTTCATCGACTTCACCGACCTGGACAACCCCAAGGAGGTGGCGCGTTACCAGGTTCCCGAGGCCGGTACCCACAACCTCTGGGTGGAGGGCGACCTGCTCTACGCCGCGTACTACAACGGCGGGCTCAGGGTGGTGGACCTCTCCGGAGACCTGATGGGCGACCTCTATAACCAGGGTCGGGAGATCGCCACGTACCTGCCGGCAGACCCCAAGGGCTACATCGCCAACGCGCCCATGGTGTGGGGGCCGCAGCCGCACAAGGGGCACATCTTCTTCTCCGACTGGAACAGCGGCCTGTACGCGGTGAAGCTCGAGCCGGAGCCGCGCCAGTGAGCCTGCGCGCGGTCCTGACGTTCGTCCTCGGGCTGACCTGCCCGCTCGTCGCCCAGGAGTCGGAGTACTTCGTCTACGTGGCGGCGGAGTCCGCGGACGAGATCTACTGCGTCCGCTTCGACGGCAGCAAGGCCACGGTCCACCAGGTCATCGACGTGGGCTATCAGCCCACTGAGATCGAAGGCCCCCATGGGCTGACCGTGGGGCCGGAGGGACGCTACTGGTTCCTGTCCATGGCGCACGGCAAGCCGTTCGGCACGGTGTACAAGTACGAGACCGGCACCAACAAGCTGGTGGGGAAGTGCGAGGTGGGCATGTTCCCCGCCACCATGCAGATCTCCGACGCCACGGGCCTGCTCTACTGCGTCAACTTCAACCTCCACGGGCGCATGTTGCCGAGCTCCGTGTCCATCGTCGATCCCGACGAGATGGTGGAGGTGGCGCGGACCACCACCGGGCCCATGCCCCATGGCTCGCGGCTCGCTCCGGATGGCTTGCGTCACTACTCCTGCGCCATGATGTCGGGGCACCTGTTCGAGATCGACGCGGTGGGCTTTGACGTGAGCCGCAGGTTGCAGCTGGACGAGAAGCAGCCCAAGGCCCACGAGTCGGACGTGAAGCCCACGTGGGTGCAGCCTCATCCGGGACGGGAGGTGGTCTACTGCGCCCTCAACGGCGCCGCCCAGATCGCCGAGGTGGACCTGAAGTCCTGGCGCGTCACCCGCCGCTTCGCCACCGATAGGGGCCCCTACAACCTGGACGTGACCCCGGACGGCAAGAAACTCATCGCCACCTACAAGACCGCTGGCGCCGTGGGCATCTGGGATCTGGAGAGCGGCAAGGAGCTCGCCAAGGTGCCCTCCACCCGTCGCGTCACCCACGGTGTGCTGGTGACTCCCGACGGACGCTACGCCTTCGTAACCTCGGAGGGAGTGGGGTCGGAGAAGGGTGCGGTGGATGTCTTCGACATGAAGACGAACCGGAAGGTGACCTCCGTGGACGTGGGGCTGCAGGCGGGTGGCATCGCCTTCTGGAAGTCCCGTTCCACCACGCGCTGACCTCGTCGCCGGGGTCAGCGGTCAAAGGACAGGAGGCGCGCGAACTCCTCCAGCAGAAAGTCCGTCTCCATGAACGGCTCGACGCTGATGTCCCGCCAGCGCACCCGCCCCCGCCCGTCGATGAGGAAGGTGCCGTGCAGGGGCTCGTTCTTGAAGTTGTCCCAGCAGGCCCACTCCTTGAATGAACGGACGTCGGGGTCCGCCAGCAGGGGGAAGGGCATGGGAGACTCGCCGGTCTCATCGAGCTGCTGGATGAACGCCTTCACCTCGGAGACCGTGTCCGTGCCGATGGTGACGATCTCGATTCCTGCTCGCTTGAACGCGCGGGCCTTGGGCTTGATGGAGTGGATCTGTTCTACGCAGTGGAGGCACGCGGCGCCGAGGTAGAAGACCACCAGCACCGGGCGGCCCTCGTAGTCCTTCAGGCCCAGGGAACCGCCTCGGCCTCGCGGGAGTTCGAACAGCGGCGCGGGGAGTGGGTCCCAGTGATCAGGGCCGTGCTTGGCCAGGTCAGGCCTGGGCCGACGGATGATCCAATTCGATGGCAGGCCCATGCTCGTGGCGATGACCTCCAGGCCCTGGAACGGAGCGGCGTCCGGGTCCAGGTTCGGGAACGCCGTGCGGAGCCGGTTCAGCTTCTGGCGTGCCAGGCCCTGTGTCCCCGAAGCCCAGTCCTTCTTGATGGAGTCGGCCAGCGCCGCTGCCGCGGAGACCGCGGCCTCCCCGATCACCTTCACGGCGTCGTCGTGACGCCGTTCAGCGACCAACTCGGCGAGCCGTTCGCCGTCCTGATACCCGGCCAGGTAAGGAGTGGAGAGGGCCTCCTTCAGGTCGCCCCAGCGTCCCGATGCCGCCAGGGCGCCCGCCAACGCGCGCTGCCCGGACTCCACCATGTCCGCTCCCCACCGGGGGTGGCGGGGCATGCGGATCATGCGACGAGCGAGGGACTCGGCGTCCTGGAAGCGCCCGGCGTCCACGAGGACCTTGCACCAGGACGCGTTGTTGGACGGATACGCCGGGAGCTCGTACGGCACGGCCCCGGTCCGGGCCATGTGGGCGTTGTCCACTCGGGAGCCGGTCTGGAATCGGAGTTCCGCGTCGTCGTAGCGACCGGCTCGGGCGAACGTCTGGCCCGCGTCGCCCCAGACCCGCGCGATGCCCGGAGCGGCGGCGGTGGCCTTCCACGCGGCGGCGAGAGAGCCCGCCCCCTCCGTCTTCGCCAGCAGGTGGCGGCTGGCGGGGTGGCGGGGCGCCGCGGAGAGGATCTGCCGCATGAGGTCCTCACTGGATGGAGGGCTGGAATCCCGCGCTTCGTCGGGCCCCAGGGCACGCACCATGACCAGGAGGGCCTTGGCCTCCACGTCCTTCGGGTGGGAGGTGACGATACGCAGCAGATCGTCGGCCAGGGTCTTCCAGTGGGCGGCGGTGACGGGCCGGGGGATGGCCTCCCTCCGTCCGTACTCCGGGTCCACCAGCACGGTCTCCGGAGCCGTCTCCGCGGACGCGAAGCGGGCCAGGGCCTCGATGTACTTCCGCTCCCTCGGGCTGCTTCGTGTGCGCCGCTTGAAGGCCTCCCACGCGAACCAGATGCGCCGTTCGGGGTTCGGGAGGTTGGCCAGGGCCATGCCCCAGTACGCCATGGGAGAGTCCGGCTCCAGGGCCAGGACCTGGTGGAACGAGCGCTCGGCCTCGTAGAACCAGGCCCCGTGCACGAGGCCCAGACCCTGATCGAAGAACGCCCTCGCCCACGGGTCGGCGGCGGTGACGGCGAAGCGGACCTGTCCCGTGCCCTCGAGCCGCACCGCCTCCTGGTGGGGGCCTTCGTGGAAGGCGCCGCCTCGCAGGGCCGACGGTGCGACCTCCTGGCCGCGCGCCGCGACCACGAGGAAGACCAGGGGGAGGGAGAAGGACAGCCGCATGACCTGACAGTCTAAGTGAACGTGCCGGTAGGTAGTCCAGGCCTCATCAGTTTATGGTCGTGCGCACCACGTTGGCGTCGTTGATCTGGCGCCCCGGGCTGTAGACGCAGGGCCACCATGGGGCTGTGGTGTGGAGCGATAGCGTGCGCGCCGTGAGGCTGCGGGGCCAGGCTAACGCAGGGCCGGCGGCGGAGTCGAGCGAGCCGACGCCGCTCAGCGCACGTAGGCCGTGATGAAGTCCGAGCCCGTGATGACGATGGCCGCCGGGTTCACGGTCACGTGTCCCGACGCCGGCGGTGAAGCGAAACCGTGAGAGTCCACGGTGCGTCCGTCGGCCAGCCTCACCCGGTGGACCCCGGGGCTGGGACCCGTCCCCGTGGTCAGCACCACGTGCCCGTCCGTGACCCCGCCGCGACCGCGCGGACCCGTGGAGAACGAGCTGTCGCGGATGATGTTGGATGACCACCTGGCCATCCGTCGTTCCATGTCGATGGCGGTCAGCTGTCTGGAGATCACCAGCAGCACCTCGTCATCTCCGCTGGTCATGATCTTGTTGCGGACCTGCTCGTCCCGGGAGCCATCCATCACCAGGGAGAGGGCGCCGGTCTCCTTGTGGACGGCGTAGAGGCTGGGTGAGTCGCTGGCGGTGAAGAACACCGTGTCCTCGTGGACCACGGGCTTCGTCGGCCGCCAGCAGGGGGCGCGCCTCGGGGCGTAACGTCGCCGCCAACGTGAGCCGTAGTCCGGCAGCTCTTCCTGGGGGTACACGCACTGCCAGAGGATGGCGCCGGTGAGCCCGTCCACGGCGCAGAGGACGCCCATGTTGGTGCCGTAGTACAGCACCCCCTCGTCCTCGGTCATGTAGCCGGGGACACAGGCGACCCGCGGGTTGCCGCCGCGGCTGAGGGTGGTCTGCCCTGCGCCCGTGTAGGTCCTCCACTTCAGCCGACCGGTGTCCCGCTCGAAGGCGCAGACCCAGTGATGGAAGATCCCCTTGAGCACCGTGCCGGCGGCGTAGAGGGTGTCTCCCACCACCACCGGGGGCTGGTTGATGCTCAGGTCCTTGAGGAACGCGGTCTCCCGGGGGTCCTTGCCTGCGAATTCGTCGTGGGTCCACCGGGTCTTGCCCGTGGCTCGCTCCACGGCGATCAGCTTGTGCGAGCCCACCGCCCCATACCGGCGCCAGTAGCTGTGCAGCAGCGGTTCGTTGATCAGGTAGCCGAAGACCAGGTCGTCGTCCATCGTCACGTGGTACTCGAGCTCCTGGTTGTAGGAGTTCTCGAAGGTGGCGTAGGGCGTGCGTACGGCGTTCCAGAGCTTCTTGCCCGTGTTGAGGTCGAGCCCGAAGAGGGCTGTGCCGTCGCAGGCGTACAGGGCGCCGTCCGAGACCGCGGGCACCACGGGGTATCCGGTGACCGTCTCTCGTTCACCCCAGCCCCAGGAGTCGCCCTCGTGTTTGCTGAACGACGCGCGCCAACGGCGCCGCTCCGACAGGTCGAGGCCGCCCACACCGCCCGCGTTGTCGTTCGATGCGGGGGAGGAGAGCCCCTGTACGAACTCCACCAGCTTCACGGCTTCACCGCCCACCGTGATCTCGGGTTCGTCCTGGCGGGCCTTGACCCTGGCGGTGAGGCCGCTGAGGTCGTCGGTGCGACGGGAGCCCCAAAGGGCCCAGGCCTGCCGGGCCACCACCTCGGGGTTCGCGTGGGTCTCTTCGCCGCCCAGCCGCTGCGAGGTGACGCGGGCCTCCTCGAAGCGACCGGATTCGAGCAGCAGGTCCACCAGCGCCATGTGCGCCCGGCGACCACTGGTCGTGAGCCCATACCGGCGCAGGCACTCCATGAGCAGCCGCTCGTCGCTCTCCTCCAGGCCCCGGGCCAGGAGCTTGCCGGCCCGCGGTTCGTTCAGCTCGACGTAGCGACCCAGGTCTTCCGAGGACAGGGCGCGGAGGAGGGACATGACATGAGGTCGGATCCCGCCGTAGACGTCACCGATGGCGGGCCCGGAGCGATCTCCGGAGTCCGAGCCGTCTTCCCTCCAGGTCGCCACCACCCTGTCCGACTTGCCGTCCAGCAACCCCTGCCAGATGCTCAGGGCCCGATCCAGGTCGCCAACGCCGACCGCGGTCTGTGCTCTGGCGAGCTGGTCCTTGACGGTGGGGTCGTCCGGCACCGACAACCGCCGGGCGTGAGCCTGCCCGTCGAGCCGCGCGTCGCAGCAGAGCACCGCCGCGGTGATCAGCAGGGGGAGAGAGAGGGCGGAGAGTGTTCTCACCTCCATACTGTACAGCACCGCCTACCGAAGACGGTCGAGGGCGTCGTTCAACTCCTTCACCTGGTCGCGTAGCTGCTGGAGCCGCCGCAGCCCGTCGCGGCCCGGTTTCTGGTCAGCCCCATCGACCATGGACGCCAGGTAGCGCACCTGATCCAGGAGCATGGGGGTCGCGTAGGCGATCCCGCGTTCCGTGAACACCCTGGCCTCCAGGGCGCTGAGCGCCGGGGCGTCCCCTTCCGTCTCGGCTCTCTTGCTGCGCAGCCGCGCCGCCAGGGCGGAGGCGTCCGCCTGCAACTTCTGGACGTTCAGGATCAGGTCTCGCTGGTCGCGCAGGTCCTGCAGGGTGACGTCGTCGGCGGCGACCCGTGGGTCCATGATGAGCTGCAGGGGCGCGGTCCGCGTCTCGCCGTCCGCCACCAGCCGGACCTGGTAACGGCCGGGCAGCGCCATGGGGCCCCGGCCCCTCTCGCCGGCCTCCCGCATGTCCCAGGTGATCCGGTGGGTGCCGGCCAGACGGGACACGGATCGGGGCGCCGGGCGTCGCCGCCTGGGTCCGCGCATCCCCTGCCCGGCGGGCCGGTCCCGACGAGGGCGCTGGTTGCGGCGGCTGCTGTTGAAGGTGCGGACGACGTCGCCGTCACCGTTGAGGATCTCGATCTTCACGGCTTCCGCGTCCTTCGCCAGCGAGTAGCTGATGATGGCGCCGGGGGAGAGGTACGACACCCCCACGCCTCCGCGCCCCCGGCTGCGGGTGCGGTAGGTGTCCCGTGGGGTGAACAGGTGCGTCCCGGCGCTGGCCTCCATGACCGCGGCCTGATGCAACGGCGACAGGTCGTCCATGATCCAGAAGGAACGGCCCATGGTGGAGATCACCAGGTCCTTGTTGTGCACCTTGATGTCGGTGATGGGGGTCGCCGGGAGGTTGCGCTGGAGGGAACGCCACGTGGTCCCGTCATCCATGGAGACGTACATGCCGAACTCCGTCCCCACGTACAGCAACCCCTCCCGGTCCGGGTCTTCCCGCACCACGCGGGTGGGGGAGTCAGCGGGGATGCCGTTCTCGCCGGTGGTCAGCAGGGTCCAGGTGTCGCCGTAGTCTGCCGTGCGGTAGACGTACGGGCGGAAGTCACCGAGCTGGTAGCGGAGCACCGCGATGTAGGCCTTCCCCGGGTCATGGGGCGACGGCTCCACCGCGTCCACCCGACCGCCCACGGGGAGGTCCTTGGGGGTGACGTCCCGCCATGTCTCGCCGTCGTCTCGCGTGACGTGGACCGGGCCGTCGTTGGCGCCGATCCAGATGAGGCCCTTGCTCAGCTTGGACTCACGCACCGAGTAGATGGTGCTGTAGAACTCCTCTCCGGTGATGTCGCGGGTGATGGGCTCGCCGGAGATGACCTGCTTGCTGGGGTCGAAGGCGGTCAGGTCCGGGGAGATGGTCTCCCAGGTCACCCCCTCGTCACGGGTGCGGTGCAGGAACTGGGAGGCGTGGTAGACGACCCCGGGGTCGTGGGGGGAGACGTGGATGGGAGAGACCCTCTGGAACCGGTACATGAGGTCCTTGGGGTTGTGCCCGTACATGTTGGCGGCGCCCACGTAGTACTTCTTCTCTTGCCCGGTGCGCATGTTGAAGCGTCCGAACCGCCCCTTGCAGTTGGCGTAGATGATGTCCGGGTCTCCGGGCTTGGGGATCGCCGGTCCGGTCTCGCACCCGCCCACGGATTGCCAGAACCCCCTGGCGCCCAGGGGGTGGGAGTGGGGCGGGTTGCTGGGCACGCGGATGGTGCTGTTGTCCTGCTGCCCGGCGTAGAGCCAGTAAGGGAAGCGGTCATCCACCGCCACCTGGTAGAGCTCGGCCGTGGGCTGATTGTGCTGGCTGGACCAGGTGTCTCCTCCGTCCCTGGTCACGTTCACGCCGCCGTCGTTCGCTTGCACGAACAGGGTCGGGTCATCCGGGTTGATCCAGATGTCGTGGTTGTCGCCGTGGGGCGTGCTGCGTCTTCGCCAGCTCCTGCCGCCGTTGACGGACTTGTGGAACCCGGTGGCGTTCACGTAGAGGACCTCCGCGTCCGTCGGGTCGGCGTCCACGTTGCAGTAGTAGAAGGGCCGGTCCAGGAGGCCGCGGCTGTTGGACACGCGTCGGAAGGTGTCGCCCCGGTCGTCGGATCGGTAGAGGCCCGCCTCGTCTCCCGGGGCCTCGATGAGGGCGTAGACCCGGCCCGGGTCCGCGGCCGACACCGCGAGGTCGCTCTTGCCGAAGACCCCGTCCGGTAGCCCGCCGCCCAGCTTCTTCCACCGGTCGCCGCCGTTCGTGGATCGGTAGATGCCCCCTTCGCCCGGCTCGCCGCCGCTGATGATGGTCCAGGGCTTGCGTTCTCCGCGCCACATGGCGGCGTAGACGGTGGTGGGGTCGTCCGGCGCCAGCTCCAGGTCCACGGCGCCGACTCGTTCGGAGACGTAGAGCACCCGGTCCCAGGATGCGCCGCCGTCCCGGCTACGGTAGACGCCGCGCTCCTTGCTGGGGCCGAAGGCCTGTCCGATGACCGCGACGTAGACCAGGTCCGGGTTCTCAGGGTGGATCTCCACGGCGCCGATCTGTCCGGCCTGCCGGAGGCCGATGAAGGACCAGGTGTCGCCCGCGTCCGTGGACTTGTACATGCCGCGTCCGGTGATGACGTTGCTGCGGAGCCCGTCAGACCCTGTGCCCACGTAGACGACGTCCGGGTCGCTGGGGGCAACGCGGATGGCGCCGATGGACCCCGTCTCCAGGGCCCCGTCGGTGATGGGCTTCCAGCTCTGGCCGTAGTCCGTGGTCTTGAAGACGCCACCGCCCACGGACCCGGCGTAGAACGTCGACGGTCGCTGGCGCGTACCCGCCACGGCGGTCACCCGGCCACCTCGGGACGGACCCACGCACCTGTAGGTCAGGCACTCGGTGACGTCACGTTGAGGAGACTGGGCCTCGGCCGGTGCGACGACGCTGAGGACGGAGAGGAGGATGCCGGTGAGCCGCGGGAGAGGATTCATGGGGACCTTCCGTTGTTGCAGGAGGAGCCATCATATCCGGCGCCCGATTCGCCGGATTCCCGGCGTCGTTGACGTCTTGCGGTGCGGTGAGGGAGGGGGATCAGCGGCGGGACGGCGCCTTCGGGGCGGGCTTCTTGGTGACGGGCTTGCCCTTCAGCCGTCGCAGCGCATCCTCGGCCTCTGACTGCTGTTGCTTCCAGTAGGAGAGCTGTTCGTCGTCGCTCAGTTCCTGTGATGCGGTCACCATGACGGCGAGCAGTCGAGGGTGGAGGGTGATCTCCACGAGCTGTCTGCCCAGGGCGAGGGCTGCCTCCGCGCCGTCGGCCTTCAAGACCCAGGCCACCAGGCCGGGGACTCGTTCGGGGTGGAGTCGCCCGTCATCCAGCAGCGTCCGCTCCATGGTGACGGCCTGGGACTCCCGGCCCGCCGCGCGGAGGGCCTCTGCCACCAGCAGTTGATCCGCGGGGGTCTCGTCAACGAGGGATCGCAGGTCGTTCAGCACCTGATCGAAGGCTGGCGCGCCGGCCGTCCCGAGCCTGATGGCGATCAGCGCCGTGGCGTCCCGCGCCGTGGGGTGGTTCACCGTCTTCGATGTGCGCCACCGGTCCAAGCGTGAGGCGGCGGCGGCGAGCCACCCGTCCATGTCCTTGAACCCGTCGGGATCGACGGGGAACAACCAGCGCAGATCTTCCGCGTGGAGGGCACGGGGCTGCTCCCAGAGAGATGCGTGGCTCGACAGGACACCATCAGGCGCCTCGCGAGCGGACATGGCCAGCTCCATGAGCTCGAGCGCTCGGTGGTGCTCACCTGCCCGCGCCAACAGCCCCGATGCGCGCATCATGGTCTCGCGGCGTGGCGGCAGCGCCAGGTCCCACAGGCTGGCGACGAGGGAGCCCGCCTGCTCCGTGGCAGAGGTCGGTCCGTCCAGGGCGATCAGCATGCCGAGCACTTCGTTCTCGAAGCCGTCGATCATGTTCCGGTCGTGGGGGGGCAACCGGCCGCCCTTGAGGATGGTGGCTACGGCCCTGGCCCGTGGCGCCCCCTCCAGCCGGCCCAGCACCTCCTTCAGGAGCGCTGAGTGGTCGGGTGTTTGGCGGACGATGCTGCCTGGGGGCCCAGCTGCGCCGCGGGAACAACCACACCACCTGTAGAGGGCGGATGCCTTGTCCTGGTATCCGAACCGCGCGTACAAGCCCGCGAGGCGTTTCACCTGGGACGTCTCCTGAGCCACCGTGTCCAGCAGGGTGTCGAGGACGTCCTCGGTTATCCCCTCGGGCCGCTCTTCCAGCATCTCCAGGGCCACGAAGAGGAGCTCGTAGTCGAGGGCCGACGCCCGACCCTGACGATCTCGTTCCAGGATCGGCTCGATGACCTCGCCGCCGGCCTCGGAGATCTGCGCGTCTATCAGGGCGGCGATGGCTACGGCCGCGTCCGGCTGGCCGAGGGTGTTGGGTTCCAGGGACCGTAGCTGGCGGGTGAGCTCGTCCGCTCCGAACGGCGTCTTCGCCATCAGGAACGGGAGCTTCTTGCGATCCGGGGAGCGGGGCTTCCAGACCGGCGCCGTCCACTGGAGGAACGCCGGGGTCTTGTCATAGATGGACCGCAGGTCCGCGCGGGTGAGGGCCTCGCGCCGGGCCGCGGCGAGGGCGCTGCGATTGGAGATCCTGCGGACCGGGGAGAGGGACCTGATGACGCTGACGAAGCGGTTGCCGCTGGACTGCCGCCACAGGCTTCGATAGAGGGCTCGGGCGTCGGGCGCGTCCTTCGTCAGCGCCTTGCGGACGTCCGCCTCCGAGACCTGGGGTAGCCCTGAGCCCACGCGCCCGAACGAGGAGGCGATGACGGACGAGGTGCTCAGGGCTCGCATGGGCACCCCGGGTCTGCCGATGGTGGCCGTTCTGGCGCCGGGCTTGCCGGTCTTCTTCGTCGTCCCCTCCTTGCGCGCGGCCAGGGCGCGGACTGGGTTCCTGAGGAACGTCCACCGCTCTTCAAGAGCCTCCCGGGCCTCTTCGTCGTCCGGTTTCAGTTCGATCAAACGCTCCAAGGTGAGGGCGGACTCGGCCCAGCGACTGTCTCTGTGGAGAGTGTCAGCGAGGGACGCCATGACCGCCGTGTCTTGCGGGTTCGCCGCGGATTTCTCCCGAAGCTGCGCCAGGGTCTGAGGCTGTTCCGCCACGTTTCGCTGCCGGAGCTTCAACGCCGCGAGCAGTTCCCTCGCCTTCGCCTTGTCCTGCAAGGCCTCGCATCGGGCCTGGAGCTCAGGGCCGCGGGCGTCAGCCATGGAGGCGGTCGCCCGGACCAGGTCTCTCGTCTTCACGTCCTTGCGGTCGGCGTAACGGTCCCACACCGCCAGGAACGCGGCCCACAGGTCGTCATCGAGGCCCGTCTTGTTACGGAAGGGCTGTGAGATGACCTGGAACGGGACCTTCCTGTCAGGGATCTGCTTCTCCACCACGTCGAGCATGTCCAGGATGAGCCCGATGTTTCGCGGTCGCAACTCCCGCATGAGTCGTTGGGCCGCGGACGAGATGAGCAGGGGGTTGGCTGCGTCCCGGACGCTGCGCTTGAACTCGCCCAGCAGGAACCCGCGGAACCCCGCGTCCTCCACGTCGTGCACCAGGGCGAACGTGGCGATGAAGTAGGCGCGTTGGGCGGTGGCGACCAGGGGGAAGACCTGGCGGAACGCCGGGTAACGCTCCTCCGGAGGCATGAAGCGGAACAGGTTCGGGATCCCGTAGACGATCCCGTCGGAGGCGGCCAGCCCCGCGCGGATGAGCCGCATGGTGTCCTTGGCGGTGATGAAGTCATCGTCGGGGGTGACGAAGGTGTAGAGCCTGCGGATGATGGTGGCGCACCGGTCCGGGTCCGCGGCGACCCGATCCACCATCCGTTGCATGACCCCTCGACGTTGCTCCGGGGTGAGCAGCCGGATCTGGCGGGTCTGGAGCATCAGGTCGGTGAACGCCAGGTTCAGCTGCGCAGGCGTCTTGCCCCGACTGAACGCGGCGTCCACCCCGAGCCGCAGGAGCGCCAGACAGAGGTCGCCGTCGCCGAGGCAGAGGGACGCGGTGATGAGCGGCGTCAGGGTCTCCAGGTCCGAACCGGCGTCGGACAGATCCACGCGCTCGATGAGCCGCCGGAGTCCGTCGTCGCCGCCGTGCACGAAGGTGGGAAGCACCAGCGGCGCGGCGCGGGAGATGGAGACGAGCCCAGCGCGGGAGGCGGCGTCTGATGTGCGCAGGCGCAGGCCGTATCGGCCGCGCTGGGCCGGGTCGATGACGTCCTGCGCCAGGAGCTTGCGGCCGGAGGCGTAGAAGCCCCAGCGGATCCGGAACCCCATGACCGCGTCCACGAGGCGTGGGTCTCCCTTCATGGCGTCGAGTAACCGTCCGTCCATGCGGTCCGCTGCCTCCACCTTGCCGAAGGCGGTGGCCAGGCGGCGGTGCAGGGCGCCGTTCAGCGCCAGCCGCGGATGTCGGCCGATCTTCGGGTTCGCCTCGTCTCCCTCCGCCACTCTGCGGAGGTCCCGGTCCATGCCGCTGGCCACCTCATCGAGGAGCTCCTGGCACGCGGCCGCATCCGGCGTGGTGGCGAGGATGCCCGCGAGGAGCTGCGGATAGAGCATCAGCTCCGGATCGGCGTTGCGGGAGCCGCTCAGGCGCAGGAGGAGGTTGCCTCCCTGCGGCGCGCCCGCCGGCCCCTCTTCGGTCTGCGAGAACGGGCGGGACGCGATCAAGACCCGCATGCCCCGGCGAAACAGCTCTCCCGCCAGGTCGTCGCGACCGAGCCTCTCGTGTAGCCCGCCCACCTTCTCGAGGAGCGCCGTGTCACGAGGCTCCACGGTGAGGATGCGCTCGTAGATCCGCAGCGCCTCCTTGTAGTAGCGAGCGGACTCGAAGGCCTCCGCGATCTTGCGTTGCAGGCTGTCGAACTCCGGCAGCTTGCTGGCGGCGTTGAAGGTCCGGGCGGCGCTGGCCACGTCCCGGCCCGCCAGGAAGGAGGAGCCGAGATCCAGGTAGACGTCGGGGGGCACCAGCTCTCCCTGGCCGAGCAGGCGCCGCCCGAACATCAGGTGCTCCTTGCTGGGCGCGTTGGAGCCGACCTTGCGCCCCGTGAGTTTGGCCACGGAGCCGGCGATGACGCCGCCGCGATCCCGGTCCTTGCGGGTCCGTTCCATCAGCTCCCGCAGCAGGGGCGTGCGCTGCTCGCCCGCGATGGGCAGCGCCGCCTTGAGGGCGCGCTTGGCCATTCCCGGGTCCCGGTGCTCATCGGAGAGGTCCGCCACCAGCTGGTAGAGGTAGAGCTTGTCGGGCTTGCGCGCGACCCGCTCCAGTGCCATGCGGCGGGTCCATTCGAGGAGGGGGCTGGGCGCAGCCGGTCTGCGGGGACCGAGCAGGTTGAGGACTCCGTCTACCGCGATGGTGAACAGGTCGTCCTTCACCGGGCTGGCGGCGAGGTTCTGGAACATGCCCTTGGCGCGGCTCCCCTTGCCCATCTGGACCAGGGCGTTGGCCAGCAACAGGTACGTGTCGATGCGGTCCGGGTTGAGCGCCAGGGAGCGGTCATAGGCCCGCAGCGCGTCCTGGTGCATGCCCGCGAGGGAGAGCACCCCGGCTTCGAACTCCCCGCTGGTGGAGGTGGCGCCCTCCGCCTCCTTCAGCTCCTTCAGGACGTCCCGGGCCTCCCGCCGCTGGCCCTGCTCCAGGAGGCTCATGGCCAGCTCCCGGAGATAGTCCGGACGGCCCTCGGGGTCGCGCCTGATCAACTCGCGCACGGTCTTGCCGTAGTTGTAGTGATCGTTGCAGGACTGGAACAGGCGCGCCTTCTCCACCAGGACGTCGACGGAGGAGCCGCCCTTCTTCTTCAGGTGTTCTTCGATGATCTCCGTGGCGGAGACGGCGTCGTTGACCCGGATGTAGAGGCTCACCAGCATGCCCGCTTCGCGGTCCGTGGCGGTGCCGTCCATGAGCTTGGACTCGAGCTCCACGGCCACCCGGGCGAGGGTGCCGAGCCGTGAGGCGACGGTCATGACCCGCTCCTCGACGAACTTGCGCCGGGGGATGGAATCCACGCGCTTCCAGAGCTCCAGCCACAGGCCCTGGGCCTGCTCTTCCTGGCCGATCTCGGAATAGAGGATGGCCAGCTTGATGTCGGCGTCCACGCCGCTGCGCGGTCCGCGGGCGGTCTTCAGGGCGTGCAGAGAGGTGACCGCCTTCTCCTTGTCGCCGACCCGCTCGTAGGCGGCCGCGATATCCAGGTTTACCGGGTCGTCCGCGGGGACCTCCCCGGCCAATCTGGCGAGCTGCTCCACGGCTTCTTCGTCCCTGGCGCGGGCGTGGAACAACTCGAACAGGAACAGGCGGGCGACGCTGATGTCCGGGGTGTCCCTCCCCAGGCAGCGCCTCGCAGTGTCGGCGGCGAGCTGATCCATGCCCAGGCCCATGAGGCTCTCCGCCGCCGCCATCAGCGGTCGGGTGTTCTCCACTTGGTCGAGGTAGGAGCGCCACACCGCGGCCGCCTTCGTCCTGTCGCCGCGCTCCAGATAGTGGCGCGCCAGGCCCTCCCGCCACTCGATGGTCCGCGACTGCGCCTCGATCAGCTCGCCGTAGGCCTCTACCAGGGTCTCTTCCCGCCCCGCCTCCCGGCAGAGCTCCAGGAGCTGGCGGCGCATGTCGTTGGTGAACGCGGTCTCACCCGCGGCCTCGCGGAACAGGCGCAAGGCGTCGTCCACCTTTCCGGTCTCGCGGAGCAGGTCGATCCACGTGAGCCGGGAGTCCTCATCAAGGTCCGGGGCCTCCTCGAACAGCGTGATCAGCTCGTCGATGGCGTCGTCCTGTCGGTACGCGGACACGAGCATGGCGAGGGCGTAGCGCCGGTCCCGGCGCATCTTGGCGGAGCGGACCGCCGCCCACGCGAACTGCTGAGCCTCGTCGCGGAGCTTGACTTCGAGGGCCCACTCCGCCAGCCGCATCTCCTGCTGGAACCGCTTGGTCCCCTCTCCCGTCACCTCGTAGAGCTTGAGGGCCTTCTTCTGCTGGTTCTGGAGGGCCAGGATGATGGCCGCCTGGTTCTTGAGGGAGGGCTCCCAGTTCGCCGCGGCCTTGGCCAGGGCGTTGCGCCCGGGCTGCATCAGCGCCGTCCTGAGGATGATCCGGTTGCGGGTGTCCGGGTCGAGGTCCCCCTCCAACAGCTTGTCGTAGGCGGCGATGGCCTGCTGTTTCTTGTCGAGGGCGTCCAGCACCTCCGCCAGGCTCAGCAGGTCGGCCACGACGCGTGCTGACTCCGGGAGCCGCTCGAGGGATCGCCTCGCTTCCTCCAGGTCGCCCACCCGCCGGCAGAGGGCGGCGTGGAGACGCAGGACGTCCGGTTCCTGCGCCTGCGCCTTCAGCCAACGGAGGGCCGGGTCGATGGAGCCGTGCCTGGTGAGGCAGGCGCGCCACGCCGCGTCCGATGACGCGGCCGGATCCGAGGCGGCCAGGGCCGCCTGGAGGCTGCGGACGACGTCACCATGGGGATCCTGATCGGCTTGCGCCAGGAGCGAGGCGGACAGCAGCGCCCATGCGAGGACTTTGAAGCGGACGTTCAGCACGGCGCAACCGTAACACGAGAGCCGGTTGCGCCGGGTCCGGCCGGGTCAGGGGGACGCGCGCCAGCGGAAGGCGGAGAGGCCGTCCTGCTCGCGGATCAGCACCTGCTCTCCGTCCACCGCCAGGTGCGCCCAGGTAGCCGAGTCGCTCACCCGCACCTTGCCGAGCACCTCCAGCTTCTCCGGGTTGGCCTTGATGAGGCGGAGCTCTCCTTCGTTGGAGATCTGGAACAGGTGGGCACGGCCCCCGTAGGCGGAGGTGAAGACCGCGTCTCCGTAGGGCTGAGGCGTCAGGATGTTCATGCCACGGAAGGAGCGGACGGGCTGGGTCCCGGTGCCGGGATAGGAGCCGTCCCCCTGGGCAGGGGCGCGAGGAGACAGCAGCAGGAGGATCGCGGGGATCGTGCGCGGCATCACGGGGTTCTCTCAGGTGACAACAGGCCAGCACCCCTTGTTCGTGGCGGGTCGTGGCCCGGATTCAGCCCATCTGCAGGAGCCTGGTTTGCGCCTGGGGCAGGGGACTTCCATCACGGCTTGGTTAGACTGTCTCCGGTGTCCTCCAACAGCGGATTCATACGTGGCGTCTTCGTCGCCGCCGGCGTCGTGTGCGTCGCCCTCGGCGCCCTCGGTGCCGTGATACCGGTGCTCCCCACCACGCCGTTCCTCCTCCTGGCCGCGGCGTGTTTTGCCCGGGGATCCGCCCGTGCCCATCAGTGGCTGTTGCGTAACCGGTTCTCTGGCCCCGTCATCCGGACCTGGGAGAGAGACCGGGGCCTGACCCTGAAGACCAAGGTGTTCACCGTTCTGCTGCTGATCCTGGCTCTGGCAGCGAGCGCCATCTGGGGGGTGAAGAGCATGGGGCTGCGGATCATGCTGGCGGGTGTGGGCGCCATCGGCCTGTTCGTGGTGCTGCGTCTGCGGACCGTTCCCGCGGAGGTGCGGGGCTGAACAACTTCGTTCACCGGCCCCTGAGGTCGTAGCAGAGCAGCCGGGGCGGCTTGTCCCCGAACCGTTCCGGCCGGTTCTGGCAGACGTAGAGCAGGCCGCGGCTCAGAGCCAGGGGCGTCCAGGATTCGTTGGCTTTGAACAGCCACGACTTCGACGTCACCTTGACGCCCTCTGGTGTCACCTCCAACCGCAGCAGGTGCCCGTTGTCCCCGAGGCAGAGGAAGCCGCCGTCCACCCACAGCAGGGAGCCTTCGCCGATGCTGAAGTTGAGCTCCCTCTCGGCGCCGTTCCAGGTGACGGTCTCGTCCCAGTCCAGGTCCGTGCGCCACGCCTCCTCGCCGCTGTACGGGTCCAGGTTGATGACGGCTCCGGCCCGGTCCGATCGACCGTCCACGGCGAACAGGCTGCCCTGCTCCAGCACCGCGTTGCTGAACTGGAGGCCGATGCGTCGGTTCTTCCAGAGCTGGGACCAGGCGCCGTCCTCGCCCCGCTTCATGACGGCGCTCCCTACGTTGTAGGAGGAGCTGATGAACACCCAGTCCGGGCCCACCACCGGTGAGCAGGCGAGGACCGACTCAACAGTGCGGCTGCGGAAGGGGTGACGCAGGTCCACTTCACCGGTCTTCGGATTGATGATCATGAGGCCGCCCACGGGCGGTCGGGATTCGCCGCCCGCCAGGACGAACACACGGTCCTCGCCCCCCACCGAGCCCATGACGGGGGATGCGCAGCTGGGGCCCCAGGTCTCGCCCGCGACCCAGCGGGTCTTGCCGGTCTCGAGGTCGAAGGCCGCGACGGAGGCCTTCGGCCCGCCCACGTTCTGGATCAGCATGTCGGCGTAGATCAGGGGTGTGCTGACCACGCCGAAGAAATCGAGGGGGCTGCCCAGCTCCTTGGCCAGATCTCGGCTCCACAGGGTGGATCCGGTTTCCAGGTCGAGGCAGCGCAGGGTGCCCTCCACCTCGTGGACATAGACGCGGCCGTCCTGGATCACCGGGGATGATCGCGGTCCGCCGTCGCTGATGTACCGGGCGCGGTAGTCGCAGGGGGTGCTGCGCCTCCAGAGCAGCTTGCCCGTCTCGGCGTGCAGGCAGTCGATGTGGGCCTGGTCGCCGACGCGGTGGGTGTAGACCAGGCGATCTCCGGAGATGGCGGGGCAGGCATAACCCTCTCCGCGCTCCATCTCCCAGACCAGGGGAGGGCCCTCCGCAGGCCACTCGGTGTCGATGTGTGTCTCCGGCGAACGGCAGTTCCTGCCAGGGCCCAGGAAGTTCCAGTCCGTCGTCCGGGCGTCTTTCGCCAGCGTCCTGGGCGCCTGGTGTAGGCGCGTGGGGCCCACGGCGGACTGAGACAGGCCCTGCGCCGAGGTCACGAGGGCCAGGAGGGCGGTGATGAGGACGCGGGCGGGCTCGGGTTGGTGATGCATGGTTTATCCTTCAGCCTCGGCATCTTAGAGGAGTTCATCTCATGGCACTGGTTCGACTCCCGGTTGTATTCACGTTGGCGGCTGTCCTGGTGATGGCTCAGGAGACGATGGACTGGACCCGATTCCGGGGACCCAACGGCTGCGGCATCAGCGAGGGAGCGCCGCTGCCGGACCGCATCGGTCCCGAATCCAATGTCCTCTGGAAGGTGCCGGTGCCTCTCGGGCACTCCTCTCCCGTGCTCACCGGGACGAAGATCTTCCTCACGGCGGTGCATGAGGACGAGCTGGTGGTGCTCTGCCTCGACAGGAACGACGGGCGGGAGTTGTGGCGCGCCAAGGCCCCCCGGCCTCGTCGTTCCAGGTTCGACAAGCGCAACAACGGCGCCTCCCCGACCCCCGTGGTGGACGACGACGTGGTGGTGGTCTCGTTCCCCGAGTACGGCCTGCTGGGCTACGACCACGACGGCGAGGAGCTGTGGCGTGTCCCCCTCGGCCCCTTCAACAACCTCTACGGCATGGGCGCGTCACCGGTGCTGCACGGAGACCGGGTGTTCCTGCCTTGCGATCAGCAGCTGAAGTCCTTCCTGGTGTGCGTCCACAAGCGCACGGGGAAGTTGCTGTGGCGGGTGAACCGCCCCATGGCCACCAGCGGCCATTGCACCCCCGTGGTCTGGGCGCCAAAGGGGGAGGACCCGCAGCTGATCCTGCCGGGGTCGTTCTACCTCGACGCCTATGACATGAAGACCGGGGCGCGGGTGTGGTGGGTCAGCGGCCTGGCCTTCGAGATGAAGTCGGTCCCCGCCATCCACGACGGCAAGCTGTACATCAACGGGTACGCCACGCCGCTCAATCAGCCCGGTAACCAGATCGACGTGGGGACGTTCAAGGACGCCCTGGCCGCCAACGACGGAGACAAGGACGGGAAGATCTCTCGCGAGGAGATGCCGCGATCCCGCGCCTCCCGGTGGTTCGGGTTCGTGGATCTGGACTCCGACAAGCTGCTGGATGCTGCGGAGTGGCAGTACATGCGGGACGCCCTCTCCTCCATGAACGGGATGCTCGCCATCAAGCTGGGCGGTGAAGGGGACATGACGGAGAAGAACCACGTCTGGAGTTATCGTCGCTCCGTTCCCCAGCTGCCTTCGCCTCTGGTCTACGGAGATGTGCTCTACATGCTCAACGATCAGGGCGGTCTCATCGTGTTGCTGCATCCGGACACCGGGGAGGTGATCGTGCGCGGCCGCCTCGAGGACGCCATGGACAGCTACTACGCCTCTCCCGTGGCAGGGGACGGCAAGATCTACTTCGTCGGTCAGCACGGCAAGATTTCCGTCCTGCGCCGCGGCGGCGGCCTCAAGCCGGTCTCCGTAAGCGATCTGGGGGAACAGGTCTACGCGACGCCCGCCATCCAGGAGGGACGCATCTACCTGCGCTCCGTCAGCACCCTCTACTGCTTCGGGAACGACCAGGGCGCCGGCGGTCGTTGAGCCCACCCGGGGGCCGTGAGTAGACGGTTCTCCCGTGGTCCCCGTAGTCTGTGCGGCGAAGGAGGACCTGCCATGGCGACGGAAGCGCTCTGTGACGGATGCGGCCGATCCTGGAAGGTGCCCGACGCGTCTCGCACCTACAAGTGCCGGGACTGCGGCGGCAAGGTGGCGGTGGCGTCCGCTGTTCCGGAGCCGGCTGCTCCCGATCCGGCGCCGCCTCCAGCCAACGACCCGCGCAAGGCCAAGACCATCCAGCGCCCGGGCGTCGCGGCCCTCGCCATGGAGAGCGACGGCGAGAAGCCGAAGGCGCGTCGCGGCAACTCCAACATGGTCAAGTATCTGATCATCGGCGGTGTGGTGGTGGTCATGGTCGTGGTCCTCGTGCTGTTGACCACGGGCGCCGGTCCCTTGACCCTGGAGGAGCGGCTGGCGGCCTTCCAGCAGACGTGGGCCTCCGGGTCTCTCGACGACTTGAAGCCATACTTCGACCGCGACTACGTGCGGGTGAGCTGGAAGGACCGGATGGAGGAGACCTTCGCCAACCGCGACTGGTTGGAATCCCGCCCCGAGCTCACCGAGTTCCGCATCGACGAGCGGGACGCCACCCGGGCGCGGGTCATGTTCACCCTCATGGGGGGGACGCTTCAGACCAGCTGGATCTCGCGCAATGACGTCTGGGTCTGCGCCGACCGCACCCGGATCCCCAAGTGGGTGATGAAGGAAGACCCTCCCTCCAGCGAGTCCAAGGCGAAGCTGGAAGACCGGCTGGAGCTGTTCCGCAGCGCGTGGAACGAGAAGCGTTGGGCCGACGTCCAGGAGATGGTCGGTAAGGAGAAGCGCCTGAAGGCCTGGTACAAGAATCTGGACGAGTACGGGGTCAAGAATGAGGGGCGCATCCCCCTCAAGCCAGGCCCGGAGATCAAGTTCAGCAATCGGGCTCTCGTGCTGGTCGTGTTCGAAGGCGCGGACGGCGTCGTCCGCAACTCCTGGCGTAAGCACGCCGGGGAGTGGATGCTGACGGGGATCGCCTTCAAGTAGGACCCCGCCAGCGGACCTCCACGCTGATGGTGACGCCGAGGCCGGCGCCTGGTTCTTGCCCGGGACGCGCTGACGTTCGGGCGCGAGGCCGAGCAGGCGAACAGTCCTTGTGAGGCGACCTTTGCGCTCAGTCAACGAGGGCGTAGAGCCCGTTCCCGAGGGCCTTCAGGCGGCCTCGGTTGGCCAGCTCCTCCCACACCTCCTCGGGGAACCGATCCGGGGGGCGGATGCCTGCGATGGCGGAGGAGCCGCCGCTGGAGAGCCCGTGCCCGCCGAGCCCCGATTCGTCATCCAGCCGGGTCAGCTTCATGCGTTTGCGGAACGCCTTCAGGGCGCTCTTGAGGGTGGCCTTGTCCAAGGGTGGGGGCAGGTCTTCCGCGGGTTCGGTCATGGGGAGCCTCCGGCGTGGTCAATCGGTCGGGGCGTCACCGTACCACGGCCTTTGACGTACGCTGATCCGTGAGATCGCCGGTGAGCAGCAGCTTCAGAGATGACCCCGTCACGGCCTTGTTGAGACGGTCCCCCACGGTCTTCGTGGACGGGGGGTTGGCCACGGAGCTGGAGGTGCGCGGCCATCAGCTGCGGGACGAGTTGTGGTCGGCGCGTCTGCTGGCAGATGACCCGGCGGCGTTGCGGGCCGTCCATGGGGACTACGTGGCGGCGGGGGCCGATGTGTTGGTGTCGGCCAGCTATCAGGCCACCTTCGATGGGTTCGAGCGTGTTCGTGGTTGCGGTCGGGAAGACGCGGCGCGGTTGCTGCGGCGTTCGGTGGATGTGGCGAGAGAGGCGGCGGGGGATGACGGGCCCTTGGTGGCGGCCAGCGTCGGTCCCTACGGCGCTGCGCTGGCTGACGGCTCGGAGTACACCGGCGACTACGATCTGGACACCGAGGGGCTGCATCGATGGCACCGGGATCGCTTCCGGGTCCTGGCGGAGAGCGGCGCTGACCTGCTGGCCATGGAGACGGTGCCGTCCCTGTCGGAAGCGCGGGCCTTGCTGCGCTTGCTGGACGAGACCCCGGGCCCGCCGGGTTGGATCAGCTTCAGCTGCCGGGATGATGAGCGGATCGCGGACGGGACCCCGCTGGCCGACTGCGTGGCCGCCGTGGCGGACCACCCGGGGCTGGTGGCTGTCGGCGTCAACTGCACGCCCCCTCGCTTCGTGGAGTCCCTGGTCTCCATCGCCGCGTCCCGGACCTCCCTGCCCATCATCGCCTACCCCAACTCCGGCGAGCGCTGGGACGCCGCATCCCGTTGCTGGCACGGTGACCCGGCGCCGGACCGGTTCGTGGACGAGGCCGTACGCTGGCGCGCCGCCGGCGCCCGGCTCATCGGGGGGTGTTGCCGGACGGGTCCGGAGCACGTGCGTCGGCTGCGTGCCCGCCTGCTCTCCTGAGGCCCAGGGCCGACGCGGCCCACAGGGCGGCGGCGAAGTTCACGTGACCGATGACCCGCGGCCCCGCGGTGCCCCAGTGCCAGTCGATGTCGTGGGGGGAGCCCAGGAACACCAGGACGTAGAGGGCGCATCCTCCGAGGGTCACCAGGCCCGGAAGCAACACCCGCGGATCGCGGAGCTCGCGCCACACGAGCAGGGTGCTGGCCAGGCCCAGCAGCACGAGGAATGACGAGGCCCTCGGGGCCAGCAGGTAATCCGTACCGAACCACCGCAGCAGGTCCGGGGCGCGGTCGCCGCCGACAGCGACCAGCTGGCTGAACAGCCCGCCCCCGTCGCCGGGGCGGAAGAGGTCATTGTGCAGGCCCAGGGACGCGTTCCAGCCCCAGACCGCAGCCGCCACGGCGGCGCCCACGAGGAACGCTGGCGTCACCACGGGCTTGCCCGTGGGCGCGGGTGCGGCCATCCGACCCGCGAGTCGGGTGATCACCATGGCGAGCAGCAGCACCACGGTCAGGGCCAGGCCCTCGTGCTTGGAGGAGACCATGAGGGCGAGCCCCAGGGGCATGGCCACGCGGGCAAAGCGTCGGTCTCCCCGCCACCACTCCAGGGCGCCGTCCAGGGCGACCAGCAGCCCGAACCGGACCATGGGATCACAGAGCGCCCGTTGGGGTCCGATGCAGGTGGCGAGGAACGCTCCGGCGACGATCATGGCCGCCGCCGGTTCCCGGGTGCGGCGTGCGATCGCTCCCGCCAGGTACAGCAGCGCCGCCAGCTCGAACAGCTGGATCGGGAGCCGCAGCCAGCCGCCGATGGCGTCGTCATGACCGATGTGCATCCACACCTGGAGCAGCGGCCCGAGGGGCGGGTAGTCCGGGTGGTGGATGGACCGTCCCAGGTGGTTCCGGTAGTCCTCGTTGAAGCCGCCGGATTCCGTGATGGCCACCGCCTTGGACGTCCAGATGATCTGTTCGTCTCCCTGGAACGGCTCGTCCATCCAGCCGACCCACTGCGCCCCCAGCCACAGGGCCACGGCGGCGATGGCGACGCCCATGACCGGGTCGGTGAGGCCCTCGGGCCAGGGACCCCGCGCCGTTCGCCAGAGCGGGACCAGGGCGGCGAGGGTCAGCAACCCGATCACCCAGCGCGCCAGGGCCAGGTTCTCCAGGGAGCCCGCCGCCATCACCACCAACGCCACCACCAGGGTCCCCAGGACCCAGGCCAGGGCCACTCCGCGGAGCCCGAAGCCGTGGACCCCGCAGCGCAGCATGAGCGCGGCGGCGGACCCGATGACCAGGACCTGGATCAGCGACCACCAGGGGGAGTTGAGGACGCGGGCGAGCCCGGAGGCGTCATGGTCCGGCTCCTCGGTTCCGGTCGCTCCCGGTGTCAGGTCACCCCAGTCCAGCTGGTAGCAGACCACGTCATCGTCGTCGCCCCATGGGTCCAGGTGCTCCCGGTCGGTCTGGTCCGCGATCTCCTCGGGCATGACGAGGAAGGTCGGGATGCGCTCCTTCGGCTCCACGTTGTCGCGGAACTCCGCCGGGGTCTGGGGGAGGCCGCCGAAGAAGACCGCCGTCTTCCGGGGCCACATTCGGGTGTGGAAGTCGCCAGGGATGTCGAGGTCGAGCTGCTCGTAGGAGTCCGGGAGCAGCAGGATGACCCGGGTCTCCGTGGGGGTCGTGCGGGCGAGGGTGAGGGCGCGGAACAGCACCGCGCGCTGGGCGCGGTCCGCCTCCGGGAGGTCGAGGACGACACGGCTCAGGGGGTCCGGGCGTGCGGTCATGCTGAGGACCGCCACGGCGATCAACCAGACGGTGACGAGCAGCTCGGTGGACCGCGATCGGATGAGGGCGCGCATGCGTCAAGAGGGAGGGCGAGCGCCCCCGGCGGGGATCGTACTACAATGCCGCCACTTGCAGCCCATGGGAGGGACCAGCCGCGTGAGCCTGTCTGTCGTCATGCCCGTCTACAACGAGGACGCGACCATCGAGTCCATCGTTGATCGGGTGCGTGCGTCGGCGCCGGACGCCGAGCTGGTCATCGTCGATGACGGGTCAACGGACGGGACGCCGGACAAGCTGATGGAGCTGGAGGAACGCGACCGCATCGTCGTGTGCCGCCACGACGGCAACCGCGGCAAGGGGGCGGCCCTGCGCACGGGGTTCGCGGCGGTCACCGGTGAGATGGTCATCATCCAGGACGCGGACCTGGAGTACGACCCGGCGGACTACGACGTCATCCTCGCGCCGATCCGCGGCGGTGAGGCGGACGTGGTCTACGGTTCCCGATTCGCCCGCAGCGGCTCCGACCGCACCCCCACGGCCCTTCACTACGCCGCCAACCGCTTCCTCACGATGCTCTCCAACCTGTTCACCGGGCTGCGGCTGACCGACATGGAGACGTGCTACAAGGCGTTCCGTCGGGACGTGGTGGACCGGTTGGAGATCAAGGAGAACCGCTTCGGGGTCGAGCCGGAGCTGACGGCGCGGATCGCTCGCATGAAGTGTCGCGTGACCGAGGTGCCCATCTCGTACTACGGTCGGACCGTCCGGGAGGGCAAGAAGATCGGTTGGGTGGACGGCATGCGGGCCGTCTGGTGCATCTTCAAGTACAGCGTCCTTCGCCGCTAATCGCTGCGCGCCAGCCCGGCACGGGCGAGGGCCGCTCCGGCCCAGGCGGCGGCCACCAGGTTGAGCTGGGACAGGACGCGGCTGCCTGCCGTATCCCAGTGCCACTCCATGCGCCGGGGGGTCATGGCGAACACCAGCAAGAAGGCCGCGGTTCCACCCAGGGCCACCAGGGCCGGGAGCAGCACGTCCGTTCGCCGCCACTCCCTGATGGCGACGGCGGTGGCGGTGACGGCCAGCAGGAGCAACAGGGCGGAACTCTCGGCGCTCAGCAGGAAGCCACCGGCGAACCGTCTCAGCAGGAGGCCTGCCCGCCCCGCCGCCATGGAGACGGGTGACGGACCGGTGGACTGCCTGGTGCTCTGGACCAGGTCGTTCTCGATGCCCGAGGCCTGATTCCACTGCCATGTCCCCGCCACCACTGCGGCGGTCAGCAGGAACGCCACGGTGATGGCACCCGCGGAACCGGGGGAGGGTCGGGGACGCGGCCGCGCGACCAACTGGGCGATGACCATGGCCAGCACCAGGACGATGGCCAGGGCCGTGCCTTCGTGTTTGGACGCCGCCATGAGCAGCAGCCCCGAGCACAGGGGCGCCCTCCCGCGTTCGCGGCCGGTGAGGACGCACACCGCCCCGTCCGTCGCCATGAGGGCGCCCAGGGCCACCATGCGGTCCGCGCCGCAGGTGGGGAGCAGGTACCAGGTGGTCAGGAAGGCCCCCGCCGTCAGCAGCGCCGTCGGTCCCGGTCGCAGGGTTCGTCGGAGGACCCCGGCCAGATAGAGGAGGGCGCACAGGTCGAACAGCTGGATCGGCCACCTCACCTGGGTGCCGACGTCCTCACCGCCGCTCACGGACATCCAAAGGAGCAGCAGCGGATTGAGGGCCGGATAGTCCGGGTGATACACCAGCGCGCGGCGCGGGTGCAGCGCCTCCCTGTACTCCTCGCCGAAACCTCCCGCCTCGCGCGCCAGCTCGGCGCGGGCCGCCCAGATGTCCTTCTCGTCACCCCTCAGGGGCACCTCGTTGAACTGGGCCCAGCCCACCACGAGCCAGGCGGCGACGATCATCAGCGTCCCGACGAGGACGGGGCTCCCCAGGGGGCTCGGTGGTGAGGGATGAGCCCGGCGTAACCAGGACAGGGTCACGGCGCCTGCCAGGGAGAGGACGCTCAGGCCTCCCACCATCCAGACGGCCAGCTGGAGAGACTCCATCAGCCCCGCCCAGAGGAGCACCAGACCGACCACGAGGGTCCCTCCCGTCCACACCACGGCGAGCCCGCGGAGTCCAAGGGAGGACGGCTTGAAGCGGCAGAGCAGGCACGTCCCGTATCCCACCAGGAGGATCTGCAGCAGGGCGAGGATGGAGGACCAGGAGGGGAGGGTCATGGCCAGCGAATCCTCGATGCGGTGAGCGAGCCCAGGGTCCGGAAGGTCTCCAGCCGGGAGCCGTCGAACGGGCTGTCCGCGAAGTCGGGGAGGATCAGGAATGCCGGACGACCGCGCCATTGCGGCGGCGGCCGGAACTCCCGCAGCTCGGGGGGGATGGCGCCGAAGAACACATCCACGCGGCGAGGAGCCAGGTACCGGGCGCTGTCCTCGGCGATCTTGCTCCGGAACCGTTCGTGCTCCGCCGGCAGGACCACGATCACCCAGGATTCTTCGGGCAGCTTGAGGACGAGATTGAAGCAGTCCGCCATCAGGCGCTCGCCGCCGGCCTCAGCGCTCATGTCCAGATTGCGCCGGATACCGTTGGAGGCGGCCACGGTCCCGAACCAGACCAGGAGGAGGGCGGTCATCAGTCTTGTGCGCGACATGAGCACGACGCGGCGGCCGGTCCGGCGCCGCTTCTCCTACAATACTCCGAGCGGACCAACCCGGCGCGTGGCCAGGACACGGTGGTCCGATTCGTCCGCGCCAGGAGGCTCCTCATCATGTCGACTCGACTCGCCGCGGTCCTGATCCTCTCCGCCCACGTCCTGTCGGCTCAGGACTGGACCCGCTTCCGCGGAGACCGGGGCCTGGGTCTGGGGAAGGGGAGCGACATCCCCGTCACCTTCGACTTGCAGGAGGTCAACTGGAAGCTGCGTTTGCCCGGGAAGGGGCATTCGTCACCGGTCACCTGGAAGGGACTCCTGTTCGTCACCTGCGAGGGGGAGGAGCGGGGCAAGCGCTTCCTCGTCTGCGTGGACACCAAGACGGGGAAGGAGCGTTGGCGGCTCGAGCGAGGCTTCTCTCCCCATCCGCAACATCGGTTCAACAGCTTCGCCTCTTCCACTCCGGCGGTGGACCAGGACAGGGTCTATCTCCTGTGGTCCAGCGGAGAGACGCTCATCGCCGCGGCCGTGGATCATGAGGGCGTGCCCGTCTGGCGGCGAGAGGTGGGCGGCTTCAAGGCGCAGCACGGGAGCGGCGTGTCGCCGGTGGTCGTCGCAGACACGATGATCGTCTGCAACGACAACGAGAAGCGGCCGAGCTTCATCATGGGACTGGACCGGGCCACCGGCGAGGTGCGATGGAAGCATGACCGGAAGTCGAGCACCGCGTCCTACGCCACCCCCCTCGTTCGCGGTCAGGGAGAAGAGACGGAGATCATCCTCTCCAGCACCTCTCACGGGGTGACGAGCCTGAACCCGAAGACCGGGTCCCTCAACTGGGAGACCGGGCCGGTCTTCAAGGACCAGCGGTGTGTCGGGGTCCCGGCCATCGCCGACGGCGTGCTGCTGGCCTGCGCAGGTACCGGCGGCGGCGGTAAGCAGAGCCTGGCCCTGCGGCTGCCCGCGGCGGGCGACGGTGAGTCGCCGCAGAAGCTGTATTCCCCTCGGCGGGCCCTGAGTTACGTCCCGGGCCCGCTGGGCGTGGGCGAGCGGTTCTACATCTTCAGCGACGGCGGCGTGGTGAGCTGCCTGAAGGCCGCTGACGGTGAGCTGGTCTGGCGGTCCCGGCTTGAGGCTTCGTTCTACGGGTCACCGATCTGCGTCGGGGACCGGATCTACGCCGTGAGCCGGTCCGGCGAGCTGTTCGTCATCGCGGCCCGGGACCGGTTCGAGCTGCTCGGCAAGGTGGGCCTGGGTGAGCCGGCATCCGCGAGCCCGGCGGTGGCGGACGGCGTCCTGTACCTGCGGACGGACCACCACGTCATCTCGGTCGGGGGCGGGGACTAGGCTTCCGGCTCTGCGGAAGGGGCGTCCGGGTCCTCTTCGGGCTCCTCTTCCTCGTCGAGCATCTCTGCGGGAAAGAGCCCGTCGATGGGATCGTCCGGCTCCGGCTCGCCTTCACCGTCGACGCGGGTCTGCCGACGTTCGATCTTCTCGTTGCGCTTCTTCTTTTTCTCGCGTTCGCGACGGCTCTTCTCGAACGCGGCTGGGTTCTTTCGCCTTGCCATGTCCCTGTAGGTTATCCGCCCGACGGTCGCTGGCCTACTCCTGTTATTCGCGTGACATGCTGGGATTTCGTGCTAAGGCGCGGTCAGGTGGTGGCCCTTCGCCAGCGGTTCGGTCAGGAACCACCTATGTGCGGTCCTCCGAGTAAGCTGCGTTGATGCTCATGGCCGCACGCATTTCAGTGTTCGTGTCCGTCCTCCCGTTGTTGGCCGCCCAGGCCGCTCGTTGGCCGGAATTCCGTGGGCCTCGGGGAGACGGTCATGCGCCGGAGGCGCGGGTGCCGTTGCGTTGGAGCGAGGCGGAGAACGTCCGCTGGAAGACCCCGGTCCCTGGCCGTGCCTGGTCCTCGCCGGTGGTCTGGGGTGGCAAGGTCTGGGTGACCACGGCGGCGGAGAAGGGGGAGCACATGGGGGTCATGGCGCTGGACCTCCGCACCGGGGCGGTCCTTCACCAACGACGGCTCCTGGAGAACGAGGAACCGGCTCCTCGGAACGCCCTCAACAGCTACGCATCCCCGTCACCGGTCATCGAGGAGGGGCGCGTCTACCTCCACTTCGGGTCCTACGGCACCTTCTGTCTCGACACCGGTACGGGAGAGACCGTCTGGGCGCGCCGGGACCTGCCCTGCGACCACAAGGAGGGGCCGGGATCGTCGCCGTTCCTCTTCGAAGACCTGCTGATCCTCCATATGGACGGCATCGACGTGCAGTACGTGGTCGCCCTCGAGAAGGGCAGCGGGGAGACCCGTTGGAAGACCGCGCGGACGTTCGACCTGTCCGCCATGGACACGGACATGCACAAGGCCTACACGACCCCGATCGTGGTGACGTTGGACGGGGAGCCCCGCCTCGTGAGCACGGCGGCGGAGGGCACCTTCGTCTACGACCCGCGGACGGGCAAGGAGCTGTGGCGGCTGCGGCACAAGGGGTTCTCCCAGTCCTCCCGTCCCGTCTTCGGTGGCGGGCTGGTCTACCTGAACACCGGGTACGTGCGCCCGCGGCTCCTCGCGGTCCGTCTGGAGGGCGCGGGACACGTGAAGACGGAGGACGTGGTGGCGTGGACCCACACCCGCAGCGTGCCCACCATGCCCTCGCCGCTGCTGGTGGGCCCGGACCTGTACATCGTCAGCAACGGCGGGGTGGTGTCGTGCCTCGACGCCAAGACCGGCGCTACGGCCTGGCGGGAACGGGTGGGGGGAGAGCACAGCGCGTCCCCCGTGTTCGTTGACGGTCGCCTCTACTTCTTCGATCGCCAGGGAGGGACGGCGGTCATCGCTCCGGGCCGTGTCTTCAAGAAGCTCGCGGCCAACCGGCTGGACGACGGTTTCATGGCTTCGCCGGCGGTGGTGGATGACGGGTTCGTGCTGCGGACCAAGACCCACCTGTATCGCATCGGGGCACGCGGCGAAGACCGCTGAGCCAATGCGCCCTGCGCGGCTTGTTCTTGCCGTGTCCGGAAAGCGAAAAAAGTCCTTCGCCGTCGCTCCGAACTGGCCGATACAAAAGGTGCAGTGAGATCCCCATCTCTACTGCCCTTCGTTGTATCCCATTCAATTCAGCAGCAGTGACGGCAGCCACGCACTGGCGGTGGTGCGCCTTCCTGTGGGAGTCACTCATGACCAATCGCACACTTCTCGTCCTCGTCCTCTCCCTCGTCGTCGTCCCACTCTCCGCTCAGACCGCCCAGGTCAGCCTGATCGGCTCCGCTGGCTCTCTCGGCGGCACCACCAACCTCTTCGAGTCCACCGATCCGGTCATCGGCGGTCAGGTCGGTATGCAGCTGTCTGACGGCCGCCCCGGATCCGTCGGGTTCCTGACCATCAGCGATGTGCCGGTGACGAACCCGGTGGCGTTCGGTTACACCGTCTACGTGGACCTGACGAACCCGTTCGTTGCCCAGCCCTTCACTCTCACCGTGGACGGCTACTGGAGCCTCGTGGCGACCCTCAACCTGCCCCCGGATCTGGCCGGCACCCGTGTCCGCCTCCAGGTGCTGACCGTGGACCCCAGCTCGGACGTGGGGCCCAGCTACGAGACCAGCAACGGCCTGGACTGGGTCCTGGGATTCTGAGCCTGACGAGGAGCTGACGCGGACGGATCGGTGGGGCCCTCGGGCCCTACTGACCGACGCAGAACAGCTTGTCGTTGGTGCGGATGAGGAGCGTCCCGTGAGCCACCACGACGGACGCCCTGATGTGATCGTCCTCCTCGTTGCCCATCTGGGCCATGTGGAGGACCTTGCCTGAGTCGGCGGAGACCACGGCCACCTGGCCGTTGTGGTTCATGCAGTAGACCTTGCCGTCCGCCACCGTGGGAGACGCGCGCCACTTGTAGTCCGGAGACAGCTCCGTGGCCCAGACCACCTCGCCGGAGCTGGCGTTCACCTTGGTGAGGGCGTTGCGCACGTCGCTGAGCACGTAGAAGCAGCCGCCTCCGAAGGCGGGGGTGGGGACGTCGCTGGAGATGCGGTTGGGTCGCCCGCCGCTCTTCCAGGCTACGGCCGACTTGTCCAGGATGCCCGCGCCGTCCAGCTTGACGGCGTAGACCGGCGCCCGCTTCGGAGCGCAGACCAGGGCGACGCCGTCGCCGAACACCGGGGTCGGGACCAGGCGCCACCAGCGTTCCCGGTGCCCCTCGTTCCAGGTGCCCCAGCGCCACAGCTCGTCGCCGTTCTTGGGGTCGTGTCCGGAGATGCAGTCACCGCCGATGCAGATCAACTCCTTGCGTCCGCCCTTGCCCACTCGGGGGATGAGGGTGGCGTAGGACTCGCGGGACTCCACGATGGCCTTGGTGGGCCGGTCGTGCTTGTAGAGGGTCTTGCCGGTGGCGGGGTCCATGGCCAGGAGGAACGAGCCGATGGGTTCGGCCGTGACCTCGCGACCCCTGCCCACGGGGACGTCCCGTTGCAGGATGGGCAGGAACATCTTGCCTTCCCAGAGCGTGGGGCTGGCGGAGAAGGTCCACTGGAACGCGAACCGGCCGTAGTCCTTCTGCAGGTTGCGACGCCAGAGTTCGACGCCCTGCGGATCGAACGCGACCAGGTCGCCGTTGCCGTAGAAGAAGATGACCCGCTCGCCGTCGAACACCGGCGACGGGGACGCGAAGTTGCTGCGGTTGTGCCGCGCGATCTCGCCGTTGCCCTTGCCCCCCGCGTCCCGGGACCAGAGGATCTTGCCGTCGCTCCGGTTGAGGCACAGGGCGAGCAGCTTCTTCTCCTCCGTGTTGACGGCGCTCAGGAAGATCCGGTCGCCGATGACGATGGGAGTGCAGGCCCCGGGGCCGGGCAGGGTGGTGGCCCACCTCACGTTCTCGGAAGGGGAGAACTTCTCCGGGAGGCCCTTGGCTTCCGCGGAGCCGTTGAAGTGAGGACCGCGCCACTGGGGCCAGTCCTGGGCGGGGAGGACGACGGCCAGCAGGCTGGCCACGAGCAGACAGCGGGTGCGGATCATGCCCGCAGTCTAACCGCCCATGGTGGTTGAGATCTCCCTCGCCACCTGGGCCGCGAAGGGGGTCCCCACGTCTCCCGTGAGGATGTCCACCAGCCCCTGGCGATTCTGCTCGTTGCTGGCGACGGGGCCGAAGTGGAAGTCCTCGTCGTAGTAGGCCCGGACGATGGTCAGGAAGCGGTCCCAGGCGGTGCGGTAGTTGGCCGCGTAGCCGCTGAATCGCGGGGCGCTCCCGGTCTCGAACGCTTCCATGACGGCGTCCGCCGCCAGCTCCGCGGAGTGCACCGCCAGGAACAGGCCTGAGGAGTAGACGGGGTCGATGAAGCCCAGCGCGTCGCCGGTGAGGAGCCAGCCGTCGCCGCCGTCCTTGGCCGAGACGTAGGAGAAGTCCCGCGCCACGTGGACGTCGGTGACCCGGGAGGCGGACTCCAGCCGCTCCTGCAGGTGCGGGCACCTGGCGATGGAGGCTTCGATGACGCGTTCGGGATCGTCGCCGTAGTTCCAGATGGACTTGGAGGGGGCCACGAGGCCGATGCTCACCAGGTCACCCGGCAACGGGATGAACCAGATCCAGTCCTTGGTATCGAGACGGAAGATGAGCGTGGACCCGGCGTCGATGCCCTCGTCCAGGCGGACGCCGCGATAGTGGGCGAACACCGCCAGGTTCTCCAGGTCGGACACGCCGAGACGTTGGCTCATGCGCTTGGCCACGACGCCGCTCTGTCCGGACGCGTCGATGACGACGCGGGCGTGGAGGTCCTGCTTCACGTCCCCTTCGTCCGCGACCTTGACCCCGGTGACCGCGTCACCATCGCGGATGGCGTCCACCGCCCGGGTTCCCATGCGGACGTTGACGCCGTCGTCCACGGCCACGTCCATGAGCATGGCGTCGAAGGTGCTCCGCATCACCTGCCACGTCTGGTGCATGCGCTCGTCCGTGGCCTCGGAGAAGTAGAACGGCCGCCCGGGGCCCTTGGGGGAGTAGAACTGGACGCCGAACTTCCTCGGATAGCCCATGGCGTCCATGCGATCGAGGACCCCCAGGCGTTCGAGAGTCAGGTTGACCGCGGGGATGAGGGACTCGCCCACGTGGAAACGCGGGAACCCCTGGGCTTCCAGGAGCTCCACCTGGTAGCCCGCGCGTGCGAGGAGGGCGCCGGCCACCGAGCCGGCGGGCCCGCCCCCGATGATGATCACATCGCTGCTGGCAGTCACCTTGGCTGTTCGTTGAGGGTTGGGGAGCGGAACCGTACGATCACGGTGGCTTTCGGGCAAGTCATGAACAAGGACGACAACATCCGTGATCCCGCCTCCACGCCTTCGTCAGACGGCGCGGAGGAGACGACCGTAGGGAATTACTTCGTCTCCAACTATCCGCCTTTTTCGTTCTGGCGGCCGGATCGGATTCCGGAAGTTCAGCGGTTGCTCGATCAGCGGCCCGACGAGGACACGCCTCTTGGAGTCTACGTCCATGTGCCGTTTTGCCGCCGCCGGTGTGACTTTTGCTACTTCCGCGTCTACACCGGGCGGGAGGCGAAGGACGTCACCCGATACCTGGAGGCGGTGATCTGCGAGATGGAGCTCTACGGCCAGCGAGCCGCCATCGCCGGCCGACGACCGCGCTTCGTTTACTTCGGCGGCGGCACGCCGTCCTTCCTGTCCGCGGAGGATCTCCGGTTCCTGTTCGATGGGCTCCGTCGCTGCTTCCCCTGGGACGACGTGGAAGAGGTCACCTTCGAGTGTGAACCCGGGACCCTGGACACGGAGAAGATCCAGACCCTGCACGAGCTCGGCGTGACCCGCCTGAGCCTCGGGGTCGAGAACTTCGACCCGCGCATCCTCGAGCTCAACAACCGCGCCCACCGGGCCAAGGAGATCGACGTCGCCTACGGCGACGCCCGTGCCGCGGGGTTCAATCAGATCAACGTCGACCTCATCGCGGGCATGGTGGGAGAGACGGAGGACAACTGGAAGGACTGCGTGCGCAAGATCCGGGCCATGGCTCCGGAGGCGGTCACCATCTATCAGATGGAGATCCCGTACAACACGACCGTGTACGAGCGTATGAAGGACGGCGGTGAGGAGGTGGCGCCGGTGGCGGACTGGAGCACCAAGCGTCGGTGGGTGGCCGAGGCGTTCGCCGCGCTGGAAGAGGACGGCTATCGGATCGGCAGCGCCTACACGGCGGTCAAGGACGACAGCGTCGGCTTCCTCTACCGGGACAACCTCTGGCACGGCGCCGACATGCTGGGGCTCGGGGTGGCGTCCTTCTCTCACCTGAACGGGGTCCACTTCCAGAACGACCACCACCTGGACTCCTACGTGGCCACCCTGGATGGTGGGGAGCTGCCCCTCCATCGGGCCTTGTCCCTCGACGACGAAGAGCGCCTCATCCGGGAGCTGGTGTTGCAGCTCAAGCTGGGGGAGGTCCGGATGTCCTACTTCAGCACCAAGTTCGGGGTCGACATTGGAGACCGGTTCCAGGCGACGTGGGACGCTGCGGAGGCGGACGGCCTGCTGACGCTCGGCGAAGATCGGGTTACCCTCACGCGGCCGGGATTGCTGCAGGTGGACGGCCTCCTGCACGGGTTCTTCAAGGACGAGCACCGCGGCGCTCGCTACGCCTGAGTGTGATCATGGCTTACGACTTCAAGATGGAACGCCGGGTCGCCTTCGCCGAGACGGACATGGCGGGCATCCTCCACTTCTCCAACTACTTCTGCTACATGGAGGAGATCGAGCACGCGTTCTTCCGGTCCCTGGGTCTGGACGTGCACGTCGGCGATGAGGAGGGCATCCTGGGCTGGGCCCGGGGCGAGGCTTCGTGCCGATTCATGAAGCCCCTCACCAAGGACGACGTGGTGGACATGCACCTGCTGGTGAAGTCCCGCGGGCGGCGCTCCATCACCTACGAGGTGATCTTCCGCAAGAACCGGGAGGAGGTGGCCCGGGGCAACGTCACCGCCGTGTGCGTGGCCAAGAACCCGGAAGGGGACGGGCTCCAGGCGGTGGCCATCCCCGAGGACGTGGACGCGCAGATCGAGGTGGCTCCGGGGGACCTGTTCTAGGTCAACGTCCCCCGGCGGACCTCACTGCACGATGATGCGGGTGACGGTGCCCACGTCTACCACGGTCCCCCCCGATATCTCTGCGCAGATCGCGTCCAGGGCCGCCGACGGGGGCATGACGAAGGGGCCGAACTGGGCCGTGGAGGCGGTGGCGAACCAGTTGAACGGCGGCGTCCCGGGCGGGATGGTGGCCTGCATCAGCAGCAGGGACCCGTCGCCGTAGCAGAGCCCGAAGAAGCCGCCGGAGCCCACCGGGCCGGAGCAGGAGTCGGAGAAGACGTTCCGGTAGAGCTTCCCCGGAGTGAGGTTGCTGTTGCTGATCCAGACCGGCGAGCCCGGTCCCGGTTGGCTCAGCTGCACCGCCGGCCCGGGGCTGCACCCGTAGCGTGCGAACACCTGGGTGGTGCCGGCGATCCCGGTCAGCGGGTTGCTGGCGACGTACAGCGCCGGTCCGTTGCCGTCGTCGAACACCGCCAGGGACTTGGCGGTGCCGAGGCACGTCGGTGAGCCCACACCCGCTCCGAGCCCTGTCCATGAGGTGCCGTCCCACTTCGAGACGAAGGCGGTCCCCGGGCCGGCGGTGAAGCGTCCCGCCGCGTAGAGGGCCGGTCCGCCGCCGTCGTCGAAGACCTCCATGTCCTGTACGAGGACCACTCCGCAACCCACCGCGGGAGAGAACCCGTTGCCTACCTGGGACCAACCGGTGGTGATGCCGTAGGAGGACAGGGACGTGCCCACGGTGTTGAAGAACCCGCCGGCGTATAGCTGAGGGCCCAGTCCGGAGTCGTAGATCTCGAGTGTGCGCAGGGTGGACCCGCCGCAGGGCATGTCCGGTGGGATCCCGCTGGCGAAGGTCTCCCAGCCGTTGGGAGACCAGCGAGCGATGGAGTTGGTGGGGATGTTGCCGCCGACGGTGTCGAACGTCCCCGCCACGTAGAGGCCCGGCCCCGTGCCGTAGTCCCAGGTGTGCAGGGCCTCGATGGAGGGAGTGCATCCGCTGGGGACGGACACGGTGTCGCGGACGACCCAGGAGATCCCGTCGTACTCATGGATCCCGCCGTCGAAGATCCCTGCGGCCATCAGTCTCGGCCCGTTGCCGTAGTCGATCACCGCCAGAGCGCGCATGTTGCTGCCGCTCGGGCCTCCCCCCGGAGGGTCCACCCAAGCCGAGCCATTCCAGCGCAGCACGGAGCTGGCACCCGGCGCCGCTATGGTGGAGATGTAGAGCGCCGGCCCCGAGCCGTCGTCGAAGACCGTGATGTCCGTGGCGCCGCCGCCGGCGGTGCCCACGGGCATGGGGGTCCAGGTCGTCCCGTCCCACTTCACCACCGGTGCGCTGATGGAGAGGAAGGCGCCCAGCGCGTAGAGGGCCGCTCCAGACCCGTCGTCCAGGACTCGGAGCCTGTCCACGTTGTCATTGAGGCCGAAGGGTGCCGAGGACACGACGGACCAGGAGCACGGACCGGACTGCGCCGCTGCCGCGGCGACGAGAATCAGGACGACGCAAGGCGCTCTCATCATGTGTAGTTCCCCCGAACACCAGCTTCGCATTCTGGCGTAGCCGGGCGCAAGAGCGTCATCCGTTTCCGGTGGCGGTGATGAGCATGTCCGCCGCTTTCTGGATCTCATCCGGCGTGGTGAAGCGCCCCGCCGACAGGCGCATGCTCCCCGCGATGAGCCCGTCATCCAGACCCATGGCTCCGAGAACGTGGCTGGGTTGCACGGCGGCGCTGGTGCAGGCCGACGCCGTGGAGGCGCAGAGCTCCGACAACCCGGCGAGGAGCTTGTCCGCTTCCACGTCGGGGAAGCTGACGTTGAGGGTGCCCGCCAGCCGCGGCGCTCCGCCGCCGTTGACGACGCAGGAGCTGATGACGTTCTGGAGTCGGTCTTGGAGCGCATCGCGGAGGGCGGCGATGCGGGTCTTCTCGCCGGGGAGCTGCTCACCGCAGAGTTGTGCGGCGGCGCCGAACCCGACGATGCCCGGGACGTTGAGGGTCCCGGAGCGGCGTCCGCCTTCGTGCCCGCCTCCGTGAATGAGCGGCTCGAGTCTGACGCGGGGATCACGACGGCGGACGTAGAGCGCCCCCACTCCCTTGGGGCCGTAGATCTTGTGCGCCGACAGGCTCATCAGGTGGACCCCCATGGCGTCCACGTCCACCGGTTCCTTGCCCAGGGACTGGGCCGCGTCCGTGTGCAGCAGCACCCCCGCTTCGCCGCAAAGGGCGCTGATCTCCGCCAGCGGGTGGAGGACGCCGGTCTCGTTGTTGGCGTGCATGATGGAGACCAGGAGGGTGTCGTCCCGGATCGCTCCTCGCAACGCCTCCAGGTCGATGCGACCTTGCGAGTCCACCGTCAGGTAGGTGACCTCGTACCCCTGAGACTCCAGGGCGCGGCACGGGTCGAGGACCGCGTGGTGCTCCGTCAGCGCCGTGATGAGATGACGTTTGCCGGCGTAGGCCGGGCAGGCGCTCAGGCCCTTGATGGCCAGGTTGTTGGACTCCGTTGCTCCCGACGTCCAGACGATCTCCCGGGGGTCCGCCGCGATCAGGGACGCCACCTGGCTTCGAGCCTGCTCCACCGCTTGCGCCGCCTCGCACCCGAGGCGGTGATTCCTGCTGGCCGCGTTGCCAAACGCTCCTTGCAGGTACGGGAGCATGGCCGCCAGGGCTCGGGGGTCCAGGGGAGTGGTCGCGTTGTAGTCGAGGTAGATCACGCCTGGGCCTTTGCGCGTTGGAGAGCGGACACGGTGAAGATGATCGGGTACAGCCGCTCGGAATACCACAGCTTGGCGAAGTAGAGCCCGATGGGGGAGGGCGGGAAGCGGGTGCCGTTGTCCGTGGCCTGCTGCAACCACGCCACCGCCCTGGCCTGCGCGTCCGGTTCACCGTCCAGGGCCTCCACCGCCAACGCCGTCTCCTCGATGGAAGGGGGGACCCCGGCGGCGGCGCCGAAGCCGCCGTCATCGCCCTGTGCCTTCAGCAGCCAGTCCATGGCTCGGCGGCGCACTTCCGGGGGCAGGGCGTCCCCGGCCAGCAGCACCCGGGTGGTGCCGTAGAGAGGGTTCTCCTCATCCGGTGCCTGCTGGTTGCCGAACCAGAGCGGGACCCAGGAGCCGTCTGTCTTCTGACACCCGGCCAGGTAGGCCAGGGCTCTCTGGGAGGTGCGTCGGATGACCTGCTCCAGCTCCGGTAGCGCATGGACCCACGCAGCCCACGCGCGCAGGGCGTGGGCGGTGATGTCGGGACAGCTCTGGTCGAAGGGGAGCTTGCCCCATCCCTTGCAGAAGGTGGGGATGCCCCCGTCCCGGTTCTGCAGGCTGAGCAACCAGCGGACCCCTGCGGCGGCGGCGGTGGTGTTGTCCGGCGCGAGGACGCGCAGGGCCAGCAACGCTCCCGACGTATCGTCCGCGTCCGGCACGCCCCCGGGGAGGTCGGTCCACGCCCATCCTCCCGGGTCCGCCATGGTGTAGGGGTGCACGGAGGTGTACTGCTGTTCCACCAGCCAGCGGGTGGTGCTGTCCGCTGCGCCATCTCCGAGAGCGTTGACCGCGAGGGTGGTGGTCCAGGTGTCCAGGTTGGTGTCGATGGGCCAGCTCCCGTCCTCGCGCACGGTCTCCTTGAGGAAGTGGATGCACCGCCGGGTCACGGGATGATCGCTGAGCCCCATGGACAGCAGGCTCATGGACACGAAGCTGGTGAGGGGCGCCGCCTCCAGGAACCCGCCGGACTCCGGCTGGATCTTGTTCAGCACCTCGAGGGTGCGCTTGCGAGCGAGGAGGCGCAGCGGGTTGCGTCCGCCGCGATGGAAGTGAATGGCCTGACCCACGGCGATGAGGGCGGGTAGGGCGTAGCTGACCATCCGCAGGTTCAAGAGCTTGAAGAAGCCATGGGGGAGGACCGCCAGTTCAAATGGGAGCGGCGGTACGAGACGCCACCCGTCGTCCCCCAGGCGTCCACTGATGGCGCTCGCCAACAGGATGGGGACGGAGAACGTCTGGTCCTTGCCGTAGCGGGCCCGGATTGCCCCGGCAATGACCTCCGGGGTCAGCCCGCCGCACGTTCGCTCGAGCCAGGCTTCGGCGGCGGCAGCGGCCTCTCGCTCCTCGTCGCCGTTGAGGGCGGCCCAGCACAGCACCGTGGTGCTGACGTTGGTGGGGCTGTCCGTGGTGTCACCCCAGCCCCCGTCCGGGTTCTGGTGTCGGGCCAGCCAGCGGCGCGCGCTCCGGGCCAGCGCAAGAGCCTCCGGGTCTTCCGTCAGGGCCAGGGCCAGGGAGGCGGTGGCGGTGGACAGGGCGCTGGAGGAGAGCTGGCCGGCGAACACACCTTGCTCCGTCAGGTGTTGAAGCAGGGTGGCGCGGGCGTTGTCGAGGAACGAATCGCTCATGGGCGGTTGGTGCAGGGGCGGGGCGTCTGGGCCGCGGTGCTCAGACGCTCAGATGCCCGATGGACAGGAGACCGTAGTACGTGTACTCCGCGTCGACCACGTCATCAGCCCAGTTGCCGCAGAATCCTCGCCCGGTCCACAGGGTGTCCATGAAGTCCAGGCACTCGTGCTCCAGGGGCGTCAGGTCCACGTGAGCCCCGGCCAGGGCGTGCAGGGCCGTGGCGGTGGAGAGCAGGTCCGGCATGGGGGCGTCCGGCACGGCGACGAAGCCTCCTTGAGGGTGGCGACGCTCCAGCATCCAGGCCACGGCTTCGTGGGGGATGGGGCGGCCCACGTAGCGCAGCATGGTCATGGCGGCGGCGGACACGGTGGTGACGGCCCATGCTTCGCCGGGGGTGCGCAGGCGCTCCATGCCGTCTGCCACGGCGCCTAAGTCAGGGGCGACGCCGCCCAGGTCCTGGTGGGCCGCTGCGCACATGAACCCGTGGTACACGGTGCCCGACTCGACGCCGGGCTCCGGGGCGTACCCGCCGTCAGCGCTCCTGAACCGTTCGATGTTGGCGGCGATGCCCGCGGGCGCGTCCCCGGGCACGGCGGCCCAGCAGCGGGCCAGGCAGCAGAGGTGCACGAGGTCCAGGTCGCCGCCGTCTGCGAAGGGTTCGAGGAAGCGCGTGACCTCCTCCGTGGGCACCTCCGCCTGCAAGGCCATGAGACCTTCGAGCACGAAGACGGTGTAGTAGAGGTCGCTGACGCCGGCCCGGTCCTTGCCGCCCCCGTCAGCGTTCAGCTGCGACAGCAGGAACGAACGGATCGGGTCGACGGCGTCACGCAGGTGGCGTGGCGCGAGCCTCGCCACCTGCAGCATTTCGAGCCTCAAACTCACTGCAGTACCCCTCGATCAGGGTCCGGGGGAAGATCTTCCCCACGACGCGGCGCAGCATCCCCTTCAGGGTGGCGTTGTCGAGGAACCGCAGGGCGCGGACCGCCTGCTCCTCGTAGGCCCCCTTCAACTCCACGGCCTTCTCGACCACTCCTCGCTCCAGGAGCAGGGTATCGAAGACCTCCCGGACGTCTTCGTAGCAGGTCTGCTTGCGCCACAGGGACTCCACGACGCCACGTTCGTCGCCTTCGCGTGCGCGCTTGAGCGCGATGGCGAGCAGCAGGGAGGGGCGCAGGTCCCTGAGGTCGTTGGAGTCGCCCTGCCCCGTGAAGTCCTCCAGGTCGTCCTTGATCTGGTAGGCGATGCCGATGGACTCGGAGTACGTGCTCAGGACCTCGTGGACCTCGTCCCTGGCGCCCGCCAGGTGGGCTCCGAGGCGCAGGGCCGCGTCGAAGGCGGGGGCGGTCTTCTCGCGGAAGATGCGTAGCACATCCACGGAGTTGAGGGGGTCCGGGTCCCGGGCCCATGCGAGCTCCCGCCCCTGACCCCGGCTGAGGGTCACGTGTCCTTCCGCGGCCAGCCGCAGCATGCGGACGCGGGTCTCCGCGGGGACCGCTTCGGAGAGCTCGCTGATCAGCCGGTAGCCCTCGCCGAGGAGCAGGTCGCCCACGTTGATGGCGACCGCGTCTCCGTGCTCCGCGTGCAGGGTCGGCTTGCCGTACCGCTTGCGGTCACCGTCTTCGATGTCGTCGTGGATGAGGGAGGCCTTGTGGAAGCACTCGATGGCCACGGCGAGCTTCTCGAGGTCTTCCGTGAACTCGGGCTCCGTGTCCAGGCCGTCGCAGGTCAGGGCCACATGGACGCAGGTCGCGAGATAGGGGCGCCAGCGGTTGCCTGCCCGGGACATCCAATCCACCGCCAGCTCCGCGGTGGGGTCCTGTGGCGCCCCCATGGTCCGTTCGAGTGCAGGGCGGTCGAACCAACCCTGGACCTCTTCCTTGAGGCCGTCCAGGTCCAGCCTGTAGGTCTGGTCGGCGGCGGAGAGGTGGATCACGTCCCAGACCCAGTCAAGGTCCACGGTGCAGTTGATGCAGTCGTCCTGGAGCAGCGGGATGGCGATGCCGGGCACCGCCGCCGCCTCCATGTGAGGGAAGCTCTTCTCGAGGACGTTGAGGCAGGACACCCCCACCACGGCCTCGATCTTCCCGGTCTCGATCATGGAGCGGACGATGGCGGACCCCTCCGCCACCAGCACCGCGTAGCCCAGGCGTTCAGCCTCGATGGTGAAGTCCTGGATGGAGCACAGCCCGCACTCCTTGCACAGCAGCCCGAACTCGTCGAAGGGCGCGGGGCAGTGCTCCTCCACCCGTAGGCACTTGGGGATCAGCAGCAGGCGGCGGTCGTAGGGGATGCGGGCCAGGGTGTCGCGCCAGGACTCGTTGTTGAGCAGCACCGCCACGTAGTCGTCGTAGACCGGGTCCAGACCCGCGATCTCCCGCAGCTCCGCGGCGTGCTCCCGCAGCTCGTCCATGGGCATGGGCGGAACGAGCCCGGCGGCGGCGACGTGTTCGGTCACCAGCTTCTTGATGCGGTCACGCTCGGCCCGCTCGTTGGGGATGTTGGACTGGGCCGGGCGGTACAGCTGCTGCGGGACCTTGGCGGGCAGCGCCAGGTCCGGGACGGCGTTTTGATGTTCGGGGGCGGTCAGGTGTAGGCTCCGAATCCAAAGAACCAGTGCTTCTTGGCGAAACGATACAGCCAGTGCTTCTCGGGCACCTCCTGTCCGGGTTGGTGCTGGCTGCTCCGGGAGTCCAGGGCCTCCAGCTCGGGCATGGCGGCGCCGCGCTGGGTGGTGTCACGGGCCCCGTGACGCTGCACGACCTCCTTCAGCAGGTCCGGCCGTTCCAGGACGATGCAGCCGCGCGTGGCGTCGGCGGCGGTCTTCCGGAAGTCGGAGAGGAGCGGCGAGTTGGTCATGGTCTCGAACAGATCGCCGTCGTTGTCCGTGATGGTCTCGTTGGCGAACTGGATGATCGGGCAGGGCTCGATGTCCCCGTAAGGGCTGATGTGGTGGCTGATGCCCACGGCGGCGGGGCACAGAGCCTGGCCGCGGTCGTCCCAGTAGGCGTCCACGAAGGCGATGGGCTTCTCGTTGCGCATGCGGACCACGAACCGCCGGGTGTCCACCACCTGTTCGGGGGTCAGGGCCAGGTCGGGGTTGGGTTGGGGGCCCACCACCCGGTAGGTGTGGAACCACGCATAGTGGACCCCGAGGGCGATCAGGCGATCGACCCAGGAGTCGTTGACCAGGTCCTTGTAGTTGGTCTGGCACACGCTGGTGGCGACGCCCGTGATCAGCCCGCCGCGGACGCTGGCCTCGATGCCCTGGAGCGTGCGCTCCAGCACGCGCTTCCCGCCCCGTCGTTGATCGCTGACGATCTCGGTGCCCTCGATGCTGATGAGGGGGGAGGCGTTGCCCGCCTTCTTGAGCCTCGCCACGGCCTCGTCGTCGATGAACTGCCCGTTGGTGAAGATCTGGAAGTAGCAGTCCGGGTGCGCTTCGAGCACCCGGTAGAGGTCCGGGTAGAGGAACGGCTCGCCGCCGAGGATGCCGAAGAAGCGGTTGCCGTGCTTCTTGGCGTTCCGGATCAACCGGTCCAGGTCCTCGAACGGGATGTTGGCCTGCGGCTTGTCCACGTCCACCCAGCACCCCTGGCACCGCAGGTTGCACTTGCTGGTGACCGAGATGAACAGGAACGGCGGGAACACCTGACCGCGCTTCAGCCGCTTCTTGAACTTCTGCACGGACATCATGCCCTTGAAGCCGAAGTTCCACGCGAACTTCCACATGAGCCGGGAGTTGGTGGTGCGCCACATGCGCCAGCCGAGCTTGACGATGGGGAACCGGGTCGTCTGCGACGGGACCGGCTCGGCGACCTGCCTGACCTCTGGGGGGGCTGTCACGACCATCAGATGTCCCACTCCTCCTGGCTCGGCCTGCGCTGGTCCTTCACGGACTGGGAGCGCTCATCACGCCGCTTGGCCTTCTCCCTGGCCCGCCGGGCGCGATCTTCGATGTCCCCCGCGGAGGGCAGGGTCATGAGGACCTCGTCCGGGATGTCCAGGTCCTTCTTCAACTTGTTGAGGCATCGCTTGCGTTCCAGCAACGCCTTCGACTCATCCCGCTCCGTGGAGAAGCGCTCTCGCGCGGCGGTGCTGCGGTCGCGGAGGGAGGCGTACAGGTCCCCGCCCAGGAGGGCCGAGATGTCCACCTTCATGGCCTCGCTCTGCACGTCCTCCGGACGGACCACGTCGCCGTTGATGGGCCCCTTCTTGTACTTGGGGAACATGATGGCGGCCTCCGGGCAGACCCGGGAGCAGGCGGGGCAATCCGTCTTGCAGTTCGCCTCCGTGGCCACGTCGATGGTCTCTCCCTTGACCCCGTACACGTCGAACAGGCAGAACGTGAGGCACTGCATGCAGTTGGTGCAGCGGTCGTAGTCGATGACCGGGAACCAGGGCTTCCAGTGGTCCGGTTGTCTGTGCCCGTGACCTGTCAGGTGGCCCTCGATCCTCTCGGAGATCGTCGACGGAGCTTCGTCGAAGCGCGCCGTGACGTGCTCCGGGGAGTCCGTCGGCTCGGTGTCCGTGCACGTGACCCCGTGCCCGCCCTCCAGCAACGCGGTGAGGGTCTCCACCCGCTGGGCCGTGTCCGCCTCGCCGCCGTGGAGGACCACGCGCATGCGCTGGCCGTTGAGCTTGCTGGCGCTCATACCTCCACCTCCCGCAGGAGGCCGTCGATGACGTGCTCGGCGGTCTCTTCGCGCATGTTGAGGACCTCCACGTCATCCGGCAGCCGGACGTCCGCGGCGTGGAACAGCCACTTCACCGCTCTCGGGTAGCAGGCGGCGATGCGGGCGGGTCCGCCCTCCGCGATCCGCTCGAGCGACGGGTCTCGACGGGCGGACATCTCACACAGGTCGGCCACGGCTTCGAACGGCACGCGGGCGTCCGCCAGCCCGGTGAGCACGTCGCGCTTGACGTCCTCCGGGACCACCTTGGCGTAGGCGCAGTGGCAGTAGAGGGTGCGGGGCGCGGTCATGATGCCTCCACGGAGACTCGGTGGGTGGGTTCAGGTCGCGCCGGCTTGAAGTACTCTTCGTGTTCCTTCGCCAGCCCCACGTCGGCCTTCCGGATCTCCTCGTCCAGGATCGAGGACATGCGTGTGGGGTCCATCTCGGCGCGCAGATTCACCACCAGGTGACCGCCGGGGACCAGGTCCAGGAGGGACTCCCTGAGGTCCGGCTCCCGATCCGATCCGACCACGCTGACCACGGAGAGCATCCCCATGGGGCCGCCGGAGTCCAGGGTCATCTTGAGGTGCGCGATCTCCGCGTCCTCGGCCTGCAGGCGGGCGCGCAGGCGCTCCGTGAGGTCCAGGAGGAGGGCGTTGCCGTCGAACGGGGCGTCCGAGGACGCGGCGTATGTGGCGTTGAGCCAGCCGAGCCGCGCCTCGCCGTCGGCGTAGGTGTCGTAGTCCAGTTCCATGGTGGCTCTGGTGGCGCCCGCGCCGGTCATCATGTGCTCGATCCACGGATCCATGCCGGTGCCCTCCTTGGCGGAAGCGCACAGCACCCGGGCCGCGGGGAACCGTTCATCCAGGGCCTCCACCAGGCGGGTCCGCAGCCCCTCATCGAGGGCGTCGATCTTGTTGACCACGATGACGTCCGCCTCCTCCAGCTGCTTGAGGTAGACGTAGCTCACGTTCTCGGAGAACGCCTTGCCTTCCACGAGGCCGAGGATTCTGGCGGCCCGGGTCGGGTCCACCAGGACCGAGAGCGGGGCGATCTTGAAGCGATCTCCGTAGATGCGGCGCAGCGGGTAGCTGACCGTGGCCACCAGGTCGGTGCAGCTGCCGACGGGCTCGGCGAGGAACACGTCGGGCCGGGTGCTCTCGTCGAGCCGTCCCGCCGCCTCCTGGAGGGAGGGGAACCGACAGCAGAAGCACCCGCCGGCGATCTCCTCCACGGCGAAACCGTGGGATCGCAGCATGGCCGTGTCCACGAGGCCCGTGCTCTGGTCGTTGGTGATCAGGCCCACGCGCAGACCCCGGTCGGTCAACGTCCTGGCCGCACGCAGGACCGCGGTGGTCTTGCCTGCCCCCAGGAAGCCGCCGATCATCACGTACCTGCTGTGGGTACCGGGCTCGGTCATGCTCCTCGTCCTGTCATGCGGTCGATGGTGGAGTCGAGAAAGCGAGCGTAACCGCTGGCATCCATGCATTCTCCCGGGAGGGCCCCGGCCACCTTGTAGAGCCAGACATCGTAAGGCTTCCGGTGGATCTGTCCGACCAGGGAGTCCAGCTCCGGGTTGGGGCCGCCGAAGGTCCCGGAGAGGGGAGAGTAGACGTCGCTGACCGCCTTGAACCCCTCGAACCAACCGAGCACCTGCCCTTTGCTGACCAGCCCCCCGGTCTCGGTCTCGAAGGCGCACTCCACCACCTCCCCCAGCATCCGGGTGGCGAAACGGGTGAACCCGATCCGGTGCTCACCGTCCGCGCTTGGCGCGAGCCACAGGTGCCCCTCCGTGAACTGGCGGTCCCGGGGCAGCCGGGTGCGGAACTTGGCCCGCTGATAGGGGAGGTGTGCGTCACCCATGGTCGGGGCTGCTCGCCTGTGGAGTTCGAGGTTGCGGGAAGTTCGGATGATCCGACGGGTTCAGGACATGCCGGAGCGCCTACGGCGCCGAGGGGTTCGGAATCTTACCGGATCTCGGCTACGGTGATGGACCCTGAGAGCACACGATCCAGAACCATGACCAAGCGAAAAACCCTCCGTTTTCTCTGTGCGACCATGCTCCTGGCCGTGGCCAGCCCGGCCCAGGATCAGGACGCGGCGATCCGCGGCTGGCTCTCCTGGCGAGGACCCCTGCAGACCGGGCAGTCCATGGAGAAGGGCCTCCCCGAGCAGGTCTCCCTGGAGAAGGGATGGTCCTACACGGTCCGCGGCAGAGGGACCCCCGTGGTGGCCAACGGACGTGTGTACGCCATGGGTTACGAGGGCGAGGACAAGGAGCTGGAGGAGCTCATCGTCTGCCTCGACGAAGCCACCGGAAAGCGGATCTGGGAGCACCGGTTCAAGGACTTCCTCACCGATGTCATCTACCACCGGTTCGCCATCGGCAGCCCGACGGTGGACCCGGAGACGGGTCACGTCTACTGCATGAGCACGGCGGGACTGGTGTCGTGCTTCACCGCTGACGGAGAGTTGCGCTGGCAGCACTCCATGATGTCGGAGTACGGCCGACTCAGCTTCCCCAACGGTCGTACGGGAGCGCCCCTGATCACCGATGGCATGTGCATCGTCCATGTCGCCAACTCCGGATGGGGCCCTCAGGCGCCCGCTCGGGACCGGTTCTTCGCGTTCAACAAGGGGACCGGAGAGTCCATCTGGAGCTGCACTCCGGGCGGTCCGCCGAAGGACGCCTCCTTCTCCTTCCCCGTGGTGGCGGAGGACGGGGGACGTCGGGTGCTCTACGCGGGCCTCGCCGGCGGCCACGTGGTCTGCGTGGACGTGCGTACGGGCGACCCGATCTGGAAGTTCCCCCTGGCTATAGGGGGCCTGAGCATGAGCCCGGTCCTCTACAAGGACCGGATCATCGCTACCCACGGCAAGGAGAACCTGGACACCTCCACCATCGGCCGCATGGTGGCCATCAAGCGGGACGCCGCCGGAAAGAAGGGCGCGACCCTGGGCGCCGAGTCCGAGCTGTGGCGTAACGATCTGGTGTCGTTTACGAGCTCTCCGGTGTTGGTGGACAACCGGATCTACCAGACCGTCTTGACCGGTGATCTCTACTGCGTCGATGCGGACAGCGGCAAGAAGCTGTGGCACAAGAAGCTGGCGCCGGAGCAGATCCACGCCTCCCCGGCCTGGGGCGACGGCAAGCTCTACGTGCCCATGAACGACGGGTCGTTCCACATCGTCCGTCCTTCCGATGAAGGGGCGGACGTCCTGCAGTCGGTGCAGTTGGAGGGCAATTGCCTGGGCGCGCCGGCCATCGCCAACGGCCGGATCTACGTCCACACCACGGAGAAGCTCTACTGCTTCACCGGCGGCACGGGGACGGCTGGTCCGGCCACCGCTGCCCCCGCGCCTCCCGCCGTGGGCAAGCCCGTGCGATTGCAGGTGATCCCCGGGGACGTGTGCCTCGTCGAGGGGCAGACGCAGCAGTTCCGGGTGCGGGCGCTGGACGCCAACGGGCTCGAGGTCCCAGGCGCCGTGAAGCTGGTGAACTGGACGGTGAGCCCGGGAGGGCCTTCCCCGGCCGGCGGGCCGGCCGATCAGGGGATGATCTTCGGCGCGCCGTGGGCCGGGGTGGTCACGGCCTCCGCCGCGTCGCTCAAGGGCTCCGCCCGCGTCCGCGTGGTCACGGATATTCCGTACGTGAACGACTTCGACTCTGTAGAGCTGAAGCCCCATCCCAAGAGCGGCGTCCCTTACGCCCCCGCCCCCTCATGGTGGGTCGGCGCCTCCAAGAAGTGGGAGGTGGTGGAGCTCGACGGCAACAAGGTGCTGGCGAAGAGCATCGCCATCCCCCTGTTCCAGCGGAACATGTCCTTGTTCGGACACCCCTCCATGTCCAACTACACGGCCCAGGTGGACATCCGCACGGACGGCGGACGACGCATGAAGTCTTCCGCGGGCCTGATCAATCAGCGGTACCTGATCGCCCTCAAGGGCAACCATCAGCAGCTACAGGTGAGCTCCAACGACTGGATCGTCAAGGAGTCCGTGAAGTTCCGCTGGAAGGCCAAGACCTGGTATCGGATGAAGACCCGCGTGGACGCGGACGGTGACGGCTCCGGCTGGGTCCGGGCCAAGGTGTGGGAGCGGGACAAACCGGAGCCCGCGGAGTGGACCATCGAAGTGGACGTCCCTCACGTCCACGCCAACGGTTCTCCGGGGATCTGGGGCTTCACGCCCCAGAGCCGCTACAAGGTGTATCTCGACAACCTCTCGGTGACGACCAATGAGTGACGTGCGATTCTCGGGTTTCCTCTGTGTGTTGATGCTCTCCGCGATGGTCCCGGCCCAGGGGCCGGGGGACTGGCCCATGTGGGGCAAGGACGCCACGCGGAACATGGTCTCCAGCGAGAAGAACCTGGCGGGCTCCTTCGTCGCCGGTCGGTTCGTCGGCAACACGGACGCCATCGACCCCAAGAGCACCAAGAACGTGCGCTGGATCGCCAAGCTGGGGTCCCAGAGCTACGGCAACCCCTCGGTGGCCAACGGCCGGGTCTACGTGGGGACCAACAACGACTCCCCGCGAGACGATCGCTTCAAGGGGGATCGGTGCTGCGTCTACGCCCTGGACGAGAAGACCGGGGAGTTCATCTGGCAGCTGAACATCCCCAAGCTCGGCACGGGCAAGGTGAGCGACTGGGAGTTCCTCGGCATCTGCTCCTCTCCCTGCGTCGTGGGTAACCGGGTGTATCTGGTGACCAACCGTTGCGAGGTCATCTGCCTCGACGTGGAGGGGATGAAGAACGGCAACGACGGCCCTTACAAGGACGAGGGGCAGTACATGGCCGGCCCCGGGAAGAAGCCCATCGAGGTGAAGGACACCGACGCGGACATCATCTGGGTCACCAACATGATCGACGAGTGCGGGGTCTTCCCTCACAACATCACCTCCTGCTCGGTCATGGTCGTGGGGGACAAGGTCTGGACCTCGACCTCGAACGGAGTCGACTACGGCCACGTCGAGACCCCGGCGCCCAACGCGCCGAGCCTCATCTGCCTCGACAAGAACACGGGCGAGCTGTTGGGTGAGGAGGCCTCCGGCTGCAGCGAGCGGATCTTCCACAGCAACTGGTCATCGCCTGCTTACTTGAAGACGGACAAGCACGAGCTGTGCATCTTCGGCGGCCCCGACGGGCGCTTGTATGCGTTCGAGCCCGAGCCCAAGAAGGACGAGGAGGGGTTTGGCATCCTGCAGGAGGCGTGGCGGTTTGACTGCAACCCGCCGGAGTACCGGGTCAAGAAGGGCAAGGTGCTCAAGTACGCGACCCGTTACGGGCCCAGCGAGGTCCTGAGCACCCCGGTGGTGTACAACGGCCTGATCTACGCGGTCATCGGCCAGGACCCGGAGCACGGGGAGGGGATCGGCAACATGGTCTGCGTGGACCCCACGGGGAAGCCGTTGTGGCAATTCCGTGACATCAACCGGTCCATCTCCACCCTCTCCATCGCGGACGGCATGGTGTTCGCCGCGGACTACTCCGGCTTCGTCTACTGCCTCGACGCCAAGAGCGGCCAGCTGCACTGGAAGCACGACACCAGCTCGCACATCTGGGGCTCCACCCTGGTGGCGGACGGCAAGTGCTACGTGGGGACCGAGGACGGGTTCCTGACCATCATCCCCGCCACCAAGGCCTACCAGAAGGACAAGGTGGTGGAGGTGGACTGCACCTCGCCGGTGTATTCGTCTCCCATCGCCGCCAACGGCGTGGTCTACATCGCCACCCACACCCACCTGTTCGCCGTGGGCAACACCGAGAGGTGAGACCATGAACAAGCTGGTCGTCGGGTTGATCCTCGCGCTGTGCGTCCTGCACCACGACTTCTGGTGGTGGGACACGGCGGAGCCCGTGATGTTCGGCTTCATGCCCATCGGCCTGGCCTGGCACACGGGCATCTCGGTAGCGGCGGCGTTCTCGTGGTGGCTGGCGGTCAAGTACTGCTGGCCTGAGCGTCTGACGGAGGGCGATTCTTGACCTTCGGGATCATGGTGGGCTACATCGCCCTCCTGCTCTTTGTCGGTGTGTTCGCCACCCGACTGCTGAAGAAGAGCTCCGGCGACTACTTCCTGGCGAGCCGCGGCATCGGCCCGTTCATGCTGCTGATGTCCATCTTCGGCACCACCATGACGGCCTTCGCCCTGGTGGGCTCCACCGGGCGTGCGTTTGAGAAGGGCATCGGCGTCTACGGGCTCATGGCGTCCTGGTCGGGGATCATCCACTCCGCCTGCTTCTTCCTCATCGGGGCGCGGGTGTGGGAGCTGGGCAAGAAGCACGGCTACGTGACCCAGCTCTCGTTCTTCCGCGACCGCTACCGCTCGGACCTGCTGCCGCTGCTGCTGTTTCCGGTGATCGTGGGCTTCGTGATCATCTACATCCTCATGGGGGTGGTGGGCTCGGGGAACGTCATCGAGGCCCTGACGCCGGAGACCTTCGCCGAGGCGGACGTGAAGACCGAGGTGGTCCTCTTGGCGCCGCCTCAGGGGCTCCAGATCAAGGATCCGTGGAAGGACCGCCTGTCCTATGACGACGCCACGCGGACCCTGAGCCTCGCCGGCTCCATCCACCCCAAGCGACGGGGGGAGCTGTTCGGGATGGTGGCCAAGCCCCCAGCCCCGGAGTGGAAGAAGGGGGTGGGGCAGCTGATCGACCGAGCGCCTCGGGGCGCCGTGCCCTACGCGGCGGGCATGGCGCTCATCTGCCTCGTGGTCCTGATCTATGTGTTCCTCGGGGGCATGCGGGCGACGGCCTGGGCGAACACCTTCCAGACCCTGGTGTTCATGGTCATGGGCATCGTGGCGTTCGTGGTCATCAAAGACAAGCTGGGCGGCGCGGAGGCGGCGACGGAGAAGCTGTTGGCCTCGGACGCGGCTGAACGGGCGACGCGCGGCGGCGGTCAGATCCACCAGCTGCAGTTCCTGACCTACTGCTTCATCCCCTTGTCCGTGGGCATGTTCCCCCATCTGTTCCAGCACTGGCTGACCGCCAAGCGAGCCAGCAACTTCAAGCTGACGGTGGTGGCCCACCCGTTGTGCATCGCCATCACCTGGGTGCCGTGCATCCTCCTGGGGATGTGGGCGGCGGCGGAGCTGCCGGGCAGCGTCAACCCCAACGCGGTGCTGGGGATCATGGTGGCCAAGCACTCCACGGAGCTGCTGAGCGGCCTCATCGGCGCCGGGATCCTGGCGGCCATCATGTCCAGCATGGACTCCCAGTTCCTCTGCCTGGGCAGCCTGTTCACCAACGACATCGTGGTGCGCTACGGGCGCCATCTGGGCCTGGGTGAGGTGACCGACCGCGCCAAGATCGTCCTGGGGCGGATCTTCGTCTTCCTGGCGGTGACCGTGACCCTGCTCATCGGGTTGAGCCGCCCGGGCGGTGTCTTCCCCATGGGAGTGTGGTGCTTCACGGGCTTCGCCAGCCTGTTCCCCGTGGTCTTCGCCGCCATCTACTGGAAGCGGGCCAACAAGTGGGGGGCCATGGCGTCGGTGGTGACCGTGGGCGCTCTGTGGCTGTGGTTCCTTGACGACGCCCTCACGGGGGAGTTCCTCATCGCCGGGATGATGCCCGTGACCATCCTGCTGGGGGCGTCGTCCGTCGCCATGGTGGTGGGCTCCCTGGTGACCCCGCCGCCGCCGCAGGACCTGCAAGACAAGTTCTTCCCCAAGAAGACCTCCTGACATGACCGATCAAGAGCAGGCGGCCCGGGCGGCCCTCGACGCCCACGTGGTGGAGATCGTGCGCTGGCACTTCTCCCCGGAGACCGGGACCCCACGGTGGCTCCAGTGGGCCAGGGACGCCGGCTGGAACCCCGCCGAGGAGGTCGGCGGCTTCGACGACCTGCTGCGGTTCCCCCACTTCGACGGCGAGGTGCTGAGGACGGAATCCCACGAGCAGTGGGTCCCGAGGGCCTTCCAAGGTCGCCCTTTCACCATCTTCGAGACCGGAGGCACCACGGGGATGCCCAAGCAGCGCATCGGATGGGACGACTACAAGCAGGACTACGAGGACTTTTCCGCCACCCTGGATGACGGGGCGTTTCCCCCTGGTGGTTACTGGTTGATGATCGGCCCCACCGGACCCCGTCGCCTGCGCCTCGCCATCGAGCACCTGGCCAACTTCCGCGGCTCCTCCTGCTACTTCGTGGATCTCGATCCCCGGTGGGTGAAGAAGCTCATCCGGAACAAGGAGTTCGCTCAGGCCAAGGCCTACATGGCCCACGTCATGGATCAGGCCGTGTCCATCATCGAGAAGCGGGACGTGAACGTGCTGTTCACGACTCCGAAGCTCCTCGAGGAGTTGAGCGAGCGCGTGTCCATCCCCGAGGCAGGCATCAAGGGGGTGTTCTGCGGCGGCACCACCATGAGCCCTCAGACCACGCGGTTCCTCATGGAGGAGGTGCTGGAAGGGGAGGTGGGGTTCGTGCCGACCTACGGCAACACCCTGATGGGGTTGGCGGCGCACAAGCCGGACCTGCCCCAGGACAACTACTCCATCACCTACTACGCACCCCAACCACGTGCCGTTCTGCGGGTTACGGATCCGGACGACTCCGCTCAGCTGGTCGATTACGACGCCTGGGGGAGGGTGGAGTTGACCACCCTGACCAAGGAGTTCTTCATGCCGCGCTTCTTGGAGCGGGACGAGGCGTTGCGCCGTCGTCCTTGCGAACTCTACCCATGGGACGGGGTCGCCGAGGTGCGTCCCTTCGGTGCGCAGGCCAAGACCATTGTCGAGGGTGTGTACTGATCCACCTGGTCGAGCCCGGCTGCGCTCTCACCTGAACGCGCGTCGCGTCGTTGCAGCGGTGAGATCATGCCTTTCCGTTGTCGCGCGACCGGCTGAGACGGCCGTTCGCTGGTGAGACACGGGATCATGCCCTTGCGACCGTCGTCGCAGCGGTGAGCCAGCGATCCGGTCCTTGAAGGTTCCGGATGGCGGGAATTGCCCGACTATTCGGTTTGTTTGCTTGCGGCACCTGTTTTGCGAAGGGACCAGGGCCTGACGGTGGCTCTGCTTGCTCCGGTGGTCCACCCCCCTGTTCTCGCTCAGCCCCCCACGCCATCCCCCTACCGGATTGGACTTACCCCCCCCATGAAGCCCACCAAGCCGTTCCCTTCGGCGGTCCGTATGGCCATCGTCGCTGCGCTCCTGCTGCTGTGTGTCGCGCCGGCCACCGCTCAGTTGAAGATCGCCCCCAGTTCGGACGATTACATCCACTTGCTGCAGAACCCCATGGCCACGCCAGGGCTGCGCACCCCGTTCCCCGGCCTGGACCCGCTCCCTGAGCTGCCGGTCCACTCCATCTACTTCAACACGCTGACGGACCAGCCCCTGCTGCTCAACAACCCGCCCTACGGGATCTCCTACGACATCCCGTCCACCGGGTTCTCTCCGTTTGTGGGAGCGACCGCCACGAATCGCGGGACGCCCTATCGTCCGCTGGACGTGCCACTGAACCCCCAGGACTTCATGGTCGACCGGGTCGCCGCGGCCCGTCTCGGCAAGGCCCTGTTCTGGGACATGCAGGTGGGCAGCGACGGTGTCCAGGCCTGCGCCAGTTGTCACTTCCACGCCGGCGCCGACGACCGGACGACCAATCAGCTGAACCCCGGGACCATCGCTGGAGACAACACCCTGCAACTCCGCGGCGCCAACCAGACCCTGGAGGCGGGGGATTTCCCGTTCCACAAGCTGGCGGACATCGACACGCCGGGCGAGCCCCTTCTGAACCCGGGCAACGTCCTCAGTGACACCAACGACGTGGCGTCCTCCATGGGTATCCGATATCGCGAGTTCGTGGACATCCCGGCCCCCGGACCTTCGGCGTTCATCTTCGGGAGCAACCCCCGGATCCTGAAGCCGGATATCGGCCAGGACGTGCCTGATCCCATGGGGGCGGTCTTCCAGGGTATCCGGCGCGTTGAGCCCCGGAACACGCCCACGTTCTTTTCCGCCACCCACAACTTCAACAACTTCTGGGACGGGCGTGCCCGCCAGGACTTCAACGGGGGGAGCCCTCACGGCGCCTCCGACCCGGCATCCCACATCTTTGTCAACTCCCCGACCGGTCTCGCCGCCACCCGGCAGCTGATCGCTTTCTCCAGCATGGCGTCCCTGTGCACGGGGCCGGCTCTGAGCAACTTCGAGATGTCCTTCAACGGCCGCTACTGGGCCAAGCTGGGAAAGAAGCTGCTGCAGGCGGGCGTGGTGCCCCTCGCCGGTCAGTTGGTGGACCCCACGGACAGCGTCCTCGGGCCGTTGTCCAACCAGCACACCACCCCGGGCATGACGGGTCTTAACGTCAGCTACGCGGACCTCATCGAGCAGGCCTTCGCCGCGCAATTCTGGTCCAACATCGAAGCCCACCTGATGCCCGCGGCGGACCCCGGTGATCCGTTCGATGGGATCGTCCTGAACATCGTCCCTGGTCCTTCAAACCCGGTCTCGACGGTGGAGTTCACCCAGAAGGAAGCGAACTTCAGCATGTTCTTCGGCCTGGCGGTTCAGGAGTACACCAAGATCCTGCAGCCGGACGACACCCCCTTCGATCGTTTCCACGACGCCAACCCGGACGAGTTCCTGGGCCTGGTCACGGACATCGATCCGCTGACCCCGGGTATCCAGGTGGTCGGCCTGTCCGATCGTCAGCTGTACGGCTACGACCTGTTCCAGGGCACCAACCTGTCTCAGCTGAACCCGTTCCTCAAGAACGCCAACTGCTCCCTGTGCCACCTCGGCCTGGAGCTCACCGCCAATTCCATGGGCGGCATTCACGGCACCTCGGCCCTGCACCCCATCACCCTCGAGGACGAGTACCTCTCAGGGTTCATGCTGGAAGAGGCGCTCCGCGGTCCTGCGGCCGGAGCCTTCGAGCTGGACATCGTGAACCAGGACCTGACCGCCGTCGGGTTCCCGGATGGCATCGCCCTGGTTGACGAGGGCATCTACAACATCGGCGTCCGCCCCATCAGCGAAGACCTGGGTCGCGGCGCAGACGATGCGTTCGGATTCCCGCTCTCCCTGGCGGCCCTCTCTCTCCGGGGCGCGGGTTACCCCGTGGGGCAATTCTCCGACCCCATGAACCCGGTGGCGCCCCTGCCCGCCCATCTGGCGCCCTACGTGAACCCGTTCCCTGTGGGGGAGGACTGGCCGAACATCGGCGTGACCACCTTCCTTCCGGACACCATCGCACCGGCGCCGCCGCTGCTGATCCTGCCCGCCGGCACCTACCCGAACCCGAACCGGGTCGCGCGGGACGGGTCCTTCAAGGTCCCGATGCTGCGCAACGTGGAGCTCACGGGTCCCTACATGCACAACGGCGGCATGCTGACCCTGCGTCAGGTGGTCGACTTCTACGCCCGTGGCGGGGACTTCCCCGAGACCAACGCGGCGCACCGCGACCCGCTGATGATCGACCTGCACGTCAACGTCGGGGCGGGGCTCACGGAAGACGACAAGGCCGCCCTGGTGGACTTCCTGCTGTCCCTCACGGACGAGCGCGTGAAGTACGCTCAGGCGCCCTTCGACCATCCCGAGCTCATCATCCCGACGGACGGCACGGCGCCGGACAACATCAGTGGCCCTGGCGCGTTGATGGCAGACGGTCGGTTCCGTCACATCGCCGCCGTGGGATCCACTGGTCGCTCGACCCCACTCCAACCCTTCCTCGGCGTCTCCAGTGTCGAGGGATCGCCCGGCCATGACCACTTCGACTCCCATACCGACACCGCGCCGCCGAGCATGGCCATCACCGCCCCGTCTCCCGGCATCGCCGGCACGGCCAACACCCTGACCATCACGGGCGCCACCCCGGGCGCCGTGCTCGCCCTCGTGGGCAGCGAGACCCCGGGGAGCGCCACGGTCATGCTCGGCCACTGCGGTCCGCTGACCATCGGCATGGGCGACCCGCTGTTCCTGATGGGATTGCTGACGCCGGACGGCGCTGGAGCTGCTTCGTTCAGCACCAACGTCCCGGCTTCCTTCGCTGGAAAGACCTACTACGTCCAGGCCATCCAGCCTTCTTCCTGTCAGGCCAGCCCTGTCATGACGGTCACGTTCTGAGTCCCCGTTCGACTTCGTGACCCTGAACACTCCAGGGGGAACTGAGCCGACGTGGTCGCTGGCGCCTGGTGCCGCCGCGACCATGTCGGCTCGCCTTCGTTTGGGGCGTCATGTCCCGATGTCCGACGCGGATCCGGGACGCGGGTCTGCGACGAACGTCGCGTCTGCGGGAGTCAGTGGGCTTTTTTTGGGGGGGTATTTCGGAGATGCCCCCCCCGGGAGGCGGTTGGCACTGCCTTTGCTTCTGTGAAGAGCACAGTAGGGCTCCTACCCACACGTAGGCCCTATTCCCACTTCGACCTTCCACACAAACCCGGACATCCGCATGCAGCCCTCCCACCGTGCCTCAGCCTGCGTCCGCACCCTTCTGGTCAGCCTCCTGCTGGCACTCGGGTCCACGCAGACCTTCGCCCAGTTGAAGATCGCCCCGTCTGTCCACGACTACGTCGACCTTCTCCGTAATCCCATGGCCGTCCCCGGACTGCGGACCCCGTTCCCAGGGTTCACGCCGCTCCCCGAACTGCCTGTCCACTCCATCTACTACAACACCTTCACCGACCAGCCCCTGCTGATGGACAACCCGCCGTACGGGATCTCCTACGACATCCCGGCGACCGGGGTCTCTCCGTTCATCGGTGGCGGTCCCGGCGGTGTCGGTGGGACACCCAACCGTACCCTGGATGTCCCCCTGAACCCGGGCGACTTCATGGTCGATCGGGTGGCTGCCGCCCGCCTCGGCAAGGCGTTGTTCTGGGACATGCAGGTGGGTAGTGACGGCGTCCAGGCCTGCGCCAGTTGCCACTTCCACGCGGGCGCGGACAACCGCACCACCAACCAGCTGAACCCCGGTACCAACGCTGGAGACACGACCCTGCAGCTCCGCGGTCCGAACCAGACCCTGGAAGCGGGGGACTTCCCGTTCCACAAGCTGGCGGACATCAACATCCCTGGCGAGCCCCTTCTGAACCCGGGCAACGTCCTCAGCGACACCAACGACGTGGCGTCCTCCACGGGTATCCGATATCGCGAGTTCGTCGACATCCCCGCTCCGGGGCCCTCGGCGTTCATCTTCGGGAGCAACCCTCGGATCCTGAAGCCGGACCTCGGCCAGGATGTGCCAGACCCCCTGGGCTCCGTGTTCCAGGGCCTCCGTCGTGTGGAGCCTCGCAACACGCCCACGTTCTTCGCTGCCACCCATAACTTCAACAACTTCTGGGACGGCCGCGCCCGCCAGGACTTCAACGGCGGCAGCCCCCACGGCGCCTCCGACCCCGCGTCCCACATCTTCGTGGACGACGCCGCCGGCCTCACCGCCACCCGCGAGTTGATCGCCTTCTCCAGCATGGCGTCCCTGTGCACAGGCCCGGCCCTGAGCAACTTCGAGATGTCCTTCAACGGTCGCTACTGGGCCAAGCTGGGCAAGAAGCTGCTGCAGGCTGGCGTGGTGCCCCTCGCCGGTCAGCTGGTGGACCCGACGGACAGCGTCCTCGGACCGTTGTCCAACCAGCACACCACCCCGGGCACGCCTGGCCTGAACGTCAGCTACGCCGGCCTCATCGAGCAGGCCTTCCCGGCGCAGTACTGGTCCAACACGGACACCCACCTTTCGCCGACGCCGGACCCCACGGACCCGTTCGACGCCATCGCCCTGAACATCACCGCGGGCCCGGCGAACCCGGCCTCGACCGTCCAGTTCACCCAGAAGGAAGCGAACTTCAGCATGTTCTTCGGTCTCGCGGTCCAGGAGTACACCATGCTCCTGCAGCCGGATGACACGCCCTTCGACCGTTTCCACGACGCCAACCCGGACGAGTTCCTCGGCCTGGTCACGGACATCGATCCGCTGACCCCGGGTATCCAGGTGGTCGGTCTCACGGATCGCCAGCTGTACGGTTACGACCTGTTCCAGGGTACGAACCTGTCCCAGCTGAACCCGTTCCTGAAGACCGCCAACTGCACCGTCTGTCACGCTGGCCTGGAGCTCACCGCCAACTCGGTCGGTGGCATCCACGGCACCTCCGCCCTGCACCCCATCACTCTCGAGGATGAGTACCTCTCCGGATTCATGCTCGAAGAGACGCTCCGTGGCCCCGCCCCCGGCGCGTTCGAGGTGGACATCATCAACTCGGATCTGACCCCGGTCGGGTTCCCCAGCGGCATCGCCCTGGTTGATGAGGGCATCTACAACATCGGCGTTCGTCCCATCAGTGAGGACCTCAGCCGTGGTGAAGACGACGCGTTCGGCTTCCCGCTCTCCCTGGCCGCCCTCGCTCTGCAGAACGCGGGTTACCCGGTGGGTCAGTTCGCCCAGCCTCTGGCGAACCCCGTGCCGCCCGTGCCGTCCTACCTGGCTCCCTACGTGAACCCGTTCCCGGTCGGTGAGGATTGGCCGAACATCGGTCTCCCCATCTTCCTTCCGGACACCATCGCGCCGCCTCCGCCGCTGCTGATCGTGCCCGTCGGTACCTACCCTCAGCCGAACCGGGTCGCCCGTGACGGCGCCTTCAAGGTCCCGATGCTGCGCAACGTTGAGCTCACCGGTCCGTACTTCCACAACGGCGGCATGCTGACCTTGCGTCAGGTGGTCGACTTCTACTCCCGTGGCGGCGACTTCCCCATCACCAACGCCGAACACCGGGACGCCCTCATCCTCGATCTGAACAACCACGTCGAGGCCGGGCTCACGGAAGGCGACAAGGCCGCCCTGGTGGACTTCCTGCTCTCCCTCACGGACGAGCGGGTGAAGTACTCCCAGGCTCCCTTCGACCATCCTGAGCTCATCATCCCGACGGATGGTACGGCTCCGGACAACACGGCCGGTTCTGGCGCGTTGATGTCTGACGGTCGCTTCCGTCACATCGCCGCCACGGGTGCCGCCGGTACCACCGTGCCGTTGCAGCCCTTCCTGGGTATCTCCAGCATCGAAGGGTCGCCCGGTCATGACCACTACGACTCCCACACGGACACGGCGCCGGCGAGCATCGCGCTCTCCGCTCCGTCCCCCGGTATTGCCGGCACGGTCAACACCATGACCATCGCCGGCGCGACTCCTGGCTCCATGGTGGCGCTCGTGGCCAGCAAGGAACCGGGTCAGACCACCGTCTTCCTGGGCCACTGTGGCCCCATGACCCTAGGCATGGGAGACCCTCTCCAGTTGATCGGTATTGTGACCGCGGATGCCTCTGGAAACGCGACCTTCTCGGCGCCGGTTCCAGCCGCGATCGCCGGCGAGACGTATCGGGTGCAGGCCATCCAGCCTGCTTCGTGCCAGATCAGCCCGGTTCAGATCGCCGCGTTCTGATTGCCCCGCTTCGGTCGAGGCCCTGCTAAAGGGCCCGACCCGGCGCCCGCTCCTCACCCGGGGCGGGTGCTGGAGCCGGGATTCTCCGCCGCCGCCTTCGGAGTGTGTGCGTGTGTGTGTGAGTATCCTCGGCTGACGCGCGAGCGGGCTGCGACGTCCTGACTCTCACCCAGGTGATGGTTCGGGGCGTCGCAGTCAGGCGCTCGAAAACCGGCTTCCCGCCACCCACCTTCTCTACGCCCGCGGGAGGCCCCTTTTTTTCCTCTGCCCCGCTGACCCCAGAGGCCTACCCATGAGGCTCTGCCACAGGCGCTCGTGGGCGCTGGTCAAGTTCCTGGGCTCGATTCCGTGAGTTCCCCCGTCCACCCCGATCCTCGGTGGGATTGTGGTCGGCAACCCGGGGGCCGCTCTGACCGGGCCCGGGATGTCAGGAACTGGCGACCCCCTGTCACCAACGACCCTTGGGAGGATCTCCGTGGGAACCCCGGGAAACTCGCCCGCCGGATGCAGTGGCCTGGTGGGCCTGTACCTGATGCTGCCGGACGGACCGCTCCTCATCGGTAGCATGATGCCCAACGCCAACGGCCAGCTCTCCATGCCGATCACGGCTGTCGTCGGATTCGCCAAGTACGACGGCATCGACGGCGAGTGAGCCGTCGGGTGATCGGGGGTCCTCCGGCCACGCTGGAACAAGTGCGGGGGGATCGCATATGCTGGGCTCGGGAGAACACCGATGTCTCAAGACAGGCCCGATACCAAGCCCGGCGACGACGAGCAGCGTTGGGAAATCGACCCGGAGCGGAGCACGGCGGAGGAGATCGTGCTCCGCCCCGCGCGGCATCCCTCTCGCGGACACACCCGCACCATGGGTGAGATCGTCGAGTTCCTCCGTGAGGAAGCGGACGACGAGAGCGCTCCCGACGAGGGTGGCGACGCCGATTCCTGATGCTTGCCCCCGTGGCCTTGCGGCCATGCCGGTCAGCGTTCCCTGGCGGGCGAGAACGGCGTCACCGTCTTGAGCCGGAGAGTCGCTGCCCGATGATCGTACGCCCCTCAATCCCGGCGTAGACGAAGAGGTCGCCTCCGATCTCGAGCACGCAGGAGGTGTCCCTGGCGGGTACAGTGGAGGGGACGAAGGGAGAGGCTCATGCACCGCACCGCCGCGTTCTGTTGCCTGTTGGTCATCGGTGCCTCCGCCCAGGAGGTGATCGCCTTGCGCAGCGGCAACGGTGTCTCTGGCGGCCCAGACGCACAGGTGACCTGCCTCCAGGGACCGTTCGCCGCACCCTTCGGAGTCGTTGAGTACTCCGCCGGCCCGGCGGCCCCACCGGCGGAGATCATCCCTGGGGGGAGCTTCGGTTGGGCGCCGAACCTGTCCAACGACCCGGCCGCGCAGTGGATCGCCGTCTCGCAGGCGGGGAACGGTCCGCCGAGTCTCTACACCATCCCGTTCACGGTCATGAGCACGGTCATCGGCAGCGCCACTCTCACCATCAACATGCACGTGGACGACTTCCTCGGCGACACGCTCAATATGGGGATCTCTCTGAACGCTCTGCAGGTTCCCGGTTCCACCACCTCGCTGGGGGGGACCTGGGTCACGGAGGTGGGGTTCACCAATCTGGACATAACGAACTTTGTGTTGAGCGGGGCCAACTACCTGTACCTGTATGTGAACAACACGGGGGCGACGGGGGCGGGGGGCATCCAGTTCCGCGCCGACATCGCTGTCTATCCGCCGCCCCAGTACCAGACCAACTCCCTGGCCGCTGGGATGAACATCAACGGGGTCCTGGGCACGGCGTACACCCCGGCGACGGTCACCCTGAACGTCGGCGCATCCGCCAACCTCACCCTGGTGAGCACGGGCGCCGGCCAGCCCTGGGACGTGGGTTCAGGGGCCGCCCCGCTGATCCCTGTGGGCGCCGGCGCGCTCCTCTCTGCGGGCGGGCAGATCGTGAACCTGGACCTGCTGGACCCGTCCCTGAGTCTCTGGTTCAACTTCCTCCAGGGACCCGCGTTTCCGCCCACCATCTTCACGGTGCTCCCGTTCTCGGTCCCCGCGCCCGTCACCGTATCGGCGCAGTTCGTGGTGGCGGACCCGGGGACGCTCTCCGGGCTCTCGTTCTCGCAGCCGACGCGGTTGGTGGTCCAGTAGCGAAAGCGGCGCCCAGAGGCGTGTTTGGCGTGATCGGCTACTCGACCCGCTGATCATCAATGGAACGGAAACGGCCGTCGCTTTGGCGTCTCGGCCCGTGCTACGATCAGATCTTGCTTCGAGCCACGCACACGTCACAAACCCACCGACGACGGCGCCCCCCATCTTCCTCGCCGTCCGTACCCCCCCCCAAAGAGAGAGTTCGCCATGTCACTGTACGAGCAGCAGTGGGACCGCCACGTCCATGAGTTCTACACCAAGCGCCAGGAGCAGGGAGACCTGAAGTGGCCTGGAGACGAGTGGGGCTTCCCCGAGCGATGGGAACGCCTGTTCGACGAGTTCTTCGTCCCCCTGGACGTGTCTTCCTGGCGCAACGTCGTCGAGATCGGCGCCGGAACCGGGAAGTACACGGAGAAGGTCCTGGAAGCGTCGGCGTCGTGCAAGGTCATCGACTTCGACGTCAGCTCCGAGTTTCTCCGGCTGTGCGAAGAGCGGCTGTCGCGCTTCGCGACTGCCGGTCGCCTGGAGTTGGCGCACATCGAAGGCAAGCGTTCAGACGAGATGCTCATCGCCATCGCTGACCGAGGCCTCGTTAGGGGACTCGACGCCTTCTTCTCCATCGACGCCATGGTGCATGTGGACCTGCAGTACCTCGCGGCCTACTTCGTGACCGCGGCGGTGACCCTCAAGCCGGGCGCCCCCATGATCATGACCTTGGCGGACGCCACCAGCGAGTCGGGATTCCGATATCTCATCGATGGCATCCCGCGGCTCTATGACAAGCAGGGGCTCCCCACAGCCAAGTTCGAGTATCTGAGCCCTGACATGGTCCGGACCCTGCTCGCGCGGCTGGGGTTCACCATCGATCGCCTGGAGCACTGGGAGAACGGTCGGGACGTCACCGTTGTGGCGCGGCTCACGGACGTGGACGTCGCTGATGCCTATCGCGCCGCCCTCACCCCCAAAGCCTGACGGTCCGTGCTGGTCCTCGTGGACGTGACCAGGTGCTTGTCGCTCTTGGTCACGTCTGCGACAGCGTGGGGCAGGTGCGCTGGATCTCCATGACCGCGGACGTGCTACGTGACGTTTGTGACGGGAGATTGTCCTCTCGGATCAGTACACGAACGAAGTCCCCGGACTGCTCATGATGGTCGCCGGGGTCCCTGATGATTCGACCGCGACGATGGAAGCCTGTGTCGGAGAGCTGCTCGCCGCGAGCCACTGGCCGGAGGGCGTCCGACCCATGCCTCCGCTCCAGCTGGCGGCGACCGGTCCTGCCACGACCCCGCCTGCTCCAGGCAGCATCTGCAGCTGTTGCCCCGCCGAGGTGGCCACCACGGCAACCCCGTCACCAGACGGGTCGGCGGTCATGGAGACGACCGGACCGGATGCCTGCGGCATGGCGGAGCTCCCCGAGGCCGTGAGGCGGTGCAGGGTCGTGCCCGTCGCGGAGTTGGCAGCCAACAGCGTGCTCGATCCGGCAGGTGACAGGATGACCTCGGTAGCCGTCGCGCCAAGATCCAGGAGAACGGCCCCGTTCGCGGCCAGCGCGATGGGGCGCCTGGCACCGGACGGATTCTCCATGACGTAGACCACGCCGTTGGCTGTGCTGGTGGCGAAGGAGGACACTCGCAGCCCACCCTCGGTGAACGGGGTCACCGGGCTTCCCGTGAGCGAGACATTCGTGGTGTTGCCGCTGTTCAGCTGCACGTTGTAGACGTCATGGGTCGTCCCCGTGGTTCCTGCGGAGAAAGCCAGCTTGTCCGGATCGAAGAAGTGGATCACCACCTCCTGATCAATGGTGGAGACAAAGATGCTGTCCGGAGTCAGGTGGGTCGTCGGAGCACCCGGCGTCGCATCCATGACGAACACCTCCGGGCTGGCGGCGATCTCCTTGACGTAGGCGATGCGTGATCCGTCCGGGGCCAGGGCCAGTCGGCCGCCGTCGGTCAGGTCCCGATAGCCGACCTCCTCATACGACCCGGGAGAGTGTGTCAGGTTCAGGGCGCTCGCGCCGGGCGCCGAGCTCACGAGGTAGACGTCTCGCATGAGGCCCGACGCTCCGGCCGTGAAGGCGAGGGCGGAGCCGTCGGCGGCGCAGGCGAACTCATCGTCCATTTCCGTGGGAACGAGGCCGCCAGATGGGTCCAGGGGGACGGGCTGTGGCGCCGTGCCAGGAGTGGTGGAGATACGCACCAACTGCGTCCCGTCGGAGCAGAAGAGCGCTCCGTCGAGAAACGTCAAGCTGACCTCCTGGGGAGCGAAGCCCGCGAGCGTTCCAGAGAAGCACACCTCCATGACGGGGCTGGCTGACCCAGGGTGATTGGAACCATCGGTCCGGAGGAGCAGGATCTCCGCGAGGCCGTTGTCCTCGGTCAGCACCGCGGCGAGCGGCGCGAAGGCCGATACGGCCAGGTCGGAGGCGAACGGGTTGGCCCCGGCGACACCGGGCTGGGAGACCAGGTGCTTCATGGCGCCGTTCGATTGGTCCGCCAGGAAGAAACCGAATTGACCCGCGGCGTCACGGTAGTGATAGAGGTCGTGACCGCCGGGTGTCCTCACCCGGGTGCGTTGCGGGACGCTCTCATCCAGGACCGGAAGTGCGCAGTCGCCGTGCATCGTGTCTGCCCGGGCGTTGATGGACACGTCCAGGATCTCGATCCCGGTCAGGGCGGGCAGGGTCGGTCCCGCCGCAGACCCGTCCGTGAACAGCACGGCGAGATCCTGCGAGACAGGACTCGGGCCGACGGACACCACCATGCGGCTATCGGTCTGGGCGAACGTGACGACCCGGGCGTCGGACAGGTTGAGCAGGCCGGCGGGGCCCGAGGGTTCGAGCTGTGCTGCCTGCAGGTACACAGAGAACCCCACCAGCGCCGGATCGGGCACGAAGGGGATGGTCACCTGTCCGGTCACCGGCACCGGGAGCAGCGGCAGGAACGTGGGGGTCGGCGCCATGGCAATCCCCAACGCGGCCTCCGGTGCGCCGAACGGCGCGAGGTCCATATGGCCGGGGCCGTGGCTGAGGACGATTTGCAGGTTGGCGGTCGTGGACGGCTCCAATCCGTCCACGAACAGGGCCGAGGGTTGTCCAGCGACGCGTGGGGAGATCTGGAGTGTCGGCTCTATCCCTGCGGGGCCAATCATCCCGGCGCCCTGGGCCCAAACCTGTACCGAGAGCAGCAAGACGCACAGGGCGCCCAGAGCGTTCTGATGCATGCTGTGTCCTTCGAATTGCAGCGAGTGTGGGTGAGAAGATCCAGATCCACTCTAATGATAACAGCCGGATGTTGCCGGGTCGTTTAGCCTCAATCTTGAGAAAACCGCCGGGATCGGTCTGTACGGGGGTTGCTGGCGCTTTGTCCCTCCATGGCCACGAATTTGGCTTCCGCCCTCTGTTCGCGGTTAAATCGCGGTATGGGAAACACTCCGTGGTTGATCCTGTCCTTCTGCTGCGTGGTCCTGCTGATCGTGGGCGGATGCGGTGAGTCCTCAGGAGAGGCGGAGGCCGCTCGCCCCGATCCCGCGAACTTCGCGCTCCTGCCCGAGCGTGCGTTGCACCGGCAGTCCGGCATCCTCCTGGTGCGCATCCCCGCTGGGACCTTCACCATGGGATCGCCCAGCGATGAACCCCGCCGTTCAGAGCACGAGTGGCGGCGAGAGGTGGAGATCACGGCCCCCTTCTACCTGGGGGAGACCGAGGTCACGGTGGGTCAGTGGCGGCGGGTCATGGGCCGGGAGACGCCGCGCAAGCAGCAGCAGGAAGACATGCCCGTGGAGGGCGTGACCTGGTATGCGGCGAAGGAGTTCGTGGCAGCGCTCAACGCCCTGGACGGCGGCGGGTGGCGCTTGCCCACGGAGATCGAATGGGAGTACGCCTGTCGGGCGGGGACCACGACCATGTTCTCGTTTGGGGACACGCTGAACCTGGGGCTGGCCAGTTATGACGGCCGGCGGCCCTTCGGGGACGCGCCGCGGCAGAAGACACCTGACCATCCGCTCCCCGTTCGCAGTCATCCGGCCAATCCCTGGGGCCTCTACGACATGCACGGCAACATGTGGGAGTGGTGTGAAGACCTCTACGTGTTCAACCCCGCCAGAGATCTCCCTCCTCTCCAGGCCCAAGGCGCCTCCCGTGTCATCCGCGGCGGCGGTTATCCGTCACGGGGAGACCAGCTGAGGTCCGCGTACCGGGACGGTTATCCGCCGCGCAGCCCCGGAGAGAAGTACGGGTTCCGGGTCGCCTGGTCGCCTCAGTGAGATGGCGCTCCCTAGTCCTCGTCTCGACCGGAGGCGGTGGCGAGCCCGCTGACGATGAGAGCGGTCAGGAGCGCGAGCCCGCCCAGGGGCACCAGGATGATGCCCAGTGACGGGTCGCCTTCGAAGGACAGCACCCCGCCGGCGAAGAACCCTGCGGGCATGAGCACGGAGCCCCATCGCAGGAACCGGGATGCCCGAGCGCGCGCCCGTTGGTTCGGGATGCACTGGGCGCTGACGGACGCGAAGACGAGGCAGAGGATTCCGAGGATGGCGCCGTGCGCGTGGGCCAGGGTCCAGAGTTCCCGGCGCAGCTCCGATCCGAGATAGACCTGGACCTTCATGGCGTGGAGGGCCTCCAGGGTCAACCCGAGAGGGAGGGACACGGCCAGCAGGAACCAACCCCAGACGAGGCACCTTCGCGAGTCAGCATCCATGGTCATTCGCCGATCCTGATGACGCTGTCGGACTGGAGCTCCAACAGCTGGTTCACGGCTCGCAGATCACCGACCAGATAGCTGCGCGGTGTGCTCTTGCCTGATGCTGTGGCCATGCGCTGCAGCAGGCTGCGAACGCGAGGCCCGTCCGGCCGCCGGGCGTGGGCATTCACGGTCGGCCCTCCCAACTCTCTCAAGCTGCGGGAAGCGAAGCGACGGACCGCCGGGTAACCGTCCCCCAGGGTGACCGTCAGGTGGTAACGGGCCGCTGCCAGGAACGACTCCGGCACCGCATCAGGATCCAGCTGTCGGAACGCCTCGGCGTAGACGGAGCGCTGCACCGGGTCTCCCGCCAGCAGGGACGCGATGCCGTCCGGTGTCCGGACGGGTGCACCGTCCCGGCGTGCATGCGGGGCGCGGGGGCTGGTGCCCCACATCCTGGTCATGGCCTCGGCGGACCAGGTCAGGGACCTGTCCAGGTGGCAGAGGGTGCAGGCGTGGGGGCGTCCGGCCTCTCCGTCGCGGGCAGGATCGGGGATCTCGATCTGATGACTCCGGTGGATCTCGAGCACCCCGTACACCACGGAGGGCATGTGGCAGGCCATGCAGGATGAGCCCGCTCCTCCCGGGTCATGGCCGGTGTGGGCCGCGACGTCGCGCCCGATGTCCTCGTGGCACTGGGTGCAGGCCTGATTGCCCCGCATGGGGGAGTGGATCATCCCCCTCGGGTCTCCGCCGTGCATGTCGTGGCATGACCCGCAGGTCATGGTGCCCCGTTGGTAACACGGAGACCGGGTCATGCCCTGGTACTCGTACGCTGTCAGCCGCGGGGTGCCGTCGCCCCAGAACCTGGCCGCGAACCGTTGATCCGCCGCGTGGATGGGGGAGGCATGGTCCTCGAGGATGTCGCCCGGTCGGAACGTGGGGCCCTTGGTGATCCAATCCGCCGCGCGGGACACCGGGTTGGGGAGGCGCTGGCCGTGGCATTGCCCGCAGACGGAAGCGCGGGCCGCCTGATCGAGTCGCGCTGGGTTGATGATGGTCGGGTCCGGAGCGTCGCCCAGCAGCGCGCCGTAGCGTGCTCCCACGTGACGATGTCGCTCTGCGTGGGCGGCCCCGGGCCCGTGGCAGGCTTCGCATGCGATCCCCAGGTCGGCGGTGGCGGAGTGGAACCGGCGTTGGGTAGCGGGTGTGGAGATCGGGTCCGTGGTCAGACCCGGCCGTGGTCCCGTGTTGTGGCAGAGGATGCAGTTCTCGTTCCACGTGGCCCTGTGCAGGTCCCAGTCCGTGTCGTCCGGGCCGAGGAACACCGTGTTGAGGTGCATCCAGCGCTGCTCTTCCATGTGCCAGAGGAACGGCAGCCGTACGAGCCGCTCGCCGTGCCCGTCCTCCACGCGCTCGAAGTACTGCTGATAGCGTCGCGAGCCCACCGCCAGCGCGACCTCATGCTCCTGAGCACCGTGCCGGTCGTCGATCACCATGAGGTAGGTGTCCCCTCGTCGGGTGACAACAGCCGTCGCGTCGGCGCCGTGGCGGAGGGTCCGCCCGTCGAAGGCCCCCTGTACCGTCTGGTGAGACGGGAGCTGGGTCATGGTGCGGTGGTAGGTGCGATGCCAGGAGGCGTGCTGGTCCGGATGGCAGGAGCGGCAGGTGGAAGACCCTGCGTAGCCGTCCTGTCGGTGGACCCAGGCCTGGTCCGCCTCATGGGCGACCGGGTCGAATCCCACGGCGATGACAAGGAGCACGCACAATGGCCCGGCACCCAGGGCCGCAGCGGCGTACAGGTGTCGCAGGGACATGGGCAGAGCTTACCTCATGGAGAGATCGCTCCTCAGGCCGACGGAAAGGCCTCTTGGTCAAGCCCTTGCGCTGCCTCCCGACGCAAAACCGAGACGCTTGTGTCGGTTTTGAGATAGTCCCGTGCCGTGGTCGTTGCTGTAGTACGGTCGTGCTGTAGGTGGTGTTCTGCCGCCGACCAAAACGCACCCCGTCTTTCCCCCGAAGAGCCAACCACGAGCCCGCATCCTCTGTCTGATAGTCGGCGCTTGCGACGCTGTCAGACTCGGTCGCGTGTTCTCCCCACCCCGCAGAATCTCGCCATGAAGACGCCCACCGCCAACACCTGTCTGATGCGGGCCGTGTGCCTGCTGACCATCCTCGCCCTTCCCTTGTCTGCCCAGGCTCCGTTCCCCGGCCCCTTGCCGGGCGTGCAGCTGGGCGGCGGCCTCCTGACCGGATTCGAGCCCGCCGGAGCTGACTGGCACCCTGGCCAGCTGCGGCTTTTTGTCGTCGATGACGGCGGGTTCATGATGAGCATGAACCCGGACGGCAGCTCCACCGAGTCCTGGTACGTGGATTCGAACCTCGGCTCCGTCACCGTGGCCGACCCCTCGTCGCCGTTCATCTACATCGGCGCCGCCTGGCCGGAGCGGATCATCGAGTTCGACCTCTCGGCGAACCTCACCACCCGTGTCTTTCCCCTGGCCAATGTCCTGACCGGGATCGCGGGTAACGACGTGACGGCCATGACCTTCGTCCCCAACCTGGCCAACCCCGAAGGTGGCACCTTCCTCGTTGAGTTCAACGGCGAGGACGAGCTGGTGGAGTTGTCTCTGCCGCTGAAGAGCGACCCCACCTCGACCACGGTCACCGCGTTGTCGACCATCGAACCGAACGTCAGCAACTTCGACATCTCGGGCATCGACTACGTCGAGCAGACGGGCACCCTGTTCATCTGTGACGACGGCTCCAGCCTGGTGGTGGAGTGCACCCTGACCGGCGCGGGCATCAACATGTGGACGCTCCCCGGCATCGCCCAGACCGGCATCACCGCTGCGGGCTGCCAGGTGTTCGTCGCCCATGAGTCCGGGTCCGTCATGCGCTACACCGTGCCGTCGACTCCGGCGAACTGCGGTCCGCTGATCTACAACGTGTCCATCAACGCCAACCAGGACGGGCTCGTCAGCCTCACCGGCGGTCAGCCCCAGGCCCTGTACGGCCTGTTCCAGTCGAACCATCCCAACAACGCCACCCAGCCCGGCGGCGGTTGGCTGCAGGGCCTGCACATCACCTCCGGTGATTTCATGTTGCAGATGTCCCTGGGCCAGGCCGGCAGCCCCATGTTCGGCGGCAACCTGGACAACACCGGTGCCCTCTCGCACACCATCCCAGGCATGGGCACCTTCCCGTTCCTGTCCGGACAGACCTTCTGGGGTATCGGCATCCAGTTGCTGCCGGGCAACCAGTTGGACGCCTCCAACATCTCCCAGATCACCTTCCCCTGATCCCCCCGGCTCTCCCGAGCAGGGAACCCAACGTCACCCGCAGCTCTTCTCGCCAGCGAGGGACGCGTCCTGAGCGTCCCTCGCCCCTCCCGGGTGGCCGTCTTCATCTGCGGTGCGGGGGGCATTCCGGAGTGCGCCGGACGCCCCCCTCGGCGGCTCTTGCCCGCAGATCCCTCCTCCTGCAATGCCGACGGCAGGCATGAGTACGTCGTGCCCCCAGGTCACGACGCCGGGGTGATTCGGTTTTCACCGAACGGAAACCCGGGCCATGGTGCAGTTCCTCTGGTTTCCGGCGACTCCCCTGCTCTACCTTGGCCTCCATGAGACTCATCGCCCTGCTGCTCTCCTGTGCGTCCCTGGTCGCCCAGTCCGTGACCTACACGACTCCCAGCACCTGGTCTGGTGGCTTCACCGGGTCCGTCGTCATCGACAATCCCACCACCGCCCCCGTGAACGCCTGGGTGCTGGAGTTCGACTTCGCCCACGGCATCGGGTCCTACTGGGACGCCACCATCGTGTCCTTGGGCGGCGGACGCTTCCGGGCCACGGGCGTGTCCTGGAACGCCGACATCCCGGCAGGAGGGAACGTGTCCTTCGGGTTCTCGGGGATCACCAACGGGCTACCTCTGTCGGCCCCGACCAACGCGACCCTCAACGGCGTGTCCGTCGTGGTCAACGGTCCCGGCGGGCCTGTGACTCCGCCTCCCTCCAACTGTCCCACCGCCCCGGCGGCGGGGCTCACGGCGCCGCCCATCGCTCCTCAGCCCCAGGGGAGCCCTCCGTCCCGGCGGGTGGTGGGGTACTTCCCCGCCTGGGGCGTTTACGGCCGCGACTACCACGTCCCGGACATCCCGGCGGAGCGTCTGACCCACATCAACTACGCGTTCGCCAACATCGGCACCGACCTGCTCATCGCCCTCGGTGACCCCTACGCGGACACGGAGAAGTTCTACCCGGGAGACTCCTGGGCGCCGGGCGCCCTGCGGGGCAGCTTCAATCGCTTGAAGATCCTCAAAGAGGAACACCCCCACGTGAAGACGCTGATCTCCGTGGGTGGCTGGACCTGGTCCGGGCTCTTCTCCGAGGTCGCCCTGACCGCGTCGAGGCGTCAGGCCTTCGCGGCGTCCTGCGTCCAGTTCATGATCCAGTACGGGTTCGACGGCGTCGATCTGGACTGGGAGTACCCGGTCAGCGGCGGCCTCGCCTCCAACATCACCCGTCCCCAGGACAAGCAGAACTACACCTTGCTGCTGCAGGAGATGCGGGCCCAGCTGGACGCTCAAGGCGCGCTGGACGGCAGGCACTACCTGCTGACCATCGCCGCTCCGGCGGGCCCCACCACCTACGCCAACATCGAGCTGGGCCTGGTGCACCAGTACCTGGACTGGTTGAACATCATGGCCTACGACCTGCACGGTAGCTGGAGCCCCCTGACCAACTTCCACAACGGGCTCTACGCGGCCAGCGGCGACCCGTCGTCCAACCCCGTGGTGGCGACCCAGTTCAACGTGGACAGCGCCGTACAGGCGTACCTCGCGGCGGGCGTCCCCGCCAACAAGGTGGTGCTCGGCTGCCCGTTCTACGGTCGCGGCTGGAGCGGTGTGGGGCCGACCAACAACGGACTCTGGCAGCCCTTCACGGGGGTGCCTCAGGGGACCTGGGAGCCGGCGTTGTTCGACTACGACCACATCACCGACCTGGTCATCCCGGGGGGTGCGGTCCGTCACTGGCATCCGGAGGCCCAGGTGCCGTGGGTCTATGACCCGCAGGCCGGCCTGATGATCAGCTACGAAGACGATCAGTCCCTGGCCAACAAGGCCCAGTACGTGATCGCCAACGACCTCGGCGGGATCATGTTCTGGGAGCTCTCCTGCGACGACGACCAGCACAGCCTGCTGTCGGTGCTCGCCGACCAGCTCCTGGGCCAGCGCCTGTGGCTGCAGGCGGCCACCAGCGGCGCCGGCGCGGGAGATCTCTGGCTCAGGGTCACCGGCGTGGTGCCGTCGGCGACCCACGTGGGTGTCCTCGCGTCGGCCACCCCCGCGAGCTCTCTGGGCAGCGGTTCGTTCTTCGGGCTGGTCCCCGATCCGTTGCTCCTGGACCTGTTGAGTCGGGCTCCCGCGCCCCAGGACCCGCTCCACTGGCCCGTGGGCCAGGGGCCCTACGGCGGCGGACCGCTGGTGTTGCCTCCGTGCACCCTGGCGGCCCTGGCGGGTCAGGTCTGGCAGGGGAGAGCGGTGGCCTATGACGTCGCCGGGCCGGGGCTCGTGGCGCTCTCCGGGATCGCGACCCTGGCCTGGTAACCGGGAGTCGGCTGTCGAAGCGGGGGGAGATGAAATCCCCCCGCGCGGTTGAACCGGTACGCTTGCGGCCCACAGAATCCCAAGGCCATGAGCACCCCACTCCAGATCCCCGTTCTTCGCGCCGGCGACGAGTACTCCAGCCTCGACGTCTCAGAGGTCCGTTCCCACCGGGACGGCGCCATCCTGGCCGAGGTGAGCCAGGCCAACGCCGGTCTGGTGAAGCGTGACCTGCGCAAGCTCGGCGCCCGGGCCGCGGCGCTGCGGGAGATCCCGACGCCCCGCATGCTCGAGATCTGCAAGGAGGCGGGCCGCCTGTTCCTGAACGAGACCCTGCCGATCAACGGACGGGGCGCGACCCAGTCACCCCAGGACTATGTGGAGGCCCTGAGCGCCACGTCCGGGCTCCCTCATACCCTGTGCCGCAGAAACATGCAGAAGGTGTTCACCGTCTTCGACGAGATGGGGGACATCTTGCGTGGGCTGACCCGGGGCATGGACCCCGGCGTGGTGGACACGCTGTTCGGAGAGCACTCGGGCATCCCCGTCTGCTACGCCCCCACCAGCGACGCCCTCGGTGTTGTGTTGCCCAGCAACTCGCCCGGGGTCAACTCCATCTGGATGCCGGCGGTGGCGTTGAAGGTGCCGGTGGTGCTCAAGCCCGGCCGGGAAGAGCCGTGGACGCCGCTCCGCATCGCCGCCGCCTTCATGGCGGCCGGGTGTCCCCGAGAGGCCTTCAGCATCTACCCGACGGACCACGAGGGCGCAGCCACCATCATGGAGCGCTGCGGCCGGGCGCTGCTGTTCGGTGACGAGTCCACCACGAAGGCCTACGCCAACAACCCCGGGATCCAGCTCCACGGCCCGGGCCGCAGCAAGATCGTCATGGGTGAGGACGTCATCGACGACTGGGAGGACCACCTGGATGTCCTGGCGGCGTCCGTGGCGGACAACGGGGGGCGTAGCTGCATCAACGCTTCGTCCATCTTCGTGCCGCGCCATGGAGAGGCCATCGCCGACGCCCTGGCCCGGAGATTGGCGACCGTGGAGCCCAGGTCTGCGGACGACGAGGACGCCTGCCTCAGCGCCTTCGCCAACCCGAAGTTCGCCGCCTACATCGACGCCACCATCGACGAGGGGGTGTCGCAGGGCGGCGCGGAGGACGTGACCGCCCGCTATCGCAGCGGTGACCGGGCGCGTCAGCTGGACGGGGGGGACTATCTGGTGCCGACGGTGATCCGCTGCGATTCCGTGGACCACCCGTTGGCGAAGACCGAGTTCCTGTTCCCTTTCGTCAGCGTGGTTGAGGTCCCCCAGGACCGGATGCTCGCGGAGTTGGGCCCCTCCCTGGTGGTCAGCGCCATCACGTCCGACGAGGGATTGCTGGACGAGCTGGTGCGGAGCCCCCAGGTGGATCGCCTGAACATCGGCTCCCTCCCGACCTCCAGGGTGGAGTGGGATCAGCCCCACGAGGGGAACCTGTTCGAGTTCCTGTTCAAGCGTCGCGCCATACAACGGGCGCCATGACCTTAGAATGAGGGCGATGCCCCATCCGCCCCAGAACTTCGTCTACGGCCCCGGAATGGTGGACCGCCTGGGCGCGCTCGTCCGCGGCATGAACGCGGAGCGCGCGTTCGTGGTCACGGACCCCGGGATCGTCGCCGCCGGTCACTGCAGCCGCGTGGAGTGCTCGCTCATGGAGGAGGGAGTCCAGGTCCGGCGGTTCGATGAGACCCGGGAGAACCCCACCAGCGGCGACGTGGCCCGCTGCGTCGCCGCCATCGGCGACTGGGACCCGGACGTGCTCATCGGCGTCGGCGGCGGCAGCAGCATCGACCTGGCGAAGGGCAGCGCCTTCATCCTGGCGGGTGGCGGAGAGATGGAGGACTACCGCGGACACGACGCGGCGCGGGGGACCCTCAAGCCCGTGGTGGCCATCCCCACCACCGCGGGTACGGGGACCGAGATGCAGTCTTTTGCGCTCATCGGAGAGGAGCAGACCCATCGCAAGATGGCCTGCGGTGATCCCCAGGCCATGCCGCGGCTCGCCCTGCTGGACCCCGAGCTCACCGTGAGCCAGCCCCGCTTCGTCACCGCTTGCACCGGATACGACGCCCTGGGGCATGCGGTGGAGACCGCGGTCACCAGGGACCGGACCTCGACCTCCTCTCACTTCGCATCCCAGGCGTTCACCGCCCTGTACGAGCACCTTCCTACGGTCCTGGAGCGACCGGATGACCTGACCGCGAGGGGGGAGGTCATGCTGGCCGCCGCCTGGGCAGGATGGGCCATCGAGAACAGCATGCTGGGTGCCGCCCACTCCATGGCCAATCCCCTGACCTCCCGTCATGGCATGGTCCATGGTCAGGCCGTGGGGATGTGCCTGCCTTACGTCGTCCGTTTCAACGGCGCGGACCCGGATGCCGCTGCGGCCTACGGGGCTCTCGCACGAGGCGCCGGTCTGGTCCCCTCGGACAGCGATGACGCGGTCGCGGTGGACGGGTTGGTGGAGTTCCTGGTCTCGCTGCTCAAACAGTGCGGCTTCGGTGTGGCCTTGCAGGGCCACGGCGTTGATCCCGATGATGTGGCGGTCATGGCGAGGGAGGCTTCGCAGCAATGGACCGCGCAGTTCAACCCACGTCCGGTCACGGAGGAGGACTTCACCGGGCTGTTCCGGGCCGCGCTGGCGGGAGGGATTGATCATGGTCCGTAGGATCGCGGTGTTCTCCGTTGCGATCGCGCTCTGCTGCGTCCTGGCCGCCGTGGCGGGCCCGCGTCAGGAGCGTCGGGGGCCGGGGCCCCTGGACCCGTCCGGCGCGTTCTTCCACCCTGCGTGGGCGTCCGCGGAGGACGCGGTCATGGCGGAGACCAGGGACGGGCCCATCGCCGCGGCGTCATACCTGCGGTACCTGGCCGGCAAGTTCGGGGATCGATACGTCTCCGACATGGTCTTCGACATGCTGCTGGTGCGGGAGTGTCGCCGCCTCAAGCTCGCTCGCAACGCCCCGCTCATCGCCAAGAGCCTGGCGACGCAGCGTTATCACGGCGCCGGGCGGTCCGCTGCGGATGACCCGGAAGGAGACATGCGCCGCAAGTTCGCCAACGAGGAGCTGCGGAGGATGCGTGTGCACGCCATCGTCGGCGCGGCGCGAGCCCAGGACCCTGCGGCGGTGGAGGAGCTGTTCAACCGGCGTCACGGGGTGGACGGGGAGAAGGTCCGGGTGCGGCAGGTGCTGGTGTCACGGACCGCCACCCGCCGTCGCCTGGGAGTTGACGCGACGGACACCGCCGTCAACGTGGCGGCCCGGTCACGCGCCGAGTCGCTCCGCGCCCGGTTGCTCGCCGGTGACGCGTGGCCTGACGTCCTGGCTGAGTCTGATGACCGCACCACGCGGGCGCTCCTCAAGGACCCGTCCAGCCGGGATGAGGCCGGGTTCCTGAAGGGTTACAACTACCGGCGCTTCGGGCATGGGTTCGCGGAGCTGGTCCGAGGTCTGGAGGTGGGGGCGGTGTCCGACGCGTTCAAGAGCGACATGGGCTATCACGTGGTGCAGGTCGTGAGCCGCAAGCGGACCCGGCTGAAGGACGTCATCGGGGCGTTGCGGACGGAGCTGCGCGCCCGGCCGGCTTCCCCGGCGGAGTCGGAGATCCTGCGTAAGCGCCTGTTCAAGGAGTACGAGGTTCAGTTCAGATGAGGCTCGCTCTCCTGTCGCTGCTGTCCCTGCTCTGCGGTTGCGGAGACTCCGGGGAGCCCGTTGATCCGGCGGGTTCCGAGGCCGGTGCTGCCGGTGGAGGAGGGGAGGCTTCGGCGAGCTGGTGGATCTATCGCGGCGACCGGTCGCTCACCGGCGTGGCCCCGGGCCAGCTCTCCGACCAACCCAAGCTCAGGTGGACGTTCAAGACCGACGGAGCGGTGACGTCCTCCGCCGCCATCGTGGACGGCCTCGTCTACATCGGTTCGGTGGACGGCAAGCTCTATGCCATCGACCTGGCGACCGGCGAGGAGCGCTGGTCTTTCGAGACGGAGGACGCGGTGGAGTCGCCTCCGCTGGTGCTCGACGGCAGGGTCTACTTCGGGTCCAACGACTGCTTCGTCTACTGCCTGGACGCCCGCAGCGGCGCCCTCGTCTGGAAGTTCGAGACCGGCGAGAAGATCATGGGCAGCGTCAACTACGTGACCGTGGACGACGGCGCCTTGCGGCTCCTGGTCGGCAGCCATGACGCCAGCCTCTACTGCCTCGATCCCGCTGACGGCTCCAAGCTGTGGTCCTACGAGACCATGAACTACGTCAACGGCACCCCCTCCGTCAGCGACGGGAAGGTGGTGTTCGGAGGATGCGACGCCGTCCTTCACGTGGTTGATGTGATGACCGGTAAGGCGGTTGAGGAGATCGAGCTGGGGGCCGAGTGCCATGTCCCGGGATCCGTGGTGCACGTGGGCGGGAAGGTCTACTTCGGGCACTACGGCAACGCCTTCGTCTGCGTCGACCTGGAGCAGCGGAAGCCGGACTGGGTCTACCCCAACGACAGCCATCCCTTCTTCTCGTCTCCGGCCGTGGGGAAGGACCGGGTGGTGGTGGGTTGTCGCGATCGCAAGCTGCACTGCGTCTCCCGCACGGACGGGACGCCCCTGTGGACCTTCACGACGCGACGGAAGATCGACGGGTCTCCGGTCATCTGCGGCGACAAGGTGGTGTTCGGTTCCGGGGACGGTCGCGTGTACATGCTCGAGCTCTCGGACGGGTCCGAGGTGTGGCAGTACGAGGTCGGCCGCTCCATCGTCTCGTCCCCGGCGGTCTGCGACGGGATGATCGTCATCGGCTCCAACGACAAGAACGTCTATGCGTTCGATGCCAGACCATAGAGCGTTGTCGTCATGAGGTTCGCGCTGCTGATGCCCGGAACCGGCCACTTCTACTGCGGCAGCTGCCTGCGGGATGACTGGCTGGGCAAGGCGCTCCGGGCCCGTGGCCACGAGGTGACGGTGGTGCCTCTGTACCTGCCCCTGGTCCGTGAAGGCGAGCCCTTGGACGAGCCCGTTCACATGGGCGGCATCAACATGTACTTGCAACAGAAGACCCCCATGGCGCGACGGCTGCCCGGCTGGGTCCGTCGGTTGCTGGACCGGCCGGGGTTGTTGCGATGGGCTTCCCGTCGGAGCCATATGACCGACGCTCCCGACCTTGGCCCCATGACCGTCTCCATGCTGAAGGGAGAGCACGGGCGACAGAGCAAGGAGCTGGAGTCCCTGGTCACCTGGATGCAGGGGCAAGCTCGACCGGACGTGGTGCTGCTCTCCAACGGCCTGCTGGGCGGCGTCGCGGGCCGGATCAAGGAGGCCCTCGGCGTGCCCGTGGTGTGTACGTTGCAGGGTGAGGCGCCGTTCCTGGATGCGCTGCCGGCCCCCTTCGGCGCCGAGGCGTGGAGGGCGCTCTCTGACGCGGCGGAGTCCGTGGATGCGTTCGTCCCGGTGAGCCGGACTTACGGAGAGGTGATGACCCAGCGACTCCCTGGCGCCGCGCATCGGATGCACCCCATCCTCAACGGCATCGAGCTGGACGACTTCCCGGTGGACCCGTCGCCCCTGGCGCAGCGCGTCCCTCTGACCCTGGGTTATCTGGCCCGGCTCTGTGAAGAGAAGGGGTTTCCGCTCCTGGTGGATGCCTTCATCGAGCTCAAGCGCCGCGGGCGGTTGGAGGGGCTCCGACTGCGGGTCGCCGGCGTCGTTCTGAATGAGGACCGGCCGCTGGTGGAGGCCGCCCGGAGCAAGGTCGCCGAAGCCGGATTCGCCGCCGACTTCCAGGTCCTGGAGAACCTGGAGCGTGCAGAGAAGCTGGAGTTCCTCCAGTCCCTCACGGTGCTCTCCGTCCCGGCGGGCTACGGCGAGTCCTTCGGCCTCTACCTTCTGGAAGCCATGGCCGCCGGTGTGCCGGTGGTGCAGCCGCGGTGCGGGGCGTTCCCCGAGGTGGTGGAGGCGACGGGGGGAGGGGTGCTGTGCGATTTCGACGCGTCATCCCTGGCGGACGGGATCACCGCGGTGCTTGCAGATCTGCCGGCTGCGCAGCAGCTTGCGGACACGGGTCGGGCGACCGTGCGCGAGCGCTTCACCGCGGGGCGCATGGCGGAGGAGTTGTCCGAGCTGTGCGCGTCGTTCGGGTCGGCGTCCGATGCGGACGTTCCTTGACCGCTTCGTCTACTTCCCGGGCTTCTTCGCTCGCCAGGCGCTGCCACCGTAGTACGGATAGCGATCGAACTGGTCGCCGTCACCCGTGATCCGAGGGTCAGCGGTGGACCGCAGCTGTTCTTCCAGCCGCGCCCACAGCGCGGCCTTGATCTCCTGGAGCTTCGGGTCCGCGGCCAGGTTCTTGAGCTGGTCAGGGTCCGCGTCCATGTCATACAGCTCCTCCGCCGGCCGCTTGGAGAACGACAGGTCGTAGAACCGCTTCACGGCGGGGTCGTCGCGGTGATCCAGCAGGTAGGTCTTGGTGACCCCCTTGCCCTTGCCGCCCGCCGGGTCCGTGTCACCGAACCGCGGCGGGTCGCCTACCGGCCAGCGATCCGGCTTGTAGTTGCGGATGTAGGCCCAGCGGTCCGTGCGGATGCCGCGGCACGGGTATCCGGAGTGGTCCGGGCGGCAGGGTACGTGCCGCTCCTTGCCGTAGATCACGTGGTCCCGGTCGGTCTCCACGCGGCCGGCGCGTCCCGACGTGAGCATCGGCAGCAGCGACCGCCCGTTGACCTCCTGCGGGACGCCGACCTTGGCGGCGCTGAGGAAGGTGGGCGCCAGATCCACCAGGGAGACGAAGTCGGTCACCTTGCGGCCCCCCTTTACCTTGGATCCCCAGCGAATGGCGAGAGGGACGCGCACTCCCATGTCATAGAGGTTGCTCTTGCAACGGGGGAAGGGCATGCCGTGGTCGCCGGTCATGACCACGATGGTGTTGTCGAGTTCTCCTCTGGCTGCCAGCAGATCGAGGGCGGCGGCCACGTCGGAGTCGAAGCGCTGGACCTCGAAGTAGTAATCGGCGATGTCCGATCGGACCTGGGCGACGTCCGGGTAGAACCCGGGCACCTTCACCTTGTCCACGTCCATGCCCGAGCGGCCGCCGGAGCCCAGCACGTAGCCTCGGTGGGGGTCGTGAGCGCCGAGCCAGAAGCAGAACGGCTCGTCCGCGGGTCGGGCCTCGAGGAACTGGGCGAAACCCTTGGGGTAGCGCCGTCCCGCGGGGTGGGTGTTCGTGTAGCCCCCGACCTTTAGGCGGCCCGGGCCCCAGCTCTTGCGCCAGTGCCCCACGTGATAGCCGTGCTCCTCCAGGAGCAGCGGGTACACGGGGAAGTCCGTGCTCAAGGACGACCAGAGGTTGGCGCCGTGCCCCAGGCGCCAGTGGTACTGGCCGGTCAGGATGGCGTTGCGACTCGGGGTGCACGAAGGGCTGGACACGTAGGCGTGTTCGAACAGGACGCCTTCGCGGGCGATGCGGTCGAACGTCGGTGTCTTGAGCACCTCGTCCCCGTACGCGCTCGCGTGAGGCCACCCCCAGTCATCGGCGATACAGAACAGGATGTTGGGGCGGTCCTGGCACGGGGCCCAAGGGCCGATGCACAACAGCAGGGCGACGACGAAGAGCGGGTGACGGATCATGATCGGGCACCTGTATGGAGATGTGCGGCCCCCTTCACGGCGGCGCGCGGGACCCGTCATCCTACGAGACGGGAGCTGTCTGTGTGGCCGACCTTTCGCGCGGGGGACTGGACGGCGTCGGCGTCGCCGGTCACCCCGCGCCCCGGCTGGTGGGGTCGATGATCAGCGTCCCTTCGGCCGCGCCTTCCGCGGAGGCGGATTCGTCCCGCTTGGCTGCGGCTTCTTCGGCGGTGGGACTCGCGGAGTTTGCGATCCACCAGGCGTCGGCGTCGTTCTTGGACCAGCTCCCGGCGTCGGCGCACTGGCGCATGGCATCAGCCAAGTCCCGCGCGGTGGGGCGGTCTCGGTGGTCCTTCGACAGGCAGCGGAGGATGATGTCCTGCAGGTCATCGGGGAGCGGGCGCCGGATGCGATCGGCGGGACGCTGAGGTTGCTCCTCCAGGTGGGCGGCGCACATCTCGGTCACGGAGTTGTGCCGAAACACCGGGCTGCCGGTGAGCAGGAAGAACCCCACCGCTCCGAGGGCGTAGATATCGATGGCCGAGGTGACGGCGTTGGGGGTGCGGATGGTCTCCGGTGCCAGGTACTGGGGCGTGCCCAGGACCTTGTCGTCCTCTGTGGCGTCTGCCCGGTCCGGGTTGACGTCTTTTACCAGCCCGAAGTCCACGACCTTCACCACGTCCGCGATGCCACCTCGTCGTGTGAGGACGATGTTCGCGGGCTTGATGTCTCGGTGAATGAGGGCCGCGGAGTGTGCCTCATGGAGTGACGCGCACGCCTGGGTCAGCACATGAATGACCCGAGCCGACGGCATGGGGCCGAACTTGGTCACCAGGTGATCAAGGTCGAACCCCTCCAGGAACTCCATGGCGTAGTAGAAGACGCCGTCCGGTGTCCGGCCGTAGTCGTAGATGGCCACCGTGTTGGGATGGGTGAGGGAGGCGGTGGCCTGGACCTCATTCTCGAACCTGGCTAACGCCTCCTCGCCGGCGAGCTCCGGCCGGATGAGCTTGACCGCCGTGGGGCGCCGTAGCATGGCGTGGGAAGCTCGGTACACCTCTCCCATGCCCCCTGCGCCGAGCTTGTCCTGCAGCTCGTACTGACCGAGTTTACGAGCCTTGGCGACCTCTTTGCGCAACCCGTAGATGACGTTCGAGGCGACGGTGGAGATGGTCACTCCGATGGCGATCCACGGGGCCACCATGGATCGTGTCTCTGCCATGCGGGCGGGGCTGATGGACTCGTATGCCGCCACCACCGGGATGGGGTTGAGGACGGACCAGATGGGGGGGATCGCGCAGATCAATCCGATGATGAAGGTGCGCCACCCCGAGCTGGGAATCACCACGGCCCGGAACACCAGCAGAGTTGAGAAGGAAGCCACCAGATTCCCTGGCGCGAGCACCGAGTCCAGGTGTTGGTAGCGGATGGCCATGACGACGCAGAGGGCCAACAGGACCCCGCCATCCCAGAGGTTCAGCGCCATGTCGGACCACGGGACCCGATGCATGATCACCCACATGAGGAGGGCGAGGGTCGGTGTCACCAACCCCCAGTAGGCCCGTGGTTGTGAGAACCAGTCCTCCATGCCCCCGGCCCTGCGGGCGTAGGTGGCCATGCCGAGCAGGTAGAAGCCGACGGTCAGCCAGAACACGGCCTTGGCGAACAGCGTGTAGCGATCACGGAGGAGATCCCTATCCCGCTTCCCCCCACCGGGGAAGCGGGACTGGGTTACCGCGCGGAACAGCCGGGAGGCGGTGTTCATGACGCGGTGAGGGCGGCGCCGGACGGGCGCACCCTACTGCTCGGCGGCGTCCCAGCCGGCGGGATCAAACGCGGTCACGGCCTGGGCTCGCTTGGCGGTGGCATTCCCCAGGTCTCGTTGGAACACGACCCCGGCATGGTTGACCATGAACGACATGACCCCGGAGATCCCGTAGCGGGCCGGGTATGCGATGAGCGCGCAGCCGCCCATCATGGCGTCGCCCGCCATGTAGTCGTAGGCGCCGCCCTCGGCGCCGTCGCCCTGGGACGTGAGGATGCGGAAGTAATACCCGTGGTACGGGCGGGGATCCCGGCTGGCGCGATCTGGGTCGTACCCCTCCTGAGCGGCGTCTGCCGCCAGATCTCCGAGAGGGCTCTGCGGTTTACCTGGCCCAGATTTCCAGTAGAGGCCGTCCTGCTTGCCCGGGGTGCTGCGGATCTTCTGGGCGTATTCCATGATGCCGTCGCCGTTCCGGTCAGCCGAGACGTAGTCCCGCTGCGCGTCCACATAGGCGAGGCATGTCTGGATGGTGGCCAGCTCGTTGCGACCGACGCGGCGGTCGATCATCTCTTCGATCCCCTCCTCGGTGTCGAAGTACCACCCGCGGTCGTCCCGAATCACCGGGATCGGCATGGGCCACTCCTGTTTGCCGACGAAGAGGACGTCACCGGCTGCGGCCGGCTCCACCTGATGGGCCTCGTCGTAGAGCCGCACGAAACGGAGGCGCGCGGCCTTGTCGGCTACCGGGTCACCGGAGCCCAGGACCTCGTTGGCGTGGGGCCCGAGCATGGTGTCCGCCGCCGCCCGGTCTTCCGCCTTGATGGCGGAGACCATCGCCTCGAAGGCGGCGCCGGAGGTCTCGAAGCGGGTGCGGGCCGACGTATCTGGGCCGCTCGCGCAGCTGGCCAATACGAAGACGCAGAGGAGGGCCATGGCGACCCACGAGGGACGGGATGCAGATTTCAGGATGAGCATGATCTTGTTCTTTCTCGTGGTGCCCATGTCTAACGCCTTCCTCGACCGCCGCCGCGGCGCCCGCCGCCACGCATGCGACCGCCACCGCGGGACGTGCGGCTGTGGCTTGTGCTGCGGCTTGACCTACCCCGGGAGCTGTGGCTCATGGTGCGCCCGCGGCTGCTGACCCCACCGAACGCCCCGTGGGAGCTGCTGCTGCGACGGGAGCGGCTCCCGGACGCGGCGGACCGTACGTTGTTCGCCCGGTTGGTGCCCGAGCGGGTGGCGGAGCTGCGGCCCCTGAACTGCTCTCGTGCTTGTTGTCTCTGGGTGCTGCCGGCCCGGTTGAATCGCTGGGCCGTGCTTCGGTCGGCGTAACCAACTCCTCGCCGATGGGTGGGGTTGTGTTTCCAGGACCCTCTCCCGTTCCGGTTGCCCCGCTGATCGATGCGGGTGCGGGTCACGTTGCGTTCCCGGCTGATGTTCCGGTTGAAGTTGGTGTTGCGATTGACGTCGATGTCGATGTCGCCGTGCCCCCAGCGGCATCCGCCCCAGGCGTATCCCCAGCAAGACCCGTACGCCACGCCGGCAGCGAAGCCCACCACGGCGGCCGTGGCCACGTAGCCTGGGGGATAGTAGGGCCGAGGTGCGGGGTAATAGGGGTAGGGCCACGGGCCGTAGACGACCGCGGGGTTATACGCGGGCACGTACACGACGGTGGGGTTGGCGGGTTCGATCTTGATGACCTGATCCTCGACCATGACGGTCTGCTGGGTGTTGCTGTCCAGGTTGCCCTTGGCCTTCGCCTTGGCCCGGAGTCGCTGGACGGCATTCATGAGCTCCTTCTGCTGCCCCAGCACGGCGTTGCCCAACTGCTGCGTCCAGCTGAGGCGGTCGCTCAGCATGGCCAGCACGTCGGGGAAGTTCACCAGCGACTTGACGCTGGCGTCCCAGGTCTGCTTCTCCACGGCCTTGCCCAGGGCATCCCCCTTGAGCTTGGGGTTGGACTTCTGCCATCGGGCTGCTTCCACGACCTCCAGGGGGTACGTGGCAGCAATGAGGACCTGGGAGATCAGGGAGTCCGGATACAGAGCGATGGGCGCCGCCAGCTGCTCCAGTTGTCCTTCTGACAGCGTGGTGGTCTCGGCCTGCTGGCCTGACGCCGTCGCCGCCAGCAAAACGGGGATCAGCAGCCAAGTGGCCGCTGACGATATGCGGGTGGTCACAGTAGATTCTCCGGTTGGGATCGGGGTGGCGTTGTCCGAGGGACTTGGGGGAGTCCCCAGGCCAGAGGAGAACACACGGCCCCTCCCATGACTATCCCCGGAGGTGCTTTAAGTGTCCCGACCCGGCCTCGGGACGGGGCTCAGGGGTTCTGCGGCCAATCAGGCCCAGGAATCGGAGGTCCCTTCGGCTGCCCGCGCGGAGCCTTGTTTTTTCCGCGGGATATAGCAGGTTCGTCCACATGGAAGCGCTGAATCCCAAGCAAACGGCGTTGCTGCTCATCGGGTTCCAGAGGGACTACTTCGACGGAGACGGGCTCCTCCACTCGGTGGTCCAGGAATCCAATCGCGTCTCCGGCACCCTCGAGCACACCCTGGACGTGATCGAGTCCCTCAAGGACTCCACCGTGTCCATGATCTCCACGCCCATCGTCTTCAGTGAGTCCTACGAAGAGCTCGACGATCCCGTCGGCATCTTGAAGACCATCAAGGAGGTCAAGGCCTTCCGCTCCGGGACCCGCGGTGCGGAGACCATCGACGAGCTCAGCGGCTACGGGGAGCGGATCCAGGAGGTCCCAGGCAAGCGAGGCTTCGACGCCTTCTCCAACACGGACCTCGGCGACATCCTGCGACGGGACGACATCCGCTCGGTGGCTATCGCCGGCTGCGTCACCTCGGTCTGTGTCAACGCCACCGCCATGCGCGCCTTGGATGAGGGCTTCGACGTGATCATCCTGTCTGACTGCACCTCCGGTCGGACCCCGACGGAGCAGGACTTCTTCTGCGAGAACGTCTTCCCCTTGTTCGCTCACGTGATCGGTCACGACGAGTTCGTCGCCAGCCTGAAGTCGCCTTCGTGAGCAAGCCGGAGCAACGTAACCGCGATCCGGACTTTATCGCCGAGGCGCAGACCCGGTTCATCGAACGTCTGCATGCTTCAGAGACGAGCATGCGGGAGCTGCTTCAGGACCTCCCGGCCGTGGTCTTCCGCCTCGACACCGAGGGGCGGTTGCTGCAGCTGAACCAGGCCTGGGAGCGGCTCCTCGGCGTGTCCGCGGAGGCGGCCATGGAGCAGCCCCTGAGCCGATGGGTGGCCCCCGTGGATCAACCGATCTGGTCCGAGCTGAGGGCTCGTTGTCGCGCCAAGTCCGGGGCCGAGGCGGACCACGGGGATTCCGCTACGGACGGCGACGACCTGCGGTTCGTCGCCGCCGCCGGCAGGGAGCTCTGGTTGAGTGTGACCTTGCGCCAGCGAGAGGGCGGCGATCAGGTGGGGATCCTCCAGGACATCACCGTGCAGCGGGAGTTGATCTCGGAGCGCCTGAAGGCGCAGCGCCTCGAGAGCGTGGGTCGGCTCGCCGGCGGGCTGGCTCACGATCTGAACAACCTCTTGATGGCCATCCTCGGCAACCTGGATCTGGTCCGGGATACCATGTCTGATCAGGGGCTGGACTTCGCGGAGCTGGACCTCGCTTCCAGGGCGTGTGATCGAGCTTCGAGCGTCACCCGCCAGATGCTGACCTTCAGCAAGGGCGGCGCACCCATCGTGACCTCTGCCTGGCTCGGCCCGCTGGTGCAGGAGGTGGCGGCCCTGTCCCTGGCGGGGGCCGCCTCCACGTGGGAGTTGAAGGAGGATCAGGACGTCCCGCCGGTGCGCATGGACGCGGGCCAGATCCACCAGGTCGTCAGCAACCTCCTCATCAACGCGGACCAGGCCATGCCGGACGGCGGCCATATCAGCCTCTCCATCGCCGGGAGCGTGTTGCCGGGGGAATCTCCCGGGTCCACCGTCCCCGCCGTCGCTCTCACCGTGGAGGACTCCGGGTGCGGCATACCGGAGGCGGACCTGGACACCATCTTCGACCCCTACTTCACGTCGAAGGCGGCGGGCACCGGACTGGGCCTGACGTCCTCCTACTGGATCGTCCAACGCCACTCCGGCAGCATCGACGTGGTCAGCGAGGTGGGGCGGGGCTCCACCTTCCGTGTCCTGCTTCCGGCTTCCGAAGAGACCCCGGCCCCAGCTGCAGGGGATGCGGTCGACACCCGCAAATCGGACCGACTCAAAGTGCTCGTCATGGACGACAACGAGATGGTCCTCGCCAGCATGCGCGCCATGCTGGAGGCTTGCGGGCATGACGTCACGACGTCCACGGAGGGCGAGGGCTGCGTCGAAGCCTTCGCCGCGGCGGCCAGCGCCGGGGACGGGTTCCACCTGGTGTTCCTGGATCTCACCGTCCCCGGTGGCAAGGGCGGCATCTGGGCCATGGACCGACTGCGTCAGGTCGACCCTCGAGTGCGCTCCCTGGTCGTGAGCGGGTACGGCAACGACGAGGCCCTGGCGGACTTCACGGCGCACGGCTTCAAGGGAAGGCTGATGAAGCCGTTCCGTCTCAAAGACCTGCGCGAGGTCATCCACGAGGCCATGCGGGATTAAGCGCCGCCGGTCGGCGGGACGGGTTGCCCTCGCTGGACGCGGCGCCTCCGCCAACTAAACTCGATTCGAACATCCAGGGCGCCGACGGTTCGCCCGAAAGGAACTTGTGATGAAATCGCCTCTCTTCCTGCTGCTCGTCGCGCTCCTCTTCGCGGTCTCCTGTGACGGCGAGTTCGCGTCCGTCACGGTCACCCAGGATGGGGAGCCGCCCGTGATCGGCAGCGGTGTGCGGGTCACCGAGACCCGCGACGTCACCGGGTTCTCCGCCGTCCACATGAAGGGAGCCTTCTCCGTCTCCGCCACCTGCGGCGCCGATCACGCCTTCTCCATGACCGGCGACGACAACCTGTTGCCCATGGTGGAGACGAAGGTGGAGGACGGGACCCTGACCATCTCCCTGTCAGGCTCGATCAAGACCGAGAAGACGATCCGGATCGAACTCTCCGCGCCGACCCTGAACCGGGTGACCGTCGGCGGCGCCGTCAGGGCCCACCTCACCGGGCTCTCCGGGGACTCCTTCGACCTGCAGCTCTCGGGAGCGGGCAGCGTCACCGCAGCGGGGTCCGTCCGCAGCCTCGACATCAACGCCTCCGGAGCGATGAACCTGAACGCCGAGGAGCTGCGCGCCCAGGTCGTCTCCGTCGAGATGAGCGGCGCCGGCAACGGCACGGTCACCGCCACCGAAGAACTCCACGTCACCATCAGCGGAGTCGGACGACTGGAGTGCCACGGCAACCCTCCCAAGGTCTCCAAGAGCCTCTCCGGTCTCGGCAAGCTCACCCTGAAGTGACCCGCTGAGGCTTCGCCTGCGCGGGGGCAGGACGAGGCCGTCACTGGCTGAGACGCTTGACCGCGGCGTCGAGCACCGAGTCCGTGCTCCCCATCAGATCCGAGAGGATCGGCGCCATCTCCACGTCCGGGGCGACGCCCTTTCCGTCGTAGCGCTGACCGCTCGGCCGGAAGGAGGCCATGGTGGACATGCGGATGGTCAGTCCGCTCCCGGGGAGGACCTCGGAGCGGCTCCGCTCCGCTCCGCCTCCCCCTGGCATCTCCCGTGCTGCCGGGACTAACATAGGCAGTGGTACCGAACGCGGGGGCAGGTCAGCGTCGTGTGCCTCGCCCTTCGCTGATGGAGTGGGTGCGGTTGGGGTAGGCCATCATGGAGAACGGCTTGTCGTGTCGTCAGCCTCATCGGACGATAAGACTCCTCGCCATCTGTGGCTAACGGTCTTGAGGGTGATCCTTGTAGCGATGGCCATCGTGGTTGACGCGGCGACGAGCGTGCAGAAGTGGACACCGGCGAAGACGTGTGCCGGCGGCATGGCCCGTTCGAGCATGAAAGAGGCCCAACCAAACCAAATTTCGACGGCCTAATTTTAAACCAGTTAATAAAAGGGGCGTTAAAAACAAAAGCCGCAGCC
>CAZDQF010000002.1:229017-388926 GCA_964507445.1 uncultured Isosphaeraceae bacterium
TTATGTGTCCTCGGGGTATGAGGTGTGCGGGGGGATTGGCCCGTTCTAGAATTAAAGTGGCCCTCTAAACCTATGTTGCGAGGGCCTCTTTGTCAGCCTGTTAATCACGGGGTCGTGATCACGAAAGGCCGCTGCCGTTTTGCGGGGCTCCGCCACGACCGGATCTTTGACCTCTACTCAATCGAATGAGCCTCAAGGAACATCGCTTTGGATAGAGACGCAAAAAAAGCCTGGTAAGGCTCCGGATCAAGCACTGGGGTCACGTTGTACTGCGCGTTGGCCCGCACCAGGAGTTGGCTGTCGCCTCGAGGGCGCACAGTCACCGTCATTTTCAACCGGTACCGATCCAATTTAGTGCCACTAACGGTGCCGATTTCAGCGTCGGCCTTGTCCACAACGAACGACAGATCTTGCAGCGTTGCGATGACCGTTCGGAGCGTCTTCTTCAGGTCGGTCGTGTCGAACGCGCGGGTCTGAATCTGTCGCAATTCCACCGCGGAGGACTCACCCGAATCCATGACGTGCTCGCCGACGGTCTTGCCGCAACCAAGCAGGGATGCAGCACAAAGCAAGGGAGTGGCGACAAGAACGAGTCGATGAATCATATTTCGTGTGCCTCGAGGAAAACCGCCTTGGACAGTGCGGCGAAAAACTCTAAGTAGATCGCAGGGTCCTCGATGGACTCGCGACGGGAAATCATGCCACGGTCGTTCCACACGATTCGCTGGAACGTGATGCGTAAGTACACACCCTGGTCGTTTGCTCCCGGGTGGGTCACGACCGAGGCGCGGATTTTCTGGATCTTGTCAACGGGGGTTGCCACACCGAACAGCACGGCCGTTATTACCGACGCCGTCACTTGGCCAGCGTCGGTAGCGTCCCGGTCTTTGGAAGCGACTAAGACACCCAGCCCTCGCTCGGATTCTTCGACCGTGTACCCGATGTCCTGCAGGAGACCCGTGGCAGAAATGAGCAGCTTCTTCTCGTCTTGTGTGTCAAATCGTCGTGTTTGAAGCTTCCGGTTTTCAAGCGACTCCGGCGTAAGAGCGAGCGCCTCCTTCGGGACCCTAGTCGAACCGCACGAGATAACCGTTACGGGCACGATGAGAGTGACGACGAAGATAGAAAAGAACTTGTACATTTGCTTGGCACCTAGAATCTCGATGTGTGGTAGGCGAAGTCGCGAACTGTGCCGTTCTCGTCGAACTTGATGATTACCGTTAGGGTCCGCTGGCTCGTGCTCGAGGCGCCAGCGGATCGGCGGTAGCCCACAAATACAAGAGATGCGCCCCCCGCGTCCGACGAGTACGCCCTCTCCGTCGATATTTTGTCGTAGACCCAGACTTCCCGACGTTTCTCGTCGGTCGACACGATGTTAGGCGAGCCCAACGCCTCCAGGACCGCGCTTCCCGGCATTCCGACGGAGACCTGCCGCTGCACTACGCCAACGGTCATTCGGTTGCCCTCGCCTGACGCGACCGAATCTCGATGCGCACCACCAGACATGCAAGAGGCATGCAGTAGCACGCAGCAACACAGGGAAATCACACGCATTACTAGACTCCACACAAACCAAGACGAAACACGGTCGCTACAAATGGCCCGCTATGAACAGGGCAATGCACAACCGTGGATACTGTCCGATACCAGGAGTTTTGGCAATAGACAACCTGTTGGGGCTGAGTCATTGTTGCCCGCCAAACTGAGTGGGGCCTATAAACAGAATCTGGGTTGTTACTTGCGATAGAGGCTGGCGGCAGGCTGTCGGCCCTGTGTGGGGATTCTCTGCTGCCAGCCCACGTACTTACAGATAATCGGTGAGCGTTTTCCGGGCCGTCGTGTGAGGTTCAGCGAGCGCCAGCGGCGAGGTTCTTGGTGAGGAACCTGGTGAGGGTGCCGAAGAGGTGGCGTCGTGTGCCTCGCCCTTCGCTGATGGAGTGGGTGCGGTTGGGGTAGGCCATCATGGAGAACGGCTTGTCGTGTTTGACGAGCTCGTCGACGAGGGCCTCGCAGTTTTGATAGTGGCAGTTGTCGTCCCCGGTGCCGTAGACGAGGAGCAGGTCGCCTTGGAGATGACGCGCGTGGGTGATGGGGGAGCCGTCGCGGAATCCGGCCTCGTTGGTCGAGGGCAGGCCCATGTAGCGCTCCTGGTAGATGGTGTCGTAGAAGCGTTGGTTGGCGACGAACGCGATCGCCATGCCGACATGGTAGAGATCGGGGTAGCGGAACAGGGCGTTCAGGGTCATGGAGCCGCCGCCGCTCCAGCCCCACACGCCGACGCGCTCGCGGTCGATCCATGACCACCGCTCCTGCATCGCCCGGACGCCCGCGGCCTGGTCCTTGGATGCGAGCACCCCGATCTGGCCGTAGACCGCCTTTCTCCAGGCTCGTCCTCGTGGCGCCGGGGTCCCGCGGTTGTCGAGGCTGACGATGACGTAGCCCTTTTGCGCGAGCATCAGGTGCCACATCCAGTAGTGGCCCCACTTGTCCTGGACCGTCTGGCCGGCCGGTTCACCGTAGACGTAGACCAGGAGCGGCCACTTCTTCTTCGGGTCGAAGCCAGGAGGCTTGATCATCCAGCCATCGATTTCGACGTCGCCGATGTCGACCTTGAACAGCTCGGCCGGGCCGCGGGCGACCTTCGACAGTCGGTCCTTGAGCCGGGCGTTGTCCTCGAGCGTCCGCATGCGCTGATGGCCGGGGAGGCGGACCATGGCGATGGTCGGCGGGACGCCGAGCTGGGAGGACGTGTGGACCGCGAAGCCGCCGTCCGGGGCGACGTCGTACTGGTGCACGCCGCGCAGGCCCTCCGGCGTCAAGCGTTGAGCCGGGCCTCCCGCCAGCGGGATCCGATACAGGAACCGCTGGCTGGCTTCGGTGGGAGATGCGATGGCGTAGATCCACCCGCCCTTGACGTCAACCCGCCGGATGCTGAGGACGTCGTAGTCTCCGGGAGTGACGCAGCGGACGTCCTTGCCGTCGCGAGAGATCAGGTACGCATGCCGCCAGCCGTCGCGCTCGCTCACCCAGGTGAAGTGGGAGCCGCCGGGCAGCCAGTGGACGTCGTCGCACACTTCGGCCCAGGCGTCGTCGCGGTCGACGAAGATCTCCCGCGTGGCCCCGGTCTCCGCGTCGGCCAACAGGACACCGATGCGATTCTGCAGGCGGTTCACGTGCTGCAGCATCAGCTCTCGAGATGAGGCGGCCCACTCCATCTTGGCGATGTACTGGTTTCGCGGGTCGCCCGGGACCTTCATCCACCGGGTCTCGCCTCCGCCGGCGGGGATCACGCCGACGCGGGCGGCAGGGTTCGTCTCGCCTACCTTGGGGTAGGGGTATCGCATGATCGTCGGGTAGAGGCCGGCGGTGTTGTTGATGATGGAGAACTCGCGCACCTTGCTGCCGTCGATCTGCCAGTACGCGATGCGCTCGCCGTCGGGGCTCCAGCGGAACCCGTCACGCAGCCCCCACTCCTCCTCGTAGACCCAGTCGAAGGTCCCGTTGATCAGCGTCTCCGTGCCTCCGGAGGTGATGCGGGTGCGCTCGCCGCTGTCGAGCTCCTCGACGTGAATGTCGCTGCGATGGACGTAGGCCACGCGGGATCCGTCCGGCGAGAACTTGGCGAATTGGAGACGGTGGCGCTCGAGGTCTTTGCCCAAACGGCGCAGCCGGCCCGACTCGAGGTCGAGCACCCAGTAGTCGCCGCGGGTGTGGTAACGCCAGACCCGCCGGGTGTCGGTGAAGACGAGGAGGCGCTCGCCATCCGTGGACCACGCGTAGTCCGAGATCTCGAGTGGCCGGTTGGCACCCTTCGGGATCAGCCGGTCCGCGGACACGAGGATCGTGCGCTCGCCGGTGGCCGGGTCGTTTCGGACGATGTCCCGGCCCGGCCCGGCCTTTCGCGCCTCCAGGGTCGAGTATCCAGACCCGTCCGCCAACCAGCGGATGCGTCCGATTCCCCGGCTGCTGTAGGTGCCGTCATGGAGCGACCTGAGATCCAGGCGCCCATCCTGGGCGACCGAGGTGAGGGAGGTCAGGGCTAAGCACAGGACGATGGCGCTCTGGCGTGGTCGCGTCATGGGAGGTCTCTACGGACTGGGCGCGCGGAGCGGCGTCGCGCTCCGAGCGGGATGTCGGGTGAGCGGTGATGTTAGCGGGCGCGGCGCATCGTGTGGATGTCCCCCCTCCAGCAGGGCCATGACCGCTGGCGACAGGAGCTTCCCACCGGGATCAACGCCATGGGTGGTGGAGCGTGGCGCGCCGCTCAGCGCACCTTGACGGCGGCGACGTAGGTCATGTCCGGGTCGTTGTAGAGGCCGATGGACTCAACCAGGACGCGGAGGCTGAGGGTGGGCTTGCCGCGGAAGGCCTGGCGTTGGTCGTCGTTGGTGGAGTCGGTGACGGTGACCGGTTTGCTGAGGTCGCAGAGCTTGTCGTTGAGGAGGATGGCGAGGTCGCCGCGGCCGCCGGAGATGGTGAAGGTGTTGCCCTTGCGGCTTGCGTCGATGACGCCGGAGCCGTCTTGGGAGTGGAGCCAGTAGAAGTGGCGCTTCCACTTGAGGGCCGGTTCCCAGACCACCCGGGTCGGTCTGGGGTCGCGCTCGTGCTCGAGCATCCAGGAGAAGATGGCCTTGACGTCGTGGCCGCGTTTTCTGGGGAATCCGTGGCCCACCCGGTCTGCGGGGGGGTAGAGGTGGAACTCGGCGGGGTAGCCGCCGTAGCGCGGTCGCAGCTCGTCGTTGATGCGTTCGAACGCGCGGATGGCGAGCCTGGGCCGGACGATGTTGTCGTCCTCCGCGTTGTAGACCCGTAGGGGCAGGTTGCGGTAGTTGGGGAGGACGCCGCGCTCCCAGGTGCCGCCGGCCATGGGTGCGGCGGCGGCGAAGAGGTCGGCGAAGCGACCGCCGATGGACCAGGTGCCGAAGCCACCCATGGAGTGCCCGGCGATGTAGACGCGGTTGGTGTCCACCTTGTAGGTGCGCTTGAGCTCGTCGAGCATGGCCGTGACGAACTGAATGCCCTCCTCCGCGTTCCATCCGGTCCGGGTCTTGTAGGTGGTGGGGTAGACGCAGATCAGCTTGGAGTCCGGGGTGCCGAAGACGCGGGCGATGCCGCCGCCGCTGCCGCCGCTGCCGTGGAGGCTGATGAAGACGCCGGCCTTGGCGCCGCTCTTGGCTCGGGACGGGGCTCGCACGATGTAGGTCCCGTCGATGTCCGGGTGCTTGCAGGTGAACGGGCTCTTGCCTCGCTGCTTGGGGAGGCCCGTGCGCGCCAGCTTGAAGGACAGCTTGCGGAAGCTGCGGATGTCCGCGGCGCTGGGGTGATCCAGGGGTTCCAGCTCCTTGAGAATGGCGCGCCGCTGTTGCTGATCCCACTCCTTGAAGTAGCGGGTGATGATCTTGGTGGCCTTGGACTTCTCGGAGCTGGTGAGTCCGGTTGGGCCTTGTTGCACGGGGGCTCCGAGGAGGAGTCCGACGAGGAGGATGGTGGGCACGATCAGGTCTCCGGCGGGAGGGCGTGGGGGGGATGTTCCGGAGACGAGCATACTCCCCGGCATCGGATGGTGGCCTACAATCCCACTTGTTCGGCGACGTCCGCTTGGTGGCGGATGGCGCGCAAGAGGAGTCAGGGGCGGTTGCGGCGAACCAACTTCGGCAAGAACGTGAGCTTGCGTCCGGTCCACGGGTACACCCCGGCGGACGAGGGAGAGGTGCTGCGCATCCTGGAGGATCACCGGGGGCGTCGCGTGCGGGCCGTGGGCAGCCTGCATAGCTGGAGCGAGGCGGTGGCCGCGGACGACGTGCTCCTGGACCTGCGTCATCTCGACGGGGTGACGCTGCGTCGGGAGGGAGGTCAGATCACCGCGGTGGTCGGCGCCGGGTGCAGGATCAAGCGTCTGCTCCGGGAGCTGGAAGGTCAGGGCGGATGCACCCTGTGCTCCCAGGGCCTCATCACGGACCAGACCATCGCCGGGGCCATCTCCACCGGGACCCACGGTTCGGGACGCCACAGCATGTCCCACTACGTGCAGAGCCTGCGGGTCGCCCGCTACGCTGCCGACGGTGGGGCGGTCATTGACGAGATCTCCGCCGGGGACGAGCTGCGGGCGGCGCGGTGCGGGCTCGGCTCGCTTGGGATCGTGCTGGACGTGACCATCCGGTGCCGCGAGGCCTACCAGGTGGAGGAGCACTTCGTGGAGTGCGCTTCCCTTGAGGAGGCCCTGGATGGCGAGGCGGACCACCCCTTGCAGCAGTTCTATCTGATCCCCTGGCGCTTCACCTACTTCGTGCAGCGCCGTCGGGAGGTGAGCCGTGGGCGCTCGAAGCTGGCGCCGGTGTATCGGGCTTACTGGTTCGTGACCATGGACGTGGGCCTGCATCTGCTGGTGCTCCTCATCGTCCGTGTCCTGCGCAGCCCGCGGTTGGTGCGCGGCGCGTTTCGCGGCTTCGTGACCCGGCTGGTGGCCCGCGGCTGGAAGGTGGTGGATCGATCGTCTGCCATGCTGGTGATGAAGCACGCCCTGTTCCGGCACATCGAGATCGAGGTGTTCGTCCCGCGTCGACACCTGCCGGTGATGATGGAGTTCGTGCGTCAGGTGCTGGAGGTGGCCGCAGACCGGCGGGAGTCGCTGTCCGAGGAGCATGGCCCGGCGGTGGCGGCGGCGGGGATGACGGGGGAGCTGGAGGCGCTGCGGGGGCGGTACTGCCACCACTATCCCATCTGCGTTCGCCGGGTGGTCCCCGACGACACCCTGATCTCCGCGTCGAGCGGAGGAGACGAGGACTGGTACGCGGTGAGCTTCATCAGCTACGCGAGCCCCGCGGCCCGGGACGGGTTCTTCGCGTTCGCCGGGTTCATGGGGCGCAGCAGCGCACGCCGGTTCGGCGGGCGTCCGCACTGGGGCAAGGTCTGTCGGTTGGAGCCCGAAGAGCTGCGGGCTCTCTACCCGGAGTTCTCCACGTTCTCCGAGGTGTGCCGACGCGCGGACCCTGACGGGGTTTTTCGCAATGAGTGGACCGACCTCCTCTTGAACGAACAGGTTGGTGATTCGCCTCCGACGGGACCTCGGTAGGATGTCCCCCGCGAGCAGCGCATTGGAGGATCGACGGCATGCCTGAAGACGGACAGGGTGGGAGCGCCTGGTTGGCCTACGCGGCCATGACCATGGTCTGCTGGGGGGTGTACGGCGTGTTGCTGCACACCGGCCAGATTGAAATGAACGACCCGCAGAACGGCCGCTACAAGGCGTTCCTGTGGGTCGGGCTCGCCTACTTCCTGGTGGCGGTGCTGGCGCCCGCCGGGCTGCTGTGGGCCAACGGGGCCACCTGGGCCATGACCGCCAAGGGCGTCTCCTGGTCCCTCATCGCTGGAATCCTGGGGGCCATCGGCGCCTTCGGGGTGCTGCTGGCCTTCGGCGCCAAGGGTCATCCGGCCGCGGTCATGTCCATCGTCTTCGCCGGGGCGCCCATCGTGAACGCGGCCGTGGCGTTGACGCTGCATCCTCCTGCGGGCGGGCTCGCCAGCCTCAAGTGGCAGTTCGTCGTCGGGATCCTCCTGGCCGCCCTGGGCGGGACCATGGTGACCAAGTACAAGCCTGGCCCCGGTCCCAAGAAGCCGGCCGCTGAACAGCCCGTGGGCAAGTGACGTGGCGGGACGGGTCGAGCTTCAGGCAATCGTCAAGCGCTACGACGAAGTGGCGGGCGCGCCGGAGGTCTTGAACGGATTGGACCTGGAGGTGTCCGCCGGGTCCTCCGTCGCCATCGTCGGGCCGTCCGGGTCCGGCAAGAGCACCATCCTCAACATCATGGGGGGGCTGCTGGCGCCCTCGGCGGGCTCCGTGCAGGTGGACGGTGCCGATCCCTACGCCATGAGCCCGGATGCCCTGGCGGCCTGGCGCAATCAGCGGGTCGGGTTCATCTTCCAGGCCCACCACCTGTTGCCCCAGCTGTCCGCGCTGGAGAACGCCCTGGTGCCCACCCTGGTCGCCGATGATCTGGCGGGTGGTGAGGCGGAAGCGCGGGCCCGGGAGCTGCTCGCGGAGGTGGGCCTGTCAGAGCGGGCGGACCACCGGCCGGGGCAGTTGTCCGGCGGTGAATGCCAACGGGTGGCGGTGGTGCGGGCGTTGATCAACCAACCTGCGCTCGTGCTGGCAGATGAACCGACGGGACAACTGGACGAAGCCGCCGGAGACCAGCTGGCGGATCTGCTGGCGGGTCTCAACGAGCGTCAGGGAGTGACCATCGTCACCGTGACCCACTCTCGTCGTCTGGCGTCGCGCATGGAGCGGGTGTTGGCCGTCGAGCACAAGAAGCTCGTGGCCTCATGAACCGTCGCACCCTGGTCGTTCGAGGCCTGCGCCATTATCGGCGCACCCACGCCGGCGTCGTCGCTGGCGTGGCGGTGTCGGCGGCGGTGCTCATCGGCGCGCTCCTGGTGGGCGATTCCGTGCGCGCGAGCCTCCGGGAGCAGGCCCTGGCACGGGTCGGCCGCGTCGGGTCGGCCATGATGACCCGCGATCGCTTCTTCACTTCAGAGCTCGGTGGGAGAGTGGGGCGGGAGCTGGGCGGACCAAGGGTGGCCGCGGCGCTCTCCCTGCCGGGTTTTGCGTCGGTGCCCGGCGGCCAGCAGCGCGCGGGCATCGTCAGCGTCTACGGCGTCGAAGACAGCTTCTTCCAGCTGGGTCCGTCGGGTGACGGGAGGGCCCCCGCGGCGGGTGAGGCGGTGCTCTCTGATGGACTGCGTCGGCAGCTGGGGGTCTCCGTCGGCGAGACCATCCTGGTGCGGGTGGAGAAGCCGAGCCTCCTGCCCCGGGACATGGTCATGTCGGACATCGACGAGACCTCTCTCGGGCTTCGGGTGGTGGTGGCTGGGACCGTGGGCGACCAGGGCTTCGGTCGCTTCGGTCTGCACGCCACCCAGGTGGCGCCCTTCAACGTGTTCCTCTCGCTCTCCTGGTTGCAGGGCGAGTTGAAGCTGGAGGGGAAGGCCAACCTGCTGCTGGTGGAGGACGTGGAAGGGGGTTCGCCGCGTCGCGCGGGCCAGGCGCTGAGCGAGGCGTGGTCCCTGGCGGACGCGGGCTTGTCCGTACACCCCTTGAGCGATGGGGCGAACGCTGAACTCCGCAGCGACCGGGTCTTCATGGATGAGGTGGTGGTGGACGCGGTGACCGCGAAGGACCCGACCCTCACCGGGGTGCTCACCTACTTCGTCAACGCCATCCGCGCCGGTGATCGCTCCACCCCCTATTCCATGGTCACGGCCATGGGGTCGCTGTCCACGTGGTCGGAGACGGCAGAGGCCGGGGTGTCCGACGTGGAGATCAGCGGTTGGCTGGCCCACGACCTGGAGGTGGAGGTCGGCGCTGAGCTGACGCTGGACTACTTCACCATGGGGCCGAGCCTCGAGCTGGAGCGTCGCACCAGCCCGCCCTTGAAGGTCCGTACGGTGGACCCTCTGGAGACGCCGTGGGACAAGTCCCTGACGCCCGAGCTGCCCGGGATCACGGACAGCGAGAATTGCCGCGACTGGGACCCCTCCGTGCCGGTGGACCTGAAGCAGATCCGCGACCACGACGAGGTGTACTGGGACAGCTACGGCGCCGCGCCCAAGGCTCGCGTCTCCACGGCGTTCGCCCGTCGTTACTGGCGCAACCGCTTCGGCACCCTGACCTCCATCCGTGGGCCCTCCGCTCGCGTCTCGGCGGTGGCCGCGGCTCTGCCGGGGGCGGTGGACCCGGCGCGACTGGGGTTGTTCTTCCGAGACATCCGCGGGCAAGCGCTGGCCTCCGGCTCGCCGGCGACGGACTTCGGCGGCCTGTTCATAGGCCTCAGCTTCTTCCTCATCGTGGCGGCGTTGCTGCTGGTGGCGCTCCTGTTCGTGTTCGGTGTGGAGCAGCGGCGCGCGGAGGTGGGGACCCTCCTGGCCGTGGGCTATACGCCCCGCAGGGTCCGTCGCCTGTTCCTCGGTGAGGCTCTCCTGTTGTCGTTGCTGGGCACCGCCTTGGGCGTCGGCTTGGGGGTGCTCTACACCCAGGGAGTGCTCTGGGGATTGGGGACGCTGTGGCGCGGGGCGGTGGGGGACACCTCCATCAGCCTGCACGTGAGCTACACCACCGTGCTCATGGGGGTCGTCTGTTCGGTGTTGACGGCGCTCTTCGCCATCGCCATGGCCATGCGCAGGGCGTTCCACCGTCCGGCCCTCGAGCTGTTGGCTGATCAGGATCCTCCGCTGCCTGACGCGGCGGCCGCGGGGCGTCGTCCGGGGCGGTGGCGGAAGGCGGACCTGACCGCCCTCGGTTGCGTCGTGGCGGCGGTCGCGCTCATGGTCGCCATGGGGAACGACGCGGCGCAGGCAGCCATGGGGTTCTTCGGCGCCGGTGCGCTGCTGCTGGTGGCCGCGTTGCTGTTCTGCCGCCGGATGTTGATGCGGCTCGGTTCCGGGGCCGGGAGCGCCCCTGCAACGGTGGCGAGCCTGGGGGTCCGAAACAGCGGTCGCCGACCGGGGCGGAGCCTCGCCACCGTAGCGTTGCTCGCCAGCGGCACGTTCCTGGTGGTGGCGGTGCAGGCCCATCGGCTGGAGCCGCCCCAGGACCCAGGGCTTCGTTCGTCCGGGACCGGTGGGTTCACGTTCTTCGGACGCTCCACCTTGCCCATCCCGCGGCGGCTGGACACGACGGTGGGACAGGAGGGGTTCGGTCTCGACGGGGCGGACATGGCGGGCGTCTCCGTGGTCTCTCTTCGTGTCCGGGACGGCGACGACGCAAGCTGCCTGAACCTCAACGCGCCGCGGAACCCTCAGCTCCTCGGCGTGGACCCGGAGGCGTTCGCCGGTCGGTTCACCTTCACCGCTGCCGAGGGATCGGAGTCAGACCCCTGGTCGTTGCTGGAGGCCGAAGGAGAGGTCGTCCCCGCCATCGGAGACGCGGCCAGCGTCACCTGGTCGTTGCACAAGAAGGTGGGGGACACCCTGGACTACGTGGACGAGGCGGGCCGTCCGTTCAAGGTGCGCATCGTCGGCGCCGTGGCCAACTCCATCCTGCAAGGCAGCCTGGTGATCTCCGCCCGTCACCTGGAAGAACGGTTCCCTTCCAGCAGCGGCTTCAAGCGGCTGTTGTTGCAGGTGCCCGCGGATCGGGCGGACCGGGTGGCGGCGCGCCTCTCTTCGGCCCTGTCGGACGTGGGCCTCGAGCTGACCTCCACCGCCGCGCGCATGGACCAGTTCAACGCGGTGCAGAACACCTACCTCCTGGTGTTCCAGGCCCTCGGCGGGCTCGGGTTGCTGTTGGGGAGCGTCGGCCTCGGCATGGTGGTGTTGCGCAACGCCCTGGAGCGGAGGAGGGAGCTGGCGTTGCTGGCGGCGGTCGGTTTCTCCCGACGGTCGGTGCGACGCCTGATGCTGGGGGAACACGGGTTGCTCCTCGCCCTGGGTCTGGCGGCCGGGTGCGTGACGGCGCTGGTGGCGGTCTCGCCCAGCCTTCGCGGTGGCGGACCGTCCCTGACGCCCATGGTCCTGTTGGTGCTCGGAGTGGCCTGCAACGGGCTGTCGTGGGCTTGGTTGGCCACCACCGCCGCCACTCGCGGCCCGCTGCTCTCGGCCCTGCGAGACCAGTAGACCGGTTACCATCCTGTCGTGAACAGCCCTCCCCCCGAGGGCATGGAGCGACCCATGAAACAGCGTTGCGTTGCCCTCTGCCTCATCCTCTGGTCCGGCGTCGTCGCCCAGGACCCCGATCAAGCGGCTCGCGAGGCCGGGTTCAGCAAGCTCATGTCCGGCTGCAAGATGGTGGGGGTCTTCACCACGGAGGGCGCCAAGGGGCAGCCTCAGCCCGAGACCTATGAGCTGGGGGAGGTGAAGAAGCTGGAGGGCGACCGTTGGCGGATCAAGGCGAAGATCCAGTACGCGGAGAAGCGCGCCATCACCGTGCCCATCACGGTCCGGGTGAACTGGGCCGGCGACACGCCCATGATCCAGGTCACGGACCTCAAGATCCCGCTCATGGGCACCTTCACCGCTCGTGTGCTGGTCTATCGCGGCAAGTACTCCGGCACCTGGTCGGCCAAGGACCACGGCGGCCACATGTACGGCCGGGTGATCCCGGCGGCGCCGGACCCGGAGCCCGGCAAGGAGCAGGCCGCCAACTGGCCTCAGTTCCATGGGCCTCACGGCGCGGGCGTTGCGCAGGGTCAGGCCACCCCTGACAAGTGGGATGTGGGCAAGGGGGAGAACGTCCTGTGGCGGACGCCGATCCCGGGGCTGAGCCACTCCTCCCCGGTGATCTGGGGAGACCGCGTCTTCGTCGTCACCTCCGTGGGCAAGGGAGAGGCCAGGCTCAAGACGGGGCTGTACGGATCCATCCAGCCGGTGAAGGACGACGGGCCGCAACAGCTACAGGTGATGTGCCTCGACAAGAAGACCGGGGAGGTGCGGTGGACGCGTACCCCCTGGGAGGGGACCCCTGCGGTCATGCGCCACCCCAAGGGGAGCCACGCTGCTTCCACCCCAGCGGTGGATTCTGAGCACGTGGTGGCGTTCTTCGCGTCAGAGGGGCTCTATTGCTACGACCACGACGGGGAGCTCTTGTGGAAGAAGGACTTTGGCCTCCTGGACTCCGGGTTCTATCTGGTGAAGAGCGCGCAGTGGGGCTTCGCCAGCTCGCCGGTGATTCACGACGGTCGCGTGTTGGTCCAGTGCGACATCCAGGGTGACAGCTTCCTCGCGGCCCTGGACGTGAAGACGGGTGAGTTGATCTGGAAGACTCCCCGGGACGAGGTACCCACCTGGAGCACCCCTACGGTGCACGAGCAGGACGGCCGCAAGCAGGTCATCTGCAACGGCTGGAAGCACATCGGCGGATACGACTTCGAGACGGGCAAGGAGCTGTGGAGCGTGAAGGGCGGCGGCGACATCCCGGTGCCCACTCCGGTGGTGGCCCATGACCTGATCTTCATCACCAATGCCCACGGACGCCACGCCCCCATCCTGGCCATCTCCACCATGGCCGAGGGGGCCTTCTCCATGCACGCGGAGGAATCCGAGCACATGGTCTGGAGCCAGCTGCGGCGCGGTAACTACATGCAGACCCCCGTGGTGTTCGGTGATGAGCTCTACTGCTGCAACGACGGAGGCATCCTCAGCGTCTATGACGCCAGGACAGGGGAGCTCCATTACAGGGAGCGCCTCGGCGAGGGGCGCGGCGGCTTCACCGGATCCGGGGTGGCCGCGGCCGGCAAGCTCTACTTCACCGGTGAGTCCGGCCATGTTCATGTCATCGAGGCGGGGACAGTGTTCAAGCGAATAGGCGTCAACTCCTTGGGTGAGGAGTGCCTGTCCACGCCCGCCGTCTCGGAGGGGGTGATGTTCTATCGCACCCGCGGGCATCTGGTTGCGGTAGGGGACCGGCGCTCCTGAGGCGAACCCTGCCGGGCTGGTGAAAAGAACCGCGTTTTCGACCGTTGTCATGGACGGGCCGGGATAGGATCCAGGCCCGTTGAAGACGCCCTTGAACCCCATTCGTGAACACACCATGAGATCAACCCTCTTCGTCTCCGCTGTCGTGGCCCTCCTCGTGTTCTCCGCCCCCGCCCTTGCCCAGCAGGATGGGGGGTGGCCGTCCTGGCGTGGCGCCGACGGCTCCGGCGCTGCGGCTGGGACTCCGCCCACCAGCTGGAGCGAAGACAGCAACGTGGTGTGGAAGACCAGCATGCCCGGGGACGGCACCGCCACTCCCATCGTTTGGAAGGGGAAGGTGTACGTGACGGCGGTGGTCAAGACCGACCGTAAGGGGGAACCCAAGGAGAAGCGCGGTGAGAGTTCGAACCGCCGCCGCAGTCGCCGGGGCGGTCGTCGGGGTCGGTTCGGCGGCGGCAGCGGCTCCACCGACACCTACCACGAGTTCCTCGTCCTGGCGTACGACGCCAATAGCGGCAAGGAGCTGTGGCGCCGCGAGGTGGCCAACGAGGTCCCCCACGAGGGCACCCACGGGACCGGCAGCCTGGCCGCCTCCTCCGTGCTCACGGACGGCGAAGCCCTCTACGCGTTCTTCGGTTCTCGCGGCATCCACTGCCTGGACATGGACGGGGAGGTGAAGTGGTCGAAGGACCTGGGCACCATGTGGACCCGGAACTCCTTCGGTGAGGGCGCTTCACCCACGGTCTACGGTGACACCCTCATCGTCAACTGGGATCACGAGAGGGACTCGTTCATCGTCGCGTTCAACAAGAAGACCGGCAAGGAGCTCTGGCGCACCGACCGCGACGAGTCCACCACCTGGGGGACGCCGCAGGTGGCGGTCGTCGGCGGCAAGCCCCAGGTGATCATCACCGGGACCCGCGCCTCCCGCGCCTACAACCTGAAGACCGGCAAGCTCATCTGGTCCGTCAGCGGCATGACCGGCAACTGCATCCCGTCGCCCATCATCCGTGACGGGGTGGCGTACCTCATGAGCGGGTTCCGCGGCTCCAGCTTCCAGGCCATCAGGTTGAAGGGGGCCAAGGGCAAGCTCGACGACAGCAAGAACCTGCTCTGGGAGCACAACCAGGGCACCTCCTACGTGCCCTCGGCCCTGCTCTATGACGACAACCTCTACTTCCTCCGGGTCAGCTCCGCCGTCCTCACCTGCCTGGACGCCAAGACCGGCAAGGCCCACTACGAGGGAGAGCGACTGAGCGGGATGCGGACGGTCTACGCGTCACCGGTGGGCGCCGGAGGCCACGTCTACATCACCTCCCGTCAGGGCGTGACCAAGGTCCTCAAGGCCGGGGCCAAGCCGGAGGTGGTGGCGACCAACGAGCTGGACGACACCATCGACGGCAGCGCGGCGGTGGTGGGCGACCGGATCTACCTCCGCGGCCGCAAGAACCTGTATTGCATCGGCTCCACCACGGGCAACTGACCGGGAGCGGCCGCGTCCGTTTCTACTTGTCCTCGTCCTCTGTCTCCTGGATGAGGCAGACGGAGTTGATGCAGTAGCGCTTGCCGGTGGGCCGGGGGCCGTCGTCGAAGACGTGACCCAGGTGGGAGTCACACCGGCTGCACTTCACCTCGGTGCGGGCGTAACCGATCTTGTAGTCCACGTCCGTGGTCAAGGCGTCCTCTTCGGCGGCGTAGAACGCAGGCCAGCCGCAGCCGGAGTCGTACTTGGTCTCGGAGCTGAAGAGCTTGTTGCCGCAGGCGATGCAGAGATAGTCGCCGGGCTTGTACCACTTGTCGTACTTGCCCGTGTAGGCGCGCTCGGTCCCCGCCTGCCTGAGCACCCGGTACTGGTCCGGCGTGAGCCGCAGCTGCCACTCCTCGTCCGAGAGTCGGACCTTGCCGTCTTCGGTCATCTTCAGATCCTTCCAGGGCCCGATGAGAGACGTGACCTGATCGTCCGTCGTCGTCTTGGAGGCCTCTTGTGCGGCGGACGCCCCGGCCCCCGGAGTCGCGGGGGCTTCGGAGCTCGTGTGCTCGGCGTTGCATCCCGCCAGGATGCAGGTCAGGACGGTGAGCGTGACAAACCTCATGGCGACCTCCCATCAGCGGTGATTCGAGCGCCGTCGGATCTCGTTTCGGGGGCGACCCGGCAGCGTCCGCATCCATGTTAACCGTCCGGGGGCGGCCACAGCAGATCCCGGCTACGCTCATGGCATGAAGCGTCTGCTCTTGATCTTGTGGCTGGTGGCTTCGGTCGCCCCCGCCCAGGGGCACCTGAGGCCCGAGGTGCCCGAGTCCGTGGGCATGTCCGGCGCCATCCTCGAAGCCGGGGCGTCTCTCTTCGAAGACGCTGTCCAGCGCGACGAGCTGCGCGGCGCCGTGGTCCTGGTGGCGCGTCGCGGCCGCGTGGCCCTGCACGAGGCCTACGGCTGGCGTGACGAAGGGAAGTCCGTGCCCATGGGCAAGGACTCCCTGTTCCACATGGCCTCCAACACCAAGCCCGTGGTGGCCACCGCCATCCTGCAGCTGGTGGAGGCGGGCAAGCTGGGGCTCGACGACGAGGTGCGCGAGCACATCCCCACCTTCGACCATGGGGACGCCGCCCGCATCACCGTTCGTCAGTTGCTGAATCACACCAGCGGATTCCGCATCAACAGCCTGTTCCTCAAGCCGTTGATGAAGCCCTCCGCGGAGCACCCTGACGCCCCCAACCTCCGCCTGGAATCGGCGCGCTTCGGCGAGGTAGGCCCCAAGGTGACGCCGGGGACGACCTACAGCTATTCCAACCCCGGCTACAACACCCTCGGAGCCCTGGTGGAGATCGCCTCCGGCATGTCCCTGTCGGAGTACCTGAAGCAGCGGATCTACGCCCCCCTCGGGATGGTGGACAGCTGCAACCACGAACCTCTGGCGGACCCCAAGCGCATGTCGGCGTTGTTCCGCCGTAAGGGGAAGGGATGGCGCATCTCCTGGCGGCCCGGCGGTCCTCCCAAGGTCCCCTTTCCCCGCGCGTCCGGCGGCATGATCTCCACCGCCGCGGACTACGCCGTGTTCTGTCAGATGTTCCTGGACGGGGGCGTCCGGGGAGAGACGAGGCTGCTCTCGGAGGCCCACGTCCGTGAGGCCACCACGCCCCAGAACCGCGCCGTGTTCTCGGAGTCCGAGCGCGAAGATCCGGACCATCGCTTCTATGGTCTGGGATGGGCCGTCAGGGGACGGATCTTCAGCCACGGCGGTTCCGATGGGACGTTCGCCTGGGTCGACCCGGAGCGCGCCATCGTCGGCCTGGTGTTCACCCAGAGCACGGGCAGCGTGAACCTCCGGGCCCAGTTCATGCGCGCCGTGGCGGCGGCGTGCAAGGATGACAGGTAGGCCCGTGCGTTCGCCGGGTCATGAACGGGCGCGGTCTGTTCTTCGCTCCGGCGTGCTCTGCCTCGTCGTCCCCATGGTCCTCGCCGGTTGCGCGTCCACGGAGCCCACGCAACCGAACGTCCTGCTGATCGTCGCCGATGACCTGGGTCAGACGGACCTGGGCTTCATGGGCAGCGAAATCCGGACCCCCAACCTGGACCGGCTCGCCTCCGAGGGGCGGGTGTACACCAACTTCCTCGTGACGCCGGCCTGCTCACCGACCCGGGCCATGCTGCTGACGGGGAGGGACCCCCACCTGGTGGGCTTCGGCACCATGGCTGGTGAGCACAGCCAGAACCAGAGGGGAGCCCCCGGTTACGAGGGGCACCTCACGGCAGGTCATGAGACCGTGGCGACGTCCCTGCAAGCGGCGGGGTACTTCACCTGCATGGCGGGCAAGTGGCACCTGGGGATGGGGCCGGGGCAGGGCCCGGAGCGTCGCGGCTTCGAACGCTCCTTCGCCTTGATGCCCGGAGGGGCCAGTCACTTCTCCGACGCGTTCCGCCTGGTGCATCACCCGGAACCGGCGCCTTACCGGGAGGACGGTCGCCCGGTGTCCCTGCCGCCGGACTTCTTCTCCACGGACGCCTACACGGACAAGCTCATGGGCTACGCGGCGGAGGCCCGGGCCTCCGACCGTCCGTTCTTCATGTACGCCGCCTACACCGCGCCCCACTGGCCGCTGCATGTCCCCGACGAGTGGCTGGACCGGTACCGGGGTGTCTATGACGAGGGCTGGGACGTCCTGCGCGAGCGTCGCGGAGGTGGCGCGACCTCAGGTCCGTGGTCGGCTCCGGCCTGGCGCACCCTGCCCCCCGAGGAGCGGCGTCGCGAGGCCCGGAAGATGGAGGTCTACGCCGCCATGGTGGAGAACCTCGATCACAACATCGGGCGGTTGCTGGATGCCTTGCGCGCGTCCGGTCAGCTGGAGAACACCGTTGTGCTCTTCTTCTCCGACAACGGCCCGGAGGGGAACGACATCGAGCGTCTGGCGAAGACGGCGCGGTGGCCCGAGGGCGCTCTCGATCATCGGTTCGAGAGCATCGGCCGACGCGGGACCTACACCTGGCTGGGTCCGGGGTGGGCCCACGCGTCGGCGGCCCCGTACAGGCTCTTCAAGGCCTACCCCACCCAGGGCGGTGTCCGGGTCCCGGCCGTCGTCTCCTATCCCGGACACGTGGCGGCGGGACGCACGGACCGCATGGTCACCGCCAAGGACGTGGCGCCCACGCTGCTGGAGCTGGCCGGGGGAGCGAGGGCGAAGCGCTCCCTGCTGCGGTCGGTTGAGGATCCGGACCATGTCATGGGCTGGGAGTTGTTCGGCCGCCGCGCCATCCAGAAGGGCCACTGGAAGCTGACCTGGATGGCGCCACCGTTCGGGGCGGGGAGATGGGAGCTCCATGACCTGAGCCGCGACCCCGCGGAGAGCCGGGACCTCTCCGCCGAACGTCCGGCGAAGCGGGCCGAGCTGATCAAGAACTGGAGCCGCTACGCCCGCGAACACGGGGTCGTCTTGCCGGCTCAGGACATGGGCTACGGCAACTGGCGGCGTCCCTGATTCCACCGCGGCGCCGGTGGACGGGGGGGCGCGCAACTCCTACGCTCTGGCCCCAACACACCGGATGGCGGAGGACGCAACATGGCGCAGCAAAGGGCGGTGATCGTTTCGGATGATGGAGACTCCTGGTTCCTCGGGGGAGACCCGGAGGAGGGGCACCACCCCTACGAGGAGGACGGTGACGGCGAGGAGTGCCGCCGCGCCCTCCCGCATCTGCTGGAAGAGGGGTGGACCGTATCGAGCATGACCGCCGGCTCCGGTTCCGAGGACGACAACTCCTACTGGCTGGTGATCGTCCAGAAGTAGCCTGGTCCGAGGAGCGGTCCCTCAGCCCACCGGGGTTCGTGAGCCGGGCGCCGGACCCCGTCCACCCTTGACCGTGTACACCAGCAGCGCCACGGCCGCCGCCGAGGACAGCCCGACCAGCAGATAGCGCGTCACCGGGGGGTTGTCCCGGATCATGATCCAGACGCAGAGGGCGCCGAATGCGCACAGCGCCAGCAGCTGCAGAGCCACCCGGACGCGGCGTCCGCGCAGCCACCTCTGACGCAAGGTGGTCGGGATCAGGTCGACTCGGAAGAAGGTGACGCAGGTGAGCAGCCACAGGGTGTAGTAGGGACCTGGGTTCATGGTGATCCACGCGCCCAGGTGGAACGCCACGGTGCCGGGGACGTAGACCCACCGCAGGTGGCGATGGAGGAACACCAGGGGGAAGGTGCCCTGGATGAAGAGGACCGTTCCGGAGGCAAGCTGCGCGAGGAAGACGTCCCCGGCGATGGCCTGCGCCATGGGGTCGTTCTCCGTCGCCATGATGGCTTGCAAGGTGTAGCCGTTGGCCCACTCGAACCCCGAGATGAGCACCTTGCTGCCGCCGGCGAACAGATAGCAGAAGGCGATGGACACCTGGACCAGGCGACGGGGCCATGTGGCCAGCTCACTCGACTGAGGCAGGGGCCGGCCCCGTCTTCGCGCCAGCCACGCGTCCACGGAGAGACGCGCGCCGCACGGACAGAAGGGCAGGGTCATGAGCGCGAAGGCGAGGGAGATCTTCTCGTGATGGGCCTGGCCGAAGGAGTAACCCAAGCCCCACCAGAACACCCCGAGGACCGCCACCACCAGGGTGGAGGTGCGGGTGAAGATCCCCAGCAGGGCGGTCCCGTAGGCGATCACCAGGATGGTGAGCAGGGTCCGTGCCAGCTCGGCCCCCGGCGGTCCCATGCCCATGACCTCGATGAAGTACACCGGCGTCCAGCGGAAGCCCAGCTCTTCTCCAGTGGTGGATGTGTAACTGAAGATCACCCAGCTGGGGAAGGCGGTGGCGTACCCGGCGATGAGCAGGACCAGGACGCGCCACGCCCCCAGGCCCACGAGAGAGCCCTCGCTGAACCAGACCCGATCCCAGATCGCGCTCGCGCGCTTCATCGCGGGAGCTCCACCTTGCCCATCACCAGCGGCGCCACCGCCACCTTGCCGTTACGGGTCAGGCGCTTGCGTAGCTGCACCACCTGCAGGCCGCTGACCTTGCTGCAGCCGGGGGAGCCGTTGTAGGTGCCCAGCATGGTCCGGCGCTGACCCTCGTCGCCGTTGAGGAACGGCCGAATGACCTGCCAGCTGGTGTCGAACACCAGTCGGAACCGGTCCAGGGCCGCCGGACGCGTGGCGCCGTCGGATCGGACGGCGGTCATGATCACGGGGCCGCTGACGGCGTTCTCCAGGCTCTTGCCCGTGTACATGGAGAACCCGCAGAAGGGCCAGCCCCTGGCGTGAGGGAAGAGGCCCGCGGCGAGCTGGATTATCAGCCACATGAGGATGCCCGCGGAGACGGCGGCGCGGACGTAGCGGGCCCGCCCGCCGCCTGACCTTCGCGCTCCCCTGAGGAACGCGGCGAGCACCAGGGCGGCGAACAGACCGGTGCCTCCGAGGAGCGGCACCGGGCGCAGCCATGTGAGGTAGGCGCAGCGGATCGGCACCACCGTCGGCTCCGATCGTCTCAGATCCCGGTCCACGGCCACCACCCAGACGGACCGGTCACCGGGGTTGAGGCCCTCCACCATGAGGCCGTCCGTCAGCGGTCGCCAGTTGTGGTGTCCGTCCGCAACCCATCGGAAGGACGCGCCCCCGGCGCCGCTTCCCTCCGCGGCCACCTCCACCGCCAAGGGCCACGTCCTGTGAAGGGTGTCGCCCTTCCAGGGTGCGCCGTCCAGGGTGATGGCAGCCACCTGTGGGGCCGGGCCCTGATCGGGGACGTAGCGGAAGGCCCCGTCGGCGGTCAGCACCTCCAGGCCACCTTCCGGGTGCGATCGCAACCCCGTGTACGGAGGATCGGGGATCCCCGGGTAGGCGCCCGAGCGACCGTAGAAGAAGCCTGTGTGGACCACGCCGAAGGCCTCCTCGGTGGCGATCCAGAGGCGTCGTTGCCGATCCAGGACGACGCCCACAGGGGAGCCCTCGGGGGCGCCGTCGGAGAGGTCCAGGCGGTCGATGGTGTCCACGCTCGGGTGAACGATGAACAGCCCGTGCTCCGCTGCGACGAAGGTGGCGCCGGTAGGGTCCGGTTCGAATTGCCGGATCTCTCCCGTCGGCCTCCCCGGCAACGCGCGCAGGGCAACCTCTGTTCCCCGGAGCACGCGCACCACCCGATCCCCTCGGGCCTCCAGCCGCCCCCCCGTCCGTTCCTTCACCGACTGCACCTGGGCGGGCAGGGCGAGCGCGGCCAGGAGCAACAGCCACGGGGCCATGGCCACCGGGCCGCGGGCGGGGACAAGCGGCAAGCTCATGAGGCCATTGTATCCCGGTGCGAAGGCGGTGAGGCCTTGGTCGTGAACGGGTTACGTCGTTCTCGGCGACCGGCTTGTCACATCTTGCCCTGCCGCCTCACCTCTCTGGTGAAAGCGGCCACCCTCCGCTGGCCCTCACATGCTCTGGAGTCGTACTGACGACTCGGCCAGCCTGTGGAGCCTCGACGGCAGCGACGGGTACCTGACTCACCGCTACTGGGGGCCGTACTCCAACTGGACCGCCCAGTCCTTCAGCGCTCGTTGATCATTCCGCCATGGTGACTTCTGCCTGATCGTCCCCCCGTTGTCCGCTGGCTTCATGTCGCGGTTCAACGGGAGGTTCGGTCCGGGATGGCTCCGGCGCTGCCACACACTTCCGCGGCCACGTCACAGGCCTGGCGGTTGAGCTCGTCCAACGGTTCGTCGTCGAGGAGGCCGAGGGCGAAGCGGGCAGTGAAGGCGTCCCCCGCGCCTACCGTGTTTACGACCCTGATCGGACTCCCGGGAGCGTGGCTCACCTCGTCGCCGCGGAGAAGGGTGGCGCCCTCGGAGCCCCTGGTCAGGGCGACGGCCCGCAGCTGGTGCGCGTGCGCCAGGGATCGTATGGCCCCGACGTCATCCGCAGGCAGGTGCATCGAGCGGCGCAGGACGGCGAGCTCCTCCGCGTTCAGCTTCAGGGTGTTGCACAGGGCCAGGGACCGTTCGATCACGGGGCGGTGGTCGTGGGGCGGCCTGAGGTTGACGTCGAACAGCCGCATGGCATCCGCGTGGGTGGCATCGAGGCAGGCGCGGATGGTGTTCGCGGTGACCGAGGATCGTTGCGCCAGGCTGCCGAAGCACACCACATGGGCACGCCCTGCGAGGGCGACGGCCGCGGGCTCCAAGGTGACGTGATCCCACGCGGCGTCCGCTTCGATCTCGTAGTGGGGGGACCCGGCAGGATCGAGGCTGACCCGGACCCGGCCCGTGGGCCTGTGGTTCTCGTAGACCGTATCCACCATGACGCCGTGTCTCGTGAGGGCCGCCAGGGCCCGTCGACCCAGAGCGTCCATTCCCACGGCGCTGACCATGTGGACCCGGGCTCGATCTCCCGCGAGGGCCGCGGCGGCGCAGGCGAAGTTGGCGGGGGCTCCTCCGAACCGCTCCTGGTCGGGGAACACGTCCCAGAGGGCCTCGCCCAGGGCGACCATGACCAAACCGGAGCCTTGTCGGGTCGTTGGTGTCATGCTGCAATCCCGACTCATCATGACCACACAAGAGCGCTTGGCAATGGGAATCGCGGCGGCGTTGTTGCTGCTGGCGAGCTGCGGGGATGGTGGCGCCGGGGGTGGCTCCGGCGACGCGGATGTCCGCTTCATCGGCATCTCCATCATGACCTCCGAGAACCCGTTCTTCGTCGAGCTGGGGGAGGCGGCGAAGGCCGAGGCGGCGGAGCACGGCTACCAGGCGGAGATCGTCAGCGGCGACAACAAGGCGGAGACCCAGGCTCGGCAGATCCAGGACTTCATCGCCCGCGGCGTGGACGCCATCCTGCTGACTCCGTGCGACGGGTTGCTGGTGGCGGCGCCCATCAAGGAGGCGAACCGCGCCGGCATCCCGGTCTTCACCGCGGACACGGGGTGCGGTGACCCTTCCGCCAAGGTGGTCTGCCACGTGGCTACGGACAACTACGAGGGCGGCAAGCAGGCGGGGGTCGCGATGCTGGAGGCCCTGGGTGGCAAGGGCGGCAAGATCCTCATCCTCAGCTTCGACGTGGCCCAGTCCTACCTCGCCCGCGTGAAGGGCTTCCGCGAGGTCATCGACGAGCACAACCGGAACCGACCGGGCGCCAGCATCGAGGTGGTGGCGGAGCTCCCCGGAAAGGCGGCCCGGGAGCCGAGCCTGAGAGCCACGGCGGACACCCTGGAGAAGCACGGCGACCTGGTCGGCGTCTTCGCCATCAACGACCCGTCCGCCCTCGGCGCCGTCGCCGCCATCGAGGCGGCGGAGAAGCAGGGCCAGGTGAAGGTCATCGGCTTCGACGGCCAGAAGATCGGCAAGGAGGCCATCAAGCAGGGCAAGATCTACGCGGACCCGATCCAGTTCCCGAAGCGCATGGGTCGGGAGACCGTGCGGCAGATGGTGCGCTACTTCAACGGCGAGACCCCGCCGGCTCACATCCCCATCGCCACCTCTCTCTATCGCAAGGCGGATGCCGACAAGGACCCGGACCTCCGCTGACCCGCCGCTCCTGAGAGTGGAGGGGGTCGAGAAGTCCTTCCCCGGAGTCCAGGCGCTCCGGGGCGTGGATCTGGACCTGGACCGAGGAGAAGTCCTGGCCCTCGTCGGGGAGAACGGCGCGGGGAAGAGCACCCTGATCAAGGTCCTGGCGGGAGTCCACGGGCCTGACCGGGGACGGGTGCTGCTGGGGGGAGCCCCCGCGGATCTCGGCACGCCGAGGCGGGCGAGGGAGGCGGGAGTGAGCGTCATCCACCAGGAGCTCTCCCTGGTGCGCCACCTCTCGGTGACCGACAACGTCTTCCTTGGTCGGGAGCTGTGCCGATCCGGGCTGGTGGATCGTGGCGCTCAGCGGGAGCGGGTGTCCGCGCTGTTTCGCCAGCTGGACATGAGCATGGACCCGGACATGTCCTGCGAGGCCCTCAGCGTGGCGGAGCGCCAGATGGTGGAGATCGCCAAGGCGCTGGTCACGGAGGCGCGCATCCTGATCATGGACGAGCCTACCGCTGCGTTGACTCCACGGGAGGTGGAGCGCTTGTTCGCGGTCATCGAGGGCCTGGTGGCGCGAGGCATGGCGGTGATCTACGTCAGCCATCGCCTGGGGGAGGTCCGTGCCATCTCTCACCGGGTCATGGTGCTGCGGGACGGGGAACACGTGGGCACCTTCGAAACGGCGGACGTGACCCACGGCGGGCTCATCGAGCTCATGGTGGGACGCACCATCGATCGTGAGTTCCCTCGCGAGATTCGCCCTGCGGGGCCGGTGCGGTTGAAGGTGGAGGGGTTGCGCCGGGGCGAGAAGGTGAGGGACGTGGGCTTCGAGGTCCGCGCCGGGGAGATCCTCGGGATCACCGGTCTGGTGGGGGCAGGTCGAACGGAGACCGCTCGCCTGCTGGCGGGGGCCGATCCCATGGACGCCGGCACCGTGCAGCTGGACGGCGAGCGTCTTCAGATCGACGGGCCGGGGTCCGCTATCCGGCAGGGGATCTGTCTCCTCACGGAGGACCGTGGAGGGCAGGGGCTGGCGCTCGGCCATGCGGTGACCCACAACTTCGGCCTGCCGAACCTCGATCGATTCAGTCGCCTCGGCGTGCTCGACCTGAACCGGGAGCGGGAAGCGCTGTCAGGATACTCGGACGATCTCCAGATCCGGATGGATGACGCCGCCCGACCCGTGGGCCTGCTGAGCGGCGGGAATCAGCAGAAGGTGGTCCTCGCCAAGTGGCTGCAGCGGAACTGCGAGGTCGTCATCATCGATGAACCGACTCGCGGTGTGGACGTGGGGGCGCGATACGAGTTCTATCTGCTCATCAACAGGCTGGCTGCGGCGGGGAAGGTGGTGATCATGATCAGCTCGGATCTGCCGGAGGTGCTGGGGATGTCAGACCGCGTGCTCGTCATGGCGGACGGGCGCGTGCGGGGCGAGATCACCGATGTCGCCGCGGCCACCCAGGAAGAGGTGATGGAGTTGGCGATCCAGTGATGAGGCGGTTGCTCTCGGAATACGGGATGATCCTGGTGCTGGTGCTGCTGGTGATCTGCTTCAGCGCCTTGACCGTCACCGACAACCAGAACTCGGGTGCGGCGGCCGGGCGCGAGCTGGCCTCGCGAGCGGCGGAGCTGGAGGAGGTGCGTCGCGTGGTGGTCATCACCGCGGAGACGGTCACCGGGACCCAGCTGACGGAAGCCTTCGAGGATGCGTTCTCCGGCACCGAAGGTCAGCTCGTGGCCGTCTTGCAAGGATCCCCTCCGGAGGTGCGGGCGGAGCTGGCGGCCCTGGAGAGGAGCGGCGCCGCCGTCGACGCCATCGTCTGTCCCAACGCGGTCGCCCGCTGGCCCCTGGTGGGAGCGGTCAACGAGCGATTCCCGGGCCTGGGAGGCGGCTGCCGGGTGCTGGCTCCCGAGAGCTACCGTTGGCCCGCGTTCCTCAAGGCGCGCAACCTCCTCAACATCGCCCAGCAGATCTCCATCATCGCCATCATCGCCATCGGCATGACCCTGGTGATCATCACCGCCGGGATCGACCTCTCCGTCGGCAGCCTGATCGGTCTCGCGGCCGTGACGGCGACGGTCCTCATCCGGGACCTGGGAGGGGCGCGGGAGGCGGGGGCCGTGGCCATGATCCTCTGTGCCCTCGCCGGTGTCCTGGCGTGCGGGGTCTGCGGGCTCGCCTCCGGCCTGTGCGTGGCCGCGTTCCGCATCCCGCCGTTCATCGCCACCCTCGCCATGATGCTCATGGCCCGGGGCCTGGCCCTCACCATCACGGATTCCCAGTCCGTCAACGAGGTGCCCGAGTCCTTCGGCTGGCTCGGTTCCGAGCGGAGCCTCGGGGTGCCCCACTCCGTGTTGCTGATGTTCGCGCTCTACGGGTGCGCTCACTTCGTCATGTCCCGGACCGCCCTGGGGCGGCACATCTACGCCATCGGCGGCAACGCCGAGGCCGCGCGGCTGGCCGGGGTGCCGGTGGAGCGGGTCCAGCTGATCGTCTACACCCTGTGCGGCCTTCTGGCCGGTCTCGGCGGCGTCATCATGGCCTCCAAGCACAAGGGGGTGGAACCCAACTTCGGGTTCATGGATGAGCTCACGGTCATCGCGGCGGTCGTGGTGGGCGGGACCAGCCTCATGGGAGGGCAGGGGAAGGTCCTGGGGACCCTCATCGGAGCGTTCATCATCGCGGTCATCCGCAACGGCATGAACCAGGTGGGGGTGCAGCCGAACCCCCAGATGATCGTCATGGGAGCGGTTACCCTGGCCGCAGTACTCCTTGATCAGATCCGCAAGGGCAACGTGTCCCTGCGGGACATCCGGCAGTCCTTGCGACGGTGACGACCATGAGCGAACCCTTCTCCTGTGAGAGATCCTATGTCGGCTGCTTCGGCGACCCTGTGTGGGAGAACCCCACGGAGGTGATGATGCAGGCGGCGTTCGACCATCACGCGCTGCCGTTTCGCTATGTCACCACCCTGGTTCCGGCGGAGCGACTCGGAGACGCCGTGCGCGGCGTCCGGGCCCTCGGCTTCAGGGGGTTCAACTGCACCCTGCCCCACAAGGTGGCGGTCATCGATCACCTGGACGGACTTGGAGAGTCCGCCGAGGTCATGGGGGCGGTCAACTGCGTGGTGGAGCGAGACGGGCGCTACATCGGTGAGAACACGGACGGCAAGGGGTTCCTCGAGTCCCTGACCCCCATCACGGACCCACGGGGCAAGAACGTCCTCGTGTTCGGCGCCGGCGGGGCGTCGCGAGCGGTGTCCGTGGAGCTGGCCCTCGCGGGGGCTGCGCGTATCACCGTCGTCAACCGGAGCGCCGAGCGGGGCGAAGCGTTGGTGACGCTGTTGGAGGACCGGACCGACGCAGCGGCGGAGTTCGCCCCGTGGGAGGGAGAGCATCCCATCGGCGACGACGTCCACATCGTCGTCAACGCCACCTCCATCGGCCTGTCTCCCGATTCTTCCAGAGTGGCGGTGGACGTGGCGACCCTGCGTCCCGACCTGGTCTGCGCCGACCTGATCCCGAACCCGCCGCGGACGCGCTTCCTGGGCGAGGCTCACGCGGCCGGCTGCAGCACCCTGGACGGCCTGGGGATGCTGGTCAACCAGGGCCGCATAGGCATCCAGCATTGGGCGGGAGTCGATGCGGATACCCGGGTTATGCGGGCGGCATTGGAGCAGGTCTTCGAATAGCCGCCGCGCCGCGGGCAGCCGGTCATTGGTTATTCCAGCGCCTCGGTTTATGGTGGGTCCTGCCCGTTCGTTCCCTCTCGGGTTCGCTAACACCTCTGTAGTTCCGTCCATAGGCGGCGCCCGGTTCGGGCTGTCGTCCCCCCTCGGAGTCCCTCCGATGCAAGTCCACACCCGGCCGTGGAGCGCCCGCCTGTTGGTGGCGTTGTCCTGTCTGGTCGCCGTCAGCGCCCTGTTGCCCGCGCAGGTCCTCCCGGTGCTTACGGAGGTCTCGTTCCGCAACGAGACAGGCGCTCCCCAGGACGGCCTGACCCTGACCTTCAGCCAGCCCCTGGAACCCAACCAGCCGATGCTGGTGCCCGGGGGAGGGACCATCATCCCGCCGTTCACGTTGCCCGCGGGTTATCCGACGCCGGACGTGGTGGTGCTCAACGGTCAGACCGTGGCCCCCGGCGCGAGGGTGCCCACCAACGGCACCATGTCGTTCACAGGTTCCGTCGTGGACTCCGGCGTCGCCATCGATCAGGCCACGTGGACCACCGCGGGGGTCCCCACCCGGACCGTGGCGCTGGTGTCCTTTCTCAACATGACGGGCAGCTTCGCCAACCGGGTCGCTTTCACCATCATCGGAGAGAGCGGCGCCGTGCTCGTGGCGTCTTCCGTGAGCATCGCCGACTCCTACGCGCCGAACTCCTGCACCCCCACCGGCATCACCCCGGCGGGGGGCAGCGTCATCGTCGACGTGCCCTGCTGCGTGTCCGGGTTCGGTGGAGTCATCGGCCCGTTGCAGATCACCCTGCCCACGGCGGAGCGCATCGCCGAGGTGCGATACTCCCTGATCCAGAACGGGACCAAGCGGGGGAGCGCCCTCGACAAGGTGGTGCGGAATCTCGACCAGGAGGAGTCCGGCGGCCCGCAGCAGAACGCGGGCTCCATCTCCATCCAGACCAACCTCCCGGTGGACGCGGTGTTCCCGCCGAGCCTGTCGCCGTTCGCCCTGCTGTCGGGGCTCAACAGCTCGTTCCTGTACGCCTGTGACGGCACGGTTCCGCCCGGAGCGTCGTTGCAGACCGGGCGGATCGTGCTGACCTCCATCGGCTCCGGCACGACCAACCTCGGCACCTCGGCCAACTCCATCCTCTGGTACGCCGAACCGTCTCTCTTCGGGGCGGTCCCGGATCTGTTCTATCTGCCCTTTGACGCCACCGCCGGCAACGGCACCCCCAACGTGGCCGAGCCCGGCGTCGGCGCGGACCCGGTGCCCATCCAGGGGCATTCATCCGGTCAGGCGCCGGGTCAGTTCGGTACCTCCCTGCAGGGAGCGGGGAGCACCAGCGCCAGCAACTTCCTGGAGACAGGGTGGGTCCCGGATCTCGGGCTGGACGACTTCACGGTGTCGTTCTGGGTGGATCGGAACAACGTCAACACCCAGACGTCGAGCATCTTCGGAGCGCCCGACTCCATCTCCTGCCGGGTGACCGGCGCGGACGTGGAGCTGCGCATGGTCGCGCCCGGCGCGTCGGAGATCGTGCGAGTGTCGGGGGTCCTGCCGGCCGCCGGCGGCCGGGTGGTCACCTTCGTCAGGGACTCGACCGTTGATGAGGTGCGGGCCTACGTCGATGGGAACCTGGTCCTCATCCAGCCGGTGGTCCCCGTGCCTCTCCTGGGCGTGGAGGAGTGCCTCATCGGAGCCGTCGCGGGGCAGCCTGCGCTGGAGTCCGGGGTCCGTCTGGACGAGCTGCGGCTCTACAGGCGCGCCCTGTCACCCATGGAGGTGTCCTATGCCTACGACAAGAGCTTGCCCTCCATCGTCGTCATCACCAACATCCCGCAGTGGGGGTCCAACGATCTGGACGCGCGCTTCGAGGCCGACGGCGTGGGCGGCCTGCCGGGTCAGCCGGTGATCCTCACCCGCTGCGTCGGAGAGACCGTCTCCGTCTCGTTGAGCAGCCAGAACCAGGGCATGGGGTGGGAGTTCATCTGGTCGGACGGTGCGCCGCCGATCCAGCCGCGTTCTCTGGTCAACATCGCGGTGGGAGACCAGCCGGTGAACCTGGACATCTATGACCCGGGCGTCATGGCGCTCAACGGGTTCCAGTTCCAGAGCCCGTTCTTCAACGCCGTGATCCCCTTCACGCCATCCAGCCCCAACGCCGTCAACGCCCAGCTGGCCGTGGCGTCACCTTCCCTGCCCTTCGGCATCGCCACCAGCGCCGCGGGGACGATCCAGTTCACCACCACCGGCAGCCAGGCGGTGATCGACGGACCCGATACGGATGACGGCTTCGTGGAGGTCTTCCCGGGGTCCCAGCCCTTGTGCGGCCCCCTGAACATCAACTTCGCAGGCACCGCTTACACTTCGGCCTTCGTCAACGCCAACGGCTCGGTCAGCTTCGGCGCGCCGGCCATGGACCCGTCTCCCACGGCCATGGAGTTCGCGTCAGGACCGCCCCGACTCGCGGGCTTGTGGACCGATCTGGACCCAAGCGCCGAGGGCGACATCACCATGCGCGTCGTCCAGGGAGCCTTGCTGGTGCGCTTTGGCCTCGTGGGCGTGAGCGGTACCCAGTCCGAGGCCTCCTTCGACCTGGTGTTCAGCGCAAACGGAGCTTGCGGCGTCTTCGGTTACGATCCCCCGGGGGCTGCGTTCGATACGTTGGTCGGCCTCACCCCGGGCGGCGGCGCTTCCGACCCCGGGTCCTTGAATCTGGGGGCCCTGGTGGGTGCGGGCTTGCAGACCGGCAGCGCCACCGACATGGTGTACGAGGTCCTGAGCGGCTCGGCCCCGTCAGGGTTCTACTCGATCGAGTTCCTGACCAGCGACGGCAGCGCCTACATCGTGGAGTAGGAAGAAAGGAATCAGCGGGGTGGCGGACGGCGAAACGGAACACGATTCGCTCAACTCCGACGACGGCGGCGACGACAGCGACTCCGCGTTCCGCACCTTCCTGGACCGCTACAACTCTGAGCGGGGCACGGATATGGAACGCCCCATGTCGGACTACCTGGACGAGTTCAGGCGTCTGGCGGAGAGCTGGGGTTCTGACGCCGAGACCCTGGTGCCTCCCGGTGATGGGTTCTCCTCGACGGGGGTCGGCGTGGAGGCCTACGGCCCCTACGCGCTGGTGCGCGAGCTGGGACGGGGCGGGCAGGGTGTCGTCTACCTCGCGGAGGACACACGCTCGGGCCGTCGGGTCGCGCTCAAGGCCCTGACGGCCTTGGGCCCCGCGGCGCAGGATCACCTGCAGCGGTTCAGGCGGGAGGCCAAGGTCTGCTCCAGGCTCAATCACCCCGGGATCTGCCCCGTCCTCGATTCCGGAGTCAGCGAAAAGGGCCCCTACATCGTCCTGCAGTTCGTCGACGGAGACACCCTGGCGCAGCGGATCATCACCTCTCGCGAGGTCACCGTGGCCGCCAATCCCGACAGCGAGTACATGGACATCGAGTCCGCCCCGAGCATGACCCAACAGGAGTCCCGGGACGACAGTTCGGCTGACCTCGCCAGCATCCCGCTCACCCGTTTCTCCATGGAGCGGGACGAGCTGGACGGGTTGCTGCTCCTGTTCGAGAAGGTGGCCCTGGCGCTCCACGCTGCTCACGAAGCCGGGATCGTCCATCGTGACATCAAGCCGGGCAACATCATGGTCACGGAGGAGGAGGAGCCCGTGATCCTGGACTTCGGCCTCGCCCGGGACGAGGAGAGCGCCGAGCCGACTCTCACCCGTACCGGCGACGTCTTCGGGACCCCCGCCTACATGTCTCCGGAGCAGATCGCGGGAGGCAGGGGCCTGGACCGACGCGCCGACATCTACTCCCTCGGAGTGTCCCTGTACGAGAGCGTCACCCTGCGCCGTCCGTTCGAGGGACCCACACGACAACGCATGTATCTGGCCATCATCAACCAGATGCCGCCGGACCCGAGCCAGATCAACAGCGGCGTCAACGGCGACCTGCGCCTCGTGATGGCCACCGCCATGGAGAAGGAGGCGCGGCGTCGCTACCAGACCGCCGCCGACTTCGCGGATGATCTCCGGCGCGTGCGGCTCGGCTTGCGCGTGGAGGCGAGGGCCTTGCCGGGTGCGGTCCGGATCGCACGATGGGCGCGGCGGAACCCGGTGATGGCCTCCAGCATCGTGGGGCTGTTCCTGACCCTCTCCGTGGGGCTGGGCATCGCCCTGACGCTCCTGGGAGAGACCCGGGCGCAGCGGAATCGGGCGGAGACGGAGCGGCGGGAAGCGGTCGCCCAGCGTGAGCGCGCGGACAGCAGCGTCGCCGCCTACGAACGCCTCGCGGACGTCAAGCGGCTGTCCCAGCTGCTCACCGCGGAGCAGGTGTCCTGGCCGCCGGTTCCCGACTCCCTCGGAGATGACGCCGGCATCGAGGCGTGGCTCGAAGGGGCTCAGGCCATGGAGGGCAATCGTCCAGGGCACATGGCCTCGCTGTGCGCTCTCCGGCGTGAGGCTCTGCCGGAGCCGGACCCCATCCTGGACGCCGACCGCGCCGCCAAGCTGAGGGAGCTGGAGGCGGCGTTGAAGCCGTTGCTGGCGGGCGTGGCCGACGACGCCGCCCGAGCCAGATTTGAGGAGGTCGAGCGGGCTCTGGACGACACCCCGGTGTCGTGGCGGTTCTCGGACGAGACCCTCGGTTGGCGTCACGACGTCCTGAGCGAGCTGGTGCGGGACATCAGCGGGCTGGGATCGGTGCGGCAGCGGGTGCAGCGCCAGGCGGCGTTCATTCGCAGCCTCGGAAAACTCGAGGCGCGTTACGAGGAGGCGTGGGAGGAGGTCCTCGAGGCCATCTCCGATCGAGCCGAGAATCCTCGCTATCGGGGCTTCGTCATGAGCCCGCAGTCGGGCCTGATCCCGCTCGGGAAGGACCCGGAATCCGGTCTCTTCGAGTTCGTCCACGCGCAGACCGGGGAGGTCCCGCGACGCGACGCGGAGGGGCGGGCCGTGGTCACTCCTGAGTCCGGGATGGTCTTGGTCCTGTTGCCCCCGGGCGCGTTCACGGTGGGGGCTCAGAGCGCCGACCCGGGCGCGGCGGGTTACGACCCCATGGCCCGACCCATGGACGCCCGCCCCAACAGCGGCGGTGTCCGTGAGGTGGTCGTCGAGTCGCCGTTCTTCATCTCCAAGTACGAGATGACCCAGGGGCAGTGGGCTCGGCTCACCGGTGCGAACCCCAGCTTCGTGAAGCCCGGGTACGGCATCGCGGGAGGCCGAAGGGTCGGCTTGGATCACCCCGTGGAGCAGGTCAGCTGGCTCGACTGTCGAAGGGTGCTGCCGCGCATGGGGTTGGCGCTGCCTACGGAGATCGAGTGGGAGTACGCCTGCCGTGGCGGCAGCGCTTCGCCTTGGTGGACCGGGGACGAGGCGGCGACGCTCCGGGGCGCCGCCAACGTGGCGGATTCGTTCTACCACCGGCATGGCGGCGTACCGTCTCAGCCCTACGAAGAGCAACTGGACGATGGGCGTACGTTCCACGCCCCGGTGGGTTCCTATCGCGGCAACGGCTTCGGCTTGCACGACACCGTGGGGAACGTGTGGGAGTGGTGCGACGATGACTACGGCAACCGGGGCAAGATCATCCGTGGCGGCGGCTTCAAGACCCGGGCGGACGTAGGGCGCTCCGGCAGCCGGAACCAGGGTCCGATCGCGTTCAGGGACTCCACCGCAGGAGTGCGGCCGGTCCGTCATCTCGACCCCTGATCACGCCGCCGCCGTCGCGGGCCGACCCTGGTATCGTGCCCCGTGCCATGAGCGAGGTGTCCCTGTCCGTGCTGGCCTTCAGCCCGTTCCTGCCCTATCCACCGGATCACGGCGGCAGGATCAGGACGTTCCTGCTGTTGCGGGAGCTGGCGCGGCGCGGCCACGACGTTCACCTCGTCCCCTTGCTCGGTTCTGCTGAAGAGCGCCGACACGTGGCGGGATTGGAGGAGGCCGGGATCTCGGTGCACCCGGTGGTGCATCCCCGACGCTTCGGCCGCCTCACCCTCTGCGACCGCGGGCGGAAGGTGGGCAACTACCTCCGAGGCCGTTCCGACGTGCTCCGTCGCTTCTGGTCGGAGGAAGCCCTCGGCGTCGTGGCGGGCCTCGGGCGCTCCTTTGACGTGGTGCTGGCGGAGGTGCTGTGGAGCGCGCCCCTGGCCCGGGCCGTTGAGGGAACCGTCCACGTGCTGGACACCCACAACGTGGAGCACGTGATCGCCACCCGGACCGCGGCGCAGACCTCCGGCGCCCTGAAGCGGGGTCTCGCGGCGCTCGAGGCGCGGGGGCTTCGTCACGACGAGGCGGCGCTGCTGCGGGCCTTCGACGGGGTGGTGGCGGTCTCCGAGGTGGACCGGGAGTCGCTGCTTCAACTGGCTCCCGGGATCACCTGCGACGTCGTCGGCAACTGTGTGGACACGGATCAGCTGCAGCCTCTGCCCGCGCCTGGGGGAGGGCCGCCGGTCTGCCTGTTCATGGGCAGCGCCAACTACCCTCCCAACCTGGACGCGGCGGAGTTCTTCGCCACCGGGGTGCTGCCGTCGCTGCGCCGACGGTTCGAAGGGGCGCGCATGCTCATGGTGGGGGCGGACCCGCCGCCGCGGCTGCAGGAGCTGGCGGCGGCCAACCCCGGGGTGGAACTCCTCGGGTACGTTGACGACATCGTGGAGGTGTACGCAGAGAGCACCGTGTCGGTGGTGCCGATCCGGGTGGGCGGGGGCACCCGCACCAAGATCCTGGAGGCCATGGCCTTGAAGCGACCGGTGGTGTCCACCACGGTGGGAGCGGAGGGGTTGTCGGTGGAGGATCAGCGACATCTCCTGATCGCGGATACGGCAGAGTCCATGGCGGAGGCGGTGGCCAGGTTGCACACGGAGGCGGGGCTGGCGGAGCGACTGTCCAGCGAAGGACGCGGGTTCGTCGAGGACTTCGGTTCGGCGGCGTCTGCGGGGGCGGCCTTCGAGCAGGTCCTGAGGGACGCCCACGCCCGGAGCGCCAGGCCATGAGCGCCCCGTTGCTCACGGTCATCATCCCTACCTACGAGCGCCCCGAGGTGCTCGGTCGCTGCCTGGAGGCGCTGGCCGCCTCCGAGGACGTGGAGCTGTCGCGGCTGGAGGTGATCGTGGTGGACGACGGGTCGTCCGGGACCGCGGTGACGGATCTGCTGGAGCGCGTCGCGGGCGCGGCGCCGTTCGAGCTGATCCCCCTGAGACAGGAGAACGCCGGTCAGGCGAAGGCCCGCAACCGCGCCATGGAGATCGCGCGGGCGCCGCTGTGGTTGTTCATCAACGACGACACCATCGCCACGCCGGGGATGATCGCGGCCCACCTGCGTGGGCACGGGGAATCGCCGGACCCACAGCTCGGGATCCTGGGTCGGGTGGTGCTCAAACCGGACATCCCCATGACCGGCCCCCGGTCCCTGCACTTCGATCACATGTACGCCTCCATAGCCGGTCGGACCATGCTGGACTGGTGCCAGTTCTGGACCACCAGCCTGTCCGTCAAGGGGGCGTTCTTCAAAGACCACGGGATTCGATTCGACGCGGAGATGCGCTACCTGCACGACGACGTGGAGGTGGGGCAGCGCCTGTTCGAGCAGGGGTTCCAGCTGCGTTACGATCCTGAGTGTCTCGGTCATCATGACCACGCGATCAGCGAAGACGACCTGTTCCGAAACGCCGAGCGGGAGGCTCGCAGCCTGGTCTACTGGGCCAACAAGCGCCCGGACCGGTTGTCCGACCTGGCACGATTCGGATTCACCCCTGCCAAGAAGACCTGGGAACGCGCCGTGAAGTACCCCTTGTTGTCCGTCGGCTTCAACGCCCTGACCCGTCCCGTCTGGAGGTTGGTGGCGCGATGCGCCTGGCCTGTCCTGCCGGGGTTGTCCCGGTTCCTGCTCTCACAGTGCTACGCCGCCACCAAGCGCCGGACCCTCCGGTTCCTGCTGTCTTCCGCCGCGGCGGTGCTGCTGACGCTGGTCCTGACGTCTTGCGTGGAAGGCGGCGGCTCAGCGCCCATCCAGGAGCCGGAAGCGCCGACCAGCTACGTGGAGACGATCCGCGGGTCCGACGTCGCCTTCGAGATGATCTGGGTGCCGGAGGGGAACTTCTGGATCGGCAAGACCGAGGTGACGTGGGATGAGTTCCTGCTGTATTGCGACTTCGAGGAATCCGGTGCTGTGCCGCCGGGGGCGGACGCGGTCTCCAAGCCGTCCAAGCCCCTCGAGGATGTGGCGCCCTACGATCGGGACTGGGGTACGGGAAAGCGGCCTGCTGTGGGGATGAGCTGGAACGCCGCCAGGAAGTACTGCCAGTGGTTGTCCCAGAACACGGGCCGGACCTACGAGCTGCCGACGGAAGCCCGGTGGGCCATCGCCTGCGGCCCCCGGCCCGATGACCTGGATGCTCATGCCTGGCACTACGGCAACAGCGAGGGCATGACCCAGGAGGTGGGGCTCAAGAAGCCCAACGACCTGGGAATCCACGACATGTACGGGAACCTGTGGGAGCACGTGGCGAACCCCTGGTCCCAGGACGAACCGGAGCGCGCCTGCTACCGAGGCGGGGCGTGGCGTACGCGGCCGGAGAACGTGACCCTCGAGGGGCGGCTAGCCTTCGAGGAGGCCTGGACCATGCTCGACCCCAACGTGCCTCCGGGGGTATGGTGGGTCCCTGACGGCGATCGGCTGGGGATGCGCGTGCTGCGTCCCGGGCCCGTTCGCTGACCACGCTGACCCGGAGCACCCCATGACCCGTCGCACCCGTCGTGAGTTCCTCGAAGAGTCCCTGCTCGCCGCCGCTGCGGCCGTGACCGTGCCCATGATCCCTTCGGTGGCGCCGGGACAGGATCGGCGCTTCGCACCCAGCGATCAGGTGAACATCGCGGTGGTCGGGGTTCGTGGCCGGGGCGCCGGTCATGTGGGCACTTACACGGGCTTTCCGAACGCCAACGTCGTGGCCATCGTGGACCCGGACTCGGCGGTGGTGGGGCGCTCCATGAGGGCGGCGAAGGGCGCCAAGTACTACAAGGACATCCGCGAGATGCTGGAGGACGACTCCATCGACGCGGTGTCCATCGCCACCCCCAATCACTGGCACTCCCTGGGCGCCATCTGGGCCATTCAGGCGGGTAAGCACGTCTACGTGGAGAAGCCCGTCAGCCACAACGTGCTGGAGGGCCGTCGCGTGGTCGAGGCGGCGCGCAAGTACGACAAGATCGTGCAGCACGGGACCCAGGCTCGCTCGCACAAGGCTTGCCAGGAGGCCATCGAGTTCCTCCACAGCGGGGGTCTCGGCAAGGTCAAGCTGGCGCGGGGCCTCTGCTACAAGCGCCGCGGCTCCATCGGCAAGGTAAAGGGCCCTCAGCAGCCGCCCGAGACCTGTGACTACGACCTGTGGACCGGGCCAGCGGACATGCACCCGCTGATGCGCAAGAACCTCCACTACGACTGGCACTGGGACTTCAACACCGGCAACGGTGACATGGGCAACCAGGGGGTCCACCAGATGGACCTCGCTCGGTGGGGCCTCGGACAGGACACCCTGCCCACGGCCGTGCGCAGCGCTGGTTGCCGACTCGGCTACGTGGACGACGCCAACACCCCCAACACCCAGGTCTCCACCTTCGACTACGGTGATCAGCAGCTGATCTTCGAGGTCCGGGGCCTGAAGACCTCCGGTTACAAGGGCGCGGGGATCGGGGTCGTGTTCCACTGTGATGACGGGTACCTGGTCATCGGCAGCTACAGCAAGTGCCACGCCTTCGATCACGACGGCAAGATCATCAAGACCTTCAAGGGCGGCGGTCAGAACTTCGGCAACTTCGTCAACGCGGTGCAGAGCGGGAAGCGTAGCGATCTCAACGCCGAGATCCTCGAGGGGCACCTCTCGTCCGCGCTCTGTCACCTGGGCAACATCTCCTATCAACTTGGCAAGCCGCAGATGCTGGACGCCACGGACGCGCCGTTCGGTGATATCGACGCGGCCAACGAGTCCTTCGGCCGCTTCCGCAAGCACCTCGTGGACAACGGCATCGACGCCTCCAAGTCCGCCTACAACATGGGCCCTGGCCTCACCTTCGACCCCAGGTCGGAGCGGTTCACCGGCGAGCATGCGCAAGCGGCGAACGGGCTGGTCTCCCGCCCCTACCGCGGCAAGTTCGTGGTCCCCAACGAGGTCTGACTCAGCGACCTGTCCCCGCGGGCATGGGCACCTTGGCCAGGTAGATCTGCGTCTTGTCCTGGTGCCCTGAGTAGTAGCTCATCCAGAGCTGGCCGTCGTGGAGCAGGAAGGCGGGGTAGCTCGTGTCCCTGCCGCTGGGGACCTCGTAGAGGCGCTGACAGCGACCATCGGGTTGGACCCGCAGGATGACCGTGGCGGTCCCGTCGCGGCCCTCTGGCCGTTCGAAGGCGTACTCCCGGGTGCCCACCAGCCAGCTGCCGTCCTTCAGGGGGAAGAGGTCCGGTCCCCCCATGCCGTGTTTCACCGGCGTCCACTGGAAGCGGGTGTAGGGCGGCGCGGCGCGGATGATGGCGCCTTCGCGGTCGTTGCCGCCAGACCTGCGGACGATGCCCCACATCTCGTCGCCGCGGAAGCGGAGGGTGACCTCGCAGGCCTCACGCGGGAAGGGGAGGTCCTCGCTGGCGCGGCGGTAGTTCATGCCGTCCTTGGTGGTGAACAGGGCCACCTTCTGATTGGTCGTGCGGGCGCGTCCGGTCTTCGGGTGCACGTCCGTCAGGTTGGGCATGCAGTAGCCGACCCCGTCGTGCCAGGTGAGGCGGAAGAACCAGTTGTCCGCCGGGATGCCGCGCACCCGTCGGGGAGGGGACCAGGTCTTGCCGTCGTCGGAGAACGCCACGCGGGTGTGCCAACCCTGGAGACCGTCGCTGTAGTCCGACCCGCCGCAGTTGATGAGCAGGGAGCCGTCCGGCATGGCACAGATCTTGGGGTCTCTCAGGTCGATGCCCTCCTCCTCCAGCAGCGCCCAGGACTCCCAGGTCTCACCGTCCTTCGAGGCGATGAGCCGCACCTTGCCGTTGGTGCCGGGCACGTGCCCGGAGCCTTCGCGGAACGTGCACAGGAAGTGCCCCTTCCAGTGGATCAGGTCGGTGAAGGCGGAGTGGGGGGCGGTGCCCCAGATCTTCTTGGAGGCCAGCATGGGCGGAGCCTGCTGGGCGAGGCCGGAGAGGGCGGCGCAGAGAGCAATCACCAGGACTCGGAGCGTCATGGGGTCGGTATACCAGATGGAGCGGCTACGGTGGGCCGTCTGCGGTTATGGTCATGGCCCGGAGGGCCTCTCGATGCGCGTTCTCATCACCGTTCATCTCATCTTCGTCGCTACCGCGTTCGCTCAGGAGCGGCCGCCCAACATCGTCCTCATGATCGCGGACGATCAGGGGTGGGCGGACCTCAGCTGCGCCGGACTGAATGAGGACGCGAAGACGCCGGCCCTGGATGCGCTGGCCTCCACCGGCGTTCGTTTCACCCAGGCCTACTCCACCTCTCCCATCTGCAACGCGTCCCGGGCGGGCCTGATCACCGGCTGTTACCAGCAGCGGTTCGGGACCTTCTGGTACGGCGGCAAGGGGATCCACGACGCCCGGTTCAAGACCCTCCCGGAGCTGCTCTCGTCTCGTGGTTACACCCGTGGGTACGTGGGCAAGTTCCACTACGGGAGCGGTCGCGCGTCGCAGCCGGACAACCGCAGCTTCCCGCTTCGTCACGGGTTCCAGTCCTTCTTCGGCTTCTCCGGAGGGCGCAAGCACTACATGGTGCACTCGGCCGCTGCCGAGCGGAGCTTCCAGCGGGTCAAGCGGCAGAACAAGCGCAAGGGGCAGAGCCTGCGTCAGGGAGGGATGTGGCGCGGCGACCAGAAGGTGGACGTGGAGGGGTTCGCGACCCACGTGTTCGGTGAGGAGGCGCGGGCCTTCCTTGGCGCCAACAAGGAGCGCCCCTTCTATCTCCACCTTGGCTTCAACGCGGTCCACAACTTCACCCATCAGCTCCCTGCCGAGTACCTGGAGGAGCACGAGCTGAAGGGGTGGCGCGACTGGGACCCGGCCAAGGAGGACTACTACGAGTGGTACCGGAAGGGTCGCAAGCCCAACAACCCGGAGGGCCGCGCCCAGTACCTGGGCCAGCTCCACTACCTGGACCGGGAAGTGGGCCGCGTCGTTCAGTGCATCGAGGAGCTGGGCCTGCGCGATGACACGATCATCATCTACATCGGTGACAACGGGGGCTCCACGCCCATCTACGCCGACAACGGCCCCCTGCGCGGCAGCAAGTACACCCTCTATGAGGGGGGCATCCGCATCCCCCTGATCGTCTCCTGGCCGGGCAAGTTCAAGGCGGGGAGAGTGGTGGACAATGTGGTGAGCGGCATGGACATGCTGCCCACCTTGTGTGTGGCCGCCGGGGTCCCATATCCCAAGTCCGTGGATGGCCTGGACCTGGGGCCGTTATTGCGCGGCGAGCGGTCGGACGTGGGGCACGACGTGCTGCTGTGGGATACCGGGCACGAGACCGCCGTCCGCAAGGGCCGTTACAAGTTGAAGACCGCCACCTCCAACCGCCACGCTCAGTACGAGATGGTGGAGATCGAGCTGGGGACGTTCCTCTACGACCTGGAGGCGGATCCTGGTGAGACCAAGGACCTGAAACAGACCCACCCACGGGTGCTGGCGGAGCTGAAGGGGATCCACCAGTCGTGGAAGCGGACCCTGAACAACTGAACCACGTTCGTCTGCGGAGCAGATCATGACCTCCATCCTCTTGCTGCTTGTGGGTTCCACCGTCGTTGACCCGGTGGTGGTGCCGAAGGACCTCATCAGCTTCGACGACGGGGACACCGTCGCCATCAACTGGCCCGGCCGGGACGCGGAGCAGGTCCGCATCCTCGGCATCGACACCCCGGAGGTGCAGCACCTGGAGCACGGCATCCCCTACGCGCAGCCGTTCGGGGAGCAGGCGGCCGGGTTCCTGCACGGAGCCATCGCGTGCGCCGATCAGGTGACCCTGCTGCGATCCGGGCAGAACGACCCGTTCGGGCGGACCCTGGGCTACATCTACCTGGACGGCAAGAACTACTCCGTCATGGTGCTGCGGGCCCGACTGGCGGTGGAGAGCGTCTCTCGTTACGGCGATAACGGGATGCCGAAGCAGGCGGCTGCCTGTCTCGCCGCCGCCAAGGCCGCGGGTCCGGTGCCCTTCGAGGACCCCCACGGTTACCGTCGGCGCATGCGGGCGGTCACCAGGTGGCTGAAGGAGCAGGGCCGGTACCCGAAGGGGCCGAAGTAGAGATTCTGCGGGCCGGGCGTCCTGCCGGTCCCGCTCGAAAGCGGAGCAGACCCATGAGCCTCGATCGTCGTCGTTTTCTCGCCGGGAGCGCCGCCGCGACGGCGGCGTTGACCGCTTCCTGCGCCTCCGCCGGCGGAGCGCCGTCCGTCGTCCAACGTCCCGTCCTGATCGCCACCTGGCCCTTTGGCCGCCACGCGGCGGAGGTGGGCCGCGACGTGATCCGGGACGGTGGTTCCGTGCTGGATGGCGTCGAGCACGGCGTCCGTGACATCGAGCGTCGGGGATCAGACGGCTCCGTCGGCATCCGCGGTCGGCCCAACGCCGCGGGGTACACCCAGGTGGACGCGTGCATCATGAACGGCGACGACCACAAGGCGGGCAGCGTGGCGGGGGTGGAGGGGATCGTGCACCCCATCACCGCGGCGAGGCTGGTCATGGAGAAGACCAAGCACGTGATGCTGGTGGGGGAGGGGGCCCGCTGGTTCGCCCTGGAGAACGGTCTCGAGTCCATCGACGTCTCCGGGCTCCCCGCCAAGAAGGCGGCCTGGAGAGGTCGCAAGCAGGACCCGCCTCGCGAGCGCGCGGGGCACGACACCATCGCCCTGCTGGCGCTGGACGCAGGCGGACACCTGGCCGGAGCGTGCTCCACCAGCGGCGCCGCCACCAAGCTCCCCGGGCGGGTGGGGGACTCCCCGATCATCGGCAGCGGCCTCTACGTGGACGGAGACGTGGGCGCCGCCGGAGCCACCGGCATCGGTGAGAACATCATGCGCTACTGCGCGACCCATCAGATCGTCGAGCTCATGCGCGCCGGCGCCTCTCCGGCGCAGGCCTGCGAGGAGGTGGTCCACCGCGTCGCTCGCAAGGAGGGGACCTACAAGGTGGACATCTGCTTCATCGCCCTGGACCGTCACGGCAGGGTGGGCGCCGCGGCGTCCAACCAGACCTTCCCGTTCGCCGTGGTGACGGGGGACCGGACCGAGCTGCGGAGGGTGCCTCGTGTCGAGCCGCGCTGACCGGGGTCCCGCCAGGTGTGCTGCCGTCTTCTGCGTCCTGGTGGCGATCGTCGCAGCGCAGCCCGTGCGGCCTCCCAACATCGTCCTGGTGTTCATCGACGATCTCGGGGGCAAGGACCTGGGCTGCTACGGCAACACGATCATCGAGACACCGCACCTGGATCGACTCGCCGCCCGTGGGGTCCGCTTCACCCAGGCCTACGCCGCCGCGCCCGTCTGTTCGCCGACCCGCGCCAGCCTGATGTCGGGACGCAGCCCCCATCGCACGGGCATCACCGACTTCATCCCCGGCCATTGGCGGCCCTTCGCGCCGCTGACGGTGCCCACCAACCGCACCCAGCACCTGCCCCTGGATGCGGTCACGCCAGCGGAGGTGCTGGGCCCTCGCGGCTACGTCTCCGGCTACTTCGGCAAGTGGCACCTGGGGGGACGTGGCTACCTCCCGCAGCAGCAGGGCTTCCACGAGTCCGTGATCCGCACCGGGGGAGGTCACTTCGGCACCCGCACCCTCCCTGACCTGAAGCTGGGCAAGCAGGACGAGTTCACCGCCGCCATGGTCCGCAAGGCCGGGGAGTTCATGGCGGCGCACAAGGACCGGGCCTTCTTCGTCATGATCTCCCCGTACATGGTCCACATCCCGTTGCAGGGGCCCCCCGACCTGGTGAAGAAGTACCGACAGCGGACGGAGGAAGGAGAGGGTCGCCATCACCCGGTCTACGCGGCCATGGTGGAGCAGGTGGACCGGTGCGTTGGACGATTGCTGAAGCGCGTCCGGGACCTGGGGCTGGAGGAGGAGACCCTGGTGATCGTCACCTCCGACAATGGCGGCCTGCACCAGCGCTTCTCCGGGGATCGCACCTGGGTCTCGACCAACAAGCCGTTGCGCGGTGAGAAGGGGACCCTGTTCGAAGGCGGGATCCGGGTGCCGCTCATCGTGGCCGGTCCCGGGGTACGGCGGGGTGCGGTCTGTGCGGAACCGGTCATCACCATGGACCTGCACGCCACCTGCGCGGCGGTGGCGGGCGCGGAGGTGCCGGGCGGTGACGGAGAAGACCTTCGCCCGGTCCTGGCCGGGACCGGCGAGCTGGCGCGGGACGCCCTGGTCTGGCACTACCCCCACTACCACCACCACACCCCCGCCAGCGCCATCAGGTCCGGCAGGTACAAGCTGCTGGTGACCTACGAAGACGACCGGTCGTACCTGTACGACCTGGAGGAGGACCCCGGGGAGTCCCGGGATCTGGCGGCGGCGCGCCCGGAGCTGACCCAGGACCTTCGGAGGCGGCTGCGGCGGGCTCTGGAAGGAGCTGAATTCCCCGTGTCCAACGCCGCCCACGACCCCGCCAGGTCCGGCAGGTGGGGGCGCCATCCGGATCGGCGCTGAGGACGTTATCCTGGTGCCATGGTGATCAAGGAGATTCACGTGTCGAAGACCTGCCTCGTGTTCCTGCCGGTGTTGTGCCTGCTGCTGGTGTGCTGCGACGCTGCGCAACCGGAGGGGGGGAGCGCGGCGGCCGGCGTGGAGTCGGTCCTCGGAGACGGGAACGACGGGGCGACCGCCGCGGGAAACGGCGCGGAGAGCCAAGAGAGCGGAGATGAGAAGATGACCGAAGGGTCGGGAAACGAGCCCCAGCTGGCCACCTTCGGCGGCGGCTGCTTCTGGTGTGTCGAGGCGGTGCTGGAGCAGCTCGATGGCGTCCTGGACGCCTCCTCCGGGTACATGGGCGGGCACGTGGACAACCCCACCTACGAGCAGGTCTGCGGCAAGCAGACCGGCCACATCGAGGTGGTGCAGGTGAAGTTCGACCCCGCCAAGGTGTCCTACGAGACGCTGCTCAAGTGGTTCTTCAAGGCTCACGACCCCACCACCCTTGACCGGCAGGGGGGCGACAAGGGACCTCAGTACCGATCAGCCATCTTCTTCCACTCTCCGGAGCAGGAACAGGCGGCCCTGACGACCATCAAGAAGATTGACGAGGGGGATGTCTTCCCCGACAAGGTCGTCACGGAGGTGCGGAAGGCGGAGAAGTACTGGGTGGCGGAGCCCCACCACCAGGACTACTACCGCTTGAACAAGAATCGGAACCCCTACTGCCAGGCGGTGATCACGCCGAAGCTGGACAAGCTCGGGCTGGACAAGTAGCGGCTACTCGTCCAGCTCCCACTTCCAGGTGTTGGTGCTGGGTCGCCAGAACCACCGGATGGGCTCTACGGACCAGCTCGCGATGAAGGGCCGGCGGCAACGGACCAGCAGCTCGAACTCCTGGTCGGTGAGCCCGTAGAACGGTTGATCCCGGAGGAGGCGAGGTCGCCATCCTTGGATGAGCCCGTCCTTCTCCAGGTCAGCAGGCCAGTAGTTCTTCTTCGCGTGGAAGGCTTCGATCTGCGGCGCCAGCTGGTCGCACCAGGTGCGGGCTGCCGCCACGTCGTGTTGCCGCAGGATGTTGCTGCCCAGGGCCATCACCACCTGCACGACACAGGCCAGGGCCAGGGCTGCGAACCGGAGCGCCTGGGCCCTCCGCCTCATCATCAGGTAGATGCCCGCCAGCATGAGGGACAGGGGCATGACGAAGATGCAGGCGGCGGCGGCGAACAGGTAGTAGAGCCGTCCTCCTGCCCCGAGGTACGCGCTCATGAGCCCGATGGCGGTGCTGGCGATGATGATGGCGAGTCCGGGCCGTGAGGCCTGGAACGCGCGCAGCATCCACGCCACCAGACCGACCACGGTGGCGATGATGCCGGTGACGGCGACGGGCTCGTAGATGTACCAGGCGTCGTAGACGCGGGTGTGGAGACCGACCCCGGCCGCCAGCGCCGCCGCCGCGGCCAGCGCCCAGAGGGGAGGAGCGGCGGTGCGCGAGGTCCTTGGCGGTGCTTGGGGTGCGGCGGCGTTCACGGTGGGCACATCCTATCCGGTAGGCTGCAGACCATGACGCCGACCACGCCCCCTCCCGGTCCCGAGGATGAACGGTGGCGCGCGCGACAGCGCCGCGGCCTGGAGGCGTTGCTGGCCGGCCGGGCGGCGGTCACCAGCGTCCCCATCAGGGAGCGTCACACCGGCCGCGATCGTTGCCTCACCTCGGTGAGCTTCGTGCCTTCCGGGCTCGCCAAAGAGCTGGATCGTCGGGTGGCGGAGCCGCTGCGTGTTCTGGAGCCAGGGCACTATTCCGTCCCACGGGGAGACCTGCACGTGACCGTCAAGAACGTCCGCAAGCAGGCGGAGCCCGCCAACTTCGGTCCTCGGGACGTGGCCGTCGCCGCCACCGTGTTCGAGCAGGTCGTCCCTGCACATGCGCGATTTGACATCACCCTGGAGCGGGTGGTCCGGTTCCCCACCAGCGTGGCCGTGTTCGGGACCACGGGGCCCGTCGGCAGCGCCCTGGTGACGGCCCTGGATGAAGGGCTCGCCGAGGCGGGCCTGCCGGACGACAAGGTCTACGCGGACCCGCAGGCGCCCTTCTTCAACGTGACCGTGTGTCGATTCACCCGCCAGCCCGGTGACGGGTTCTCGAACCGAGTCGTGGAGTTGACCGACGCGGTCAGGGGCCTGACCCTGACCGTGGACCAGGTGCACCTGGTGGCTTGTGACGCGGCCTGCAGCGCCGCCAGCCGGGATGTGGCGGGCTGCTGGCCCCTGGGCTGATCGGGGCGATCCCGTCAGGGCGTGGTGTCGAGAGCCTTGGCGATCACCAGCAGAGCCATGGCGCTGCCGTAGCTCCGCCCCACCTCGTGGCTGTCCATGAAGGTGCCGTCCATCTCCGGGTACGTGATGATCCTGTCCAGGAGGTGACGGTGCGCCGGGCCGCGCTCGTCCGCGGGCAGGGACGAGATGGCGAGGCTGGTGTGGAACAAGGTGTGGAAGAACATGAACCCGGCGATCTGGCCGTCGGAATGGAAGTCCGTGCGCCGAACCCCCTCGATGCGGTCGTAGAACCGGCGGAAGGTCCGGAAGGCGTGCCCTACCCGTTCTCCGTCGCTGGCGCCGAGGGAGAGCAGCGCGGTCTCGCAGAGGGGCATGCGGGTGCTGGCGTTCTTGAGCCCGTCGTCTCGGGGAGCGCCCCGGGCGATGCCGCCGTAGGAGAACGACCCGTCCTCGAAGCGCGCGGCGGTGAGGGCCTCCCGCGCGCCGCGGAGCACCGCCTCCGTGACCTGGACCCCGGCCTCGCGGGCGGCCATGAGACCCTGCACCATGGCGGCGGTGCAGAACGCGTTGCCGTATTCGTGGGCCCAGAAACCGTCGGTCTTCTGCCGTAGCTCCGCGTCCTTGATGATGCCCCGCATGTGCAGGCGCAGGCGCCGACGGTCCGACTCCGCTTCCGCCGCCGCGTGGCGGGCGGCCAGGAACAGCAGCCGGTAGGCGTCGGCGTAGACGTCCTCGTTCTTGCCCCGGTTCAGGTGCATGGGATCGAGGATGTAGCGTTCACCCCGGCGGAGGGCGTCGTCGATCTCGTCCCGGAGCTCTGCCGTGACCCGGTCCCTGTGACGCAGCAGGGCGTTGCAGGCGAGGGAGGAGACCGCCACCCAGACGTTGGGCGTGATGCGCTTGTCCGGGCAGTAGGCGTAGCGAGCGTCATTCCAGCCGCCGTCATCCCGTTGCTGCTCCAGGAGGAAGCGGACGCTGGAGTCGATGGTGTCGCGCACCGGCCTGGACGCCCCCGGCCAGGCGGTGTCGGAGGGCAGGCGGGCGTAGCCGGCCGCGGGCAGCCACTGCAGCCGCGCCACGCCGGAGAACGCGGCCCCGATGGGGCGGCCGTCGTCGATCCCGACCAGCACGTTGGCCCGGGCGCGACGCCCCCAGACCGTGTCGGGCTCGTCCTGGGCGAGCTTCTGGAAGCGTCGGGACGCGCCCGCCTCATCCCCGGTCTGCGCCCGTATGCGGGCCAGCAGGTAGGCGGCCTCGCCGCTGCGCGGACCCGGGACATCTGCGGCGGTCTGTAGAGGCGTCATGGCCTCGTGGAACCGGCCCATGCGCGCCAGCACCAGGCCTTCCTCCGCCGCCAGCTTGCCGCGCAGGTCGGCCAGCTCGGGGAAGCGGCCGGAGCGCAGCATGCGATCGAAGCGCCGCGCCTCCCGCTCGGACAGGCTCTTCTTCTTCTCGTCCGCGGCCTGTTGCCACGCCGCCCTGGCGGCTTCGACGGCGGTCAGCGCTTCGGCTCCCTTGCGCAGGCGTCGGAGCATGGTCGCCCTGACGTAGAGATCCGTGGCCGTCTGATGCCCGGCTTCCGGGAGCATGTTGAGGACCCGCCCGTAGTCGCCGCGATCGAGGGCCTGTTGTCTCGTGGCGCTGGCGGGGAGCGGGCCGCGCAGCTTGTCGAGAACGTCTCTCAGCACATCCCGGAACCACGGCGCCCGGATCGTCCGGATGTTGTCCACCCGATGGATCACCTGCCCGTCAGGGGCGATGAAGAGCACCGCCGGTTCGAGGAACTGCAGGGGGCGCAGCTTGAAGCGTTCGCACAGCGCCTCGTCACAGACCATGCGAAGCGGCGTGAAGGACGCGGTCACGATCCGCTCCACGTCCGGGTCGCTCCACACCACCTGGCGCATGGCCAGGTCCAGGATGGGGGCGCGGATCATCTGTCGTCCGCGCTTGGTGGTCTCCACCACCTTGTAGACGTACCAGAGCACCGGACGACCGGACTCCCTGGCGGAGAGGATGGCCTCGTCCAGCAAGGCAGCGCGATCCGTGGCCGCTTCTTCCCTGGTCAGGGATGTCTTGAAGCGGCGACGATCGAGAAACTCCGCTCCATCGTCCATCCAGGGAATGCCCTCCAACTTCAGGTCCCGGGCCGGGTGAGGACTGGGAGAGTCTTGCCGTGGAGGTTGGGCGGGGGAGAGTCCCCCGATTATCACGAGAATCGCGAAGAATGATCGGATCATGGGGGTTCGAGTCTACCGGGAGAGGATTCGGGCGTGTCGAACCGTACGCACGATCGTAGACTGAGGGCGGTCGCTTTCGGCCTTATCTGGATACCGGAGAACACCATGAGATCCATCGCGGGCGCCCTGGCGCTGATGGCGGTCATCGCATCGACCGTCTCGGCTCAGGACTTTGAAGCCAAGTACAAGGAGAAGCTCAAGAAGGACTTCGTCTCGAAAGTCGAGTGGGTCCAGAGCCTGGAGAAAGCCAAGGAGTCCGCGGCTGCGCAGAACAAGCTGATCTTCGGCTACTTCACGCGCAGCTATGCGCCGTGACCTCCCTGTAACGCATTGGAGGGGGGTCCCCTCCTTGAAGAGTGGTGGGTCAAGGCAAGCAAGAACGTCGTCCCTTACCTGAACGTGGCCGCCCGCTGGGAGGGCGCCCCGGACCAGGACTTCCTGAAGAAGATGGGCGGTCGGGGTTTCCCCTACTGCACCATCCTCAACGCTGATGGCGAGGTGGTCTGGGAGGCTCGTCCGACGGACGAGGCCAGCTTCACCGAAGCCCTGGGTCACGCCAAGACCCTGGCGGACTTCAAGGCCGCCCTGGCCAAGGACCCGGAGAACAAGGCCCTGCAGGCCAACGTGGCCATCATGGACTTCATGGGTCGCAAGCAGCGTGAGAAGTCCAGGACCATCGAAGAGCTGGATGAGCTCGCGAAGGTGGAAGGGGTCGACGCCAAGGTGGTCGCGGCTCTCGACGGGATCCGCAAGGACGAGATCCTCATGGGGGCTCTCCAGGCCTTCCGTCGGGACAAGGGCGAGAAGCTCCTGGAGTTGATCAAGAAGGGCACGGTGCCGGAGGAAGGCCACGAGATGGAGACCTCCTTCTGGGCCATGGCCGCGGACGCGGCGATCAACGCCAAGGACAAGGCGTTGGCCACCCAGGCCATCGACAAGTTCGTCAAGTCCGCCAAGGGCAAGCCGTTCGAGGCGCGGGCCAAGGAGCACGCTGATCAGCTCCGCGAGAAGGTCGCGGGACTGGGCGGCGACGACAAGTGACCCGCTGCTCGGTCCGATGGAAAAACGCCCCGGGACTCCGGGGCGTTTTTTTGTTGGTGCCACCCGGGCGAACACTTCGCTCGGGTCGAGGCGCCGTCCCTGTTCCGCCTACCTGTTGTTGCCCGGAGAACCCGAGCGTCTCTCCTCCGTCACCCGCGCTGGCTTGCGAGGCAGCATCATGTCTCGTTGGGCAGCGTGCCACACGAAGGACGCGATGATGGTGGAGGCCTGCTTGAGGTCCTCCGCCACCGCGTGGTCCCAGTTGTCCATGTTGGAGTGGTGGGTCTGGGTCGAGTAGGCCACCGGGTCCTGGATGAACTGGAACCCGGGGAGCCCGACGCCATCGAAGGCCAGGTGGTCCGTGCCGCCGGTGTTGTTGAGGGTCAGGGTGGAGGCGCCCAGGTCGTGGAACGGCTTCAGCCATGCGCGGAAGATGGGCGCAATACCCTCGTTGCCTTGAAGATAGACCCCGCGGACCTTGCCGGTTCCGTTGTCCATGTTGAAGTACCCGGACAGCTTGGCATGCGCCGGGTGGACCTTGGTCACCGGCTGGCCCCTGCCACCGGACTCAGCGAAGTGCTTCTTGACGTAGGCCCGGGAGCCCAGCAGACCCTGCTCCTCACCGGACCACAGGGCGATGCGGATGGTGCGTCGAGGTGCGCCCCTGGCCTCCACCACCTTGGTGATCAGCCGCACCGCCTCCATCATGGTGGCGCTGCCGCAACCGTTGTCCGACGCCCCTGTCCCGGAGTGCCAGGAATCGAAGTGGGCGCCGAGCATGACGACCTCGTCCTTGAGGTCGGTGCCAGGGATCTCCGCCACCACGTTGAACTCCCGCAGGTCGTCTTCGAAGTAACGGGACTGCTGCGACAGCTCCATCTTCACGGGCATGCCCTTGTCGGCGAGGCGGACCAGCCGGTTGTAGTGCTCGACGGACAGGGTGAACTGTGGGGTCACCTTGGCGCCCTTGTCGCTGGCGCTGGGTCCGCCTCGCCATCCGGCGCCTTCCGGGCGCGGGACGGAGGCTCGAGAGACGAAGATGGTGCCGTACTGCCCCTTGGAGCCCCGGTCCATGAGGGCCAGAGGGTTCTTTCCGAACACGATGCGCTGAAGCTGCCCCCGCCGCATGAACGACGAGCGGCCCCGCCGGGTCCCGCGCTGGCCCCGATCGCCGCGGCTCACCTGGTTGGCCATGTCCAGCAGATCGTCGGAATCGAATCGTCTGGCGGTCCCGTCGAACGGCTCGGAGATATCACGGATGGCGTCCATCAAGACGATCTTGCCGGTGAGGTCCATGGCCTCGATCTCTTCGCGGGATTTCCCTGCAAGGGAGACGACCTCGGCGGTGGTCTTGGAGAGTGAGGGCGTCCAGGCCTTGGGGTAGCCGTGGACAGGCCACGGGTTGTCACCCACGACCCGTATGGAGAATCCGTCCAGGTGCCAGCCGCGGCCGAACTCACCCCACTCTTCGAGGGCGGCGTTCTTGAGCCCCCATCCGGTCAGCGTCTCGGCGGCCCATCGCTGCGCCTTGCGCAGGTTCGGCGAGCCGGTCAGGCGAGGTCCGTAGACGTCGCACATCCAGCTCAGGTGGTCCATCACCTGGCTCTGTTCCAGCCCGTGCTTTCTCAAGATCTCGTTGGCCTGCTCATCCACGGGTTCCTGGCTCCACCCGTGGGGTGCGAGACCGATCAGCAGGAGCGATGCGATGACGTTGCGCATGAGGGTGTTTCTCCGCGTTAATGGGAAGGGGTCATGCTATCAGCGTATGCGGATCATGGCGGCTTCGAGCGGCCACGAGGAGGTCCTATGCTCGCGGCGGTCCTTAAGCTCTTTGTCCTGACGTTCTTGGCGGCGGCGGCTCACGGCGCCCAGCTCCTGATCATGGGGGAGTCCCATGCGGGTATCAGCGGCGGTGTCGCCGGAGGGGTGGCGGCGGCCTGTCTCATGGCGCAACGCTCGGGGAAGGGCTGACCGTCATGAGCCACCCCGGCCGTGGGCCGGACTCCGAGACCCTGATCGACACGCTATGCCCCTGATCCGGTTATCCTGCCGGCAACCGAGGACTACCCCCATGCTGTCACGACTGCTCGTCTGCCTACCGTTGCTCGCCGTGTTCGTCTCTGGTCAGGAGGCTCCATCCGAAGGCTGGGTCAGCCTGTTCAACGGCAAGGACCTCACGGGCTGGACCCCCAAGATCAAGGGGTACCCACTGGGAGAGAACTTCGGCGACACCTTCCGGGTGGTGAACGGCGTCATACAGGTCTCCTACGACAAGTACGAGAAGTTCGACCGGCGCTTCGGACACCTCTTCTACAAGACCCCCTACTCCCACTACATCCTCAAGCTGGAGTATCGGTTCACGGGAGAGCAGGTCCCCGGGGGACCCGGTTGGGCGTTCCGCAACAGCGGCATCATGGCCCACGGCCAGGACCCCAAGTCCATGAAGAAGGACCAGGACTTCCCCGTGTCCATCGAGGTGCAGCTCCTCGGCGGTCCCGGCAAGGCCAAGCGCACCACGGGCAACCTGTGCACCCCCGGCACCAACGTGGTCATGGCGGGCAAGCTGGTGCGCCGGCACTGCATCAACTCCAAGTCCAAGACCTACCACGGAGACCAGTGGGTCACCTGCGAGTTGGAGGTCCGCGGAAACGACCTCGTCCGCCACAAGATCAACGGAGAGGTGGTGCTGGAATACGCCAACCCGCAGCTGGACGATCGGGATGGAGACGCCAAGACCCTGATCGCGTCCCGTGGCGGCGACAAGATGCTGAAGACCGGGACCATCTCCCTGCAGTCGGAGAGCCACCCGTGCGAGTTCCGGAACATCATGCTGCGGCCGCTGAAGAGGAACTGACCAAGGAATCCGGGTCCCGATCCGGTCCATCGATTCATGGCCGACGAAACTCGTGACCCTACGATCCAGGCGTTCCTCGACCAGTACTGGCAGGACCGCAAGGAGAACTCCGTAGCGCCGTTACGGGACTATCTGGACTGCTTTCCGAAGGACCAGGACACCATCGCGGCGGAGTATCTGGCGCTGCAGCAGGACCGCCAGTGGATCGAGCCCAGAGGCGACACCCTCGGACCCTACAAGCTGGAGGAAGAGCTGGGTCGCGGAGGGCAGGGGGTGGTCTACCGGGCGGTGGACACCCGGATCGGTCGTGTCGTTGCCTTGAAGGTGCTGCGCAGCCTGGGGGATCGTGGGGACGAGATGCTGCTGCGCTTCCGCCGCGAGGCGCAGGCGGCTTCCAAGACCCACCACGCGGGCATCTGTCCGGTCTATGACGTGGACGTCGAGGGCGGTGTCCCGTACATCGCCATGCGTTACGTGGAAGGTAAGACGTTGGCGCAACGGGTCGCCGAGAGCCGGTCCGACATCACGCCGTCCCGCGTCCACATCACCACCGTCTGTCTCGACGAAGAGGAAGACGACCTCGACCCGCCCACCATGGACACGGCGGTGGATGGGGGCCTCACCCCTCAGACCTCCCAGCACCGATCGGAGATCATGCGCGCCATCCACATGGTGGAGAAGGCGGCGCGGGCCCTGCACGCGGTTCACGAGGCCGGGGTCGTGCACCGGGACGTGAAGCCCGCGAACGTGATGATCACGCCGGAAGGGGAGCCGGTGGTCATGGACTTCGGGCTGGCGCGGGATCTGGAGTCGGGTCACGACACGTTGACCCGAAGCGGCGACGTCTTCGGGACCCCCTCCTACATGTCCCCGGAGCAGCTGCGAATCAACCGGGTCCCCATCGACCGACGAACCGACATCTGGTCCCTGGGGGTGTTGCTGTACGAGTGCGTGACGTTGACCCGTCCGTTCGATGCCTTCTCCCGTGAGGGGATCTACCAGCAGATCCTGACCCGGGACCCGACGGACCCGCGGCAGGTGAACTCGTCCGTCCCGCCGGACCTGGCTACGGTCATCGCCACGGCCCTGGAGAAGGACAGGGACCGCCGCTACCAGACGGCCCAGGCGCTGGCGGAAGATCTCCGTCGCGTCCGGGCCTACGAGCCCATCGTGGCCAAGCCGGTGTCGCGCTGGACCCGTCTCGTCCGGTGGGGGCAGCGTAACCCTGCGCTGGCCCTGGCCGTCGCGGTGGCTGCGACGCTGCTGGTGGTGGGGACCACGGTGGCCACCGTGTTCGCCGTGCAGGCGGGTGAGAACCTGCGCCAGTGGGATCGGCTGGCGGACCTTCTCAGGCTCCGTGAGCTGGTCAGAGAGGCGGACGAGGAGCTCTGGCCCGCCGTGCCGGAAAAGGCCCCGGACATGGAGCGCTGGCTGAAACGGGCTCGGGGCCTCACCGCGGGATTGGAGGGTCACCGGGCGGGTCTGGATGCGCTGCGCGCGGAGGCGCTGCCGTGGACCGATTCGGAGCGTCGGCGAGATCGCGCGTCCCAGGTGGAGGCCCTGGGCGAGTTGAAGGCAGTCACCGCCAGGCTGAGAGCCCTCGACTCGGATGCCGAGAATGACCGCATGCGCCTGGAGGAAACCAAGCGAGGGTTGCGAGCGCTGGGCGGGGAGGACCTGACCCCGAGACAGGAGCAGCGGAGAGACCGGCTGGAAGAGCGGCGTGACGCACTCCAGGACACGGTGGTCGTCACGGGGGAACGCCGAGCCGCGCTCGTTGCCGAGCGCCGGGAACTGGAGAGGAAGCTGGCCGCGCGGCTCACCTGGACCTTCTCCGATGAAGGCGCCCCTATCCGGTTCGAAGGATTGCGAGAGCTGGTCACTGGTCTCGACGCCCTCTCCGGTGAGCCCGCTCCGGACGTCGTCACGATCGCAGGGGTGGAGGCGCGTCTCGCGCAGGCGCGGGGGCTGATGAAACTCAGCGTCCGGGATCATGACTCCGACTGGGCGGCCTGCCTGGATCGGGTGAAGGAGAACCCGACGTACGCGGGGTTCTCCTTTTCACCGCAGCTTGGGCTGGTGCCGCTGGGACCGGACCCGGGCTCCGGTCTGGAGGAGTTCTCCCATATCCCCACCGGGCAGATCGCTGTGCGTGATCCGGAGACCAGGGCCCTCACCATCAATGAGGACTCGGGCCTGGTGCTGGTCCTCATCCCACCGGGGTCGTTCACCATGGGCTCCCAGAAGCGGGACCTCACGCTGCCCAATCATGATCCGGACGCGTTCAACGATGAGTTCACACGCGACGGCGTCACCCACGAGGTCAGCCTGAGCGCGTTCCTGCTGTCCAAGTACGAGATGACCCAGGGCCAGTGGTCGCGCTTCAAGGGCACCAATCCCAGCGCGCATGCCGCGGCCAAGGGGGTCCAGGACCTTGCCAGACCCGTGGAGTCCGTGAGCTGGGGCGACTGCGCCGAGGTCTGCCGACGCCTCGGTCTTACCCTGCCGACGGAGGCGCAGTGGGAGTACGCATGCCGGGCCGGTACCAGCACCCCCTGGTGGACGGGGGAATCGAGATCGAGCCTGCTGGATGCGGCGAACCTGGCGGATCAGCGAGCTGCCGCCACGGGTGTCATCCGGGTGGACGCGGAGAGCTGGCCCGAATTCGTGGACGGTTACCCCGACCTGACCCAGGTCGGTCGATTCCGCGCCAACGGTTTCGGGCTCCACGACGTCCTCGGGAACGTGTCGGAGTGGTGCCAGGACTGGTACGTGAGCTATGAGAAGGAGCCCCGCTCCGGAGACGGTCTGCGAGGAGCGGTCAAGGAACGGGACAGGGTCTTCCGCGGCGGCAGCTTCAGCAGCTCGATCCTGCGGAATCGCTCGGCCTTCCGCTCCAAGGCGGCGCCGGGCATTCGAATGGAAGACCTGGGATTGCGACCCGCTCGCAAGGTCCACGTCGTCATCCCCTGATCGGATGGCCTCTTCGTGGCGCAGGTCAGACTCGGGCGTAGAATCCCGTCATCACTTCATCCTGCGCCGGCGTGAGCATCGGCCCAGGGAAGAGGGATCGTCATGAGCGACCACAGGACCGAACAACAGCGGATCGTCCAGGGCTTGCGTCTGGACGCGGCGGACCGGCACATCTTCCTGTGCTGCGATCAGACCAAGCCCAAGTGCTGCGACAAGGACCGCAGCCTGGTGGCCTGGGTGTACCTGAAGCGTCGACTCAAGGAGCTGGGTCTCAGCGAACGCGGTGATGTCCTGCGGACCAAGGCCAATTGCCTGCGGGTGTGCCACGGCGGACCCATCGCGGTGGTCTATCCCGAGGGGACCTGGTACGGGGAATGCGACCCGCCGGTGCTGGAGCGGGTCATCCAGGAGCACCTGGTCGCAGGACATCCGGTGGCCGACCACGTCATCTTCACGAACGACCTCGCCTCGAGGCCGGGTCCCGACGGCGAGTCCTGAGGGCGCAGGTCAGGCCAGCAGCGGCCGGATCACCTCGCCGTGGACATCCGTGAGTCGATAGCGCCGTCCCTGGAACTTGTAGGTGAGGCGTTCGTGGTCGATCCCCAGCAGGTGCAGGATGGTGGCCTGCAGGTCGTGGACGTGCACGGGGTCCGAGGCGATGTTGTAGCCGAAGGGGTCCGTGCTGCCATACACCGTGCCGGCGTTGACGCCGGCGCCCGCCATCCACATGGTGAAGCACCGGGGGTGGTGGTCGCGGCCGTAGTTGCCCTTGGTCAGCTTGCCCTGGCAGTAGGCCGTACGGCCGAACTCGCCACCCCAGACCACGAGGGTGTCCTCGAGCAGGCCTCGTTGCTCCAGGTCGCGGACGAGGGCGGCGGAGGCCCGGTCCGTCTCGCGGCACTGGTTGCGTAGGGCTCCGGGCAACCCGCCATGCTGATCCCAGCCCTGGTGGAACAGCTGAACGAAGCGCACGTCGCGCTCCAGCAGCCTGCGGGCCAGCAGACAATTGGCCGCGTAGGTGCCGGGGGTTCGGGCGTCCTTGCCATACAACTCGAACGTCGCGTCCGGTTCGTTCGCCAGGTCCGTGACCTCGGGGACGGACATCTGCATGCGGTAGGCGAGCTCCGCCTGGGCCATCCGGGAGCGGATCTCCGGATCCTGTTCGTGGGCCTCCTGGTCAGCATGAAGCGCGTTCATGGCGTCCAGCATGCGCCGCCTGTCCGTTCTCGTGAGGCCGTCCGGATTGGTGAGATACAGGACCGGATCACGGCCGGGTCGCAGCTGCACGCCCTGGTGCTTGGAGGGTAGGAACCCGGCGCCCCAGAGGCGCGCGTAGAGGGGCTGGCCACCCTTGTTCCTGGTGACCAGGATGACCGAGTCCGGCAGGTCCCTGTTGGCGCTCCCGAGCCCGTAGCTGAGCCATGAGCCGAGCGAGGGCCGCCCCGCGATCTGTGAGCCCGTCTGGAGGAACGTGATGGCGGGGTCGTGGTTGATGGCCTCCGTGTGCATGGACCGGATGACGCAGAGCTTGTCGATGATCTTGGCGGTCTCCGGCAGCAGCTCGCTGACCTCGGTCCCCGACTCGCCGTGCCGGCTGAACTTGAACACGGTGCCGGCCAGGGGGAGGGTGGCCTGATGACCGGACATGGCGGTGAGCCGTTGGCCCTGTCGGATCGAGTCCGGCAGCTCCTCGCCCCAGCGTTCGTTCAGCAGAGGTTTGTGATCCAGGAGGTCGTGCTGAGCCGGGCCTCCGGATTGGAACAGGTAGACGATGCGCCTGGCTCGAGGGGCATGGTGGGGGGCCCCCTGCCGGTCCAGGTAGGGGCTGAGACCGAGGGCGCCGAGACCCATGGCGGTCTTACCGAGGAACGCCCGTCGCGTGAGGTCCAGTGGGTTCATGGTCACCTCCGGGTCACCGCGGCATCCGATCCCATGATCGTGGAGGAGACGAGGGTCATGGCCGCGAGCTTGATCTTGTCCGTACCCTCCGCCACCGGCGCGTCACCGGTCTTGAGCAGCAACTCCGCCGCCGCCGCGTCGTCGCCGTATCGGGTCTGTGTTGCCCGAAAGAGGGCTTGCAGGGCCTTCCGCTCCGCGGCCCTTGGCCGCCGCGAGCAGAGGGCGCGGAACACGTGCGCGATGGGGTCGTCCGTGGCGAGAGCCCTGGCGGCGAGCACCCTGGCGGCCTCCACGAACTGTGGGTCGTTGAACAACAGCAGCGACTGCAGAGGGGTGTTGGTCTCGTGCCGCTCGGCGACGCAAACGTCACGCTTGGCGGCGTCCAGGATCATCATGGACGGAGGCGGGGAGGTCCGCTTCCAGATGGTGTAGAGGCTGCGGCGGTAGAGACCCGCTCCCTTGTCTCGTTTGTACGTGCGGCCGCTCTTCTCCTTCCAGAGCCCCGGTGGCTGATAGGGTTTCACCGGCGGGCCGCCCATCTTGTGGTCCATCAAACCACTGGCGAACAGGGCCTGGTCCCGGAGCATCTCTGCGGTCAGCCGTCGCGGCGACGCCCGCCACAGGGAGTCGTTGGTCGCGTCCCTTGCGTCACCCTCGGGATGACGTCGAGACCCCTGTCGGTAGGTCGCCGACGTGACCAGCCTTCGGAGCATGGCCTTCCAGTCCCAACCCGAGTCGACGAAGTCCGTGGCCAGTCGGTCCATCAGCTGCGGGTGGGTGGGGGGCGCGCCCTGGGTGCCCATGTTCTCCGCGCTGCTGACCAGGCCCCGGCCGAAGGCGACGATCCACATGCGGTTCACGGCGACCCTTGCGGTGAGAGGATTGCGCTGGTCCGTCAGCCATCGGGCCAGCCCCAGGCGGTTGCGCGGCGTCCCGTCCTCCATGGGGCTGATGGCCTCCGGTGTTCCCGGAGACACCTGCTGGCGGACGGCGTCGTACTGACCACGGTGGAGCACGTGAGTCGGCCGGGGTTCGGCCATCTCCTCCATGGCCATGATGGTGCGGATGGAGTCCACGTGGCGGGCGCGCTGCTTTCGCAGCGTCGCCAACGCCGCCGCGGCCTTCCGCCATTCCGGAGACTGCGCGGACAGGCTCCCGTCATGGCTGCGGAGATGGGGGCCGCCGTCGTGGAGGTGGGCGACCTCGGCGTCGCACAGGGCGCGAGAGAACAGCTGGAACTCGTCCACGGACCCGCCCTTGAAGCCCTTGTCCCGGAACCGTTGGCCGATGGTCAACTGGGGCCCGCCTCCCATGATGGTGCGGGTGAGCTTGTCCTTCACGAGGGTCGTTGTCGCGGGTTTGCCGTTCATCCAGATCTTCAATCCGGACGCTCGGGCCGAGCCGTCGTGGCTCACCGCCAGGTGCACCCACTGGCCGATCGGGAGGGGGTCGTTGGTTCGAACGGAAGCGGCGTCCCCGGGCCAGAAGTGGATGAGCGACCATTGCAGGGCGCCATCCAGGATGAGCAGCTCGTAGCCCTGGCTCCCGGCGTCGGTCCAGGCACGACTCCGGTGCACCAGGACCGACCGTTCCTTGCGGTCCGGGGTGTTCACCCACATGGACAGGGTGAACGGGTCGTGGCGGGAGAAGGCCCCGAGACCCGGGAACCAGATGTTGTTCTCGCCTGACAGGGTCAGCCCCTGACCTCTCGCGCCTTCCACGGGCTTGGGGCGGTCCGAGGTCTTTCCCGGCTTCTTGGCGTCGACGCTGTTCACCACGCTCCCGTCCTTCTCCAGCTTCTCGAGCGGGAAGTGGCCGATGCGGTCCGGGATGTCCTCGGTCGTGGACTGCGAGAGTTGTCCTCGGAGGGTGACTCGGAGTTCGGCCAATCCCGTCTCGGCCCTGGCGATGTTCTGGTCCAGGTCGGCGAGGGTCTTCTCCTGACCGGCGTTCGGCAGACGGAGGGCGGGGGTGGGCGTGGCGTTGGTGAAGTGGGAATAGAGGCCGCTCTCGTCGATGTTGGCGAAGAACGCGGCGAGCCCGTAGTACTCCTCCTGGGAGATGGGGTCGAACTTGTGGTCATGGCAGCGCGCGCACTCCAGGGTGAGCCCCAGAAACGCCGTACCCATGGTGTGGACCCGATCTCCGATGTACTCCTGCCGGTACTCCTCCTCCACGCTGCCGCCCTCGTTGGTCTGACGGTGGAGGCGGTTGAACGCGGTGGCCAGGCGCTGCTCCCGGGTCGCGTCCGGGATCATGTCACCGGCGATCTGCCAGGTGATGAAGTCGTCGTAGGGGAGGTTCTCGTTGAACGCCTTGATGACCCAGTCACGCCACGGCCACACCTCCCGGTAGACGTCCGACTGGTAACCGAAGGTGTCCGCGTATCGGGCTGCGTCCAGCCAGTCCGTGGCCATGCGTTCGCCGAAACGGGGCGAGGCCAGGAGACGATCCACCACCCGTTCGTAGGCGCCCGGACCACGATCCGCGAGGAAGCGGTCCATCTCCTCCTGGCTCGGCGGTAGCCCTGTCAGGTCCAGCGTGACCCGACGCAGCAGGGTCTCCGCATCCGCCTCCGGTGACGGTCGTAGCCCACGCTCTTCCAGACTGCGCAGGACGAAGGCGTCCAGGGGGTCTCGGACCCAGGCCCCGTCCGCTACGGCGGGAGTCGGCGTGGGCCTCGGCGGGACGAAGCCCCAGTGACGGGCGTAGGGCGCTCCTTCGTTGATCCACCGCTCGAGGGTCTGGATCTCCCGCTCTGACAGGGTCAGTTTGGAAGCGGGAGGAGGCATGCGTCGGGCCGGGTCCTGCGACCGCATGCGCTGCACCGCCAGGCTCGCCGCGGCGTCGCCGGCGACCACCGCCGGGCCACGGGATGGGCGCCCCCCGACGGCATGCTCCCTCAGATCCAGCCGCAGCTCCGCCTGTCGCGTGGCCTTGTCTGGCCCGTGACAAGGGAAGCAGCGATCCGCGAGGATGGGTCGCACGTCCCGGTTGAACGAGATCGGGTCCTGGGCCATGGCGGTGCCGAGCAGGAGGCCGAGGGTCGCGAGGAGGAGGCGCATCACCCCTCCATGTTAAGGCCTGGGGCCCCGGTTCGTCCTGTCCTCCATGTCCGGCCCGAGAGGGGGTCGTCCCGCCGTCGCGGACGGCGTAGCATCCACGTCGTCATGGAGTCCATCACCGCCATAGCACGCCCTCGGGTCGGCCTGCTGGGGAACCCCTCCGACGGGTACGGGGGACGGGTCATGGCGTTCACCTTCGACGCGTTCTCGGCCAGGGTTACGGTGACGGAGCGCGGAGGTGCGGAGCCCGATCCAATCCCCGGAGCGGAGCTGCTGTCCGCGGCGGCGCAGGTGCTGGAGCAGCACGGTGACGCCGTGGGGGCCGGCCCCATGACTCCCAGTCGGGGCGGCGGGCGCCGGGACTACGTGCTCTCCTTCGAGTCCGACATCCCGCGCCAGGTGGGGATGGCCGGGTCCAGCGCCATCATCATCGCGGCGCTGCGGGCCCTCGGGGCCTGGTTCTCCGTGACGCTGGATCCCATGACCGTGGCACGTCTGGCCTTGTGGGCGGAGACCCGCATCTTGGGCATCTCAGCCGGACCCCAGGACCGGGTGATCCAGGCCCACGGCGGGGTTCTCGACATGGACTTCGCTTCCTCGAGGTGGGAGGTGGCTCCCGTGGACCCGGGTTCGCTCCCTCCCATGGTGCTGGCATGGATCACCTCACCCGGCGTCAACTCCGGTGTCGTGCACGACGACATCAGGCAGCGCTTCGACGCCGGCGACCCGGAGGTGGTGCAGGCCATGGCGACCTTCCCCCGGCTGACCGCTGACGGCGTCGCCTGCTTGCGAGGGGGAGACGTGGACGGGTTCCGGGCGCTCATGGATCGGAACTTCGACCAGCGAGCGTCGATCTGGACGTTGGCGGAGGACGACCTGGCCATGGTGCGGTTGGGACGAGAGCACGGCGCCGCCGTCAAGTTCTGTGGCTCCGGCGGAGCGGTGGTGGCCGTCCCCGCGGATCCGTCCGGGCTCGCGGAGCTGGAGTCGGCCTACGCCGCGGCGGGGTTCGCCACCGCCCGGCCCCGGGTGTGCGGTCTTGACGAGCCGGGAGCGGGTTCATGAACGTGGTGGTCCTCTGCGCCGGCTACGCCACGCGCATGTATCCCCTGACCCTTCACCAGCCGAAGCCTCTCCTGGAGGTCGGAGGTCGTCCGGTGCTGAGCCTCTTGCTGGACCGTGTCTTCCGCATGGAGGGCATCCGGCGCGCCGTGCTGGTGAGCAACAACCGCTTCGCGGACCAGTTCCGCGCCTGGATCGACCAGTACGACGCCCCCGTCCCCATCCAGCTGGTGGATGACGGCAGCACTCACGAGGACGATCGCCTCGGGGCGCTCAAGGACCTGGATCTGGCGTGGAGGTCGTTGCCGGAAGACGCCCGTGACGAGGGCGTGGTGGTGGTGGGAGGTGACAACCTCATCGCCTTCGAGCTGGCGCCCTTCGCGCGTCGTTTCCAGGACGGCGACCGGCCGTTGCTCCTGGTGCGTCGCATCCCCGGCGAGATCCCTGCGGGTCGCTACAGCGAGGTGGTCCTGGACGACCGGGGACGGGTGACGAGCTTCCGTGAGAAGCCGGCGGACCCGAGGTCAGACCTGTCCTGTATCTGCCTCTACTTCTTCACCGCGGAGATCCGCGCCAGGCTGGCGGAGTATCTGACCGGAGGCGGCAACCCGGACGCTCCGGGCTACTTCCTCGAGTGGTTGTCGTCTCGCATGGACCTGGACGCCGAGCGCGTGGAGGGTCCGTGGTTCGACATCGGTAGCGTGGAGACGCTGGAGGACGCGCGTCGGCACTGGGAGAGTGGATCATGACCATGACCAGAGAGCAGGTGGTGGGGGTCGGGATCGTCGGCGCGGGTTTCCTGGCAGAGACCCGGGCCCGCTGCTACGGCAGGCTCGGTTCAGCCCGACTCGCGGCGGTGACCTCCCGGAGGAAGGAGCGGGCCGCGGACTACGCGGAGCGGCACGGCGTGCCCGTGGTCTGCGACGACCTGGAGGCCATGTTGGCGCGGGATGACGTGCAGATGGTCGACCTGTGTGTCCCCAACCTGCTCCATCGACCCATGGCCGTCGCCGCCGCGGAGGCTGGGAAGCACGTGGTGTGCACCAAGCCCCTGGCCGCGTACGTGGGCCAGGACCTGGGTGACGACGAAGACGTGGGCGCCGTGGACCGTCGTCGCATGCTGGAGGTGGCGGTGGCGGACGCGGAGGCCATGGTGGAGGCCGCCGCCGCCGCGGGCGTCCAGCTCATGTACGGGGAGAACTGGATCTACGCGCCCTCCATCGTGCGCGCCGCGGGTCTCCTCGAACGCTCCGGGGGAGCGGTCCTCGAGATGCACGGCTGGGAGTGCCATAGCGGTTCCCACTCCGAGTACTCAAAGGTCTGGCGCAACACCGGGGGAGGTGCGTTGCTGCGGTTGGCGGCCCATCCCATCGGGGCCATGTTGCAGATCAAGGCCCCGTGCCGTCCCGTCAGCGTCACCGCGGAGGTGGCGGACCTGAGCCAGGTGGCTGAAGGCGCGGGTGCGGACATGCGCCTGGCCACGGGGTGGAAGGACGTGGAGAACTGGGGCGTGGCGACCATCGCGTTCGACGACGGTTCCCGAGCCGTGGCTCACGGAAGCGACAACCTGCTGGGAGGCATGCAGAGCAAGCTGCGCATCCGGGCTTCCAACTGCTACTTCGACTGCAACCTGACCCCCCATGATCTGGTGCGGGCCTACGCCCCTTCCGAGGACGTGTTCGGGGACGCGTACATCATGGAGAAGATCGACGGCGGGTCCGGTTGGACCACGCCGCTCCCGGACGAGGACTGGTCTTCGGGTCACGCGGACATGTGCGCCGACTTCGTGGCCGCCGTGCGGGACGGCCGCCCGGCCCTGTCCGACGGGGAGCTGGGCCGGGACGTGACCCGCGTGGTCTACGGCGCCTACGTCTCCGCGGCGGAGGGACGCCGGTACGACCTCACCTGACCGTTCCTCCGGGTCACTCCCAGCTGATGGTGTTGACGCTGAGGACGCCTGGTAGCGACACCTGGCCGGCCAGGAAGCCGGCGGCTTCGAACACCAGCACGTCGCCGCTGCCGTAGGTGACGAAGTGCTCGCTGTCAGGAGAGATGGCGCAGACGCGGGCGTCACCCGCCAGGCTCACCGGAGAGTTGATCACGGCGGCGGACCAGACCTGGGGTGCGACCGGATCAAGGTCGATCCGGATGATGCCACCGGGGCCGTTCCAGCCGACCACGATGGCGTAGGTCCCGTCGTTGGCGACCTCCACGTCTCCGGGGGCTGAGGGGACAGAGACGGCGGGAGCGCTCTGTAGGCCGATGTTCTGCGTCCCGAACATCCCGGGGTTGTGGTCGATCCACTGGCCGCTGTTCAGGTCGTACCGTGCGATCTCTCCCGGAGCCCCGGCGCCGGTCTGGATGGTCACCAGGAGCTGGGCGCTGTCCGGGGTGAAAGCGCAGCGGGTGGTGACGGGGAAGACGCCCGGTCCAGCCGGGGCGGGGCCGGTGTTGACCCAGGACATGTAGCCGGGGCTCGCGGGATCCGTGTCCACCAGGATGAGGTTGCGGTTGAGCACCGTGAGCACCGCTGCGGTCCGTCCGTCCGGTGACAGGCTCCAGCGTTCGATGAGGCCGGAGCTGAACAGGCCCGAGGTGGAGGCCACGACCTGGCCGTAGGTCGCGCTCCCGATGGTGCCGTCGATCCCTGTCAACTCCGTGCCGCCGGCGACCGGGGTCAGGAGGGTGTAGGCGCGGCCATAGAGCGCGTCCCAGGCGACGCCGTAGCTGGTGCCGATGTTGGCGAGGGAGGTCCAGGTCGGGGGCGTGGTGTCCAGGTTCAGCTGCAGCACGCCGCCACCGAGGCTGTGGCTGACGAATGCCCGGCGCCCGCCGTCACCAAGGTCGATGCCGCTGCAGTTGTTCACCGGGGCCGACGGTCCCCCCGAGGTGTTGTAACCGGTGACGAGGCTGGGAGCCGAGGGCGTGGACGCGTCCACCAGATAGAAGGGGTCGTTGTTCCCGTTGGTGGAGGTGCCCACCAGGATGCGAGGAGGCATGGTCAGGGTGACCATCACTCCCCGGGAGGCGGACCAGACTCCGCTTCCCTCATCGACGCCCGCCTGGGCGTAGAGGGTCAGCCCGGCGAGGGCCGGGGTGACGGGTAGGGTCAACGGGTACGGGAGCGTCGCGGACCCGGCTCCGGGGACGGCCACGGGGCCGGAGAGCGGCAGCGGTTGCGCGAGGAAGAGCACGGAAGGCGCCAGGTCGATGAGCAGGCTGGCGCCGCCGATGACGCCGCCGCCTTGCGCGAAGGAGACTCCGACCCAGGCCGTGGCTCCGCCGAGGGCGTTGTCGATCCGGAGCTCGAACGCTCCGTTGCCCATCCAGGCTTGATCGCAGCTCAGCGCCGGGACGATCCCTCCTGAGCCCGCGGTACCAGTGCCGTACGCCACCTGAGCGACCCCGGCGCTCGACAAGGCAATGGAGAGGCAGATCAGCAGGGGCGTGGTCTTCACGGTGGATGTCCTCTTGTCTGGAGACCCCGGATCAGGGCGTCCGGGGCATCCCTCCACTATACCGAGGCGCCCTGGCCCGAAGCCACGTCGCTTTCATGACCGATGTCCGTGCGTCAGCTCCTTGGGGGTGTTCGTCAATGCTGCCAGGTGACGGCCCGCACGTTGGTGGTCACGGGCAGAGGGACGTTGCCTACCAGCGTCCCGAGCAACGAGTCGAAGATGAGGAGTCGTCCGTTCGCTGTGGTGGCGATCCGAGTGCTGTCAGGCGAGACGGCAGCGCACCACGCGCCTGAGAGGGTACCTCCCAGAATGAAAGGGGAGGTGATGGGGGTGACACCCCAGGCGAATGGATTGGCGGGGTCCAGATCGAGCATCATCATGGCGCCGACGCCGTCCCATCCCGTGACGACCGCGAAGGTGCCGTTGGGGGCGGTCTCGATCTCCCATATCCCCGTCGGCACCGCCACCGGAGGGCTGCTCAACGCCCCGATGGGCTGGGTCCCCGGCATGCTCGGGTTGTGATCGATCCAGGACGCCGAGGGGATGTGAAACCTGGAGATCTCGCTGGCGCTGCCGTTGTAGTTGCCCACCAGCACCTGCTGGCTGTCAGCGGTGAACGTCACGGCGTTGGACAACGCCGAGCTGATCCCCGCGGGGTTCATGGGGGTCATGGACGTGACCGTCATGTAGGTGGGGCTGGTGGGGACCGTGTCGATGAAGAGCAGTCGCCCGGTGGAATGGAGGAGGATCGCGGCTTGTGTCTTGTCTGGGGACATGGCCCAGCGCTCCATGTAGCCGCCCCACGCGGAGAGCCCGACCGTGGTCGCCATGACGACGCCGTAGGTGCCGCTTCCCAGAGCGCTGTCGATGGCGATCAACTCCTGACTCTGCGGCTGTACACTATCCAGGGTGTAGGTGAGGTTGTTGCCGTGATCCACCCCGATGCCGAAGTTCGGCCCGTTGGTGGAGCAGAGGTTGCCCCAGGTCGGCGGGTTCGTGTCCAGGTTCAACTCCCGGACCACGTCTCCGAAGACCTGGGCCACATAGGCACGTCGGCCGTTGTGGGCGAACTCGGCGCCGCGGCAGTTGTCGTTGAACGCGGGTCCGGCGGGGGTCATGGTGGGCGCCGTCATGTTGGTGACCGGGAGCGTCGGCGTCGTGGGGTCGATGACGTAGAACGGGTCTGGTGCGCCCCCGACCGATGTCCCCACGAGGATTCGCGGTGGCATGACCAGGGTGATGTTGAGGCCGGGAGATGCGGCCCAGCTTCCGTTGCCTTCGTCGATGCCTACCTGGGCATGGAGCGTCAGGCCGGCGAGGGCTGGGATCGGCGCGAAGCTCAACGGATAGGGGAAGCTCCCGGCGCCCACCCCAGGTGTGCCTGCGGGACCGGGGAGAACGAGCGGTTGCAGCAGGAACAGCCGCGAAGGCGCCAGGTCCACCAGGGTGACGATTCCGTTCAGCGTGCCCGTCGCTGGAGCGGTGGAGACGGCGAGCCAGGCGGTGGAGCCGCCCAGAGCGGCCGAGACGTTCACCCCGAATCCCGCGTTGCCCATCCAGGGCTGGCTGCAGCTGATGGTGGGAGTCAGGCCCCCGCTACCGGGAGTCCCGACGCCGTAGTTGCTCTGTGCGTGGACTGTCCCTGCGAGGACGACGATGGCGGCGATGGCGGGGGACAGCAGGCGGTGTGCGGGTGTTGATCGCATCTCGGACTTCCTCTCATGGCGGACGGTCAGCTGTCCGGTGAGAGCGATGGACCCTCAACGGAGTCAGGGACCGCGTGCGCAGTGTTCGATCGCGGCCCCTTCGCGGGAGACATCGGAACAGGGAGTCCTTGAGTGTCGGGATTTCTCCGATGCCTCTCCGGAAGTCCCCGGGACCGGTTTGTTGTCGTGAGAATCCGGCACCCTCTCCGTGCTATGCTCGGATCAACCGCAGCGCGCAGCGACGTCGTCTCCATGCCTTGCCTGCCCGGCGCACCCAGGGTCGGGACGACTCAGAAACGAAGGTCGCTCGGCATGAGAACCAGATCCCCAACTCTCTCCTCTTCGGCATCCGGGCGTGGTTGATCCACGGACTGATGATCCCGGGTTCGCCGCGGATCTGCTGCCGCTCGCGTATGACGAGCTCCGGGTCCTGGCTCGGGAGTTGATCCGCCGCCACCACGCGGCCGGCGGTGCCAAGGCCACATCCGTGGTGCACGAGGCCTACGAGCGGTTGGCCCAGAGCGAGACCAGCCCCTTCAACGATCGGGGGCATTTCCTGAAGACCGCGGCCCGGGCCATGCGCTTCGTGTTGGTGGACCGGTTGCGCCGCGAGAAGGCCCAGAAGCGAGGCGGTGGGGAGGTCCGTTGTGAGCTCGATTCCGGGATCGCCGCTCGTTCCGTAGACGGGGTGGACGTCTTGCTGGTGGACGAGACCCTGAACCGCCTGGCGTCCGTGGATGCGTCCAAGGCGTCGTTGGTGGAGCTGCGCTTCTTCGGCGGCCTGACCTTCGAGGAGGCAGCGGAGGCCCTGGGCGTCTCCGTGACCAAGGTCAAGAGAGACTGGTCCCTGGCGCGGGCGTGGCTCTACCGAGAGCTGGATCGGTCATGAGCCGATGGAGTGACGTCCAGGAGCTGTTCGAGCGCCTCCGGGACGTGCCTCCGGCGGCGCGCCGCACCGTCCTGGATGCGCACGATGACCAGGCCACGGTCGTGGAGGTGACCTCGTTGCTGGCGGCTCACGACGACGCCGGTGGTTTCCTGGAGGAGCCGGCGTTCGAGCCGCCGGACACCGATGACGAACGGTGGACCGAACAGCTGCTGGCTCGAGGCCAGATCGGCCCTTACGAGGTGACGAGGGTGCTTGGGGCCGGAGGCATGGGCGTCGTCATGGAGGCCCGTCAGCGGCATCCGGACCGGAAGGTGGCGCTGAAGTTGTTGCGGGGCGTGGCTGGTACGGACGACGCCCTCCGGGTGCGTCTGTTCAAACGCGAAGTGGAGGTGCTGGCGCGTCTCGACCATCCCGAGATCGCTCGGATTCACGACGCGGGTCTCACGGACGACGGGCAGCACTGGTTCACCATGGAATTGGTGTCCGGTGAGCCGCTGGATGCCCATGTCCGCGACCGCGGCCTCTCCCTGCGTCAGCGGGTGGACCTCCTGCGGCGTGTCTGCGTTGCCGTGTCCTACGCCCATCAACGGGGCGTGATCCACTGCGATCTGAAGCCCTCCAACGTCCTGGTCTCGGACGCGGAGGGGGAAGCCGGGATCAAGGTGCTGGACTTCGGGCTCGCTCGGGTGTCCCGGGAGGGGCAGGACTCCCAGGCGTCCCTGGGCGCCGGCATGCGAGGGTCCCTCGGTTGGATGAGCCCCGAGCAGACGCGGTTCGAAGACGAACGGGTGGACGTGCGAGCCGATGTCTACGCGCTCGGGGTCATGCTGTACCAACTCGTCACGGATCAGGACCCCTATGACCTGGAGGGACTGGCTCCCCTGGAGGCGGCGCGGGTCATCCGGGAGACCCCTCCCAGGTCGATGCCTCCGGGCTTTCCCCGTGACCTGAAGACCATCGTGACCAGGTGTCTGGAGAAGCGCCCGGCTCGGCGGTACGCAGGCTCCACGGAACTGGCGGAGGAGTTGCGCCGGTGGCTCCACAAGGAGCCGATCCTGGCTCGGCCTCCCAGCGCCCTGTATCACGTCACCCGGTTCTGCCAGCGCAACCGGGCGCTGGTCAGCAGCGTCGTGCTCATCATGGGCCTCTCCGTGGCCTTCGCGATCTACGCTTCCGTACAGGCGGCGCGCCTGGAGGTCGAGCGGGACGAGGCGGATCGCAACGCGCGCTCCCTGGACGGCATGTTCTCGTGGCTGCAGAAGAACATCCTGGCGCCCGCGAACCCGACCCGTTCCCGGGATCCCGAGATCACTCTGGCGGAGGTCCTGAAGCGACAGGCGCGCGCCGTTGAACGGGACTTCGGCGACGACCCGCTGGTGGCCGCGAAGCTCCATCACATGATCGGTCGGGCGTGGCAGTCCCTGAGCCTCTATCGGCAGGCCGCCGCAGAGCTGGAGCAGGCCCTGAAGCTGCGGCTGCGGCACCTGGGGCCGGATCACGATATCGCCGTGAGTACCATGAACGACCTGGCGTCCGTGCTCGAGCTCCTGGGGCGAGCGTCCGAAGCGGAGGCGTTGTACCGGGACGCCCTGTCCGTTCGGCGCCAGCGCTTCGGAGAGCAGGATCACCCTCTGCTCCTGGTGTCCATCAACAACCTGGGCCTGCTTCTCAGGGAGCAGGGACGCTACGAAGAGGCGTTGCCTCTGCTCGAGGAGGGGCTCCGCCGTCGTCGTCGGAGCTTGCCCCAGGATCACCCCCACGTGCTCTCCTCCATGAACAATCTGGGCGGTTACTACGTGGCCACAGACCGCCATGAGTTGGCGGAGCCGCTGCTCGAGGCCGTGCTGGAGCGGCGCCGGGCGGCGCTTCCGCTCCATCATCCGGATCTCGTCAACGCGACCCTCAACCTGGCCAAGCTGGAGATGACCAAGGGTGATCTGGACGCGGCGGAGAGCTTGTTGAGGACCGTTCGTGACGCGGCTCATGACAAGCTCGGAGCCGACTCCCGTCACGTCATCGCCCTCGATGAGACCCTCTCCTTCCTGTTGCGACAACGGGGCAGGATCAGCGAGGCGCTCGCGTTGCAGGAGAGCGCGGTGAAGCGGCGTCGAGCGGTGTTCGGCGACGGCAGCCGGACGACCGTCGATGCAATCTCCAAGCTGGCGCGTCTGTACGGGCGGACGGGGGCCTACAAGAAGGGAACGGATCTCTATGAGGAGGTGATCCGGACCATCGAGCGGGACAGGTTGTACGAGTCTCGCATCGCCGTGGAGGTCTATCACAACCTCGTCGAGCTCTGCGTGGAGGCGGGTTCCCTGAGGCGAGCGGTGGAGGTGGCGCGGCAGAGCATCGACTCCCTCACGGAGCAGCTCTCTCCCGAACACTCCAGTGTGCTGGTCATGCGGTCGGCCCTGGGGCGGGTCCTCGTACAGACCAGAGCGTTCGAGGAAGCCGAGCAGGAGCTGCGCGACACCCTCGAGATCCAGGAGCGCGTCGACGGCCGTGAGAGTCGGCGGGCGTTGATGACCGCCTTGGCCCTTTCGAACCTCTGCCTGATGACCGATCGGCCTCAGGAGGCGGAGTCTCTCTCCCGGTTCGTCGTGGAGGCCTCCGGCAGACGCCGCGGCGCCAACAGCCGGGAGGCCCTGGAGGGGAGTCGTCGGCTGGGCAGCGCGTTGATGGCCCAGGGTCGATGGCAGGAGGCGTCCGAGGTCCTGGAGGAGTTGGCCCGCGGTCTGGCGGCGATCGCTCCCGATGCGCCGGATCTCCAGGCTGTCGTCCTGGTGGACCGGGCGGAGTGCGAGGGCCGTCTCAATCGGTTCGCGTCCGCTGAGCGGCTATACCGGCGGGCGGATGCTCTCTTCCAGTCCAGGACGATCGATCGAACCATGGAACCGGGTTTTCTTCGTCGGCTCCTCACCGGATACGCGGGGACTCTGGAGGCCACAGGCAAGCAGGACGAGGCCGACGCGGTTCGCGCTCGGCTGATCGACCGTTGAACGCCCGGCAAATCCACCATCCCTGCGCGGTTTGATCCGCAGCGCGTGCTCAAGTGTCACGAGCCGGGGGGTCGATGACAGGGACGTGACTGATCCGCTCCCCCCGGGTGCCCACCCCGAGTGAGATCAGCTGATTCCCCATTGAGTTGAGTGATGCGGTGTCGATTCCCGACCGCGTTGAATCGCGGTGCGCCTGAACCCCAGCCCGGTCCCCGCCGAGGCCAAGAGGGTCTGACCCTCCTCGAGGTGATGATCGCCCTCGTGGTGGTCGCCGTCTCCGCGGTCACGGCCCTCGGTCTCATGGTCGGGAGCATGCGACTGGACGCCGCCAACCGGGAATCCAACCAGGCGGTGAGCGCCGCCCGCAACGTCGTTCAGCAGATGCAGGGCACGGAGTTCTCCGACATGTTCGCCGCTTACAACGAGACCACCCAGGACGACCCTCCGGGGATAACCTCACCCGGTAGCAACTTCAGCGTCGGCGGTTTCGCTGGGTCGGAGGGGCAGGCCTCCGGGTCCATCGTGTTCCCGGTGGCCCCCAACGGAGAACTTCGGGAAGACCTCGAGATGCCGGAGCTCGGGTTGCCCATGGACCTCAACGGCGACGGGGTCATCGACAATCTCGATCACTCGCAGGATTACCAGGTGCTCCCGGTGAGGGTGGAGCTGCAATGGACCGGGCCCACGGGGCCGCGCCAGGTCGCCTTCCACTCCGTGTTCTCGGAGGGCGGACCGTGAGACCGGGATCACAGAACGGCATGACGTTGGTAGAGGTGGTGGTCGCCACGGTGGCGTTCATGACCGTCCTGGCGTCCATCCTGGGCGCCCTGGAGACCGGGGCGCAGACCGTCGAGGTGACCACCGTGCCCAACGACCTGGACCGCAAAGCCCAGCGGGTGGTGCGGCGCATGGCGAACGAGCTCATGCTGGCCGGGAGCGGCACGCTCCTGCCGGTGCCGCAGCCTCCACTTGGCTCCTCGTCGCTGTCCTTTCAGCGGACCCAGGGCTGGTCCAGCGGCGCCGTCGCCTGGGGGCCCGTCACCTCCATCGGCGTCGAGGACGACCCGCAGGACCCGCCGGACGGTCTGGACAACGACGGTGACGGCGTCGTCGACGAGATGCGCCTGGTGTGGCGACGCGACGTCGGTGGCCCCGCTGAGATCAGCGAGGTCTGGGTAGAGGACGTGCGTCGTTGGATGTCCGGCGAGACACCGAACGGTCAGGACGACAACGGCAACGGATTGGTTGACGAGGCCGGCATGAGCTTCGCCCTGGAAGACTCGGTCCTCGTCATACGGCTGTGTCTCGAGCGTCGTGGGCTGGATCAGCGGACGGTCACACGGACCGTCGAGCACGCGTTGAAGTTGCGGAACTGAGGTGATTGGCGCAAGGAGTGACGTGAATGAATGACCTGAAGAACCGCAAGGCCGAGCGCGGCGCCGCGCTCTACTTCGCCCTGGTGATAGGCGTCTCGCTCATGGGCATGGCGACTGTCATGGTGAGCGTCAGCACCACCACGACGCAAGAGAACGAGACCGCCCGCAAGCACGTGGTGAGGCTCGATATCGCGGAGTCCGCGGTGCGTCGGGCGATCTTCGATCTGAACAACGGCGGGTCCGGGACCATCGGTTCGGCGGCGTCGCCGCTGAGCTTCGGCGGAGGCGCTCACTGGGCGTCGGCTACGGACAACGGTGACGGTACCCACACGGTGGTGGCTCGCGGCACCTACGCTCGTGGCCAGCGAGCCGTGGAGGCGGTCGTCCAGGAGGTGGGCGGCATGTTCCACCATGCGGTGTTCGCCGGGAACGAGTCCGGTGACGCGTCCTACGACCTGGACTTCGGCGGCTCCGGCAACCAGGCGGATCAGGTGATCGGCGACGTGTACAGCGGCAACGACATCCGGATTTCGGGCGACGCCTCCATCACCGGCGAGGCGAGAGCTTCGGGGAGCATCCATGGGATGTCCGGTTACGAAGGGGTCACCCAGCCCATCCCCCAGATCGCGGCCATGAACTACGAGGTCAACCACGACGTCAACGTGGCCCAGGAGTTCTCTGAATCGGGGTCTTTCCGCTACGACAGCGCAGGCGGTTACGCCTGGCAGGTCCCGGAGCACATGGAGAGCCACATCTTCCGCAAGAACCCGACGGACCGCTACACCGAGTACTCGGCCACGGCGAAGGACGACTTCTTCCTGGAAGACCCCTATGAGCGGGTGTACTCAGACCCGTACCAGAACGGGTCCAGCGCCTATCAAGCCACCCTCACGGGCGGCGGCAACCCAGGCCCGAACGGGTCCTCCCGGGTGGTGTTCATCGACGGCAACCTCTGGGTCCACAACAAGCGGACCTATTCCCTCCAGCTCAAGTACGGAGGCAGCGGCGGCACCCGCGTTACGTTCGTGGTCAAGGGCAACGTCTACATCTCGGACAACCTGTTCGTCCACGGCGGCAACGACTCGGGGATCGCCATCATCGCCATGAAGGACGCGGCCGTTGCAGACTCGGGGAACGTCTACTTCGGTGACCCGGTGTTCGGGACGCTGCAGCAGATGAACGCCTTCCTCTACGCAGAGAACAACTTCTACGACAACAACCTGGACGCCGTGGGCTCTGCCATGGTCGAGGTCAACGGCATGATGTCCGCTGGCAACCACGTGAACATCAATCGGACCTGGTCCAACGGACAGCATTCCAAGCTGACGGTCCAGTTCGACGACCGCATCAAGAACGGCACCCTGGACCTCCCGGGGTTGCCACAGAGCTCCTCCGGTGGAGGAGCGTCCTACGTGGTCGTCTCTTGGCGGGAGATCGCTCAATGAACCGCTCCATGTTGATCTCGCTGCTCCTCGTGACCCAGGTCCTGGGACAGGGCGCGGAAGGCCCCGATGAGGAAGCGCCTCCGCCGTTGTCCGAGGGCCTGTCCCAGCTCGTCGAGGCGTTGCGAGCTGACCCCCAGGAACGCAAGGGCGCCATGAGAGAGCTCGTGGCCCGCGGAGAGTCGATCATCCCGGATCTGTTCGCCGGTCTCGGCCCCGCCAGCCCGTTGCACGAATCGGAACGGCGGCAACTGGAGGCGCTCCTGGCGCGCTTCGGTGCGGCCTCCGTGTACGGATTCCTGGGCGCGGCCCTCGGCGAGGAGCCGGATCTGGAGATACGTATGAGGACCCTGAGGATCGTCGGCGTCGTCGGCGGTCGCGGGTCCTGGAGTGTGCTGAAGCGCGCCCTCACCGGCCTGCATCCCCACGCCCTGCGCAGCGCCACCGTGACCGGGAACATCCAGGTGGCCATCACCCGCGCCATCTCCTCAGATCGCAGCGCCCCCGGTTCCATCGCCGCGGATTGGCCGAAGCTGCCAACGGCCTGGCACCCCGCCATCCTCAAAGCCCTGAGTCAGGCTGGTACACGGGACGCGATCCGTCTCCTGGTGCGGCTCGTGGATCGGGCGGAGGCCGGCCGGGTCGGCGTCCTGGCGGCTCTGACTCGCGCGCCGTTGCTGGCACTCGACCAGCTGGACCCCCACTCCTGGAGCAGCCTCTGCGTCGGCCTCCGGGACCCCGACTCCGAGGTCCGTTATCGCACCGCTCAACTGGTGGCCCGTGGACATTGGGTCGATTCCTTCGTCGACCTGATGGCGTTGCTGGAGGATGAGGATCAGAGGGTGCGCCGGGTTGCCCTGGCAGCGGCCCAGCGCATGAGCGGCGTCCGGATCGGCGTGGTGCCGTCACGGTGGAGCGACTGGTACGAGCAGGAGTCGGCCTGGCGGGATGGACGGCTGGAGCAGGAGGTGGCGCTCCTCGGCTCCGACGACCCACGGGTCGTGTGCGGAGCGCTCCGCACCCTGGCGGGGCATCGCCTGTTCCGGGACGTCGTGCTCCCGGACGTGCTCGAGGTCCTGACTCATGAAGATGATCGGGTTCGTGCAGCGGCTTGCGGCGCTCTGGCGGCGTTGGGCGCACCCCACGCCGGTCATGACCTGGTCGAGCTGCTGGAGGACCGTGAGGTGGATGTCCGCAACGCGGCCCTGACCGCCCTGCGGGCGGTCACCGGAATGACCTACGGCGCAGACCGGGACACCTGGAAGGCGGCCCTGCGGCGCACCTGAGCGCGATCTCCGTTACGTAACCGACCAGGCGTTAGAATCGCGGCTTCGCTTATCCGGAGCTGCCCATGATCCGCCTCCTGTGCTCGTTGTGTTGTTGTCTCATGGTCGTCTCGTTGCCCGGTCAGAAGGCGGCGCCATGCCCGGATCGCGGTCCTGATGAAGGCACGGGACCGTTCAAGCGCATGGTCATCCGCGGCGCGACCCTCATCGACGGCACGGGCGCGCCCCCTCGGGGACCGGTGAACATCGTGATCTCCGGCAACCGCATCACGCGGATCGGGAGCGGGGCCGTGCCCAAGCCGGACAAGGTGATCGACGCTCGCGGTATGTACGTGCTGCCGGGCTTCGTCGACATGCACGGGCACACGGGGGGCACCAGGAAGGCCCCCGACGTCAGCTACTGTTACAAGCTCTGGTTGGGACACGGGGTGACGACGGTGCGCGGTGTGCCTCTCGGGCGGCACCAGTGGGTGGAGCACGAGCGTCGCCGATCCGCGCTCAACGAGATCGCGGCGCCACGGATCTTCAATTACCAGCGGCCCGGTGGCGTCCACGATCCGGAGGGTGCCCGGAAGTGGGTTCAGGAGATGGCGGCCAAGGGGATCGACGGGCTCAAGCTGGGTGCCTACGAGCCTCCGGTCATGGCGGCGCTCATCGACGAAGCGCACAAGCACGGTTTGGGGACCGTGGCCCATCTGGGACAGACCGGGGTCGCCCAGATGAACGCTCTGGACGCCACCCGGCTCGGTCTCGACAGCGTCACCCACTTCTACGGTCACTTCGAGGCGCTGCTCAAGGACCACACGGTCCAGCCCTGGCCGGCGGATCACAACCACGGCAACGAGTACGACCGGTTCTCCCAGGTGGCGCGGTTGTGGGACAAGATCCACCCGCCGGGCAGCGTGAAGTGGAAGGCCTACCTGCGAGACCAGCTCGCCCTGGGGACGGTGTTCGACCCCACCATGACCATCTACAGCGCCAACCGGGATGTGATGCGGAACCGGGCGGCCGAGTGGCACGAGGAGTACACCCTGCCGTCCATGCATGACTTCTTCACCCCGTCCAAGCGCTCCCACGGCTCTTACTTCTTCCGCTGGAGCACGGCGGATGAGATCGCCTGGAAGAACTTCTTCCGGGTCTGGATGCAGCTCATCAACGACTACAAGGCCATGGGGGGGCGGATCACCACCGGTTCGGACCCGGGCTTCATCTATGACATCTGGGGCTTCAACTACATAGAAGAACTGGAGATGCTCCAGGAGGCGGGGCTCCATCCGTTGGAGGTGATCCGGTGCGCCACCATGAACGGGGCCCTGACCCTCATGGAGCCCAAGGGCAAGCCCATCGAGTTCGGCGTGGTCAAGCGCGGGATGCTCGCCGACCTGGTGATCTGTCCCGAGAACCCCCTGGCTGACTTCAAGACGCTGTTCGGGACCGGCGTCCTGCGACTCGATGAGGAGACCGGTGAGCCGGTGCGACGCGGCGGGGTGCGTTGGACCGTCAAGGACGGCATCGTCTATGACGCGCCGCGGCTGCTCGCCGACGTGCGGGAGATGGTCGCTGAACAGAAGCGGGAGCGGGCGTCGAAGGCCGAGGAGGGCCGGTAGTCAGGCCGTGTCTCGTCGCGCGGCGGTCAGCGACTGGCGATGACCTGCACCTCGACCCTGGCGCCTCCGGGCAACGCGGCGACTGCCACGCAGGCTCGAGCGGGGTAGGGGGCAGGCATGACCCGGCCATAGACCTCGTTGAAGGGGCCGTAAAGGTCCATGTCCGTGAGGAACACCGTGGCGGTGACCACATCGCCCAGGCCAAGTCCGTGGCGTCGGAGTTGAGCCTCCACCTTGCGCAGGGCGCCCTCCGCCTCATTGGCGAAGTCCGTGGCGGGGGCGATCTGTCCAGCGACGAACACCATGCCGCGGGCGCTGACCGAGGCTGAGTAGGGCCCGAGGGCTCCCTCCGCCTTCAGGTGTTGAGGGTGCGGGCTCGAGCAACCGGCCAGCGTGATAACGACCAACCATGCCATGCGGTTCATGACCGCATGGTAGCGGCTCCCGCTCGGGTCCGGGTCACTTGCCGTTGCTGCCCGACTCCACGACCCGCGGTTGCGAGGGCGTCTTGTTGAGGTTCTTGCCTCGCTCCGGGTGCTTGATCCACATGTCGAGCCACTCCGCCCAGCGTGCCCACAGGTCCAGCACGGTCTCACGGGCTCTCGGACCGTGTCCCTCGTAGGGGTACTGGTAGAGAGACACCGGCCGTCCGAGACCGTTGAGGGCCTGGAACATGCGCGGAGCGTGGATGGGGAAGGTGCCCGTGTTGGCGTCATCCATGCCGTGGTACATGAGCAGCGCGCCGTTGAACTGGTTCGCCCACAGCAGGGGCGACATGGCCAGGTAGGTCTCGCGCGCGTCCCAGATGTGCCGACGCTCGGACTGGAACGACATGGGGGTGAGGGTGCGGTTGTAGTTGCCGTCACCGGCGATGCCGGCCTTGAAGAACGGGGTGTGGACCATGGCGTTGGCGGTGCTGAAGGCGCCGTAGCTGTGTCCTCCCAGGGCGAGCCGGTCGCGGTCGATGATGCTCTTCTTGTCCAGGGCGTCGATCACCGCCCACAGGTTGTTGCGGAGGTCCGCGACGTAGTTGTCGTTGGGGCGACCCTCCGGACCGATGATGGGGCAGTCCGGCTCAACCACCACATAACCGAGCATCGTCATGAGCTGCATGGAGCGCGTCCGCATCATGGGGAAGCGGTTGGGGTCGGGCTTCCGCACGCGTTCGTCGTATTGCTTCTGGCTGGTGAACTCGCGCGGGTAGAACCAGAACAGGGCCGGCAGCTTCTCACCGTGGTCCGGGGGTATGGTCACCTTGACCCAGAACTTGAACCCGTCTACGCGCGTCACCTGGAAGCGCTCTCGTTTCGCGGCGGTGACCCGCGGCGCCGGGTCCTGGTTGTGAGTCACCTGGCGTTGCTGGCCCGACTCGGTGTCCCGGATCCAGGAGTTGGGGACTTCCGTGCCGGTCTCCCTGCCGATAACGACCTGCTTGAGGTCATCGTCCAGGATGGCCTGAATCGACTCGTTGGCGTCCTCCGCCGCCGTCCAGATCCGCTTCGACTCACCGGTCCCCAGCTCTATGCGATCCACCGTGCCGCGGGGTGATCCGGGTTCGCCCTCCTTCTTCTCCAGGGTGCCGCGCATGTAGACGGCGGTTCCGTCCGTGGACATCCGGACCACGGTTCCTCCACGTGCGCCCGTCTTCGTCATCAGCCCACGGCCGCCGCCGCGGCTGCCTCGCTGGCCCCGGCGTCGGTTCGAGCTCCCGCCCTCCCCGCTGCCGCGCTTGCGCTCGTGGATCTTGATGTGCTTGTCCTTCTCCTTCAGGTTGACGGCGAAGGTCTTGACCACGTCGTCCTTGGACGCGGTGACGAAGATGGTCTGGCCGTCTTCGGAGTACTGCACGCTCTGGATCGGCCCGTCATGTTCCCAGACTACCTCGGCGCTCTTGTCGTCGAACGGCGGGCGCCACTGCATGAGCCGGTCCTTGCGCTGCTTCTGAGATTGTTCGGCGCTGTCGCTGTCGCCGCGCCCACCGCGAGGCCCGCGCCCACCGCGGGGCCCGCGTCCGCCACGACCGCGGCGCCGACCGGGTCGATCTCCGTCGGCCTTGGTGTCGGCCTTGGTGTCGGTCTTGGTGTCGGTCTTGGTGTCGGTCTTGGTGTCGGTCTTGGTGTCGGTCTTGGCGTCGGTCTTGGCGTCGGTCTTGGCGTCGGTCTTGGTGTCGGTCTTGGTGTCGGTCTTGGTGTCCGACTTGGCGTCCGACTTGGGCTTCTCAGGCTTCGGTGCCGGGACCTGTTCCAGGTAGGTCATCCCTTCACCGTCCGGGCGCCAGCCCAGGGAGCGTTTGCCCTTGGCAGAACCGGTGGCTTCGCCACCGAACCGGCCCCTTGGGGATGAAGACGTCGCGCCTCGCTTCTGCAAGTCTCGGAGCTTGCGCTCGTTCAACACCGTCAAGACATTGCCGGACTCGTCCCAGATCTCCTCCCGAGTGGCGAAGCTCCGCTGCGGGACGAAGTAGGAGAACGGCTTCTGCATGGTCGTGACGCGGAAGTGCTTGCCACTCGGGTCTGCGTCGAAGCTCGTGATCATGGCGGGCTTGCCCACGGCCTTGCGTTCGCCGTTGGCGACCGTGACGACGGTCAACTGACCCGTGGAGAGGTGCTCCAGCAGGCGCTTGTCGTGGGGTGTCTTGAGCAGGAACCGGTAGGTTCGCGTCGGTGTGGGTCCTTCGTGGGAGACCCATACCCGGGGTTGCTGTGCCACCGGGTCCGGAGCGGGCATGGGACCACGGTCATCCGGGACGAGTACGCAGATGATGCGCGTGCTGTCGCTGGACCACTCCAGGTTGGAGGTGAGGCAGGCGTTGACGGGGACATCCGTGGCCTGTCGAGACTGACCGTCCGCCGTGTCCGCGATGTAGACGTGACTGCCGTCCTCGTGATGACCGAGGAACGCGATGTGCTTCCCATCTGGCGACCATCTGGCATTGCTGACCGTGATGCCATCCGGCACCTGGACGGGAGTCCGGGCGCCCGACTTCCAGGACATGAGATCGAAGCCCGTGGTCGTCCCCATGGTGGTGCTTCGGCTCCGGTTGGCCACGTGGTCCAACGCCGTCTCACCGAGGTTCACATATGGCCGTGCCACCGCTGACAGCGGCGGCATGCCCATGCTCTTGGGGACCAGGAAGTGCTCCCCGTCGGGACCCAGGTTGCTGAGTGACTCCCGGTTGCTCATGGCATCCGAGACCAGCACGTCAGCGATGACCTCCGGAGGTGTGAGGTAGTCCTCGTTTCCGATCACCACGCTCTGGGCGGTGACGTTGGTTGCAGAAAGGACGGCGACGGCGAACAGCAGGGTGCATGGCCTCGACATGGCGAACACTCCTCCGTGGGGACGTTGGGAAGCATGCGATGCTGGTCCGGGTCAGCGGACCGAGCTTCCCAAGGTATCAGGTGCGGCGAGCCTGCGCTCGGCGCAGCCGCGGGTTTCGAACTGCGGGGTTCTTATCGGAGCCCAGGGGTCCGCGGCGCCAGCCTCATTTCTCGCCTTCGAGGGTTGTCGCGGAATACGACAGCCCCCGGCTCAGGCCCCGCCTGCGTCCGCCTCCGGATCGGGCGGCAGGTGCCTGAAGTAGAGCCGTCGAACGAGGGTGAGGCAGCACTTCCCGTCCGGGGTGCTGGTCTGACAGGAAGCGTCCGGCCCCTCGGCCTTCTTCATGAGCTCGCGGATCCGCAGCGGGTCTCTTCGACCTGCGTCTTCGATGACGTCTTCGCGGCTCAGGCCGAAGCATGGGCAGAGCGGCCCGGAGGGGTCCTTCGGCCATGTCGGAGAGGACAGTCGGGAGGCTGGGATGGAGGCGCCCCACGGATCGAAGTAGGCGACCTCGCAGTTGGGGTCGTCGCAGTACAGGACCTCGTCCGAGAGCCGGGCAGCGTCCGCTTCGGGGACCTGCGCGCCCAGGGTCGTGAGAGCGACGGACACGCCCGGACCACCACACCCGTCTGGTTCCGGGCACCTGGGCTGACGGTCGTTGTCTTCCTTGACGAAGGCCTTGTTCACGTCGCGGTTCTACCTGTCATGCGAGGGTCCCAGGCGTCGGGCGGGGTCACGCGTCCACGGACGCTTCCCCGGTCATGCTCTCGGTATACGGGTCGTACACGCGAGGTGCAGACACGACGCGCTGGACGTTGTCCCATAGCTCGTGAGCGATCTCTCCGAGGTGCGGGCTGCCCACGTAGTACTTGGAGGACGAGTACTCCTCCTCGGCGACGTTCAGGTGCCACGCGAAGTAGTCCACGCCGACCTCACGGGCCATGGACCGGGCCAGGGTCATCTCTTCGGGAGAGTCATTCCAGCTGAACAGGATGTAGCGCCAGCAGAGCAGCGGTCTGGATCGCCCCAGTCGCTCCCTGGCCTCGAGGACGCCCTCCATGCCGTCCATGGCGACCTGCAGTTTGCCTCTGACCCGGTACTTCTCGTAGCTCTCCTGGGTCGCTCCGTCGATGGAGAAGATGACGCCGTCGATCCCCGACGTGACCAGGGCCTCGCACTCCTCCTGGTTGCGGAAGTAGTGGCCGTTGGTGCTGGTGAGGATGAACAGCCCCGGGTTGCGGTGCTTGGCGTAGCGCAACATCTCCGGCCACTGCTTGTGCATGAAGTTCTCGCCGCCGAGGTGGTACTCCATGTAGCGGAGATCGGGAGACAGGGCGTCGATGATCTTCCTGTATGCGCCCATGTCCATTACCAGTTGGCCATCCCGGTTGCCCTCGATGGCTTCGCGGTCGCATCCAGGGCACTTGAGGTTGCAGGCCGCCACGGACTCGAGGTAGAGGGCGTGGGGGAGTTGGATCTCGGTCAGGCCTTCGCGGTTGTTGGGCGGGTCCGAGATGCGGTTGGGGCACTGTCGGCAGACAGGGGTGAGGTCGATCTGTCCGCTTGCGATCCGCCTGCGCAGCTCTTCGTACCCGGAGCCGTTCCAGATCTCTTCCAGCTCCTGGCGGTGGATGTTGCCGAGGGGATTGGTGCGGGCGGCGTCGATGCAGGCGCAGACGGCCGTGCCGTCGGAGAGGAAGGTGATCTGTTGCCAGGGCCGGGAACAGAAGGTGTTGGTGCGGGGATCGACGCGGGTGTCCATCGCCTGCCAGAGTAACCCGGCCACGGTGTGAGGTCAGGGGCGCGTTCCCCCAGCCCGTCGCCGCGGAGGCCACGGCGCGACGACAGCGACAGCGCTTCAGGGCGCGTGGACGTCGGCGCAGACCGCCCGCATCGTGCGGTTCCGATCGTCGAGCAAGGTCCGGACCCGGGTTGTCAGGGCGCTGTTGGTGAAGGGCTTCTGGAGGAACGTCTTCGGGCGATTGCTGAGGCCTTGTTCGCCGAGCTCGTTGTCCGTGTACCCGGAGATGAACAACACCGGCAGATCGGGTCGATCCGCCGTCAGTCGTCTCGCGACCTCGGGTCCGGAGACTCCAGGCATGACCACGTCCGTGATCAGGATGTCGAATTGGGGGTCGCCGGCCTCCGCCAATCGAAGGGCTTCCGCGCCGTCTTCGGCTTCGATCACGCGGTAGCCCCGCCGTTGTAGACCGCGAGAGAGCACGGCGCGGACTCCCGGATCGTCTTCCACCAGCAGGACGCTCTCCGACCCTCGCGGAGCCTGTGGTTCCGGTGTAGGTGCGGAGTTCTCAGGCGCCTCCTCTGACTTCCTGAAGATGGCACGTACGGTGGTGCCGGTTCCCGGTTGGCTGTCGATGGTGATGTACCCCGCGGCGGCCTGGGCGATGGCGTAGACGGCGGAGAGCCCCAGCCCGGTCCCCTCGGTCTCGGCCTTGGTCGTGAAGAACGGCTCGAACGCCCGATCCATCACGGCCGCCGTCATACCCGTCCCTGTGTCCGCGACCTCGATGATGACGTGGGCGCCGGCCTCAGCCCCGATGGCCCGGGCGTCTTCCTGCGTGAGCACTTCCTCACGCGTGGTGACGGTGATGACCCCACCCTCGGGCATGGCGTCACGTGCGTTGAGGGCCAGATTCACGATCATCTGTTCCAGCTGGGCGCCGTCGGCCACGATCCACGGATTCGGGGTGAGGTTACGGACCCGGATTTCCACGTCCTTGCCGACGAGTTGGGACAAGACGTCGTGTACCCGCTCCATGACGCTTCGGGTGTCCAGGACGGCGACGGACCGTACGTGCTTGCGGCTGAAGGTGAGCAGGTGCCTCGTCAGGTTCTCGCCTCGGGAACAGGAACTCCGGATGGCTTTCACGTGCACCTGGAGCGCGTCGTCAGGGTCCAGCGCCTCCCTGAGAGCCTCCTCGTGACCCATGAGCACCGCCAGGAGGTTGTTGAAGTCGTGGGCGACCTCTCCGGCGAGCTGGCCGATGGCCTCCATCTTCTGGGCGTGCAGGAACTGGGTGTTGGCGCCCTCGAGGTCCCGTGTCAGGTAGCGATTGTGACGTGCCAGCAGCATGGCCTGGATCATCCCCAGGAAACCGAGGGCGGATACGGAGGCGAGCGCGACCTGATCCCGTACGTGGGCCAGATGAGGGGCCAGGGAGCCGGTGCCGGGAGCCAGGAGGTGGATGAGCAGGATCACGGCAGCGAGCCCGAAGATGACCCCGGCAGTGGTGAGGAAGTCATCACGGGGGACCATGGCCCCCAGGGGTTCGCGGCTGGTGGAGACAATCCGGATGCTCGCGAACAGCAGCAGGTTGTAGGGCAGGAACCACAGCAAGCCCATGGGCTCCAGGTCGGCCCATGGGATGATCTCCTCGAACATCAACAGCTCAGCGACGTCTGCTACCAGGTTGGTCACTGCCAGACAGGTCAGCACCAGGTAGACGAGCCGCCAGCGTTGACAGGTGGCGGCGCGTTGCAGCCAGAGGAACCGCAGGCCCAGGAACAGGTCGAGAGGTATGAACAGGAGCATGGAGCGGGACCAGTTGTCCCAATCGGGCAACCCGCTCAGGTTGGGGGCCAGGGTGAAGTACGTGTAGAGCGCTGCCGTGGCGAAGATCCCGCTGAGGATGCGGATAACGAAGGCCCCGTTCTTCCGCGTCCACCCTGGGGGAAGGTGAGGCTGCTGCTCGGCGGCGATGATGAGACAGAGCAGCGCCATGACAAAGGCGCCGTCCACGAGCGCGTCCCCGAGGAGCGATTCGGAGAACTCAACCGGCACCAGCCACATCATCAACTCGGCCACGAGCCAGAAGAGCGCGGCGGAGAGCAGCAGGAATCGGAATCTCCGCTCCTCTAAGTGGTCGGTGCGCATCAGGCACGCCAACGCGCAGGCGATCCCCGTCGTCAGTCCGAGGGCGATGTCGGCCAACGAGTCCGAGTATGAATCGCGGATCGACTCTGGCAGGACGGAGGGGATGAGGAACGGCAGCGCCACCGCGACCTGAATCGCGAGGAGCGCCCAGAGCGGCGACTTGCCCCCTGGCGACAGTGGTCGATCGGACGCTGATGCTTCGATTCTGCTTCCTTGTGTGACCATCACATGGGTTCGCTTCAGACGACGGGGTTACCGGAGTGGGCGCCCGGAGATTGCACTATCCAAGATAGCAAAAACGCAAGTATCTGAAATTTCCATTAATGGGGATTGTGGGAGGGGAGCGTGCTGAAGGCCCATGGATGACGCGCAAGATGAGGGAACTGCGTTACTTATGTCCCAGGGTTCTTTAAGGCGGGAGGTGCCTGTGGTTGACTCTGGGGCCCGTCACCGGAGGTCTCCCATGCGATCCAGAGTCACTCTCGCTGTCACCCTCGTCTGCTGCGCTGCCTTCGCTCAGGACAAGCGGACCTTGGAGTTGCCGCTGCTGATGGACTGGGAGACGGTGTCCTCGCCGCGCCTGTCCCCGGATGGCACGCGGATCGTGTTCACCCGGACATGGGTGGACAAGATGGACGACAGGAAACGCAGCGACCTCTGGATCATGGAGGGTGATGGGGCGAGACCTCGTCACCTGGTGCGTGGCTCCAATCCCAGATGGTCACCGGATGGAGAACGGATCCTCTATACAGCAGAGGGAGAACCCAGCGGTTCTCAACTTTGGGTGATGTGGGTGGCGACCCGCGAGGCGACCCAGATCACCAGGCTGGAGCGGACTCCTTCCGCGGCTCGTTGGGCTCCCGACGGCAAGCGCATCGCCTTCTCCGCCATCGTCCCTGAGAAGCAGGGGCTGACGGTCAAGTTGCCCCCGCGGCCGAAGGGGGCGAAGTGGGCCCCTGAACCCAAGGTCATCACCCGTCTCCGCTACCGGCGTGACAAGCGAGGGTACCGCCCGCTCGGCTGGCGCCACTTGTTCGTGGTGGATGCGGACGGAGGGACGCCGCGTCAGGTGACCAAGGGTGACTTCGACCATGGAAGCCCCCGGTGGATGCCGGACGGTCGGAGCCTGGTGTTCAGCGGGTTGTTGCAGGAAGACGCGGATTGGCAGGTGAGAGAGAGTGAGATCTACCGGGTGGAGATTGCCGGCGGCGAAGTCACCCGGCTGACCCGTCGTTCGGGTCCGGATGGTGGTCCGGTCCCTTCGCCGGATGGCGAGCGCATCGCCTTCACCGGCTATGACATGAACCGCGACACCTACAACGTGCCTCGGATTCACGTCATGAACGCTGACGGCAGCGGCGTCAGGGTCCTGGCAGAGGACCTGGATCGCCAGCCTGCGGAGCTCCAGTGGGCGCGGGATGGTCGGTCCATCCTGTTCACGGCCCGAGATCGCGGCTCCAGCAACCTCCACTCGGTGAGCCTCGATGGGGCCACGAGGCACCTGACCACCGGTCAGCACATGCTCCGCTCCGTCCACTGCGTCGGTGCTGGAACCGTCGGGGTGCTGAGGTCGGCTCACGAGCCGGGGGACATCGTCTCCATCGATGACAAGGGCGTCATTTCCCCGCTCTCCCGGGTCAACGCCGATGTCCTGGAGGGTCGGCAGCTGGGCGCGGTGGAGGAGTTCTGGGTCAAGTCCCGGGACGGGCTCAGGGTGCAGGGCTGGATCGTCAAGCCGCCCGCATTCGATCCTGAGAAGAAGCACCCCATGATCCTGCAGATTCACGGCGGTCCTCACGGCATGTACGACTGCGGCTTCGACTTCGAGCGGCAGAACCACGCCGCCAACGGATACGTCGTCGTCTACACCAACCCTCGTGGCAGCGCCGGCTACGGCAAGGCGTTCGGCAACGCCATCAACAACGCCTATCCGGGCAAGGACTACGACGACCTGATGGCTTGCGTGGATCATGTCATCGCCCAGGGCTACATCGATGAGTCCGACCTCAACGTCTTCGGCGGTAGCGGAGGCGGTGTCCTGACGGCGTGGATCGTGGGACACACGGATCGTTTCAGCGCGGCGGTGTCCATGTACCCGGTGATCGACTGGATCTCCTTCGTCGGGACCACGGACGGCCCCTACTGGTACACCAACTTCCGTAAGTACCCGTGGGAGGACATCACCGAGCACTGGGATCGGTCGCCGCTCAAGCACGTGGGCAAGGTGAAGACCCCCACCATGTTGATCACGGGAGAGCTGGACCTGCGAACGCCCATGGCGCAGACCGAGGAGTTCTATCAGGCGCTGAAGGTGCGCAAGGTGGAGACGGCCATGGTCCGGGTACCGGGGGAATATCACGGCGCCGCCAGCCGACCCAGCAACCGCATGCGTCGCATCCTCTACGTCCGTGAGTGGTTTGGTCGATACAAGGGAGAGCCCGGGAACTGATCGACCGGACCGGCTACCGATTCGATTGACGACGGACGCAGCGGTCTGCGAATGCGTCCACCTGCGCCATGAACGCCCTGGGGTTGTCCAGGCTCGGGACGTGCGCTGATCCGGGAATCACCACCAAGTCGGCGGCGGGCTCGGACTCGGCCCAAGCGGTCATGGCCTGTCGGAGATAGCCGCCCCCGGTCTGGTCGTGCTCGCCGATGACCAGCAGCAGCGGGCATGGCGGTCGAAAGGGCTGGGGCAGGCGGACTCCGTCTGCGATGGCGCGCCATGTGTCTGCCAGCTCGGTGCGGGAGCGGGCGGCGAAGCACGCGCGGGCGTACGCCTGGGCGTGTGGAGTGTATGCGATGGTGGCGAGGGCCTGATCCCGGAAGCGCCGCAGGGACCCCAGCCGTATCCGCCAGGGCGCGAGCCGCGCCGAGAGTCGAGCTCCGCGGCTGCGGTGCCCGCCGATGGGGAGGGAGCCCACCAGGACGGCGCCCCGGGCGTGACCCGGGTCCAGCATGAGGGCCCGCTGGACGATGTCGCCCCCCGACGAGTGCCCCACGTGGATCACGTCGCATCCGTTGGCGGCCTGGCGGACTCGATCCAGGAGGTTCGTCGCCAACCGGTCCAGGGAGGGGTCCACAGGGACGTCCCACAGCAGGTGATCGCCGACGGGACGACCCGCGGTGCATGGAGCCCACAGCTCCCTGTCCAATCCGGCGCCGTGGGTGAAGACGAGCACTAAGGGACCGTGCTCAGGGGGTCGCGGAGTTCCGCGTCTCGGGCGGGGGCGATCTCCGCCAGGTGCCCGGGCGCCCGGGCGCCGACGATGGCTGACGTCACGGCCGGGAGCCGCAGCACCCAGGCTACGGAGACGGCGGCGGCGTTCAGTCCGTGATCCGCGCCGATCTCGCCCAGGCGGCGGGAAAGGGCGTTGGCCTGGGCGAGCTTCTCACCGGAGAACATGGGGTCTCGGCGCCGGTGGTCGTCCTCCGGCATGGCCGCGACGCGGTCTTCGGTCATCTTGCCCGTGAGCAAGCCCTTCTGCATGGGGCTGTAGGCCACGACCCCGACGTCGTGCTCCGCGCACCAGGGAATCTCCGCCTCCTCGACCTCCCGTCGCAGCATGCTGTATGGAGGCTGCAGCGATGTCACCGCGTCCCGCACGTGGATGCGACCCATCTGCTCCACGTTGAAGTTGGACACCCCTGCCCAGCGGATCTTGCCCTCTGCCTTCAACTCCGACACGGCGGCCCAGGCTTCCTCGATGTCCTCGTCCGGATCAGGCCAGTGGATCTGGTACAGATCGATGACCTCCACTCCCAGGCGCTGGAGGCTCGCTTCGCATTCACGCTTGATGGAGTCCCGCTTGATCACCGCCTCGATGGTGTGGTCAGGCCGCCACGTGCGCCCGCACTTGGTGGCGATGATGGGCCGCGTCTCGAGCGCTGAGAGGGCCTTGCCCACGGCGATCTCCGCGGTCCCCATGCCGTAGACCGGAGCCGTATCGACCCAGTTGATGCCGAGGTCCAGGGCTTCATGGACCGTCCGGATGGAGTCCGCTTCGTCCTGGGGTCCCCAGGCGAAGCTCCAGCCGCCGCCGCCCATGGCCCAGGTGCCCAGGCCGATGGTGGTGAGTTCGAGGTCGCTGTTTCCGAGCCGACGTGTCTGCATGGCCGGGATCTTAACCCCGGCCATCAGGTCACGCGATCACACCTTGGTCTTGATGACGTTGGCGTAGTCCCTGGCGATCCGCAGCACCTCATCCAGGTACTCGTCTCGGCGGATTTCGCGCTTGTTGTTGGTCGGGGCCTGGGCTTCCTCCGCCGCCTTGTCGCTCTCTTCCTGATCTTCCATCAGGAGCAGGTACGCCTTCTCTTCGAGGGGAATGGCGGACAGCTCGCGGAGCGCCTTGAAGCGCTCCATGTCACGCTTGATCTTGGCGAAGGCCTCCGACTCGGAGACTCTCTTGGTGGAGGCCTTCCGCACCTGATCGATCACGTCTTTGCCGGTCTGCCCGTGCTTCTGGAATTGCAGCGGGCTGATCCGGTCGAACTCCAGGGCCTGCGGGAGATCCGCCTCGCCGTCCGTCAGGCCGGTGAGGGCGGGGAGGGTGATGTCGGGGCTGACTCCCTTCCGCTGCGTGCTGTCGCCGCTGGCACGGTAGAACTTCTGGAGCGTCAGCTTGAGCCCGCCGAGCTTGGGGGCGCCGTCTTTGTTGCGGACGATGCGTCCGAGGTCGATTACGTGCTGAACCGTGCCCTTGCCGTGGGTGGAGGGGTCGCCCACGACGATCCCCCGGTCGTAGTCCTGGATTGCCCCGGCGAGGATCTCGCTGGCGCTGGCGCTGTAGCGACTGGTGAGGACCACCAGGGGGCCGTTCCAGGCCATTCCGGGGACCTCGTCATCTCGTTGGGTGACCCGGTCGTTCCCGTCCTTGATCTGGACCACGGGTCCCTTGTCGATGAACAGTCCGGTAAGCTCGATGGCTTCCAGCAGCAAGCCGCCGCCGTTGTAGCGCAGGTCCAGGACCACGGCTTCCACGTCCTGCTTCTTGAAGTCCTCCAGGAGCTTGGCCACGTCCCCGGTGGAGCTGCGGAAGTCGGACTTCCCGGCCATCTCTGCCTGAGTGTCTCGATAGAACGAGGGGAGGTCGATGACCCCGACCTTGGCGCCGTCCACCTCCAGCACCTGCCCGAGGGCGCTCTCGTCCTGCAGCTCGACCCGGCTCCGCACCAGTCGGTGGATGGTCACGTCGCCGCCGCCCTTGGGACGGATCTTGAGCCGCACCACGGTGCCGCCCTTGCCTCGGATGAGGAGGACCACGTCCGACAGCTTCATGCCGGCGATGTCCACCATCTCGCCCTCTTCACCCTGGCCGACGGCGAGGATGCGGTCTCCGTCCTTGAGGCCCTTGTACTTGGCCGCGGCGCCGCCCGGGATGATGTCCGTGATGACCACCTGGCCGTCCTGGTCCTGGAGGTGGGCGCCGATCCCCTGGTAGTTGAGCCGCATGTGGATCTGGAGATCCTCGAAGCGCTTGGCGCCGATGTAGCGGGTGTGGGGGTCATAGGCGGCGGTGATGGCGGCGAGGAAGCTGGCGAGGATCTCCTCATCGTCGAACTGCTTCATCCGACGGAGGAAGTTCTTGTAGCGCTTGAGGATCTGCTCCTTGGCCTCCTCGGTTTCCACCTTGTCCACCTTCTGCCGCAGCAGGTCATACTTGATCCGGCGCCGCCACCGATCCGCGATCTCAGCGGCGGACTTCGCCCACGTGGTGGCCTCCGGCTTGGTGACGAAGAACTCGTCGGCCGCAAAGTCGTGGTCCAGCTTGAGCAGCCGCTCCACCTGCTTGACCCGTAGCTCCAGTCGGACCATGAAGCGCTCGAACACCAGGCGAGCGAACCTCAGGTCGCCGCGCTTCACCATGTCGTCCAGCTTGTCCCGGAACCGGTTGAGGGCGTCCACGTCCTCCTGCTCCAGGTACAGCTTCATGGGGTCGAGCGCCTCGAGGAAGTTGTCGATGGCGAGGCTCGAGACCTCGTCGTCCACCTTCCGTCCGGAAATGTGCTCTCTCTCCAGGAGGTAATGCACCAGTCCCAGGACTCGATCGACCTCTTCCTCACCCTTCTGGGCCGGGGCCGCTGGCGCCAGGATCGAGGCCAGAGCCATGAGGGTGAGCGCAAGTCGTTTGTTCATTTGCATTTCGGATCTCCTGTCAGGTGGCGGCCGTATCATACGGTCTGGCGCATGTACGGATCCCGATTCCGTCCTTGGAAACGGGATGTCGGTCCACGGCGGGCACCTCGTCGCCGACACGGTCCAAGCGGGGGGTGGGGTGCGTCAGCGCGTTCTCATAGAGTAACCTCCCCGCTCACAGGAGGGACCCATGAGAATCCTCGCCGCTGTCGTTGTCTTCCTCACCATCGTCTCCACCGGGATCGCGCAGCGCCCGCTCCCCGTCGCCAAGTCGCCGGACCTGCTGCAACCGGGAGAGCAGCCCTACCTGAAGAACGCCCGTCAGATCACCTTTGACGGAGTCAAGAGCGGCGAAGCGTACTTCCACCCCGACGGCAGCAAGTTCTGCTTCCAGTCCGTGCGCGGAGATTGCCCGCACTACCAGATCTTCGTGAAACGGTTTGACGGGACTCGCCTGGTGCGCATCAGCCCCGGCAACGGACTGACCACGTGCGCTTACTTCCACCCGACCAGGCCTGAGATGATCTGGGCCAGCACTCACCTGGACCCGGCCAGCTACCGGCCGCCTCCGGTGGATCGGTCAGCACGGTACAAGTGGGAGAAGCACCCCTCCTTCGACATCTTCGTGTCCGATCACGAGGGGGGGAACATCCGCCGGCTCACGGACGCTCCGGGTTATGACGCCGAGGGCGCCTACAGCCCGGACGGGTCCCGGATCTGCTTCACCTCCCAGCGGGACGGGGACCTGGAGATCTACACCATGGCCTCGGACGGCACGGACGTCCGGCGCGTGACCCGCGCCAAGGGGTATGACGGTGGGCCGTTCTATTCTCCGGACGGCACCAAGATCTGCTTCCGGGGATTCCGAGATCCGGAGAACCCACGTCACGCACAGATCTATGTCATCAACGCTGACGGCACCAACGAGATCAAGCTGACGGACACCCCCGCGGCGAACTGGGCGCCGTACTGGCACCCGTCCGGGGAGTACCTGATCTACTCGAGAAACGTGGGCAACGCCCGCAACTTCGAGCTGTTCTGCGTCCCTGCCCGCGGCGGGAAGCAGATCCAGATCACCACCGACGCGGGCGCTGATGTCCTGCCCGTGTTCTCGCCGGACGGCAAGCAGCTCATGTGGACCTCCACCCGTCGAACGGGCAAGTCCCAGGTGTTCATCGCCGACTTCACGCCGCCACCAGGCGCGCCTTACTCGGACAACTGATCCCGCCCCGGTTCACCGCTGGAGCGCCGCCGAGACCGCTCGGGCCAGGTGCTCCGCGGCGTCCACGATGCGGTGGGATGTGCTGTTCCACAGCGCCGCCGGGACCGCCACCACGCGGTCTCGCTTCACCGCCTCCAACTGTCGGGTGAGTTCATCGGCCTTCAGCAGGTCCGCGGCCGGGGCGCGTCCCCTGGCGTCGGCGCCCACGAGGATGACATCCGGGGCCAGATCCATGAGCCGTTCCCGGTCGATCTGGTAATGGCGCTTGCGCCCCGATTCGGCGCCGGCGTTGGTCATGCCGGCGAGTCGGATCATCAGGTCCGCGGAGCACTCCGCGCCCGCAGCCCAGGCCCCGGTCCCGTAGTCCGAGTAGCTGAGGACACGCACCCTGCGGCGTCCTTCTCCGTGCGCTCGCAGGCGAGCCACGCGATCCGTGAGCGCCGTCACCAGGGACTCCGCCTTCTCAGACTCGCCGAGGGCGGTGCCCAGCAACCTGATGTCTCGGGTGAGATCCTGGAACTCCCTCAGCTCCGGCAGGCAGAGCACGGCGACACCGGCGGAGTTCAGCGCCCCGGTAGTGAACTCGGACTGATAGGTCTGGGCCACCACGAGATCCGGTCGGAAGCCGAGGACATCTTCGCCGCGGTAGGCGTGGAGGACCTGCCCCTCCCAGTCGGCGCGCGATCCGAAACCAGTGCCCCAGCCGTCGAACACCAGATCGGGGATGCACGCGATCCGTGACCTGTCCGTGAGCGCGTCCAGCAGCTCGGCGATGCCGGCGCTGGCGGCCACGACCCGCCGCGGCGGTGCATCCAGATGCAGGGCCGTGCCGTCGGGCGTCTCGATGGTCCGCCACGCCGCCGCGGCGGTCTCCGCTTGTTCGCCGCAGCTCTGGAGAGCGCTGGTCAGGACACCGAGCAGGACGGCCACGGCGAGGCGGCGGGCTGGCTGTGAATCCTCCGGGGGCTGTGTCATCATGCCGATTCGATGTCACCTCGTGCGCTTGCGATGGTCCTCGCCACCCTGTTGCTGATCTGCGTCATCATGTCGCTGTGCGCCGGGACCTCCGACCGCCTCTCCAGCGCTGACGCCTTGCGAGGCGCCCTCGCTGTCATCGGGCTGGGCGAGCCGCTGGCAGAGTACCAGGGTATCGCTCGGCTGCGATTCCTGCGGGTCGCCCTGGCGGTTGGTGTGGGGGCTGCGTTGGCGCTGTCCGGTGCCTTGTTGCAAGGGGTGTTCCGCAACGACCTGGCGTCGCCGGGGATCATCGGCATCTCCTCCGGAGCCAGCCTGGGAGCGGGGCTGGCGATCCTGGTCATCGGCGGCTACGGCCCGGACTTCCACCTCATGGACCCGGGGAGCACGGCCCGCTTGCTCACCATGGCCTGCGCGTTCGTCGGCGCCATGGGGATCGCCTGGCTCGTGACCGTCATCGCCTCCCGTCGTGGCCGGATGTCGGTCCCGACGCTGCTGCTCGCCGGCATCGCCATCAACGCCATCGTGGGCGGACTCCTGTCCGCGGTGCAGCACCTCGCCCTGGGTGATGAGAACGTGGCGCGCGCCCTGTTCGCGTGGTTGTTCGGCGGGTTCGATGACCGTGAGTCGTTTCAGGTGATCATGGTCTGGGTGGGGTTGGCCGTCGCCGCCATCAGCATCCCGCTGGTCGCTCGCGAACTCGATCTGCTCTCAGGTGGGGAGGAGGACGCACGATTGCTCGGCGTGGACACCCAGCGGACCAAGTGGATCGCGCTGCTGGCGGCGTCGTTCGCTGCGGCGGTGGCGGTCTCCGCGGCAGGTCAGATCGCGTTCGTGGGCCTGGTGGTCCCTCACGTGATCCGACGCATGGGGGGGACCCGGCACCAAGTAGTGTTGCCCTTGTGCTTGCTGGGTGGTCCGGTGCTGCTGCTGGGCGCGGACCTGCTGCAGCGCCCGCTCCTGGGGCCGGATGTCCTGCCGCCGGGCGTGGCCATGTCCCTCGTGGGTGGGGTGTTCTTTCTCACCCTGCTCAGCAGGCATAAGGGGCGCTTGGAAGAATGGTGATCCTGGATGCAAAGGACGTGACGTTCACCTACGAAGGTGACGTGCGGGGGGTCCGTGGGGTCTCCGTGCAGGTGAGCGCAGGGGAGCTTGTCTGTCTGTTGGGTCCCAACGGGGCCGGCAAGACGACCCTGGCGCGGCTGCTTTGCGGTTTGCTGGACCCGGACTCCGGCGGCGTTGCGTGGCGTGGACAGCCTCTACAGGGGATGCCCCCCCGTGAGCGGGCGCGTTGCGTGGCGCTGGTACCTCAGTCCATGGACCGCATCCCTCCCGTGGGTGTCCGCGAGTTCATCATGATGGGACGCTACGCGCACCAGGGTCGGTTCGGGAGTCGGGACGAGGTCGGCGGGGAGCGGGTCCAGGACTGCCTCCGACGTACCTCGTTGGATGGGATGGAGGATCGGCCTCTGCGGGCGCTCTCCGGAGGGCAGCTTCAGCGGGCGCTGATCGCCAGGGCCCTCGCGCAGGACGCTCCTGCCTTGGTGGTGGACGAACCCACCAACTCCCTGGACCCGGCTCATCAGCTCCAGGTGTTCCGGATGCTGGTGGATGTGGCGAGGGGTGATGATCGATGCGGCGTCATCGCTACCCACGATCTCAACCTCGCGGCGCAGTTCGCGACCCGGCTGCTCCTGATGAAGGACGGCGCCGTCGTCGCCGACGGGGCGCCGCCCGAGGTGCTGGTCCCGGACGTGCTCGAGCCGGTCTACGGCGCGCACTTCCGCTACGGTTCCTGGGAGCGGCCCGGATCTGCTGACGGGGACCAACGCTTCGTCGTACCCTGGTGCTCATGATCAGCCCGCTGGCGGGGTTCACCGAGACATCGGTGACAGGTCTGCTGACCCGGCTGGTTGTCCTGACGGTGGATCAAGAGACCCTCACTGGTGGGGGGGTCGTTGTCGGTCCTTGTCCTCTTACATGCGGTGGTGACCATGAGTCGACTGGTGAGCGTTTCGTTGTTCTTGTTGCTGGCCGCCCAGAGCCTCATGGCGCAGCCGCCGGGGCAGCCGTCGGAGAACCGTCGCCGCGCCGAGGTGCTGAAGCGCTTCGACGCAGACAAGGACGGCCGCCTGAACTCGGCGGAGCGGAAGAAGGCCATGGCCTGGCTGAAGGAGAATCGGGACAAGCTCCCTCCCGTGGCACGGCGCCCTGAGCGAGGTGGGGCCGGAGGGGGGCGCGGAGGCCCGGCGCGCGACGTGAGGACGCGGGTCAACCGGGTGGCAGACCGTTTCGATGAGGACAAGAACGGCAAGCTGGACCGGGAGGAGCGCGGTCGGGCTCGGAAGGCGCTGGAGTCGGAGGGCGACGGTGGCCGTGGTCGTCGTGGCGGTCGTGGTGGCCGTGGCCGTCGCGGGCCAGGTGGTCGAGGCTTCGGCGGTGATGCGCGGCCACCCATGGACCCTCACAAGGTGGCCAAGGACTCCGTGAAGCACTACCCAGACAACGGGCTCTATGACCTGGGCGTGCTGCGGACCGTCTTCATCGACTTCGAAGACGAGGACTGGGCGGAGCAACTTGCGGCGTTCTATCATTCCGACGTGGAGGTCCCCGCCACCGTGACCGTGGACGGCCAGCGCCTGGAGGAGGTGGGGATCGCCTACCGTGGCAACTCCTCGTACTTCGGCGTGAGCGGCAAGAAGAAGTCCCTGAACCTGCGCATCGACGCGGTGAGGGACGGGCAAAACCTCAAGGGCTATCGCACCCTGAATCTGCTCAACGGGCACTCCGATCCGTCTTACCTGCGGGCGGTGATGTTCACCCGCATCGCTCGTGAGTACATGCCGGCCCACCACGCGAACCTGGTCAAGGTCGTGATCAACGGCGAGAGCTTCGGCATCTACGCCAACGTGCAGCAGTTCAACAGGGACTACCTCCGCGACTTCTACGGGACCCGCGGCGGCGTGCGCTGGAAGATCCCGGCCGGCGCCGGCGCGCCCCTGGGCCACGGGCGCGTGGAGACCATGGAGGACCTGGAGCGGGCCTTTGATCTCAAGACCGGGTCCGCCGGTGAAGACGACTGGAAGGCCCTGCAATCTCTGGCGGGGGCGCTGCGGGAAGGGGAGGACGAGGCCTCCATCGCGCAGGTGCTGGATATCGATGAGACCCTCTGGTTCATCGCCCTCGACAACGTCCTGATGGACGGTGACGGTTACGTCTCCCGGGCCAGCGACTACAACATCTATCGGGACTCGAAGGGCCGGTTCCACTTCCTCCATCACGACAGCAACGAGACCTTCAAGTCCGGCGGCGGCGGCCCCGGCAGCCGCTCCTACCCGCGGGACGAGCGGCTGTCACCGCTGTTCGGCGTGGAGGGCGGCGACCGGGTGCTGATCAGGCGCCTGCTCTCCGTGCCGCACCTGCGCGCTCGCTATCTCGCCCACGTCAAGACGCTCGTCGACGAGTGGTTGGACTGGGACGGCGTCCTCGGACCCTTGTTCGCCGCCCATCATGAGCTGATCGAGTCGGAGGTGCGACGAGACGACAAGGGCCTGTACGGCTACGAGGCGTTCATGGGCAGCCTGGAGGGGGCTGGCGACGGCGGCGCGCCGGTGGGACGTGGCCGGAGCACTCCGGTCCGGCGGTTCGTCGAATCCCGTCGGGAGTACCTCGTGGGGCACCCCACCATGCGGGGTCCCTGGCCCACCATCGAGGATGTGAGGCTCGCGGATGGTGCGGCGGATGAGGCGTTGGCATTGCGCGTGACCGTGGGTGGTGACGTTCCGGTGGACAAGGTCATCCTCTACACCGCCGAGAAGGACAACACCCCCTTCGAGCGGACGGAGTTGAAGAAGACAGCTACCGGCGCGTGGGTCGGCTCCTTGCCCGCGCCGCAGAAGGGCCGCCTGAGGTGGTACATCGAGGCGCGGGCCACGGAGGCCGGGAGGGCGGCGTTCCATCCGCGGCGGGCGGAGGGATCGCCCAGAGAGCGGCGGCGCTAGGCGTCACGAGCAGAGGCGGCGTGGGCCGATCGCGTCACGCCGCCTCGGTCGGGCTCAACCGTCCTGCTCTTCGTCACCTTCCTCGTCCAGCCCGAGGCGCTCCGCCTCCTCCTGGAATGAGATCCAGGACGGGTCAGGGTGCTGCGGGTCCATCTCCACCACCAGCGGCTGGGTCTGCACCTCATCGCCCACCACCAGGCGTACGGTGTAGGTGCCGGGCCGGGCTCGGGCGCCGCGGGGGCCACGGCGGAAGCGGCTGGAGCGACGCTCTCCGCTGCGATCCTCGGAAGGAGTCTTGCGCAGGTTCCAGGTGGCGCGGTGCAGGCCCGGGTCCGTCTCGCAGTCGATCTTGGCGATGGTGGCGCCGGTGCCGTCCACCACCTCGATCCTGGCGTCCTCCACCTTCTCCTTGAGGTGGTAGGAGAGGGCCGCGCCGCTGGGAGCGGCCTCACCGGTGAACCGTCGGTTGGTGGCGCCCGTGGACATGGCGTTCTTCCAGATGACGGCGCTCACGGGCTTGTAGAGGTGCGCTTGCTTGGCCAGCACCTCCTCGGTCATCTGACGCAGGGGGTTCACATCCGTGATCCAGATGCTCCGGCCGTGGGTCCCGGCGACGATCTCTCCGGACGGCACGTTGACCGCGAGGGAGTGCACCGACACCGTGGGCAGGTTGCCGTTGAAACGGGTCCACGACTTGCCGCGGTTCAGGGAGATGAAGGTCTGGAACTCGGTGCCGAGGTAGAGCACATCGCCATTGACAGGGTCCTCGGTGATGGTCCGGGTCGACCCGGCTCCAGCGGGCAGGCTCGTGGTGAGGTCCGTCCAGGTGTCCCCGGCGTCCTCGGTCATGAGCGCGTAGGGGGCGTCGTCATCGCTGCGATGTCCGTCCAGCGTGACGTAGGCGCGGTTGGCGTCGAAGCGAGAGGCCACCAGCTCGCTGACCCAGCGGGGACCGGGGACCAGGGTGGCGATGGGAGCGCCGGACCCGGTCTTCTTGCCCGCTACGGCGCCGTTCTCCCTGTCGCGGGAGGACACGGGCTTCACGGCGGCGTCCTCGCCCTCTGCCTTGGCGGATGGGATGCCCGCCTTGAAGCAGTCGATCCACTCCCGGCCGCCGTTCCGCGTGACCCACAGGGCGCCGTCATCCGTGCCGACGTAGATGATGTCCGGGTCCTTGGGTGACTCAGCCAGAGCGGTGGCGGACCCGCGGTCCGTGTTGGTGATGTCCGGGGAGATGGGCTTGATGCCGACGCCACGGTTGAGAGAGCGCATGACCACGCTCCCGGCGGTGTACACGATCTTGTTGTTGTGAGCGGAGATGAGGTAGGGGGTCTCCCAGTTGAACCGGATGCGGGGCGCGTCGCTCCCGCGTCCCCGGCCACCTCGTGAACGGAGGCTGCCCCGCTTACCTGTCTCCAGGTCGCGCCAGCTCGGCGGCCCGTTCTGGCTCTGGGTGTAGATGACGTTCGGGTTCTCCGGGTCTACCAGACAGCGGAACCCGTCGCCGCCGCCGACGCGGACCCAGTCGTGGTTGCGTTGGCCCATGCCGGACATGCGGTTAGGGGCTCCCCAGCTGCCGTTGTCCTGCAAGCCGCCGTACACCCAGTAGTCCCGTTCCTGGCTGCACCCCACGTGATAGAACTGGCCGATGGCCACGTGGTTGAGGTGGTCCCAGTTCTTGCAGGCGTCGTAGGTGATGTAGATGCCGCCGTCGCAGCCGTGGATGATGTGGTCGCCGTTGTTGGGGTCGATCCACTGGGCGTGATGATCCACGTGGATCCCTCGCCCGGCGTTGCGGTCGAAGGTCTCGCCGCCGTCCGTTGAGCGGTAGAGGGATGTGCCGCAGACCATGACGTTGTCGGCGTTGGACGGATCGATGCGGATCTGGCTGTAGTACATGGGGCGCGGGTTCAGCGTGTTGACCCGGGCCCAGGTCTCGCCGCCGTCCGTGGACTTGTAGATCCCGCCGTACTCGTGGCCATCCGGTCCCTGGAGGTCCTGCATGTTGGCCGCCTGTCCGCCCAGGGTGCCCGTGAACGGGGACCGGGCGCCTTCGGGCCAGGGCCCGAAGGTGACCTTCACCTCCATGTCCTTCTTGTCCCGGACCACGCTGAAGGTCACCGTGTCGCCGGCCTTGTGGCGCCGTGCCTGCTTGCGCAGATCGTCGGCGGAGTTCACCCGTTCGCCGGCTACGGAGAGGATGATGTCGCCCTTCTTGAGGCCGGCTTTCTCGGCAGGGGTCTCTTCTTTCTTCTCCTCGTCCCGGCCGCGTCCGCCGCGCCCGCCACGCCGGCCCCGGGAGGCTCCGAAGGCGCTCACCTTCACGCCGACCTCAGCGTCCTCCACCTGGGTGCCGTGGAACGGAGCGTCCTCCGGTTGCTTCGCGATCTTCTCGCTCTCGACGACCGCCATCACGACGTTGGGGTCCTTCCGGTACCAGTCCACGCCGATGCGTCCGAGGTCGCAGGTGGGGAGGCCCGCCGTCAGCTCGGTCCAGCTGGCGCCGCCGTCCGTCGTCTTGTAGAGGGCGCTGCCGGGGCCGTACTTCTTCGCCGGATCGTTGGTGTCGAAGCCGTCCCGTTCGCGCTCGTAGGTGGCGATGATGAGTGTGTCCGGGTCGTCCGGGTGCATGTCGATGTCGATGACTCCGGTCTTGTCGTCGACGAAGTGGATCTTCGACCAGGTCTCCCCGCCGTCCGTGGTCTTGTAGAGGCCGCGGTCCTCGTTGGGCCCGTACAGCCGACCGAGCGCGCCCACGTAGACCACGTTGGGGTCGGTCGGGTGGATGGCGATGCGGCCGGTCTGGAATGTCCGGTCCAACCCCATGTGTTTCCATGTGTCGCCGCCGTCCGTCGACTTGTAGACACCGTTGCCGTAGGAGACGGAGTTGCGCGGGTTGGCCTCACCGGTCCCCACCCAGACCACGTCCTTGTCCGACTGGGCGACGGCGACGTGACCGATGGAGACCGTGGTCTCCCGGTCGAACTGGTGGGTGAACGTGATGCCGTTGTTGTCCGTCTTCAGCAGGCCCCCGGAGGCGGTGGCGGCCCACCATGTGGTGGGCTCGTTCTCGTAGACCGCGAGCGCGATGATCCGGCCTCCCATGGTGCTGGGGCCGATCTCGCGCCAACGGATGTCCTCGGCCCAGGCTTCGGGCAGCTCCTGTGCCGTGACGAGGGGCGTGATGGCGGCGGCGACGATGACGATCAAGAGGCGCGACATGGTGTTCTCCTGGGGATACGATCGGGGCGCGCGTTCAGGGACGGATCGATCATCCTAACCTCGGATCGGACCGGGCGGGCCTCATAGCATGCCTATCTCACGGACATTCACCCTGCTCCTCCTGGCCGGCCTGGCCTTCGGCCAATCCGTGTCCGTGATGGACTCTCCGGCCCCCGAAGGCAGCGGGCAGCCGCACCTGGATCGTGGCCCCGACGGGGTCGTGCGCCTCAGCTGGGTGGCGCGCCGGGGTCCCCTGGCGCGGATGCAGTACTCCGTCCTCGGGGCCGGGGAGTGGTCCGCACCCAGACTCATCGCGGAGGGAGCGGACTGGTTCGTGAACTGGGCGGATGTCCCGTCCCTGGTGGCCGGTCGTGACGGCAAGCTGGCGGCCCACTGGCTCCAGCGATTGGGGGAGGGGACCTACTCCTATGGGGTCCGCGTCCGCACCTCGTCGGACGACGGGCGGACCTGGGGTGAGCCGTTCTGGCTGCACGATGACCTCAGCCCGTCGGAGCACGGCTTTTGCAGCATCACCCCGTCCGCGCGACCGGGGGACGGGATGGACTTCGACGCGGCGTGGCTGGATGGCCGCGCCATGGCCAGGACGGACGAGATGTCCCTGCGCGCCCGGTCCTTTGCCGTGGATGGCAAGCGAAGCGATGAACGCCTCATCGACCCACGGGTCTGCGAGTGCTGCCCCACGGACCTGATGGTGGGACCGAAGGGCGCGCCGGTGGTTGTCTATCGGGATCGGACGGCGGACGACACCCGCGACATCTCCTGGTCCGTCGCCCGGCCGCTCCGGTGGACGCCTCCGGCGGCGGTCCACGACGACGGATGGAAGCGCCCTGGCTGACCGGTCAACGGACCGGCGCTGGATGCGCGGGGAGACAAGGCGGCGGTGGCCTGGTTCACGGAGGGTGGTGGAGGTCCGAGGGTGTTGTGCTCGAGATCCGCGGATGGAGGAGCGACGTGGAGCCGGCCCATCACCGTGTCTGACGTGGACCCCATCGGCCGCTGCGCCGTGGCGATCCTGGATTCCGGGGTGGTGGCGGTGTGCTGGCTTGAGATGGCGGAGAACCTGGCCCACGTGCGGGTCGCGCGGATCACGTCCGACGGAGAGGTGCTGCCGTCACTGACCGTGGCCAGAACCGCGGCGGGTCGCTCCTCAGGCGTTCCGGAGCTGGTGGCCTCAGGGGACACCCTGGTGGTGGCCTGGCGGGACGTGTCCGCCCGTCGCGTGCGCGTGGCCCGGGTCTCCTGGTAGCCGCCGGTGCCTCACTCCAGAACCTGCTCGGACTTCAGCAGCAGGTCCCGCAGCTCGGCGTAGGGGACGTCCTGGACCGTGGTCTGCCCCGCGAGGGCGAGGTGCGCGGCCATGGCCGCGGACTCACCGAGGATCATGAACACCGGCTCCATCCGGATGGAGCCGTAGGCGATGTGTGACGCGGAGAGGCAGACCGGGACCAGCAGATTGGTGCACTCCTGCCGCCGGGGGACGATGGCCTTGTACGAGATGGGATAGGGCCCGGTAGGAGGCACCTGGATGTCTCCTTCGTTACGCACGCGGTCCGCCTTGTCGACCCATCTCTGGACGTTGTGGGAGTCCATGTTGTAGGCCGCCAGTCCCACGGAGTCCTTGCAGCGGCGGGCGCCGAGACAGTCCCGTTCGGTCATGACGTAGTCGCTGATCATGCGGCGCCCCTCGCGGACGTAGAGCCCTGGAGGCCAGTTGCCCGTCTCCGTGAACTCGTCCTTGGCGAGGCCCCAGCGGGAGACCTCCTCGCGGATCTTGATGGGCACCCGTGGGTGGTTGGCCAGGGTCCAGAAGAGGCCCTGCTGCCACCGCTTGTGGAGCTGGAAGAGGGCCTCCCGTTCGACGTGGTCCGCCTCCGGCCAGCGCCAGTTCATGCCGATGAAGTCCGTGGACACGGCGTGGTTGTTGTTGGTGTCCGTCTTTCGGTTGGGCATCCTCACCGAGTGGTAGGGCAGCCGCAGGTCCCCGGCCTCCAGGTTGCGGAGTAGCAGCTCATACCAGCCCTCGTCATGGCCCTCCGGTTTCTTGAACGGCACCCGGTTGTCAGGCGCGTCCGTGAGGCAGAGGCGGAAGTTGTAGGCCTGGACCCTGGCGTCGCCGCTCCCGTCCGCGCCGGGCGATTGGCCCTGGATGCCGAACAGGAGGCCGCTGGCTGGTCGCCCGGGGATCAGGTACGGGTCCACCGCCGCCCGGAACTGGTGCTTCACGGAGCGAGCCGTCTGGACCCCGTTCAGGGTCTCGCCGTAGCGGTGGTTGGGTTCCCGACCGACGTGGTAGCTGACCCCGGCCCGGGACATGAGATCGCCTTCATAGGTGGCGTCCACGAACATCCGACCCCTGACACGCCGCCCGGACGTGGTGAAGAAGCTGACGATCCGCGCGCCGGCCATGTGGCAGCCGCGGTCGAGATCCAGCTTGTCGGAGATCAGCGTCACCTCCTCGACCCCGAGCTTGAACTCCAGGATCGCCTTGGCCACATGGGGTTCGAAGTACCACATGGCGTCTTCGTCACGCCAACCACGGAATTGCTGGCGCCGCTCCTGGCGCCAGGATTCCTCTCGTGTGTAGTGGGCTCGAACCGCCCGATAGAACCACCGGGACAGGCCGCCGATGGCCCGCTTGTTGCCGATGTCCGTCGCCCCGAGCCCCGACGCCGTCATGCCGCCGAGGTGTCCGTCAGGGTTGACCACGAGCACGGAGCGGCCCAGCTCCGCAGCCCTGACGGCGCACATGACGCCTGCGGACGTCCCGCCGTAGACGACGAGGTCGTAGGTCTTGGGACCCCGGGGCGTCTCCTGCCCGAGGAGGACCACGGCCAGTAAGGGTAGGGCGATCAGTCTCATGATGATGCGGTCATTCTGGAATCCAGGTCTGCCGAGTCAAGCAGGTTCGTGGCCACGGCGGCGATGAGGCGACCTCTCCGCGCCACCAGCCTGGGACGGACGTTGTGACGCCGACAGTAGAGGCTCCACAGTTGGCTCAACAGCGATCCCTGCTGATCGGGCACGAGCGCCGCGGCGGACTCCGGGGTCCGCACCAGGCGGAGGTCGGTGAGGTCCAGCACCACGTGGCCCACCGCGTCCTCCGCCTCGAGGAAGGTGATCCTGATCCGCGGCGTCGTGGCCAGCAGGACCCCTTCGTGACGTTCCCTGGTGACGTAGATGCGGTCACCGAGGATGTAGGTGTCTGGCCGCGCGTGGGGGAACAACCCTTCGTATGGGAAGCGATCCGTGTGGTACTCGCCGGGACCGTGGGGGCGCCGCCGCGGGCGGTCCGGGTCCAGGCCAGCGCCCTGGGCGGCCTCGTGATGGAGGTGCTCCAGTAGCTCGCCGTTGAGCCGTTCGGAGAGCCAGGGTCCGATCTCGCCGGGTGCTTCGAAGGAGGGGGTCACACGGCCGGTCGCCAGGTCGATGGTCACGTCTCCCTGGGGTGCCTCCATGAGCGGAGCGTTGGCCCCGGCGCCGCCGGGGAACAGCACCCGGGCGTCGGCGACGGACACCGCCACCACGCGGGAGTTGATGAGCGCACAGGAGACCCGCACCGTGTTGTTCTCCGGGTCGAGGGCTGACGTGGTGGTTCCGAGCAGGCCCTGATCCAGGCCGCCTCTCCGGCGCCAGAGGACGAAGGACCCGTGGGGCGCCAGCTGGCATCGTTGTCTGGGGTCGAGGATCAGGGTTCCGGGCGATCCCGTAGGTGTCTGGGGCATGGCGTTCCTTGCGCGCCGTCGGTGCCGGGCGGATCGGGAACCGTATCCGCGGCTGGATCAGGAGCGGTCGGTCGGTGCGCTTGTCGCTGTTCCGACGGTCTCCTGCCGAGGCGGATAACATGGCGGAGATGAGACATACGCCCCACGGACATCGCCTGCTGCTGACTCTCCTGGCGATGGTCGGAACGGCGATCGCGCAGCCGGGGTCCGAGGCACCTCGGATGTCCGAGCGCTGGCCTTACGGCCTGGGCGCGGCTCCCGAGGCGTTCAGCAGGCCGGTCTCACGGGCCCGCCTGGAGCTGGGACGAGACCTGTTCTTCGACCCCATCCTGTCCGCAGATCGCTCCGTTTCCTGCGCCACCTGTCATCAGCCCGAGCACGGCTTCGCTTCGCCCGAACCGCTGCCCCCAGGAGCGGCTGGCAAGCGCGCGTTGCGTAACGCGCCCAGCCTCTACAACCGGGTCCTGGGGGCCCTCCATTCCTGGGATGGTCGTGCCCGATCGCTCGAAGAGCAGGTGGTGATGCCCATCTCCGACCCCAACGAGATGGGGCTTCCGTTGCGGGATGCCCTCGCGAGGCTGGGCGAGGATACCTCCTACGCACGGCGCTTCCGTCAGGAGTTCGGGCGCGCGCCCGACCGCGATGATCTCGCTGACGCCCTCGCGTCCTTCGTGCGTCGTCTGACCATGGGGGACAGCCCGGTGGATCGGTTTCAGGGAGCGAAGGACCGCACACTGCTGACCTTGGAGGAGCGGGCTGGGTTGTGGCTGTACGAGAGCAAGGGGCGTTGCTGGATCTGCCACAGCGGACCCAACTTCTCCGACGAGCGGTTCCATAACACCGGGGTCGGGGTCAAGGCGGCGGTGCCGGAGCCGGGGCGCATGGCCATCACAGATGAAGAGGGGGACCGCGGTGCGTTCCGTACGCCTACCCTGCGCGGTCTGGTCTACACCGCTCCGTACATGCACGACGGCAGCATCAAGACCCTGAGGGAGGTGGTGGAGTTCTACGCCCGCGGCGGCAACCCGAATCCCGCGCTGGACAAGGAGCTGAAGCCGCTGTCCCTCACGCCTCGGGAGGTGGATCACCTGGTGGCGTTCCTCAAGGCCTTGTCGCGCTCCGCGGATCGCTGAGCGGCGCTGCGAAGCGGGCACAAAAAAAGACGAACGCGCCCCGCAGGCTACGATCGTCTCAATTTAAGAAGTGTGATGTTTGTCCGACGAGTCTGCGGGGCGTTCGCCACCCTTCTCTTCGACCCGGGTGACCCGGGACCTGAGACAAAAGTGTCAGGACCCTGAAGATTCTCCGGCGGGTCGGGTCTTCCAGCGTCTGTGGGTCCACAGCCAGAGGTCCGGTTGATCACGAACCTGGGCCTCCACCGCGTCCGTCGCGAACTGCATGACTTCCTGAACTTGTTGTTCAGCTGAGGCTTGCGGATCTGCCCGGTGAGGAGCGCCGATCTCCATCTGGAACTCCATGGGGCGGTCGCCGCGGCGGCAGAAGACGGGGAAGACCGGCAGGTCCCGCCGGGCGGCCAGCACCCCGGCGGTGGGCGCGGTGGCTGCCGGGACCCCGAAGAACCGGACCCAGGCCTGCCTGCCGCTGCGGTGGTTGAGGTCCACCAGGATGCCCACGGCGCTGGACGCCTTGAGGGCCGACACCAGACCCCGCGCCCCGCCGCGGTTGTCCACCAGCTCCTGGCCATGGACCCGGCGGGCGTTGCGCAGCCACCGTTCCAGCAGGGGGTTGTCCAGGGGGCGCATCAGGGAAGCGCAGGGCACGTCCAGCAGCGGCAGGCTCAGCCCGGCGATCTCGTAGGCGCCGAAGTGGGCGCCGATGAGGACCGCGCCGCCTTCATCCACGGCGGCCTGGAGCTTCTCCAGGTTGTCGGGAGTGGTGACCGTAAGACACCGGCGCATGCGGTCCGGGTCCCTGGGCAGCCGGGCGAGCTCCATGAAAGAGAGGCAGAGGTTGGCGAGGGCCGCGCGTCCGAGGGTGTCCGGATCAGGGGCGTCCGCTGCGGAACCGTAGGCCAGCTCCACGTTCTCGCGGACGACTCTTCGGCGGCCGCTGAGGAGCCGGTGAAGCAGGCGGCCCACCAGGCGTGACGCGGGGCCCATCCACCTCCTGGGCATGATCTGCGCGGTCAGGAACAGCCCCCGGGCGAGGAGGAACTCCGTCACGTTGCGCGCTCGACTGCGATCCCGTGCCATGGGCGCGGTGATGTTATCAGGCGGATGCAGCGGGAGAGCTAGAGGCCGAGGACCCGGCGGGTGGCCAGGCGCGCGGACCCCATCCACTCCACCCCTCCTGGATGGGTGCCAGGACCGCAGAGGAAGAGGCCGGGGACCGGGGTCTCGTGTCCGCTGCAGGACACGGTGGGCCGGAGAGACAGCATCTGATCCAGGGCAGGTTCGCCGTGAAGCACGTGCCCGCCGCTCAGCCCGAGCTCCGACTCCAGGTCCGCGGGCGTGACCACCTCCCGGGCGAGGATGCGATCGCCGAGACCGGGCGAGAGCTCCTCCAGGCGCGCCACCACGGAGTCGCCGAGGGACGTGGTGGCGTCCTCCGTCCATCCGCCTTCCAGGTCCCTGGGCACGAAGTGGGCCATCACGGAGATCACATGGTGATCTCGTGGCGCCAGGGTCGGGTCGCTGAGAGACGGCACCCTGATGTCCAGCACCAGGTCCTCGCTGACAGCGCCGTACTTCAGGGCGTCGAAGCCCCGTTCCACGTCGTCCAGGGTGGCGCCGGTCTGGATGTGCTCTATCGGTTCCCCGTCCGCGTCTCCGAAGGGGGGGGCATCGGCTACCGCCAGGTGGACCTTGGCGGTGGTCCCTCGACAGCGCCATCCGGAGAGGTCAGCCGCCAGTCCGGGGGGGACGTCGGCGTTGGACATCAAACCCAGGAACGTGGCCTGCGGGTCCAACGCGGACACGACGACCGGCGCTTCCAGGTTCTCGCCGTTCTCCAGCGCGACGCCGGTGACCCGGGCTCCCTTGCAGCGGATGTCCGTCACCTTCGCGCCCGTGCGCAGACGGGCTCCGGCCGCTTCTGTGGCGTTGATCAGGGCCTCCACCAGGGCGGCGGGACCGCCCGCCACCTGGGTCCCCTGGTCCGTCGCCTGATGGAAGAGGACCTGGGAGGCCGTGCCCGCTGACCAGGGGCCGCCCCACACGCCTTGCATGGATGCCGCCGCGATGGCGGCCTTGAGGCGCTCGTCCTCGAGCCACTCGTTGAGCCAGTCCGCCGCGCACATGGGCGGCACCCGCAGGAACTCCATCATGTCCCGTCGACCGAGCCGACGGAGCGCTGCCCCGAGACGAAGCGCAGGCCACGCGAGTCGTGGGAGGCTGGCGGCGATGGGGGGAGCGGGTTCGTCGAGCAAGGAGCGCACCACCGGCGTCACCTTGCCAACCCAGGCGCGCCAGTCGGCGTAGCGTCGTGCTTCTTCCGCGTCGAGGGAGGGGCCGTCCTTGCCGAGGGTGACGCCGTCGTCGTCGCCGTCGGCGCAGAGCACCGGCGGTGCCGGTATCTGCAGCAGGCCGTGGGCGGTGAGGTTCAACTGCGTGACCACCTCCGGCTGCAGCCGAGAGGCGTCGTGGAGGATGCCGGGAGACGCGAAGCCGTCGTGGAAGCCGCGGCGCGCGGCCAGACCGCCGTGGGTGTCGCGGGCCTCGAGGAGCAGCACGTCCTTGCCCGCCTTCGCCAGCAGGGCCGCCGTGGCCAGCCCGTCGACGCTGCCGCCGATGATGATCACGTCGTGGGTGCTCATGGTCTCACCAGCGCCTCAACATGGCGTCCGCCGCGTTCTTCCCCGGTGCGGACATGATGCCGCCGCCGGGATGGGTGCCGGAGCCGCACATCCAGAGGTTGCGGACCGGGGTCTTGTAGCGGGCCCACTGGGCTGTGGGTCTCTGGAAGAAGAGCTGCTCCAGGGAGAGCTCGCCGTGGAAGATGTTGCCCTCCGTGAGCCCGAACTCCTGCTCCAGGTCCCAGGGGGTCAGCACCTGCCGGTGCAGGATGATGTCCTTGAGGTTGGGGCAGTACTCGGAGAGCGTGTCGATGACCGTGTCACCGAAGGCCTCCCGCTGCTCGGGCCAACGCTCCGGCCCTTCCTTGAGGCTGTAGGGGGCGTACTGCACGAAGATGGACATGACGTGCTTGCCCGGCGGCGCCACGGTGGGGTCCGTGAGGCTGGGGATCACCACGTCCATGAACGGGCGGCGGGAGAAGGCGCCGTACTTGGCGTCGTCGTATGCCCGCTCCAGGTAGTCGATGCTCGGGGCGATGGTGATGTCGCCGCGCAGGTGGGGCCCGTCTCCGGGCCGGGACGTGAAGTCCGGCAGCCCGTCCAGTGCGAGGTTCACCTTGCCGGAGCTGCCGCGCATCTTGAACCGCTTGATGTCGCTGACGAAGCGGTCGGGGAGATGATCCTCACCAACCAGCCTGAGGAAGGTCAGGTGAGGGTCGACGCCGGAGACCACGTCCTTCGCCATCAGCTCGTCGCCGTTCTCGAGCACCACACCCCGGGCGGTCTCCCCGTCGACGAGGATCTTGTGGACCGGGGCTTCGGTGCGGATCTCGGCGCCGAAGCTGCGGGCGGCGTCGGCGATGGCGTTGCTCACCGCGCCGGTGCCGCCCCGGGACAGGCCCCAGGAGCGGTAGGCGCCGTCGATGTCCCCCATGTAGTGATGCAGCAGGACGTAGGCCGTGCCCGGTGAGCGGACTCCCTGGAACGTCCCGATGATGCCGCTCACGGACATGGCGGCCTTGAGCACCGGGGACTCGAACCACCGGTCCAGGAAGTCCACGGCAGACATGGTCATCATCCGGGCCTGGAGCGTTCGGGCGTCCGTATCCAGCTCGCCGAAGCGACCACCCAGGCGCAGCATGTCCATGAGACCCTTGAGGCCCAGCTTGCTCGGGTCCGGGGGCGTCATGGAGAGGATGGGCTTCACCATGCGGCCGATCTGTCCCATGGCGGCGCCGAACTCGCCGTAGGCGTCCGCGTCCCGTTCCGAGAACCGCGCGATCTCCTTGCGGGCTTCTCCGGCGTCCGGGCCGCGGTAGAGGGAGTCCCCGTCCGGAAGCGGCGTGAACGTGGACTCCAGGGGGACCAGGTCCAGGCCGTGCCTCGCCAGGTCCAGGTCGCGGATGATCTCCGGTCGCAGCAGGCTCACCACATAGGAGCAGACGGAGAACGTGAACCCCGGGAAGACCTCCTCCGAGACCGCGGCTCCGCCCAGCACATGGCGGCGCTCCAGGACGCACACCTTGCGTCCCGCCTTGGCCAGGTAGGCGGCGCAGGTGAGGCCGTTGTGGCCTCCGCCGATGATGATCGCGTCGTAGGAAGCGGCCATCAGGATCGTTTCCTTTCCGGATCGAAGAAGGGCCGCTCCACGACCGTGGCCGTGACCCGGTGGCGCCGGAACTCCACGGTCTGTTCGATGCGCAGCCGGGTACCCGTGGCCGCGTGGGGGGTGAGGACGCTGGCGAGGGCGAGGTTCTTCTTCAGCAAGGGCGACCAGGTCCCGGACGTCGCCTGCCCCACCTGTCCCGAGCCGGAGTAGATGGGGATGGGGGTGCGCCAGGCGGCCGCCGGAAGGTGGGGAGGGAGGCCCTCGCGTTCGTAGAGCATCTCCAGCTCTTCCCAGTCGATCTCCAGGCCGACGAATTGCCACTTGGGGGTGGCGCGAGAGGCCGCCAGGGCGTCCCGTCCGAGGAACCGTTCGCGGTCCAGGTTCACGGTCCAGCCCAACCCCATCTCCCAGGGAGTGGACTTGCGTGAGCGCACCTGGGCGCGGAGCGAACTGTAGTAGTCCACGTCCTGCAGGATGAAGCCGGCTTCCACGCGGGTCATGTCCAGGGCGTCCAGCCCCATGGGCATCAGGGCGTGACGCTTGCCCAGCTGCGTCAGGTGATCCCAGACCTCCACGGCTCTCTCAGCCGGCAGCCAGACCTCATAGCCCAGGTCGCCGGTGTAGCCGGTGCGCGAGACCTCCACGGGCACGCCCCCCAGCTCGGCGGCGCCGACCCGGAAGAACTTCAGCGGGCTGACGGCGCCGTCTGTCGCCTCGTCCAGCAGGGCGCGGCTCCGGGGTCCCTGGATGGCGAGGGCCGCCACGGCCTCGCTGGTGTCCGTGACCTGCGCGTCGAACCCTCGCAGGTGTCGCCTGAACCAGTGCAGGCTGGGGCTCGCGGTGGTGCAACGGAAGCGCTGTTCGTCGAGGCGAGCGATGGTGCCGTCGTCGATCAGGAACCCGTCGTCGTCGCACAGGGCGGAGTAGGTGACCCGCCCGGGTCTCAGGCGGCTGACGTCCCGCGTCCACAGGTAGCTGAGGTAGCTGGCGGCGTCCGGACCGCTGATCTCGTACTTGTACAGCGGCGAGATATCGAGCATGCCGGCGGAGTGCCTGACGGCGTGGTACTCGGACTCGCCACAGGCGCCGTAGTGGCATACGGCGTGGAACCCCGCCCAGTCCTTGTATGCCAGGCTCTGGCACAGGGGCGCGGTGCGGTCGTGAAACGGGCTGGGTCGGGGCATGGGGGCTGTGGTGCAGGGAGGTGTCCGGGGCGCCGATCTTCTGGGCGCCGCCTACATTGCAGGGCCAGGGGTGCAGGCGTCAAGCGGGAAGCCCATGGACCAACCCGGGTTCTCCGTCGTCGTCGGCGCCTGAACGGAGGCGCGGCCTCTACCCTTCGCTGCTGACCACCTCCCGGAGTCGGAAGAAGAAGTCGTTGGCGAACTTCTGGGCGGCGGCGCCGAGCAGGCGTTGCCCCACCGCGGCGATGATGCCGGACACCTTGGCGTCGGCGGTCCAGTTCAGGACCGTCCCGTCCGACCCCGGACTCAACTTGATATCGGCGGTGCCGCTGATGTGCCCCACGGGACTCTTGGCGCTGATCGACATGGAGTAGGAGTCCGGGGCGACGATGTCGGAGATGGCCACCTCCGCGTCGAAGCGACCCTTGATGGCGCCGACGCCGACGCGGACCGTGGTGGCGTACCGCCGCGCCGCGTCTCCCTCTTCAGGGAGCACCTCGAGGGATTCGCAACCCCGGATGCAGCGGCGGAGGGTGCCCGGGTCCAGCAACTGATCGAACAACTCGACCGGGCTGCCGTCCAGGTTGGCGGTCCCGTCGAGCTTCAACGACCCGCTCCGGCTCGTGCGGCCGCAGCCTCCAGGGCGCGACGGGTGAAGACGGCGGCGAGGTGGGTGCGATAGGCGCTGGATGCGTGGACATCGTCGAGGGCGCTGATCCCGTCCGCCGCGTGCGCTGCCGCCGCCTCCGCTCCCGAGCCGATGGCGGCCTCCACCGCCGTGGCCCGGTACGGGGTGTCCGCGACGCCGGTGATGCCGACGCGGGCGGAGGTGATGGTCTGACCATCGGTCTCCACCAGGGCCGCCACGCCGCAGAGGGCGAATCCGGAGGCCTGTTGTTCCATCTTCATGTATGCGCCGGTCGCGGCTCCCTGGGCCGGGATGCGGATGGCGGTCAGGATCTCGTCGTCCTTGGCGGCTGACTCCAGCAGGCCCACGAAGAAGTCCGCCGCGGAGACGGTTCGTTCTCCTCCCGGGCCCGCCAGGACCATGGCCGCGTCGGCGGCCAGCATGGCCGCGGGCCAGTCGGCGGCGGGGTCCGCGTGGATCACGCTGCCGCCGATGGTCCCGACGTTTCGCACCTGCACGTCGCCGATCTCCCCGGCGCACTCAGAGAGCATGGCGCAGTGGCCCTGAACCAGATCGGAGTGCTGGACGTCGTCGTGGGTCGCCGCGGCGCCGATCTGCAGGGTGTCGCCGTCCATCTCGATGGTGCGGATGCCGGGGACCCTGCCCAGGTCCACCACGAAGCCGGGCCGTGCCAGCCGGAGCTTCATCAGGGGGATGAGGCTGTGCCCGCCGGTGAGGATCTTGGCCTCGTCGCCGTGCTGCTTCAGGAGGGCGATGGCGTCCTCCATGCTGGTCGGTGCGGCGTAGTCGAATTCAGCCGGAATCATCAGTTCGCCTCCTGGATCGCCTGCCACACGCGGTGGGGGGTCAACGGCATGTCGATGTGCTTGACGCCGAGAGGTCTGAGGGCGTCGCACACGGCGTTTACGACGGACGGGGTCGAGCCGATGGTCCCCGCCTCGCCCACGCCCTTGGCCCCCAGCGGGTTCACGGGGGTGGGGGTCTCCGTCCGATAAGTCTCGAACGATGGGATCTGGAACGCCTTCGGCACGGCGTAGTCCATGAGCGATCCCGTGCTCAGGTTGCCGTCGTCGTCGTAGACGACCCGCTCGAACAGCGCCTGTCCCATGCCCTGGGCGATGCCGCCGTGGACCTGACCGTCCACCAGCATGGGGTTGATGACCTTGCCGCAGTCGTCAACGGCGACGTAGCGGAGGAACTCGATGACGCCGGTCTCCGGGTCCACCTCCACCACGCAGATGTGGGTGCCGAACGGGAACGTGAAGTTCTCCGGCTCGTAGAACGCGGTGGCCTTGAGGCCGGGCTCCGTGTCCGGGGGCAGGTCGGCGGCGCCGTGAGCGGCGAACGCCACCTCCCCGAACGCCAGCGACTTGTCGGGTCCCGTGAAGGTCCCTCCCTCGAAGGTCACCTGATCCGTCTCGCAGCCCATGAGGTGGGCGGCGAAGCGGGTGGCCTTGGCGATCACCTGATCCAGGGCCTTCCACAGGGCGGTGCCGCCGACCGCCGTGCCGCGGCTGCCGAAGGTGCCGACGCCGTACTGCACCACGGCGGTGTCGCCGTGCACGACCTCGACCTTGTCGATGTCGCAGCCCAGGCGCTCCGCGCCGATCTGGGCGAAGGAGGTCTCCTGACCCTGGCCGTGAGGGGATGTCCCCACGATGAGCGAGGCGGACCCGTCCGGATGTACCCGAACGGTGGCGGACTCCCAGCCGAAGCCTCCGCAGGGCATCCCCTTGCTGGGGCCGAGGGCGCAGATCTCGACGTAGCTGGACACCCCGATGCCGATGTACCGGCCGTTGGCCCGAGCCTCCGCCTGTTCGCGGCGCAGGGCCTCGTAGTCGCTGACCTCCAGGGCCTTGTCGAGGGTCTTCATGTAGTCGCCGCTGTCGTAGCTGAGCCCGGTGGCCGTCTCGTATGGGAACGTGTCCGGGAAGTTCCGTCGGCGCACGTCCATGGGGTCCATGTCGAGCTCGGCGGCCACGCGGTCGACGCAGCGTTCGATCACGAAGGTGGCCTCGGGGCGACCGGCGCCACGGTAGGCGTCCGTGGACATGGCGTTGGTGAACGCCCCCTTCACGGTGATGGTGATGTGGGGGATGGCGTAGGACCCGGAGAGCATGAGCCCGGTGATGGCCGGCATGGCCGGGGTGAGGAGGTGGTGGTAGGCGCCCAGGTCTGCGGTCACCTCGTAGTAGAGGCCGTAGATCTTGCCGTCGTTACCCACCGCCAGCTGGATCTCGCCGACCTGGCCGCGCCCGTGGATGGTGCCCAGGAAGTTCTCGCTACGGCGCTCGATCCACTTCACCGGCACCTTGCATTGCGCCGCCAGGAACGCCATCAGGGCCTCTTCCCGGTAGACGTTCAGCTTGCTGCCGAACCCACCACCCACGTCCGGGGCGATGACCCGCAGTCGGGTCTCAGGGACTCCCAGCATCCCCGCGGTGAACGTGCGCACCAGGTGGGGGATCTGGGTGGAGGTCCACAGGGTGTACTCGTCGGTCCCGGCGTCGTGGCGGCCGATGACGCCGCGGGGCTCGATGGCGATGGGCGCCAGCCGCTGGTTCACGAGGGGCTGGGAGACCACGCGGTCGGCCTTTGCCTTCGCCTGTTCCCAGGTCAGCTCGCCGCCGTCCAGGCTCCAGTCGAACGCGAGGTTGCTGCTCAGGTCATCGTGGATCCGCGGCGCGTCCGCATCCAGGGACCTCTCCGGGTCCACGGCGGCATCCAGCGGCTCCCAGTCGATCTCGATCGCCTCGAGGGCGTCCAGGGCCTGTTCCCGGGTGGCGGCCACCACCGCCGCCACGGGTTCGCCGACGAAGCGGACCTTCTTCTCTGCCAGCACCGGGCACTTGGGAGACTCCACCGTCTCCGGGATGGTCGCGGCGCGGGGGACCCCACCGATGTGCTCCGTGTCTTCGCCGGAGAACACGCCCACCACCCCGGGCATGGCGCGGGCGGCGGCCAGGTCATAGCCGTTGATGCGTGCGTGGGCGAAGGGAGAGCGGAGGATCGCGCAGTGGTGCAGGTTGGGGAGATCCACGTCGTCCACGTAGGTGCCGAGACCGCGGATGAACCTCCGGTCTTCCTTACGGGCTACCGCCTTGCCGATGAAGCCGCCGCTCATGACGCACCTCCCGTCATCCGTTCTGCGGCGCTGAGGACGGCACCCACGATGTTCTGGTATCCGGTGCAACGGCAGAGGTTCCCCTCCAGGGCGCGTCGCACGCTCGGGTCGTCCTTGGCCATGCCGCGGTCGATCACATCCACCGCGGTCATGATCATGCCGGTGGTGCAGTAGCCGCACTGCAGGCCGTGCTTCTCCCGGAACGCCGCCTGGACCGCGTGGAGCTCGCCGTCCTGCTCCAGGCCTTCCACCGTCGTCACTTCCTGGCCGTCACACTGCACCGCCAGCCTGGTGCAGGACTTGACGGCCTTGCCGTCCACCAGGACGGTGCATGCACCGCAGAGGGACGTCTCGCATCCGACGTGGGTGCCGGTGAGATCGAGCTCGTCGCGGAGCAGGTGGCAGAGGAGCGTGCGCGGCTCCACGTCCGCGGTGTGTTCCGTCCCGTTGACGCGCAGTGTGATGTCCATGGCTTTCCTCGGGTCACTGAAGGTGAATCGGGTCGCCCACTCTACACCGGCGGCAGTCTGCGGTTAACCGCGTCCTCCGAGACGACGGCTCATCCGTCCGGTGGGTGCTACGATGGCGTCATGACCCACCCGGTCCTGCTCTATGACGGCTCTTGTGGGTTCTGCCATCGGACCGTCCGGTTCGTGTTGGATCGGGACCTGGAGGGCCGTTTTCGCTTCGCGCCGCTCCAGGGTCCCCTGGCGGCGGAGACCCTCGGTCGCCACGGCCGCGATCCCGGCCGGCTGGACACCGTGGTGCTGGTCCTCGATCACGGGGGCCCGGATGAGCGCCTCCTGGTGCGATCCCGCGCGGTGCTGAAGCTCCTGGGCGGCCTGGGATGGCCGTGGAAGGCCGCCATGGTGCTGTGGCCCATACCGAGCCCCATCACCGACCTCGGCTACCGGCTGGTGGCGGCGGTGCGCTATCGGCTGTTCGGCAAGCTGGATGGCTGTCCGTTGCCCTCCGAGGCGCACCGCTCCCGGTTCCTGAGCGCGGACGGCCCCTGATCGGGTGGGGGCATGGCGGCGGGCCTGGGACCCGCCGCTGGGAGCAGGGCCTGGGTCAGTTGACCGTGATGGTGTTGCCCGGGCTCAGGGTGATGCTGCTGAACCCGCCCACGCTGCCGCTGCTGTTGTGCTCATAGACGGCGTCGCTGGCGCCGTAGAGCAGCGAGCTGCCTACCGCGGATGACCACACCACGGCGTTGCCGGTGGCGTTGTTCCCAGGGCTGAACCCCACCAGGGAGGCGGTGCCCCAGGAGCTGGAAACGGAGTGATTGCCGATGGTGACGTCGCCCGAGGCGGCAAAGACCACGTCGAAGGTGGCGGTGTTGGTGCTGCCCCACTCCGGGACGTTCATGAACTGGATGGTCAGGTCGCTGCCGTTGGAGACGGACTGGACCGTGCCTCCGGAGGTGGGGTCCAGATCCGACCAGTGGCCGGCCACGCGCGGCATCTCGCTGAGGAAGGCGGCGGTGGTGGCGGCGAAGCTGGTGGCGCCGGCGTTCATGGAGACGGATCCGTTGGAGTTGATGAACACATCCGAGTAGGTCACGCCGTAGAGCGAGACCGACGCGATGCAGTCGTGAAGCCCGCCGCTGCCCAGGCTCACCAGGATCGCGTCATCATCGCCGATGGTGTGGGTGATGGTGGTCGGTGTGCAGGCGACGACGTCCAACTCCACCGCGGCGCTGACATGGAAGCCGATAGCGGAGGAGGTGTCGGTCACCGCCATCTGGGCGGTCAGGTCCAGGGGCACGGGCGGAGCCGTGAACGGGATCGAGCTGCTGGTGGTGGGTTGCCAGTTCCACAGCTGCGACATGGGCTGGGACAGGTCCAGGTTGACGATCTGACCGCCGGGGAAAGCGGTGCCGGAGCCGCTCGCCGGGTGGGCGTCGCCGCTCTGAACGAAGATGTCCTGGAGGCTCCCCGCCGTGGTCACGTCGCTGCTGAAGTTGATGCTGGCGTTGCCGCCGAAGTTGAGGGTCTTCCGGATCGGCCCCACGAGGCCGTTGTTGGTGAGCCCGTCGATGTCCGCCGAGGCCGCAGGCTGGTTGACCATGAAGTCCGGTTGCGCGGGCGGCGGCGCCGCCGGGAATGTGAACGTCTGGTTGTTCTTGTAGTGGGTGACGGTGATGTCGCCCGGGTGGGTGTCGGACTCGAACACGAAGGTGTGGGAGGAGCCCCAGCGGAGGGCGGCGCCGTCCGGGCTGGTGGCGAAGTTGTCCGGGGAGGTCCAGGTGACCGCGCCCGAGGTCGCGGCGCCGACCCAGTCCGCGGACTGGAACTGCTCACCGCTGTGATAGTCGGCGTCGAAGAACTGGAGATTGGAGACCGTGGCTCCCGCCGGCATGGCGACGGAGATCTGACCGGCGGCCAGGTCCGAGTTGTAGTTGTGCAGGGCCAGGACGTAGCGGTTCATGCCGCCGCCGAGGTTGATGATGTTGGCCCCCAGGTAGAAGCGACCGTCGCCGGCCACGTCGTGGTGGACGACCGTCACACCGGGGTCGATGGTGGGCCATCCCATGATCGCCGGTTCCTGAGGCGTCGTCGTACCCACCAGGGAGAGTTGCCCGTCGCTGGTGGCCTGGGCCTCCCGGTAGGATGCGTTGTTGAGCTGGTTGCCGGCTGCGGCGTCGTCCTTGGTCACGTAGTGGCCCTCGATGAGGAACCGTGTGCCTGCGGGCTGGCTCTCCACCAGGGAGCTGGGTGCGCGCAGGCGCGCGCTGGTGGCGTCGACGATGTTGGCGCCGTAGGTGGGGGGATAGGGGAACACCCCGGTCGAGGCGTTGACCTCGTTGCGTGGACCGAGGTTGCTCTGCTGCCCGTTCAGCCCCGCCGTGTAGGGGTCGGAGCACCCGACACCGAGGGCGTTGAAGTTGGGGTGGGGGGTGCAGGAACCGCAGAGGTTCAATTGCAACGCTCCGAAGCCGTGCTTCAGCCACGCCATGCCCACCTGACGGAACACGCCGTCGCGGATGCGATAGAGCTGCTGCGCGATGACCGGATGGTCATTGTTGTTGGCGAACCAGTTGAGGGGGGTGGTGCCGATGTTGCAGCAGTTGGTCCCCACGGCGTACGCGTGATACCCGTTGGCCGGGCCGTAGTTGTTGAGCTCCGGCAGGTCGATGACGATGACATCCGGACCGGCGCCGCCCGGGGGTGTCTGTGCGGGCATGATCAAGCAGGTGGCCAGGATGATGGCGAACGATACGGGCAGTCGTTGGTGGAACACAGCGAACTCCGAAGATGATCCGGGGGGACTCAGGGGCTCGGCGGTCTGTCCTGCCGTCCGATGTGGGGACAGGCCGATGTCAGGCGCCGATCTGCTTCATTGTGGCAGCAGCCATCAGAGCTGAACAGGGGGCATAGGCGCCTCCATCAACGAGAACGGGGCCCGAATTCTCAGATTCGGGCCCCGCGCTCAACCGGTGATCGAGATCAGTTGACGGTCATGTTGTTGCCGGTGTCCATGGTGATGCTGGTGAACCCGGAAGGCGCACCACCGGAGACGTACTCGTACACGGCTTCGTTGGCTGTGAAGCCCGTGGTGCCGCCGACCAGGCTTGACCAGGCGACCGAGTTGCCGGACGCGTTGCCGCCCGGGCTGAAGCCCACCACCGTGCTCGTGCTCCATCCGCCACCAGCGGAGTGGTTGCCGATGGTGATGTCGCCGTTGGCGGCGAAGATCACGTCCACGCTGAGCAGGGGGCTGGAGCCCCACTCCGGGATGTTGGCGAACTGGACCGACAGACTCCCCGGCGCGGAGACGGACTGGATGGTGCCGCCGGACGTGGGGTCGAGGTCCGACCAGTTGCACGCGACGCGGGGCATCTCGCTCAGGAACTCGCTCACGGAGGCGCTGAAGTCGCCCGTGCCCGCGTTGGCGGAGACGGAGCCGTTGGAGTTGATGTGCAGGTCGGTGTAGGTGGTCCCGTAGAGGGCGACGTTGGCGATGCAGTCGTGCATGCCGCCGGCGCCGAGGGTGATCACGATGGAGTCGTCGTCACCGAGAGAGTGGGGGACGACGGCGGCGGCGCACGCCACCACGTCCGCTTCGATGGCGGCGCTCACGTGGAAGCCGGTGACGCTCGTGGCGTCGGTGACCGCCATCTGCGCGACGACGTCCAGCGGGGCGGCCGGGGCGGTGAACGGGAACGACCCGTTGGACGTGGGTTGCCAGTTCCAGAGCTGGGTCATGGGCTGGCTCATGTCCAGGTTCACGATCTGGCCGTCAGGCAGCAGGGTGCCCGCACCGCTCACCGGATGGGCGTTGCCGGTCTGATAGAAGATGTCCTGCAGGCTGCCGCCCGCGGACACGTTGCTGCTGTAGTTGACCGTCGCCGTGTCACCGAAGTTCAGGGTCACCTGGATCGCGCTGGTGAAGCCGTTGTTGGTGAGGCCGTTGGCGTCGAAGGAGGCCGCAGGCTGGTTGGTCATGTAGTCCGGTTGGGGCGGCGGGGGCGGGCTGCCGAACGTGAAGGTCTGGTTGTTCTTGAAGTGGGTGACCGTGACGTCGCCGGGAGCCATATCGGACTCGAATACGAACGTATGGCAGGAGCCCCACCGGAGGGCGGCGCCGTTGGCGTTGGCGGCGAAGGTGTCAGGAGATGACCAGCTGACCGCGCCGCCGCCGAAGCTGCCGTTCCAGTCCGTTGACCCGTACAGCTCACCGCTGTGGTAGTCCGCGTCGATGAACTGCAGGTTCGTGACGGTGGCGCCGCTGGGCATGGCGATGGAGATGCCGCTCGCCGCGAGGTCTGAGTTCAGGTTGTGCAGCGCCATGACGTAGCGATTCACGCCGCCGCCCACGTTAATGACGTTGGTGCCGAGGTAGAAGCGCCCGTCGTTGGGCACGTCATAGGTGACCACGGTCACGCCGGGATCGACGTTGGGCCACGCCATGATGGCGGGCTCCTGCTGGATGGTCGCGCCATTGAGGTTCATGCTGCCGCTGGCGGAGGCGTTCAGCTCGCGGTAGGAGGCGTTGTTGTTGTGGTTGCCCGCCGCCGCGTCGTCTTGGGCCACGTACTGCGCTTCGACGTAGAAGCGCGCGCTCGCGGGCTGGTTCGCCACCAGGGCGCTGGGGACGCGCAGGCGCGAGCTGGTGGTGTCGGAGATGACCGCCCCGTAGGTGGGGGGATAGGTGTACACGCCTGTGGCGGCGTTGATCTCATTGCGGGGCCCCAGAGAACCTTGGGACCCGTTACGACCGGCGCTGTATGGATCGGAGCACCCGACGCCCAAGGCCGTGCCGTTGGGGTGCGGGTTGCAGGGGCTGCAGAGGCTCCCCTGGAGCGCGAAGAACCCGTGCTTCAACCAGGACATGCCCACCTGCTGGAACACGCCGTCCCGGATGCGATACATCTGCTGGGAGATGACCGGGTGCTGGTTGGTGCTGGCGATCCACTGCAACGGCACCGTCCCGATGTTGCAGGACGTGGTCGCCACGGAATAGGCGTGGTGGCCGTTGGCCGGGCCGTAGTTATTGAGGCTGGGAAGCTGGCCGACGATGACGTCGGCGCCATTGCCCTGAGCGGGCGCGATGCAACAGAGCGCTGCCATGAGCAGGCCGATAACGAGACTGCGAGATTTCAAACCAGTACTCCAATCCGGGAGGGGTTGCATGAAGGGGCTTCAGCGTAAGCGATTCGTGAGGCTCCGGACCGGTCGCCGGGAGACTCCACCGCACCCTCCATCGTGCCACGACGAGGGGCTCTCCTCCAAGACCTCCTGCGTCTCTCATGAGCGGGCAATAGACGCGTCCGCGGGTCGGAAACGGCACTTTCCTTCTTGTTCCCGTGGACCAGGGGGCTACTATTTCGGGATGGCCTTCGGCTCCCGAACCCAGCGCGTGGCCCTCTTTGCTCAGATCCTCGCGATCATCCCCCTGCTCCTGCCGGGAGGGATCATCCTCTCCGTCTGCGTTCAGGACGGGGCCTTGGGTCTGCATGGGGCCACCTGGACCAGCTGCGGCGATACTTGCGAGTGCTGCGCTGATGCCGGGAGCCCGACGGGCGAGCCCTCCGGGTGCTGCAGCAGGGAAGGACTCGCTGGTGGCGAGCGGAGCCTGCGAGACGCACCTGCGCCGGAGCCGACTGCTTCTTGCTGCGTCATCGTCGGTCGCACCGATGGGGACGCGGGTAAGCGAGCGAGCAGGTGCGAGGTTGCATCCTTGTCCTTGCCTGCGGCGGCTCCTGTGCCCTGTCGCCCGATGAGCGCCGGCGTGCGCTTCGTCCTGTCTTGCGTCGCCGTTCAGCCGGTGTTCGTGGGCGCGTTCGTTACCCCGCTCCTGAGCTGATCCTCATCCTCCGCGTCTCGTGCCCGGATCTGGTCCCGGGTTCGTTTGTCTCCATTGCACCTCTTGCGGAGGAGCCTTCTCGTGAGCGTAGCTCGCTACCGATCGCTATCTGTTGTCCTGTTGATTTCGTGTTGGGGGCTGCTTGGTTGCAGCGCGCCGCCACCTCGTCCGATCGCCTTGGAGAAGATTGTGTCGAGCGTGGAGGAGCGCGCCGAACCGAGGGGCGACCTCGTCCGGGCGGCGTTCGAACTTCACGACGCACCGCCCCTGGGGCTGCGTGTCCCGGATCGCTGGGATCCCGGGACTGCTCCGGAGACGGATGTCTTCTGGCACGCCCACGCGGTCGCCTTCGAGCCGAGGGTGCAGGCGTCTCGCCGTGCCTGGCGTGCGGCGCTGCGAAGGGCTGACGGCGCTGGTTCGCCCGGCCGCACCGGGGTGGCCTACCGGCTGGAGGACGCAGACGACCTGCGCCGCCAGAATGACCTGGTGGCGACCTTCGACCTGTTGGGCCTGCTCGGCCTGGGTCCGAGGAAAGCGGAAGAGCAGGTCGCCCTCGGCGCCGTGGACCTCGCCTTCGGGGAGTTGGAGGAGCACATCTGGGCTGCGGTCTTCGAAGTGGATCGCGCGCGGGTGGGGTTCGCGGCGGCAGGGGCGCGGTTGACGGCGCTTCGTGGGTTGCTGGCGCAAGCCCTGGAGACATCTCGTCGCTTCGAGCTCCTGCATGAGCGGGGGCGCCTGGCCACGGGCGTGATCGGACGTGTTCGGTCCATCGTCACGGGTCTTCGAGGCCGCGTCCATCATCATGAGGCGGCGGTGGCTCGCGCAAGGGAGCGGCTGGCGAGGGCCGCGGGCCTGCCGCCGACGGCGGTGACGCTGGACGCGGTGTCAGCGCAGTTGTTGGCTGCGGAGCGCTTGCCGGAGCAAGGCCCTCCATCGGTCCCTGCGGCGGAGCTGCTGCAGGCCGTCCCCCGGTTGCGGGCTGCCAGGTTCGCCTATGCCCTGGCGGAGGCCCGCCTGCGCTATGCGGCGGCCGGTTGGTGGCCTGGGTTGCGCGTCGGGCCGGGGCTGAAGATCAGACCGGACGAGTTCCTGACGGGCGGCGTTCTGGCGTTGGACTTGCCGTGGCCGGCCCGCGTGTCCGCGCAGATCGAAGAGGCGGTCGAGCTGCGTGAGCAGGCTCGCGAGGTCATCGAGAGCGACCTCGTCGCCATCATGGCCCGTGTCCGTGCCGCGACCTCGGAGCTCTCCGTGGCGCGCAACCATCAGGCCTATCACGCGCCGGTGATGGAGAGCGAGAGCCTTCGGACGTGGCATGCGGTGCGAGCCCGCGCCTCGGTGGAAGAGACGGCGAGCGCGGTGAACGCGTGGGTGGATGCGCTGAACCTGCGGATCGTCTCCGTCCTGGGTGTGGTGGACAGCGCCGAGCAGGTGTGGCTTTCGGACCTGTCCCTGCGGGAATCCAGCGGGCTCCCGCCGGGCTTCGAAGGGAGGGCGCAACCATGAGCCGCGCTGGAAGCGTCGACCTGGAGGCCCTGGCGCGCTCGGACGCGCAGTCCTCCGTGACCCCGCCGCGACGACGGTGGGTGTTCTGGCTCGTGCCGGTGGTGCTGGCGGCGGGGTTCCTGGCCGTGTTCTACGACACCGCTCGGGACCTGCTGGTCCCGGCCACGAAGGTGACCACTGTACGACCCATCGCCGCCACCGACGCCGCGCCGGTCGCGGGCTCCATCGTCTTCCAGGCCGCCGGCTGGGTCGAGCCAGACCCCTATCCGATTCGGGTGACGGCGTTGGCTGAGGGCGTGGTGAGCCGAATGCTGGTGCAGGAGGCGGACAAGGTCTCTCGCGGAGACGTGGTCTGCGAGCTCGTGGCGGAGGATGCGGAGATCGCATTCAACATCGCCGAGGCAGCCCTCATCCGCACCCGCGCAGACCTTGAACTGGCCCGGGTCGAGGAGAGGAACGCGCGGGAGTCCTTCGCCGCCGCCATCGACGTGACCCAGGCCTTGGGGGTGGCGCGGGCGGAATCTGACGGGAGAGCCCGGGATGTGGATCGTCGGGTGGCCGACGTGGCGGAGGCAGGGGCCGCGGTCACGGTGGCCGAGCAGGACCTCGCGACCCGGAACTTCCTGCGCCAGCGGGACGCCGTGGGCCCATGGCAGGTGGAGCTGGCGGCGGCGAAGTTGCAGGAGGCCCGTGCCCACGTGGCCGCCCTCAAGGCGGAGCAGGGACGGGCCGTAGCGGAGGCGGTCAAGGCGAAGGCGAAGCTCCGCAAGGCGGAGCGCGACATGGAGCTCCGGCTGGTCGAGACGCTGCGGGTCGAGAAGGCGGCGGCGGCGTTGGTCCGAGCGACCGCCGCGGTGACCCACGCGGAAGCCACCCTCGAGGAGGCACGGTTGCGCAGGAGTCGGATGCGGGTGGTGGCACCCGCGGACGGCGTGGTGCTGATCCGTGATGCTGCGGTGGGCTCCGTGGTTGGTCCGGCGGCGTCCGCGTCGGCGGTCTGCCACCTCTACGACCCCGGCAAGCTCCGGGTCCGGGTGGACGTCCCGCAGGGGCAGGTGTCCCGCGCGTCCGCGGGTCAACGCGCAGAGATCCGGTGTGACGCCCGGAGAGGCAAGCCATACCAGGGGCGGGTGCTGCGGATCGTGGACGCCGCGGACATCCAGAAGGTGACCCTGGAGGTCCAGGTGGCGTTCCTCGACCCCGACGACCTGGTCAAGCCGGACATGCTTTGCCAGGTGACGGTGTTCGGCGCGGAGGACAGCTCGTCGCCGACCCCGGTCGCTTCCGCTGTCCGCATCCCGCACCGTTGTGTGGTCTCGGGAGACTCCGTTTGGTTGATTGATGTCACCACGGGCCGCGCGATGCGTCGTCGGGTCAAGCTGGGGCAACGGTCCGGGGACACCGTGGTGGTGCTGGAAGGACTGAACGTCACTGATCGTGTGATCGACGGCGGGACATCGGCGTTGACCGAAGGGGACCGGGTTGAAGAAGGAGCGGGTTCATGAGTTTCGTCCAGCTACGTTCGGTCACCAAGACCTATCGCCTCGGCGAGCACCTGGTCACGCCCTTGCAGGACGTCAGCCTGGACCTGGCTGCCGGGGAGTTCCTGGTGCTCCTCGGGCCTTCCGGCAGCGGCAAGAGCACGCTGCTCAATCTCATCGCCGGCATCGATAGGCCGGATGAGGGCGAGATCCGGGTCGGGGCGCAGGACCTCGGTGGGCTGTCCCGAGCCGGCGCCGCGGACTGGAGGGCCCGCACCATCGGTTACGTGTTCCAGGACTACAGCCTGGTCCCGGTCCTCACGGCCTACGAGAACGTGGAGATCCCCCTCTGGTTGTTCCGCATGAGCCGCGCGGAGCGCCATCGTCGTGTGTCCCTGGCCCTGGAGGCGGTCGGACTGGAGGATCGCCACGCCCACCTGCCGAAGCAACTGTCCGGCGGTCAGCAGCAGCGCGTGGCGATCGCCCGCGCCATCGTGGCGGACCCGGACCTGATCGTGGCGGACGAGCCCACGGGGAACCTGGACGAGGACTCCGCCCAGGAGGTCCTCCACCTGCTCGAGCGGTTCAACAAGGAGCGGGGCAAGACCATCCTCATGGTGACCCACGATGCTCGGGCGGTGGCTCGGGGGACGCGGGCCATGCGCCTGGATAAGGGGAGGCTGTTGTCGTTTGAGGAGGTGGCCGGATGACCGTCAGAGACACGCTTCTCATGGTGCGGAAGAACCTGCTCCGGCGCCGCCTCCGTACCTTCCTGACCATTCTCGGGGTGGGCCTCGCGGTCATGCTCCTGGTGGGGACCGAGTCGTTCTCCGCTGGGATGGACCGCGCGCTGAAGTCCGGGGACAAGGCGCGGACCCTGATCGTCTATCGCAAGAACCGCTACTGCCCCCAGACGTCCTTCCTGCCAGAGCGCTACATGGAGGAGATCCGCTCCGTCGACGGGGTGGAGTCGGTGCTCCCGGTGAAGGTGTTCCTGAACAACTGCCGCACCAATCTGGACATGATCACGTTCCACGGCACCCCGGTGGAGGAGCTGCTGGCGGCGCGGGATGTCGAGGTGTTGGAGGGCGATCTGGAGGCGTTCCGGCGAGAACGTGACGCGGCCCTGGTGGGGCGTGTCTTCGCGGCCCGCCGCGGACTCACCGTCGGGGAGAAGTTCCGGTTCGGCGAGATCGTCGTCAAGGTGGTCGGTATCTTCGCCTCATCGGACTCGACTCAGGAGGCGGTGGTCCTGACACACCTGGAGTTCCTGCAGCGAGCGGGGCCCGTGAACCGGTTGGGGACCGTGACCCAGTTCGAGGTGAGGATCGACGACCCCGAACGAGCAGACGTGATCGGAGACGAGATCGACGCCCGCCTCGCGGCAGCAGAGGAACCCACCGACACCCGCCCGTTGTCCGCGTTCCTGGAGCGCGCCACCACGGACCTGCGGGAGATCCTCACCTTCGGCCGCATGTTCGGTCTGGCGTGCGTGGTGGTGGTGGTGGTGCTCGTGGCCAACACCATCTACATGGCCGTCAACGAGCGGCGTCGCGAGCTGGGGGTGATGCGGGCGGTGGGATTCAAGGCGCCCCATCTGGCGCTCATGGTGCTCGGCGAGTCGGCGGTCATCGCCGTCACCGGCGGGGTCCTCGGGCTCCTGGGCATGGCGGCGGTCATCAACTTCACCGGACTGGCGGTGGGGGTGGAGGGCGTGCAGGTGAGCTTCGCCATGACCCTCCCGGTGGTGCTCGGCAGCCTCGGCTTGACCATCGCGGCCGCCGTCGCGGCCAGCCTGCTGCCCGCCTGGCAGGCCGCACGGATCGATGTCATCAAGGCCATCAGGAGCGGGGCATGACCGGCTTTCTCCCGCTTCATCAGGCCATCCGAAACCTCGGCAGGCGACCCCTGCGCAGCCTGCTGATGCTGCTGGCTGGGGCTCTGGTCTCGTCGCTGTTCGTCGCCACGAGCGCGTTCGTCCGCAGCCTCGAGGCGAGTCACCTGGGCAACGCCCCGGAAGACACGGCCATCCTGCTCTCCACCGCGGCGGACGGTGACATCGTCCGCTCCGCCATGAGCCCTGCGGTCGCAGACCTGGTGGCCGCGGACGTCCCCAGCATCGTGCAGGTCGGGGGCGTCCCAGCGGCGTCACCGGAGATCCACATGGGGACGGAGATCCGCGTCACCGGCGACGGGCGGCCGCGGCAGGCGTTCGTCAGGGGGGTGACGGAGCGGGCGTTCCTGGTGCATGGTGGGTTGAGCGTCGTCGAGGGTGCGTTGCCCGGCCCGGGCGAGGCCCTGGTGGGCCGCCTGGCGGCTGCCAAGAGCGATCTGGACCCAGAGCAGTTGGCCATCGGTCAGGAGCTGCAGATCGAGGGCGGCAGCTTCGTCGTGTCGGGGATCTTCGCGGCTCCGGGGACTACGGTGGAATCGGAGATCTGGGTCCCCATGAGCGAGCTGCAGGGGCACTCCCAGCGCGACGACTGCTCCGTGGTCTTCGTGCGTGTGGGTCGGCGCGAGGATCTCTCGGATGTCGACCTGTTCGCCAAGCGACGCCTGGATCTCGAGATCCTCAGCGTGCCCACGGACCGGTACTATGCGGAGATGGCCGCTTACTTCGATCCCATCCTCGGCCTTGCCTGGTCCATGGCGATCCTCATCGGGATCGCTGCGGCTACCGGCGGCGCCAATACGGTGGTGGCTGCGGTTCAGGATCGGGTCCGGGAGCTCGGGACCCTTCGCGCCATCGGCTTCAGGGGCGGGGCCGTGGTGCTCTCGGTCCTGCAAGAGAACCTGGTCATCGGCATGGCCGGGGCCTTGCTCGGGCTGCTCCTGGCGCGGCTGATGCTCGCGCAGGCCTCCGTCAGCATGGCCATGACCGCGTTCAGCGTGGACGTGGACCCGGTCAGCGCCCTCGTGGGGCTCGTGGGGATGCTCGTGATCTCGGTCTTGAGCGCCGTCCCTGCCCTGATGCGTATTCTCCGACTCCCCATCGCCGTGGCGCTGAAGGAGTCGTGACACCTCTCAACGGAGTTTTCATCATGTTCGACAAGACGTTCAACTGGATGGCCTGGGGAATCCTGGGGGGATCATTGCTCCTCGGCTGTGGTGAGGCTGTGGAAGAGGGTCCTTCGGGGCCGAACCCGCTCGAGGGACTCTGGGTCATGGATGCGCCGACGAACCAACGCACGGTCCTCGACGTGAAGACCAACGCCGGCGTCGGCGACGACGTGGTGGTGGCGGGTCGGATCCAGGACTTCGTGGATGGCAACGCGCTCATCACGCTCACCGATGCCTCACTCAAGAGTTGCCTGGACGAAGATGGGGCCGATTGCGAGTGCCCTACCCCATGGGACTACTGCTGCGTGGAGCCGAGTGAGTTCGCGCGGCACACCCTGACCGTGGAGTTTCACGACGACGCGGGGAGCCTGTTCAAGGCCGGCCTCAAGGGGTTCAAGGGGCTGGATCACCTGCAGCCCGTGGCCGTCGTCGGGACGGTGAACAAGAAGGACGACGCTGGCAACGTGATCATCGTGGGCAGCTCCATCTACCGCAACTGAGCGCAGCCATGACCCAGGACTCCCGACCCATGTCATGAGCGCGCCGACCGTCAGGGTTCGAGGCCCCGGTAGCGATCGATGGGCCGTCGCCAACGACTCGCACCAGCGGTTGTTCGGCGACGGAGGTGCGTTTCTTCCGGCGCCGCTCGTGGCGGACCGGAGCGTCGTGCGTGAGACCAGGAGCCGGTTCGTGGAGGTCGTGACCCTGACCTCTGGCGAGCGCGTCGTGGTCAAGCGTCATCCGTACCCCGGTTGGTTCCGTGGCCTCAAGCGACGCCTGCCCAGAGCCCCGGGGCGGGTTGAGTGGTCCAATGGGCTCAGGCTGCAGCAGCTGGGGGTGCCCTGCGCCGAACCCCTGGCGTACGGGCGCGTCGCGGCGCGAGGAGATGAGGCCGCCGCCGAGGTCTTGGTGACGCGGTTCCTGGACGGCGCCAGAGAGCTGCGCAAGCTGGCCGAACCGGGGGCCCTTCCGCCGGGGGAGCGTTCGCGGCTGATCGACGTGCTGGCGGCCCTCGTGCGCCAGCTGCACACGGCTGGCGTCTGCCTCCTGGATCCGCACATGGAGAACTTTCTCGGTTCTCGACGCGGCGCGAACTGGGAGATCACCCCCATCGACCTGCGCCGGATGACCCTGGGTGCCCGGTTCGGTGACCAGGCTTGCCAGGAGAACTTGCGGCTGCTCTTTCAGGTCTTCGCCCCTTCCTGCTCCCGCGCCGAGCGGTTGCAGTTCCTGACGGCGTACATGCAACCCGCTGACCCTCGGGACGTCGCCGATTCTGCTCGATCGTTGGAGTCCTCGGGACGGGCTCGTCTGAGGCGTTTCCGGCGTCGCAGGGCGGCGAAAGCTCTGAAGACCAACTCACGGTTCGAGCAGCGGAGCGCCGATGGCGTCCTCTGGAGGACCCGACGGAGCTCGGTGGACGAGACCCTGGAGGGCTTGTTGCAACACGCGGAGGACGGGCTCGCTTCACCGGACCGGGTGCTGAAGGAGGGCGGCAACACCCGGGTCGTGCTGAAGGACGGCTGGGTCATCAAGCGGGCCATGGCCCGAGGCCGTCGTCACGTGATCGATCGATTCCGCAGGGGGGCGGCATTGCGGGCCATGCAAACCGCTTACCTGCTTGAGCTTTGCGGGATCCCCACACCCGTGGTGGGGGCTGCCGGGAAGCGGCTGAGGTCCGGTGCCGTGGACCGTCACTACCTGATCACGGAGCCGGTGCCAGATGCCCGACATGTCCACGAGGCGGTGGCGACCGGTTCGAGGGACGAACGCCAACGGATGCTGCGGTGTCTCGGGAGGTTGGTCGGCGACCTGCACACTCATGGACTGGGGCATCGAGACCTCAAGGGCCCCAACATATTGGTGGATGTGCATGGCCAGCTCTGGTTGGTTGATCTGGACGGGTTGTCCCTTCGGCGGGAGCTCGGTCCGGGGCGGGTGGCGCACGATATCGCCCGCCTGTTCCGCGACTTGCGGGCCACGGCCGGCATTGACCGGGACGAGGAGCTGGAGTTCGCGCAGGCCTACCTGTCCGTGAACGACATGCCGCCACTCGACGTCCCGTCGTTGCTTGAACTCGTGGACGCCCAGCCCCGTGTCCGGAAGCAACAACCGCAACGTGGGTCGGTTTGAAACAGCCCTGTGGAAAAGAGCCGCTGTCCGCGCCTCAGCCATCGTGACCACTTGCAGGCCAGCGGGTGATCGATCCTCCGATTCTTGGCTGAGTTCTCAGCGCGGTCTTCCGCTACATGCGACACTGTCCCGTCCCAGGTCATGGGTCCATGATGCGGGCGAGCCGCACTTTGTGCGTGCGTCGCTCGAACTCGTCGCGGCGGCGGGTTGGCGATCGAAGAGAGTCGTCGAGAAACCCCTTGACCGTCCACGGACACCTGCAAGAATGCTCGCCGCTCAGTTCTTGCTCGGTCGACGCTCAGCACATGTCCCCCACCAAGATTCGGATCCTCATCGCCACTTCAGAACGCAAACGCGGAGGCGGATCGTCTGAATGCGATTTCCGCGAGGCGCAGGATGAGCGGTCCTGGAATCGTTACCCATCCTTGATCGCTCCGCGCCGGGAGGCGGTCGGTGCGTTGCTCGCCGCCATCAACGGGAGGGGGCACGGGGAGGAAGTGCTGCGACTGTCCGGAGACCGGTTGGCGACCGCGACCCGGACGAACCTGGAGTTCGATCGTGGTCCGCTGCTCCCGGTAGAGCGGAGGGACCGCGGGCCACTCATTTCGGCAATGGACCCCGCTTCGTTGCCTCCTGCGGCCGCGCGGCGCATGCGAGACGAGACCATCGTGGTCTGTCCCCTCCTCGGGTTGCTCGGGCTCACCGATATGGTGCCTGAGTACCGCTGCCCCATCGGTGCCCAGGTCCCGGGCTGGGGCTCCCTGCACGCTTACTGGAAGCAGCACCTCGACCCGGTCCTCAACCGTCTCTGCAAACGCCGTCGTGTGTTCTCCTTCTTGCCCAACCGTCTGAGTGCTCTGTGGGCTCCGAAGGGCGTGGAGGAGTTCATCTCGGTCCAGTTCGCGACGCGTAAGAGCGACGGCGGGTTGCGGATCGAGAACGCGGGGGCTGGTCGTCTGGCGGGGGCGGTGATCCGTTCCATCTACGAGGACGACCTCTCGGATCCCGTCACTCTGCAGCGTTGGAAGAGCCCCGCCGGTCACGTCTACTCGGCGATCGACAGCGACCGGCCGGACGGTGCCTGGAACATGATGTTCGTTCGTTGAGTCGTCGCGGCCTCGGCGTCGCGTCGAGCCCGACAACGTCGCCAGCTTGGCTTTGTGTACGCTGAGGCCATGCCACCCCTCACCGTGTTGCATCAGGACGAACGGCTGCTGGTCTGCAGCAAGCCCGCTGGCCTGCTCACGGTGTCGCCACCTCGCGGTCGCGGTGGCGGCAACGACACCCTCCCCGCGCGTCTGCATCGCGAAGGGCACGGCCGTTTGTATCCGGTTCATCGATTGGATCGGGAGACCTCCGGTGTGTTGATCCTCGCCAGGGACAAGGACGCCCGCGAGGAGCTCATGGATCTGTTCAAGCAGAAGCAGGTGAAGAAGCTCTACCTCGCATGGGTGCAGGGGGCGCCGAACCCGCCGACCGGCGCGCTGCGGTTTCCCATCCGTGATCTGGGGGCGAGGTCGGTGGTTCATCCCGGTGGTCAGTCGGCGGAGACCCGATACCGGACCGAGGCTCGACTGGGTCCTTGTGCTCGCCTCTGCGTGGACCTGCAGACCGGGCGGCACAACCAGATCCGGGTCCACTTCGCCCACATCGGTCACCCGCTGGTGGGAGAGCGGAAGTACGCCCGGGGGCGTGACGCCACCGTGCGTCACAAGCGCGCGGCGCTCCACGCGAGTCGTGTGGAGTTCACCTGTCCCTTCAGCGCGGTCGCGATTCGCTTGGACGCGCCCATTCCCCAGGACCTCACCAACCTGGAGGCACGGTTGCGGGAGCGCTGACGGCGCCGCCCTCTGATCCCCATCTCCAGAAAAAAACCAGAATGTGATTCCGCCAGGGTCACGGAGACAGATCCAGAGGGTGAAGCCCGGGGCGTTCCCGGGCCCACAGAAATCCGATCCCCAGGGGGTCGGAATGCTGTACAGGGAACAGACCGGAAGTCGTGCGCTCCGAGCGGGGGCACGGCTTCCTGTCTTGGCGGGGCTCAGAACTCGAAGAACGCGAAGATCATGTGGACCGTCAGCACGAAGATCGTGGCGCGGATGATGGTGGACGTGACGCCCTCTGCCACGGCGGCGCCGGATGACTTGCTCCGCATGCCCACGTGATAGGCGATGGCGGCGGTGCCGAGGGCGGATATGAGGAGCTTGGCCAGGACCCACGGTGTCCCCCCCGGTAACCCCGTGGAGCCCCACGTCCCGACCAGTTGATGGAACTCCTCGTTGAACGAGAACGGGCCGTGTCCGGGATGGGTGGCGAGGAACACCGACACTGCGGCAGCTCTGGCGACGAAGAAGGCGACGGCGAACAGCAACGGGATCCCCAGCAGACTCGAGATCGTGACTCCCGTCAGCAGGTAGCGCTCCGGGCGGATGCCGTGGCTCCGGAGCGCATCCACTTGCCTCGTCAGCACGCGGTTTCCGACGTCTGCGGCGATGGCGGCGCCCGCTCTGGATGCGAACAGCAGTGTGGTGATGCCGGGGACGATGACCCGGTAGAGAGCGTATCCCAGAGCGCCGATGAACTCCTCTACGAGCACCGGTTCGGTGTAGCCCTGCATGGGGAGCAGTGCGAAGGTGAAGAACGTGGTGGTGAACCCGCTCATGAGACCTGCGAGGGCGAGGAAGGGAATAGCCGTGCCCAGGGTGCCCAGCCTGAGGTAGCGCCAGAGGAAGCGCAGGCCCCATCGGGCCGAGGGGTAGCGGGGGATGAGGTGAACCAGTGTCCGGACGGACCCGATGACGAAGTCCCCGGAGGCTTCCAGGGAGCCATGAATCCTCTGCTTCAGCCAGGGAGCCGGAGGACGGGGCGTCGGATCGTCCGCTCGCCACCCACGCAGGCTCGCGAGGGCTTCGTCCAGGTCTGCGTCCGCGACTTCACGGAGGTCGCGCGCCCTGGGGTCGAGGAGCAGCACCCGGTCGGCGATCTTGCGGAGCGACACGAGATCGTGGGTCACCACGACGGAGGTCATGCCGTGACTATCGTGCGCGCGCCTGATTCGCTGGGCCACGTCGACGCTCATGGCCGGGTCCAGACCAGACGTGGGTTCGTCGTAGAAGATCAACTCCGGCCCGAAGGCCAGGGCGCGCGCCAGCGCCAGCCGTTGCTTCATGCCGCCGGACATCTGGGCCGGCCTGAGGGCGCCCGGTAGACCGAACTCGTCCAGTAGAGCGTCCGCCCGCCCCTGTCGGTCTGGGCCCTGTGGCCCGTCGCGGTGGTCGAGGCCGAAGAGGACGTTGCCTCGGGCGTCCACGTCGTCCAGCAGAGCGAAGTCCTGGAAGACGATGCCGGTGCCCGGTACGCCGGTCCCTTCGCTGACCCGCAGGGCGTCGTGACCGAGTACCCGGACGTCTCCGCTGGCCGTGACCCCGGTCCCCGGGTTCAACAGCCCGGACAGCAACGACAGGGTCAGGGACTTGCCGGTCCCGCTGGCGCCCACGAGGAGGACCAGCTCTCCTTTCTCGATCCGCGCCGTCGCCTTGTCGAGCAGGACCTGGTCACCTGCGCTGAGGACCAGCCCCTGGATCGAGATCGCCGGGTCGCTTCCGTTTGCCGTCATCGGTCCTCTCCGATGACACCCGTGAGCACGGCCTGATCAGAGAGGCTGCCGGTCTCCGCGCCGTCTCGGAGCACGACGTAGTGTTCGTCCTTGCGCAGGACCACCCGCCTCAGGACGCGGACCAGCTGGTGGTCCATGCCCTCCCTGTCAGGGCGGGTGAGGATCTCCTCCAGCGCCTGTTCGAACAAGGGCTCAGCGGCGTCCCACAGGTTGTCCAGGGGGCCCCGGAGTTCGTCGGAGCTGATCGCGTCCAGCAGCCGCTCGCGGATGCGCTCGTTATCCACGATCCAGGACTTCGCCACCGCTACCGTGAAGGCCTCGAACGCGGGGTGGGTCACGATCTCGCGGGCGGCGACGTCCAGGGCCTCCTGCACGGACGGCTCGCTCAGGCCCTCGATGACCGTTGCGGCGGTCTCCTGGAACGCCTTCGGAGCGTGCCGTTTGAAGACCGGCAAGGCCTTCTTGCGGAGCAGCTCCGTGAGGCGATCCACCACCGCCTGTCGCGAGGCAGCGCCGACGGCGTCCTTGGTGGCGATCCAACTGAGGGAGAGCATGTCTCCGAAGGTCATGTTGTCCCAGACCTCGGAGCCGATCTGGCCTGCCAGGGGGCCGAGCCTCTCTTCGATCCTGTGTACGAACTCCCGCTCCAATACGGGCTCGAGGTGATCGGGGAAGATGTCGTCGGAGAACGCTGAGAAGAACTCCCTCCGCTCTTCTTCATGGCGGGCCAGAGTCTCGGGGAGCGCATCTCTGAGGATCTCTCCCAAGTCCCGAAGCAGGTCCATGAGCGGCGCCTCGAGTTGTTCGAGCACGGTGTCCCGCCGCGCTTTCCAGAGCTGGCGGATATCGGCGAGGATCTCCTCCCTCAGGTCTGGGGGCACCAGCGTCTTCAAGACCCAGGCCAGGTCTGCGTCCGGAGTCATGGCGACGACCTCCGTGCCCGGGTCGAACCTCCTGGTCACGGACGGGTCCACGTCGAGGGTCACCACCCACGGCGCGGATTCTGAGATGCCGGCGACCCGCCCTTGAAGGGCGAAGGCCTCGCCCTCGACCGAATAAACGGGGTCTCCCGGACTGAGGGATGGCCGACTGCCGAACCGCACGTCAATGGAATCGAGCCGCCTGGAGACGTGATCTCCCAGGCGTACGGTCAGGGTCTCGATGCCGGGCACGTCCCGCAACAGGACGAGGATCGTCGCGGATACCGTGACGATGAACGTCACCCCGATCCAGGCTCGTCCGCTCATGCCATCGCCTCCGCGGTCGCGCATCCACCGGCGGCCATGGCTCGGATGATCTTGTGTGGATCGTCACAGGTGAAGACCACAGGGAAGGCGCGCCCTGCGCTGATGAGCCTCAGGGCCGGCCCCGTCCGGCCGACGTAGGTCATCGCACCCCTCTTGCCGAGCGTGATGCGGACTCCGACGCCGCCGTGACTCCAGGCGGACAGCTCGTCGATCACTTCGATGGAATTGACTCGTTCCAATGGGACCCGGGAGTTGAACACGGGGTAGCCGACGCGAATCCACCCGGTGCTGATCTGGACGGTGACACGCTGGAAGTTGAGCCAACTCAACATGATGATCGCGGCTGCGGACAGGGCGGTGAGCCGGACCACCGGTTCCGGACCGGTCAGCGGGATGACCAGACAAGGAGCGATCGCAGCGCCGAAGACGGCGTGGCTCAACGTGGACAACGGCTGCTGCTGGTGCGCGATGGCCTTCATGCGAACTCGAAGCCTCTCCTGCTATACCCGGTTCCCTGTCTGAGGGTATACGGATGATAGGCGAGGGATGGCCCGCGTGTCGCCGCGGTGTCACGCCGTGGCGGCCCAGCTGCCGCCGGCGGCACGACCTCGCGAGGTGGCCGCCGGGGAGCACGGGTGAGGGTCAGTTGACGATCAACTGCCCGTTGGCGGTGAGGAGGAGCGTGCCGAAGGTGGACGGGCCGCTCGCTTGTGTGAACTCGTACACCGCTTCTCCCGCCGATGGGGTCGTGCTGGTGCCGACCAGGCTCGAGAAGGTGACGGCGGTGCCGTTGGTGGTGTTACCCGGAGAGAACCCCACCAGGGAGTCGGTCGTCCAGCCAGCGCCCGAGGATGCGTTGTCGATCAGGACATCCCCGTTGCCGGCGAAGGTGATGTGGAAGGTCGTGGTCTCGGGGCCGGAGGGCCACTCCGGGACGTCGATGAACCGCACGGAGGTGTCCCCGCAGTTCTCGCTCCACTCGATGGTGCCCCCTGTGTTGGGGGCGAGATCGGACCAGTGTCCCGCGACCCGAGGAGGACCGGAGATGAAGTCGTTGGTGTTCGCCTGGAACCCCGTGTCTCCGGTGTTGAGGCTGACGGAGCCGTTGGAGTTCACGTAGATGGTCCCGGCGCTGGAGCCGTAGTAGGTCACGGGGGCGCTGGGACTGATGGCGATGGTGTCGTCATCGCCCAGGGCCAAGGTGTAGGTCATGGGGGCCGGCGGATTGAGGTCCACGTGCAGCTGGGCTCCGGCGCTGAGATAGAACCCGTCAGGATGGGACGGGTGCACCTTCAGCATCTGGGCGGAGAAGGAGCCTGTGGGCGGCGCCGTATAGGGGATGACCTGGTCCCCGGGATACGGGATGGGGACCGGTCCCGAGTTGTTCCAGTAGCGGGTGTAGGGGTGGTAGAGGTTGATGTGGATGAGCTGCCCTCCGGGGGTGCCGTAGGAGAGGGGCGAGTTCCCGGGGGTCAGGGCCGAGGGCATGAATCCGAGGTTGAACAGGCCACCCTGTTCGCTGCTGGTCATGGTGAAGGTGCCGTGCTGGCCCCCGCAGCGGGTGCTGATTGCCGCGCTGTAGGAGTTTGAAGCGACGCCGTCGAAGTCGATGGAGGCGAGGGGGCTGTTGGTCTGCCATTGCGGCCCGATGGCTCCGCAACCGCTGGAGGAGAGGATGCTCTCTCGTGCGCCGCCGGGGCCGAAGAGCGCCCGCATGCGGTCCTTCTGCCCTTGGGTGAAGAGGTTCTTGCAAGCGTCGTTCGTGTAGTCCATGTAGTTCTGGACCATGTCCACGGTCCCGCAGCTCGCGTGACCCATGCCGCATCCCACGTTGGGGCCAGAGGCCATGGGTGTGTCCAGGACCAGATCATCCGTGGTGCACCCGCCGGCGCCCCAGATGTGGCTGAGGTTGAGCCAGTGTCCCACCTCATGGGTGGCGGTCCGTCCCAGGTCGAACGGCGGCACGAGGATCCCGGGCGAGGGTCCGCGCCCGAAGTGCTGGTAGTCGACGACGATGCCGTCCGTGCTCGCCGGACCACCGGGAAACTGGGAGTACCCCAGCACCCCACCGCCGAGGTTGCACACCCAGATGTTGAGATAGTCCGTGGAGGGCCACGGGTCCTGACCACCGGTGTAGAGCGACTTCACGCGGTCATTGGCGGAGAACGTCGGGACGTTGGTCGGGGTGCGGGTGATCCCCGTGTGCGGGTTGCCCTGGGGGTCCTCGGTGGCCAGACAGAACTCCAGTTGAGTGTCCGCGGCGACGCTCAGGAACATCTGAGGGGTGTTGACCGCGTCCGCGTTGAGGCGTCGGAAGTCCTCGTTGAGGACGTCGATCTGGCTCTGGATCTGAGCCGTGGGGATGTTCTGGGAGGGCGTGTTGTAGACCACGTGCACCACCACAGGGATGATGATGACGGGGGGGCCGCCGTGGTGTGTGCCGCCACCGATCATCTGCTGGGTGTGGGCCTCGATGGCCGCGATCTGGGCCGCCATTCCGGGGTTCTGGGCGAGCAGCTCCTGGTGTCGCTGCATGGTGCCGCAGTTGGCATGAGGGCTGGCGGTCGTGACTTGCTGGGAGAACAGGGGGGCGTGGGCCAGAACGAGGGTGGCTACGCAGGCACTGAGGAACCTGGTCATGGGGAGCCTCTTCGGGAGGTAGGTGGGAACGCGGGAAGGTGTGGTGGGCCCGCGTGTGGCTGGTGTGGCAGCCTTATGGTGACATAGTGTCACTAAGGCGCAGGTTTTGGCAACCGAAAAGACGGGAAAACGCGCACCTTTTCCCCCCCCGACGAGAACAGGCCGGGAACCCTGAGGCTCCCGGCCTGTTCTCTCACCCAGAAAGGAGTCTCGGTCAGTTGACCGTCAGGCTCCCGGTGGGAGTCAGCAGCGCCGACGAGAAGTTGGACGTCGTCGCGCCGGTAGCGAACTCGTAGATGGCGTTGCTCGCGGGGAAGTTGCTGGTCCCGCCCACCAGTGACGAGAACGTCACGCTGCTGCCGGTGGCTCCGCCTCCGGGGCTGAACCCGGCGATGGAGTCGGTCGCCCACGCGGCATCCACGACCCTGTTGTCGATGGAGACGTTGGCGTTGCCCCAGAAGGTGACGTCGAACGACGCGGTAGCCGGACCCGAAGGCCACTCCGGCACCTGGCTGAAGCTGACGACCAGGTTGCCGCAGGCCTCGCTCCACTCCACCGTACCTGCGTTGTTGGGGGCCAGGTCCGACCAGTGGCCGGCGATGCGGGGCATGTCGGAGAGGAACTCGCCGACGGTAGCGGAAAAGTCACCGGTGCCGGTGTTGGTGCTGCAGGAACCGTTGGAGTTCACGTACACCGTGCCGTAGGTGGAACCGTAGAGCGCGACGGGGTTGGACGGGGTGATGGCGAGGTTGTCGTCGTCACCGAGGGTGAGCGCCGTTGGGCTCCCCACGCCGGCGCCGATGTCCAGCTGACCGCCGGCGCTGAGGTAGTAGCCGTCAGAGCTGGACGGGTGCATCTTCAGCATCTGCGCCGAGAATTGGACCGCCGCGCCAGCGACGTAGGGCACCACCTGGTTGCCCGGGTACGGGATCACCGTCGGCACCGTGCCACTCCAGAAGTAGGTGGTCGGGTGTCCCAGGTAGATGTGAAAGAACTGCCCTCCTGGTGTGGTGACGGACAGGCTCGAGCTGGCCGGGTACATGGGGGCGATCATGAACCCCACGTTGAACAGGCCGCCCTGATCGATGCTGAACATCGTGAAGTTGCCGCTGTCACCGACGCACTTGGGCGTGATCGCAGGAATGAACTGCGTGCCGTTGGTGCCGTCGAAGTTGATGGATGAGTAGGCGTTGTTGACCTGCCAGTCCGGGGTCGGAGGGGTCACCGGCCCGCACCCGTTCGCGTTGAGCAGGCTGGCGCGCACGCCACCCGGGTTGAACAGGGCCCGCATGCGGTTCTTCTGTCCCTGAGTGAACACGTTCATGCAGCTGTCGTCGGTGTAGTCCATGTAGTTCTGGACCATGTCGAGGGAGCTGCAGGAGCTGTGGCTCAGCGGGCAGCCGAAGTTGGCGGCGTCAGACGCCGGGGTGTCCGCGACCAGGTCGTCCTGGCTGCACGGGCCGTCGCCCCAGATGTGATAGAGGTTCAGCCAGTGTCCGACCTCGTGGGTGCCTGTACGGCCGAGGTGGAACGGGGCCTGGGTGACGCCGCCACGACCGAAGTTCTGGTAGTCCATGACGACACCGTCGGTGCTCGCCGGGCCGCCGGGGAACTGGGCGTAACCGAGCAGGCCTCCGCTCAGGTTGCAGCACCACATGTTGAGGTATTGGGACGCAGGCCAGGCGTCGTGTCCTCCGGAAGAGGAGAACTTCATGTTGTCGTTCGAGGAGAACGACGTGACCGTGGTCTGGGTGCGGGTGATGCCGCTGTGCGGGTTACCCTGCGGGTCCTGGGTCGCGAGGCAGAACTGGATCTCCGTGTCCGCGGCGACGCCGAGGAACTGGGACAGGGTGCTGCTGGCGTTCGAGTTCGTCCGGCGGAAGTCCTCGTTGAGCACATCGATCTGGCTCTGAGCCTGCGCCGTGGAGATGTTCTGGGACGCGGTGCGCCAGATGACGTGGATCACGCACGGGATCGTGATGACGTTGGGGCCCCCGTGGTGCGATCCGCCCACGGCAGCCTGCTGGGTCGCTGCCTCGATGGCGGCACGCTTGACCGCCAGATCGGGGTTCTCGATCAGCAGTTGTTGATGCCGGTGCATGGTGGCGCAGGTGCGATGCTGAACAGCAGGATTCAACTGCTGTGCGCTGACCGCGGCGGTGAGCAGCAGGGCCAGGGCGGAGGTGGAGAGCAAGGTCTTCATGTCAGCGGTCCTTGGCAGGGTTGGTGAGGACCGGGGGAGCCCTATTCTCCCGCGACCAGTTCGACAGGAACTCACCGCGGGCCCAACCGGGGAACAAAACGAAACGACCCCTCCAGGTTACCGTGAGAGGGCACCTCGGGTGCAAGAGCAGGTTGTACACAATCACCGCGGGGGCGGCATCAAGTTGGCGGAACGACCGAATTGGCACAATCCTGTACTCCTGCGAGCCTGGCGAGGAGCAGGTGTGGAAGCAGAGCATCGTGGCGCCTACTGCCTCCTGCGGGGAGAGGATGTCGTTGCGCAGCAAGGAGATGTGCGAGCTCCCTGCTATGTCAGATCCGGCGCCAAGTGGATGCAGGCCGTCGCGAACCTGCTCTCCGATGCACCTACCCGATTCGGGTTGGAGGACCGGCATCTGGCGCTGATGTGCGCGTCTCATGGCGGCGAGCCGGGGCACGTGGAGGCAGCCCGGGAGATGCTCCACGCCGGGGCCCTGACAGAGGCGGCGCTCGATTGCGGGCCGCACCGGCCGCTCCACAGCGCATCCGCCGCGAGGATGCGGGTTGATGGGGAGAAACCGACGGCGATTCACAACAATTGCTCGGGGAAGCACGCGGGGATGTTGCTGGCGGCGCTGGCCAGGGGAGAGCCTACGGATGGGTACATAGACCCGGATCACCCGCTGCAGCGCTTCATTCGCCAGCTGGTGTTGGAGTTCGCGGAGGTGCCGGAGTCGGCGCTCGCCCACGCCATGGACGGGTGCAGCGCCCCCACCTGGGTGATGCCCCTCGAAGCCGCGGCGCGGTCCTTCCGCAACCACGGCACCCCCACCCGCCTCGGTCCGGCGGCGGCGTCAGCGGCGAAGCGTCTGCACGCCGCGGCGACCCGCCACCCGGACATGGTCGCGGGGACGGGGCGGCTCTGCTCCGCTCTGGCCCGTGTCACGGCGGGACGGGTCCTCGGCAAGGTGGGCGCCGAGGGCTTCTACGGCGTCATGGTCCCTGGTGAGGACGTGGGGCTGGCGCTCCATGTGGACTCCGGCGCCTGGGAGGTGAGCGAGCGTCTCGTCCCACACCTGCTCCACCGGCACGACTTGCTCACGGATGGAGAGCTGGCGGAGCTGGGTGCCCACGCCGACCTCGAGCGCCGGAACTGCGCCGACAGGGTGGTCGGTCGATTCGAGCTGGGCCTTTGAGGCTCTGGCGCCCGGCGCGCTCCCCTATGATCCGCACAGCAATCAGCGGAGGTCACTGATGAACGACGCACACCATGAGAACCGCCTCGCCCGGGAGAAGAGCCCGTACCTGTTGCAGCACGCCAGGAACCCCGTGGACTGGTACCCATGGGGGGAAGAGGCGTTCGCAGCGGCTCGGCAGCGGGACGTGCCCATCTTCCTGAGCATCGGCTACAGCACCTGCCACTGGTGCCACGTCATGGAACGGGAGTCTTTCGAGAGCGAGGCCGTCGCCGCCCTGATGAATGAGCACTTCGTCAACATCAAGGTGGATCGTGAAGAGCGTCCGGACGTGGATCAGATCTACATGCAGGCGGTGGTCGCGAGCACCGGGCAGGGGGGCTGGCCGCTGAGCGTCTGGCTGACCCCGGACCTGGAGCCGTTCTTCGGTGGCACCTACTTCCCACCGGACGCTCGTTGGGGCCGCCCCGGATTCCCCGATGTGCTCCGGGGCATCGCCGCCAGCTGGGCAGGCCGTCGTTCGGATGTGGAGACCAACGTCAGCCGCATGATGGACGTGCTCAAGGCCCGGGTCGCGGGCGGCGGGGCGGTCTCTGCCGACGTGATCGACCGGGCCAAGGAGGACCTGGAGGGGTCCTTCGACCAGAGCTGGGGCGGCTTCGGCGGCGCGCCCAAGTTCCCCCGACCTTCGACCCTCTCGTTCATCGCCCATTGCTGCGCCCGAGGGACCTGGGAGGCGGGGCGCGGGATGCTCGAGAAGACCCTGGAGATGATGTGGCGTGGGGGGCTCTACGACCACGTCGGCGGCGGCTTCGCGCGCTACTCCACCGACGCCCAGTGGCTCGTGCCCCACTTCGAGAAGATGCTCTACGACAACGCCCTGTTGGTCGAGAGCTACCTGGACGGCTACCTGCTGACCGGGCGCGAGGACTTCGCGGAGGTGGTCCGGGATGTGCTGCGTTGGGTGGAACGGGAGATGACCCACGAAGCGGGGGGGTTCTTCTCGGCCCAGGACGCCGACAGCGAGGGTGTGGAGGGGAAGTTCTACGTCTTCTCGGAGGCGGAGCTGGACGAGGTCCTCGGCGCCGACGGTCCGTTGGCCAGGCGGGTGTGGGGAGCCAGCGAGACCGGCAACTTCGAGGGCGCCAACATCCTGTGGTGGCCGCGCGCGGTCGCCCAGTGCGTGGAGGCCGAGGGGATGACGGAGGAGGCGCTCCGCGAGCGGGTCGGGGCCTGGCGTGCGGCGTTGTACGAGTATCGTGAACGACGGGTCCGACCCGGGCTCGACGACAAGGTCCTGGTGTCCTGGAACGGGCTCATGATCGCCGCCGCGGCCCGCGCTGGCGCCGTCCTGGGAGAGCCGCGCTGGACGGAAGCCGCGGCCCGTGCCGCGGAGTTTATCGAGGAGAGGTTGCGAGACTGTGACCGCGGCCTTCTGCGTCGCTGGCGAGACGGGGAGGCGCGATACGTGGCGTCCCTCGACGACTACGGGTTCTACGCCCACGGCCTGGTGACCCTGTTCTCCGTGACCGGGAAGGCCCGGTGGTTGGCGCGGGCGCAGGAGCTCGTCGAGTCCATGGAGCAGCGGTTCGCGGACCCGGATGGTGGCTACTGGTTCGCGGCGGAAGGGGACGACCTCGTGGTCCGGATGAAGGACTCCTACGACGGCGCGCTGCCCTCCGGAAACAGCATGGCGGCGTTGGTGCTGGCCCGCCTCGGGACGGCCTTGGATCGAGATGACCTGAGAGCGCAGGCGAGCCGGACTGTTCAGGCGTTCGCCGCTTCCCTTGAGAAGATCCCCGAGTCCGCTCCGTTGATGCTGTGCGCGCTCGTGGAGGCGGAGGAGGCGCCGCGGACGCTGTTCGTCGTGGGGGACGGTGGGGCGCCCGTGTTCGGATCGGAGGTCGTTCGAGCCCATCGATCCCTGATGCCTGGTCGGGTGATCATCCCTGCGCCGGCGGCTGAGCGAGGAGCCCTCGAGGCGCTCGGTGTGGCGTTCGCGGGCAAGGAGTCCCCCGATGGAGCGGCGGCCGCGTACCTGTGTGAGGACGCGGCCTGCCGACCCTGGTCTTGATGGGCCCCGTGCGCGGTCAGTTCTGCTGGTAGAGCGTGCCGTTCAACCAGGCTCGCATGCCCATGTAGGTGGGGAGGGTGCCCAGCATCCCGCCCATGATCTTGGACTCCGAGTTGGGATACTGCATCATTCGCATGGCCACGACGGAGTAGTCCGTAGGGTCGTCGAAGTCACAGGACTGTCCTGGACCCTTCTGATGGAAGCGGGCCTGGAACTCGTAGAGCAGCCACGCGCAGTCCAGGTCCTGGACGTCCCTCCAGATCATGGTGGAGATGGCCATGGTCTCGCCGATGTACAGGCCGTGATGTGCGTTGGAGCCTTCGTGCCACTCCGGAGTGGTTCCGTTGGCGGGGTGGTACACGTTGGTGATGTAGGGCATCCCCATCTGTGCCTGGGCCGTTGACGTGGTCAGGTGAACGCAGGTCCTGAGCCAGTTCCGCATGCGTTGCATCATGGGCAGGTACGTCATGTCGCTGGAGGCGTAGGCGTACTTGGCGAACGCCTTGAAGCAGATGGCGTGCATCCAGGGAATGGCCTGGTTGTTGGCGCCCGGGTTGGAGACGTAGCCGTTGCCGCCGTACACCTGCTCCAGTTGTAGGAAGTTGTCCACGCCGGCCTTGGCCTCGACGAGGGCGGCGGTCTCCCCCAGGTAGTTGTAGAGATCCACCAGGTTGCTTACGGACCACCCGAGGATGCGGCTACCCCAGTAGCCGCTCCAGTTGCCGGGGCTGATGCGCAGCAGATAGTCCTGCGATTCCAACGCGGCCTCGTAGGACGCCTCGTCACCGGTCAGGGCGTAGTGCAGCAGCACGCCGTGAACCCAGTTGTGGCTGGTGTAGCCCGCCATGTAGTTGCCGTGCCACCATCCCTTCTCGTAGAACTGGCAGCCGCGCCAGACCTCCGCCGGGTCCTTGCTGTGGTTCTGGTCGTAGTCGCGGCGATGCAGGCACATGTCCCGGGCGATGTCGAAGAACTCATAGCTGCCGCCGCGGACCCAGTTCAGCATGACGTTGAGCGGCCAGTCGTAGTGAAGGCCGCCGTAGCCGCCGCCCCACACGATGTCTCCGTAGTTGGCCCAGCCGTAGAACTGGCGCCCGCCGTACGTGCCGCCGCGCTGACGGAACCTGCGGAAGCCGATCTGTCCGAGGCCGGACCCCTGTGTGTCCGCCGCGGTGTCGTCCCAGATCATGCGGAACTGACGCTCCATACGGTCCAGGCCGACCTCGTTCCATGTGCGCTTGGTCGCGAACAACGTCCCCGTGGCAGCCGTCTGGGCGGTCCACCAGCCGGGGGCGCGGCCCATGATCGGGCGGTTCGTGAGCTCGGCGATCTCACCGACCCTGGTCGGGCTGTGAACGCCGTCGTGGAAGGAGAACATGACGCGGTGGGTCTTCCAGCGACCCCCCTCGAAGCGGTAGTTGTCCAGCGCCAGCGGGTCGATGGGGGTGGACGAGTTCAGCGTGGCGTACTGGCCGCGATACTCGGGCCCGTTGCCCCACTCAGGCCACAGCCCGATCTCCAGCTCGTCGCCGGAGACCCGGTAGGCCTTCGGGAAGTTCTCCCAGAACCGATCCACGGCCACGGTGAGACCACCGTTGGTCCCGGACAGGTCGATGGCGCCGGAGTGTCGATCTCCGGAGGCCAGGACGCTGCTGTTCTCACGCTCCTCGTAGAAGAAGCTGCCGAGGACGTTGGTGGTGTTGGCGCCCCACTGGAAGTCCTGGTTCACCTCGAAGCTGCCGCTGGAGAGGGAGTGGACGCCGTTTGGGGTGGTCACCTCAGCGCCGGCGCCCTCCACAGGTAGCCAGAGATGGCAGTGGTCGAAGTACTTGTGCGCGGACGGTGCGCCCTGGAACTGGCCGTAGACGCCGTGGTTCTCCAGGCGGAAGTCCACGGCGACATCGTCGCGGCCACTGTGGAAGTGATAACGGATGGTGTAGCGGAGGCCGTTGCTGAGAAGGCCCTTCTGCACGACCACGGCGCGGACGCTGCCGCCCTCCTGGATGTAGGTGCTGGTCGGGGTCGCGGTGACGTTCGCGCCCGTGAAGGAGGTCATCCTGATCCCGCCCCCGGGCGCCGAGACCACGGCCTGGTTGGCGATCGTGACCTCTTCGAACAGGCTGGTGGTCTGCTTGTGGATGCTGAAGGACGTCCCTGGCTGGGTGGAGATCACGAACCGATCGGTCTGGGACTGGATCTGCAGTTGTCCCGCCGGCCTCCAGCCTCCGGAGAGTCGGTAGACGGCTGTCGAGTTGGGCGGCACGTCGGCGAGGAAGGTCAGCTGAACCCACTTCAACGACTTGGTTTGGTCGTGCCGTGGGCCGAACCACCGCGACAGGGTGCGATATTGGTGGGGGACCGGGACGCCGTTGGGGTCGCAGACCGCCAGACTGAGCGCTTCCAGATCAGTGATGACCGTGCCGTTGATGAGCGGGATCGGAATCCCGAAGGTCACCGGTTCATCGGTCACGGACTGGCTGGTTGGATTATGGACTTCCAGTGGAAGTCCCTGGGATACTGCCGTGGCGCAGAGGAGGAGCGACGCAATGAGGGCGCGGGACGAGGGCACTCGTTCTCTCCGAGTATTGGGGCATTGGTCTCGCGCGCCAATGGCCCCCGTTGCTTGCGGGGGGGGGAGAGGATCGCTATGAGCGACCCCCAGCTCGTGAGACTGTGGGTTGACTTCTCTTTCGGCATACCGGGCGGCGATCTGTATGTCCCCTCATGCCATCTGCGCGCCTTGGCTCGATGGCGCATTCACGTCGCGGGAGGTGGCTTTGACGATGCTCGCTCGCAGCGGGCTCTGGAGCGCGTCGGACACCCGGGTTGGCGCCATTGACGAGCCCCGCGCGGCGTCGCTCGTGCCTGGTGGCTTCGCGGGCAACATGCGCTTGATCCGGAGGTGTCGGACCCGCAAACTGGTGCGCGGGTCGCTTGACCCTGGGGAGATGCGTCCGCGGGACGACCGCCTGGTCGTATCCGTGACGGCGGCAATGGACGAAGCAGCACCGGACATCAGGGCGTGGCGCAAGCGTGTGGCGCGAATCGTGCGCCGGGCGGAGAGCCAGCCTGCACGCGGCGCGCTGCTGTTACGCAGCGACGTCAGTGAATTGCTGGCCGAGCTCAAGCGGCTCTCCCGTTCTGAACCCGCGGTGGTGCTCGAGGTCTTGCTGTTCTTGCTGGAGCGCCTCTCTGACGTCATCGGAGAGCTGGATGATGGTCCGGGGTTCGCGGCCGGCCTGCTCCCGGAGGTCGTGAACCGCATCAGGGTCGTCATGCTCCATGACGCGCGAACAGGGGACGGACGTGTAGATCACGGGACCACCGTGGGTCGCCTGTTACGCCTGTGGTTCGAGGACGCCCAGGGCTGGTACCAGGACCTGGACGACCTCCTCCTCAAGGTCAGCGTTACTCCCGCGGGGGAGCACACCCTCCACAGCCTGCTCACGAAGCACATCGCCGACCTGCCCCTGTGCTTCCCGCCGCCTCGGGGTGCTTCGGATGACCTCGGCCGGGCGCTGCTCCTCGCGGAGCGTCACCGGAGTGAGCGGCTGCTGGGCGAGCTGCTCGCCCGGATGGGGTCGTTCGAGTACTCCGTCATCGTCGCCCGGGACCATCACCGTCGCACCGGCGACGCCGTGGATCTGGTGACGTCCCTTGCTCGGGACAACCGCGTGGAGGAGGCGGTCATCGTCGCCCGCAAGGCGTTGGCCAGCCCTCGCAGCTTCCAGCGACAGAGGCTCAGGGAGCTGCTGGATGAGATGGTGGAGGGGGTCGTCACGGATCAGGCCCGGGAGACCCGGCAGGAGCTGGAGCGGATGTTCCTCTCCAAGCCCTCACGTCAGCGGTTCCTGGCGCTCAAGAAGTCGGCGACCTATGAGCACTGGCCCCGAATCCGTCGCCGTGTCCTCAGCCATCTGCAGAAGCACCAGCGGGTACCGGCCCTGGTGTTCCAGCTCTACCTGGATGAGGGAGAGTGGATGGAAGCGGACGGGCTGGTGGTGGTGCAGCCCGTCGAGCCGAGGGTCCTGATCGAAGGTGCCTTGCGGGTCGCCGCGGATCGGCCCGCCATGGCGAGCGGCTGGGCCCTGCTCGCGGCGCACCATCGCATGGCGACCAGGACGTCCTCGGTCTATCCCAGGGTCATCAAGGACCTGGAGTTGGTGCGGGACCTGGCGGTGTCCGCGGATGAGCGGGGCCAATTCGAGCGGGCTGTCGCTCGCTTTCGCACGCGTTACGCGCGCCGCAAGAAGTTCATCGCTTTGCTTGCGGAAGCTGGTCTGTAGGGAGAAGTTCCTTCGGCGGCATGAGCCCGAGCTCGTCCGAGATCCCTCTCCAGAGTTGGCGGGCTTCGTCCTCCTGTCCCGCGTTCATGAGCCGCCGGATGTGCTCGATGCGATCCGTGCGTTCTTGCTGGACCCTCAACTCTCCGTCGGAGTCGTCGTTCCCCAGGAAACAGCAGGCGGAGAAGATCCCGACCAGGGTCAGCGCGGCTGCGGTCACCGCCACTCGCTGCCGGTTCTTCGGGGCTCTCACGGTTACGGTCTCATGGGTCTCATGATCGCAGATCCGGTCGAGGGCGCGCAGCATGGCGCCCATGTCGGAGAAGGCTCCCGCCCGCCCGGCGTTCAGAGCGTTCTCCACCAGGCGAACCAACGCTGGTGCCAGGTCGGGCCTGCGGACGGTCAGGCAGGGTAGCTCACCCGCGTCGTGGCGGGCGAGGGTCTCCGCTAACTCGGGCACGGCACCCTCGAGTGAGAGCGCGCCGAAGAGCAGGGCCCCGAGCGCGCGGATGTCGGCCACCTGCTGTGAAGCCACTGACCCGCCGTCGAGCCCGGGCCCGGTCTCCAGGCCGACGGAGATGAACACCTGTCGGCTGCGTGCTTCCAGGAACAGATGGCGTGAGGACAGGCGACCGTGGGCCGCGCCTCTCTCGTGCAGTATGCCGATCCGAGCTGCGACTCGGCTGAGGATCTCCAGGGCTCTTCGAGTGGCACCCCGACGCCGGGAGTGCTCTGCCTCGAACCGGACCGTTTGTCCGGTCGGGCTATCGAACAGGAGGGCCTGATCTCCGCCCTCCAACGCCGTGATCCGTGGGGTCTGGATGCCCTGCACGCTGGCCCGCTCGATACGCCGAGCACGATCGAGGAACTCGGTCCCGGGGCTGCGGCCCGTCAGACGGGCCGCAGGGATGACGTAACGGACAGCTCCGTCGGGCCGTTGTTGGAGGCAGCCGTGGGGGTCTTCCCTGAGGGTTGTCCACTCGTTGGCCCGCGCCGCCCAGACGGGGCCCGCCGCCTCTGAACTCGCCTCGACAGGCTCCTCGACCGGCCCTGCCCCCAGCTCCGATTCCAGGGTGGCGTCTCTCTCCGAGTCCTCGGCGAACACCTGTCGCACGTCGTCGGCGTGGGCGGGGAATCTGCGCACGAGCGTGTCTTCGTCGGGGCGCGGCAGCCCCGACAGGCGGCTCTCTTCGAGCATGGCTCGGACGCGGATCGCAACGGGAGAAGACATCGGCAAGCGGGGACTCCCACCTACTCTGGAAAGGGAACAGACACGACGACGCGAGGGGGGCGTCGTAGAAAACCCAACCACGGGACCGGCATCTTAGCGTTTGCGCCCGATTGCGCTACGGTCATCTCGCTGGATTCGTCGAGCCGTGACGTTCTGCTCGACCCATCCGATTCCGACAGGTGTCATGGCGGACCGTTCAAGAGCACTACAAGCCGTCGTCATCCTGACGATCTCCTCCTTGCTGGTGATCGTCGGGTGGCTGTTCCTTTGGGATGCGGAACCCGAGGTCATGCGCTCCGGTGAGCGAACCCTGGATGTGCCGAAGTCCGATGTCCCGAACCCCCGGCGCGAAGAGGGCCGGATCGAGCTCGCTACAGAGGCGGACTCTTCGCCGCCGCCTTCCGAGGTATCTCCCGCTCAGCGACTGATGGCGGCTCGCTTGAGCGATCTCCTGTCGGACGATGTGCCGCAGCGGTTGTTCACCCGGGTCTATGACAACGACCTGGTGGACACGGCGGCGGAGCAGATCGAAGCCTATCGCTCAAAGATGTTGGACGTCCGCCAGCAGTTTCAGCGCGCCGCCCGGCAACGGGCTCAGGATGTGTTGGCCGCGGGGCGGTTCGAGCAGTGGCGGCCACAACCGGTTTCGATCCCCGATCCCGACGCGCCGGGGCGTACGGTGGAGCGACTGAGCACTCCCTACGACGAGCAGCGTGAGGACGAGTACATCTTCGCTGTCGCCGCTCCTGAGGTGGGGCCGCGGACGCTCCACGTGGTCCGGCTGACGCCCGAATCCGACTCAGCGTTCGGCCAGCTCTACGACTCCAAGGCTCAGTCAGAGAGTGAGATACGAGCGTCCCTGTTGCGTTGGCTCGACGAGAACCTGCCTTGAGGACGCGTGGTCGCGGGGCTCAAGGGTGGCCGCTGAGGACGCGGTGAAGCCGTTGGTCGAGGGCGCTCACGGCCTCCGGGCCGGGGGGGTCGGTGAGCATGATCGGGGTGCGGCGTCTCAGCAGGTCTTCCGCCGTGTGGGCGTGGGTCCGACGCGCCAGCTCGATCAGCGGTTCCGGGTCCGCGGGCATTCGTCCGGGCATGTACACCTCGCCCTGGACAATGGGCGTGGTGAGAGACAGCGTCCCGTCGTCGATGGAGAGCCCCGCCGCATCGACCGCGCGCTCCAGCAACTCCCGAGCGATCAGGCGCCAGGTCGTGAACTTGCCACCGATGACATGGACGACGCCGGAGGGTTCTTCCCAGATCTGTTGTTCCCGACTCGTCTTCGACGGGTTGGCGTCGTCGTCCGTGGCCAGGGTGCGGGCGCCGACGAACGCTGAGATCACATCCTCCCGTCGCAGGGCACGGTCATCGAGGATGCGGTTGGTCTCTTGTAGCAGGTAGCGGACGTCCGCCTCTTCCACCGTGAGATCCTCCGGACGCCCTGTGACGTCGCGATCCGTGGTCCCGATGAGGGTGCGACCGAAGAAGGGCAGAAGGAAGAACACACGCCCGTCGCTGCGGGCATTCACCACCACGGCGTGGTCATGGAGTACGCGGGGCACCACCAGGTGGATGCCGCTCACCAGCCGGGTGCGAGGTCGGGAGGCGGGTTCGCAGTGCTTGCGGTATGAATCGGACCAGGGGCCCACTGCGGCGATCACGGATTTCGCTCGGACCTGGACGCGGCCTTGGGTGCGCCGATCCGTTACTTCCACGGAGAATCGTCCGATGCTCCCTCGGGGCGCTGCGGCGCGGGCACGGGTGACGATCACGGCGCCTGCTTCTCCCGCACGGGCGGCGATCTCGGCGACCAGTCTCGAGTCGTAGGTCTGCCAGTCCCAGAACCGTCCACCGCCACGGAGGCCTTCAGGTGAGAGGGTGGGTTCCAGAGCGGTCAGGGAGGCCGCGTCGTGCATGGAGCGCCGACGGTCAGGGGTGGGACGGGCCAGCCTGTCGTACAGCCAGAGCCCGGCCCTCAACTTCAGGAGACCCCGGGACGCGCCGTCGTAAACGGGGGCGAGGAACGGTGTGGGGTGGACCAGGCCCGGAGCCAGCGCTTCCTGGACCGCCCGCTCCCTCAGGGCCTGTCTGACGAGGCCGAACTCCAGGTTCTCCAGGTACCGGAGGCCTCCATGGATCATCTTGCTGGACGCGCTGGAGGTGGCGCCGCCCAGGTCGTCCTGCTCCACCAGGGCCACGTCCAGGCCATTGAGGGCCGCTTCCCGGGCCACCCCCGCCCCGAAGACTCCGCCCCCGACGACCAGGACATCGAACTCGCGCTCAAGCGCCTCCAGCCGGGTTCCCATGTCGTCTCTATCGGCACCGGACCCTGCGGGCCGCAGATTCAGGGCTCTTGGAATCGTCATATAAGGATGAGATGATATGTCTCTATGGAGCTCGCCCACGTCTCTCGACGCCTTCGTATCCTGTCCGATCCCATACGTTTACGGATCTTGCTGCTGCTCCAGAAGCAGGAGCTGACGGTCACGGAGCTGGTGTCGATCCTCAATTGCAGCCAACCGAGGGTGTCCGGACACCTGGCCCGCCTCGGCGATGACGGCTTGCTCGAGGATCGGCGCGAGGGGCGTTTCACGTTCTATAGCTGCCGGGCTCCCGTGGATGACGGACAGGAAGGCGGCCTCCTTTCGGCGTTGCTGAATCAGACTCGTCAGACCACGGAGGCAGCCAACGACCGCGAAGCCATGGGCGAGGTGCTCGCCTCCCGACCCCGTCATCCGCTGCCCGGCATGCTCGGACGGGATTACCTGCCTGGTCGGACCTGGGAGGGCTTCGCTACCGGACTGCTGGCCATGCTGCCCCCGCTGCGCATCGCGGACATGGGCATCGGCAGCGGCGAGATCACGCTCCTGCTGGCCGAGCGGGCTCAGCAGGTCATCGCCGTCGATCCGGATCCGGGGCGTCTCGAGGCGGCGAGTCAAAGGGCTGATCGAGCGGGGATCGGCGCACGAATCGACTTCCGGCAGGGAGACCTGTCCGCTCCCCCGATCGAGGCGGGGGAGGTGGACGTGTTCCTCTTCAGCCAGGTGCTGAGGGAAGAGCAGGACCCGGGCCTGTCATTGCAGGCGGCCCGGGACCGCCTGGCCCCCGGGGGCCGCGTGGTGGTCCTGGACCTCCACGCCCATGGAGAGACCTGGGTGACGGAGCGGCTGGGGCACCGGCACCTCGGATTCAGCGAAGCCGGGATGCGGCGCTTGTTGACGGAAGCAGGGTTCGAAGACGTTGAGGTACGGCGTGCCGGGAGAGACCGGAAGGCGCCGCACTTCGTCAGCTTGTTGGGACGCGGGAGCGCGAGGCCATGACAACCGATCGTGACGCACTGGGACGGACCCTTCAGGAGCGCATCCTGGTGATGGATGGCGCCATGGGCACCATGATCCAGGGAGAGGGCCTGGACGAGGACGGCTTCCGCGGCGACCGCTTTCGCGACCACGACCGGCCGTTGAAGGGGTGCAATGACCTGCTGTCGATCACCCAGCCCGAGATCATCGCTCGCATCCACGGACGATACCTGGAAGCGGGCGCGGACATCATCGAGACCAACACGTTCAACGCCACCTCCATCGCCCTCGCGGACTACGGCCTGGAGGACGCGGCTTACGACATCAACCGCGCCGCCGCCAGCGTCGCCCGTGCGGCTGCGGACCGCGCGGCCGCGGACGACCCCGGCCGACTCCGCTGGGTCGCCGGCTCCATCGGACCCACCAACCGCACCGCGTCCCTGTCTCCGGATGTGGAGAACCCGGCCTTTCGTGCGGTCACGTTCGACGAGCTGACCAGCGCTTACCTGGACGCCGCCCGTGGCCTCATCGACGGGGGTGCGGACCTGCTGCTGCCAGAGACCACCTTTGACACGCTGAACCTGAAGGCGGCCCTGTTCGCCATCGAGAGAGCCTTCGCCGAGACCGGGAAGGTGCTCCCGGTGCTGGCCTCCGTCACCATCACCGACAAGAGCGGCCGCACCCTCAGCGGTCAGACCGTGGAGGCATGCTGGCACTCCATTCGTCACGGGCCGCTGCTGGGGGTCGGCGTCAACTGCGCCCTCGGCGCGGAGGAGATGGAGCCCCACGTGCAGGAGCTCGCGCGGCTCGCCGGCATTCACGTGTTCTGCTATCCCAACGCGGGCCTGCCCAACGAGATGGGTGAGTATGACCAGAGTCCCGAGCGCATGGCGGACCTGCTCCGCGGGTTCGCCAAGGAGGGCTGGTTGAACCTGGTGGGGGGATGCTGCGGCACCACCCCGGAGCACATCAGCGCCATCGCGGAAGCCGTCCGCGATCAGGCCCCCCGTCAGGTGGCGGACCGTCCCTATCGCACCAGCTGGGCGGGACTCGAGCCCTACACCATCACCAAGGACACCCTCTTCACGGTCATCGGCGAGCGCACCAACGTCACGGGCTCCCGACGATTCCTGCGGCTGGTCAAGGAGGCCCGTTACGAGGAAGCGGTGGAGGTGGCCCGGCACCAGGTCGAGGGCGGCGCCAACGTGCTCGACGTGAACATGGACGAGGGCCTGCTGGAGTCGGAGGAGGTCATGACCGTCTTCCTCAACCAGATCGCCGCGGAGCCGGACATCGCCCGCATCCCGGTCATGGTGGATTCCTCCAGGTGGAGCGTCCTCGAGGCGGGCCTGAAGTGCCTGCAGGGCCGTTCCATCGTCAACTCCATCAGCCTCAAGGAGGGGGAGGAGGTGTTCCTCGAGCAGGCGAGGACCATCCGCAGGTACGGCGCGTCGACCGTCGTCATGGCCTTCGATGAGACCGGTCAGGCGACCTCCATCGAGGACAAGGTGGCCATCGCCGAGCGGTCCTACAAGCTGTTGATCGAGGAGGCCGGTTTCCGTCCCGAGGACATCATCTTCGACCCCAACATCCTCACGGTGGCGACAGGCATCGCGGAACATGACCTCTACGCCATCAACTTCATCGAGGCGGTGAGGCAGATCAAGCAGCGGTGTCCCGGCATGAGGGTGTCCGGCGGCGTCAGCAACATCTCGTTCAGCTTCCGTGGGAACGAGACCGTACGCCGCGCCATGCACAGCGCGTTCCTGTATCACGCCATCGAGGCCGGGTTGGACATGGCCATCGTCAACGCCGCCCAGCTCGACGTCTATGACGAGATCGATCCGGAGCTGCTCACCCTCGTGGAGGACGTGCTGTTCAACCGGCGAGAGGACGCGACGGAGCGGCTGACGGACTACGCCCAGAAGCACCAGGCGGTGCTCGAAGACGACTCGTCCGCCCAGGCCTGGCGAGAGCTCCCCCTCGAGAAGCGCGTCGAGCATGCCATCCTGAAGGGGATCACGGAGTCCATCGAGCAGGACATGGACGAGGCTCTCGCCGCCTACCCTTCGCCCCTCTCCATCATCGAAGGTCCGTTGATGGACGCCATGAACGTGGTCGGGGACCTGTTCGGCGCGGGCAAGATGTTCCTGCCTCAGGTCGTGAAGAGCGCCCGGGTCATGAAGAAGGCGGTGGCCCACCTGGAGCCTCACATGGAGCTGGACGACCGCGATACCCGCGGTCGGGTGGTGATGGCCACCGTGAAGGGGGACGTCCACGACATCGGCAAGAACATCGTCGGCGTGGTCCTCGCCTGCAACGGTTACGACGTGGTGGACCTCGGGGTCATGGTGCCGGCGAAGAAGATCCTGGAGACGGCCAAGGAGGTGGACGCCGATCTCATCGGGCTCTCCGGTCTCATCACCCCGTCATTGGATGAGATGATCCACGTGGCCTCCGAGATGGAGCGGGCCGACATGACCACCCCCTTGCTCATCGGCGGAGCCACCACCAGCGCCAAGCACACGGCGGTGAAGATCGCCCCGTCCTATGAGCAACCGACGGTCCATGTGAACGACGCGTCCCGGTGCCCCGGCGTGGTGGAGCGGCTCATGAACCCCGCCTCTCGCGATGCCATGGCGGCGGAGACCCGGGAGTCACAGGAGTCCCTCCGTGAGCGCTATCTTTCCGGGCAGGACAAGCGTCCGCTCCTGTCGCCGCAGGAGGCGCAGGAGCTGGCGGCTCCGTTCGGAGACCATGTCCCGGAGCGCCCCGCCTTCACCGGCGTCGCGCCCCTGGACCTCTCCGTTGGAGCCCTGGTGCCCTACATCGACTGGACGCCGTTCTTCAGCACCTGGGAGATCCGGGGGACCGCGGACTCCTTGCTTGGCGGAGACGTGGACCCTCGGGTCGCGGAGCTGAAGCGGGACGCGGACGCCATGCTGGGTCGCCTCGAGTCCGAAGGCCGGGTCTCCGTCCGCGGGGCCTGTGGTTTCTTCGCCGCCGCCCGGGACGGCGACGACGTGGTCCTGTTCGGCTCGGAGACGCGGGATCAGGAGGTGGCGCGATTCACGTTCCCGCGCCGACTCGTCCCGCCGAGGAAGGACCCGGTGCCCGGGGCCTGCCCCAGCCTGGCGGACTGGATCGCTCCGGCGGGGGGCGCGCCGGACTGGCTGGGGATGTTCCTCGTCACCGCGGACCTGGATCAGGCCTGGCTGGAGCGCCTCGCCGAGGACCACGACGACTACACTTCCATCATGGCCAAGGCCCTGGCGGATCGGTTGGCGGAGGCGTCCGCGGAGAAGGCTCACGAGCACATGCGCAGGTCCTGGTACGCGCCCCATGAGTCCCTCTCGCCCCAGGAGCTGATCCGTTGCGCTTACCGCGGCATCCGCCCCGCTCCCGGGTACCCGGCGTGTCCCGATCACGGCTACAAGCGGGGCCTGTTCTCGCTGCTCGGTGCGGATGACCTGGGCGTGACCCTGACGGAGACCGCGGCCATGTTGCCCGCTTCGTCGGTGTGTGGCTTCGTGTTCGGCCACCCCGAGAGCCGCTACTTCTCTGTGGGGAGCCCATCGTGACTCCCGCCGATCTCCGGAGAGCGTTCAAGGCCTACGCCGACGGGCTCTGCTTCATGGACTGGGCGGCCACCGGCCTGCTGGCGGAACCGGCTCGACGGGCGCTCAGTCGCTACGTGGAGGACCTGGCTGCCTGTCCTGGCCAGGAGAGCACCTGGATGCACGGGACCCACGGTCAGACCCGTAACGACGTGCGGGTGGTGGCGGCCCGGATGTTCGCGTCGCGACCGGAGGATGTGGCGTTGGTGGAGAGCACCACGGCTGGTCTCAACACCGTGGCGTCCGTCTTGCCCGTGGGCCCCGGAGAAAACGTGGTGGTGTGCTCCGTCGACTACCTGGCGGTCGCCATGCCGTGGAAGCTCCGCGCAGCGCGAGAGGGTTTCGAGCTACGTTGGACGGGTCCGCGGGGCCGGGGCGTTCACGTGGACGACATCCTGTCCCTTTGTGACGAGCGCACGCGGGTCGTGTCGGTCTCGACCATCTGCTGGACCACCGGTGCGCTGGTGGACCTGGAGACCCTGGCGCCGGCGCTGCGTGAGCGGGGCATCCAACTCCTGGTGGATGGCATCCAGACCTTCGGCGTGATCCCCGTGGACGTGGCCCGGACCCCGGCGGCGGGCTGGTGCGTCGGCGGACACAAGTGGCTGGGGTCCGTCCTCGGTGCGGGGTTGCTCCATGTGGACCCGGACCTGGCCAGGAACGCCAGCCCCGAGTTGAGCGGGTTCCTCGCGGGACGCTCGCCCCGCGGCCCCTGGTGGCAGTGGTTCGCCGATCCCGATGCCCGTTTGCAGGACGACGTGGAGTTCCCGCCGGCGGGGAGATCCTGGGAGACCGGAGGCACGCCTTCGTACCCGGGCGCCATCGGCTTGTTGGAGTCCATGAAGTTGCTCGATGCGGTCGGCGTCGCCCATATCCGCGATCACGTGCGCGAGCTCGGGGAGCGGTTGATCAGCGGACTGAAGGCGCGGAGCCTGGACGTGCTCACGCCTGGTGACCCCGGGCGTCGGGCCGGCATCGTGGTCTTCCGCGTACCCGGTGACGGAGCGGCTCAGCAAGCGGCCGCCGATCACCTGAAGCAGGCTGGGGTGGTCGTGTCCGTGCGCTACGGGGGTGGCCTCGGGGGTATCCGGGTCAGCCTGCACGGTCCCAACGACGCCACGGACGTGGACCGGCTGTTGTCCGCGCTGCCGTAGCCGGATCGATCAGCGGCTGGGGAGACGCCGCCGACTCTGCGGCAGCACGTGGTGCAGGTCCGGCCCCTGAGCCCGTCTGTCCGCCACCGACGGCCGATCCTCGGTCCTGGAGCCCTTCGTGGAAGGCTTGTTGGGGACGGGAACACTGTCGCCCGGACGAGGTTCGTGCTTCATGTCGGTGTGATGCTCCGAGGCTCTGGGTGGGTCGCAGACGCTGACCTTAACTCGCGGGTCTCAAGGCGGGAACCCGTCTCCATTAGGATCAGCCCATGCTGTTCGAGGGAGAATCACGGGGACTGCGCGGGACGCTGCCGCGGCTCGCCGAGCGCTTCAGGCCGCTCCATCTCGCGTCCCTCCCGACTCCGGTCCGAGAAGTCCCCGACCTGGCCGAGCTATGGGGCCTCGCGTCGCTGCATATCAAGGACGATGGAGTGTCATCACCGGACTACGGCGGGACCAAGGTGAGGGCCCTGGAGTGGCTCCTCGGTTCGGCGCTTCGAGCGGGCGCCGAGGGAGTCCTCACGGTCGGTCCCTGGGGCAGTCATCACGCCACCGCCACCGCGACGTTTGCGGCTCTGGCGGGTCTCCGCTGTCGCCTCGTGTTGTTTCCCCAGCCGCCGGGGCCGGAGATCCAGGAGGCGCGGCTGCGACTTCCTGGCCTCGCCCGCTGCTCCTTCGGCGGTTGGCCGAGCTTCCCTTTGCGCTGGCTCATGGCCCGGCTTACGCGGGACGGGTCTCGCCGCCCGTTCTCCATCCCGGCTGGCGCGTCCAGCCCCGTGGGTGTCCTGGGGGTGGCGGAGGGAGCCCTCGAGGTCGCGCATGCGGTGCGAGTCGGCGCCATGCCCGCGCCCCAGGACGTGCTCGTGCCCGTCGGCTCCTGCGGCACCGCGGCGGGGCTCATGCTCGGGTTCGCGCTGTCCGGCCTGGATGTCCGTGTGGTCGCGGTCCGGGTCACCCCCAGGCTCGTGGGACGGCCGTCTCGCGTCCGCTCCCTGGCTCGAGCCGGCGCTCGGCTCATCACCATGGCGGGCGGGCCTTCGCCCGCCTCCTACCCGGAGCTGGTCTGGATCGACGACCTGGCAGGCAGGGGGTATGGGCGTCCGACCCAGGGGGCCCGTGACGCCATCGCGGCCGTGAGCTCAACGGTCGGCCTGGACCTGGAGACGACCTACACAGGCAAAGCGCTCTCCCATCCACTCATGGGGAGGATGGTCGACCGGCGTGTCCTGTTCTGGAACACGCTCACGGCCTGAGGAGCCCCGGGCGCAGGGTCTCTCAGGGGCTCCAAAAGACGCGCGGTGGGGCCGGAAACCGATTCCAGGGCCAATTCCACGGTCTCCATGCATCGAGTGTGGCGTCGCAAGATGATGCGCTGAAGGGCCTTATTGATGATGGTGGGCTTGCGGCGTCAGGCCGGTGCCTTTTCGTCACGAAATCGTGCAAGAGCCTGAGTGCCAATCATCAACCTCTTGGCAATGGTGGCTCCGGAGGCGAACGGAGCCGAGAAAGGCCAAAGCAGACTACTGAGGGACGCGGCTGCTGCATGAGCGCGCCGCAAGAGGGTCGAAGCCGTGTGTGGATGGCTTCGGCCCTCCTTTTTTTTGGGTTCGTGGCGACGCCGGGTGCATCGGGATACCGGGCGTCGACCGACCCGACGCTATGATCGTCGCGATGGACAGGACAGTGGCCATGCTGGTGTTCTCGCTTGTGGCGGGTTGCTCGGGGGATGGGGCTCCGCGGGCCGAGCCCCCGAGCGCGAGCGCGGATCTCCTCGGCGTCTACGGCGACCTGATCCGAGAGATGACCTCCGCCCGATTTCAACGAGTCACTGCGGACGAAGCGGGCCTGACCGCCGGGCCGTTGCCGGCGTCTCGCAGGAGCGGCTCCCACAGCGTGGTGACCGAGCGGACTCTGAGTGGGCAAGAACTGGCGCGCCTGCGCCGGGCTCTGCTGGACCCGGAGTCTTGGGGAGAGCGCGAGGGCTCGCCGCTCTCTGAACGACCACCCGTTCGAGTGGTGGTGGCGCAGGCCGGAGAGCGACTCCTGAAGCTGGCCGTGTTTGCAGAGTCGACCTGGGTCCGGTTCAGTGATGATGGCGTGCATGCCGCCGTCGAGAGGGCGCTGTCCGAGGAGGGACGCGCTGCTCTGGACGGGGTTCTTCGTTGAGCCACGCGGTGACGCTGTGGGGCCTGAGGACCGATTGCGGTTGACACGCCCGGGCCATAGGCCCTAAACTGAAAAATTCGAAAAAACGTAGTCGCCGCCACGCGGCTTAGTACAGTTCTTCAGGCTACACCCAACGGTCCACACCTCCAGAAAGGCACGCCTTGGCTCGTTTCCTCACAACCCACCAGATCGCCAAGATGCTTGGCGTGAGTGAGCGCACCGTCGCCAACTGGATCGACCGATCTCACCTCGACGCGTTCCGCACCCCCGGCGGTCACCGGCGTGTGTCGCCGGCTTCGCTCAAGGAGTTCCTCCGCAAGCGGAAGATGCCGATCCCGGACGAGCTGGCGGAGGACGTTCGTATCCTCATCGTCGAGGACGATCCGCTGGTGGCCCAGACCCTTCACGGGTATCTGGAGTCGGACAATCCCAAGTACGACGTGGCCGCCATCAACGACGGCGTGTCCGCGTTGATCGACATCGGCAACCGCAAGCCTCACGTGGTCCTGCTCGACATCTTGATGCCGGGTATGGACGGGCTCGAGGTGTGCCGGAAGATCCGGGACAATCCCTCGCTGGCGGACGTGAAGGTGATCTTCGTGACCGGCTATGCGGAGGTGGACCCCGAGACCATCGTTCGCGATACCGGCGCTTCGGACGTTCTGCGTAAACCGGTTCGCGGGCCCGCACTGCGGGAAGCCGTGGAGCGCGCCCTGGCCGAGAGCACCGGCGTCCGCCGTTGAGTTCCGTTTCGCTGCCTGCTTGCCGTCAGGCAGGCAGGCAGGGCAACTGGACCTCCGCAGTTCCGTCCCGATGGGCCGACCGGCTCCCCAGGTCTGACGCTGCCCGGCCCAGCAGGGCCTGATCCGAAGTGGACAGGTCATCGGCGAACCGCACCTGAAGCACCAGGGTGTCCGGTGTCTCGGGCGCAGTGGCCAAGCTGACGGATGCGAGCCCGCCGGATCTCGCCGCCGCCATCGCCAAGGCCAGGGCCAAGCGCTCGAACAGGCCCGGCTCGCACAGCAGGTGCGGGCCGTCCAACAGGGCGTCCGCCAACGCGGGCAGCCCGGCGGCCTCAGCGGCCTGGGAGGCCGCAGCGGGGTTGGTCTCGCTGCCGGAACGCAGGATCTGCCGCAACGCGAACAACTCGTGAGCCACGGCTTCCGTCTTGTCGACGCTCGTCGCCAACATCGGCGCGTTACGGACCGCGACCTCTGCGTCGTCGCACTGAATCTCGTCCGTCACTCCGAAGAGGACAGTGAGGATGTTGCGGAGCTCGTGGGCCAGCCGTCCGGCTTGACGAGCAAGACCGCGTCTCGTCGTCACCTTGGAGTCGGCGTTGTCCATTTCAGCAATGTCCGTGAGGGGGGTCAGGGAGCTGAGGGGACCTACCTGTGACCCACGCAGGCTTATTCTGGGGACCATAACGCGGATAATGTGGGGACGCAGCGTATTTCGCCGGGCAGGTGCAATGGGGGCGCGTCGGTTACGAGCACGGCCCTGATCCCGGCACGCCGTGCCCCGTCCGCGTCTTCCAACGGGTGATCGCCGATGAAGAGGGCGTCTCCGGCATCGACACCGGCTGTTGTGAGGGCGGCGGCGAAGATGGACGGGTGAGGCTTCCGCCAGCCGTGCGAAGCGGAGGTGATCACGAAGTCGAAGGCGTCTCGCCATCCCAGGCCCTCGAGGATGCCCGGCAGAGATCCGTGCCAGTTAGACACGATCCCGGTGGTGACGGCGTCCTCGCGGAGCCGGTCGAGCAGCCTCTTGGCACCGGGCGCCGGGGCCCAGGCGGCGGGTCCGTCGAACCAGGCTACGAGGCGCTCATGCCACGTCTCGTGGACTGCAGTCAGAGCAGGGAAGGGAGCGGCCACCGCGGCGGTCAAGCGCCGCCACATGTCCCGCTCCGCTTGTTCGCTGGTGCCCAACTGGTCTTGAGCGGAAGGGGTCCCTCGGCATCGGCTCCAGGTCTTGCCAAGGTGAGCCAGGAACCCGTCAGGTTCCAGCGGCACGCCGAGGCCCTCAGCCTCGCGGAGATACACGTGGGGGATGGGGGCCGTGGGGAGCAGGAGGGTTCCCCCGGCGTCGAACAGAACGGCCTTGGCTTCCAACGGCATGGCGCTCACAGGTTATACAGTGTGCGGCCCGAGGTCGTGAAGGAGCATCATCGTGACCGGATCCACTGACCGTCCCATCTCGCCCGCCCGTCGCGTTCGCGACGTCAAGTACGCCGTTCGCGACGTGGTCGTGTTGGCGAACGAGCTCGCCGCTCAGGGCAAGCGCATGCTTTACCTGAACATCGGTGATCCCAACCCCTTCGGCTTCAGCCCGCCGGAGCACATGGTCTCCGCCGTGGTGGACGCCATGGGCCGTAACCAGAACGGCTACGCGCCATCGGACGGCATCGCCGCCGCCCTGGACTCCATCGGGCGCGATGCGGCGCGCAAGCAGATCACGTCCCCCGTCTACACGTGGATCGGAAGCGGCGCCAGCGAGGTCATCGACATGGCGCTCACGGCCCTGGTGAACCCCGGCGAGAACGTGTTGACTCCGTCACCCGGTTATCCCCTCTACACAGCTCTCTTGGCCAAGCTCGAGGCCGAGAATCGCGCCTATCAGCTTGATGAGGAGGACGGCTGGCAGCCGGACGTGGGGGACATGGAGGCCCTGATCGACGACAAGACCCGCGCCATCGTCGTCATCAACCCCAACAACCCCACCGGCTCCGTTGCCTCCGAGGAGACGCTCCGGGCCATCGTGGACCTCGCGGCGGCGCACAATCTGGTGGTGATCGCCGACGAGATCTACGATCGACTGCTGTTTGGAGACCGTCAGCACGTCGGCCTCGGCAGCCTCAGAGACGACGCCACGGTGCTCACGCTCGGAGGCTTGTCCAAGAACTGGGTCGCCCCCGGATTCCGCATCGGATGGGGGATCTTGAGCGGAGAGCAGGATCGGTTGGCGGACTACGTGGAGGCCATCCAGCAGCTCGGGCGCGCTCGCCTGTCCGCCAATCACCCCAAGCAGTTTGCCATCCCCGCCGCCATCGACGGGGCTCAGTCCCATCTGGCGCCCATGCTCACGGCGCTGGAGGAGAGGCGGGACCTGGTCATGGACCGACTTGGGTCCATTGACGGCATCTCCTGCGTCGTGCCGGAGGGGGCGTTCTACGCCTTCCCGAGGCTGGACTTCGACGCCGAGGACGGCGCCTGGTGCGCCGACCTCATGCGGGAGACCGGGGTCGTGGTGGTCCCGGGGAGCGGGTTCGGCCAGAAGCCCGGCACCAGTCACTTCCGGATCGTGCTGCTGCCGCCGCTCGACGTGCTCTCGGACGCTTGCGACGGCATCGCGGCCTTCGTGGCCAGGACCTCCTGACAACGCCCCTCCATGGGGCCGTCGACGGCTGTGGGTGTGAAGCGGCCCCAGGACCGGTGACTGGGTATCCTCTCCACCATGGATTCGACGCTCCTCGGGATCGACGCGGGCACCACCGGTGTCACCGTCGTCCTCTACGACCAGGACCTGCGGCCGATCCGCAGGGGTTATTCGGAGTTCGCTCAGCACTACCCCAGACCGGGTTGGGTGGAGCACGACCCGGTGGAGATCGGCGAGGTAGCCATGGGCTTGGTCCGGGAGGTGACCGCGGAGCCGCCGGCGCCGCTGGCAGCGGTGGGGATCACCAACCAGCGAGAGACCGTGATCCCCATGGATGCGAGGACCGGTCGCCCCCTGCACCGTGCCATCGTGTGGCAGTGTCGCCGGACCGCCGAGCTGTGCGGTCGCCTGCGAGAGGAGGGCCATGAGGACCTCTACCGTGACGCCACCGGCCTGCTCCTGGACCCTTACTTCTCCGGGACCAAGATGCGGTGGCTGTTGGAGCATGGTGGGGCGGTCGCAGAGGCGGCCGCGGCGGGACATCTGCGCTTCGTCACCGTGGATGCCTTCCTCGTGCATCTCCTGACCGGTGGCGACGTCCTGGCCACGGACCCCACCAACGCGTCTCGCACCCTCCTCTATGACATCAACCAGCACCGGTGGTCAGAGGAGTTGATGGCGCCGCTGGGGGTGGAGGCGGCCATGCTCCCCGAGGTCCGACCGTCCGCTGGAGACTTCGGCGTCACCGCCCGGGACCGGGTGGGGTTCGAGGTACCCATCGCCGGAGTCGCCGGTGACCAGCAGGCTGCCCTGTTCGGGCAGGGCTGCTTCCGACCGGGCACGGCCAAGAACACCTACGGCACCGGCTGCTTCCTGCTGGTCAACGCGGGGGCGTCCCGTCCGGCGGCCCCATCGGGCATCCTCACCACCGTGGCGGCGGACCCGAGAGGGGCCCCTACATACGCTCTGGAGGGCTCCGTGTTCGTCGCTGGGGCGGCCGTGCAGTGGCTCCGAGACGAGCTTGGGCTGGTGGGAGACGCGGCAGAGACGGCGGCCTTGGCCGCCTCCCTGGAGGACAACGGCGGCGTGTACCTGGTCCCGGCGTTCACCGGCCTCGGCGCGCCCTGGTGGGACTCGGAAGCCCGTGGCGTCCTCTGCGGTCTCACTCGTGGAACCGGGAGAGCCCACCTGGCTCGGGCAGCCCTCGAGTCCATCGCCTACCAGACGATCGACCTGTTCACCCTCCTGCGGGACGCCGCCGGCCAAGACGTGGATCATCTGCGCGTCGATGGCGGGGCTGCGCGCAACGACTGGCTCATGCAGTTCCAGGCCGACATGCTGGGGATCGACATCCAGCGGGGCGACGATCTGGAGACCACCTGTCGCGGCGCCGCGTTGCTGGCGGGCGTGGGTTGTGGCGTCGTCAAAGAACCGCAACACGTGGGGGCGTTGTCGGAAGGGCACACGACCTTCTCACCACGGGTGGATGGCGCGGATCGGGAGCAGCGGCTAGCGGGCGGGCACCCCCCGCTCCCACCCGCGACTAACGGTAGAAGAAACCACCCGTTACCCGGTGGTATAATAACCCCCCCAGGGA
>CAZDQF010000002.1:388936-400012 GCA_964507445.1 uncultured Isosphaeraceae bacterium
CCTTTCTCACCCGGGGTGTATGGGGCGGTGGGGTTGCTGGGGAGGGGGGGCGGGCCCGCGGCTATCCGACGGGCGTCTACGGGTAGATGAAGCGACGCTTGACCGGGTCGTAGATGACGCCGCCCTGGGAGGGCGGTGTCTGACCCGTCTGGCCGACGGTGTGGGGCACGAACAGCCCGGGCCGAGACGCCGGTCCGATCCAGAAGCTACGGTCAGCCTTCTGGAAGCCGAAGCCGCCGATGCTCACGTCCACCGTGTCCTGCTGCCAGTTCCAGGTGGCCCGTGCGTTGCCCGCGCCGCGGCCGCCGTAGGACGGCGCCGTGCTGCCGGAGCGGGGGCCGCGGAGCCCTCTCAGACCTCGCAGCGGGCGCAGCCCTCGCTGAGGCCTCAGCTCCGTGTTCGCCATGGACTGACCGTACTGAGGGGTGTTCAGCCGGACCGGCGACGCGTTCACGCGGTTCCCGGTAACGCTGCTCCCCGAAGAGGAGGCGCAACCGACGAGTCCGAGGCCGGACAAAGTGACGATCATCAACAAGCGCATGGTCGCGCAACCATAGGTCGCGACCGGGGGGTGCGTCAAGGGACCGTGGCCGGTTCCGCCTTCAGCCGTCCCGATTCCCGGGCTTCTTGCTGTCTTTTTCCGGCTTCTTGGCCTTCTTTGCCCGCTCCAGGTCTTTCAGGTGTCGTTCTCGCTCCAGGTACGACGTGCCCTTGGTGATCCAGGACGGAGCCTCCTCGCCGTTCAGGTAGTGATCGAACCACTCCCTCACCCGCCAGTGATAGTCGACCTGGTTCGGCTTCTTGCGTAGTCCGTGGTTCTCCCCTTCGTAGACCAGCATCACCAGCTGCTTGTCCGCGAGGCGCGCGGCGTTGTACATCTCGATGCCCTGATGCCAGTCCACGGCGCCGTCCTTGTCCCCGAAGGCGATCAGCAACGGCGTGTTCAGGGTGTCCATGCCGAAGATGGGGGAGTTGGCGATGTAGGTCTCCACGTCCTGCCAGAACGGTCGGTCCATGCGTCCCTGACTCTCATGGAAGATGCGCGCGTCCGTGCTGCCGCTGTTCCAGTAGATGGACATGGACATGGACATCATGTTCGTCAACGGGGCCCCCGCGACGCCCGCAGCGAAGAGGTCGCTGCGGCTGACGATGAACGCGGTCTGGTAGGCGCCCCACGAGTGCCCCACCAACCCGACCCGCTTGGGGTCCACTTCCCCCTTTGCCAGGACCGCGTTGACCGCGGGCACCACGCACTCCAGGGCCGACAGCCCAGGGTTCTGCGCCCGGTACACGATGTCCGGCTGGTAGACGAAGTAGCCGAGCGACGTGAAGACCGTCGGGTTGTATGGGCGCCGCTCCGACGGCGCGGTGTAGGAGTGGAGATTCTGGGATCGCTTCTCGTAGATGTAGACGATCATCGGGTACGACTTCCCCGGTTCGTACCCCGCCGGGTAGTAGAGCGCGCCCTGAAGCGCCGCACCCCGATCGCTCTTGTAGTCGATCAACTCAGCCCTGGGACACCAGGAGAAGTCCGGTTGTTGCTCGTTCGTCTTGGTGAGCTGTCGCGGCGCCGCGAGCCGAGGCCCTGTGACCAGGATGTCAGGGGAGTCGGTGACGCTCTGCGACGTGTAAGCGAACACGTCCGCGTCCGTCGCCTTGATCAGCCCGCCGAGCTTGGACTCCCCGTGCACGAGGCTGGTGGCGGTGCCCTTGTCCCAATCGAGCCGCGCGAATCCCGAGCGCTTGTCCCGCTCTCCGTAGGACGACAGGTACGTGGGCTGCTTCGGGTTGATCCAGTCCTCTTCGGGGTCGAGGTCGAGGACCCGGTAACGGGTGGAGGTCTCCCGGCCGCGGGTCAGGCGACGGGCCTCGCCCTCTTCCAGGGGCACCTGCCACACATCGAAGCGGCTGTTCAGCAGGACCCATCGTGAGTCAGACGTGAAGCCGGCGATGCCGTACGGCGGATTCTCATCCGTGAGCACCCCCCGTTCGTCGTTGATGAAGTCGTCCAGCTGCGGGCTGATCAGGGGACGAGGCTTGTCCGTCCGCAGGTTGTAGGTCCACCATTGATCGTCCTTCAGGAACAGCAGGCGGTTTCCGTCCGGGCTGGAGTCGTAGACGAACTTGTGGCGTTCCAGGATGCGGGTCCGGTTCCCGGTCCGGGTGTTCACCAGGTACACGTCCGCGAGCTCCGGCCCGAACATGGCCTCCCGCTCATGACGGGTCGTGTCCTTGCCCACGGCGTACGCGCCGGTCTCCAGCAGCCTCGTCTCGTCCACCTGGTCGTCCGCCAGACGGACGAAGGCCGAATCCTCCAGCCAGAACGCGCACAGGTGGCTCTTCTTCCTGTCCCGAGAGGCGGTCTTCTTCTGGCGCGGGATGATGTCCACGTCTTTCGCGTGCCAGACATCCACTCCCGCCGGATCGTCCAGTGACTCCCTCAGGCTCTCGCTGCCCTTACCCTCCGTCTTGTCCTGCTTCTCGCTCTTGCCCCCGTCCTTGTTCTTCTCGCCCTTCTCGCTCTTGGGGGTCGGGCGTCGATCCCAGGGGCGGATCCCGAAGAAGACCGCTTCCCCCTTGTCGTGCCATGTGAGCGCGCGGGAGGTCAGTCGCATCGGTTCAGGGAACCTCTTGTCTTCGCGGTGGTCGTAGACGTGCTTGCTGCCCTTGGCATCCAGGGCACGCCATGCCACGAGCACGTGGCTCGGCTGTTCGTCCTTCTTCTCGTCGTGATCGGTGATCCGCAGGAACGCCAGATCAGCGGCCTCGTCTCGCCAGGTCAGGCCCGTGTACCGCGCCTTGTGCGAATCAAGCGTGCGGAGCGCGCCGGTGCGCGCGTCCAGCAGCAACACGCAACCTCCCACCGCATCCCTGGTGTCCACGATCATGGCCAGCAGCGGCGCCGCCTCGGACCACTCGTAGGCCGAGACATTGCCGAGGCACAGCTCCTCGCCGGAGGAGAGGGTGCGCACCAGGAGATCCGTCCCACCTTTCTCCTGGCCCTTGGGGCGGGCGCGGCGTACGGCCAGATACCGACCTGACTCGCTGAAGGCGAAGCTCGAAACGCCTTCGATCTCCGCCCCGTCGCCTTCTCCGAGAGGGTGTAGTTCGAACGAGTCCTGGACCGGCTTCTTGGCCTTCTTCAGACGCTCCGCCTCTTCGTCCGAGACCCCCGTGAGGCATCCGAACCAGCGGCTGTCCTTGGAGAAGCGCGGGCTCTTCCCGTGGGCGAAAGAACTCTCGTCATCCGCGCCCAGCTTCCTCAGGCGCATCTGGTCCTTCCCATCCACGCGGTTGATGGTGTAGGCGATCCACTCTCCCGACGGGGAGATCAGACCGGCGCCGCGCAAGGACTCCCACTGACCGTAGTCCTTCGCTTGCAGGGGCTTGCCCTGGGCCAGACAACCCAGGGTGATCAGGCTCATCAGGCCGAGCGTCCTCATCAGGTTCACGTTCGCTCTCCGGCTTCGGGGGCGCCAAGGGTGGTCCGTCAGCATAACGAGTCCTGGTCTCGGCGGGCCCTGGCTCGCCCGTATAGGATGCGCTCATGGTCGGCAGCCGCGGCTCTTCTCCCGAACCGTCACGAGTGCATAACGCCGGGGCGATCCAGGATCGCCTGGTGGAGTACGTGGGCTCCATCCCATCCGGGCTGCACCTGGCGGAGCTGGGTTGCGGCTCCGGGGTCCTGACCCTGCGGATCGCGGAGGCCAGGCCCGACCTGCAGATTGTCGCCATCGACCCTTCCACGGACCGTCTGCGCAAGGCGACGGAGGAGGCGACGCACCTCGAGGTGGGCGGCCGGGTCCGGTTCGAGCGGGCCGAGCTCTCGTGCCTCCCGGTGTCCGACGGTTCCGTGGATCGCATCGTGGCTTCGCGGGTCCTGGGCCCGGCTTCGAATCCGTCCTCGCTCCTGGCCGAGATCCACCGTTGCCTCGCCTTCGGCGGCGCGGCATTTATCGTGGAAGATGTTCCGGAGAGCGGGGCGGGGACCGTCCACCGTGGCACCCTGCTGCCTTCCCTGAACAGGCCGGGTCGGGACGAGGAGTCGCTTCGGGCGTCCATCAGCCGGTCCCCGTTCAAGAAGGACGCGAAGTTGACCCGTCGCCCTGCCGGGTCCGGCGGCTCGCTGCTGGAAATCGAACTCCGGCGGCCGGAACCCCCTGAGCGGCCTCCGACTACCTGGCGTCGCCCTTGATCCCGCGCGGCGGGGCCATACCATGACCCCGTATCTCCGGGGCGTGGCGCAGCCTGGCTAGCGCGCTTGAATGGGGTTCAAGAGGTCCCGAGTTCGAATCTCGGCGCCCCGACTCTCTTGAGAGGCTGGAGAGCATCGGCTCTCCAGCCTCTCTGCGTTCCTCGTCGCGGCGCGCTGCGGGCTGCGCCCTTCGCGCTGCGGGACTCCGCTGCGCTCCGTCCCCCCGAGCTTGGCGCGTCGGCGCTTCGCGCCGCCGTCGAATCTCTACGGCCTGGGGGCGACCGTGTCGGCGGGAGGCGGCCGGGACCCACGGGAAGCGGTCGGCGTGCATGAGCCTCGGCCGCCGGCCCTTGTGGGTCGGTGGCCGAGGCTCAGGGGGACAGGCTGGTGTTCGGTGGTGGGAGCGATGGTTGCCGGGGTCAGTTGCCGACCCAGGCGTATCCGCCGCCGGCCGCGGGGACGAAACGGAGTTGGTCGAGACCCGTGAAGAGGGTCGGTGCCAGGCCTCCCGGTCCGGCGGCGTTCAGGAAGTCGTAGAGCATGGCGTTGGCCGGGCCGGTGCCCACGAAGTTGGGGGCGAAGGCGGAGGTCCCGAGGTCGATGGCGTTGGGTCCGCCACGGGACAGTCCGAGGAACTGGTTTTGCCCGGAATAGGGGCTGTTGTTGCGTGGGTTGATCGGGACCTGGAGCAGACTGTCCAGGGTGACCTCACCGGAGGCGGAGTCGAACTCCAATCCGAGGGTGACCGGAGCCGTGGGCTCGCCCCAGTAGGGGACGCCGTTCCAGTCGATGCGTACGCGGCTCATGCCGGGGCTGGATATGGTGATGTTGCCGCTGAGGCTGGGATCCAGATCGGTCCACAAGCCGACAAACGGGTTACCGGACAGGGCCGCGGAGACGGACGGCGAGAACGATGAGGAGGGTGCGCCGAAGAGAACGCGGCCGTTGGAGCTGACGTGGAGCTGACTGTAGGTCGTACCGTAGAAGGGCATCGAGTAGTCGTACCCGGATCCCACCAGGTCCACCGTGACGGAGTCGTCGTCCCCTGTCGGGCCGACCGGGAACACGGGAGACACGGCCGCCGTCACCTGCAACTGGCAACCCTGGGAGAGAGCGAAGCCGTCTGCGCCGGTGGGATCGATGACCACCTGCTGTAGCGACGCGGTAACCGGCGATCCAGCGCTCAGGGGAGCGGAGAAGCCCCCTGGGAACGGCAAGAACCGAGGCGTCGAGGTGCCGCTGTTACCCCAGAAGAGGGTCGGGTCCAGGAGGTTGACGTTGACCACCTGCCCGCCGGGAGTGACGAAACCTCCCTGGCCTGGCACCGCCAGAGACGACACGGCCAGGACAAGGTCGAACGGTGCGTTCAAGAGGGTCGACGAGAGTGTGACGGTGGTGGCTACGCCGGCGGACACGGTGGTCACTGCCGCCATGCTGCTGGTGCCAACGACGCCGTCGAGGGTCAGGCTGGAGCGCGGCTGGTTCACCTGGTAGTTGGCCTGGCCGGGAGGGTTCGGCGGCGTGGTCGTGCCGCAGCCCGGTGACGATAGCAGCGGTTCGCGGAACCCGCCGGGTGCGAACAGGGCGCGCATGCGTGCCTTCTGTCCCTGGGTGAAGAGGTTCATGCAGGAGTCGTTGGAGTAGTCCATGTAGTTCTGGACCATGTCCACGGAACTGCAGGACACGACGCCCACCTGGCAGCCGTAGTTGGGGCCGTCGGCCGTGGGCGTGTCCGCTACAAAGTCATCCACACCGCACGGGCCGTCGCCCCAGACGTGGCGCAGGTTGAGCCAGTGGCCGACCTCGTGAGTCGTGGTGCGACCGCGATCTGATCCCTGTTGTAGTGTCCCCACACGCCCAAACGCGAAGGAGGTGCACACCACGCCGTCCGTTGTCGCGGGCCCGCCGGGGAACTGGGCGTAGCCGAGCAGGGTTGACGCTAACGGCGCCACCCAGATGTTCAGATACTGATCCCGGGGCCAGGCATCGCGGCCGCCCTGGGACGTGAACTTCACGTTGTTCGCGGTCTGGGAGAAGGAAGAAACCGAGGACTGGGTCCGCGTGATCCCGGTGGTGGGGTTGCCTTGCGGGTCCACGGTGGCGAGGCAGAACTCGAGCTCGCAATCCGCGGCTACGGAGGCGAAGGAGGCGGGTGTGTTCACAGCGTCGGCGTTGAGGCGTCGGAAGTCCTCGTTCAGCACATCGATCTGAGATAGCAGTTGGGTATTGGACAGATTCTGCTGCTGCGTGTTCCACACGACGTGGATTACGACAGGGATACGGATGACCGTGCTGCCTGCCCGCTGTCCGGAACTGACCACCGCTTGAGTGTGGGATTCGATGGCGGCCATACGCGCTGCCATCCCGGGATCTTCGGCTTGCAAACACGCGAGGCAGGACATGGTGCCGCAACGCTCGAGCTGTTGCGCGTCGAGCGCCGGGGTCAGCAGAGCCATGGCAAGCAGCAGAGCAAACAGGTACTTGTGACGGTTACTTCGCATGTCTGTTCTCCGTTATCACTCGAATGCTGATAGGACGGCATGGAGCGGGGAGCACCGCTCTTACGGATACTCACCGGATTTCCTGGGGAGCAACCGTTCAGGGGCGACCCTCGCTTGTCGCGTCTCACGCCCCACGGCTGCACAGCGCGGCCCGGCGTGACGATCACCCTCTTGGTGTCGCCGGGTTCCGGAATGTGACGAGACTTGCTCGGAAGCAGGGTCGGTGGGAGTCGGGCACACGGATTGCCCTTTCTGCGCAGTGGGAATCCGGCACGCCTGATCCGCGGGGCGGTCGCGTTGACGAGTGTGTCGTGTTGGCCCTGGTGGTGATGGGGGTGGCGCAGCCCCTATCTGGGGCCGCTGACGTACGACTCCAGGTCCTGCCGGCCATGGGGGGGCAGGAGCCAGATGGTGTGTCGGTACCAGCCGCTGCGGAGGCGTTCGCTGATCATCTGGCCGCGGGCTCCCATGAAGCTGCCGGTGCCGCCGATGACCGCTCGGATCATGCCGGTGTCGGATTCCACTTCGCCGTGGCGGTAGGGGTGGGAGCCTGCGATGAGGAGGGAGTCGTCCGAGTCTTCCCAGTCCAGCTCGATGGTGGTCATCCGGTGCTCCCGATCGTCGCCGTGGCCGTCGTTGCTGCGGGTGACTTGCATGGTGCCGTTGCAGTGCCCGATGCGGTTGGCCCCTTCTCCTTCAGCGTCGTCGAGGTCTGCGTGCCAGCTGACGATCTCGCCGTGGGCGCGGGCGGTGTCCTTGAGGTGGAAGTGGTTGATGACCGGTGGAGCGTTGTAGAGGGTCATGGTGGGCGCGAGGTTGAGGTCGCGGGTGGGGGCAGGGTCTGTTGTTCCGCATGAGCAGAGCACCAGGAGCCATGGGCAGACGAACCAGGCGGCGGGGCAGAGTCTACGGAGGCGGGTTCTGATCAGGGTGTCCATGGTCACCGGTTCGGGTAGGGGTGAGTGCGTCTTGAGAGCAACGGAGGGCTGTGGAGGCAGGGTATCAGGGCCACGGACGTGTTCTCCGAGTTGCCCCCAGGACGGCTGCTTGGTCGCCCAATCCGCTAAGGACACGGGAGGAGGGGAGAGGTGGAGAAATGAAAACGGCCCTCCGTGGGGAGGGCCGCTCTGGTGGGGATGGGAGGTCGGATCAGGCGTAGGGGTTGTACACGCCAGGTACGGCTACCGGGTACTTGCCGTCCGAGCCTTTCACCACCGGGGGGGTGGAGTCGAGGGTGAAGTCGTCAATGCCCGGCGCGAGGTCGTTACCGCTCTTGAGGAGGCGGTCCCACTGGATGACCTTGCCCGAGTAGCAGGCTTCGCGACCGAGGATGGCGGCGAAGGTGGAGTGGGCGCCGTACTCGCCCTCGTTGTAGATCTCACCCGCCATCAAGCCGTTGATGAGGTCGTGTTGCTCCTGCTGGTGGCCGCCCCAGTTGGCGCCTTCGAAGCGCCAGTCCTTCTCGCCCTTGATCTGGCCGCTGGGGGTCGCCGTGCCCTTGGTGCCGTGGACCGCTTCGCCCACCTTGCCCCATCCACCGGCGAGGTGGCGGCCCTGGCTGTACATCTTGGTGCCGTCCGCGAAGGTGAACTCGCAGAAGGTGTGGTCGTAGATCTGGGATTTGGTGCGGTCGCCGCCCATGCGCTGCTCCCAGCCGCCCATGCCGTTGCACTTGACCGGGTACGCGCCCTTGATCCAGCACGCGACGTCGATGTTGTGGATATGCTGCTCGCAGATCTGGTCGCCGCAGACCCAGTTGAAGTGGTACCAGTTGTTTACCTGGAAGGCCATTTCTGACTGCTGGGGCTGCTGCTCGCGGTACCAGATGCCGCCGCCGTTCCAGTACACCCGCTGGGTGATGATGTCGCCGATGGCGCCGTCCTGGAGGCGCTTGACCGTCGCCATGTAGCGCGGCTCGTGGCGCCGCTGCAGACCCACGCCCACCATCAGGTTCTTCTGCTTGGAGGCCTCTACGGCAGCGAGGACTCGGCGGACGCCGGGCGCGTCCACGGCCACCGGCTTCTCCATGAAGACGTGCCGGCCCTTGTTGACGGCGTACTCGAACTGCTGCGGCTTGAAGCCAGGAGGCGTGGCGATCACCACCAGATGGCAGTCCACGTCCGTGGCCTTCTTGTAGGCGTCCAGTCCCGTGAAGACCTGATCTTCGGGGACGTCCACCTTGGTGGGGTGGAGCTTCTTGAGGCGCTTGAGGGAGCTCTGGGCCTTGTCCCCGAACGCGTCGGCCATGGCAACGAGCTTGACGTTGCCCTTGGTGTTCATGATCTGGGCGATGGCGCCGGTGCCGCGCCCGCCGCAGCCTACGAGGACGACCCGGATCTCGTCGCGTCCGGCGGCGTGAGCCCCTCGGGCGATTCCAGGCAGGGAGCTTCCCACGACGGCGGCTGAGGATGCTTGGAGGAACTTGCGGCGGCTGGGTTGCGTTGGCATGAGACCGATCCCTTTCGCGGTTCTGGCTTCTCGGTGTTGCGGCCTACCGAGCATGATCTGAAGCAAGTGGCGGGTGCGATTATGACAGCCTGACGAGTGCCCGTCTGCGTTGACCACACACCTAAAAAATACACCGTGTCCGCTGCCATCGTCAACGCGTGAGACGGCCAGCGGCGCCTGACCCCATCTCCCACGGAGCGATCTGTCGAGTGACCTCGTCGCGGGATGCCCTCGGCGCTCCTTGTTTGCCGCAGTCCCGCGTCGCGCCGTCGAACGTGGGTGGCCTCGTTCGAATCAGCTGAAAGGCGTACATATCCTCCGGAATTGCCGCCCGCCGTCCTGCCTCGCCGCGGTCGGGAGGCCCTTGGGGTGGCCCCCCGCTCAGAGGCGGGCGCGGTCGAGTATGGACGTCATCTGCTCCGCGTCGAAGGTCTGCATGGTCTTCGTGTGGACGGCGCCCTTGGACCCCAGGTGGTGCAGCAGCGAGCAGGCCGTCTCCGAGTCCGGGGCGTCGAACAGGATGAAGCCGTCGTACGCCCCCATGGCCCACCGGAGCTCTCGGATGGTCACGTCGAACTCTCGCGCCTTCTCGCGAAACGCGGACGCGCGCTCCACGGAATGACGGATGGAGCTCTCTCCTTCGGTGGTCTCGGTCAGCAGGGTGAGGAAGGTCGGCATGTCGCGCTCCGCTGTGGGGTGATTCTCATTCAGTCCGGCAGCTCGCCATGGTAGGGGATCGAGCGCACCGTCGCGAGGTGGCATGCGTGGCGTCAGGCAAAGGGCGATGGATGGCTGAGCCCAGCGCGCCTATGCTGTCATCGTGGAAATCGGATTTGACACCACGGGCAACGCGACCCTGATCCTCTACGATCGTGAGCCCCTTCTCGCCACGGACCCATGGATCGAGGGGAGCGCTTACTTCGGCAGCTGGACTCTGGCGCACCCGATCCCCGAGGAGCAGCGCGAGGCCATCCTCGCTTGCCGCTACATCTGGCTGTCGCATGGGCATCCGGATCATCTGAGCCTGCCCTCGCTCGAGCTGCTCAAAGGCAAGAAGATCCTGCTCCCGGATCATCACGGCGGTCGGATCCTGGCGGAATTGAAGGACCAGGGACACGACGCGCACGTCATGCGTGACGGGGTCTGGGAGCAGCTCACCGACCGGGTCAAGGTGGTGTGTGTCAGCGACTACAACCAGGACGCGATCCTCTGCGCGGACGTGAACGGCCGGTTCATCGTCAACCTCAACGACGCCACCGATCGCGGCTGGGGCTCGTTCGTGGCGAACGTGGCGAGCAATTACGAGAAGACGTTCCTCATGTGCCTCACCGGTTACGGCGACGCGGACATGATCAACTTCTTCGACGAGCAGGGGGACCACATCCCACCGGTCAAGTACCCGCTCCTCCCCGCCATCCTGGACCGTCTGCGGCTGTCGAGGATGCAGACCTTCATCCCGTTCAGTTCGCTCCATCGTTATCAGCGCGCGGACAGCGTCTGGGCGAATACCTGCGCCACGCGCGTGACCGAGTATCCGGTGGGACGACACGAGGACCAGTTCGACATCCTGCCCGCGTATGTCCGCTACGATTGCAACACCGACGTGGCTACACCCATCGAGACGGCGATCTTGACGGGCCCGGTCCTCCCTCCGGAGCAGTTCGGAGACGACTGGTCCGACGCCCTCGACCCCTCCGACGTACGTGAACTGGAGGAGTACTTCCGCCCCATGGTCCATCTGACCCGGACCCTGGACTACCTGAGGTTCAAGGTCGGCGGCCGGGAGCACGTGGTGGAGCTGGGGGGTGGCCGCTTCAACAAGGGGGTCACGTTCGAGGCGCCTCGAACGGCGCGGAAGAAGGCGGTCCGGGGGGGGGGGGTTGATGATGGAGCCGCTCGTTTACGATTTTTTTTCCATTACACGTCAATATT
>CAZDQF010000002.1:400022-468373 GCA_964507445.1 uncultured Isosphaeraceae bacterium
CGGCGCGGTGGCTGGGCGGCGGGGGGCCGCGGGGGGGGGGGGGGGGGGGGGGCCTCTCAACCGGGGGGGCCCGGTCGCCGGCGCCTCGAACGTCGCTCATGAAGGCGGTCCGGTGGCGGGTGTTTGATGACCTGCTGATCGGCAACTTCATGAAGACTACGCTTCACGGCATCTGGGAGCGGGAAGCGCCTCAGGCCCTCTACCCTGACTTCACCCCGTTTGTGGCCAAGTACGCGGATAACGGCGGCGCGCGCAGCAGCGCCGAGCTCCGCGAGTACTTCGAGGCGTACATGGGGCGCGGGTTCTTCGGCCCGTCACCGCTGCTCCCGGAGTACTTCCTGGACTCCATGCGCCCGTACCTGGTTGATCACGACAACTCGGCTGACCGATGAAACCCCGGGTCACCGTTGATCGGGCCACCTCACCGGACGGCACCGAACTGCAGCTCGTCGAACACGACGGCGCCTACGTGATCAACGCCGATGGGCTGCTCCTCATGTCGACCAAGATGGTCCACTCCGAAGAGGAGCTGGCGCGCCTGGGCTGCGGGTCGCTGGGACAGAAGCCCAGGGTGCTCATCGGCGGCCTGGGTTGTGGCTACACCTTGAGGGCGACGCTCGAGTTGCTGCCGGACGACGGAGTGGCCGTGCAGTCCGAGCTGGTCCCTGAGATCGTTGAGTGGAACCGCGGTCCGCTGGGCCCGTTCGCTGACCACCCGCTGGAGGATCCGCGGACCGACCTGCAGGTGAAGGACGTGGCGGCGCTCATCCGGGAGGGAGACCGGTCTTACGACGCCGTCCTGCTGGACGTGGACAACGGCCCCTCCGCCGTCGTCACGAACACGAACTCCTGGCTCTACGGAGACAAGGGGCTGCGCGCTCTGCGCCGGGCGCTGAAGCCCGGAGGGATCGCGGCCATCTGGTCGGCGGAGGATGATCGGGGCTTCCCCGGCAAGCTGCGGGCCAACGGCCTGGTCCCGGAGCGGCATCGGGTGCGTTCTCGCAAGGGCCGCAAGGGCCCGAGCTACGTGATTTTCCTCGGGCGCCGGCCCCGCTGAGGGGTCACCCCCGCCGCGATCTCGCGACGGGGGCGACGTCGAGTCCATCAGATGGAGTCCGGGAACCGCGCCCAGGTGATGTTGTAGCCGAACGGTCCGCTCGGATCGACGAACACCCCCTGCACCGTCATGTCGATGCCCAGGGACGGGTTGGGCATGGTGAAGAACGGGTGGTTGAAGTTGCCGTCGTCGTCCAGCTTGTGCCCCGTTGGAGGACCATACAGTCCGGCGCCGTCGAGGATCGCGAGCCAGCCCCCGGTGCCTGGAGGGAACGGTCGTACGTTCAACACCCAGTCCGCCGTCGGATCGGGCCACGGGTGCACGGCGGCCGGGTTGGTCAGATCGACGATCAGGGAGAAGGGGGCGTTGATCCGACCACCCTCGAGCAGCAGGGCGTAGGCCTCACCGGGCGCCGGAGCCAGGGGGTGACGACGCATGATCCCCTTGTTGGACCCGACGCCGCCGACCCGCAGCACGCCCATGTTCGACGCTGACGGTCGGGAGTTGCTGGCCGTGATGGCCATGGCACCGAGATCTTGCGTCCCCAGGACGGTCGCCTCGATGGTCGCGGTGAGCTGGTTCTGGTTCACGAACACCGTGGGGAGCGGCGATCCGTCCGCGTAGACCAGAGAGCCGGGGTGGAAGTACTTCCCGTCCACGGTGATGGTCTGTGGCGCTGAGCTCGGCGTCATCACCGGGATGACCGCAGGGGTGACCGCGGTGAAGAGGGGACCGAAGACCGGGAAGTCGGCCGCCGCCGTGCCACCGGAGATGGGGTTCACCACCTTCACGGTCGCCGTGACGGGCGACTCGATGAGCAGGTTCGGGATGGTCGCGGAGAGGGTCGTGTCACTCACGAACACCGTCGCTACGGGGAGACCCTCGAACGTGACCTGTGACGACGAGGTGAAGTTGGTGCCGTCGATGGTCATGCTGAAGGTAGGGGTCCCACAGATCGCGGCCGGGGGGTTCATGGCGGCGATGGTCGGCGGCCCGACCGTGATGTTGAGAGGCTGCGGTGTCGATGGACCGCCGCCTGGCGTGGGATTGACCACGCGGATGTCCGCCAGACCTGCTACGGCCAGCATGGACTGAGGGACGACGGAGTTGAGCTTCGAACTGCTGAGGAACGTCGTGGGCAGTGATGAGCCGTTCAGGGTGATGACACTGCCCGGGTGGAAGGCACTGCCGTGGACGGTCAGGGTCGTGGCCGGACTGCCCGCGGGCACCGATGAGGGGGAGAGGCTGGTGATCACCGGGATCAGGTGACCCACCGTGAACTGCAGGAAGCTCGATTGCCCGCCGCCCGGCGCCGGGTTGAACACGTTGATGTCGAAACTGCCAGGGTTGAGCAGGTTGGTGAACGGGATCAGGACGTCCACCTGGTTGGGGCTCACATAGGTGATGTTCGAGAGCAGGCCGCCGACCCACCACACCGCGGTCTGAGGGGTGAAGCCGCTACCGAAGACGCTGACGAGTTGGGACGGGCTGCCTACGAAGGCAGAGCTCGGCGACATGGAAGTGATCTGGGGCGCCGGGTTCTCCACCGTGATGGTGAGGATGTTGGACCAGGGCGGGTTCACGACGCGGACGTCGTAGGTGCCGGCCTGAGAGAACAGGCTTGTGGCGTTGAGGACCGTCGCGTTGACCTGATTGGGGGAGACCAGGTTGGTGGCCAGGGGGGTGCCTCCGACGCGGATTTCGCTGGCGGCGACGAACCCGCTGCCATCGCACGTGATCGTGACGGACGATGAGCCAGCGATGATCGTGGAAGGGGTCACGCTGGTGAGGATCGGTTGCGGGTTCTGCGATCCGCTCAGGGTGACGGAGTAGTTCCCGGACACCCCCGTGCTCCCGTTCCGATGAACGACCAGGGCGTGCCATCCGGGGCCGAGGTTGAGCGTCGTCAGGTTGCCGGTAGCGTTCCCTGAGAAGGCGGACGACTCTGCCCTGGGGCGCCAGGCTGCGGTGCCTCCGGGGCCGTGAACGCTCCACCCGAGGAATGAAGATCCGCTCACCGTGAGGCTGAAGACACCGCCCGTCCCCGCGTCGAACTCCAGGCACTCGATCACGCGGCTGGCGCCGAACGACCTGGAGAAGCTGGTGCCGGGTGTGATGGGCAGCGTGGCGCCATGCTCCGCTGTCGCGGAGTTGCTGCCGCTGAATCGGGCGAACAGACCGCTGGTCGGGGTGATGCTCCCGGCGCGGCCGTTTGCCACAAGGTAGTCGCACTGTCCGCTGCCGTTCTGCGATTCCGCAGGTCCCATGGTCACGTCCCAATCTGCGTCAGACGTGATGCCCACCACGTTCCATCGTCCCGACAGGGGGAACATGCTGAAGGGCTGGCAGGTGTTGGTGATGATCGCCGGGATCCCGTTGGACGCCGTCTGGACGGCGGTCGTCGGGCAGACGTTGGCGGTGTAAAGGCGGAAGTCCGGAGCAGCGCCGCCGTCGGTGCTGACCACCAGGAGATGCCAGCCGCCATCGAGCCAGCGCTGGACGGTGGACCCGCCCACCGGACGATCGAGGGCCGCGCTCGCGGCGCCGCGCCAGCTCGCGTCGTTGCCGGGCTCGAACAGCCTCCACCTCAACGCCTGGTTCCCAGAGACCGTGATGTCGTACCAGCCCGGCTGGGTGATGTTGAACTGGTGTGGTTTCAGGACCCGTCCGGCGGCGATGTACGTGTCGACAATGGTCCCCGGCGCGAACGTCCACGTCGTCGGGTGCTCGACGGTCGCCGTCCCGGGTGCGTTGGGGAAGATTTCGCCATAGGGAATGTACGGTCCGTTGTTGCCGTTGGCGACGACGAAGTCCGTGGTGCTACCCCCGTAGGTGGACGTCCCCTGCTCCGTGTAGATGTCGTAGTTGCTCGAGGTGGAGGACACCCCCACGACCTTCCAGTCGTCGTTGGTGCTGGCTACGGGGATGGAGAAGTGCTCGCATCCAAAGGCCGTGGCTGTTGCTCCGTAGGCAAGGGAGAGGGAGCTGCTGCACTGGACATAGATATTCCGTGGCTGGGACGGACCAGCGTTGGATGAGGGATTGAACAGGCGGACCTGGATCACACCGGGGGCGGCGGTCATCGCCGGAGTCAACGTGAAGCTGATCTGCGGCGGCAGGCCCTCCATTCCGGGGTCGATGACCGTCGACGGCACCGGGCCGTTGTTGACCCAGACCTGGGTGCCCTGGATGAAGAGGTTGTTGGGGGCGGGAGCCGCTCCTCCCGAGGCGATCCGGTTGCCGGTCAGGGTGACCACTGCCGTGGAGCCGACGGTGACGATGGAGGGGAGGTTGGTGATCACGGGCGGTTGGGGCAGCCCGTAGCGCGTCTGCAATCCCTGCACATCCAGAAGCGAGAGGGTCTGCCGCTGGCCCATGTTCGCCGCGGGTGCGCCGGGAGGCGCGACGACGGTCGGTGATGTGGCGCAGTTGATCGAGAACGCGCAGGGACCGTAGTGCATCACTGAGTTGTAGTCGTACGTAGCGGTCTGGGTCACGCCCTGGACAATGGCGAAGTTGTTCTGGCACGACATCATCTGGTTCGCCCCGCACGTGTTCTGGACGTTGTTGGGGGTTCCGTTGGCGCCGTTGTTTACGGTGACGAACATGTCGCGGTCCGGGCGAGACTGTTCGTGGATGTAGCCCAGCGCGTGCATGATCTCGTGAACGATGACGAATGGAAAATTCCAATTGACTATGTTGATGATCTGGGCGCCGCCGGTCATCCCCACGAATGAGTTGTTCACGAGCGCGTTGTTGAAGACGATGCGATCGCCGCCGGTCCCACGCACGAACACGACGCCGCAGACCGCCTCGATCTCGTCCATGGCCCGCCGTGCGGCGTTCTGGTTGGCGGCGTTGACGTTGGCGTTGAAGCCGTAGGTGACCACTCCGTTGGGCCAAGGTGTTGCGTTCCAGGCGCTGTCTCCCCAGACCGCCCCGATGGGGAGGATCATGTCATCCACCATGGTGTAGCCGATGGGGATCTGGGCCTGGGAGGGGGCGTAGGGAGCCGCCGCACCCAGGATCATGAAGACTGGAACGCAGGCGAGCAGCAGGCGGATATCTGGGGTGAAGCGCATGGGATATCTCCGATGGGGCCGGCCGGCGGACGCGCCGGTCAGGAGGAGGTGATCCCTGGTCGTTGGATGTGACCGGATTCTGAGAGGAATCCGTCAGAGCTTCTCGCCGCAGCTGCGGAAGGCCATGACGGCGAAGAGGGTGGCGGCGTGGCTGATGAAGTGCTTGCCGTCACGCTTGGGGGAACGGACGAACCAGCGTCCGCTGCGCCGTTGGTCTCTACGGAGCCAGGCCAACCCCGTCCGGATCGATTCGTGGTCACGTGGGGTCGCAGCCTGGCGGAGGGCGAACACGGCGAAGGCGGTGGCGTAAGCGTCACTGGGCAGGGCGTCGCGGTCGTCTCCCGAGCGCTTCCATTCTCCCGCTCCCAGGTCCACCAGGCGCCAGCCGCCGTCCGATCGCTGAGCCTCCACCAACTCCGCTGCCCACCGTCGCTTCGTGGGGGCGTCCACCAGCCCGTCCATGTTGGAGGCTGCCCAGAGCATCATGCCCTTGTGGTGGAGGTTCTGCGGAGGGTTGTCCTGCAACCACTTGAGCAACCGCTTGATACCGCCGGCCGCGGTGTCTGTGCGTGCATAGGACTCAGGGAGGACGCTGACGGCTACGGCGGCCAGGGTGGCGCCGAAGTGATCGTCCGATTCATACGGCGGCCAGCCACACTTGAGCCACTGGCTCCATGCGCCGTCCTCATCCTGCAGAGCCCACATGTGATCCAGGGCCTTCCGCGTGTTCGAGGTCAGGCGCTTGTGGGTCTTCATGTCGCTCAGAGCCATGAAGCACGTGGTCGCGACCAGACCCTCCACGGCGCCGCGTTGCCCGGAGGGTGCCTGTTTGTCCACCACGTAGCGGTTGAGGTAATCGCGGGTGAACTGCCGGGCTCGCCGGTACGAGGAGCTCTTGGTGGAGATCTCCGCTCGGGCCACCAGGTACAGCCCGTTGGTGTGGCAGGTGACGCACCCCTGCTGGCGTTCCCATTGCTGGACCTTCGTGTCCGAGAACCGCACCGCCTGCTTGAGCGAGAACTTGCGGATGGTCGGCTCATCCGCGCGATTGGGTTGTTCCGCTGCCGGCTGCTGGCCCAGGGCGCTCGTGACGGTCGCGGCAACGGTCACGAGCAGGAGGGGGAGGAGCGGAGCCGGGGCAACCATGAGGCCATGTTACCGCCCTCCGGTACGGGAGGGGGTTCCGGTATCATCGTGGCCATGTCCCCCCGATTCCGTTCGTCCGCCGCCACGAGGCTCTGGCTGCTCATGGTCCTGGCGGCCACCCAGTCCGCCGTCGACGGACAGGAGACACGATCCTGGATCGGTCATCTTCTCCATGAACACCCGAAGACCCGTTTGGTGGACCTCGTCCTCCCCGGCAGCCACGACGCCGGGTCCTACGCCATCGACAGGAACTCCAGGGCGGCCCCCGGCGCGCCGCCCATCTACGCTCGATTCGGATCGGTGGCGGCTGGTTGGGCCAAGACCCAGGAGCAGAACCTGGAGCAGCAGCTAAAGGGTGGGATCCGGTACCTGGACCTGCGGGTCGCCCGCTCGGAGGGGGAGCTGGTGCTCTTCCACGGTCTGGTGTCCTGTGGCCTGAAGGAGGCCCTGGCCGGCGTGGCCCGGTTCGCGAGGCAGAACCCGCGGGAGTTCGTCCTCCTGGACATGCAGGCCATGCCTCCCGCCGCCGCCCACGAAGAGCTGGACAAGCTGCTGCAGGACGTGCTGGGCAGGCACCTGCTGCGGTTGCGTGGGGAGGTCGGCTCGTGGACCCTGGGTGAGGTCTGGCGATCGAAGCGGAGCCTGATGGTGTTGTCCAAGGACGCGGCGTTCTCCAGGCGCCGGCGAGCGTATCGGCGCCGCTCGGATCTGGACTCGGTGTGGGCCAACTCCCGCGATGTGAAGGCGTTGAGATCGAGGCTGGACGCGCGGATCAGCAGGCGTGACCGGCGCCGGTTTCAGTGCGCTTACCTGACGTTCACCCCCGAGACCGGAACCATCGTTCGCGCGCCCTTCTCCGGGCTGTTGGCGTTGAGCCGACCGTTGTTCAAGCTGCCCGGGCTCTGGATCCCCCAGTGGCTCGAGAAGGGATGGAGGCCCAACGTGGTGGCCGTGGACTTCTACGAGCGCACGGACGTGGTGGCGGCGGCCATCGCCGCCAACCGACGCATGCTCCAGTGAGGTCGATCTGACCGGACCTACTTGTCCTTGCGGCGCTCCAACTTTCGTTGAGCTTCGGCGGGGAGGCCCACGTAGCCGGGCTGTTCGAAGCCCGCCTCCAGGACGAAGTCGAGGATCTCCGCGATGAACGCCACGGGCACCGTTGGGGCGGCGTTGATATCAATCTTCGTCTTCGGGTTCGCCTCATGGGTCTCGCGGAGGAAGCTCCGGATCCGCGCCTTGATGGGCTCGGAGTCGCCGCCCCACACGAGTTGATCCGGGTTGTCGTCAGCACGAACGAGGCCGGGTACCCGTCCCAGGATGTGATCCCCGGGCTTGGCCAGGATGGACACGCTGGTTCGGGCCAGAGGGGCGCCGGGCTCATCGGAGTCCGCTCGCAGCACCAGAGTGACCGTGGATGGGGTGGATCGGCGTGCGTTCTGGGTGCCGAAGACCCGGGCGTAGCGATAGTAGACCTCCATGCAGAGGGTCATCATCGCCGTCGAGTAGATCCGCCCGCCTTCCTCGCCCCAGGGGCCGATCGGGTCCCAGGACCCGGTGAAGTTCCCGTCCGTCCGCTGGTTGGGGAGCACGGCAGTGGTCAGGGCCTTGTTCCACCGCACCCACGGACGACCCCCGACCTGCCACATGGCCAGGGTGCCGTAGTACCAGTAGTACATGTCCACGGCGCCGGATTCAGGTCGCCAGTCGGGGAGTCGGGCGTCGCAAAGCCGGCTGCCAGCCTGGATGGCACGGCTGCTCTTGGGGTTCTCACCGGTGAAGATCCGGAGCATCATGGCGGCCGCGGTCATGGACTCCGACTGGCTCTCCGGGAAGCGCTCCACCTGTTCCGGGCTCCTGGCGATCCCCTCGCCGCGTCGCGAGTATCCGGCGCGTCCGGTCTTCGGATCGGTCAAGCGTTCGCAGAGAGCGCGGGCCCACTCCAGGGCGCGACCATCGACCTCAAGCCCCGCCGTCTGGCCAGACTTCAGCGCCATGACCATCCATGTGGTGATGGACAGGTCGTTGTCCCCGGTGCGCATCCCGTAGCGCCAGCCCTGGTAGGGGTTCTGTGCCTTGAGGATGAAGTCGATGCCGCTCTGTGCGGCGCCGCGGAGCTTCCGCGCCCTGGTCATCCCGTAGGCTTCGGACACGGCCAGGGTTGCCAGGGCGTGGTTGTAGGTGAACTGAGGTGATTCCCTGTCGCCGAAGCACCCGTCGCTGGCCTGTTGCAGCCGCAACCAGTTGATCCCGTTCGTGACCACCTCTTTGTAGGGGCCGCTCTCGGTCGTGTTGCCGGCGCCGAGGAAGGCGAGGAGCGCCAGCCCGGTCAGGCCCACGTCGTACTGCGGGCGCCCTGCTCCATCGCATGCCGGTTCATTGGGGGATCCGGTGTTGCGGAAGAAGCCGTCGCTGTCCCAGGAGCCGTCGGCGGATTGGTGGGCGGCGAGCCAGTTGAGGCCGCGATCCACGGCGGTGCGCGTGTCCTCATTGCCCCCAGCGGGCTTGGGGCTGCGAGGGGTCCTGGGTGGCTCCTCGGATTCCTCCTCCTCCTCGAGTTTCTGATCCACCGGCAGGTGAGCGGGCAGTCTCTTCCCCTCCGCGGCCTCCAGCCGGATCTTGTAGATCAGGGGGCTCCCCCCGGGCCCGTTACGGAGGAGTTGTTGCCAATCCTCGCCCGGAACGGACGTGCACTGCTGCATGATCGCCTGCACCCAGCCGAACGCCTGGGCGACATCGGCGCGGATCAAGAGGGTCTTTCGAGACGGGTAGCGGGGGATGCCATCGATGGTCGCCAGAGGTCCTCGTCCCATTTTCTTGAAGACTTCGGTGTCCGGGAATTCGAAGGGATTGGCGGCCAGGCGCAGCCGTTCACGAAGGTCCTTGAGGGATCGCACCTGCGTTCCGTCCATCAGGATCGGTGGCGCCTCGGGGTTCAGCGGCGTGGCGGGACGGCCCTTCCCATAGTGGGCCGGGTCCACGACCTCGAGCACGATCAGGTCCGACGCTGGAATCTCACTCAGCGGAACCCCCTTCGAGACTCGTGGGAGTCGGACCGGGTTCGGATGTTCCTGAGTCTTCTCCCGTTCCGTCGGGGGGGTCTGAGCAGGAAGCGACGCGGCAAAGGCGAGGACCAGGGCGGTGAGCGCGGGGACGACGGAGACCGAGTGGTTGTTCATGGGGACAGCTCCTGCCCGGCATTCTGGGCGTTGTGCGGTTGCCTGTACGCGTGTTCGCGGAGTCGTTCGTGAGGCGCGATGGCCCTCGTCCACCTCAGCAGTGTAGACAGGAGCGTCAGCGAAACCGGCACCAAGACGAGGGAAAAAGGGCGGGTCGTACCCTCGCTGCATGAGGAGATCGCGCCGAAGAGACTCCCATATGCAGAGTCCATACGTAGCATACGACCATGATTCGGCCGCTCGTCCTGGGATGTCTGCTGCTCGGTGGTTGTTCGACCGTTGGGGAGCGCGAGACCGTGGTGGGGGGTGTTGCCGGTTCCGAGAGGATGATGGCGGCGTCCGTCGAGATCCTGGTGGGGGGACATCTCGCCGGTACGGGTTGGATCGCGGACGAGTCCGGGATCGTGGTCACGGCCAGCCATGGAGTGGTGGCGAAGTCGGACGCCCTGGAGGTGAGCTCTGCGACCCTCGGTCGATTGCCGGCTCGCTTGCTGGCCCACGACCTCGGGCACGACCTGGCGCTGTTGCGATTGGAGCAGGCTGACGAACCCTATCCCGCTTTGCGGCTGACTGAACGTGCGCCCGCGGTCGGTGATCCGGTGTTTCTGTGGGGGTCGGTGCTCTATCGAAGCGGGTTGCAGCTGACCGGAACCGTCGCGCGAGCGAGGCCGATCTACGAACCCCTCGGCTTGACCCGGGACTACGCCCGGGCGCTCCTGATCCACGGGCAGGCGCCGCCGGGAACGTCCGGTGGTGCCTGGTGTGATGCGGACGGTCGTGTGGTGGCATGCCAGTCCGGGGCCATCACCCATGGTCGGCAGTTCGCCGGCGTGGCCATCGCGGCTCCTGCGGACGCCATCCGCGGGTTGCTCGCGAGGAAGGCGAACGTGGACCGCCCGACCCTTGGGTGTGGCCTGGAAGACCTGGAGTCCCAATCTGCGGGGTTCATCGCCCGGTTGCCGAACGGAGCAGACGGTGTGGTGACCGTTCCCGTTCACCCCGAAGGCCCCGCGGCGGAAGCCGGGCTCAACGCCGAGACCCTGATCCTGGCCATCGACGGGGTCGCGATCCGTAGCCGTGACGAGCTGTTGACGGAGGTCAGACGCAGGAGCATCGGGGATGAGGTGTCGCTGACGGTCGTGGACCCGGACCGCCCGGCGCCGCGAGAGGTGTCCATCCTGCTGGGACGCCTGGGTTGGCCGAACAGACCCTGAGTCGGTTCCAGGCGCGAGACCCTGCGAGATCGGCCGTCCAGGCCGTATGCTGTTCTTTCACAGGAGGTTCATTCCATGACCATGACGCTCGTCGCGCTGCTGTTCACCGTTGGCGTGGCCACCCAGACGGAACCTGACACGGGTCCGACCTTCCATGCCCCCGTCCGGTTGGAGTCCGAAGGCAAGCTGATCCGTGTGGCCGCCCCTGGTTATGCCGCCCCTTGTCGAGCGGATATCGACGGGGACGGGGACGCGGATCTGCTGGTAGGGCAATTCGCCGGTGGACGCATCCACGTCTTCGAGAACAAGGGAGACGGCTCCTACGCCGAAGGCCGGTTCCTGATGGCGGATGGCAAGATCGCCAAGGTCCCGGGGGTCTGGTGATGCACGTCTTCGACTCCACAGTTTGTGGATCTTGATGGCGACGGACACAAGGACATCCTCTCCGGCTCCTACTCCCGTCAGTCCCGTGACATGGCTGGCCTCTTCTTCCTGCTCCGCGGCACGAAGGACGGGTTCAAGGCGGCCGAGGCCCTGGAGGGCACCGACGGGGAACCGCTGATCATCACCGGCGACGAGGTGCAACGCACCGACGCCATCTGCACGCGACCGACCGCCGTGGACTGGGATCAGGACGGAGATCTGGATCTCATCGTGGGCAACTTCGCCGGCACGTTCTATGTGTTCACCGGCGAGGGCAAGGGGCGGTTCCACCCCAAACCCACCGCCGTGATGGTCGGGGGGAAGCGCCTTGAGTTGAGCGGCCGCCACAGCGACCCGTTCTGTGTGGACTGGGATGGGGACGGGGACCTGGACCTGTTGACCGGGGCCGCCGCTGGAGGGGTGTACCTCTCCCGCAACGAAGCCGGCGCAGGCAAGACCCCGGAGTTGAGCCCGTTCGAGGAGCTGATCGCGCCGGCGCGCCGATCAGGCTCTGCCGACTTCGTCAGTGAAGACGACCTCAAGGGACCCGGACCGGACACCCGGGTCTGGGTGGATGACGTCAACGGAGACGGGGCCCTGGACCTCCTGGTGGGGGACAACGTGACGCTTCGGGCGCCGGCCGAGGGTCTGACCGAGGCGGAGGCCAGCCAGCGCATGGAGGGCTGGTCCAAGGAGCGTCGCCGACTTCAGGACGCCATGGGGACCGCCGACGATCAGGATTCCCGCGACGCTGCGAGCAGGGCCTACTCGGACCACTACCGGAGCCGCAGGGCCTTCATGAACGAGCAGAGCACCGGATACGTCTGGTTGTTCCTGCAGCGCTGACGGACGCTCGCGCTTGCGTGAGGATCACCTGTCCTTCGGGGCAGTGATCCGCGCGCGCGCCGCCAGGTCGAACCGTTCGCCGTGCCGGAGCACCAGGTGGTCCTTGCCTCCGGGCGGCAGCGGCTTTGACCGATCGTAGACGAGCACGTTGCGGCCCTTGTTGGTGACCGCCTCCGCCACCGTACCCTTGACGACGAGGGCGGCCGCTTCATCCAACCCGATCCCCAGCACCTCCGGGTAGCGACCGACCAGGGCGGTCATGTCCGCCAGCCGGTTGCGCTGGGAGAAGTGCTGATCGATGGCGACCCCCGTGAGGAAGCCCAGCCCGGTCTCGTAGCCCTCCGCCATGGGGTCCAGGTTGCCGACGGGGTTGCCTCTCACCATGTAGCTGGCCTGGATGGAGGCTCCCGCGGAGGACCCTGCGATCACCCCACCCCGGGCGATCACCTCGTGCATCAGCTTGTGAGCGGTGGTGTGCTGGTAGGAGTCCACCAGGTTCCACTGGCGACCGCCTCCGAACCAGATCCCGCGGGCTCGGCGCAGCTTGGTGAGCAGCTTCTCGTCGCCGTCCGCCACGGCCCGGTCCTTGGTGTGCAGCCAATCCACGTCCGTCGCACCCAGCCGCTTCCACACTTGCAGCATCCTCGGGATCCGATCGATGTAGGGGCGTTCCTCGCAGGGGATGTACACCAGGGGCGCATCCGGCCCGCCGGCCAGCTCGATGAAGCGCTTCATCAGCCCCTCCGGCATCCCCCCTCCGCCGATGATGATGAGGCTCCCGTGCTTCACGTTTGGGGGAACCGGTTTGTAGGCAGGGAAGGTCGGCGCCACGCGAGCCTGTGCGTTGCGGCTCAGCGCGACCAGATCTGCCAAGCGGCGTTGACGGAACCTGCTCGCGTCGCCGGGTCGGCGCCGTGGCAACCTGCGCGGGCGCGCCCGAATTCCTCGTCTCTGGCTGACGGGGGACTCACGGCGGTTGATGCGCTCCACCAGCAACGGCCGGGTCTTGGAAGCGGCGACGTAGGCGTGGGCGCTGCCGCTTCCCACGACGTCAATCCAGCGTCGCTGCAGCACCACCGCCGTGTCCGATTCGATCCCGAGGGCCACGACCTCCGGGTGGGCCGTCACCTTGCTCTTCAGCGCCGCCGGGACACCGTCGGCCCCGTGGTCATCCCGGAAGACCACGCTGGCGGCAGGCTCCGTCTGGGCGGCGGAGGTGTCCATCATGACATCCGTGAGGGTGCGGACGATCGGTCCGTTGGCCGCCACCACCCCTCCTCGACGGACCACATCCCTCAGCGTCGTCTCTGCCGGTTTGCCCTTGACCGTCCTGGCGAAGGTGGCGGGATCGGGAGCGGTGATCCACACCCCTGTGGCGTCTCTCAGGGGGACGGGCTCGCTCGAGCCCTGTTCGACGCCAAGGCTGGCGATCTTGGCCCGGTGTCGTGGCCCGCCTTCCGGGTCAGGGAAGAAGGCGATCTTTGCGTCCTTGCCTCCTGCTGCCCGCACGAACGCGGCGTAGGCGAGCTCTGGTACCTGGCCGCCGCCTCCCAGGATGAGGGTGCCGTTGAGGGGGCGCATGGGCTCCGGTGCCGCCGGGTCGTACTGAGCGCAGACGGAGGGCGCGAACAGGACCATGAGCATGAGGCAGGGGATGAATCGCATGCCCCATGGTATCCGTGCCCGGTTGGACGTCGCCTCTGATGGACGTGGCGCCCACCCCGTAGCCTCTAGGGCCCCTCGGGGTCTTCCCGGTCGTCGAAGTCGGCGGCCTTGGGAGGATCGAAGATCAGGTCGATGGCGAGCCACAGCGCGCGGGAGTAACGGAAGAACCAGATGACGAAGAGGGCCGAGAGGGGGACGAGGCTGACCGCTTGCCAGAGGGTCGGGACGTCGTACACGTCGGACATGATCAGGTGCGCTGAGATGGCCAGGGCGACGGCCACGCCGTAGTTCACATACATGGCGCCCAGCCAGTAGCCCGCTTCCCGCGCGAAGTTGTAGCCGCACTGTCCACAGCGATCTCGCATGGAGGCGAGGCCTGTGAACATGGCGCCGCAGCCACAGACGACGCACCGGAGCCGCATGGCTCGGGAGAATCGGACGCTCGCCGTCACATGTGGCGCATCATCCGGGGGAGGCGTAGCCATCAAGTCGACGTTAACAAGAACCGGGTGTGTCCACGGGGAGCCAGGCTAAGGCAGCTGATTGAGCGTGTAGTAAGCCACCGTGTGCAGGAGCCCCTGTCCATCTTGATCGCGTACGCCCTTGGCGTGGAGCTCATGGACGTGGCCTACTCGGAGACCGTCGATCGTGAGGCGTACGGTCATGCCATCGCCGTCCAGCTTCGCGCTGGTGATCTTGGGCGCCTCGTGATCGACCTCCGGGCTTCCGTAGACCCGTTGATAGCGGTACGTGTAGGAGGTCATGGAGTAGGAGGCCGGGTCCGTGGCGGTCTCTGGGTCCACCGGTCTGGTGAACAGCAGCGTGAAGCCGTCGGGGGTGACCCGCATCTCGTCGATCTCGAACGGCATCTTCTTGGTCCACCGCAGACGCTGCAGCGCGTACGGGGTGGTGCCGCGGGTGGGCCAGCCCCGGGCGCAGCCCCCCGCGATGAGGTGGCCGTCTTCGGTCATGCCCATGCCGATCAAGCCGGTGGCGTAGCCCTGGCGGAACGGGAAGCAGGCTCCCTGGTAGACGCCGTTCACCTGCTCCAAGTCAACGCGCATGACGAGGCTGAGGGTGTAGTCAGCGACGAAGAGCTGATCCGTGAAGGGGCCGAACTTGCCGCCTGAGTCGTCGAGCACGATGGCGGACGCGGACTGGCCCATCTTCTTGTAGGGGAGGACGATCGAGGTCGGCATCAACTCCGGGACGCGCTTCACCTCGTCGTGCTGGCGGATGTCGCGGCCACCGTTGGGGACCTTCGGAGGCCCACCCAGGTGGGGCGCCCGCTCGTACCACTTGAATGAAATGGGGTGTCCCATGAACCCCCCGGGGCGCAGGTGCTTGAGGCCGCAGGAGCCGTTCCAGGGGCCCTGGTTCTCCGTGTAGAACATGTCCCCTTTGCTGTTCATGCCGACGCCGCCCGGGCTGCGCAGTCCGCTGCAGGTGGGGATGGTGCGCCCGTCCGGCGTGATGCGCTGGACCCAGCCTCGGAACGGGCGCTCGGAGGTGTAGGACTTGGTGAGGCAGTGGGCGACCCAGAGGTTCCCTTCCCGGTCGAACTGGGAGCCATAGGTGAACTCGTGATAGTCCCCGAAGCCCCAGGAGTCGCTCACCGTCTCGAACAGATCGGCTCGCCCGTCCTTGTCTTCATCCACCAGCCGCGTGACCTCTCCCTGCTGGGTGGCGTAGATGGCCCCGTCCTTGTAGGCGACGCCGAGGATCTCGTGCAGTCCGCTGGCGAAGAGCCGGTAGTCAGGGACCTTGTTGGGACGGCCGAGCCCGGTGGTGATGAACACGTCACCTCGCCGGGTGGAGATGGCGACGTCTCCACCTGGCATGCGGGCGAACCCCGTGGCTTCGAAGGTGGTGGTCCACGGCGTCAGGAGATCCTCGAGGGCGTAGTACTCGTTCTCCCGCTCCGTCAGGCTCGCATCCGCGGGGGTCACTCGCGCCGCTTCGACCTGAGCCAGGAGGGGAGCGGAGAGGGCCAGCAGGAGGCAGGTGTAGCGGACTACCATCGGTAGGTGACCTCCAAGGATCGCATGCCGGGGTTGATGGGGATCTGGATGAACTGCGCGCCGTTGAGCTCCGAGAGGACCTTCGCTCCTCCCTTCACGGAGACCTTGACCGCGCCCTTGCCCGTGGCCGCCTTGGCGAGGCGGAGCCTCAGTCCGTTCGGCGGGGCCCCGTCGAAGGTCAGGGTGCGGACGATGCCCGCGCCGTCCTTCAGGGCGCTGCTGTGATCCGCGACACGCATGCCTTCCACCGTGTACATGAAGGTCGGGCGGCGCACGTCGTCCCTGTCCAGCCGGTAGCCCCTGAAGCGGGTCTCCGCGGGACCGGACGGCGTCGTCCAGGACGGGCCCTCCGGGAGCTTGATCACGTCGCTGCCCCTCGGGCCGACGCTGCCGGAGCTCTGGCCCGTCCAGTGGGGGCGGACGTCGAGGAAGCGCCCTTTCCATAGCAGCGCGTAGCGGATGTTCTCCGCGTCAAACGCCAGGTGGGCCCGTTCCGGGTGTCCCACGGCGATGCCGCGGTAACCAGCGTGGTTGAGCCTGCCCCGGTAGACGATGGTCTCGCCGCCGATGGCCAATTCGTGGTTCTTGCGGCTGACGCCTTGCGGCTTGAGGGCCTTGCGTCCGTCCGAGAGATAGGTCCAGATGGCCGCGAATTGCCGGTCAAGGTCTGCGTCGAGCACGTCCCCGTGGGGGAGGTAGGTGGGCATGCGGGTGCCCGGGTTGTAGTCCCCGGGGCTGCGGATCCAACGCTGGAACCAATCTTCGTGGATGCGGTCCGTGACGTCGGCCAGATCCACCATCTGCATGGTGGCCGCCTTGCTGTCGTTGAAGTGGTGACAGGCGATGCAGTTGAACCCGCCGACCGCGCCCATCAACAGCCTCCCCGCGGCCCGTTGTGCTTCCGGGCTGTCCGCCACCTTCGGTGGTCGCGATGGCTCGCGGTCGGCGGCGATCAGGTCGTCGGCCAATCCTCGCAGGTTCTGCTGCCCGAAACGCGGCATGCGTGTGTGAAACAGGGGCCGCACGGAGGCGCCTTCGTCCAGGACCCGCGCGAGCCAGGGCTCCTTCAGCTTGTCGCCGACCCCGGACAGGCGAGGCGGGATGCGCCCTTCGGTGCCCTGGTTGTGTCCGCCTGAAGTGAACCACTGTTCCTTGTCATCCCCGGGGCCGCCGATGCTGTCCCGCTCGTGGCAGGCGTAGCAGTTGAGGGACGCGAACCGCTGCGCTACGCGGTCGTCCGCTCCCGGGAGGGTCGGCTCGCCCCTGAGGTACGCCAGGGCTGCGCTGATGGCTCGTCTCTGCTCCCGTGACAACCGGAAATCCGGAGCCGTCGCGGAGGCCCCGGTCTGGAGGCAGCCGTGATCCGGGCGGAGAGCGGAGAGGGCTGGCGAGTCGGAGGGCGGGGCGCTGGGACGCTCGGCGCGGTGACAGCTGCTACAGCCTCGGGATGTGAACAGCACCGCGCCTTGCTGCGCCTTCGCTTCGTCCACCACGAAGGGCGCCGGGGTGGGCACGGCCTCGCGGGTGCTCCGCAGGGCCGTGGCCGGGAGCTCCTGGCGGCTGATGCCGGGCCCCTCCCACTCGACCACGAGGACCCGGTTCTTGACCCGTTGGAAGTAGGTCACCTCGATCGGGCGCCACCCTGCCTTGAGCGGCGTGGAGCCCTCGGCGTCCTTGGTCTTCTGATTGCGGCGGTGGCCGTCGTTGTCCACGATCACGCGGCCGTCGATGCTCAGCCGGCTCCCGTCGTCGGAGCGCAGAAAGAAACGGTACTCACCGTCAGCGGGGACCTGCAGGAAGCCGCTGAACACCAACCCGAAGTCACCCCCTCGTCTCGCCACCTCCGGATCGAATCCGCCGGCCAACCCGGTGCGCTCCCGAGGCAGCTTGTGCAGGTCGTTCAGGGTCTCGATGCGGCCCCGATGCATGGCGTAACCCAGGGTGCCCGGTACCTGGGTATTACGCAGCAGGTAGTGGGCGATGTCGTCGGCCTCCCGACCGACGAGCTTGAGGTCGGGCATCCGACCGGAAGGTCGTACCTCCAGGGGTCTCCTCAGGAACCGGGTGAGGACCTCGTGGGTGTACTTCTCCTCCATCTGAGCGGGCAGGGGGACGGACTTCCGTGACCCGGGGGCGTCGCCCTTCGCGGGAGCATGACAGGCCACGCAACCCACCTGGTGGAACAGGACCTCGCCTCTCTCAGCCGCCGCCAGATCCGGGGCCTTGGCTGCGGGGCGCTTGCGCGCTCGTGCCATCAGCCAGTGGGTGATGGCGTCCGCGTCCGCGTCGTTAGCGGTGTGGGGCATGGTGGTGCCTGGCTTGGTCGCCTGCGGGTCGGCGATGAAGGCTCGCATCCAGGCCGGGTCGAGCCGTTCTCCGGCGCGGGACAGGTCCGGAGCGACCTTGTGCACCAGGTGCGGCGCCCGGTCTCCGGCGTCATGGCATGAGACGCATCCAAGTTCACCGAGGAGGAGGAGGCCACGGGCGGCTTCCTCCGCTACGGAGGCAGCCCCGGCCACGATCGGTGACTGGCCGATGGCGCCGCAGGCGGTGATCGCCAGCGCGATCAGGTAGGGAGTGCATTGCATGGGACCGGGAGCTTAGCCGATCCACGGTTACCCCAGGATCGGAGCGGCGTTCCATGCGTGCTATCCTCGGCGCTCCATGCGTCTGCTCCTGCTCTCACTCGCCGCGGCCTCAACGCTCGCCCTGGTGATCCTGTTCGCCTTCCATGATCGGACGGCGGATGGGACGTCGTCCGAGGTCACCACTTCCGTGGCCACGGCGACGTTCGTGGGGCGCGGGCGTTGCGCGGAATGCCACGAGGAAGAGGAGGAGGCATGGCGGGGTTCACATCACGACCTCGCCATGGCGGAGGCGACGGAAGAGACCGTCCTCGGCGACTTTGACGACCACCGCTTCGAGCACTTCGGTGTCGCCTCTCGGATGTTCCGGCGGGACGGAGGGTTCTGGGTCCACACTCCAGGCCCGGATGGAGAGCCCACGGACTTCCGTGTCAGCTACACCATCGGTGTGACGCCGTTGCAGCAGTACCTGGTGGAGTTCGATGACGGGCGCGTGCAGTCACTGCCGTTCTGCTGGGACGCTCGATCCGCTGAGGAGGGGGGGCAGCGGTGGTACCACCTGTATCCGGATGAGGCCATCCCGCACACCGACGTCCTCCACTGGACCGGGCCCCATCAGAACTGGAACTTCATGTGCGCGGATTGCCACACCACGGACCTGCGCCGGAACTACGACCTCGGAGCGGATCGGTTCCAGACCGCATGGAAGGAGATCGACGTCAGCTGTGAGGCTTGCCACGGTCCCGGGTCCCGACATGTGGAGTGGGCTGCGGCCCACGCCGGCGAGGACGAAGAAGACCGGGCTTATACCGGGTCCGCCACGGAGATGGGGCTGGTGACATCCTTGCGCGGTGTGCCGGATTCCCGATGGGTGATCGACAAGACCACCGGGCAAGCGCACCTGCAGGGAGACCTGCCGTCCGGCCGTCAGGTGAGCGCCTGCGCCCGGTGCCACGCTCGTCGCACCATGATCACGGACGACGTGCACACCCCGCGGTTGTTGGACAAGCTGGTACCGGAGCTGCTGGGGGAGGGCCTCTACCACGCGGACGGCCAGATCCAGGACGAGGTGTACGTCTGGGGGTCCTTCGTCCAGAGCAAGATGCATGGCAAGGGCGTGGTCTGCACGGACTGCCACCAACCCCACGGCGCCGGCCTGCGCTCAGGGGGCAACGCGCTCTGCTACAGGTGCCACCTGCCTGATCGATTCGACACGGAGCAACACCATCACCATCAGCCGGGTACGCCGGGCTCTCAGTGCGTCGATTGCCACATGCCGGCTACGCACTACATGGTGGTGGACCCCAGGCGAGACCACAGCCTTCGGGTCCCGCGACCGGACCTGACGGTCAAGATCGGCACCCCCAACGCCTGCAACGGCTGCCATGAGGACAGGTCCCCCGAGTGGGCCGTAGCGGCCATGGATAGCTGGTACGAGGAGCCCAAGCGGCCGGCACACTTCGGGGAGGCGTTGCACGCCGCACGGTCCGGTTCGCCTCGGGCCGGTTCCATGTTGATGAAGCTGGTGTCGGACGTGGAGGCTCCCGCGATCGCCCGGGCTACCGCCCTGGCTGAACTGGGTGCCGGCGGATACCTGGAGACCATGGCGGCGTCGCGGCTCGCGGCCGGTGACGCCGATCCGTTGCTGCGCCTGGCGGCGGCGCGGCAGCTGCAGTCGTTGCCGCCGCCTGAGCGGCTGGGCATGGCCGGTCCCTTGATGGAGGACGAGGCCAGGGCGGTGAGGATGGAGGCCTCTCGGGCGATGGCTTCGGTCTCCCGGTTTGAACTTGGCGAAGACACGCTGCGGGCCCGGGACGAAGGACTGAGAGAATACGTGGCGGCGCAGCGGCTGCACGCGGACCGGGCGTTCGCTCATGACAACCTGGGGCTCCTGGCCGTCGACCGGGGTCGCCACATGGAGGCGGTGTCGGAGTACGAGCTCGCCGTGCGGCTCGACCCGGACGCGCGCAACGCGTGGGCCAATCTGGCGGACGCTCACCGGGCCCTGGGCGATGACGTGGCAGCGATCGAAGTGCTCCGGCGAGGCCTCAAGCGCCTGCCGTCCGCCGCGGCGTTGCACCACGCGCTGGGTCTGGCCCTGGTCCGGCAAGGGGCGCGCGACCTGGCCCTGGCGTCCTTGCAGAGAGCCTGGTCCCTCGATCCGGGGACGGCTCGTCATGGTTACGTCCTGGCCGTCGCCTTCAACGACGCAGGCCGAAGCGCGGAGGCCCTGAACCTCCTCGAGTCGGTCCACTCGCGCCACCCCGCTGATCGGGATGTGCTCCAGGGCCTGGTCACCATCGCCCGTGATCGGGGCCAGCGGGATCGGGCGCTGCGATACGCCCAGGACTGGTTGCGCCTGGACCCCGATAATCAGTCTGTGCAGGCGCTGGTGATGGAGCTGCGCGCTCGCGGGCGCTGAGGGTGGTTTTCGAGCAGGGTCCCAGGCTACGGGTTATCCTGATCGGGTTGACCTCGGCCCCTCGATCGCCGTGGTCCCCATACCTCAAGCATGGAGTCGATGAACATGAGATGGATGATTGCGGCGCTCGCGTTCGCGCTGGTCGTGCCCTTCGCCTGCGGGCAGGGAACCGGCGCTGACGCCGAGTACAAGAAGCTGTCGTCGGAGCTCAAGGCCGCGCAGGACGCCTACTCGGCCAAGGTCCGCGGTCTGCAACAGACCGATGAATACAAGAAGGCGCTGGCTGCGTATCGGAAGGCCAGAGCGAGCGAGCGGCAGGAACACCTGAAGACGCTCCGGGGCATCACCGGGAGCGTCAAGCGCGTGGACATGGACGCCTTCAAGGCCCGCTATAACGCGGCCGCGAAGGAGCACGCCGGGGCAGACGGAGCGGTCCCGTTCCTCGTCTGGCTGGCGACCCGCGGCTCCGACAAGGCGGCCACCAAGACCCTGCTCGACCATCACCTGGGCAGCCCGAAGATCGGGCCGTTCATGGACTCGCTTCAGTTCCTGGTTCGCCAGGGTTACGAGGTGGAGGACATGCGGAGGGTCGCCGGAGACGTCATCGAGAAGAACCCCCATGACGAGATCAAGGCCGCGGCCCATTACGCCCGCGCCCAGACCTACCTGACCCGAGGCCGCACTCGTAAGCCCATCGAGGGACACGAAGCGGACTACGCCGCCGACGTGGCTGCGGTCGGCAAGCTCGCCCCGGGCTCCTTGATCGCCAAGCGGGCCGCCGCTCCGGAGTTCGAGCGGACCCGTCTGCAGATCGGCATGACCGCTCCTGAGATCATGGGCGCTGACATGGACGGCACGGAGTTCAAGCTCTCCGATTATCGAGGCAAGGTGGTGGTCATCGATTTCTGGGGCGATTGGTGAGGCCCTTGCCGGGCCATGTACCCACACGAGCGGTCGCTCGTGAAGGAGCTCAAGAACAAGCCTTTCGCTCTCATCGGCGTCAACAGTGACAAGGACCTGGCTTACGCCAGCAAGCGCATCAAGGAGGAGAACATCTCCTGGCGCAGCTTCTGGAACGGTCCGGAAGGGACGCGCGGTCCCATCTCCACGGAGTGGAACGTGCGTAGTTGGCCGACCATCTACGTCCTCGATCACAAGGGCGTGATCCGCTACAAGAACGTGCGCGGCGAGAAGATGGACGACGCCATCCACACCCTCCTAGGCGAGATGGAGGCGGAAGGGAACGACTGATCCACTCTCCCGGATGTGGAAGAAGAAGGCGGCGACCCTGCAGGGGCGCCGCCTTCTGTCGTTGGTGGGACGCTCGGTGTCAGAGCATCAACATCAGCCGTCGCATCTCGGGTAGGTCCAGGTAGTAGAGGTTGTTGCTGCGGAACTGATAGAGGGCCGGTCGCGCCCTACGATCCGCCAGGAGGCCGAGAGCACCGGAGGCGAATGTCCGCGCCTCCGCGTTCACATGAACGCCCACTGCCAGGTGCTTCAGCCGGTCGACGCTCGCCGGTTCCCGGAGCAGCCCCAACGAGAGCGCGCACCCAGCTCGCAAGTAGGGGTGGTCCGCCTTCTCCAGCGTCTTGGCCAGGGCATCAGCCACCTGCCGACGGTCTTCGCCCAGGAGCCCCAGGGCCAGCGCGGCCTCGTGCTGGATGAACGGATCGGTGGACGTCTTGAGTGCCTTCCGCAGCACCGGTCGGGCGCGCGGGTCCCCGATCATGCCGAGGGCGCTCATGGCGTAGGCCCGTTCTTGCGGGTTGCGAGCCTTGGTGGCGATGACGGTCAATCGAGCGAAGTCCGCCCGTGACGCCAGCAAGCCCAGTCCGACGGAGCAAGCGCTCCTGGTGTTGGGGTTCTTGTTCACCCGCTGGGCCTCTCGCAGCATCCGGGCGGTAGGCTCCACGGACCCGCCGCGCGCGGAGAGGGCGAGGCCGAGGGCGGCGTAGCCGCTGATGGGGCGCTGAGAGCGCAGCTGCTTGCTCAACATCCGACGAGCCTCTGCGCCTCCGATGCGTCCGAGGGCGATGCAGCTGAGCCCGCGGGTGAGGGTGTCGCCGCCACGCTCGGCGCGTGCGCACAGGCGCTCGATTACCCGGCCCTGATCCGGGCTCACGAGCCCTCCCAGGGCGACGACGGCGCCACGGACGACCCGAAGATCCCGGTCCCCGAGCGCCGTCATCAGCGCGCGGATCACCGCGGGCCCGCCGCTGCGGATCTTGGAGAGGGCGACGGCGGCGGTCGCCCGCATCGTCGGTTTCTCGTCCTTGTCAGCGACCACCTCACAGAGCAAGGGCACGGCTTCCCGGTCCCCCAGCACCCCCAGGGCTGCGGCGGCGAAGACGCGCAGGGTGTCGTCCTCGTCTCCGCGGAGCAGCTGCGTCAGATGCGGAATGGCCGCGGCGTCCTTCAGCAACCCGAGCGAGAACGCGGCATGGTAGCGGGCTCGCCTGGGGACGCGGACGGTGGGGTCACCCAGCAGGCGCCGACCCGATGGCAGGTCCCGCAGGATCGAGGTGAGGGGCGCCACGGCGTCGGGGCGTCCCCCCATACCCAGGCCCAGGATCGCCGCGTCGCGCATGGCAGCCTCCCGATGACGGAGACCCGCCATGAGGTCTGGCTGAGCGACCGGGGAGGCGGTCTTTCCGAGGGCGATCAGGGCTGCCTCCCGGTTCTTGCCATAGGTGTCCTTGAGGGCACGCTTCAGCGTCGGGATCACCTGACGCTGCACGAGCTCGGGATTCAGTGACTCGAATCCACCGGGCTGCGCCTCATCGCCGGAGAAGGATGGAGTTGTTCCATCGCGTTGGTGCATGAGCCGCAGGTAGTCCCACTTGTTGAGGTTCCACCAGTAGTCCCAGGTGGCGACCTGAACCGTCCGTTTGGTTCGTGCTCGCACCCGGGGGCCGAATCCCCTGCCGGGGTTGGGGGCTGCCGCGCGTGAGGTGACCGCGGGCGTGGTGCCACCCTGAGGCTCGGGTGCGGGCGGTTCGGGAGCCGGCGCCGGGGAAGCCGGTGGTAGGGGAGGTCCGCCGCCGACGGGAGTGAACGTGGGGGTGCCACCTCCGGCGGGGACGTATGGCGGTTCGGGGGTCGAACCGGGTGTGGGAGTGGGAGTTGGAGCGGGGACGGGTCCGGGACCTATGACCGGTCCTGGAACGAAGCCGCTCTGGGATGGTGGGAAGGGACAGTGTTGGGCGACAGCTGTCTCGACACCGATGGGAACCACAAGGGTGATGAGGAGGACGAGTCGTGCCTGTGTTCGACGCATGGAACCAGCCTTTCTTCACGGACACCGGTGAGGTGCTGTGATGCGGTCGCGCGCCGAAGCAAGGCAGCGCCCTCCTATACGACCCACGCCGGCGCCGTTGGACCGGTGACAGGTCGTCTGCGTTTTTTCTTGTCGAAGGTCAGTTCCGGATCGTAGGGAGGGTGCGCGCTCCTGACGCTCGCTGCTCTTTGGATCGGAGAGCGGAAAGGACTGGACAGTATGAAGTCGCTATCCATGCGTGTGTGGTTGATCGCCCTGTTCTGGATTCCCGGATGGCCTCTCGCCGGACAGACGATCGGTGACCTGGTCTGGGTGCGGAGCGAGGTCGGTTTGACGCCTTATGACCTCTCGGGAAACAGCGGTGTCGTGGCCGGCGGCTTGCCCATGGGGAATTGGGGCACCTGCGTGGACGGCCTCGGGAACATCTGGTCGACAGATTTCGTCGCCGGATCGAACACCGTCTCCCACATTGACGGTCGTACAGGGGCGGTCCTGGGGACCTACGTGGCCGGGCCCGTGGCCTCGGGCTCCACGAGTACGGTGGGACCCGTGTGTTGCGACCGCGACGGCTACGTCTACGTGGGTGATCCTGGAGGCAGCACGGTCACGGTCCTCGATGGGATGGGATCGATCGTGCGGCAGTTTTCGATTCAGGGTTCCGACATCCGGACCATGTGCGTCGACGGAAACGGCGACCTGTGGCTCAACGTCTACGATCGGTGGCCAGGGTTCGGGGCTGTCCTCAAGTACACATCCGAAGGGCAGCTCCTCTTCGCTCTGGCCCCCTCCGGCAGCTATCCCAACCAAGTCTGGGCTGACGAATGGGGCAGGGTGACGATCAGCCATTGGCCACAGACCTACAAGACCACCCAGGTGGACTACCAGGGGAACGTGATCCACGAGATCACGTCGATCTCAAGTGGGTCCAATCTCCTGATCGGGGTGGCGCCCGACGGGAAGGTCTGGATCGGCGGCTACTCCGGGCTCTCCATCTTCGATGAGACCGGTAGCCTTGTTGAACACCACGCCCTCTATTTCCCGGGTTCCATCGCCTTTGACGGACTCGGGAACGCTTGGGTGGCGCAAGCCCCCGGTGTTCTCACGAGCACGAGTACGGTCACGTTGCGGAAGTACAGCCCGAACGGGGCGCTCCTGTCGGAGTTCGCCGCGGGCCCTGCTCTGTCGACCACCGCCTACTACAACATCGGAGACTTCACCGGCATGCAGTACGCCAGGGTCGTGGACCCGGACGGGGACCTGGACGGTGACGGTCACGGGAACAGGGAAGAGGTGCTGGCAAAGAGCAGCCCCATGGACCCGTTATCCCAGCCCGCGTCGTCGTCCCTGGAGCTCGTGAGTGCCGCGGTGTTGGGCGGGACCCTGGTGGTGGACGTCAGCATCCCGTTGGACGCCGGGATGTTCTACGCCGTCCCGTTCTCCTTGAACCCCGCGCCGTTCAGCCTCTCCGAGTTGAGCCCTGGTGATCCCCGGACCCTGTGGGTGAATCCGCTGAACCCCTTCGCGGACGGTCTCGACCCGCTGTTCGCGTTGTCCGTGGACCCGGCCTCGACGGTGTTCACGGGTACCATCGGGGCGCTCTCCGCTCAGGGTAAGGCGACGGTCTCGGTCCCGATCCCCAACGACCCCTCCTTGATCGGGGTCCGATGCGTCGCCGCTGCGGTCACGCTCCACGAGGATTACGGATCGGGTATCAAGTCCCTGACGGATCGTCTGTCCATAGAGGTGCGGTAGGACCTTCTGGGGGCGTCCGGAGGGTGCCCCCGGGTCCGTGGTTCCTGAGGGTCCCTGGTCTCGCTATACTCCGCCTCGAGGTGTGGGCACAGATGTAGATCCGGTCCTTCGACGCAGGAACCACAGCATGACCAAGGCCTTCGTGCCAAAAGAGATACAGGCCGGCGAGACGCGGGTCGCCGCCACCCCGGAAACCGTCAAGCGGTTCAAGAAACTGGGACTCGAGGTCGTCGTCGAATCAGGGGCTGGCGCCGCCAGTCACATGAGCGACAGCGCCTTCGAGGCCGCCGGGGCGGTGATCGTGGACGGCTCCGCCGGATGGAGTGACGCGGATATCATCGTGAAGGTGAATCCGCCGGAGGCGGAGGAGATCAGCCGAATGAAGGCGGGCGCCCTGCTGCTTTCGTTCGTGTGGTCCGTTCACGACCCGGAGCGGGCGAAGCGCCTCGCTGAACAGAAGGTGTCGGTGCTGGCCATGGAGGCGGTGCCGCGCATCTCTCGCGCCCAGAAGATGGACGCGCTCTCATCCCAGGCCAACCTGGCGGGCTACAAGGCGGTATTGATGGGGGCCGACGCCCTCGGCCGCATCATGCCCATGATGGTGACTGCGGCGGGGACGCTGAAGCCCGCGCGGGTCGTGGTCATGGGCGCCGGCGTCGCCGGACTCCAGGCCATCGCCACGGCCAAGCGGCTGGGCGCCATCGTGGAGGCTTCGGACATCCGGCCCGAGGTGGCGGAGCAGATCGAGTCCCTCGGCGGCACCTTCATCAAGACCGTGGAGGCCTCCGGTGACGGAGGCTACGCCAAGGAGCTCACCGACGAGCAGAAGCAGCGGCAGCAGGAGATCATCGAGAGCCACCTCGTGGAGGCCGACATGGTCATCTGCACCGCTCTGATCCCGGGTCGGCCGGCGCCTCGCCTGGTGGCGGGGCACGTGGTGGAGAAGATGCGCGCCGGGTCCGTGATCGTCGACCTGGCGGTGTCTCAGGGCGGCAACTGCGAGCTCTCCGAGGTGGGTCGGGTCACCAAGCACGGCGTCACCATCATCGGTGAGCCCAACGTCCCGGCGTTGCTTCCGACGGATGCGAGCAGCGTCTACGCGCGCAACATCCTCGCTCTCATCATGGACGTCGTGGACAAGAAGGAGGGGGGCGCGATCAAGCTCGATCTTGAAGACGAGGTCGTTGACGGCGCCCTGATCATCCAGGACGGGGACGTCCGTCACGGGCCGACCAAGGAAGCCATCGCGAGCCACGGAGGTGCCTCATCATGATCTGGTTGACCGTGTTTCTCCTGGCTATCTTCCTGGGCTTCGAGCTCATCACCAAGGTGCCCCCGACCTTGCACACGCCGCTCATGTCCGGCGCCAACGCCATCTCCGGCATCACCATCGTCGGTGCGATGACCTGCGCCTACTTCACGGAGTCTCCGTTCTTCGCCAACCTGCTCGGCTTCGTGGCCGTGGCCACCGCCATGATCAACGTGGTGGGCGGCTTCATGGTGACAGACCGCATGCTGGGTATGTTCGGTAGCAAGAAGGAGGAGAAGTGATGGGCGACTGGTACCAGATCGCTTATCTCGTCGCGATCGTCCTCTTCATCTCCGGCATCAAGCGGCTCGGCAAGGTCCGTACGGCTCAGCGTGGCAACCAGCTGGCCTCCGTGGCCATGCTCCTGGTGGTGTTCGGCGCGCTTGGTGAGTTGAACGCCAGGCCGGATGCGGTCGGAGTTGACTGGAGCTGGATCATCGCCGGCGCGGTGGTGGGGGGCGCCATCGGGGCCATCGCCGCCAAGAAGGTCGAGATGACCGATATGCCGGAGATGGTGGCGCTGTTCAACGGCTCTGGCGGGGCGGCCTCCGTCTTCGTCGTGCTGGCGTTCCTCGTCAACCTCAACGGCACCGTGTTCTCTGAACTCCCGGACGATCATGGCCAGAGCTTGCAGGTGCTTGTAGGGGGGTGGGACACCACCCTCGCGCTGGCTCTCTCAATCCTCATCGGGGGCGTGACCCTCACGGGCTCCGTCGTCGCTTACGGCAAGCTCTCCGGCAAGGTGAGCAGTAACGCCGTCGTCTACCGCATGCAGCACCCCATCAACGCAGGCCTGATCCTGCTGGCGTTGGTGCTGACGGCGCTCGTCGGCTGGGTCCTTGGTCCTGGCGCTGCGCTCGGGATCTGCATCGTGCTCACGTTGTTGGCCCTCGTGTTGGGGGTCCTGCTGGTGTTGCCCATCGGCGGCGCCGACATGCCGGTGGTGATCTCGTTGCTCAACTCCTACTCCGGTGTGGCCGCCTCCATGACCGGGTTCGTGCTCAAGTCTCCGGTGCTGATCGTCTCAGGCGCGCTCGTAGGCGCCTCCGGGCTGATCCTCACCAACATCATGTGCAAGGCCATGAACCGTTCACTGTTGAGCGTTCTGCTGGGTGGCTTCGGCCAGACCGCCGGCGCCGCCAGCAGCGAAGACGCGCGGGACTACAAGAACGTGAAGAGCGTCGGGGCCGAAGAGCTGGCCATGATGCTCGACGGCGTCTCCTCGGTGATCTTCGTGCCCGGTTACGGGTTGGCGGTGGCCCAGGCGCAGCACGTGACGAGGGAGCTCGGGGAGTTTCTCGAGCAGCAGGGCACCGACGTGAAGTACGCCATCCACCCGGTGGCGGGACGCATGCCGGGGCACATGAACGTGCTGCTGGCAGAGTCCAACGTCCCCTACGAGCAGCTGGTGGAGATGGACGAGATCAACCCGGAGTTCAAGACCACCGACGTCGCCATCGTCCTCGGAGCCAACGACGTGGTGAACCCCGCGGCCCTGGACGATCCGGAGAGCCCCTTGGCGGGTATGCCGATCCTCAACGTCCACGACGCCCGGCAGGTGATCGTCGTGAAGCGTTCTCTGAGCCCGGGTTACGCCGGCGTGAAGAACCCGCTCTTCGAGGCGGACAACGCCCACATGCTCTTCGCTGACGCCAAGGCGGCGCTCCAGGAGACCCTCAACGAGATGAAGGAGGCGGCCTCCGCCTGAGCCCGGGTCCGGCCCAACCCACCGAGCCCTCGTTTCTTTGAGGAGCTGACGGTGGGTTTGACCGGGTTTGATACGCTCTACGGGTCTGGGCGCGCTTCTCCTGCGCGCGTCGTGCCGTCACGGTCAATCCACCCTCAATCATCCAGATGAACTGAATGCCATGCGTCTGATTCTCCTTGTGCTCGCTTTGTCACTCGTCGCTGTGGTTCCGGCCGGCTTGGGGCAGGTGGTCAACCCCACCAACGGCCACGCCTACCTGTTGACCGCCCCCGGACAGAACCTGCTCCAGGCCCGGTTCGCCGCGGCTCAACTGGGCGGGACCCTGGTGGCGATCAACGACGCCGCTGAGGACGCGTTCCTCCAGGCCAACTTCACCGGCGATTACTGGATCGGACTCTCCGACGAGCTCTCCGAGGGCAACTTCGTCTGGGATACGGGCGACCCGCTGTCCTACACCAACTGGTGCCCTGGCGAGCCCGCGTCTGCCGCGCCTAACCAGGACTATGTGTTCATGGACTCCCTGTGCCCCGGCCAGTGGAACGACACCAACGCCACCAACAACAACGTGTTGCTGCCGGGCCTGATCGAGCTCCCGTATTCGACGCCTCTCTACCAGTTGAACAGCCTCGAGCTCAGCATGGACATCTCAGGGAGTTTCACGTCGGGCTACGCTCCTGCTGCTGCGACCAAGTGCACCAACAGCGTGGCCAACGTCAACTTCGCAGGCGGCCTCGTGGGCAACCCCTGGGACATGGGTTACTACTTCGGAGCTCTGGTCCCTGGCGTCATCGGCAGCGGTACGGTCACCGGAGGTAACCAGGTGGTGAACCTGGACCTGACCCAGGCGATCACGTTCCTCAATGGGGTCACGGCGCCGAACCTCGCCACGTCCTCGTTCGCGCCGACGTCCCTGGCGTTCGCCTCGGGTACCGCCCTGACCGCCTCTGGTCAGGCGCTCATCGGCAACCCCGGCAGCGCGGACGGATTCACCCTCAGCCAGGCGAACCAGCTGGACATCGTGCCCGGTAGTGCGTCCACACAGGTCCTGAACCTCCCGGATGACGGCAGCATCATGGTCAACACGGGGCCGCCGCTGTGTGGCTTCGGAGGGATCTCCTTCTACGGCACCACGTACTTCGATTTCTTCGTCAACTCCAACGGTTCGGTCAGCTTCAGCACCGGATCGCCGGACTTCACGCCTACGGTGATGGAGTTCGAAGCGGAGATGCCCCGGGTCGCCGGTGTCTGGTCGGACCTCGCTCCCAACAGCGGCGGTACGGTTCAGGTGGTGCCCAACGCCAACGACATCACGGTTCAGTTCATCAACGTGCCGGAGTGGGGGCAGTCAGGCACGTTGAACAGCTTTGATTTCGTGTTCGACGACACGGGCGGCACGACCATCGCCAACTACACGCCGTCCCCACAGCACGCAACGAGCAGCCTCACGGGCATCAGCAACGGTGCCGCTGGCACGGCCACTGGCAGCATCTCGTTCTCGACCCTGGCGGGGGCCGGTCTGCAGGTCGGGACCGCCGCCAGCGACTCAGTGCATGAGGCCAACCCTGGGGGCGCGGTCCCCGCTGGTTGGACCAACGCCAACTTTCCCACCTCTGATGGGTCGGTGTACTTGATCAACTGATCGAGCGTTGCGTCCTGAGGCGGCGCAGTGAATTGGGTGGAGAGAGCTCGCGTCGGATTGAATCCGCGCGGGCTCTTTTCGAAGGTGGAGCGGCCTTCCCGCACCGCCGTGCCCGTGCCTCTGCCGAGATTGCGGCGATTTGCGGACCGGTTCAGAACTGCCGCGTGACCTGGATATGGCCGTCCTTGTTGAGCTTCTCGACCTCGTCATCCAGGTCTACCCAGGGCAGGAGCCAGGCTGGGTCCCATGGTTGGCTCACGGCGGTGTACGAGGATGTCTGGCCGACACCGAGTCGGAGACTCTTGACTCGTGGGCCTGAAGCGCCTCGTGAGATGTCATCGGTGACACGGAACCCGTCTTCTGTCCGGTCGATCTGCCGGGTCAGCGTGATCGGCGCGGCCTTGGCCGGCTTGATGAGCCGTCGTTGCAGCAAGCGCCGGATCGTGTTCCGGAACCACCGGCCGAATCCGAGCATCACGATTCGTAGCAGGATGGATTTGAGCGGCGTCATGACCTCGTGCCGGGCTGCGCTCAGCGGTTGCACCGTGGTGAGGACCCCGTCTTCGTCAGTGACCGTGGCGCGGAGACCGAGGTGGGACACCAGCACCTGATCGTCGTTCAACACGGCGGCGACGCCGGAGTCGTTGGCGATCAGCTCGTTCCGGTCGTAGATACGGAACGGCCCTCCCTTGCTGGCGCCGGCGATGAGAAAGCGCTCGGCGCAGCGGTCGATGAGGAACCCGCAGCCGCTCAGGTACTTGCGTTGGGGGGGCGGTTGCGGTGCGGTCGTCGGTTCGTCTCTCGGGGCCTGATCCAGCCACGCCAGGAGGTATGGGTAGATGTGGTGGGCCCGGAGCCGGTCGTCGTCGTTGCGTACCCTGCGGCCTGCGGCCAGGGCGCCGAGGAACCGGTCAGCGACGCGTCTCGCGGCCGGGATTTGTGGGGCCAGCAGCTCCAGCCCGTGGGGTTGGGTGTGGTAGGTGTTGCGTGAACCGTACTCGCCGCCCATGGTGCCGTCCGGATGCTGGGTCAATTCCAGCAGCTCCACGGCTCGCCTGAGCGGATCTAGAAGGGAGTCGTCACCGGAGGCCTTCCAGTAACGGGCCAGGAAGTCGACGGTGACGGTCTGGTACCCAGGATCGAAGCCGCCGTATTCGCTGAACCAGCCTTCTTCGTGCTGATGGCTGAGGGTCTCCTCGGCCTTCTTCCGGGCGCCGTCTGCGAAGCGCTGATCGCCCGTGATCTCCGCGGTGAACTGTAGGGCGCTGGCGGCGATGGCGTGGTGGTTGGCCAGGACGCCGCTCTCGTCGTGTCTCATGATCCAGTCCGCCCGAAGTGAGAGGAACTCCTCCAGGTCCGGGTCGTTGGCGTCGATCACCCGGTACGCCTGCGCCATGGCGTTCAGGGAGTAGGCCGCCGCCCCGAGGGCTCGTTCGAACGGGTAGTAGTCGTCACAGCTACCGTCCCGGTGGCCGGAGCGCCGGGCGAAGTGGATGCCGGCCAGCACCCACTCCCGGACACGCTCCTGCTCGAAATACGGGTTGTCGGGGAGCGGGTGCCGGAAGACCAGGGCCAACGGCAGGACGCACTCCTGGCTCATCCCGGAGGGGAAGTCCATGGTCCGGTAGTGCCAGTATTGACGGTCGAAGCACCCGGCGGTGGGGCTCAGCGGATCCCGATCCAGAAGCTGGAGGAGGTCCGGGATCAGTGGCAGCGCGTGGTCGAGGTACTGGGCGGTAGCGGGAGGCTTCACGTCAGGCGCTTCTGGGCCACGATGAGGTCAGCCAGCAGGCCGACGCTGAGGACGATGACAGCGGTCATCCAGATGATGATGGTGGATTGCTGGATACCCTCGCCCACCCCCGTGATGTCGTGGGTCGTCTTGGCGAGCGCGCCGAGGAAGAGGATCAGGGCCGCGGGGCCGAACACGCGGAGCGGCCTGAAGTACATGACCATCCGGAACACGGTGGCGATGTAGCGGCTCGTGTCCATGACCGGGTGGAACTTGGACTCGCCGATGCGCTTCTTGTAGGTGGTGTCCACATACCTGACGCTGTGCCCGTTGGTGAGGAACGCCAGGGTCATGGAGGTGACGCAGGAGAACCCGTCCGGGACGACCCACAGGTAGCGCAGCATGATGTCGCGCTTGAAGGCCTTCATCCCGGTGTTCAGGTCGGGGATCCGCGAGCGCGCCAGCCAGCAGGCGAGCTGCCGGATCATCCACTTGGCCGGCACCCGGAGGAACTTCACGGTCCCCTGCTCGCTGGTGCGGGCGCCGTTGACCTGGTCGAACTCGGGGATCCAGCGCAACAGTCCCGGGATGTCCGCGGCGGTGTAGGAGCCGTCCGCGTCCATCATGACGATGGTCTCTCCGCGGGCTTCCATGATCCCGGTCTTGCGGCTGGCCCCGGAACCTCCCTGAATGGCCCGGCGGACCACGCGGACGCCGAGGCCTGCGGCCACCTCATCGGTCCCGTCGGTGCTGTGGTCGTCCACCACGAGGATCTCGTAGCTGGACGGACCACCGGCCAGGGCTTCGCGGATCTCGTCCACGACAACCGGCAGAGCGCGGGCCTCGTTCAGGGCAGGGAGCAGGACGGTGACCTGCACGTCGCGGGCGTCATCCGCTGCGACCTCCAGCTCGGGGCGAGGGCGCGCGATGAGGGTCTCGGCCACATCCGTCATGCCTCAAGATTACCGCAAGGGCTCCGAGGTGGCGCCGGGGCTGGGAAACGGGGGACCAGGCGTCCGATCAGCCTTCGGGACCGGTCTCCTGGCGGGAATGCAGGCGCTGCTTGATCTCGGCGATCTCGGCCATCATTTCCTGGAGATACTCTCGCTCGATCTTGTGTTTCTCCGACCGAACTCGAACGATGGCCTCGGTGATGATGCGGACGATGGACACGAAAGCCCACATCGCAGAGCACGTGATCACCATCAGCCAGAACCAGTTGGTCGGCCCGAAACCGCTGGCCTCAAGTACGTCCATTGGAGTGATCTCCCGATACAATTCGACGAGCAGGAACGGGCGGCCGGCCGGCCAACCCCGGTTCATTCGGCTCCCGTTCATCATATTTTAACGGCCTTCGGGCGTCGCAGACCCCAGGCTGCCCTTGATGCTCCCTCATTCGGACCGCAAAGTGAAACTCGTAGGGACTCCCATGGCCATTCTCGTTGTCCTGACCTGCCTCGGCTGCTCGACCCCCACGGAGCGCGGTCTCCCGGCCGCGACTCTGCAAGAGCAGCGCGCTGAGGCCATGCTCGAAGCCGGGCAGGTGGCAGAGGCTCGGGCGGCGTTCGAGCAGGCCGCGCGGATGAACCCGCGCCCCTTCTTCGCCAGCGTCGGCTTGGTGCGTTGTGGCTTGCGGTCGGCCGACTGGGAGCTGGTGGACGGGGCCATGAAGCTGGCCTACGCCGCGGCCCCACGAACAGCGGCGGCCCAGGACCTCCTCGGTCGCACCCACCTGGAGGCAGCCAAGGTGTCTTCCGGCAGCATCAGGCTCCAGCACGCGACCACCGCGAGGAGTATGTTCGCCGCCGCCTCGCGCAGGGAACCTGACCTACCCAATCTTGCTTATCACACCGGAATGGCTGAGCTGCTGTCGGGGCGTCCGGCGGCGGCGGTGAGCTTCCTCGAGCTGGCGATTGTGGACGCGCCCGATTCCCTGGACCCGGTGCATGCACTGGTCCTCGCCCTGCGGCGGTTGGATCAGCGTCAGCGCGTGGCCGCCGTCCTTGAGAAGTTGAGCGTGGACGGCCGGCTCACGCCTGAGCTGGCCGAACAGCTGGCCTGGGCCAAGGGCTCAGGAGATGCCGGGCGTTCCCCTGACAGGTGATCAAGTAGCGGCTCTTTGTCATGAATAACGGTTCCACGTCGAGCGCGGACACGAAGGCGGGTGAGGACGAGGTCCTGACCCAACCCAGGATTCTCGTCATCGAAGACGAGACGGATATCCGTGACCTCGTCCGATTCAATCTGGAACGGAAGGGCTTCGACGTGGATCTTGCGGAGGGCGGCGAGCGTGGGCTGGCGCTGGTCCGTGGCCGGATCTGGGCGTGGTGGTCGTGGATCGCAACATCGACGTGCACATCCGGAACACTCGGCGGAAGCTGGGTGATGATGCGGCGACGCGGATCAAGATCATTCGCGGAATCGGCTACAAGTTCGACTGACGTCCTGCGCCCGGTTCAATGGCGAGGGTCTCTCTGAACAGAGTCTTGCTGTTCGCGGTTGTGATCTCGGACGCCTCCCAGCCTGACCCCCTGACCCGCGAGATGAAGGCAACGGAGTCTGACCCCTTCGCCAAGGCGTTCAGATACAAGCCCCCGTGACCTGCCCCCTCTGAACCGGGTCCCGAACGGCGGCGCCGTGATCGTGTCCGCGCGCCAGCACGGGGCCGTCGTCAGCATCTCCGTCCGGGACACGGGTCCGGGTATCCCGCAGGACTCCCTGGAGAAGATCTTCAATCGGTTCTATCGTGTCGACCAGGCTCGTTCGCGGGAGATGGGGGGCACCGGTCTCGGACTCGCCATCGTCAAGCACCTTGTGAAGTTGCACCGCGGACTGGTCCATGTGGTTTCGTCCGTGGGGGAAGGTTCGACGTTCACCGTGGACCTGCCGGATTCGGAGGCTTGAGCGTGGTGGACTCGCAAGATCTCAGAGACGTGATGGTGTCGGCGGTGGTGGACGCCGGTAGGCTGGCCCAGGGTGTCCGCGAAGTCCTGATGCCGGAGAGCTCTCGGACCAAGGACGACCGTTCACCCGTGACCGTGGCCGACCTGGCAGCTCAGGCCGTGGTGCGCCAGCGGCTGAGCGAGCACCTCCCCGGAGTCCCCGTGCTGGGTGAGGAGGACGCCAGCCTGCTCGCCGACCCGGAGTTCGCGTCGAGGGTCGTGGAGGCGGTGCACCTGTCCCGTCCGGACATGACCCTGGATGATGTCCGGCGCGGGCTCGAGCCAGACGCGGACGCCACCACCGCGGAGCGGCGGTTCGTCCTCGACCCCATCGACGGGACCAAGGGATATCTGCGGGGAGACCAGTACGCCGTCGCCTTGGGGCTGATCGAGAGCGGGCAGGTGGTGGCCGGAGTGCTGGGCTGTCCTGCTCTCGGTGCGGGTGAGGACGGGGTCGTGATGACTGCGGCGCGAGGAGATGGGACCTGGCGCGGCAGCCTGCTCGCGGAGGATCATGGGTGGTCGCGCATCGTGGTCAGCTCCGTGGCGGACACGGCTCGCCTCAGGATGGTGGAGTCCGTGGAGGCTGCCCACTCGGCCCACGACGTGGCGGCGCGGGTCAAGGCCGACCTCGGAGTCGAGGCCGAGCCCGTCCGGATCGACAGCCAGTGCAAGTACGCGGTGGTGGCATCTGGTGAGGCCGAGGTGTACCTGCGGCTGCCTCGAGGGGATTACCAGGAGAAGGTCTGGGATCACGCGGCCGGCTTCATCTGCGTGGAGGAGGCCGGGGGTGCGGTGACGGACGCCCAGGGCGCAGCGCTGGACTTCAGCCTCGGCGCCCACCTCTCCGCCAATCGCGGGATCATCGCGACCCACGGGGTCCTGCACGATCAGGTCGTGGCCGCGGTGGCGAGCGCTGCGACCGCGTGAGCGTCAGCCCGAAACAGGCGACGGCTCAGTTGTTCTCTTGCGCCTGCTTGTAGGCGGTTTCCAGCGCGGAGACCCGTTGCTGGATGGTGCGTCGTTGCGTCGCGGCGTCCTCGAGCAAGCCCTCGGCGCTGCGGACCGCCTGGCGGCTGTTGCGGGCTGCCTCCCCCCGCTGCCGGACCATGTCGGTGGCCGCTTGCAGTGAGGCCTGGGCCGCGGTCAATCCTGCTGCAGCGGCCTCACGGTTCGCGACGGACCTGGCCACCGATTCGCGGCTGGTCTCCAGGGCGCTCGCGGCGGTTGCTGCCTTGGCGATTCCCTCGTCCCGGGCTCGTTTCGCCGTCTCGACGGCGGCGCTGAGCCGGCGGAGCTCTGCCGCGGCCGCGGCGGCTTCTGTGAGGGCGGTCTTCTCCACGGCGCTTCGAGCTGCGACCTCCTGGCGGTGGGCCCGGAGACGGTCCTGGTTGGTGTGCACGGCGTCGGTCAACGGCTTCCGCTGAGCACGGAGCTCGGTGGTCCGGGCTCGAAGCTCCGTCCGACGGACCTCGAGGGCCTGGAGCCTCTGGAGCAGGGTCGTCCGGCGGGCCTTGTCAGCCGCGAGTCTCTCTGGGGAGGCCGTGGCGGCGCGCTTCATGGCCTGGATCTTGCCGCTGATCCTCTCCTGCTCCGAGGTCACTTTGACGATGGACTCTCGCAGGTTCTCCACCTCCGAAGCGGCTGCGTCCGCATCCGCAACCGTGGCGTCGCGGTCCGAAGCGCTGGCGTCGAGGACCCGAGAGAGGGCCGCCACGGTCGCGGCCTGGGTTCGGGTGCGCCGACCGGCCCGGACCTGCTCCCAGGTCTGCTCCAGGGCCTCCCCGGCCACCTTGCCGAGGTCTCGCCGGAGCTCGGTGAGGGCAGCAGGGTCATCGCCTTGCTGCGAGATCTTCCCGCCCAACTCTCTGGCGGTGTCGAGCAGCCGGAGGCGACGATCGCGGAGCTCCGCTGCCTGGTCTCTCAGTTGTTGAAGTCTCGTGGCAGCGTTGTCGCGAGCGACCCGTTGGTCACGGAGCCGTGAGTCACTCACGTCACGGGCCGCTATGAGGGACCCATGGCGTGATTCGGAAGCGGTGAGCCGTGCGCGCAGCTCCGTGGACTGGTCTGTGAAGGACCGGAGCGTGGCCTCGAGCCGGGTCACCTCTGCGCGGTTGTCATGAACGGTCCCTTGCTGCTGCAATTCGGTGTTGATGGCGCGGGAGCTGGCGTCCAGCTCGCGGATGGACTCCCGTAGGCGCAATTCCTGTGCTGTGAACAAGTCCAGCGCCCGGCTCGCCTTGCCAAGGGAAGCCTCTGCTTCAGCGACCTTCTGCTCTGCGGCGATGCGAGCGCTGGTCGTGGCGGTGGCCGCCCGCTGGCGCTCCGCCAGCGGCGCCTGGTACCCGGTGTGTGCCTCCGTGGCGGCGTCCACGGCCGCCTCCAATCGCTCGGTGGCCTTTCGGGCGGCGTCCAGCTCACGGGTCCTGAGCGCTTCGTCCTGCTTCGCCGTGGCGATGTCGGTGTCCGCCTTCTTGATGGACTGGTGGGCGAGGGCGAGGGTGCCGTTGGTCTCATCCAGCGCGGCCTCGGCGGCGAGCAGCTGGTTCTCAGCGGACAACCGGGTCGCCCTTGCGTCCTTCAGGTCTTCGGCCCTTCGTTCTGCCAGCAGGGTCGCCGCGGTCAGCTCCTCACGGGCGTAATACAGATCGGTGAACACCCGCGCGGCGCGGAGCCGGGTCAGGCGGGCGGCGATCTGGCCGATCTCCTGGGCCAGCTTCTCCGCGTCCTTCGCCTGGGTGAGGATGGTGGCGGTCACCTTCTCCATGGCCGCCAGGGGGGCGGTCAGAGCCTCCGCCTTCAACTCTGCCGTGGCGAGGGCTGCGGTGGCGGCTTCTCGTTTCGGCACGCATTCGGACTCGATGGCGGCGCCTCGTTGCAGGGTCTTCCGGGCGGCAGCCAACTCGGCCTTCCGCTTCTCGAGGGCCGCTTGATCCGCCTTCACCTCGGCGCGGAGCCGATCTCGCACGGTCAGGGCCTCCGCCTGAGCCTTGCGTGCGTTGGCTTCCGCCACCTCCATGGCCTGCACCGCCTGGGCGGCCAGCTCCGCGGCGCGCTTCAGGTCCGCGTCGTTGCCGGATCGGTCAGACAGGGCACGGGCGGTCTCCGCCGCCTTCTTCTGAGCGGTCACCAGCGCCGCCCGCTCGGTCACCCGCTGTTCCGCGAGCTTGGAGGCGGTCTCTGCCTCCGCGCCCCTGGCGCGCCTGGTGTTGAGGGCGGACTCCAGAGTCGGGATGCGGGCTTCCAGCTTCGGGATCGAGCCGTTCGCCGTCTTCACCGCCTTCCGGCTCTCGTCGAGTCGCCGGGTCAACTCGGCGATGTTTGCCTGATGGGACTTCACCGCCGCGTCCGCCTCGGCCTTGCGTGCGCGGAGGGCTTTCAACTCCGTGTCTGCGGCCTTTGCGGACGCCGCCGTGGCCTGCTGGAGGGCGGTGACGCTTGAGGGGATGGCGGGCCCGGAGACTGCCTGGCTCAGGTCGTCGATGCGCCTGGCCAGGGATGGAGGATTGGCGGCCAGGTCACCGAGGTGGTCGCCCTTGGCAGCGTCCCATGCGCGCACGGTCCCCTTCCAGTCGGTCCCCACCACCCGCTTGCTCTCGTGGTCGTAGGTGGCGGCGAGGGCGGACTCGTCGAAGGGGTCGAACTGACGGGTCGCTCTCCCGTTCCCGTCCCATGTCTTCACTCGCCGGTCCCTGCCGGCGGTGACGATGGACCCGGTCATGGAGTAGCGGACGTCCTCCACGCCGCCCCCGTGAGCCGTGAATGAACGGATCTGGCGACCCGTGTGCATGTCCCAGAGCTTGACGGTGCCGTCGGCGCTGGCGGATGCCAGCACGTTGCTGTCGGTGCGGAAGCACAGGGCCGTGATGGCCCCACGATGGCCGCGTAGATCGTAGAAACGACCGCCGTCCCGGGCCTCCCAGACGTGCAGGTTGCCGCCCCGGTCTCCGCTCGCGAGCAACACGCTGTCGGGGCTGAACGCGACGCTGGTCACCCAGTCGGTGTGCTTCTTGATCCGGTACGCCTCGTCACCGGTGGCGATGGAGAACACCTTGACGAGTCGGTCCGGGCCGCCGGTGGCGATCAACGATTGGTCCGACGTGATATCTGAGGACAAGACGGCGTCCGCGTCCTTGCCTACGCGGGTCACGCGCCGCCCGGTGGTCACGTCGAAGAGCGCGGCGACGCCCAGGCTGGCGTCCTTCCCGCCACCCACCAGGAGGAAGCGGCCGTTGCCGCTGAACTTCAGAGACTTGGGGTCGCCTTCGGGGAAGGGCAGGATCCCGCAGAGCTCCAGGGTCGCGGAGTTGTAGAGGACCACCTGCTTCTGGCCCCCGAGCGCCACCAGGGGAGCCCATGGGCTGTGGGCGAGGGCGGTGATGGTGCCCGGACGCTCCGTCACCAGCACCGGGTCCAGGAGCACGTCCCCGGGCATGGGAGGAGGACCTTCGGGCTTGCCCGTGGCGGGCGCGGAGAGGGCGAGGCTGACGCCGCGCTTCTTGGGCTTCCGCGCCTTGGAGCCGCTGTTCTCGAGCAGCCCTCCGGCGATCCAGGCCTTGATGGTGGCGAGCTCGGCGTCCGGAATCCGCGAGTTGCCGGGCGGCATGACCGGCTCTTCGAGGTGCGCCACCAGCAGATAAAGCCGGGAGTCGTCCGGCTGACCGGGCTGGACCACCTCCCCGGTGCTCGCCCCGGCCATGACCCCCTGGAACGTGAGCGCGTCGAAGTCCGCGCGCTTGCGCTCCGCGTTGTGACACTTGCCGCAGCGTTGCTGGAAGATCGGCCGGACGTGTTCGTCGTAGGTCACCTTCTCCTGGGCGGCCGCGACGGAGACGATCAGCAGCGCCGCCGAGATCATGCGCGAGGTGCTTCTCATGGCATCAGTGGTTGAACATGAACTCCTTGGAGTTCAGCACGGCCCAGAAGAGGTCGCCGAGGGCTTCTTCCTGGTTGTCCGCCTGTTCCACGGCCATGGACAGGCGGGCTCGTTCGGACGACGTCGGTTCGCGGCTGAGGCACCGGACGTAGATGTCTTCGATGATCTGTGCCGTGGTCCTTCCGGCAGAGATCCACTTCTTGATCAGCCCGCCGCTGTCGATCTTGCCGGCCACGGTGCGCCCGTTCATCAGGTGCAGGGCCTGTGACAGGTTCGGCGCCATCGCCACCTCACAGGAGCAGACGGTCTCGCGGCTGGCTCGGCCGAAGGTGGTGAGGAAGTAGCTGGACACGGCGCCGTCGGTGATCTGGACGGCTCGCGAGCCCTTCGGCAGCCCCTTGAACTTGTTGGCGTCCGAGGTCTCCGTCACCTGCGAGATCATGTCGAACATGACCTCGGCGCGTACGCGGCGCACCTGTGCGTGGGAGAAGTTGGTCTCATCTCCCTTGTTGCTGGCGTTGGTGCGGGTCTCCAGCTGGTACGTGCGCGAGTTGCAGATGTCCCGGACCAGCTTCTTGAAGTCGTACCCGTACTCGGTGAAGCGCTTGCCGAGATCCGCCAGCAACTCCGGGTTCACGGCGGGGTTGGAGATGCGGACGTCGTCCACGGGTTCGACGATCCCCCGGCCCATGAAGTGGGCCCAGATGATGTTGGCCAGATTGGCGGCGAAGAAGGGGTTCTCGGGCGACGCGAGCCAGCCGGCCAGCACCTTGCGGCGGTCCTTCCCCTTCACATCGGGGACGTCCCCGCCCAGGAACTTGGGGTGCATGACCCGGTTGCCTACCGGGTGGCGCACCACGCCATTGCCGCGGTCATAGACGATGATCTCTCGCGGGTCCTCGGCGCGCTTGCGACCGATCTGGCCGAAGAAGGCGACGAACCCGTAGTAGTCGTCCATGGTCCAGCGGTCGAACGGGTGGTTGTGACATTGCGCGCACTGGATGCGCATGCCCATGAACACCTGCGCCACGTTCTCCGTGAGCTTCTTGGTGTCCCGTTCGATCTGATAGAAGTTGGTCGCCGGGTTCCTGAAGGTGCCGCCGTCGGCGCCCAGCAGCTCCTGGACGATCACGTCGAGGGGGACGTTGCTGGAGAGCTTCTCCTGCAGCCAGTTGTAGTAGAGGACCGACGCCTTGTAGCTGATGCCCAGGTTGACGTTGCCGGTGGAGCGGATCTGGAGCAGCTCGGCGAACTTCATCACCCACAACTCGATGAACTCCTTGCGCTCCAGGAGCCGGTCCACGAGCCTGGCGCGCTTGTCCGACGCCTTGTCGGCCATGAAGACCCGGTATTCCTCGGCCGTCGGCAGCTGGCCGGTGATGTCGATGGTGGCGCGCCTGATGAACTCCGCGTCCGTGGAGAGCCCGGAGGGCGTGATCCGCAGCTTCTTCAGCTTGGCGTGGACGAGGTCGTCGATTGGGTTGAACGCCTTGACCTCCGAGGGCCAGCTGTAGTCCTGGCCTTCGGGGATGACGATGACCTGTGTCCCCACGGTGAAGGCGTCGAAGCGAGCCATGACGAAGGCCTCGCCTCGCTTCTTGGCGATGATACTGCCGCTGTCGTCGATGGCGACGGAGGCCTCGTTGTTGTTGATGAAGGTGCTGAGGGAGGTGACGTCCCGGTCGGAGCCGTCGGAGTAGTGGGCCCTGACCGTGAGCCCGTGGGTGTCTCCGGTCTCCAGTACGGCCTGGCCCGGCATCAGCTCGATCCTCGTGACCGTGGCGATGTCCTTGGGGTCGTCCGGGGCACCGGCCTCGAGCCAGCGCAGCAGGGTCTGGTGTGCGGGACTCCCGGAATCGAAGAGCTTCCCGCCGGTGTGGGCGACCTCGCCCAGCCCCTTCTGGATCAGCAGGCTGTCGTTCGGTCGGCCCAGGTTGATGCGGCGCCCTGGCTGCTCCCGGGTGATGCGCTGATAGTCGCTGGCCGGATCGAAGCCGAACAGTGAGAGGCTGAAGCCGTCCTTGCCGCTGGCGGACCCGTGGCAACCTCCCGTGTTGCAGCCGACCTTGGAGAGCACCGCCATGACGTCCAGCCGGAAGCTGATGTCGGGGGCCACCCCGGCGCCCTTGACCTTCACGGGGACCGTGGCCTGTCGGCCCTTGTAGGAGATCCGGACGTTGGTCTGCCCGTCCGCCAGGGGTATCAGGGTGCCGCCCTTCACGCGGAGCAGGTTCGCGTCTTCGACGTCGATGAGGGCCTCATGGGTGACGTCGCTGGTGATCCCGTGATCCCAGAGGGCCTGCACGATGATCGACTGCGTATCCGTGGCGGAGGAGAGCTCGATGGCCGATGGGTAGACGGACATGGCCTCGAGGCGCTGGCGGGTGTTGTCTCTTGTCGGTTCGGGCGTCGCCTGCGGGGCCAGGACGAAGAGCTGGGCGCATCCCGCGAGGATGAGGGTCGTGAGGCTCCGGTTCATCGCTCACCCCCTCCGCCGGTCGTGGCTTGACCGGCCTTGGCGCGCTCCGCCGCCTCCAAGCGTAGCTGCTCCAGGCGGGTGAGCCGCTTCTTGGGCTTGGCCTTCGGCGCGGGTTTCGGCTTCTTGGCGGCCACGACCTTCTTGGGCTTCGGCTTGGGCTTGGCCCGAGGCTTGTCGATTCGGAGCACGCCGCCCCCGGCGAGGGACTGCTGCATGGACTCTCCGCCTCGATCGACCACGAGAGAGCAGAACAACGACTTGTGTTGTCCCGCGGGGCTCTTGGCGGTGGTCTTGATGGGGAACACCACCTCCTTGGTGTCCTTGGTCACCTTCATGGTGGGCGCGGTCACCTGCGCGGGGAGGCCGTTCAGCCTGAGCACGCCTTCCCCTTCGAACGCCGTGACCGGCGACAGCTTGCAGATGACATCCGTGGCCTCTCCCTGCGTGGTCACCGTCAGGGGGATGGCCCCCGTGAACAGGTGCGGCGACACGTGGAGGTCGAACAGCGGTGAGGCGAGGTAGACGCGGCCGCCGCCCTTGACTTGCGCCGAGGCCTGCACCGCCAACTTCCACTCTCCGGTGGCGGCGTTGGCGGCGGCGTTGATCAGGTACAGGGCCTCAGAGCTCCCCTTGGGTACGTCCACTGTCCGAGCGGCGCTGACGCCTGGAGGGCGGAAGGGCATGGTCAGCCTGACGGCCTCGTCGAAGCCCTCCGCTCGCTCGATCTGTACCTTCAGCCGCATCCGTCCATCACGGATCAGGGGCACCGTGGGGGCGACCACGTTGACCTTGAAGGGGGCTTCCTCCGTAACGCAGACGGGGAACTTGCGGACGGTGGTCCAGTAGTAGGGGGCGTTGTTCGGGTTGCCGGTGACCAGGTCCACGCGTTGCTGGAACCGTCCGCGGTACTTCTTGTTCTTGGTGTTGAAGCCCTGCAGATCGCACAGCGCCCCTTCCAGGGGTGCGTCCGCGGCTGCTTCGAACACTACCGGCACGTTGGACGTCTCGCCCCGGACCCGGGGAGCGTGCATGGTGACCCCCGGCGGCAGCGGCCCGCACGTCAGGTCGACCTCTCCCGAGAAGTCCCGCCGGTTGACCCGGAGCATCAGGTAGGCGCGGTTGCCGCGGGGCACGGAGGCCCACTGCTGAGACTGGGAGTCGTTCCGTCTGACAGGGGGCCGCACAAGCGAGAGCCCCGGGAACACAGGGCGGATCTCCACGCGATAGACCTTGTCGGCGGCGCCGCGGTTCAGGTGATCTCGCACCCGGAGGCGATAGGTCCCGGACTCGGCGGCGCGGAAGCGTCCGCGGCTGTCAAGCCCGAGGCCGTCGTCGTTGCTGAGCACGCTCTTGCCCTTGGGGTCGATCACCAGGAGCGAGGGGTCCAGCGGGGAGCCCAGGAGGCGCGCGTGGACGGCCACGTTCAGGTCCTGGCCCTTCTTCGCTTCGAAGCTGAACCAGTCACGGTCACCGTCTTCGCCGATGACGCCGTCGAAGGCGCAGGGCAACGCTCCCGCGGCGGGGGTGGCCTCCTTGCGGTCGTTGTTCGGTTCCTGCTCGAGGGCGCTGGCGATGTTGGAAATGCGTACCAGGTTGGCGGAGGGGGCCACCGTGTCCGCGGTGGACATGTGGAGCTTGTGGGTGCCTCCCCGTTTGGGCAAGCGCCGCACCTCCTCCACCGGCCCCATGGGGTCTCCGAGCCAGGTCAACTTGATCTCGGCGCCGGGCTTGCCGCCCGCGGGGTACACCGCCGTGGGCCGTGGCATGTCACCGACGTGCAGCCGGTACCGACAGCTGCTGCTGCCGCCGTAGGCGCTCTCCCTGACGACCACGACATAGTGGCCGTCCTCCGGCGCGACGGTGGAGGCGAAGGCGTCCTGGCGCAGCAGGGCCGTGTCATCCGCGGAAGCCAGCTCGAAGCGTCTCTCGTCGAGGATGGCCACGTAGGGGTCGAAGAGGGTGTTGCCGAGTCGGATCCCTTCCACTTCGGCGGTGATCCGTTGTCCCTTCCTGGCCTCGATGCGGAAGTGATCCACGTCCTCGGTCAGCACGCGACCGTGCACGGTGACGCCGAATGGGATGACCTGGGGCTCGTGGAAGCGGTTGTTGTTCTCCTCTTCCTTGAGGCAGGGGAGAGCGCCGACCCAGAGGGTCCTCAGCTCGGTCCACCCGCTCCGGGTGCGGAGGCGCAGCCGGTGTTCGCCCAGGGGAGCGTCGGCGGCGACGCGGATGCGGGCGATGACCTTGCTCTTCCCCTTCTCCTCCAGGGAGAGCACCGTGATACCGGGGTCGTAGGTGACTAACTCGAGCGGCCCCTTGAGGCGAGAGCCGCGGAGCTCGATGGTGGCCTCCGTCCCGCGTTGGACCCCGTCAGGGGTGATGTCCGCGAGGCGAGGATCAGCCGGAGCGCCGGGGCCGTTGCCGAGGGAGCAGGTCGCCAGGCACATGCACGTGAGCAGGATCTTGAGCGTCATGGCGCCGTCCACCTCTATGCCAGCAGGTCGGTCACGACCCGTCCGTCCTTGACGATCTCGATGGGCCGCGCGCCCGGAGCGATCAGCTCCTTCTCTGCGTCGATCCCGATGGTCCGGTACACGGTGGTCGCCCAATCCGGGACGCTGAGGGGATCTTCGTCCGGCTCCGTGCTGGTGGCGTTGGACTTGCCGTAGATGAGCCCGCGCTTCATGCCGCCGCCGGCGAGGGCGATGGAGAACACCCTCGGGTAGTGGTCGCGGCCGCCGTTGCTGTTGATCTTGGGGGTGCGGCCGAACTCCGTGGTCAGCATCACGAGGGTCCGGTCGAGCATGCCACGCTGTTCCAGGTCGGTGATGAGTTGCGCGAACGCCTGGTCTACCGGAGGCGCGCCGCGGCGGAACCCGTCGCGGATGTTGTCGTGGTGATCCCAGCCGCCGACGGTGAGGCTGACGAAACGCACCCCGGACTCCACCAGGCGGCGTGCCATGAGCATGCGCTGGCCTGCCTGATTCTGACCGTACGCTGCTCGGAGCGTCGCTGGCTCCTTGCGCAGGTCGAATGCGTCGCGGGCCTCCGGGGAACTGATGAGCCGGTAGGCGTCCTGATAGAAGGAGTCCATGGCGTCCAGGGCGTCCGCCTTCTCCAGCTCCCGGAAGTGCTCTTCCACCACGTCGAGCATCTTCCGGCGTCGTGCGAATCGCGCTTCGTTGACGTTCCTCGGGAGCGCCAGGTCCCGGACCCGGAAGTTGCGCTGCGCGGGGTCGGCGCCGAGGCTGAAGGGACCGAACGCGGTGGAGAGGTAGCCGGACCCGGCGTATTCGTTGGGCTGCCTCGGGATGCAGACGTAGGGAGGGAGTCCCTTCCGTGTCTTGAGCTCGTGGGAGACCACGGAACCCAGGGATGGGTACTGGAGCGCCGGACTCGGCCGGTAGCCAGTAAACATGTTGTGGGTGCCCCGTTCATGGGCCGCTTCCCCGTGCGTCATGGAGCGGACCACGGTGAGCTTGTCAGCGATCTTGGCCGTGCGCGCGAAGCACTCCCCGAAGGACTCACCGGTGATCTTGGTGGGGACCGATCCCAGGGGGCCTCGATACTCCACGGGGGCGTAGCGCTTGGGGTCGAAGCTCTCCTGCGCGCTCATCCCGCCGGGCAGGAATATGTGGATCACGGCGTCGGCCGTGGGCTTCAGCGACCCGGGGGACTCGGCCCGCATCCGGAAGCTGTCGCCCAGGGAGAGGCCGAGCCCTCCGATGGCTCCTACCTGGAGGAAGCTACGGCGGGTCGGGAGGCGCTCCTTGGTCGGATCGGGGGCGGTTCCGCGAGGGGACTTCTTCGGCATGTTCGGTCTCCAGAGGAATCCCCACCATTTTAGCCGTGGAGACGGGTTTGGAGCCCCGAGAACAGCGGATTTCCTTCGGCCCCGGGGCGGTCTCAGCCCCCCAGACGGAACATCTCCATCCTGTGCGGGTCCGAGGAGCCCTCCGCGCGCTCCTCGGAATAGCGATCCTCGCGCCGGGACCAGATCGAGCGGATCATCCGGAGAAGCTCGTCATCCGTCCGACCCGCCCGCAATGGAGCCCTCAGGTCTGCTCCTCCCGAGGCGAACACGCAGGTCACGAGCTCACCCCTGGTCGACAGTCGGGCGCGGGTGCAGCCGCCGCAGAAGGGGCTGGTTACGGAGGCGATGATCCCCATTTCACCCTGTCCGTCGTCATAGGCGTATCGGCGAGCCACTTCGCCGCGATAACCGGGGGCGATGGGAGAGAGGGGCCAGCGCGCGGACAGCATCGCGATCAGCTCGGACGACGGCAGCACCTCGGACAGGTTCCAGTCATTGAGGGTGCCCACGTCCATGAACTCGATGAACCGCAGCACATGACCCGTGCCACGGAAGTGCTCCGCCAGTTGCAGCACCGTGTGGTCGTTCACACCCCGTCGCACGACGCAGTTCACCTTGACCGGACGGAGGCCGGCGGCTTCGGCGGCGTCGATGCCGGCCAGCACCTCCTCGGGGCGGTGCTTACGCCCGGCCATCACCTGGAACACCTCTTCATCCAGGCTGTCGAGGCTCACCGTGATGCGGGTCAGACCCGCGTTCGCCAGGTCCTTCGCCTGCTGGGGGAGGAGGAGCCCGTTGGTGGTGAGGGCCACGTCTTCCACTCCACGGATGACCGCCAGCCGGGCGACGAGTTCAGGCAGGTCCGCCCGCAGCAAGGGCTCGCCACCGGTGATGCGTAGCTTGCGGACGCCGAGGCTGACAAAGACGCGGGCCAGCCGCTCGATCTCTTCAAAGGTGAGGATCTCGTCCTTCGGCAGGAACGCGTAGCGGTCGCCGAACACTTCCATCGGCATGCAGTGCGGGCAGCGCAGGTTGCAGCGGTCCGTCACCGAGATCCTCAGGTCGTGGATCGGGCGGCCCAGGGTGTCCGTGGCCAGGCTCATGATTCCCTTCAAGGTAGCAGCCTTCGCAGCAAAAAAACGGCCGCGGATCGGCCCCCGGTCCTGCTCCGCGGGGATCTGTCGACGCTGCGGACGGGGATCAGGGCCGCCAGGTTTACCGCTCCGTCGCGGGATGGGACACTGCGCCTTCACCGAGGAGGTCCCCATGTCCCGTCTGAACCGCATCCTGTTCGTTCTGATTCTCGCGTCCGTCGCCCGCGCCCAGTACGAGGGAGCCGCGGCTGTCTCCGCGGAGGTCAAGGGGGGCTTCGAGAGCATCACCCCCGAGTACTGCAAGGAGGTGCTCACCTATCTGGCGGGTGACGAGTGTGCCGGACGGCGAACGGGTACGGAGGGATACCAGAAGGCGGCGGATTACGTGGCCGCGCGGTTCAAGGAGTTCGGGTTGAAGCCCGTGGGGGATGACGGGTCCTACTTCCAGGCGGTGCCGTTCACCCGGTCACGGGTGGACGTCAAGAAGAGCGGATTGTCTGTGGGCGAGCTCAAGCTCTCCTGTGGTGAGGACGTGATGTTCAATCCTGCGGACATCACCGTCGAGGGGGAGGTGGTCTTCGTCTCGGGCGGCGCAGACGCTCTCCTGGGGGAGCCCAAGGTCCTCCTGGGAAAGGTCCTGGTGGTTCATGGTGGCACGGGAGCGAGGAACGGAGGGGTCATCCGCCAGGCGAGGCGGCACCGGCCTGTGGCCATCCTGACCGTGGAGGATGAGGTGGGCGAGCCTCGGTGGGTGGCGTCCCGTCGTGGCGGGTCCCGTCGTTCTCGACGGGCCCGGCAGGCGCGAGGGACCATGACTCTCGAGGCGGCGAAGCGCCTCGCCGAGGCCTGCGGGGTCTCCGACCCGTTGGTCATCTCCCAGGGGGATGAGGCCGTCGCGAAGGTGGCGAAGCGTGGGCAGGCCAGGCTCACGATTGCGCGGGAGACGGACGCCAGCGGCGTGCCGAACGTTGTCGGGTTCCTGGAGGGGTCCGATCCCAGGTTGAAGAAGGAGATGGTGATCTGCGGCTCTCACCTGGACCACCTCGGCGTGGGCACCAACGGTCAGACCTACTACGGCGCCGATGATGACGGTTCGGGCAGCAGCGGGCTGGTCGCCGTGGCCCGGGCGTTCACCAAGAACGGCAAGCGGCCTCGTCGCAGCGTCATGTTCCTGGCGTTCTGCGGCGAGGAGATGGGGCTGGTGGGGTCACGCTACTACGCGGACAACCCCATCTTCCCGTTGGAGGATGTGGTCTGCGAGCTGCAGATGGACATGATCGGCAGGAACGAGGAGTTCTGCAGCTCCAATCGGACCCGGGAGACCGGAGACGAGAACGTCCAGACCACCCACCTGATCGGCAGCAAGCGCATCTCCATGCCGCTGCACGAGGCCATCATCGACCTCAACAAGCACGTCGGTTTCGCCTTCGAGTACGACGAGGAAGACGTCTACACGCGATCAGATCACTACAGCTTCGCGGCCAAGGGGGTGCCGGTGGCGTTCTTGTTCAGCGGCTTCCACAAGGACTACCACAAGCCCACGGACACCCTGGAGAAGATCAACTTCGACAAGATCGCCAACACCGCCAAGTTGGTGTACCTGATCGCCTTTGAGATGGCGGACAGGAAGACGCGCCTGCCGCGGTGATGATCCCGCGGAGGCTCAGCGGGACCGGGTGATCGACGTGGCGTAGACCAGGACCGCGACGATGCCGACCATCACCGCCGTCTGGCCGGCCGCGGTGGGGCCGGCGCCTGAAGAGGCGAGCCCGAGGGTGTGAGCGAGCGCGCCCCCCGTGGCCAGGCCGGCGACGGTGACGAACGCGTCTCCGTTACCTTCGCCGGTCATGACGATCTGCCGCACCGGGCAGCCGCCAGCGAAGGCGCCGGTCAGGCCCACCAGCACCATGGCCAGGGCGTTCCAGAGGTGGTCCGTATGGGCGGCGGGCTGTCCCTCGAATCCGAATCGAAACTCACCTCCGATGGCGAGGACCGCTCCGTACCCCAGGACCAGGAGCGCGGTGGCCAGCAGCATGGAGCGCCTGGGGCCGGACCACACCTGCCTGCAGGCGGAGATGGCGCAGAAGCCCGTGGCGGAGAGCGCTGCTCCCGCTGCTCCTGCGACGAGGAGCGAGAGGACCCAGGGGGCGTGGGCTGGTGCAGCGTCGCTTCCCGGCCCTGGGCCGTTGAGGTCGCCCATGTACCAGAGGACCCCGACCATGATGAGGCTGACCGGGCCGGCCAGTCCGACCGCGGCAGGGACGGGGGCGGTCTTGCCCACGTTGTATCCGCGACGTTCGAACTGGGTCGCGATCCCCACTCCCACGATGAGACCCGCGGCGCCGACCACGGCGTTGAGGTCGCCGCCACCCAACCGCTGCAGCATGCGGAAGGGGCAGCCCAGGAACACCAGGGCGCCTATGGCCATCCACACACCGAGCACGAAGCGACTGACGGCGTAGCTCCCGGAGCGCCCCGTCCATCGGCCGCTGAGGACACCGAAGACCAGGGCCCCGAGCACCACACCCAGGACCTCCGGGCGGAAGACCCGAGGCCCGGTGGTGAACAGGCCGAGGGCGCCGCTGGTGTCGCGGAGGAAGCACGCCCCGCAGATCCCCATGTTGCCGGGGTTCCCGCGGAGGACCAGGTAAGCGCACCCGACGCCGACAGCGGCGATCAGGGCGTAGGCGACGGACGGTGTGCCTTCTCTCCTCAGCATGGGCGCATCTTAGCGGCGGCTCACCGGACTCGCGCCACGATCTCGCGGGCCCGCTTCGCCATCCCTGACTCGAAGGAGATCGGTCTCACGGCGACGGCGCGTCGCAGGGACGGGTCCTTGAGCGCCTTTCGGGTGGACGCGGGCAGCGACCTCCGCAGCGCCTTTGCCGCCAGGCCTCCTGGGAACGCTTGGTCGAAGCCCGCGAGCGCCCGCTGGTAGCCCTGCTGGCCCGGCACCTTGCGGATGCCCGCCGCCAGGGCCGCGACGACCTCGGCTCTCTCCGGGTCGGTCAATCGCCTGGTGGTGGCGATGTGCTCGCCCCAACCTTCCAGAAACGGGCTGAACGGCAGGAGATGATCGGCGTGCGTCCGCAGGGCCTTCACTGCGCGCAGCGGGTAGTTGCGGTGTCCTTCGCTTGCCATGAGCTCCTTGTAAAGCGCGGCGGCCAGGATGAACGCACCGCCGTAGCGCTCGCCCCGTTCGTGGGCGAGGCGCCCGAACCGACGCCCGGGCTCGGAGGACCAGCGCTGCCCCTTGCGGGCGGAGAGCCCCTGGTTCACGTCGCCTGCGTTGTGGGTGAGCACCGCCGCCAGGGTGAGGAGGGTGCGCTCTGCTCCTCGGGTCCTGGAGACGGCGAGGAAGGCGTCCGCCTCCCGCGTCAGCTCGTCGTGCACCGCCTCCGTCAGGCTCCTGGCGCCGTCGTCGTCTCCCGCCCGTTTGCATCCGAGGATGCCACCGCAGAGGACCGAGAGCCGTTCGCCGTCATGACCGGAGATGGGCCCCGCGTCTCCCACCATGACCTGACGTCGAGAGACCGAGGAGACGTCCCATCCCACGAGGCTAAGGGCCAGGTCCTTGCATCGCTCGTGCTCGTCCGCGCCGCGCTCCATGAACCAGAGGCGGTCGCGGATCTTGGTGTCCACGTCCGTGGGGACGTAGGTCATGGCGGTGGCGAAGTGGGCGGCGAGGCAGAGGGCGAAGTAGTCGGTCCACGTCTCCGGTGAGGGCTCCTCCTCGGCGGGCAGTCGATCCGCCGCGGCGAGGACGGCGCGCCACCCCAGCGGATCGGCGACCAACGCGCTCAGCCGCTCCTGCGGTGGGGCCGCGGCGCCGGTCATGGTCCACGGAGCCGTGTGCTCCACCAGCGACATCAGGTTCCGTGGACCGATGAAGCCGCCGAAGGCGCCGCGTGGTTCTGGGAGTTCCGACATGGGGGGTAGACTGTGGCCGTGAAGCGCGATCTCCACAAGATCCATCGGCCCATGACCGAGGTGTTTCCGTCGTGCACGGACCCGGCTCGTTGGCGGTTGACGGACTCCCAGGTCCACCAGTTTCACGACCAGGGGTTCGTCGCCCCGATCCCGGTGCTGGACGCCGGTCAGGTGGAGCAGCTGCGGGGTCGGTTGGAGACCATCAGGGAGAACGTGGGGTCCTTGCAGGGGGACCTCTACGAGGTCGAGGCCGCCTGGTCAGAGCATCCGGAGGACGTGGTCTTCCATTTCCTGGGTGCGTGGATGGTGGACGAGCTGTTTCATGACCTCCTCTGGCATCCGGGTGTGGTGGTCCCTTCGGCTCAGCTGCTGGGGACCGAAGGACTGCGCTTCTGGCACGATCAGGTCTTCTACAAGCCGGCCCGTCACCCGGGCGTGGTGCCCTGGCACCAGGACTACAGCTACTGGTCTCGTACGGGGCCTCCGGCGCACATCACGGTTCACCTCGTCCTTGATGACGCCGGTCCGGAGAACGGCTGCGTCCACTACGTGCCCGGCAGTCACCGTTGGCCGCTGCTGCCCCCGGCGCCGTTCGACGGGCCCATGGACTCGGTGATTGAGGCGCTGGAGCCAGCCCATCGCGCGGCGTTCCGGCCGGTTCCGGTCCCGCTGCGAGCGGGGGAGGCGAGCATCCACCATTCCCACGCGGTTCACGGGTCCTTCGCCAACGAGAGCGACCGCCCCCGGCGGGCAACGGTGGTCAACTCCATGGCGCCGCAGACCCGGGTCGTGGACGCCTCCCAGCCCCTGTTGAAGGGCGTGCCGTTGCTCGGAGAAGGTGACCGGGTGGAAGGGGACCACTTCCCGCTGCTGCTCTGACCCCTTACACCCGCGGTTACAGCCGCCCCGCGCGACGCTCCTGATCGACCCGCAGCAGCGCGCAGATGGTCTTGGAGTCGGTGATCTCCCCAGAGGAGATGCGGCCGAGGGCGTCGGCCAGCGGCATCTCCAGGACCTCGATGATCTCATCCTCCTCCAGGGCCTGAGGCGTGGGCGACAATTCCGTGGCGGCGTATAGCCAGATCTTCTCGTCGGTGAAGCCCGGCGTGGTGTGAATGAACCCGAGGGGGTGGAGTCGACCGGCGTGGAGCCCGACCTCTTCCGCCACCTCTCGGGTGGCGCAGGACTCGGGGCCTTCACCAGGGTCGAGCTTGCCCGCGGGGACCTCCAGGATGTACCCGTCCGCGGCCTCCCTGTACTGCCGGATCATCACGACGTCGCCGTTCTCCCGAAGGGGCACCACAGCCGAGGCCCCCGGATGCCGGATGATCTCAAGCTGGGTTCGAGCCCCGTTCGGGAGCTTCAGGTCCACCAGGTCGATCTCCAGGAGCCTCCCGGAGAACACCCGTTGGTTCTTCACGATCTCGGCGCGTTCCTGCGGCGTCATGGCTCCTCCTCCGTTAACGCGTGCTTAATGGCCAGGAGGGATGTTAAGCCCTTTGCTCGGGTGTATGGTGATTGCCGCAGCAGGGACAGCGGAGAGACCGCCCGGCCGGTCGACTTGCCCACGGACAGCCGTGGCGCTCCTGTGGTCGTCCGTCCATCTGGCGTTCACCGTCCTTGAATCGCTCCTGCTGGCGGCTCGTCGGTCGTGGTCCGACCTCCGCGTTCGTTGTCTGAACACCAGGATTGAAGGGGAGTCTGATGTTGAAGCCCATGGCGCGCTTGGTTTCCGTCGCCGCCTTGTTCACGGCTGTTTCCACTGCGCCCGCTCAGGAGACGGTGTCGAGCCGCCTGCTCAAGGTCCTCAAGGACAAGGGGGTCATCGACGCCGCCGAGTTCGAGGAGCTGAAGGCCGTCGAAGCGGAGATGAGGCACGAAGATCGACTGGGCGATCTGGTCGATACCAGGATCGAAGAGATGGTGGCCAACGTCCAGGACGCCGGCCCCTCCACCGGCTACAAGATCGGCAAGGGATTCTCCTGGACCACCTCCGACAAGCGCTTCAAGCTCACCGTCGGCGGTCGTCTGCAGGTGAGGTTCACCAACGACTTCTACAAGAACAACCCCAGGACGGATGACGAGAACGAGCCGGACTTCGATGTCCCGCGAGCCCGTGTGTGGTTGGCGGGCAACGCCTTCGAGACGTACCTCAAGTACAAGTTCCAGTTCGCCATCGCCGGGGACGAGGCCGACTCCGACGTGGGCGTCGCGGGCACGTTGCCGAACGGCAACACGCTCAATTCGTCTGGGTCCACGTCGTCCAAGAACCGCCTCTCGGAGTTGAAGGACGCCTACTTCGACTTCGCCAAGTGGAGCGCCTTCAAGATCCGCGGCGGTCAGTTCAAGGTGCCGTACAGCCGCCACCAGATGACCAGCTCCGGTCGCCAGCAGTTCGTCGATCGTGGCGTCACGAACAAGGTGTTCGCCCCAGGCCGCGACGTCGGCGTGATGATCCACGGCATGGCCGGCGGCGAGTCCAGCGACCTGTTCGAGTACTACTTCGGCGCCTTCGATGGTGAGGGGGAGAACAAGAGCAACAACGACAAGGGCCTCATGTATGCCGCTCGTCTGGCCGTAAACCCCTTCGGCGCCGTCAAGTACACGGAGTCCGACACCAAGTACCACGATGACTTTCGGCTCGCCTTGGCGGTCAACGGGTGGGTCCACCAGGACGACAACCACACGGACTCGGGTGACGACTGGTCCATCGGCGCCGATCTGGCGGCCTTCTACAAGGGGTTCTCGGCCCTGTTCGAGATCCACTACCGGGAGGACGACGTCTCCGGAGGAGATGACGTGGACTCCCTGGGCTGGCTGGCCCAGCTCGGTTACTTCCTGATCCCCAACGAGTTCGAAGTCGCGCTGCGAGCCGCGGAGATCGACTGGGACGACAACGGCCTGGACGACTCCGGACGTCGAGAGTACCTCATCGTGTTCGGCTACTTCTGGTACGAGCACAACATGAAACTGCAACTCGATTTCGGACGGGTTGAGGACCATGAAGGGGACACCGCGGAGAACGTCGATGAGTGGCGTGTGCGGATGCAGTTCCAGGTGATCTTCTAAGCGTCCGCGACGCTGACCTGCCCGGAGAGGCGCTCTCCGGGCCTTCTCGGCGCGTCGGCGACCGTTGGTTGCTATCCTCCGAGTCGGCCCCGTTCTTCCTGATGGACGAGCGGGGCCGTGTTCTTTTTTGTCCCGGCCGATACCATCCGGCGGTTCGGTGGACGACCGGGAGCAGACAGGGAGGGAAGTCATGAGAATCGGTTGGCGGTGCGTGCTCGGAATGGTTGCGTGTGTCTCCTTCGGGCAGGTGCAGGCCCAGGAGACGGTGTCCGGGCAGATACTGAAGGTTCTCCAGGAGAAGGGCGTCATCAACGCTGAGGAGTACGCGGACCTGAGAGTCATGGAGCGGCGACTCCTCCACGAGCAGGACGCGACGGCACGCCTGGAGGAACGGGTCGATGGGATGATCGCGGACCTTCGCGACGCGGACCCCAAGGTCCGTTACAAGCAGGGGCAGGGCTTCCGTTGGACGACGGACGATGGTCGATTCCGACTCACCATCGGCGGCCGCCTCCAGGTGCGGTTCACCAATCACTTCTATGACGAGAACCCAGGCACGAACGGCGAGAACGAGGCCGACTTCAGCGTGCCCCGTGCTCGCCTGTTCCTGGACGGTCACGCCTTTGACAAGGACCTCAAGTACCGCATGCAGCTCGCGTTCGAGGGCGACTCCGCGGACACCGTCGGGGTCTACCCGAACGGGCAGGGATTCGAGTGGTCCTCCAGCAACAACCTGACCGAGCTGAAGGACGCCTATCTGGACTACACGAAGTGGTCCGCGTTCAAGATCCGGGGCGGCCAGTTCAAGGTCCCCTACAGCCGCCAGTGGCTGACCGCGTCAGGCAAGCAGCAGTTTGTGGATCGAGCGATCACGCAGCAGGTCTTCTCACCTGGGCGTGACGTCGGCGTCATGATCCACGGGTCCGTGGGCGGCGAAGACGAGGACCTGTTGGAGTATTACCTGGGCACCTTTGACGGCGAGGGCGGGAACCAGACCAATGACGATGGTGGACTGATGTACGCCTTCCGGCTCGCCATCAACCCGCTGGGTCGGGTGAAGTACACCGAGTCTGACCTGGAGCAGAGCGATCGGTTCCGCTTCGCCCTCGGCTTCAACGGGTGGCTGCACGAGGACGACAACCACCTCGACGAAGGTGATGACTGGTCCATCGGCGGTGACTTCGCCGCGTTCTATGCCGGCTTCTCCGCGCTGTTCGAGCTGCACCACCGCGAAGATCATGAGGAGTCGGACCCGGATGTGGAGTCTCTGGGCTGGCTGGCTCAGCTCGGTTACTTCGTGGTCCCCCATCGCTTGGAGGTGGCCCTGCGTGCCGCCAGCATCAAGTGGGATGAGAACGGCAACAAGAACTCCGCGCGCCGTGAGTACCTCGCGGTCATGGGTTACTTCTGGTACGAGCACGACATGAGGGTGCAGCTGGACTTCGGTCGAGTGGAAGACCACGAAGGGAACACGGCCGATAACATCGACGAGTGGCGGCTCAGGATGCAGATCCACGTGCGCTTCTGAGGCCGACGTGCGCGTTGTCTCGCTGGTCCCGTCCTTGACCGAGACCCTGTTCGAGCTGGGGCTTCGGGATGAGGAGCTGGTGGGCAGGACGTCCTGGTGCATCCATCCCGCGGATCGGGTCTCCTCCGTGCCCAAGCTGGGCGGCACCAAGACTCCGAACGTGGAGCGCATCATCGCCTTGCGGCCGGATCTGGTGGTGATGGAGAAGGAGGAGAACCCGCTGGACGCATGGCGTCGGTTCCAGGACGCCGGCGTCACCACCTTCGTCGCCCATGTGACCTCCGTGGCGGACGTGGGGCCGATGTTGACGGAGCTCGGGCGGGCCTTGGGGCGATCGGATCGCGGGGCCGAGCTCGCGGCGGAGCTGGCTGACGTTCAACAGGCCGCGCCGGCTGTCGGGCCCGTGGTCGTGCCGCTCATCTGGAACGACCCTCTCATGGCCGTCTCACCGACCCGCTATTCCGGCGACCTGCTCCGCGCCGCTGGTCTCGTCGTCCCGGACATCCCTTCGCGGACCGGGTACCCGGAGGTGGACCCAGACCTCCTGGGACGCCTGGGGGTGGAGCACCTCCTGCTCACCTCCGAACCCCACCGGTTCACTCTGGAGGAAGGGGAGGCGGTGGCGGAGGCGATGGCTGCGGCGGGTCATGCACGCCCTCGCTGCCGGTTGGTGGACGGGGAGGGGCTGACCTGGTTCGGGGCGCGCACCGCGCGGGCGTTGCCGTACTGGCAGCGTTTACGCGTTGAGCTGGCCGAGGCCTCCGGCCACACGGGCTGATAGGCTCTGGCCATGAACACCCGTCACCCGACCGTCGCCCGGGTTGATGAAGACCTGCTGGTCGTCATCGATTGCCAGGAGCGGCTCTGGAAGGTCATCACCGACGCCCCAGCGCTGGAGAAGCAGCTGGTGACCCTCGCCCGCGGCGCGGAGATCCTGGAGGTCCCGACGCTCGTGACGGAGCAGTACGTCAAGGGATTGGGGCCGACCATACCGGGGCTGAAAGACGCGGTCGGTGGCGCCGAGGTGATGGAGAAGATGACCTTCTCCTGCGGCGGCCAGCCAGAGTTCGACCAGAAGGTGCGGGACCACGAGCGCTCGAGGGTCATCGTCTGTGGGATCGAGGCCCACATCTGCGTCCTCCAGACCGCGCTCGACCTGCTGGCGGATGGTTATCAGGTGCACGTGGTCGCGGACGCCGTCGGGGCACGGGCGCCGGGCAACCGGGAGGTCGCGCTCCGGCGACTCGAGAAGGCCGGGGCCGTCATCACCTGCGTGGAGTCCGTCCTCTTCGAGTGGATGGAGCGTTGCGATGTGGACGCGTTCAAGCAGATCCAGGGGTTGCTCAAGTGACCCGGGCTTATCGCCAGGTGGTGCCGGTGGATTTCGGCGACGCGGACGCGGCGGGGATCCTCTACTTTCCGCGGCTGTTCCACCTCTGCCACGTGGTCATGGAGGGGTTTGTGCAGGAGGCTCTCGGGATCCACTACGCGGAGTTGATCGGCGACCGTAACGTCGGCTTCCCGACCGTGCACACGGAGGCGGACTGGACGCAGCCGCTGCCGTACGGCCGCAACCTCGACGTGGAGATGACCGTCCGCGAGCTGGGGACGAAGTCCATCCACTTCCGTTGGAAGTTCCGTTTGGAGGGGGATGACGAGGTCCGGGCGGAGGCCCGCTCCACCACCGTCGCCGTCCTCATGGATCGGTTCGAGAGCGTGCCCATCCCGTCCGACGTCCGGTCGGCGTTCGAGCCCTACGTGGAGGCCTGAGCCTCTCTCAGCCCTCGTAGACGCTCTGCTCTTCGTCCGGGATGAACCGGTCCAGGAACTCCAGGTCGGAGGCGCCCTTGAGCAGGTTCCTGGCGATCACGAGCCGCTGGACCTGGTTGGTCCCCTCGTAGATCTGGGTGATCTTGGCGTCCCGCATGTACTTCTCGATGGGGTAGTCCTTCATGTAGCCGTAGCCGCCGAACAGCTGGACGGCGTCCGACGTCACGGCCATGGCGGCGTCCGTGGCGAAGCACTTGGCGATGGCCGCCAACTTGTTCACCTCCTTGAGGTCCCGTGCGTCCGCCGCTGACGCGGCGGCGTAGACCAGCTGCCGGGCCGCCTCCGTCTTCATGGCCATGTCCGCGAGGATCTGCTGGACCATCTGGAAGGCGGAGACGGGCTTGCCGAACTGCTCGCGCTTCATGGTGTATCGAGTGGCCAGTTCAACGGCGCCCTGGGCCAACCCCATGGCTTGCGCCGCCACGCCCGGACGTGCGAGGTCGAGGGTGCCCATGGCGTGCTTGAAGCCGTGGCCCGGTTCCCCGCCCAGCAGGCGGTCCGCCCCGACCCGGACCCCGTCGAAGCCCGTCTCCACGACGGGGACGCAGCGGATACCCATCTTGTCTTCCACCTTGCCGATGGAGAACCCGGGGTCGTCCTTCTCCACCAGGAACGCCGAGATGCGACGGGACCTGCTCTCCGGATCGGTCACGGCGAACACCGTGTAGAGGTCCGCGGCGCCGCCGTTGGTGGTCCACTTCTTCTCACCGTGGATGGTCCACTGGTCGCCGTCCTGTATCGCCCGCACCTTCAGCCCCTGGGCGTCGGAGCCAGCGGTCTTCTCCGAAAGACAGAACGCCATGAGCCGCTCGCCCTTGGCGATCTGCGGGAGGTAGCGGTGCTTCTGCTCCTCCGTACCGCCCACGAGGATGGGGAACGAGCCGAGGGAGTTCACCGCGAACAGGACGCCCACACCGCCGCAGGCGCGTGAGAGCTCCTCGACCACGGCGCAGAGGTTGCGGAGGTTCCAGTCGTGCTTGCCGGCGCCGCCGTACTCCTCCGGGATCCAGACGCCGAAGAGCCCCGCCTCCTGGATCGCCTCCTTGATCTCCCAGGGGTACTCCTGTGCCTCGTCGAACTTGCGCGCGAGAGGCCTCACGACCTCCTCCGCGACGGTCCGGGCCTTCTCTTTCCAGTACAGGTTCTCTTGGGTGAGTTGGGTCATGGGATCACCACCTTAGGGGCCTCGCCTCGGGTCATCAATCCGTGAAGCGGAGAACCGTCCGGGCGGTGTTGATGATGGCTCGCTTGACATCGGTCATATCTACCGGCCCCGCCAACTCGCGCTCCATGGAGGTCATCACCTCTGCGTCGAAGCCACATGGGTTGATGGCGTCGAAGAGGTGGAGGGGGATCGAGACGTTGAGCGCGAACCCATGCCAGGTGCACCACTGTCTGCAGGCGACGCCCAGGCTGGCGATCTTGCGCTCAGCCACCCACACCCCTGTGGCCCCATCCCGGCGGCCGCCCACCAGACCGAAGTCTCCTAACCCGTTGATGATGACCTCTTCGACGCGGCGCAGGTGGGCGTGCAGGTCACGACGCCCCTCCGGCAGCAGCTGGATCACGTAGCCCACCAGCTGGCCCGGCGCGTGCAAGGTCACGTCGCCTCCTCGCTCGGACTCGACCACGGGAAAGCGGTGCGGGTCCTTGAGGTTTCCGGCGTCGCTCCCGCGTCCGAGGGTGACCACGGGCTCATGCTCGAGCAGCAGCAGCGCGTCCGAGACCTCATCGCGGACCCTCCGGGCGACCCGGTCCAGCTGCCGGGCCCGCGCGTCCTCGTAGGACAGGACCCCTAGATCCTCGATCTCGAGCATGGGTCCGGACCCTAACACCCTTGAGGTCTTCCGTCGCAGGCGCCGACGAAAGGGAAGGTGGGTCGCCGTGTCCGATGGCGGAACCGGCGTCTTCGTACGGGATTTCGGCGGGGGAGGTTGCACCATGACGAATCAGGTCCTGCGCGAACGCGCCCGTCCCGCCGCTTCCGGTCTCGATGTCTTCATCGGCCGCCAGCCCATCTACGACCGCGACCTGAACGTGGTCGCCTACGAGCTCCTGTTCCGGCGGGGGGACGTCGGTACGGCTGATGTCATCGACGGCGATGAAGCCACGTTCACGGTCATGATCAACGCCCTCATCGAGATGGGGTTGTCGCGGCTCGTGGGCGACAAGCGAGCGTTCATCAATCTGACGCGGAGCTCCGTGCTCTGCGAGTACGCCAGCCTGTTCCCGAAGGACAAGGTGGTCCTCGAGGTGCTCGAAGACTGCGTCGTGGACGACGACCTGGTCGATCTCGTGGCCCGTTTCAGAGATGACGGCTACGAGGTGGCCCTTGACGACTTCGTCTACAGGGACGAGGTGCGACCACTGCTGGATGCGGCCAGTATCGTGAAGGTCGATATCCAGGACGCCTCGGCGACGGACTTGAGCAGCTGTCTCAGACAGCTCGGAGACGTGACGTTGCTCGCGGAGAAGGTCGAGACGGAGCAGGAGTTCGACGCCTGTCGCCGCCTCGGCTTCGACCTGTTCCAAGGCTACTTCCTCGGCAAGCCTCAGGTCGTCAAGGTCAAGCACGTTCCCACCAGCCAGACCTCGACCCTACGGGTCCTCTCGGCCCTCCACGGGGAGGACGAGTCCATGGATCAGGTGGTGGAGGCGATCAGTGAAGATCCGGGCCTGACCTTCCGGATCCTGCGATCCGCCGTGAGTGATGGGGACACGGTGACCTCATTGCGTGAAGCCGTTGACCGCGTGGGTCGGACCCGGCTCTCTCAGTGGGTCACGCTGCTGGCGGTCTCCGGACAGGATGACGCCAATCCGGACTTGAGCATGCGGGCGTTCGCGCGGGCGCGGTTCTGCGCGTCTCTGGCTCGTGAGTTGTTTCCCGGGCAGGAGGCGAGGTTCTTCCTGTGCGGGCAGCTCTCCTTGTTGCCCGAGACTGTGGGGGCGTCCCTGGAAGAGCTGTTGGGGGAGACCGCCCTGGACGACGCGACGCTGGACGCCCTCTGGCGAGCGGAGGGGCCGGCGGGGTTGGCGGTCCAGTGCGCGGAGGCTCTCGAAGCTATCGGACAGGGTTGCTTCCCCGGCGTGCCCTCCGAACGCTTGGTGGAGCTGTGGACCGAGGCCGCCGCGGAGGCGGCGGTCAGGCGCATCGAGATCGGTTTCTGACCCGGCCTCAGGGTCGGCGCCCCTGGTTGACCAGGAACCATGCCAGACGAGCCGCCGCCTTGCCTGGACGGTCCGGTTGCTGAGCGGCGAAGCGCAGCTCCATCCGATGAGATCCCGGGCTCAGGCCTGCGTGGAGGACGTGGGACCAGGGCAGGTGCAGCCTGCCGCTCCAGCGGGTCAGCAGATCCGTGCGTCTCCATGGACCGCCGTCCACCCGGGACTCGATGACCCCGGCGTCCGGCCCCGCGGTCACGAGCACGCCGACGGCCGTTCCTTCGAAGGAGAGGGTGGCTGCGGCTCCAGGCGTGGTGGTGACCAGCATCGGCACGCGCACGAAACCTGGCCTGGTGCCCTTGCCGTCCGTGGGCGTCCACGACGGGGTCAGTGTCCAGCCCTCGCTCAAGTCGGCGGCGGATAACGGCACCATGACGCCCCCGGCGTAGGACCCGCGGTCCAACGGTGCCGGCAGCGGATGTGGGCCCGGCGCCGCCTCCGACGAGGGAGTTCGCCACGCTGTGTCGAACATCCGGGAGACAGCGTCGGCGTACAGCTTCTGGCCGAACGGTGATGGGTGGAGGTCCTTGAAGTCGCCTTTCCAGGTGAAGTCGCCGCCCTGGATCCGCTCCGTGACCTCAAGGGCCAGATTCACGGATGGGACGGCGTAGCGGCGGGCGACCTGTTCGTGGGCGGCGATGACCGCAGGGATCGCGCCACCATCGAGCTGAGCGACCTTGTCCGGATCGACGAACTGCAGCATGACCATGTCCGTGCGGGGTGAGCGTCGTCGTGCGTGCCGGACGATGCCCTCCATGCCCCGGATCATCTCCTCTCGGCTGCGACCGTTGGTGGAGTCGTTGACCGCGGCCTCGATGAAGAGGAGGTCCACCTGGCCGTTGGCGAACACATCCCTGCTGAGTCGAAACGCTCCAGGGGTGGAGCCGAAGGACGGGATCCCGGCGTTGACGAAGCTGAATCGCGTCTTTGGGAAGCGACGCATCAGGTCATCACCGACCTGATCCCTCCATCCGGAGTTGTGGGTGATGGAGCCCCCGAGGAACGCGACCCGTGCGTCGCCGCCGGCTTCGAATCGTCGGCGGGAGCGGTCCAGGCCGCCGCGAAGGGAGAACCAGTCTCCGCTACCTGTCGTGTGTCGTTGGATGAACTCGACGATCGCTGAGGGGTCTACGAGGCTGTGAGGATGATGCCCGATCCCGGGCTTGCTGATGACCCGGATCCGGCCACCCAGGGCCCGGTAGCGCCGCGCGAGGACGGTCGTGTTCTCCGCGACCGGGACTACCTCGTCGTCGGCGCCCACGACGTGCAGCAGCGGGACGCGTGCCTCAGCGATGGGGGCGAGGACGTCGATGGGATTCTCACGCCATTGCATGGCCGCGGTCTCGGTCACGCCGTGGGCCTCCAGGCAGCGTCGCCATGATCCCTGGTGCCCCTTCCCGGTGCCCTTGCCGCCGGGCCAGCTCTTGATGTCGCAGACGGGGGCGTCGGCGTAGATGCAGGCCACCCTCTCCGGGTGGCGTGCGGCCCACCGGTAGGCGATGAGCCCGCCCCGTGACATGCACTCGAGGGCAGGCTTCGGGGAAAGCCCGAGCGATTTCGTGACGTGGTTGTAGCAGGCGTCCCAGGCGGCGATGGCCTCGGCATTGCCGTACAGGTCTGCCACGTCCACGTACACCAGATGGAAACCCTGAGAGAGCAACGCCACATCGGTCTGCGGCTCGTGTCCGAAGAACCGGGCCCGCCAGATCCATGGCCGGCCTTCCGCGGGTTGGTCCGGTTCCACGACGATGAGCCGGCGACCTTGAAGGTCCGAGTCGCGACGGGTGTAACCGTGCCACGAGGCGGCGCCCTCCGGTGCGATGGTGGGCGGGCCTTGAATCCAGCCGAGGGAGGACAGGAAGCGGTCCATGTAGCGGACCGTGCTGATGTAGTCCCTCATGGTGCCGGGCCGGTGGTTGAAGAAGCCGTGACCCCTGCCGGAGTAGAGCTGCAGGTCGCATCGCACTCCGACGCGGTTCATGGCGCGCTGGAACGCGACCGCCTGGGCGACCGGGACCGGACGATCCGCGGTGCCGTGGAACAGGATGCAGGGGGGCGCATCGGGGGAGACCTGTACCACGGGAGACACCTCCGCCGACCGCACCCCGAACCGCCGGTTGGACTGGTTCCCCGGCCCGGTGTCCGTGACCGGATTGAAGAGCACCAGGGCGTCCGGTCGTGAGCTGACCCGACGGTCTTCGTCGGGCTGATCGAACCCCGTGACGACCGCGGTGCAGGCCGCGATGTGGCCGCCGGCGGAGCCTCCGCCAGCGGCGATCTTCCACGGATCGACGCCCAACTCGTCGGCGTGCTGGCGCACCCAGCGGAGGGCCGACTTGGCGTCTTCCACGCAGTCGTAGGGGGTGGCGTCGCCTCGTTGCTTGACCCGGTACTCGGCGGTGATGGCCACCATGCCGCGGGCGGCGAGGTAGCGGCAGTGGGGAGCGAATTGCCGAGGGTGCCCGTTGGTCCAGCCGCCACCGAAGAAGAACACGATGGCGGCTCGGTGGTCCGTGATCCGCCAGTCCGCGGGCTTGAACACGTGCAACTTCAGGTCGATCCCGGCGGCGCGCTTGTAGGTGAGCGCCTGGGCGCCCTCCACGGAGAGCGTCTGGGCCGACGCGAGCCCCATGAGGAGGCCCAGGCCACAGGCGATGTGACGGACCAGCATGGGTGCGTTGTATCACAGACGGCGACTCGGTTGCCTGATCCTGCGTGCGTTGGCCCGGCCTCGGGGCGGGAATAGAAAGAGCGCGACGCCCCTGTGAGGAGGGACGCCGCGCTCTGATGTGCATCACCCAGAGAGAGAGCCGAGGCCGTGAGGCCCCGTCCTCGGACTGAGCGGGCTTGCGATGACCGACCCTCCACACAAAGCCCCTTCAAGCAGAGGGATCATCGCTAGCCGGGAGTTGTGCAGCCGCACCTTGCGAACGCGACCGCTTTCCCGTCTCCGCCCCCCTAATTCCCCCATAGGGCGCGTTGGTCTAGTTTCACTGGGTGATTTTCTCCCCAGTTTGAAATCAGCCTCGACGCCGCCAGCTGGCCGCGCGGCGGATCTGCCCTAAGTCACTGTGGTTTGGGGTTGTAGATGTGGACCGCAAGCCCGTGCACGTCCTCTGCCGCCTCCATGACGGTCTCCGCCAGGGTGGGATGGGTATGGACGGTGAGGGCCAGGTCCTCGGCGCACAGCCCCGCCTCGATGGCCAGGGCGGCCTCGGCGATCAGGTCGGACGCGGACGGGCCGCAGATGTGGGCTCCCAGGAGCAGGTCTGTCTTGGCGTCCGCCACGAGCTTGACCATGCCGTCGGTCTCGCGGCCGGCGAGGGCGCGGCCGGATGCGGCCATGGGGAACGTCCCCACGCGGACCTCATGGCCGGCCTCGCGGGCTTCCGTCTCGGACATGCCCACGCTGGCGATCTCCGGTGAGGTGAAGATGGCCGCCGGCATGGCCCGGACATCCATGAGCTCCGGCTTTCCGGCGATCACCGCCGCCGCCACCAGGCCTTCCTTGGAGCCCTTGTGGGCGAGCAGGGGGGGGCCGGCCACGTCGCCGATGGCGTAGATGTTGGGGTTCGAGGACTGGAGGCGCTCGTTGACCTCCACGAAGCCCCGCTGATCCACCTTCACCCCGGCGGCCTCCAATCCCAGGCCGCGGCTGTTGGGTCGGCGCCCGACGGCCACCAGGACCTTCTCAACCGTCACGGTCTCCGTCTTCTTCGGCGTCTCGAAGGTGACCTCGATGCCGCCCGCGGTCTTCTTGCAGCCAGCCGCCTTGGACTTCAGGTGGACCGCGGCCTTGCCCTTCTTGAGCTTGCGAGAGACCACCTTGACGCAGTCCGGGTCGGTGCCCGGCAGCAGCTGGTCCATCATCTCGACCACGGTCAGTTTGGTCCCGAACTTCATCAGGTACTGGCCGATCTCGAGGCCGATGACCCCGCCCCCGATGACCAGCATGGACTCGGGGACGGCCTCCAGGTCCAGGGCCCCGGTGGAGGAGAGGATGGACTCCTCATCCACCTCGAAGCCGGGGATGTCGATGGAGCTGGACCCGGTGGCGATCACGAAGTTGTCGGCCTTGATGGTCTGCTTGTCCCCGCCGTTCACGACGGAGATGGTGTCCTTGGAGGTGAAGGACGCCGTGCCGTGGACGACCTCCACCTTGTTGCGCTTCATGAGCTCGGCGATGCCGCCGGTGAGGCGCTGGACGATGCCGTCCTTCCATTGCTTCATGGCGGCGAGATCGACAGACGGGCTCTCCACGCTGATCCCGACCTCCCCCGCGGCGCCGATCTGTTCCCAGAGTTTGGCGGCCTGGATATAGGCCTTGCTGGGGATGCAGCCCCAGTTGAGGCAGACGCCGCCCAGTCGGGGCTCCTTCTCCACCAGCACGGTCTTGATCCCGAGCTGGGCCAGACGAATGGCGCAGACGTAGCCGCCGGGTCCGGCGCCGATGACGCAGGCTTGGGTTTCCATCACAGGGGGAACGCTCCTTCGGCCGTCCCCGATCCGTCCTCCGTGACCGAGGCGCGTTGGCTCTCGAGGTGGTGCGGGATCGAGTGGTAGACGTCTTCAAACATGGTGTGCGGTTCCGGGCGGGGGGCAGGCTCGGCGATGCGGAGTGCCTCGTCGATGTGGCCCCGTAGTTCCTCGACGGCGTCCGCTTCCTGACCGTCGTCCCAGATCCCCTCCGTTTCGAGCCAGCCTCGGTAGCGCTCGAGGGGGTCCACCTTGAGCCAGGCCTCCACCTTGTCCTCGTCCCGGTAACGGGTGGGATCGTCGGAGGAGCTGTGCCCGCCGCGACGATAGGTGACCAGCTCCAGGAGCGTGGGACCGTCTCCCCTGAGGGCCCGTTCGTGGGCTGCCTGTGTAGCGCTGATCACGGCCAGGGCGTCGTTGCCATCGACGGCGACTCCGGGCATCCCGTACGCCGTGGCCTTGACGGCGACGCCGTCGGACGCCGTCTGCTGCTCAAACGGGACCGAGATGGCCCACTGGTTGTTCTGGCAGATGATGACGCAGGGCACCTTCCACACGGCGCCGAAGTTCATGGCCATGTGGAAGTCATGCTCGGACGTGCCGCCGTCGCCGATGTAGCCGAAGCAGACGCAGTCTTCGTTGCGGATCTTCGCGGCGTAGGCCGCTCCCACGGCTTGGGGAAGCTGGGTGGCGATGACAGAGGACAGGGACAGGTACTTGTACTCGCCGCTGGAGAAGTGCATGGGCTGTTGCCGACCCTGTTGCACGTCCAGGTTGTTGCCGAACAGCTGCCCGAAGTAACGCTCCAGCGGAAAGCCCCGCATGAGCAGGATCCCGCCTTCCCGAAGGGCGGGGAAAATCCAATCCTGCGGGCGGGAGACGAACCCCGATCCGCAGATGGACGCCTCCTGGCCGGCGGACGGCCCGAAGAACGCGATCCGACCCTGGCGCTGCATCAGCAGCATCTTCTCGTCGAGCAAGCGGACCCTCAGCATCGCCCGGTAGACGAACCGGTGGTCCGACTCGGACATGTCCGGCGGCGCGGTGTTGGCGGAGTGTCCTCCCACCGCCATGCATCGCACGAGGGTCGACGGGTCCGATTTGCCCATCAGGCTTCCAGGACGAGCAGGCCCGGGTTCTCGAGCAGGCGCTTCATGTGGTTCACGACGTGCGCCGCCGTGGCTCCGTCCACGCAGCGGTGGTCCAGGGTGATGGACAGGTAGCCGATCTTGCCGGGTACGACGGCGCCGTCCCGGATCACCGGCTTGTCCTTGATCTGGTACACGCCGAGGATCGCCACCTCCGGGTAGTTGATGATCGGCGTGGCGAAGAGGCCGCCGATGGACCCGGCGGAGGTGATGGTGATGGTGGACCCGGTGAGCTCGTCCCGGGATGCCTTGCCGTTGCGGGCTGCGTCCGTGAGCCGCTGGATCTCGGCGGCGATCTCAAGGGCCGAGAGCTTGTCCGCGTGCTTCACCACGGGGACCATCAGGCCGTTGTCCGTGTCGGCTGCGATGCCCACGTGGATGTCGTGCTTGACGACGATGTTGCCCTCGTCCTCCTTGAGCTCCGCGTTGACGGAGGGGTTGCGCCGGATGGCCGCGCACAGGGCCTTCACGATGAAGGGCAGGAAGGTGATCTTCACTCCGGACTCCGCTCCCACCGCCGCCGCTTGCTTGCGCAGGGCGTAGAGCTCGGTCATGTCGATCTCGTCCACGTAGGTGAAGTGGGGGGCCGTGTAGGCGGAGCGCACCATCTGGTCCCCGGTCGCCTTGCGGATGCCGCGATAGGGGACCACCTCGGTCCCGCCGGCCTCGAAGGTGCGCGGCGTGAACACGGGGGCCGCCGGGGTCTCCGTGGTCGCGGGCGCCTGATGGAGGAACGCCTCCACGTCGCCGCGGGTGATGCGGCCGCGGGGTCCGGTGCCCGCAACCGCCGCGAGATCGATGCTCGATTCCCGCGCCAGCTTCCGCGTGGCGGGGGCCGCCAGGACCTTGCCGCCGTTGGCCGACGGGGCGGGGGCGCTGGGGGCCGCAGGCGCCGCAGCGGGCGTCGAGGGTGCAACCGGGGCAGGCGCCGCCGGTGCTGCCTCAGCGGGGGCCGCGGCGGCAGGCGCCGCCCCTCCGCCGCCGGACTCGAGGTGGACGATGACGGAGTGGACGGGGACCGATTCCCCTTCCGCCGCCAGGATCTTCCCGACCGTCCCGGTGACCGGAGACGTGATCTCCACGGTCGCCTTGTCGGTCATCACCTCGACCATGGGCTGATCTTCTGAGATGGGGTCGCCTTCCTTGACGATCCAACGGACGATCTCGCCTTCGGCGACGCCTTCCCCGATGTCAGGGAGCTTGAACTCGACGGTCATCAAACGGGCCTCTCTGAGTTGCTCAGAAATCGAAGGTCGCGACCTTCTGGATACCGCGCAACACGCGCTCCGGTGACGGCATGTACACGTGTTCGAGGGTGTATGGGAACGGGGTGTCGAAGCCGGTGATCCTGACGATGGGGGCTTCCAGGTACTCGACGGCCTTCTCCGCGACGATGGCGGAGATCTCCGAGGCGACGCCGCAGAAGCGGGTGGCTTCCGAGGCGACGACCAGCTTGCCGGTCTTTCGGACGGACTCGAGGATCGACTCCTCGTCCAGGGGGAGCAGGGTACGAGCGTCCACCAGCTCCACGTCGATCCCCTGCTCCGCTGCCTTGTCGGCGGCCTCCATGCAGGTGTGGACCATGGCACCCCAGGCCACCACGGTGACATCACTCCCCGCGCGGGCGATCCGCGCCTTGCCGATGGGGACCGTGAAGTCGCTGTCCTCGGGGACCTCGCCCTTGACCGTCCGGTAGATGCGCTTCGGTTCGAAGAACAGCACCGGGTCCTCGGAGCGGATGCAGGACTTGAGCAGCCCCTTGGTGTCTTCCGGGGTGGACGGCGCGCACACCACCAGTCCCGGGGTGTGGCAGAAGTAGGCCTCCGGCGACTGGCTGTGGTAGTGGCCGCCGCGGATGCCGCCGCCGTAGGGCGTGCGGATGA
>CAZDQF010000003.1:0-237128 GCA_964507445.1 uncultured Isosphaeraceae bacterium
GGGAAGAGGATAGAGGATAGAGGAAATCAGGGAGCCCTGGCGACACGAAACCCGCTGCCGTAGAAGCGGCACGTCGGGTCGACCCAGTAGCGGTTGGCCGACCGGCAGTACCTCGATTCGAAGTGCCAGGAACCGCCGCGCACCACCCGCGAAGAGCCGACCGACACCACCGGATCCGTCACCCCGTCCTTGCACCCCGAGTAGGCGTCCTCATCCCACCCATCCCCGCACCACTCCCACACATTCCCGAGCATGTCGTAAAACCCCCACGGGTTGGGAGCCTTGCCGCCCAAGTCGTGGGTCCGCCCCCCCGAGTTCCCGTCATGCCAGGCGATGGCGTCCAGGTTCCCGTAGCGCGGCCCGGTGGTCCCGGCCCGGCACGCGTACTCCCACTCCGCCTCCGTGGGCAGCCGCAGGCCGGTCGCTTCCAAGAACGGCTGGATGTCGTTCCACGACACCCGTTCCACCGGACGGCGGTCGCCGCTGAACCGCGACGGGCTTTTCCCCGTCACCCTCCTCCACTCCGCCTGCGTCACCTCGTAACGACCGAGGTAGAACGGCTTGCTGATGGTGACCCGATGCTGGGGGCGTTCGTTGTCATGGGCCTCGCCATCCGAATCCGGCGACCCCCGCATGTAGCTCCCCGCCGGCACCAGCAGCATCTCGATACCGGTGTCACGGTGCCGCACCGCGCGGGCGTGTCCGTCGTCGCCCGACTCGCCGGACAAGGGCTCGTCCGGGATGGATTCGGCCCAGGGGGGGATGGTGGCGGGACGGGATGGGGAAGGCACGGGAGCGGGTTCCGTGGCCGGTGCCGGGGCGGATGGCTCGGCCCTGCCCGAAGTGGACGGTGATGCCGCCGTGACGTCAAGGGCGTCAAGGGCGTCACGGAACCCGGCGGCGTCCGGGAAGCGCCGGGAGGCGTGGGTCGCCAGGGCGCGTTGGCACAGGTCGTCCACACCCGAGGGGAGATCGGAGCGGATTTCGGAGGGCAGATCCCATCTCCCTTGGGGCGGAACGTCGGTGAGCAACTCGTAGAGGATGGCCCCGGCGGCGTAGACGTCCGCCTGGGGGCCGACGGTGTCCGGGTCGGTGGCCTGCTCGGGGGCCATGTAGGCAAAGGTGCCGAGGGGGGCGCCGGCGCGGGTGAGGTTGGTCTGGGCCTCGGCGGCGCGGGCGATGCCGAAGTCGAGGATCTTGAGGCGGACCTCGCCGGCGGACGGGTCGACGAGGAGCATGACGTTCTCGGGCTTGATGTCGCGGTGGACGACGTCGCGGCGGTGGGCGGCGTCGAGGCCTGAGAGCAGCGGGAAGAGGATATTGCGGGCGACGGCAAGGCTGACGCCGGGGCTGTCTGCCGCGCGGGAGCGGGCCTGCTCCCGCATCCACGCGCGCAGGGTGCGGCCGGGCACGAACTCCATGGTGAGGTAGCAGAGGCCGGACGCGGTATTGACGTCGTAGACGGCGACGATGTTCTCGTGCCGCAGGTCGCGGGCCAGGGCGCCTTCGCGCAGGAAGCGGCGGCGCATGGTGTCGGAACCGACGAGCTCGGGGCGGACGATCTTGAGGCACGCCTCCTTGTCCGTCAGTTGATCGTGGACCCGGTAGACCAGGCCCATACCCCCTTCGCCGATCACCGCGCGGATCTCGTAGCGGTCGTGGAACAAGGAACCGGGTTGCAGGCGGGTGAGCGCGGGGGAGGAGGGGGAGGCCGCCACCGTGGCGCCGGAGAGGGAGACGGCCTCGGGGTCGGCGGGCGCAGGGTTGGCGGCGCCCAGGGTGTGGAGGCCGGAGAGGGTCCCGCCAACGGGTGGCCGGGATGGGGGCGTGGCTGGAGCGGCCTGCTCCCGGTGCGCTCGCAGCCGTGCGGCGACGTCGTCACCGTGCTCGAACCCCGACGCCCGCAGCGTCTCGGTGATGGCGGCGTTGGAAGACCGGCGGCCGGGGGCGAGCCAGGGGCTTCCGCCGCTGGTCTTGACGACGCCGGCGACGGTGCAGGGCCCGGGGAGCTCCACGGTCACGGGCGTGTCGTGGTCGATGCCGGCGGCGGCGAGCGCCCCGTTGTCCAGGCGCAGGTAGAGATCGGCGTCGTCCGACGCCGAGAGGCGACGGACGTGGACGGTCATGGGGTGGGCCTCAGACACGCCGGATCTGGACGAGGTTGGCGACCCTCCCTCGAGCGTGGATGGCGACCTGATACTGCAGCGGCTTCTGGCCCTGCTGCTGGGCGATGCCGTCGAGGAGCGTGATCCGGTCGCCGTCGGCGAGGGGAGCCTCCTCGTCGCGGCGGAGACGTTCGTTGTTGACGGCGCTTCCGTTGCTGCTGGTGTCCCGGAGGTAGATCCGGTCGTTCTGGATGAAGAACTCGAAGTGCTTCCCGGAGATCTGCTTGCTGAGAGGGACGTTGAGGGCGCCGCTGCCGTGGTCGAAGTAACGGACGCAGACGTCGTTGGCGGGGGTGTGGTTCAGGCCGTTGCGACCGCAGCGAAGCTGGCTGCTGGCCAGGAACGGCCGGGGGTTGAGGGGGTGGTGGCCGTCGGGGAAGTCCGGCCACTGCACCTCCACGTAGCGGGGGAGGCGGACCTGCCTGCCGGAGTAGCCGCGCAGCCCTTCCTCCATTTCGTAGCGCTCGAAGCGCTGCAGCGGATCGACGCGCAGGGGGTTCGACCGCGATCCGTAGCCGCTCTCCGCTTCGATGGTGTCGCCGGTGGACACCACCCCGGAGGCGCCGGCTTCGAAGTGAGACTCGTTGATGTTGATGTTCTTGGTGATGGAACGGGTGTCGCGCTGCTTCACATCCAGATACACGGTGGTCTGGAAGGCGTAGTGTTCGTGGAATCCCCCGAGACCGCTCTCCACCTCCACGACCACCGAGATGCTGGTGCGGCCACCGGTTGCGAGGGTCCCGGAATCGACGGTCAGCTTGCGCTGCTCGTTGGGGCGCAGCCGCTCGAAGGGGACGCGCACGTCTTCCCATCCGCCGTCCTTCAGCTGGCGGCGGACATGTCGCACCCCGAGGGTGCCGCACGGGGACTCGTTGGCGAACACGAACGGCAAGGCGACGCTGTCACCCACCTCCAGCTTCGGGACTTCGGACTCATCCACCGTGAGGCGCGGCGCCACGTGGACCGGGCAGTGCTCGCTCAGGTCCAGGAGCGCGCTGCACTCGGACCATCCCCGGCAACGGAGCAGAGGGGTCCCGCACTCGCAGAAGTGACGCTCCTCGTCCACCGCCTTGATCGGGCAGCATTCCTTGTATCCGGACCACTCCATGGTTCGATCAGGCGGAGCGCATCTGCTCGCCGCAGGTCTTGCAGAACCGGTCGTTGGCCGGGACCTTGTGGCGGCACTTGGGGCACTCAACGTCTTCGGCGGCGGCGACGGCCCGGGCGCCTCCGCCGGAACCGGGCGCCGGGGGACGGCCGGTGGCCGCCGCCATGCCGACGTCGGCGACCCGGTCCATGGCCTTGTCGACGTTGGCCTGGTTGCGGGACTCGCTCTGTTCCTTGGCCCGCTCCGCCTTCTCCAGCATCTCCCGCAGCAACGCCTCCTTTTCGGCCCCCTGGGCCTGCTTCGCCTGCTCGGCGAAGACCTTCGCCACCTCCGGGGAGGCTCCCGCCTGCACGGCGAGGAGTTGGTCCGCAGACATGCCGGCCTGCAAACGCAGCTTCTCCAGTTCTGACTGAGAGTCCGCCTGCTTGGATTGCAGCTCGGCGGAGTGCTTGGTCAAGAAATCGTCCTTGTCCAGCTCCCGTCGCGCCTTCTCCTTGGCGAGCTCCAGCTCCTGCAGGTCCTTGAGCTTGCCGTGCTGTCCCTGCCAGCCCTTGTCCGAAAGGCGCAAGCCCGATTCCGCGTCCTCTTCCTTCAGGGCGATCTCGCTGCGGCGCTCCTCCTCCTTGAGGACCAGCTCCAGGCGGCGCTCCTCCGTCGTGAACTCCATCTGCAGTCGCCTGCCGTCCAGCTCGAGCCTGCTGCGCTCGAGGTCGTTGGTGGCGTTGGCGAGGGCCTCGTCGTGACGGGACTGGCGGCGCTGCCGCGCCGTGTCGATGTCGTGGGCGATGCCCTCGATCTCCTGGCGCCGCTCCGCCGACGAACGGGCGTCGGCCAGCATGACCTGGTTGTCGAAGACGAGCTTCTTGAACTCGGTCTCGCTCATCGCCTTGCAGGTGGCGATGTCGAGTTTGGTCTCCATCTTGAAGTTGATGGTCTCCTTGGTGCGCTCGAGGTCGCGCAGCTTGCGCTTGTGGTGGAACTCCACCTGGGCATCCACCCGCGCCACGGTCTTCTGCACCAGGGCCTGCTCTTCGTCGGCGTTCATGGCCCAGGTGATGGAGACGGCGCGCACGATCAGGCCGAGATCCCCGGCGATGCGCTTGGTTTCCTTCATGACGTCCGCCTGGATGCGGTCCTGCAGGCCGCTGTTGGCGCGCAGCTCGGCGGCGTCGTGCTGCACCAGCTCCGCCATGAAGCTGCGCTCCTGGACGTGGGGGCGGATGCGCTCGTAGACGTCGTCGCGGGCGAGGCTGACGTTGTTGGTGATCAAGCCCATGACGTTGATGCGCTTGTCTTCCGACGGATCGAGCTGGAACTCGATGGTGATCTCGCCCTTCAACTCCACGTGGTCCTTGGACCAGCCGCTCACATCCATGGTGATGGGGAACGGCTTCATGTCGGCCACGAGCATGCGGAGTGCGTGCTTGCCGCCGATGAGCTCCTTCATGCGCTGCCAGATGCCGCCTGTGGCGATCATGGCGCCGTCATAGGCGTCCACGATCTGCCCGTCGCGGATCAGGATGGCGAGGTGATCGGGCGGGACGGCGATGCGCTGTTCCAGCAGTCCCTTGAAATCGCTCTCGGGGAGGTACTCGGCGAGGGTGTGTTCGTCCTGGATCTTCCATTGGGGAGCAGGCATGAGTCGATGTCCTTGTGTGGTCTTGTCTGGGTGAGGGGGAGATGATGTATGGCGGAGGGCGTCAGGTCACGGGACCCGCGGCGACGCGTCTGCGCCCGATGATCCAGCGCGCGAATTCGATGACGACGAGGAGTACGGCGAGGGCCAAACCGATCCAGTAACGGCTGAGGACGATCTCCCAGTAGTGGGCGGAAGCGAGGGTGGAGGCGGGGTCCTTGGCGTCCTCTTGCAGGATGACGGCGGCCGCCACCCCGACGACGATGTTGAGCAGGGCAGCGATCACGGCGCCGAGACGGGCCACGGCGCCGATGCGCACCCATATGCCGGGGTCCGGTTCGGCCGCAGACGGTGGCACCGGATCGCGGTCCGCAGGCCGCACGTAAGCCTCTCCGCGGGCGATGGCGGCGTCCTGCGCCTCCTGATCCACGGTGAGGAAGTCCGGCCGGTTGTTCTTGTTGACGGAAGCTCGCTCAGCCTTCGTCAGGTTATAGGCCCGCGCCACCGACCAGCGATAAACGGCGACCAGGATCCACAGGGCCAACGCCCCGCCCAGCCCCCAGCGCAACGGCTCCATCCACTGACCGACCCAAGCGGGCAATTCCACGTCCATGTGGGCCAAGTACTTGCTCATATCGGATCTCCGCGTCGGACGATACGGAGCCGTCAAGCTCCGCGACCCTGGCCCAGGTCCTGATCCCAACCATTCCGGACCGAGCCCGATCCGGGCCAATATAAAGGGCCAGGCCCGATCTGGCCATCCACGTGGCGCGTCTCGCGCGTCGGAAACGAATTACGTGGATCAACGGCGAGCCCAATCCGTGCATCGATCCCGGACGCGCCGGCTTATGACCCTCACCTGCCCCGGATTTCGTGTCATCAATGAGTCTCTGATGACAGGGGTGCCTGTGCTGCCCGGGCCCAATTCAGCCACCTAATCGGCGCCATCCCATACAATCCGGGCTTCTACGGAGCATCTCCATGAGCGACCCCCAACCCCAATCCAACCCCAACACCGACGTCTATCGCAACCTCATCCAGCAGATGTGGACCGACGGCCGCATCGTCATGGACGAGGTGAGCCAGCTGGTCACAGCGCAGGCCACCTTCGGACTATCCAGCGAGCAGGCCGCCGCCATGGAGCGAGAGGTCATGGGCATGACCAAGGAGGAGGCGCTGGTCTCGGCAATGGGGACCAACGCCCCCGCCGCACCCGCGGCGGCGCCGACGGCCCCGACGGCGCCCCCGTTCGGCTCGACCCTGAGCGGGTTCCAGACCGGCATGGGGACGCCGCCTCCTGCGCCGACGTTCTCTCCCGCCGCGGCGGGCGCCGCCGCCGCCCACGGCCCCGGGTCGGTCATCAAGAACCGCTTCGAGGTGGTCAAGATCCTCGGGGAGGGCGGCATGGGACAGGTGCTGCAGGTCAAGGACAACAAGCTCAACGGCCAAGTCCGCGCCCTCAAGATGGTGCGTCCCGAACACGGCACCCGCGAGGACCTGCTCGAGCGCCTCAAGGCGGAGGTGGTGCTGTGCCAACAACTACGCCACGAGGGCATCGTCCAGGTGTTCGACTACGACACCGACGACGCCACGGGCCTCGTGTTCTTCACCATGGAATACGTGGACGGCATCACCCTGCGCCGATGGCTGGCGTCGCGCCGCGGCGACCTGCCGTCGTTGGACGAGTTCCAACGGCTGGTGTCCGGTCTCTGCGACGCGCTCTCTCATGCCCACGATCGGGGGGTGATCCACCTCGACCTGAAGCCCGAGAACCTCATGGTCTCGCCGGACCTCGGCCAGATCCGCGTCATGGACTTCGGCATCTCCCGCGCCATGGACCCGGACGTCATGTACCAGTCCACGCAATCCGCGGGCACCCCGTACTACATCGCCCCCGAGCAGGAGCGGGGCGAGAAGGACGTGGACGCCCGCGCCGACGTCTACGCCCTCGGCGCCATTCTCTACGAGTTCCTCACCGGCGAAGCACCTCGCGGCCGCTTCCGCTCGCCCTCGGAGCTGCGGCAGGACGTCCCCGAATCCGTCAGCGACGCCGTGGTGGGCGCCATGTCGTCGCGCCGAGACGACCGGCCGGCCGACATCAGCACGCTCCGGAACGTGCTCTCATCGTGGGACAACCATGCCTCCGGGGCGGTCGACGCTCCGGCCGCTCCCTCGAGCCACCACGATGACCACGGGGTTGAAACGGAGACGCTGGCGCAGATCCTCGAAGCGGCCGAGGCCGGGGACGCCGACGCCCAGTGGCGACTCGGTACGTGCTACTTGTTCGCCAACGGTGTGGAGCAGGACGACGTGGAGTCCGTCAACTGGTTCCGCAAATCGGCTGAGCAAGGGAACGCCGATGGGCAATGGGCACTCGGCGAGAACTACCAATTCGGCGACGGCGTCCCCGAGGACAAGGCGGCGGCCGTCAACTGGTACCGCAAATCGGCTGAACAAGGGAACGCCCAAGGGCAATGCTCACTCGGTAGGTGCTACCTCAACGGCAGCGGTGTGGACGAGGACGACACGACGGCCGTCGCCTGGTTCCGCAAATCGGCTGAGCAAGGGAACGCCGAGGCGCAGTGGCGGCTCGGCGCATGCTACTTCTCCGGCTTCGGTGTCGCCGAGGACAAGGCGGAGGCCGTCGCCTGGTTCCGCAAATCGGCTGAACAAGGGGACGCCGACGCGCAGTGGCGACTCGGCCTCTGCTACGACTACGGCACCGGAGTCCCTGAGGATGAGCCGAAAGCGGTCAGTTGGTACCGCAAGGCCGCAGAGCAAGGGAACGCCGATGGACAGTTTGGTCTTGGCGCGTGCTACGGCCGCGGCGCAGGCATACCCAGAGACGATATTTCGGCGTTCGTTTCGTACAAGAAGGCCGCTGAGCAGGGGCACGCCGAAGGGCAATGGCGACTCGGGACCATGTACGAATTCGGCACCGGCACCAACCAGGACGAGGCCGAGGCCGTCGCCTGGTACCGCAAGTCGGCTGAACAAGGAAACGCCGAGGCGCAGTGGCGACTCGGGGTCATGTACGACCTCGGCTCCGGCGTCGCCGAGGACGAAGCGATAGCCGTCAGCTGGTACCGCAAAGCCGCGGAGCAGGAAAGCGCCGCCGGGCAGTGGAGGCTCGGGGTGAGTTACGAATGCGGCACCGGCGTCCCGGAAGACAAGGCGGTGGCCGTCAACTGGTACCGCAAGGCCGCAGAGCAGGGAGACGGTAACGGTCAGTGGAGGCTCGGGACGATGTATCTCGAGGGGTCCGGCGTCGCCGAGGACCACGCCGAGGCCGTCAACTGGTTTCAAAGAGCCGCGGAGCAGGGATTCACCGACGGTCAGTACTGGCTTGGGACGTGTTACGAACTCGGAGCCGGAGTCGAACAGGACCGGAGCAAAGCCGCAGAACTCTATTCTGACGCAGCGGACCTAAACCACGAAGCGGCCATCGAAGCTCTCAACGCGCTATCGTGGGACCCGTGGACGATCATCAAGGAGGAGGTCGAACGGTTCCTCGATGACTACGATGAATCGTTCCTCGCGGAAGAGGGCCTCAGGGGGGTCTTCATTGATCGATCGATCGGTCGTGCAAACGAGCCGCCTATCATCACCGACGCCCAGCGGAAGAAACTGTCCGCGTACAGAATCACCGATCCGCTCATGATCATCGAGACTCCCACCGCGTTGGGAAAGACCGGCAAGCTAAAGGGGGCAACAGCGACGATCCTGACGTCGGATTCGATCGTGCAATTATTGGACAAGAGGCAGTTCTTGCGCATTTCATACGACAACCGAAACGAGGTCTTCCACTCTGCGTTTGGTCCCACAGCAGGACGATTCAAAGGAATTAGTGGTGGATTCGAGATCCTCGGCAATTCGGTGGCGCTCTCGGATCGCGCACGCCTGACCGCCAAGGTCCACTGGACAGACGACCCCCTCGACTCGGAATCAGCGGCTCCTACACCCACAGGACCCTTGGTTCGCATGCTCCAGGGTCTGTTCCGTATTCCTGATTCCGAATTGACGGTGGGTCGTTCGGACTTCTGATGGCTTCTGGTCGAAGCGCGTCGCGAAGAGACCGCTCCGCTGCCGCGCTTGCTTCGGCGGCTCTTCCGCCGCCCCGCTGCTGGATAAGGTCTGAACGCTCTTCGTGAGGGAATAGAACGATGAGTTCTGAGATCGAGAGTTATCGCAAGATCGTGGAGCAGATGTGGACGGACGGTCGCATCGACGAGGCCGAGTACGCCAGCCTGTGCGCGATGCGTGATGCATTCGGGTTGACTGGTGAGGCGGCCGAGGCGATCGAGCGGGAAGTGCTGGGGATGAGCGGCCAGGAGGCGTTGGCGGCCGGGACTCCAAGCGCACCGCCGCCGCCGCCGGGGGACACCCTGAGCGGGCTGGCGACGCTGCTGCCCCCGGCGCCGTCGGCCGCGACACCTGTTGGGGATGCGGACCTCTCGGGGGCGACGGTGCTGGGGTCGGACGCGGGAGCTTCGCCGTCGACCCTAGGCGCCCAGGGTGCTGGGGCCCTCATCCAGAACCGATTCCAGGTGATCAAGGTGCTGGGGACCGGGGGCATGGGCCAGGTCATGCAGGTGAAGGACACGCGGATGGGCGAGCTGCGCGCTCTGAAGATGGTCCATCCGACGCTCGCGAATCGCGCCGACATCGGAGAACGCCTGAAGAAGGAGGTGCTCGTCTGCCAGCGATTGCGCCACCCAGGCATCGTGCAGGTGTTCGACTTCGACGTCGATGATCAGACGGGCGCCCCGTTCTTCACCATGGAGTACATGGATGGAGTGACGCTGACACGCTGGCTGAAGTCACGCCGCGGCGACCCGCTCAGCCTTGAGGAGTTTCAGCAGCTCGCGACCGCCCTCTGCGAGGCCCTTGACCACGCGCATGGCAAGGGAGTGATCCACCTCGACTTGAAGCCGGACAACATCATGGTCTCCGCCGACCTGTCGGCGGTCCGCATCATGGACTTCGGGATCTCGCGGCTTTCGGAGACCACGCACCTGCAGACCGCGTTGGCGGGAGCCGGTACGCCCTACTACATCGCCCCCGAACAGGAGCGCCGGGAACAAGGGGTGGACGGCCGAGCCGACATCTTCGCTTTGGGCGCTATCTTCTATGAGGTGCTGACGGGCACACCACCCCGCGGCCGTGTCAAACCCATTCACGAGTTGCGCGAGGACATCTCGCAGCGCATCAGCGATGTGATCGACCGAGCGTTCGCCCCCGATCGCGACGATCGCCCCGCGAATATGGCCGAGCTGCTGAGCGCCCTCCGAGCGGACATCCAGCCGGCGCTCGCGAAGGTGGCGGAGGACGATCGGAGGCTCGAGTCGCTCTTGGAGCGCGCAGGAGGGCACGTTGTTGCCGGAGAGTTCGCAGAGGCCATCGCGGCCTTCGAGGACGCGTTGCCGATGGCGGGGGCCCGTGAACCGGAGGTCCGCGCACTCATAGAAGAGTCGAAGTCCCTCAGTCACGAAGCGCATGTCCAGTCCGAGTTGGAGGCGGTCAGTCGCGCGTTGGAAGCGCTGGAGCTTGAAGACGCTCGCGGGCGACTGGAGCGGGCTCGGGCCGCTCTTGATGGAGAGGGGCCTCCCGAGTTGTCGTCGTTAGCGTTGGAGCTGGAGCGTGACCTCGCGTCGTTGACGGCCGCCAACGAGCGGCTGACCGAGGCAGAGCGAGCCTCGGGCGACGCACGACAGGACGAGGCCGCTGCGCTCGTCGATCCTGATCACGAGTGGCCTGAGATCGCGGCTCTCCAGGAGCGCCTGGCCGCGCTTCGAGAACTCATCTCCGATCGCCAGGGCGCCGCGCGCAAGCAGCTCGAGGCCGGGCGGTCCCACATGCGCTTCGGAACCTGGCACAAGGCCGTCGCGGCATTGAAAGACATCGAGGCGCTTGATCTGGCGCTGGTGAAAGACGCCCGAGGTCTCATCACCGAGTGTCAGACCAACCTGCGACAGGAGAGGGCGGACGCCAGCAGGCAAGCGCGCAAGAAGCGCATGATCGCCGCGTCCGTGTGCGTGTTGATGGCCGTCATCGCCGGCTACTACTTCCTGGGGTACCTCCCGGCCTCGCAGGATGAAACTGACTACAACTCGGCCGTTCAGAAGGCAGAGGTTGCGGCGTCGTCTCACGACTATGATGCGGCCCTCGTGGCATGGGACGCCTACCTCAAGCGGCCAGCCGGTCCGCGCAGGCCCGGCGACGCACGGGCAGCGATAGCGAAGATCCAGCAGGCGCGGGTAACCCACGCACGCGAGGAGGAGTTCGGTCGCTTCAAGTCTTCGGCGGACGACTTGGTGCGACAGGCCCGCTTCGAAGACGCTGTGGACGCCTGGACCCGATACGCGTCAGAGGTCGCAGACCCCATGAAGGACCGGGCTGAGGCGGCGTCTTTGCGCGTGCTCGAGGCTTGGGACCAGCACGACTACTCCCGTGCGCGAGTGAGCGCCTCGGATCTCATCGATGCGGGTCGCTTCGAGGACGCGGTCACGGCGCTCGATTCCTACTTGTCGCGACCTGAGCCGATGCGCGCGGACGAGATCAAGGCGCTGCGCGCCCAGACCGTCGCCGACTGGGCGGACAAGGCCTTCGCCGACGCCAAACGGGTCGCTGCCGAGCGGGCGCAGGCCGGGCAGTTTCGCGAGGCCGTGGCTTCATGGCAAGGATATCTGAAGCACCCCCACGGCGAGCGTCATGCCGAGCAAGCGGAGGCGGCGCTCGGCGAGACCTATGCCGCTTGGGATGCCCACGACTACGCCGCCGCGCAAGCAGGCGCGAAGAAGCAGGAAGAGGCTGGCGAACATCAAGCTGCGATCGACGCGTTGCAGGCCTATGTCGACCGGTCCGAGGGCGCCATCGAAACGGCGGCGGCTCGCGCGTTGATCAAAGGACTGAAGGAACGCGCGGAGACGAGCCACTTCCAGAAGGCGGAGGCGGCTGCCTCCGAAGCTCTTGCAAGCGCGGACCACGAAGCCGCGATGGCAGCCTGGGAGCAGTACTTGGAGGGCCGTTGGAACGCCCGGGCCGAGGAGGCGAAGAAACGGCTCGGCGGAGCCCGCGAGGCATGGGCGAAGGCGCGATTCGACAGCTGCATGAAGCAGGGGGGCGAACTGGCAGACCGAGGGAAGTGGCACGACGCCCTTCAGGCATGGCGAAGCTATCTCGACAGCGGAGTCGATCCCGATCGTCGAAGGAAGGCTGAAATGGAGCGCGACCGCATCCTGGCGCTCGCGCAATCGAGTCGGTTCGAGACAGCGAAGGAGCAAGCGGACGCCGCGCGCTCCAGAGGCGCATTCGAAGATGGAGAGAGGATCTGGACCGAGCACATCCAGTGGAGGTCAGAAGTCTCGGCCCTCGCGCGGGGCGTAACAGCGACTGGGAAAGAGAGTGCAACGCCACCGGAGGTGGAACGTGAGCTGACAGCTCTACGCTCCGCTTGGGACGATTCCGACTTCTCCGCAGCCAAGGACTCGAGTCAGCGTCAGCGATCCGCGGGAGATTATGCTGCTGCCACGGGCGCCCTCAACGCCTACGTCACGAGTCAACGTCAGCCACGCAAGCACGTGGCGGCCGCTTCGCAGCTAATCAAGGAACTCGACGCACCGTGGGACCAATCAGACTTCGACGAGGCTGAGGTCCAGGCGAAGGCGGCGCTGGCGCGGACAGACTATGCGGCCGCGGACGAGGCGTGGATCGGTTACCTGAATCGAAAGGGCAAGAAAGCCCACAAGGACAAGGCCGACAAGGCCCGCGACGCTTACGCGGAGGACTGGGAAGAGCAAGAATACAAGAGCACGAAGCAGGCCGCAGAAACCGGGGGCACCGCGAAGGGATTGGCGGCAATCCAGTCGTATCTCCAACGTTGGCGCGGCAAGGCACCCGCCCACGAGAAAGAACTGAAGAGCCTCGAGACCAGTCTTCGCGCGCTTCACTCCGTCGAGACCTGGGCGATCATTGTCAAGCGACAACCTGACGCATCCGTCGTCAAGGACCGCGACCAGCGCCGCGCTCTCGAAGCGACCGGGTTGCCCTGGCAAGTGAAGCACAAGCAAAGCGGGATCGTCATGCTCCTCGTCGCGCCTGGCAAGTTCACTATGGGGTCGCCTGAGCGTCCAGGCAGCCCTCACCTGTTGGAGGGAGAGGAGACCGCGAAAAAGGTCACGATCTCCCGTGCGTTCTATCTCGGGCAGCACGAAGTCAGCAACGAACAGTGGAATGGAATCGAGCTCGCCAACCCGAGCGAAGACACCGGCGGAAAGAAACCCGTTCAATTCCGGTCAAGAACCTTCCACGATCCCGACGAGCGGCCGCTCATCAGCGACTTCCTATCGAAATCCGGGCTGCGCCTGCCGACCGAGAAGGAATGGGAATTCGCATGCCGCTCAGGGTCAACCCGCACCCCGTCCACGAGCGACATCCGAGCAGCAGCATGGTTCAAAGAGCCGGACCGGTATGGGACCGTCAAGCGCACAAGGAATGTGGCAGGCGGCTACTCCGGACTCGGCGACGTCGCCACTCGAGCACCGAACGCGTGGGGGTTCTTCGACATGATGGGGAACGTCCTGGAAATGGTGACTTGGACGCCGGACCCCAATCGAATCCGCAAGGACATTCCAACCCAACCGCTATCGACATTTATTGAACGACAGTGGTCCTACACTCCCGATGGCTGCATCATGAAGGGCGGTTACTGGAACGGGGACATTGAAGATTGCTACCCCTGGCGCCGCATGGACTTCTACCGTGTTCCGGCCGCCAACGGACTCCGAGTCGCGCGCGACCCGTAACCACCCTCCGCGCGGTCGCCGCGACCCCGGCCGTTAGACCACACCAGCGCCACACCCGGCGTTGTCCGCCAGTCCCGATTTCGATTGAGCGAGGACCCGCCACCACCGAGTCCCGCGACCGGCGACCGCCCCATGAGTCGCCTCACGTCGGTATGCAAGGAACGGGGGCTGAGCCCGAGTCCAGGCAACACTCCCGACCACCGGCCGACCTCGGACGCACTTCAGACCACCCCCGACGACCTCGTGTCGAGGAGTTGATCGTCACTCCGTCCAGATTTCTACATTTTCGGTTTTGGGCGGCCGATGAAGGGGGGCATGAGGCAAGGTTTGGTGGGGAGAGCGGTGCAGGGAGTGCTGGCCGGACGGGAGGTGCGACGGCTGCGGACCGGGGATGGAGAGGCCCGGGAGCAGGCGCGTCGGCACCTGGCGCGGAGGCTCGGGAGGATGCGGGGACTGCCGCAGAAGCTCGGGCAGCTGGTGTCTACCGTCGGCGGGGACCCCGGCGAGGTGTTCGCGCCGCTGCGCGGGGAAGCGGAGCCGTTGCCGTGGTCCGAGGTGGAGTCCCTGTTGGAGGCGGCCTGGGGCCAGCCCGTGGACGCGGTGGTCTCGTTCGTGGAGGGACGGGGGCTGGCGGCGTCCCTGGGACAGGTGCATCGGGCGGTGCTGCGGACCGGGGAGGAGGTGGCCGTGAAGGTCGCCTACCCTGGGATCGACCGCGCCGTTCGTTCGGATCTCAAGCTCATGGGCTGGGCGGGGAAACGCAAGGGCGGCAAGGCCGGGCTCTTCGACATGGGCGCGTATCAGCGGGAGTTGGCGCGGGACCTGTCGGAGGAGCTGGACTACGCCCACGAGGCCGCCGCCCAGGAGGCCTACCAAGAGACGTTCGCCGATGATCCACAGGTGATCGTCCCGAAGGTGCATCCTCAGTGGTGCAGACCCGGGGTCCTGGTCACGTCATGGATCGACGGGGCGACCCTCGGGGAGGTGGAGTCGTGGCCGGAGGCGGCGCGCAAGAAGGCCGCCACGGTGTTCCTGCGCCACGTGACCGAGTCCGTATTCGGCAGCGGATTCCTGCACGGCGACCTGCACCCCGGGAACTACCGATTCCAGCGCAGCGCAGACGGCGACGTGCGCCTCGTGCTCTACGATTTCGGCTCCACCCTGAGGCTGGACGACGACACGCGACTGTTGCTGCTGTCCCTGATCTGCGGCGTCATGAAACGGCAGGGAAGCCCCCTCGCCGTCCTCGTCGCCCTGGGGTTCGACGCGGACCTCTTGCGTCCCATCGGCGATCGGTTGCCGGCCCTGTGCCACACGGTGTTGCAACCCTTCGCCACCATGGGGTCGTTCCACATGGGGGGATGGAACCGGCGGGAGCGAGTGGACGACCTGCTTCAAGATCAACGCTGGAACCTGCGGATCGCGGGTCCGGCGCAGCTGATCCTGGTCATGAGGGCTTTGCACGGCGTCTTCCATTGCCTGGAGCGTCTGCACGCGGACGTCCCATGGCAGGTGCCCTTGCTGCCGATCCTGACAGCCCACGAGGCCGCCCTCGACGGGCTGTCCCTCCCCGAGGTCGATGGCGACGACGACTTCGACTCACTGGCCAGCCACCTCCGCATCACGGTGACGCAGGGGGATGAGCAGAAGGTGTCCCTGGCGCTGCCCGCCAGCGCCATAGAGCGGCTGGATACGGTGCTGGATCAGGACCTGTCCGACCGCATCCGCGAACGCGGCATCTCCATTGACGACGTGGTCCGTCGGGCGCGCCGCAACGGCTACGGCCCCGGCGAGCTGTTCGTTTTCTCGTGCAAGACGACGGGCCGGCTGGTCCGCATGTGGCTCGAGTAACCGACGCGAGAGAGTCGATCATGTCTGGAGGATTCCTCGGATACCCGTCCACGCTCATGTTGGACGTGGTGGTGTGTGCGCTGGTCCTGGTGATCCCTGCACTCGGCTACAGCATGTGGCTGGTGCGGGTCAAGCGCGACTATGCCCGGCACCGCGTCATGCAGCTCATCCTCGGCGTGACGCTGCTCGTGACGGTGGTGCTGTTCGAGATCGACATGCGTCTCGCAGGCGGCTGGCGGCCGCTGCTCGACCGCCGAGAGGTCCCGCTGACGCCGACGGCCTACGCGACGGCGCAGCGCCTGCTCTACGTCCACATCGGGTTCGCCTGCGCCGCGGTGCTGACCTGGATCGCCAGCTTCGCCGCCATGTGGCGGGTGCGGGGTCCCATCCCGGACGGACGCCGTCGCCGCGTGCATCACCGCCTCGGCTGGAGCGCCGTCCTCAGCCTCGCCGCCACCGCCGTCACCGGCGTGGCCTGGTACGGGCTGGCCTTCGTGGCCTGATTCCACAGCTTCCGTTCACCTCATGGAGTGTGGGGCGGGGTCACCGTCCGGCGGGACCTCGTGGCCTCGGTTACGCCCCGGACACCAATCCCGTCTTTCCAGAAATAACCTTAATTGCTGAACGGCACGGATCGATACTTGGACTGAGCAACGGGGCGCCTCACAAGGCGCTCCTGACGGAACCCAAGAAGGAAGCGCGATGACCGATCTGGATGGCATGGAAGAAGTGCTGCAGGAGTTCCTGGTGGAGAGCGCCGAGGGACTCGACCAGTTCGACCAGGACATGGTGAAGCTGGAGCAGGCCCCCGACTCCGCAGACCTGATCGCCAGCGTCTTCCGGACCATTCATACCATCAAGGGCACCAGCGGGTTCCTTGGATTCAGCCAGCTGGAATCCGTCACCCACGTCGGTGAGAACCTGCTGTCACTGCTCCGGGACGACAAGCTCTCCCTCAACGCCCAGATCACCACCGCGCTGCTTCGAATGGGCGACGCGGTCCGTCGCATCCTCGCCTTCATCGAGGCGGGGGACGGAGAAGGCCCGGACGAGGACGAGGCCTTGCGGCAGGAGCTGAACGCCCTGGCAAAGGGAGAGGACGCGGCGCCCGCGACCGAGGACGTCGCCATCTCCAGTGCCGTCGACGCGGACGCCATCGAGACGAGCGACGAGGGAGACGATCACGGTGAGGTCGTCCAGGTTGACGACCCGGAGTCCGTGCCCGACACCGCCACCGGCAAGACCGAAGACCGGCCCGGTCGCTCCGCAACGAACACGGCCCAGACCCATGTCCCCGACGCCAGCATCCGCGTCAGCGTCGGGCTCCTGGACTCGCTCATGAACCTGGTGGGCGAGTTGGTCCTGGCGCGCAATCAGGTGCTCCAGCACACCGCCGTGGAGGACAACAGCGGGCTGACCGCCACGACCCAACGTCTCAACCTCATCACCACGGAGCTCCAGGAGGGGGTCATGAAGACCCGGATGCAGCCCATCGGCAACATCTGGGGCAAGTTCCCTCGCGTGGTCCGGGACCTGGCCACCGCGTGCCACAAGTCGGTCCGCATCGAGATGGAGGGGCGGGAGACGGACCTGGACCGCACCATCATCGAGGCCATCCGCGATCCCCTGACCCACCTCATCCGCAACGCCGTGGACCATGGCATTGAAGCGCCCGCGGATCGCCTCGCCAACGGGAAGCCGGAGGAGGGAACGATCCAGCTCCGCGCCTACCACGAGGGCGGCCAGGTGAACATCGAGATCATCGACGACGGCGGCGGCATCGACCCGGCCAGGGTCCGGGCGAAGGCCCTGGAGCGGCGCATCATCTCCGCGGAGCAGGCCGCCGAATACACCGACCGGGAATGCCAGAGCCTGATCTTCGCCGCGGGTTTCTCCACCGCCGCCGCGGTCACCAACGTGTCCGGCCGAGGCGTCGGCATGGACGTGGTGAAGACCAACATCGAGAAGATCGGGGGCGCGGTGGATGTGAAGAGCACCGTCGGCCAGGGGACCACCATCCGGATCAAGATCCCCCTGACCCTGGCCATCATCCCTGCCCTCGTGGTACGGAGCGACGGCAACAGCTACGCCATCCCCCAGGTGAGCCTGCTGGAGCTGGTCCGCCTGGACGGCGCTCAGGCTCAGGCTCAGATCGAGTCCATCCACGGGGCGCCGGTCTACCGCCTCCGGGGAGACCTGCTGCCCCTCGCCTACCTCAGCCACGAGCTCGGTCAGGCGACATCAGAGCCAGCGAACAGCACGGGAGACCTGAACATCGTCGTCCTTCAGGCGGACGACCGGCAGTTCGGGCTGGTGGTGGAGGAGATCCTCGACACCGAGGAGATCGTCGTCAAGCCGCTCGGGAAGCAGCTCAAGGGCATCGGCACCTTCGCCGGGACCACCATCATGGGTGACGGCAGCGTGGCCCTGATCCTCGATGTGCCCGGGCTCGCACAGGGCGCCCGGGTGGTCGCCGAGCATGACGCACGCGTGCCGGGGAGCGAACAGGAAGAGGCTCGCACCCAGTCCGCGTCAGCCCAGACCTTGCTGCTCATCAAGATGGGCGCAGGTGGTCGCGCGGCCATTCCGATCTCTGCCGTGGCCCGCCTGGAGGAGTTCCCCCCGGAGGCCATGGAACGCTCCGCCGGCCGCGAGGTCGTGCAGTACCGGGGAGAGATCATGAACATCCTCCGGCTGTCCGACCTGCTCCAGTTCGACTCCACGTCCCAGGTCACGGACCCCCTGAGGGTCATCGTCTACTCCTGTGACGGCCAGGACGTTGGGATCGTGGTGGACAACATCATCGACATCGTGGATCAGCACCTGAGCCCGGCGGACTCGCGCCGCGGCGCGGCGGTCATCCACGAGAGGGTCACGGACATCCTCGATCTCGAGTCGATCATCCGGGATCAGGTCAGGGCTCCCGGTTCTTCATGGTCGCGGGTGGCAGGGGAGGTCGTAAACCATGGCTGAGCAACGGCAATTCTGCACGTTCCATCTGGCGGACATGTTCTTCGGCGTCAGCGTGGATCAGATCCAGGAGGTCCTGCGCTATCAGCGCATGACCGCCGTCCCCCTGGCCGCCCCGACCATCGAGGGGCTCATCAATCTCCGCGGCCAGATCGTGACCGCCATCGACCTGCGACGACGCCTCGGGATGCCCGACCGCTCGCCGGACACGCTCCCCATGAACGTGGTGGTGCGCTCCGGAGACGAGGTGCTCAGCCTCCTGGTGGACGAGATCGGTGACGTGCTGGAGGTGGACGAGGATCGGTTCGAGGCGCCGCCGGAGACGGTGGAGGGGGTGGCTCGGCAACTCATCACCGGGGTCTACAAGCTCGACGGGCGGCTGCTGCTCGTGTTGGACGTGGACCGGACCGTGGATATTGACGCGTCGCTCAAGACATCGGCGACGGACTGCTGAACAAGAAACGCATGAACCTCCGGCGCTGACGCGACCGGAGTTCGAATCAACACCTCTGGGACAGGAGATCACGTTCGATGGATAGCAACGGCAACACGCCCGACGGCAACGCCGCCGTCATGGACCGCCCCCAGGACACCGCTGAGCAAGCGACGGTTACATCTGATTCCAGTCAGCTCCGGGCCATGCTCGACAGCGCTCCGATCAACGTCCTCATGGCGGATCGGGACGGGACCATCACCTACATGAACGCGGCGTCCGACCGCACGCTGCGCACGCTGGAGGACCTGCTCCCCGTCAAGGTGGACGACATCATCGGCGGCAGCTACGACGTCTTCCATCCCAACCCTGCGCGTCAGCGGGCCATCCTCAGCGACCCCACCAGCCTGCCTCATCAGGCACAGATCACCCTCGGAGACGAGCTGCTGAACCTACAGGCAAACGCCATCTTCGACGAGGAGCAGAACTTCCTCGGCCCGATGGTCACCTGGGAGGTGATCACCGAGAAGGTCAAGACCGAGAACGAGGCGGCCCGCGTCCAGTGCATGATGGACAACGCACCGACGAACGTGCTCCTCGCGGACATAGACGGGACCATCACGTACATCAACCCGGCGTCCGAGCGCACGTTGCGCACCCTCGAGTCGCTCCTCCCCGTGAAGGTGGATGACATCCTCGGGGGCAGCTACGACGTGTTCCACGAGAACCCGGCGCGCCAGCGCAAGTTGCTCGCCGACCCCAGCAACCTGCCGCACACCGCAGAGATCAAGGTGGGTGACGAGACCTTGCAATTGCTGGTCAACCCCATCTTCGACCAGAGCCAGAACTACATCGGACCCATGGTCACCTGGGAGGTGATCACCGAGAAGCTGGCCCAGCAGGCCGAGATCCGCGAGGCCGCGGAACGAGAGGCCGCCAACGCCTCCGAGCTACGCCAGAAGGTGGACTCGATGCTCGAAGTGGTCAACGCAGCCGCCGCCGGTGACCTCACCCAACAGGTGGAGGTGAACGGCGACGACGCCATCGGACAGATGGGGGAGGCCTTGGGCAAGTTCCTCGGCGACCTGCGGGGGAACATCGGCACCATGGCCCAGAACGCGGAGGCCCTCGCCGGCTCGTCGGAAGAGCTGTCCGCCACCGCACAGGAGATGAGCGCCACGGCGGAAGAGACCGCCAACCAGGCCGGCACCGTGTCCGCGTCCGCCGATCAGGTGAGCCAGAACGTCCAGACCGTGGCCACGAGCGCCGAGGAGCTGAACGCGAGCATCAAGGAGATCGCTCGCAACGCCTCAGACGCCGCCCGGGTGGCCGCCCAGGCGGTGGAGGTGGCGGATGACACCAACCAGACCGTCGGCAAGCTCGGCGAGAGCAGCGCCGAGATCGGCAAGGTCATCAAGGTCATCACCAGCATCGCCCAGCAGACCAACCTGTTGGCGCTGAACGCCACCATCGAAGCGGCACGCGCCGGAGAAGCGGGCAAGGGCTTCGCCGTGGTCGCCAACGAGGTCAAGGAGCTGGCCAAGGAAACCGCCAAGGCCACGGAAGACATCGGCGCCAAGATCGAGGCCATCCAGTCGGACACCGACGGCGCGGTGGGAGCCATCGGCCAGATCAGCGACATCATCAACCAGATCAACGAGATCCAGAACAACATCGCCAGCGCCGTGGAGGAGCAGACCGCGACCACGGATCAGATCGGCAGCAACGTGGCCGAGGCCGCCAGCGGTAGCGGCGAGATCGCAGAGAACATCACCGGCGTCGCCACCGCGGCGAGCAACACCTCCAGCGGAGCCAGCGACACCCTCACCGCATCCGGTCAGCTGGCTCGCATGGCGGCTGAGCTGCAGCAGCTGGTGGGGCAGTTCAAGTACTAGGAGAGGCGGCAGCGTTCGCCGGGGCGGCCATGGGGCCCCCGGCGAACCGTCGCGGCCTCCAAGGACGCACCTGTCAGGGACCACCACCTGCCCGGAATTCAATCATGCAGAGCACGGACACCAGCCAGGACATGCCGCAGCCAGGGCAGATCACGCAGCTGATCTCGGAGCTCACCGGCGCCGCCGTCACCAGCCAGGAAGGGACACCGCTGACCGTCACGCCCGGCGTCGCCCTGTCCGTGGCGGAGGTCGTGGACGACACCGGCAGCGTCACCATCGTCCTGGTGTCGGACCTCCAGCTCACGTGCCATGTGGGCGCGGCTCTCACCATGTTGCAACGGGACACGGCGGAGAGCTGGATCGAGGACGGCCGCATCGACGAGACCATCGAAGAGAACTACCGCGAAGTGCTGAACGTGCTCACGTCCGTCTTCAATCAATCCGGGGGCCTGCACTTCCGCCTCCAGGAGCACCACATCACTCCGGGGCCGTTGCCGCCCCGGGTGGTCATGACGCTGCTCAAGCCCGCCGCTCGCCTGGACCTCGACCTGGAGATCCCGGACTTCGGCGCCGGTCGCATCAGCGTCGTCATCAGTTGACAGGGCGCCCATCCCGAGGGCTCACACATCTCTGAACAGAACGGAACGAACCGCCATGAAGGTACTCATCGTCGATGACAGCAAGGCCATGCGCATGATCGTCCGGCGCACGTTGCGCCAGGCGAACGTGGAGACCGCGGACCCCGCGGAGGCCGGCAACGGGACAGAAGCACTCGACGCTGTCAACACGGACCAGCCGGACCTCATCCTCTGCGACTGGAACATGCCGGAGATGAACGGCATCGAGTTCCTCCGAGCGCTGCGGGCCGATGGGAATCAGGTCCGCTTCGGATTCGTCACCTCCGAGGGCACGGCGGAGATGCGGGCGGAGGCCCTCGCCGCGGGCGCTCAGTTCATCATCACCAAGCCCTTCACGCCGGAGAAGTTCGGGGCGGCCATCGAGAATGAAGACGCATGAGCGCTCCCGCCGTGTCTGACATGACCACGTGGGTGGAGGGCCTCCTCGGCGCCGCCGTGGAGGTCTGCGAGACCGCCCTCATGCAGCCCCTCGAACCCCTCACAACGTCCTCGGAGATGCCACCCGCGCCGGGCGTCGGGTCGTACATCGCCGTGGTCGGAGAAGAGAAGTTGATCGTCGGCATCGGGTGCGACCACGAGCCGGCACAGGAGCTCTGCAAGCGGCTGCTCGGCATGGAGGCGGAAGACGAGGACCTCTCCACGGAGGACCTGCTCGACGCCATCGGAGAGATCGCGAACATGATCGCCGGCGTGCTCAAGGCCCGCATGGTCGAACATGACCCTTCGATTCTCATCGGCCTGCCTACCTGCATCGAGGGGCGCCTGCACGCCGCTCAGTGCGTGGACAGCCGCTTCCTCTCGTGCCAGGTCGGCGCAGCGCCGCTGACCATCAGCCTGCTCCGCGGAGCCACCATGTGATCCGGATCGCTCGCCGTGTTCGCCATGATCCGACCCAAGACCCCCATCGAACGAGGAGCCTAGAATGCGCGCCCTGGTAATCGACGACTCTCGCGCCATGCGCACCTTCCTGAGACAGCTGCTGACCAAGCACGATTTTGAAGTGGACGAAGCGGGCGACGGCCTGGAGGCCCAGGAACGGGTGCGCCAACACGGCCCCTTCGACATCGCCTTCGTGGACTGGAACATGCCGCGCTGCAACGGCCATGAGTTCGTCGTGGCTGTCCGTAACGAACCGCGCTGGAACGACCTCAAGCTGATCATGGCCACCACGGAGACCGAGGCGGACCAGATCATCAAGGCGCTGGATGCCGGCGCCGACGAGTACCTCATGAAGCCCTTCGATGAGGCGTCCGTCGTGGACAAGCTGCGCCTGCTTGGCGTGCACACCCGCTGACCCGGAGGCGATTCATGACCTCCATCGACATCCTGATCGTCGACGACTCCGTCGTCGTCCGCCGCCTCCTGGCCCGGATGCTGGATGACGAGCCGGACGTGACCGTCGTCGGGACCGCACGCAACGGGGAGCAGGGCCTCCAGCTCATCGACGCCAAGAGCCCCTCCGTGGTCATCCTCGACATCGAGATGCCCGGCATGGGCGGGCTCGAGACGCTGTCCCGAATCCGCGAAGCCCACGGCGCCCTCCCCGTGATCATGTTCAGCACCCTCACGGAGCGCGGGGCCGGGGCCACCATGGAGGCCCTGCTGCGGGGCGCCACGGACTACGCCACCAAGCCCACCGGGACCGTGAACCTCCAGCAGTCCTACGACCAGATCCGACGAGACCTGTTGCCGAAGATCCGCGCCGTCGGCACGAGGCCGCCTGGCCGGTCCCTCCGCCACGGGCACCCGGGACCTCATCCGCCCGCCGTCAGACCGGCGCCCCGATCCCGGCCAGGGCCCACGGAGCTCCTCGTCATCGGCACCTCCACGGGAGGTCCGGAGGCGCTGTCCACGCTGGTGCCGAACCTGGACGTCCCGCCGGTGCCGGTGGTGATCGTGCAGCACATGCCCCCCATGTTCACCAGGCTGCTCGCGGAGCGACTGGACAAGCGCAGCGCCCTCACCGTGCGTGAGGCACAGGGCGGTGAGCGCCTGGTCCCCGGGGAGGCGTGGATCGCCCCTGGTGACCGGCACATCGAGGTCCGACGCCACCGTGGCTCGGGCGAACTGGAATTGAGGGCGACCCTCGATCCGCCGGAGAACAGCTGCCGCCCGGCGGTGGACGTCCTCTTCCGCACAGCGGCCCGCGCCTGCGGAGACGGGGTCCTGGGGCTGGTCATGACCGGCATGGGCCGTGACGGAGAACGGGGCGCGCGTCAGATCGTGGAGGCAGGGGGCACGGTCCTCGTCCAGGACGAGGCCACCAGCGTTGTCTGGGGGATGCCAAAGAGCGTCGTCGAGTCCGGAGCAGCGACCTGCGTGCTCCCGTTGGACGAGCTGGCTCCCGCCGTGCGATCGAGGATCAACGAGACAACCCGTGACCGTGAAGACGGTCGACGAATCGTGGGTGTACACGATGACAGGGGGACGGCATGAGCGTCGCGACAGAGAACTTCGATTGGGTGGCGGACCTGGTTCGTGAGAAGTCGGCCATCGTCCTGGCGAGAGGGAAGGAGTACCTCGTGGAGTCGCGCCTCTCCGGGTTGGCACGTCGACTCGGTCACGGCTGCGTGGACGAGCTGGTCACCTCTCTCAGGACGGATTCGGACCACGGCCTCCATGAAGATGTGGTCGAAGCCCTGACGACCAACGAGACGAGCTGGTATCGGGACCCTGCGGTCTACGATTGCCTCCGGGAGCACGTGTTCCCGGATCTCATCCAGCGCCGGCAGGCGGAGCGAGCCCTGCACATCTGGAGCGCCGCGTGCTCCACCGGACAAGAGCCGTACACAGTGGCCATGCTGCTCCTGGACCAGTTCCCGGAACTCTCGCGATGGAACCTGGAGATCCTCGCCACGGACATCAACGACCAGGTCCTGGAGAAGGCCGAGGAGGGGCGCTACACACAGCTGGAGGTGAACCGAGGGCTCCCGGCCCGCAACCTCGTCAAGCACTTCACCAAGCAGGGGACCGACTGGCAGGCGAACCAAGGGATGAGGGACCTGGTGCGGCTTCGCAAGCTGTGCCTGCATCAACCGTGGGGCGGCCTACCGTCCATGGACCTCATCCTCCTGCGGAACGTCCTCATCTACTTCGATGAAGAGACCCGTCGCGACATCCTCGGTCGCGCCGCCAGGCTGCTGCGCCCGGACGGGTACCTGGTCCTTGGAACCGCGGAGACGCCCACGGGTGCCAGCGACGCCTTCGAGGCCAGGAAGTTCGGCCGTGTCCGCGTCTACCAACGCCGCGGGAACGACGAGGTGGCTCCGGACAAGCTCCGGGAGCTGGCGACCGACATCTGGTCGACCCACCTGCTCGCCACCACGACCCGCATCGACAGCGCGGTCACCAGTCCATGGGTGTACGCTCGCATTCCCTACAAGGGCGCCTGGCGAGGCGAGCTGATCCTCACCTGCCAGACGTCCCTGGCCGCGCAGGTGGCCGGGCACCTGTTCGGGACCGGCTCTGTGTCCGCCAGCCAGCTGCGCGAGGCCATGGCGGAGGTCTTGAACATGCTGGCCGTGCCGTTGAAGAGCGCGTTACCGACGCCGACCATCCTCGGCGCGCCGAAGGTCCAACTCGATGATCATCCTCGACCCTGCGACACGAACTCGAGGTACCGCGGCGCCATCAAGGGGATGACCTACGAGCTGGGTCTGGTCTCGAAGACCTGATCGCCATCGACCGTCCGGTCCTGCTCCCATAGCCGGAAGCTCTCACGGATGTGGGCCCGGGGCGGCGGCGGTTTCCAGAGACGAAGTCGGCGCCCCAAGCGACGAGAGAGGACCTTCTTCCGGAAATACTCTTCGTGATCCCACTCCACCTCCGCCATGGTCAACAACGGGTCCACCCACTCCCGGAATCCGGAACGAGCGGCCTGACGCGCGGCCACCTCGTACTCCCTGACGTTCCGACTCTCCAACCACCCCGCGCCCAGCATGGGGAGGAACCAGCCAGCGAGGAGACACGAGGCGCCGAGCACCTTGCCGATCACAAGGAAGACCAACTCCCGCAGGAAACCCGGCCGCGCCCCCAACACCACCAGCATGTCGCCCAGCTCGCTGCGGTGGCGCCATTCGTCCTCCTCGATCTCCTTGATGGCCGCACGTTCCTCCGGGTCTGAGCTGGATCGCCAGTGCCCCCGATACGCGAACGCGGCGGCCCGCTCCCCGGAATACGCCAGGGCAAGGAGCTTCGCCAGGGCACGACGGGACGCACGGCTCGCCGCCGAATCGTCCGGACCTCGCTGCGACGACGCGGTCACCAGCCCTTCCGGTATTCCTCGGCGATGAGCGCCTGGGCCTCCGGCGTGGAGGCCCGGAGGTTGGTCGCGTCCCAGGCGAAGCCCCCTCCGGCGCGGTAGGCCACGTTGCCCAACAGGACCGTCTCGGTGAGGGGACCGGAGTAGTCGAAGCGACAGGTGGGGGTGCCGCGCCCCTTGCAGGCCTCCAGCCACTCTTTATGGAACCCCGGGGACTTCGGGATCGAACGAGGTGGGGCACGGTGCTCCTCGAACTTGTCCTCGGGGTAGAGCTTGTGCTTGCCGAAGCCACACAGCAGGTCGCCGGACTCGCCCACGAACAGGGTGTTCATGCCGCCCAGGGGGTAGCCCTTGGCCTGGAGCGCCTCCGGAGGGGATTGGAAGTGGTGCCAGTGAAGTGTGATCGGATCGCGGCCCCCACGTTTCGGGAACCGATAGCGCACGGACATCCCTCGAGGCGTCATCTGCCCGTGCACCGGCGGGCCGCTGGCGTCCACCCGGGTGGGCGCGTCCAGGTCCAGGGCCCAGTACGGGATGTCGAGGATGTGGCACCCCCAGTTGCCGGTCTCACCGGTGCCGAAGTCCCACCAGAATCGCCACCCGTAGGGGGCGTAGGTGGAGTGGTACGGACGCTCGCGGGCCGGCCCCAGCCACAGGTCCCACTTCAACGTGGAGGGGACGGGCGGTGTGTCGGTCGGCATTCCGGGCATGCCACGGCGACCGGTCACCCAGCAGTGGACCTCCTTGACCGGACCGATGGCGCCGGACTTCACCAACTCCACCACCCGGTGGACGTTCCCGATGGTGTGACGCTGAACACCCAGCTGGGTCGCCACCTTGTTCTCCCGGGCGAGCTGCGTGAGGCGCCGCACCTCGTCCACGGAGTGGGCCATGGGCTTCTCCAGGTAGCAGTGCTTGCCCAGCTGCATGGCGGCGGCGGCGGGATGGTAGTGGGTGTGGTCCGGAGTGCTGATAACGACGGCGTCGAACTTGTCTCCGAGGGCGTCGTACATGCGCCGGAAGTCATGGAATCGACGCGCCTTGGGGAAGCGTTCATAGCCCTTCGCCGCGCGCTTGTCGTCCACATCACAGAGGGCGACGATGTTCTCGGCGCGACAGCCGTTCAGGTTCGCAGCGCCCCGGCCACCGACCCCCACCACGGCGATGTCCAGCCGCTCGTTCGGGGAGCGCCTCGAAGAAGCCAGAAAAGCCGGGGCTCCGAAGGCGCCGACGCCCGCCACGGCGCACCGTCTCAGCCAATCCCTGCGATCCACTCTGCGTGCCACGGTGGTCCCTCCCGATGTTCCCGGAGTCCCTCTCCCGACATCCCCCCCGGGACCGGGAGTCCCAGGATAATCGGCCACCGCTGAGAGCGCTCGAGATCGCGGGAGGGGGTACGATGCCAGGCAGCCATGGACCCCGGCCCTCCCGACACCCCCAGGCCGAACCACCAGGACACGGAGTGGTTCACCACCACCACGATCATGGGGCAGCTACGGGACGGGGACCACACCGCCTGGCACGCCTTCGTCGAGCGCTTCCGGGCCCCCGTGGTCTCCTTCGCCAAGGGGATGGGGCTCCACGAGGGCGACGCGGAAGACGCCGCCCAGGAGACCATGGACGCCTTCGTCCAGGCGATCCAGGCCGGCCAGTACGACCGCGACAAGGGCCGCCTCTCCTCCTGGCTGTTCGGCTTCGCCCGCAACACCATCCTTTCGAGCCAACGCCGCAACCAGAACCGCAAGGACAGGCAATCCGCCGACACCGGCTACTGGCGACGTCTCCCCGACGACGAGGCCGTCGAGTGCGCCTGGGACCGAGCCTGGGAAGAGGAGGTGGCGGACGCCTGCCTCAAGCAGCTCGAGGCGGAGCTGGACGAGAAGCACTTCGCCGCCTTCAAGCGCATCGCTCTCGACGGCGAGGCCAGCAAGGCCGTGGCCTTCGAACTCGGGATCAGCGACAGCACCGCCCGCGTGGTGAAGTTCCGGGCGCTGAAGCGCCTCGCCGAGCTCCGCGCTCAGTACGACGCCACGGACTGAGGGGTCAGCGCGCGGACGTCACAGACCGAGCCAGAGGTAGCCGCCCCCGGCGGGGCTGAAGATCACAGACGACAGGGTCCCGGGGGCGAGGGACGGGCACACGCCCGCAGCACCCGCCGGGTGGAGGTCGTAGAGCATGTCCGTGGGGAGGGCCGGAGCGCCGGTGCCGCCGGACGTGAACAGAGTGGTGCCAGGGTCAGTGGCGCCGACGGCCAGCCCGCCGCTGATGCCGAAGAACTGCGCGTCACCGGCGGCGGAGCCCACCACCGCGGGGTTGTTGCCGATGCCCGTGAGGCCGTCCAGGGTCAGGTCGCCGTTGTTGGTGTCCATGACCACGGCGAAGGTGTTGGGGGCGGCGGATTGCCCGTAGTAGATGACGCCGTTGTAGTTGACCCGGACCACTCCGGGAGCCGACGAGTCCACGGTGATGTTGCCGCCACCGCTCACCGGATGGGGGTTGAGGTCCGTCCAGAAGCCGGCGAAGGGGTTGTCCGTCAACGCCTCGCCGACGCTGGGGGAGAAGTCGCTGTCGGCGGCCCCGAACACCACCCGCCCGTTGGAGGACACGTGGAACTCGGTATAGACGGTTCCGTAGTAGAAGTAACCGGGGGAGCAGAACTCGGTGAGGAAATTGAATGTGGTGGAAGCGTCGTCGCCACCCGGACCGCCAATGGGCAGGGCGTAAGAGCTCACGATCTCGAGCTCCACCGCCTGGCTCAAGGAGAACCCATCCGCGCTACCCGGGTCCACCACCCCCATCTGTCCCGCGAGGGTCAGGCTCACGGGCGCGGTGAAGAACCCGAGCGACTGACCCGGAGCCGCCAGGGGGTTGGACGCCAAGGGCGCGACGCCCCCGAACACCCATGACCCCAGAGGGTCCGTGAGGTCCACGTTGAGGAGCTGCCCGCTACCCGTGGTGACGCCGCCCGCGTTGGCCGGCACCGCCGGATTGGGCTGGGTCCAGATGTCGAACCCCGTGACCGCGAGAGCGGTCTGCAGATTGAGGGTGGCCGCGGAGCTGGTGCAGATGCGCAGGCTGCCGGCGGAGGCGCCGCCGGCTACGGCCCCGTTCACGTCCATGGATGCGTTGGGTTGGTTCACCTGGAACTGGGGCGCGCCGAGGGTGAACCGCATGTTGGGGCGGGCCAGCGGCGACCAGCTCGCCGTCGGGGCCACGCCGGCGTTGCCGCAGACCCCCGTGGCGTCCGCCCGATAGAGCAACGTCGCGTTATAGCCGACGGTCGTCTGATTGAAGATGGCGTTGACGGAGAACGCCGGGTTCTGGTGGCAGGTCTCCACCACGATGTTGTCGGTCCCGTTCCAGACGAACGGGGTGGGGAACGGGTGGGTGTTCCATCCCGTGGTGCTGGTCCAGAACGGCGACAGGTGCACGGACTGGAGGCCAGTCTCCCAGGCCACCAGGGAGGTGGTGGTGGAGTGCCCGATCTTGACCTCGAAGTCCCATAGGGCGCCGCCGGGGGTGACCACGTCGAACGCCAGGGCGGTGACGGGCCCCGGTGGCATCCCCGCAGCGATCAGCTCGGAAGCGGGGACGAGAATCTGGTGACGGGAGCCCCAGTACCAGTTGCCGTAGGGGGCGGGATAGCTGGTGGTGGTGTTCACCGCGGCGCCGGTTCCGATGGTGACGGTCTGGGCGGGGACGAGGACCGAGGAGCAGCAAACAGCGATCAAGCAGATGACGCGCATGGTGACTCCCTGCGTTGAGTTGGGGACGAGATGGGAAGCGCTTGGAACCCGGTCATCGTAGGCCTCTCCAGCGCGGGACGCCACGAATCCCTGGCCCCGTCCTCCACGATCACCGAGCATCAGCGCCCCCTCCTGACCGGGACCGGCCCAGGACGAGGCGACAACGGCGCCGTGATAGGATCGAGAGGTTCGGCCCTGACAGCGTTTACATCGCATCTTCCCTCGGAGTCACACCACCGTGCGCGCGCTCTTGTTCATGCCTTTGCTAAGCCTCTGCTCCGCCGCGTTACTGGCGCAGCTGCCCCCCCAGTCCCTCTGGGTCGGGGGCCACGCCATCGCCGGACCCGTCGGGCAACGAGGCGCCGTACGAGACGGCGGCGGCAACCTGTTGTGCATGGTGATCGATCGAGGAGGCGGCTCCCAGGACGCCCTCACGATCCTGAGGTCCACGGACGGCGGACAGACCTGGTCCAACTTCCTCGCTCCCGTCAATGACGCCACCTCGGGACTGACCGGGTCCAACCGCGCCAATCAGGCGGTGATGGCGGTGGATGACCAGGATCGCCTCCACGTCTCCTGGCAACGGGCTCACTACCCCAGCGACTACGAGCAGTTCTATCGCAACATTGACCTGACTACGGGGTCCATGTCGCCCATCGTCAACGTCAACACCCTGCTCTCCATCCCCCTCACCTCCCGATCCAACGCCCAGGCCATCCAGGTGGGCCCCGCCGGATACGTGTGGATGACAGGGCCCACCACCAGCAACTGGCGCGAGCAGCTGCTCAGGAGCACGCAGCCCTACGGCGCCGGCGGCGGGTTCATCAGCGTCGGCGGCGTGTCCCCGGCCAATCAGGCGCAGAACTCGCGGCTCGCCTTCGACGCCACCGGCGTGCTCCACGCCATCTACTACGCCCTCCCTTACATCAAGCACCGCTCCTACGACCCCGCCACGTCCACGTGGAGCCTGGTGTCCAACGTGGCGGCCCACGGCGGCGGCAGCATGGCGCGGGCGTTCGACCTCCGAGCGGACCTCCTGGGTGGTGTTCACGCCATCGCCATGGTGAACACCACCGCCAGCGGCACCAGCATCAACCCGGAGCTGCAGTACGCCCGCTGGGACGCCGCCGGCGGATGGGTCGGCGGCGACGTGGTGGCCTCGTGGACCCAGGCCCAGATCACGGCATCCAACGGCTCCCTCAACAACATGCGCACCGCCGGCCTGGCGGTGAACGAAGCCACCGGGGACGTGTTCGTGGTCATGCGGGACTTCGGCGCCGGCGCCGGTTCCCTGGTCATCGTCCGCAAGGCGACGGGGGAGAGCGCGTTCCACCTCACGCGCACCCTCACCGCGCCCAGCCAGCTCCGGGACGACTATCACGCCCCGTTCTTCATCGGCGCCGAGAACCCGGCCACGGGCCTCACCCTGTCCGACCTGCAGGTATTCTGGCGTCAGGGAGCCACCGGGACCCAGTTCAGCGCCTGGCACGCCCAGCACCCGGGCACGCCCCTGGCCGCGGCGGTCACCCTCGGCGCCGGCTGCGCCGGCACCAGCGGGTCGCCCCTGGTCATCGACGCCCCGCCACCGATCCTCGGCTCCACCGCGTGGGCCGCGTCCATCTCCGGAGGGCCTCCCGGCGGCCTGGCCTCCATCTTCGCCACCCCTCAACCGGGCCCCGCGCCGCTGGCCTTGGGCGCGGGCTGCACGATCTACCTGGACCTCTCCCTGGTGTCCGTGTCCAACCCGCTGCTGGGACCGCTGCCCCTCGACGCCACCGGTTCGTTGACGATCCCCTACAGCGTCCCCGGCACGCCGGGCACCGCCGGTTCTCGGATCACCGCCCAGGTGGCCGTGTCTGATCCGGGGGGGACCCCGTTCGGCCTGGTTCTGAGCAACGGCCTGGACCTGTTCTTCGGCTGGTAGCCTCCGCGCCGCGCCCCCGGGTAGCATCGTCACCATGACCGCACCGAAACGAGCGCGGGTCGTCGCCGCCGTGTCCTCCCTCGTCCTGCTCCTCGGAACGGTCTCTGGCCAGCAGCAGGCGGCGGTGGACAAGGCCATAGACACAGGGGTCGATTACCTCCTTCGCGCCCAGGCGGTGGACGGGTCCTGGCGAAGCTACAACCCCCAGACTCCCTGTGGCGTCACCGCCCTGTGCACCTACACCTTGCTGAAGTGCGGCCTGGAGTCCGACCACCCGGCGATCGCGAGGGGCATGGCGTTCGTCCAGTCGTTCCCTGCGATGCGCACTTACGAGGTCGGCCCCGCCCTCATGGCCTGCCACGCCCTGGACAAACGCCACCGACCTCGCCCGCTGATCAAGAAGCTGACGAAGCAGCTGCTCTCGACCCTGCAACGAACCGGGTGGGGTTACCCGTCGAACTACATCAACACCAACCCCATCTACGCCGACACCTCCAATACGCAATACGCATTGCTTGGCCTCCGGGCCGCCGTGGCCATGGGGGAGTCGGTCCCCAAGAGCAAGTGGCGTCAGATCGCCCAGGCGGTCATCCGGCGGCAAGGCAGGAGCGGCGGGTTCGGCTATCAGAACAGCGAGAAGCCCACCGGCGCCATGACCGTGGCCGGGCTGACTTCGCTCGTGATCTGCGCCGAGGCGCTCCCGACCCGGGACGGCCTCGCCGGCAAGATCCGGGCTGCCCGCAAGAAGGCCATGGACTGGCTGGAGAAGAACTGGTCCGTGGAGCGCAACGTCGCCTTCCCGAAGTCGACCAAGGAGACTGACCGCTGGATCTTCTACCACCTCTACGGGCTCGAACGGCTCGGCGCTTACCTGGACGCAGACCGGATCTGCGGACACGACTGGTACGCGGAGGGCCTGCCGGTGGTCCTGAAGGCGCAGACCACCGACGGGTCGTGGCTGAAGATCATGCGCGAGGCCGACACGTGCTTTGCTCTGCTCTTCCTGCGGCGAGGATCCAGGACTACCGGGTTGGCGCCGCGGGTCAGGGTCCAGCGAGCGGCGGAGCTCAAGCACCCGGTCACCATCGGCACGGACGGCCGCCACCCGGCGAAGGTCTGGATCAGAAAGGGCGGCGCGGAGTTCCGCCGCATCCTGGACAAGGGGATGACCCCCACACGGCTCATCTGGACGGTGGATGAGAAGGAGGTGGAGGCCGCCCCCGTCAACGCGGACCGCCCACTGGAATCTCACGTCCTCGAATGGGCCGCCACCGGCAACGGCGCATACACCGTCAAGGCTGTCCTTGTCTTCGGATCCGGGGACGCGGAGACCAAGTCGAAGGTCTCCTCGAACCCGCTGATGATCAAGGTGGACAACATCTCCGACCCGGAATCGGAGGCCGTGGTCGTCGACCTCGGCAAGAACGTGCTGAAGAGCTCGGCGGCCACCGTGACGGCGTCATCCCACAGCCGCTGGACACGCCCCGAGCACGCCGTGGACGGGACCCTGGCGCGGGGATGGCTCTGTGCGCCGGATGACAAGGCCCCGTGGATCCGCGTGGAGCTGGAGGATCCGGTCCGGGCCCGGTCGTGCAAGCTGGTGTTCGCCAAGCGGCCAGCCAAACCGACGAAGGAGGTCAGCCGTCCGCGGTTGATCGAAATCTCCTTCGATGGCGGCCGCAAGCGTCGCCTCGAGCTCCTGGACTCCAGCAGCAAGAAGCACGAACTGTCCTTCAGCGCTCGCACCATCCGGCGGATCGACATCCGCATCCTTGACCGCTATCCGGGCAAGATCGCCTCTCTCGGCTTCGCGGCCATCGAGCTGCAGCGCTGACGCGACCGCGATCAACCGGGCTTCGAGGTGAACTTCATCGACCGGTCGCTGACAAACGGCGCGATGCCCTGCTGGTTCGGCCCGGCCTTCAGCCCCAGATCTGAGGGGGAGGGGCCCACCCACCGGGATCGCACGCCCTCGATGCGGATCGTCCCCTTGGGGTCGAGCTCGACGCATGCCCAGAGCGGCTTCTCATAGGGAGACGTGTAAGCGATCCAGGGGTGAGCCGCGTGGACGGCCTTGGGGTAGCTCTCGTGCTTGCGGCTGCCGCCGACCCAGTAATAGGACATGGAGTTGACCTGGACGTGGGGGATCCCCTTCACCGTCACCAGGTCGTCCAGGTGGTGGTGCCCGCTGAAGCAGGCCAGCACGCGCCCCCACCCCGCCCGATCGTTGGCGGCCTCCAGGATCGCCCGGACCTCGGCGCCGTTGTCCACGCCGCTGCCGTTCTCCAGGCTCTGGTGGATGAGCACCAGCACCGGCTCCCGGGTCTGCGCCAGTTGTTCCTTGAGCCAGAGCCGCTGCTGTTCCCCCACGTGGCGGGGATAACCCGACGGCGCGTCCGCGTGGCGATCGTTGCCGTCCAGGACGATGAAGCGGAACCCACCGCGGGTGAACGTGTAGTACCCGCGCTCCAGGCCCATGAACGCCAGGGTGGTGGCCCGGGTCACGTTGCCGTCCATATCGTGGTTGCCGATGACGTCCACGGTCTTCCCCTTGAAGCTCCGCCACACGTTCATGAACGAACGGTTCTTCTCCTGGGGTTGGCAGAAGTCGCCCATCTGGACGAGGAAGTCCGCCTTGCGCGCCGTCATGGCCTTGACGAAGGCGCCGAGGCGTTCGTCGGCGTCGTGCATGATGTCCTTGTGGACATCGGCGCAAACGCCGAACCGAACCGGGGAGAGCTCGTCCCGCAGCGCTGACGGGGGCGTGAAGGTGAGGACCGTGGCGCCGGCAACAGACCGGGCCAGGAAGTCGCGTCGATCCATGCTCATAGCCCCAATCTACCCGGATTCGGGCCGCGGCGGCGACGATCCGGGTCCGCCAGTCTCAGCGCAGCAGCAACCGGACGGACTCAGACACCCACCCGCTGTGCCAGTGATGAGCGCGCTGGGGCCCGTCCCGATAGACATGGGGGACGTCGGCGTCGCTCATGATCCCGTGGAGCGCCTCATGATGGTGGCGGAACCCGGCGCAGTAGCCAGTGAGCACCAGGCGCGGCGGCTCTGGGCCGGCGGACAGCACGAGCTCGCTGACACGGTAGTCGTCGAAATTGGCCGCCGTGCCGAAGATGGGGCCGCTCCCGTAAGGACCGGGCGCGTCCATCATCATGGGCGCGTCCCAGGCCGCGGCCCCCGCGAAGGCACCCGGGTGACGCAGGGCGAGCGTGAACGCACCCCAACCGGACTTGCTGAAGCCTAGGAGATAACGGTGGTTTGCGTCTCCGCCTGCAGGGTAGCGCTGCTCCACGAACGGGATCACGTCCCTCAGGAGGTAGGTCTCCTGTTGCAACGCCGGGTCCGACGGGTGATCCGCGTACCACGGCAGAGAGGAGAACTCCGGTGCCACGCAGATCAACCGGTACCGGTTGTGAAGGTCATGGCGCCGGATCTCCTCCAGACCGTCGCCGTAGCGGTCCTCCGCTCCGGGCTCCACCGGCAAGACCAACAGCAGCGGCAGGCGACCCGTGGTCGGCATACGGTCCGGACACAGCACCCGGACGCGGGTCGGCCCTGCTTGCCGGGACGACCGGAGTTCATGGGCACAGACGCCGCCGGAGCGCGCCGCGGCGTCCCCCAGACGACCGTCGGTCGCGCAGCCGACGACCAGCAGCCCCAACAGCCCGCACCCTGCTCTGAAGGCACCGACGGAGGAGAAGGCGCGCGGGATCACGGCGCCCCCGCGGGAGAGTTGATGAGGGATCTCATGATGTCAGGAGGGACAGGGGCGCCGATCGCCCGCTCGTCGCAAGAGACTGTCCCCGCCCGTATCCGGGGCCACAAGGGAATCCGGCCGGATTCCGGGCTCGAACTTGTGTGGCCCGTCGGCCAAGATGGGGCCGAGGAGCGACCCATGAGCAACCCGTCCGACTACGTTTACACCCGCAGCTACCGCGGCAAGGTCCAGGCCCTCGTCCTGGACTGGAGCGGCACCACCGCAGACGCCTACGTCATCGCGCCCGCGGTCGTGTTCGTTGATGTCTTCGCCGAGCAAGGCGTCGAGATCACCATGGAGGAGGCCCGAGGCCCCATGGGATTGCGCAAGGACCTCCACATCAAGGCCCTCACGGAGGACCCGGTGATCCGGGAACGCTGGCACGGCGTGCATGGTCGCTACCCAGGTCAGGAAGACGTGGACCGCATGTTCACGGACTTCGTCCCGCGGCAGTTGGAGTGCCTGCCCAAGTACACGACCCTCCTGCCTCACGTGGCGGAGGTGACCCAGGAGTTCCAGAAGAGCGGCATCAAGATCGGCAGCTCTACCGGCTTCACCAGGAGCATGGTGGACATCCTGGAGGCCGCGGCCAGGGAACAGGGGTACTCCCCAGACGCTTCGGTCGCCGGTGACGAGGTGGAGCACGGCGCCCGCCCCAAGCCGTTCATGGTCTACCGCAACCTGGACCTCCTCGACGTCCACCCGATCCAATCCGTCATCAAGGTGGATGACACGGTGTCCGGCGTCGGCGAAGCCCTCGAGGGAGGTTGCTGGGGCGTGGGCATCGCCCGCTACAGCAACTACATGAACATCAACACCCTGGATGAGTCGGACTCGCTGAGCGCCGAGGAGATGGACAGGCGCCTCCGGGCGAGCCGCGAGATCCTGCGCAAGTCCGGCGCCCATTACGTCATCGACGACTTTGACGAGCTGCCTGGGGTGGTGGACGACGTCAACCGTCGCCTCGCACGCGGGGAGCGCCCCTAAGCGACGCCCATCAGGATCGGGGGAGGCGGAGGCGCCAGCGGGTGTCACCGCCCTCCACGGCGTCCACCTCCAACCCGCCGCCGTGCAGACGCGCCATCGCCCGCGCCAGGTGAGACTCCACGGACTCCGACGGTTCCGCGTTGACGGTGCGATGTTTCACGGCGATCTCCGCCGTGGCCCCGCCGTCGTCGTCCCTCAAGGTCAGCGTCAGCTCCTGGTCAGCCACGGTGTTCCGCGCGGCGGCGGTCAGCACCGCGCCGACGGCGCGGGACAGCAGCCTCGCCTCCGCGTTGACAGAGAGCTCTCCAGCGGGAGCAACGAAGATCAACTTCCGCTCCCGAGTCGGCGAGCGGCCGTTCGCCGTGGTGACGGCGTCAGCGCAGACGCGACCGCAGTCCACGAGTTCGGGATCCACGGTCAACAAACCGCGTTCTTGCAGTAGCACATCCACGAGGTCGTCGATCTGCCGCACCAACAGCTCAGCGCTCTCCTCGATGGCCCTGAGAGAGCGGGCTTGCTCCGGGTTCAGCTCACCGTACAAGCCCTCGCCCATGACATCCGCCAACCCGATGATGATGTTGAGAGGGTTGCGCAGATCGTGCCGGGCCTTGCGGAGGAAGGCCGCGGGATCTGGTTCAGCGGGGCCGGACATCAGCCGCCACGGACTCGAGAGGAGAGGCCGCCGGCATCCGCGGCGAAGATGTCCTCCCGCTCGGCTACGAACTTGGCGAACTCCTGGAACAACTGCGGGTCCCACTTGCCGTCACGACACTCTTCGTCGAGCAGCGCGATAGCCTTCTCCGGCGTGAACGCCTTCTTGTAGGGGCGTTCGGAGGTCAGGGCATCGAAAGCATCGAGCAGCTGGAAGATCCGCGCCAGGAACGGGACGCCCTCCCCGGACAACCCGTCCGGATAGCCGGCGCCATCCCACCGCTCGTGGTGGTGGCGGACGATGGGCACCACACGATGCATGGAGCGCAAGGGTGCCAGGAGCTCAGCGCCGATGGTGGGATGTTGCTTCATGACCTCCCACTCGTCACCGTCGAGCTTGGCCGGCTTGAGCAGCACCGCGTCGGGGATCCCGATCTTGCCGATGTCATGAAGAACCCCGGCCCGTTCGAGAGCGCGGACGTCTGGACCCGCCAGGCCGAGGTGGCGACCGAAGGCCCGCCCCGCCCGTTTCAGGCGATCACAGTGATCCCCCGTGGTGCCGTCCTTCGACTCGACGCTGCGAGCGAGGCTCTCCAGCACCAACTCCGCGTCGTCCAGGTTCTCCGTCAATCGGCGCACCCTGGCCAGGGACCGTACGCGGGCCGTCAACTCCGCGCGATCGAACGGCTTGCACACGAAGTCGTCACAGCCGACCTCCAGCCCCTTCATCCGATCCGTCTTCGAGTCCAGCGCGGTCACCAGGATGACGGGGATGAGCGCGAGATCATCTGCGGCCTTGATCTCCTCACAGATCTGGAACCCGTCCCGCTCCGGCATCATGGCATCCAGCAAGACCACATCCGGCTCGAGGTCGCGGATCATCTCTACGCACTGGAGCGGACGAGCGGTGGAGGAGTAGCGGAACCCGGCCATGGAAGCCACGGCCTCCAGGATCGCCAGGGCCTGCGAATCGTCATCCACTGCAAGGACGTGAACCGGTCGTCCCGACTCACTCAAGCTGTGTTCTCTCTGCACTCTGTGGTCCTGCCTTCTCGACTACCCGCAGTTGCCATTCCAACCCGCCAACTTAACGGACCCGAAGCCCTCGAACCAGAGGCTGTGGCCCTGCCGCTCCGACGGCGCGATCCTCACCCAAAACGCCCATCAGGACGGCTGATCCGGGCCTATCCCTGGCCGACGAGCGCTCCAGGCCCCGTCCTCCCAGGGTCTTGCGTCAAGACCCTACCCTCGGCGGAAATCGACGGCTTTTTCTGCCGACCGGACCATGAGATCGGTGGTTCTCTTCGTATGCAGGGATCGGCGTCAGAACGGCAGTGACCGAAGCACACCACCAAGAGAGGTCATCTCCATGAATCGATACCCGAGCCTGCTCCTCCTCGTCTGCCTCCTGCCCGTCGTCTCCCCGGCTCAGACCTTCTGGGCTGGCACCGGCCCGTACTCCCTCGACGCGGCCATGGAATACGACCTGGTCAACAACGACCTGCGGCTGCGCGCTGACATTTTCGGCACCGGCGAAGCGGCCCCGTCCAACGGGACCCTGTGGGTCATGCCCCTGGCCGCCTGGCCCGATGTCCAGTCCGCCATTCCCTTCCTCAGTTTCTACCCCGGGGTCCTCTCCGGCCAGCACGTCCACGCGGAGCTGCCTGTCCAGGGCGCTTTCTCCGCGCCGCCGGCCCTGGTGGTCGGGTCCACCGTGGATTCCTCGGGCCTGCACCTGACCGGCATCTACGCCTTCGACGTGGAGTACCAACCCGGCGTGCTCGCAGGCGGGTTCGATCGCGTGGCCTGGATGCGGATCGGCGTCACCGGCTCGCAAGAGACAGTCTTCGCCGAGATCCATGGCGGCGCCGGCGACATGCTGAGGCTGGTGGACCCCTCCAACATGGTCCGCGCCACCGCCACCCTCCCGGGTCCCGGTGCCCCCGCGACCTTCTTCCAGGTCAACGACCATCCGGACGACCAGGACTGGCGCGTGGAGCTGTCCACGGACAACGGCGCCAGTTGGAGCACCTTGCTCGGCAACTGACCGAACTCCCACCGTCACCGACGCGTGCGCTCAAGGCGCCGGACCCTCCGTCCGGCGCCTTTCTCGTTGAGATCCGGAACACGCCCCCCGACAACCGGTCGTCGGCTATGCTCCCCGTTGCCTCTCATGGGTAGCGACGTCCATGGCTGACTCCGACAACAAGACCCGACTCCACGGACCCTGGTTCGCCATCTGGTGCACCACCGCCGCCTTCGCCACCTACTTCTGCATGTACGCGTTCCGCAAGCCCTTCGCTGTCGGGACGTACGCGGACCTGAGCCTCTGGGGCGTCGACTACAAGATCATCCTGATCATCACCCAGGTGGTGGGCTACACCCTGTCCAAGTTCAGCGGCATCAAGATCATCTCGGAGATGCCACCAGGACGACGTATCGGGGCCATCCTCCTGCTCATCGGCATCGCCGAGGCGGCCCTGATCCTGTTCGGATTGATCCCCACGCCCTACAACTTCATCTGCCTGTTCTTCAACGGCCTCCCCCTGGGTCTGGTGTGGGGGCTGGTGTTCTCGTTCCTGGAGGGCCGCCGGGCCACCGAGCTACTGGGGGCGGGTCTCTGCTGCAGCTTCATCCTCGCCTCCGGCGTGGTGAAGTCCGTGGGCCAGTGGTTGATGACGTCCTTCGGCGTCAGCGAGTTCTGGATGCCGGCGGCCACCGGCGCCCTGTTCGTCCCGCCGCTGCTGCTATCGGTCTGGGTGCTATCCCGCATACCGCCGCCCTCTGACCTGGACGTGGACCGGCGCAGCCGCCGCAGCGTCATGGACCGTCAACGCCGCCGCAGCTTCCTCCTGGACATCGCCCCGGGGCTCGTGCTGCTGCTCGTCATCTACGCGGTGCTCAGCGCGTACCGGGACTTCCGGGACAACTTCGCCAAGGAGCTGTGGGCCGACCTCGGTCACGCGGACGAGCCCTCCATCTTCACCCTGACGGAGATCCCCATCGCCGCCGCGGTGCTGCTGGGGGGAGCTCTGATGATCCTGGTCAAGGACAACGTGCGGGCGTTGCACATCGGCATCGGCTCCTCGCTGTTCGGGAGCGCCCTCGTCGGCGGCGCCACCCTCGGGTTCACTCAGGGAGTCGTCGGCCCCGTGGCCTGGATGATCCTGGTGGGGCTGGGCATGTACCTGCCGTACATCGCGTTCCATCTCACGGTCTTCGAGCGGCTCATCGCCGCCCTGAAGAGACCGGCGAACGTCGGCTACCTCATGTACCTGGCCGACGCCTTCGGCTACCTCGCGAGCGTGGCGGTGATGCTCTACAAGAACTTCGGGGCCCCGGAGCTGCAGTGGGTCGACTTCTTCGTCGGCGCCAGCTACGGCGCCGCCGCCGTGTGCGCCGCCCTCGGTCTGGGTGCCCTGCTCTACTTCCGCGCACGCATAGGCACTGCGTCATGAATGGGCCCGAGCGCGGCCGGGCCCTGATCTTCGACGGACCGGGTCGCCCCCTGCGCCTTGGGTCCCACCCGGCGCCGGACCCGGCGGAAGGAGAGGTGCTGGTGCGGGTCCGCTGCTGCACCGTCTGCGGCAGCGACCTCCGCACCCTCGGGGGAGACCGACCATCGCCGGGGCCCATGGTGCTCGGGCACGAGGCCGTGGGCGAGGTCCTGGCCACGGGCGGACCTCTCCGCTATTGGTCCTCCGACCGTGTCGTCGCCGCCGGTGATCGGGTCACGTGGAGCGTGGCGGCCTCCTGCGGCGCCTGCGTCCCCTGCGCACGAGGGATTCCGCAGAAGTGCGACGCTCTCAGCAAGTACGGCCACACAACCTTGGAACAGGGAGGTCCGTTCTGCGGCGGCATGGCCGAGTTGAGCCTGCTGCCCTCCGGCACCGCCGTCCTCCCCGTACCGAACACCGTGCATGACACGGTCGCCGCCCCGGCCAACTGCGCCACGGCCACGGCGGCGGCGGCCCTCCGGGTAGCGGGGGAGTTGGAGGGGCGCCTGATCAAGGTGCAAGGCGCCGGCCTCCTGGGCCTCACCGCGTGCGCCATGGCTCACGACCGCGGCGCCAGGGTGCTCGTCGCGGAGCCCCATCCAAGACGCCGGGCCTCAGCCACGCGCTGGGGAGCCGCTGACGTGACGAACCCGACCGATCCGGAGCACGTCGCCCGCCTGCGCACGTTCACCCAGGGACGAGGATTCGACGTGGTCATCGAGGCCTCCGGCGCCCACCGAGCCCTCGCCCAGGGCCTGGACGCCCTCGCCGTGGGCGGTAGCTACATCCTCTTGGGGACCGTCTCGCCGACGGCGGCCTGGGCCCTCGACGCCGAGCACCTGGTCCGCCGCCTTCTCCGGATTCAGGGAGTGCACAATTACACGCCCGACGATCTCGCGGTGGCGCTGGAGTTCCTGGAGCGGTGCGGGGACCGCTACCCGTTGGCGGAGGTCGTGGGCGGCCATTACAGCCTCGACGACCACGCAGCAGCGCTGGCCGCAGCCCGTACCGGTGACGCGCTGCGCGTAGCATTCCGACCACACCCCTGACTGCTTCCCCGACGCCGCCCGCTCGTTCAGACGAAGAAGTCCGGCTGCAGGTCCGACCCCGGAGTCACGGCGTATGCGTCCAGATCCGTGACGCCCTCCTCCGCCAGGACCTCGTCATCGATGAAGAAGTTGCCCGTGCAGGAGCGGCTATCTCGAACCAGAATGGCATGGGCGGCGGCGCCCATGATCTCCGGCTTACGACTGCGTGCAGCGAGGGCCTCACCACCGAGGATGTTGCGGATGGCGGCGGTGTCGATGGTGGTCCGCGGCCACAACGCGTTGACCGCGACCCCAGCCTCGCGGAACTCTCCGGACATACCCAGCACGCAGAGGCTCATGCCGAATTTGGACATGCTGTAGGCCACGTGAGGGGCGAACCACCGCTGCTCGAGTCGCAGGGGAGGAGAGATGTTCAAGATGTGGGGGTTGGAGGCCTTAAGCAGGTGCGGGATGCACGCCTGGGACGCCAGGTAGGTGCCGCGCACGTTGACGCCGTGCATGAGGTCGTAGCGCTTCATGGGAGTCTCTCGGGTCCCCCCCAAGAAGATGGCGCTGGCGTTGTTCACCAAGATGTCGATGCCGCCGAATCGCTCCGCCGCAGCAGCTACCGCCGTCGTCACCGCGGCCTGATCCCGGATGTCCACGACGCAGGGGAGGGCGTGGCCTCCCGCCGCCTCGATCTCCGCCGCCGCGGTGTGGATGGTCCCCTCCAGCTTGGGATGCGGCGCAGCCGTCTTGGCCGCCACCACCACGTTGGCGCCGTCCGTCGCCGCACGCAAGGCGATGGCCTTTCCTATGCCGCGGCTCGCGCCGGTGATGAACAGGGTCTTGCCGCTCAATTCGCTCATGGGAAGCTCCCTCCTGTCTGCCGCATCAAGACCAACGGCCGCATGGTAAGCGCCGCTGGACCGAGAGGACAGGTGAACCGAGAAGCGCCCATCCGGGAGGCCGTTCCCCCCCGGGCTGTCACTTCATGAGCGCAGCGGACACGCCCTTCAGTCGAAGGACATTGCCAGGCACCTGGATGTCCCTCATGGCCTGCGCCACCGCGAAGGTGACGGCGAAGGGCACCTCCGGGTCCGACTCCAGCGCGAACACCGTGCGCTTGTCGTTCTCCCGCGCGAGCTCCGCCATGGAGGCCAGGGTCGAGAGGAGGTCAGGGGGTTCAGTGCGAACGCTGAGGGGTGCTCCGCCCTCTGCCTTCCAGCCGGTGATGACGCCTCCGAACTCCTTCGGACCGTCCTTGATGCTCAGGGCCCATCGGGAATCACCATTCGGAGCGATGGATAGTGTGATGGGCCTCGGGCCGTCGACGTCCACCACCTCGCCATCCGTGGGGAGCGGCATGGCCAGGACCTGATCCTCGCCCTCCAGCTGCCAGTGGATGTCCCAGATCATGGGGCTGCCCCCGGGCGCGTCCGCCATCTTCTGACGAACGTCCTCACCGGGGATGAAAGAGCAGAGGAGCAACACCCGCTGCACCCAAGCCGTTGGCAGGCGCGGATCGCAGGTGATCAGCAGGGACTTGCGGGAAGGGAACACCGGTTTGCCGTCGATCACCGACAGGGCGCGGGAATCCGATCCCTTGAAGGGGAAATGATGAGGATTGGCGGCGACGCGCAGGGACTCCCGAAGGGCGTCGAGGCTCGACGCACCCTTGCCCTTGAAGACCAACGGGACCCCGCCCTTGGACAGTAGCCTCTTCCTTGGGCCTTCCGGGTCGATGATCTGGACCGCCAATCGTCTGTTGTCGGCCCTTGGCGCAGGCCGCGCCGGACGCGGCGCCGCGCCCGCGTTGCGCCTGCGGAGGGCAGGTCTCACGAGATAACCCGGCGATGGCGCGACGGCGGGAGCAGCATCCGAACGAGCGACCGGCGGCGCCTGTCGATCCAGCGGAGGCGCGAGAGACGCGGCGACGGGCTCGCGGCCCACATCCCACGGCAGGCCGTCCGCCTCGATGCGACGCAGCCTGATGCGCTGATGGCCATGCTTGGGTGCCAGGGACGCACCCTGCGCCAACGCAGCCTCCAGGGTGAGCTCAGCGGGGGAGGCGATGATCATGTCCGCGCCCAGCAAGGCCCCGCCCGACGCATAGTGAAGTTGGACGCCGGATGACCCGCCGGCGGTCTCCGGTTCAACCACGATACGGTGCCCGTAGGGAGCGTCCTGCACCACCGGCTTGCCCCGTGTCTTGGTGAGCTTCAACGCAATCCCGGCCTCCCGCTCCGCGGTGCGCCGGGTCATGGGCATGCCCGCCATGATCATGAAGGTGAAGTCCGTACCCGCCGCCTTGAGAAAACGGCTCCCCGAATCCGACACCTTCGCTCCGGGAGATCCCTCGACACGACCTTCCGACCGCGCACGCAGAGAGAGGGAGCCCTGCCTGTCCATGTGCAGCACCATGGCCTGCCCCAACATGGCATCCGCCAGATGCTCGTCGCGCCCGCCATCGCCGCCACCCACCGAGGCCCAGCCAAACGGGACGGCGCTGTCCATGGCGCGGTAAGGCCCCTCGTCCCCGCGGTAGCCCCGCGACTCCAACACCGTAAAGACCGCATTGAGGGCGGTCTCACGGCTCCGCTCCAAGAGCTCACAACGAAATCGCCGCACCTTCCACCGGTGCCCCTCAGCGGTCGCTGTCTCCGTCGCGATCACATAATCCGCCACACCCTGGCCCAAAAGGCCCGGGCACCACATCAAGATCACCACGCCAGCCAACCCCACGGTGCGCATCCAATTCACAATCAGCTCCTCTTCTCGGCAATTAGCCAGCATACACAACGAAAACGTCGAATAGACATCACGACTGGTCAGACGGCGCATCTTCTGAAATGGAAGTGGTTTGACGCCAATCAGACGCCGCCGTACGGTGGCCGAAGACCAACGGGGGCTTGTCTCCCCTTGTTGCATTCAGGTAGCGGGAGGACAAGACCATGGCAGACGGGACACGACCGGGCGGGCTCACGGCGTTGGCAGTGCTCAACTTCGTCTTTGGAGGTCTCGGTGCCCTGGGACTCCTGGCACTGATAGCGCTGTTAGGGGTAGCGGAGGCGGCCACAGACGGCGAGATGAGTGAAGCGATGGCAGAGAGCCCGCAGGGCTCCATGCTCGCGATCATGCTCATCCTCAGCCTCGCCAGTACCACGCTGTTGATCATGTCTGGCGTCGGATACCTCGGTCAGAAGCGGTTCCTGGGCCGGACCATGGGCAATGCGTACGCCGTGACGAGCATCGTGGGAGCCCTTGTCGGGCTCAGTTCCCAGCCGTTCGGAATCACGACGATGATTGGACTCATCTATCCCGTCCTGACCCTGGTGCTCATCAACACCACGTTCTCGGACGACCTGGTGAATTGATGCGGGACCGCCCACTCCACTGCGACGCAGGGACGCAAGCGCTGTGAGAGATTCCATCCTGACAGGACTGAAGTGGTCCCAGGCACGTCTGGTGGGCTCTTACTGGGTGCGCTTCTCCATGCGCAGCGGTGGCGGCATCATGGCGCTGCTGACGTTCCTCATCACCGGGCTCACCGTGGCGTCGGTGTTCGTCTCCCCGATCGAGGCCATCGTCGATCAGTCCAACTCTCTGGGACACACTGCCGAGGAGGCCGTGGAACAGGTGGACCAGCTGGCGCGGTCCGATCAATTCGTGGACGTCATGGAGTGGGTCACCGGCTCGGACACGGCGGAGGCTGAGTACCTGCTGCGAACTCAACCGGCGCTCCTCAGCGCCATCTTCGTCATCCTCCTCATCTGCTTCCCGTACGTCACCTGCATCGGAGCGTTCAACCAGACATCCAGTGACATCCGCAGCAAGGGACTCAGGTACCTGCTGCTCAGGACCGAGCGACCGAATGTCTTCCTCGGTCGGTTCTTGGGTACGGTCGCGTTCGTGGCCATTTCCATCGTCATGGTGATCGCTCTGATCACGGCGTACATCGGGTTCAAGTTCGGGCTCTACCCGGCGAGCCCGTTGGTGGGCTGGGCCGCTCAAGGAGCCCTGGCCATGTTCCTCCTCTCACTGCCCTACATCGCCATGTGCTCCTGGATCTCGGGGCTCCTGGACACGGCGTTCGGGTCCCTCGCGTCGAACTTGATGCTCGTAGGCTTTCCCTTGATCTTGATCAAGACCGCCGATGCCACGCTGCCGGCGGACCTCGAGTGGATGACCCGGATTCTCCCTTGGGGCTGGAAGACGGACCTGCTCTCTGGTGACCCCGCGACCCGCGCCCTGGCCTGCGGGATGATGCTGGCGTTCACCACAGGATTCCTCTTCCTCGGCCTTCGGTCCTTCCGCAAGCGAGACCTCTGACATGGAAGCAGCCGTATCCGTCCGCAACCTCAGCAAGACGTTCACTCGCGCCAAGGCCCTGGAGGAGGTCAGCTTCGACGTGCCAAAGGGCTCTTTGTTCGGACTCCTCGGCCCCAACGGCGCCGGCAAGACGACCCTGTTCTCGGTCGCCGCTGGCTTTCTCCGGCCTTCGGCCGGGACCGTGGAAGTCCTCGGAATCGATGTAGCAGAGATCAGCCGCCTGCGGGGGCGGTTCTCCATGCTGCCTCAGGACGCGGCCTTCCAAGGGGGGATTCCGGTGGTCGAACAACTCTGCATGTTCGGCCGCCTCAGCGGCGCCTCCACGGTTGACGCCACCGATCAAGCGCTGAAGGCCCTGGAGCTGGTGGGGCTCGCCGACATCGCCCGCAAGAACGCCCGCGCCCTCAGCCACGGCATGATGAAGCGGGTGGCCCTGTGCCAGGCGTTCATGGGTGAGCCGGAGGTCATCTTCCTCGACGAGCCGACCGCCGGTCTGGACCCGGAGAACGCTCGCTCCATCCGCGAAGTCATCCGCGGCTTCGGCGCCGATCGAACCGTTGTCCTGAGCAGCCACAACCTCCAGGAGATCCAGGACGTCTGCGACCACGCTGCCATCCTCAATCATGGCAAGCTCGAGGTCTGCGCGCCCATGGAGCAACTGATCTCGGCCGCGTTCCTGCTGCGGATCGAGCTGGGGAGCCCACTCACGGACGCCGCAGAGCGCGCCCTCGGTGCATTACCGACCGTCGCGAAGGTGGAGCGCACGAGCGAACGGGAATTGAATCTCAGCCTCAACCTGGATTCGCCGGACCAGAAGGATGCGGTGATCCGGTCCGTCATCGAAACCCTCATGATCGGGCACGACCTGGTGCCCCGCAGCCTCCGCGAAGGCGCCAGCCTGGAGACCCGGTTCCTGGAGCTCACCGGCGGCACCTACGACGGCGCCTCCGGCACCTGAGCCCAAGCCCTCCGCCTGAGTCAACGACGGATCGGCGGTCGAAGGGCCCAGGCTCGTAGCCAGCGACCGGACACACGTCGGTAGCCCAACCGCCCGATGAGCTCCTCTTCCAGCTCCGGCATGTGGGCCGCGCCGTAGAAGATCCCGATGCGCCCCTCCGTCGTCGGCAGCAGATGCTCCAGCTTCTCCATCACCACCGCGTTGCGCTGCGTCAGGATCAAGTCCGACATCCCAGGGAACATGTCCAGAGACCCTGCCACGTCCACGCTGCCCATGGTCTCGGCGAACATGCGCCGGGCGAGAGATCGCAAAGGTCCGGGCTTCGACAGGGCCAGTTCGCCGAACGCAGCGACCGCGTCCCAGGTGGACTTGACCTCGTTCGGCAGGCGCTCTCTTCTTGAGCTCGCTCCACCTCCACGGCTCTCGAAAGCTCCGGACGCGGGCCGCGCGCCGGTCATGTCCAGGAACCGATCCCCGCCAGCCGCCACGAATTCCTCCATGCTCATGTCCGCATGAACGAAGTGGGGGCGGTCGTAATCGATGGCGGCGAGTTGGGACTGAAAGCCGAACCACTGCGCCAGTTGACGTTGAAGTCCAGACAGGTCCCGGTCCTGGGTCCGCGCTTCATCCAGCCAGTCCGCGGCGGTCGCCTCCGACGGCTTGACCCCCTCCCACAGCACGACGTCGCACTGCTCCAGCACCTCCGTGACGGCGACGTAGTACGGCGCGTCCGCCACGTGCACCACGCCGATGAGCACCACCCCCGGCCCACCGGTCGAGCTCTCGTACTCGGTCACAGCGATGTCCAAGCCGCCACCGGAACTGTCCGCTTCTCGATACCGCAGGAACTTGCCGGGAGACGGAACTTCACCTTCCTTGATCAGGTAGTGATGTGGCTGCAGGCCGGGCGCGGAGGCCTGCCGGTCGTCGCTACACGCCGCAAGCAGGGACAGGAAGAGCCACGGCGTCCAACACCCTAACCTGTGCGTAACGGAACCCTCCAAGCAAGACCAAGTCATGGACTCAGCGTGTAGCGCCTCCGATCCTCTACGAACCGGCGAGTCGTCGCATCAGAATCCCGGTCCCTGGCTCGCGGCAGCCGCGAACACGCCGATGATCAAGACCACGACGATGAGCATGATGGCGGACAGGACTGTGCCGATGATGCTGCACACGAATCCGCCGGACCGCACACCACCCATCTCGAACTTGTCCGGGTCCGCTTGCGCGAGTCTCTTCGCCTTGTTCGACATGGAGATGCCGACGATGCCGAGAATGAGCCCGAAGAGTGCACCCCAGCCAAGCCAGGCAAGCACGATCGAGATGATCCCACAAACGAGGCTGGCTACGGCGCCGGGAGCATTGGTCTTCATATCCAGAGGGTCTCCTGTGAGTTGAATGGGCGGCATTGTACAGTCCGTCGGTCCGGTGTGGCATCCGCCCACCTGCTCCAGTCCCCGTCACTCCCACCTCAACCGGCCATCAGGCACTTCAAGAAGAAACCCGCCCGTGCTCGAAACGAGCACAGGCGGGTCAGAGAGGACGAAAACAGGAGGGGCTCTACGGGAGTCCGACGGTGATGGTCATGGCGTCGGACAACACCCAGCCGCAAGGCTGCGCCGGGTCGCCGAACGCCCACTGAGTGGTGAACTGGATGCCCGCCGGAATCCCGCCCAAGGGGAGCATCACCTGGGCGCGTCCCACCGCGTCGATGGGGACGGTGACGATGCCGCCACCCCAGACCCGGACAGCACCCAGGCCGCATGGCAGCGGAGCGGTGAGCGGGCACGGCGCCCACAGCAGGTGCGCCGTGCCGCCGGGCAGGGCGCCGGCGAGGCGCAGGGGCACGGGACCGGCGTTGGTGGCGGGCCGAGCGAGGCGGGTGCTCGGCAGCATCCCCGAAGCCACCCACGGGGAGCCGCCGAAGGAGTACTGCCCGTCGGCGCTGTACGCGAGCCCGTAGCAGTTACCCGGCGTGGCCAGGGGGAAGTTGGCGCCGGAGAGAGCGTCGAAGAGGTCCACGCCGTCAGTCACCAGGACCTGCAGTCCACCGATCTGGGTCGAGCAACCCGGAGGCGGAACGGAGCCGACGCCGTTGGTGCCGTTGACCACGATCCCCTTCAGGCTGGCCGGCACGCAAGCCACGGGCTGAGCGCCGATGGGTGCGCCGAACACGGTGCAGTTGTACACACAACCCTGGATGTCGCAGAGCCAGATGGTGCCGGTGGCGGTGTCGTAGGCGATGCCCGTGAACTGACTGTGCGGGAAGGCCGGCGCGACCACGCCGCCCACGGCGGCATGGGGCCACGCAGTGGCGAAGGGCTGGAAGCCGTTGACGTCACACATCCACACCACCCCGTGGGTGCTGTCCGCACCGAGACCGGTGAGGGGGCTGGTGGCGGAGGTGATCACCGGCGCCGGGATCGGCGGATTGGGGACGAAAGGAACCGGATAGCGGGGATGGGGCTCTTCCCAGATCTGCAACCCATCGGAAGAGATCATGCGCCCCGTCTGCTGATCGATGGCGTGCCCGCCTTGACCGGGGAGGAGCGCCGGAGCGGCGGCGCCGCCGAAGAAGTGGGGCAAGCCCAGGGTCGGCACGTGAGGGTTGGCGGCGTTGGCACCGGTCGGGTACTGGGCCGACGGCAGGTAGTAGCCTTCAGAGACGGCGAGGCCGGGGTCACGGAGCACGTAGACGGCCTGTCCAGATAGAACCAGCGCCAGACTCGAGAACACCAGGGCGAGGGGGATGAGAGTGCGGATCTTCATGGTCGGTCTCCTGTTCGTAGGGAGCGCCGCCAGGCTCGGGTCCTGAACCAGATGAGCCACGGCGATCGCTCGGACACCCGGGGATGTGTCGGGAGCCGACCGCCGGAAGCGTTTTTCCACGAAATTCCCGCGCACCGGGAAGAGAGCGAGAGATCAGCGGACCTGAGCCCGGAGCAACGCCTGATGCTGAACTCTCAGCGGCAGCTGCTCATGGCCCTCCAGCAGCAGAGTGAAACGACCGCCGAGGGGCAGACCACGGAGCTCGAGGACCCCGTCCCGGGCGCTCATCTGGAACCCCGCGCACCAGACGTAGGGGGCGTGATCTTCGCTGCGGTGCCCAGAAGGCTCTATGAACGGTCGGAAATGCGTGACTGACGCCGGGACCGAGAGCCGCGCCACCGTCCCCGTGGCCCGCAATCGGACACGGATCGGCGGATCAGCGACGTCGTGACCGGGCCCGATGGCCACGGTCCCGACGCCAAACCGGCCGAGTTCCGGCGACCATGCCCAGATCTCCCAGGTCCCCGGCGGGAGCTGGCGCAGAGCACCGAGTCGCCGGAAGCTCCCGCAACCACCCTCCGAGTAGGTCTGGCACGAGACCCTGCGGTGCGCAGCACCACCCACCGACACCACGCAGTGAATCGCACCGGAGAGCGGCGCACCGTCCTCGTCTTGCGCGATGAACGAGGCGCTCACCAAAGGCAACCGCCGACGTTCCACCACGACGCGCTGATCATGGGCGGGAGAGACCGGCGCGAGCCACCGGCGGACGTAACGGGCTCCGTCAGCCGGCACCACTTCGATCTTCGTGACCCCGTCCATGGGCCCCGTGATCCGGAAGCGTCCGTCGTCGCCGGTGCCGCAGATGAGCCCGAGCTTCTGTCCGGAGTACAAGGCGATCTCGCTCATCACCGGATCACCGCCATCATCCACCACCACACCGGAGAGAGCGGGCACCCCTTCCACGACCACGTCCCCGATCGGGGTCATGCCGCCGGGGAGGACCATGACCGCCTGTTGCCCCTGATCAGCCCGACCCTCAACGGAATCGCTCTCCCAGGCGAGCGTGATGACCCCGGGTGCAACCGGGCCCACGGAGAAACGACCGTCATCGCCAGGTCCCAGTACCCACGGTTCCTCGGCTCCCTTTGGACCCGACACCGTCAACTCGACACCCGGAACCGGCGCCCCGGCGTGATCGACAAAACGCCCGGTCACCCAACCGGTGGGGCACAACTCCAGGATCATCGGGGAGTCCACCTCATCCACATCCGGGACCCATCGCACCACGGAACGGAATTCCGTCCGTGGGGGGTCCCCGTCCACGAGCTCTCCCACGACCGTCACCCAGCGACCCACGCCCGACTTGAGAGAGGACGACGGCCAACGCTTGACCACATGAAACAGCTCCGCTCCCTGGGGCCCCTGCACTCTCTCCGGAGTCGATCCCTCGTCCGGGATCCAGGAGAACAGAGCGGAGTCGAGTGCTCCGCGACGCTCGTGTCCGACGCCGTCGGATTCCAGATCAACCGGGGGTGGCGCGGCCCACAAACTCACGGTCCCACTCAACGGCACCCGGGCCCTGCTCACCAACAGGATCTCCATCGGCAGATGCCCTTTCCGTGTCGCCGCCACCGCTGGACCCGAGCAACGGGTTTCGTAGGGAGCGCACCTCACCGTGGCCGTCCCGCTCCCAGGAGCAGAAGCTTCGGCAGCTGTGATCGGTACGGTCGCCGGACGACTCCGCCGTTGCCAGTCGTGGTCGGCGACGGGCGCGCTTTGCAACAGGCTGTGGGCGAAGTACGCCCCAACCGCAAAGAGCCATAGCGTCGCGAGGACCGTGACCCAGGTTCGATTCCGGAGTTGGAAGACCACGCCGTGGGTTTCGCAATGACCATGCCCCGTCAGACCGGTGGACCACCACCGGCCCCGGAGAACGCCCCTAAGGTCTGGCTCCGCGGGAGCTGACGTCCCGTCGAGGTCACATGGTGCGGGGGAGGCACGCCGCCGGACTTCCGTGCACGGTTACCTCGCGGTGACAGGTGCCCGTCAGCGTGGGTAGACGGTCAGATCCGGAATCAACGTGCAAGACGACCCGAACGCCGCGGGGAGAGTCCGTCGGGTGCGCCCCGCCTGGGCCGTCCCCGCAGGGAGGGAGCAGGTGCTGGCGAACAGGCATCCCAGGGGTGCGCTGTTGAGGCATGCAGACGCCCCACCCGCCGCCGGGGCGTCCACCCAGACGAAGGTGCTGGTCTCGCCGTTCCACCAGAGGGTGCCGTTGAAGGTGGTGCCGTAGTAAAGGCCGCCGGCGGGGCCCGAACCCACCAACGGGATCCACAGCTGCCCGCGGGTGATGGAGGAGGGCGGCGAGACACCGCCCCCCGCTGGAGTCGAGATGCTCATGGGGTCCGCCGCGGTGAGGAAGTCCCGTACAAGGGGCCAGCTGGGGCGCGTGCTGGCCGTGGCCGCGTCGAACACCCCGATCCCCGGAGCAGGCAGGCTGCAGGGGGTCAGGATGGAGAAGAGACTCAGGAACGCGGGGATGGTCCCGTGGATCTCGTCCACGTAGCGATTGAGCACCGTGCCGGGGGAGTTGAGCGGCTCGGCCAGGTATGCCTCCGACACCGACACGATGCCGTCGCTGTCCCCACCGCAGTTGGTGCCGATGAGATTGAGCACGCGCACGGAGGAGGCCACGGTCTCCCAGGAGTCGGTCAAGGACATGACGAAGCTGCTGGCGGGCTTGATGTCGTCGAGGAACTGACTCGACGAGAGCGAACCGGGTGTCGCAGCGCTGAGGATGCCAACACCCACCGAGTTGAACGCCAGAGAGACGCCCATGTTGGCAGAGCCGAACAACACCAACCGAGGCGTCCAACCGACCGGCGGGTTATCCACGAGGTGCTGTCGGACGATCAGGCCGCCGAGGCTGTGGGCCGCCAGGTCGTACTCGGTGACCCCGCAAGCGGCGATGAAGTTGGCCAACTCCGCCACCTTCCCCGCCAACCCGGGGACAGCGCCGTCATCCGACGCAAAATTGAAGCGACGCACGGGCACCGGATCGGGGGAGAGGGACTCCAGCATGTCCGGCAGATCCTGGAAGCGCGTCCCGTCCTCGATGATGCCGTGCACCAGGATCAAGGGCCGTCGCGTGGTCACCGTGAGGGCAGCGGACCTGGACGGTCCCGCGGAGACGAACACACCGCTGCCCGCCGGGTGCTCCAGCAGGAGCTCCGCGGTCATGGTGTAGAGCCCCGGAGGTTGGGGCGCCAGGTCCGGGAAGTCCGGGGCCTTGTCCAGCCGGGACTCGGTGGCCCCGGGGCCGACCACGAACACGGCGCCGGACACCTCGTCCACGACCGGGCCGGCCACGGCGCCGGCGCGGAGGCGATATCGGAGCCTGCAGGTGTGGGCGGTGGGCCCGGCGTTCTGCAAGGTGGTGAGTCCCGCCGGAGTCTCCGCGTCGTTGAACGTGATGCTCTCGTGGATGTCCTCCACGACACCGAAGTAGGACGTGAAGAGGGGCTCAACGTAGTTGACGTCCACGGCGTGGAACGCGCCCAGGCTGATGCCGTGAGCGGGCGCCACCAGGGCGCGGCAGCTACTTGTGTTTCCCGAAGTCGCGCCGTTGACGCTGAGGGCGTAGCCAGCGGCGGACGTCGGGTCCGGGACCACCGCCTGCACCCACCGCTGCAATCCGACGCTGCTCGCGGTGAACGGCCCCGTTGCGATGCTCAGGGACCCCGTGGCGGGCAACTGCAGGCCCAGTCCCGGGGGCGCGAGCCCCACCGCAGCGGCGATGCCGATCCCATCCACCACCAGCTCCATGGACGGCGTCGCCGCCAGACCGAACAGCCCGTATACGGTGGGCGTCATCGCCGGCGCCACGTCCGTGAAGATGGCGACCGGAGCCCCGGCCGGGCCGTCCAACTGGAACACCAGGGCCTGACCAGGAGCGATGACCTGATCGGCAGGCCCAAACTGGATCACCGGCTGGGCCGGCGACACGACGACCAATGCCAGCACACCTAGGGTCAGGGTTCGGGGGATAATGAACATCTCGAGGCGCGTATGGCCGGAGCGGCCCGCACCCCCATCCTACGCCCTGCGAAGGGGAGCGGCACCATGTAGGCTGAGTTGACCGGCGCTATGTTGCACGCGTCGGCACTCACGAAGCGACACCCCGTCATGAAATCGACTCGTTCCGTCCTCCTGGTCGCCGCCCTGCTGGCCGCGCCCACCCTGGCCCAGCCGGCCCTCACTCCCCAGGGCAACTGCACCATCGACGCCACCACGGCGATCCTCGGCGGCAGCAGCACCCTCAACCTCCAGGGACCGGCGGGGGCCCCGTTCTCCGTCGCCTTCGACTCGGCTCCGGGGGTCCTCCCCGTACCCGGTCTGGGGACCATCTGGCTGGGCTACACGCCAGCCCTGACCTTTCTCGTGGACGGCCTCGCGGGGCTGGCGCCGCCGCTGCCGGCCTCCGGCCAGTTCTCCCTCTCCGTCAACTGGCCTGCCAGCCCCGCCCTGGACGGCACCCTGTTCTTCCTGCAAGCGGGCGCGGCGGACACCGGCGGCGTCGCCTTGAGCAACGCGATCTCCGTCCAGACCGGCTTGCCCGACAGCTATCACGGGACTCTCGGCCCCATGACCGGCGGGCGGGCGTTCCATCGCACCGTGCCACTGGACAACGGCGCGCTGTTCGTCATCGGCGGCGGCGCCGGTGCCTTCCTCGCCCCCGCCGCCACGGACACCTGCGAACGTTACGACCCGTATCACCGTACGTTCGTAGCGGACACGCCCATGTCCACGCCGCGGACCCTCCACAGAGCGACCGGTCTCGCGGACGGTCGGGTGCTGGCCAGCGGCGGCTCCCTCACCCTCGGGGCAGGCCTCGCCTCCACGGAGCTCTACGACCCCACCACCCAGAGCTGGACACCGGGCCCGACCATGAGCGGCAACCGCATCGCCCACACGGCCACCCTCCTCGACGACGGTCGCGTCCTGCTCTGCGGCGGCGCCGCCACGTTCATGCTCAGCTCTCCCACCTCCACCAACTACATGCCCATCTTCAGCTCGGCCCAGGCGACGGCCGAGATCTTCGACCCGGCCACCGGCACCCTCACTCCGACGGCCAACGACATGTCCAGCGCCCGCATCGGCGCTGCCGCCGTGAAGCTCCCCAGCGGTAAGGTGCTGATCACCGGCGGTGTCCGCGGCGGGTTCTCCCTCTTCGGCATCGCGACCCCCCTGTACGCCCAATCAGAGGACCTGTTCGACCCGGTCACCAACACCTTCACCACCGTGATCGGCATGTCTCAGCCTCGTTTCGGGCACACCCTGAACGTCCGTGGTGACGGCAAGGCGGTCGCCGTGGGCGGCGCCGGCGGCGCCCTCGTGGTGAGCCTGGGGTCCATCGAAGTGTTCACGGAGAGCGGCGGCTCCGGCTTCTGGACCGCCGGGCCCAACCTGCCCAACAGCGCGTCCACGGCCCTCCACACGGGGGTGACCCTGGACGACGGGTCCATCTACCTCGCCGGCGGTGCGATCGGGGCGTTGGGGAGTTTCAGCCCCATCAATAACTGCTGGCGCATGTCCGCCACCGGCGCCCTCACCAGCCTCTCCAACCTGCCCGGTCCGATCCAGGCCCACACCGCGCACCTGACCCCGGCGGGGGTGGTGGTCATCGGTGGCTCGGACGGCAACCTGAGCCTCAACTCCGCCCAGATCTGGACCCCGACCCTCTGATGCAAGGGCTCAAGGGGGGGAGGGCCGCCTGGGCGGCGCTGGTGCTGGCCTGCTCTACCGCCACCGTGCGAGCCCAGCGAGGCGGAGAGCTGGTGGGCTTCGACGCGCGCCAGGCCGGTCGCGGCGGAGTGGACGTTCCCATCGCGGAGGACCTCTCCGCCTTGCTCACCAACCCCGCCGGTCTGGTCCAGATCGACAGCGAGTGGAGGGTGGACTTCACGCTGCGCGCGGCGGGCACCCGATTCGAATACGAGGACCCGTTCAACCCCGGCGGCGTCAGCAGCGACCCCCTGGCCTTCGCGCCGTATCTCGCGGCCTCCTGGGACCCGTCGCCCGGCGACGCCGGCCGCCCTGGTGACTTCCGACTCGGCCTCGGCCTGCTTCACGTGGCAGGCTTCAGCAACGACATCGAGGTGAGCACGCAGGACTACATGCCACCCCTGACCACGCCGCGGGAGATCGACTTCCTCTACAGCGGCGTTCACCTGGGCGGCGCCCTGCAGGTGAGCGACACTCTCTCCCTCGGAGCGACCCTCTCCGGCACGTTCTCCACCATAAGCGTGAGGGAGCCGCTGGAGGTCCCCATCCTGAAGTTCCAGGGCAGCAGCCCTCTCGGCGACCCCTGGGGGCAGCTCCTCAACCAGATGTTCGGCGTGGAGGCCCTGCGCATCGAAGGCGACCTGGAGTCAGAGGTCAGCTTCGGCGGAGCCGTCACCCTGGGAGCCCTGTGGAAGCCCACGGACGATCTGTCGTTCGGGCTCACGTGGCGCAGCCAGAGCTTCCAGCAAGACTACGAGGGCGAGGCCAACGTGGACATCAGCCGGATCTTCGCCGAACCGGACCCGGTCACCTTCCCCAATGGCTTCGCCATCGACTACGACGCCAAGATCGTGGACTTCCAGCATCCCCAGGCGGTGGCGCTCGGCGTCGCATGGCGTCCCGCGGACTCCGTTCGGCTCTCCACGGAGGTTCGATGGACTCAGTGGTCCGCCACCCACGACGAGCTGGAGATCCAGCTCACCAACGGCGACAACAACGGCTTCAACAACTTCGTCGGTGGAGACTCCCTGAACCTCACCCAGAACCAGGGGTGGCGGGACCAGTGGAGCGCCATGGTCGGCGTGGAGTGGGAGTTCGCAGAGGGGTGGACCGCACGCACCGGAGTCCTGGCCCAGACCAGCCCCGTGCGCCGCGAAGACGCCAACCCCAACGCCCCTGCGTTCTCCACCTGGCAGCTGGCCGTGGGCGTGGGCTATCGCGCCGAGAGCTGGTCAGCGGCGCTGGCGTGGCAGCACACCTTCGAACGGGAGCTGCGGGTCTCCGAGAGCACCATCTCCAGTGATCTTGATGACTCGACCCAGTCCTTCGCCGCAGACTCGGTGCTGCTCAGCTTCTCCCTGTATTTCTGATCAGCGCCGCACGTCCTCGGGACCGGAGCCAGCAGGCCCTGAGCACCACCTTGGAGCGCCGCGACCGTCGAAGCCTCCGTCCCCGCCCCTTGGACCGCGACCGCAGGTCGCTATTCTGTTGCTGACCAACCCCATGGAGCCATCCCCCCTCAATGCGCGCCTCATGGCGCACCCCATCTACTCAGCGGTCTCGAGCGTCGAGTCGCTCAGGGTCTTCATGGAATCCCATGTCTTTGCGGTTTGGGATTTCATGAGCCTCCTCAAGGCCATGCAGCGGCAGTTGACGGTGGTCGAGGTGCCCTGGACGCCGGCGGCGGACCCGGTGGCCGCGCGCGTTGTGAACGAGATCGTTCTGGGGGAGGAGACCGACGAGGTCGAGCCCGGACGATTCTGCAGCCATCTCGACCTGTACCTGGAGGCCATGGAGGAAGTCGGCGCGAACCGGAGGCCATTCGAGCGGTTCCTCCGATCTCTGGCGGAAGGCGACCCTCTCGAGAAGGCGCTGCGATGGGCTCCGCCCGGCGCTGCCAGATTCGTGCAGTCCAGCTTCCGATTCCTCGATCGGGCGCCTCACGTGGTCACCGCCGCCCTGGTGCTGGGGAGGGAAGATCCCATCCCACGCATGTTCGAACAGATCAGTCGAACCCTGGAAGACCACGGACTGCCCTGTCCCATCCTCCAGCTCTACCTTCAGCGCCACCAGCACCTGGACAGCGACCGCCACGGACCCATGGGGAGGGAGTTGCTGGACCGTCTCTGCGCCCAGGACCCGTCCCGAGAGACCGAAGCCAGGCACGCAGCCGAGGTCGCCATCTCCCACCGCATCGCCTTGTGGGACGACCTGCACGCCAGCATCACGCGTCAGGGCCATGACTCTCCACGCCGCGTGGATATCGGCGCCTGACATCCGACCGGACCTCTCCAAGCAGAGGCGCCGAAACAGCACCCCGGACAGATGTTAAGGCGGCATTGCTAAAGCGGATTTCGTAATCCACCACCGATACGATACGGTGGTGGCAGGTCCGCTGGATCTCCGCCACCTCCGATACGAGACGGTCGCCTCCCGAGCAAGACCGCCGTCGTCATCTGACCCTGGAGTTCTCGATGTCTTCGTATCTTCGAACGGCGCTCCTGATGTTAGGCGCCCTCTGCGTCGCTGCCCCAGCGCAGCTGACAGACATCACCCAGACCCCGAACCAGGAGAACCTGGGCATTCAACGGTCGCTGACGGATCAGATCGGCGCCGGCCGAGGCAGCGCCAACACACCCGGCTCATCGCTGTTCATCATCCAACGGGACCCGTTCCGCTCCATCGTCCGGGGTCGTCAGCTGTTCCAACGGAAGTTCACCCGAGCCCAGGGGCTGGGACCTCGAACGCAGGACGGCATCGGCGACATCTCCGCCCATCCGGCCATCGGCGCGGGTCTCGCCGACAGCTGCGCGTCGTGTCATGGACGGCCCAGGGGCTCCGCAGGGACCGGCGGCAACGTCTACACCAGGCCCTACAGCCGTGACGCTCCCCACCTCTTCGGTATGGGTCTGGTGGAGATGATCGCGGATGAGATCACCACTCACCTGCGCCAGACCCGCCAACAAGGGCTGGCCATCGCCACGGTCACCGGCTCGCCGGTCACGCTGCAGCTTCAGGACAAGGGCATCAGCTACGGCAGCATCACCGCCTACCCGAGCGGTCAGGTCGACACGAGCAACGTCGTCGGTGTGGACGAGGACCTGCGGGTCAAGCCGTTCTTCGCCGAGGGGTCCGAATTCTCCATGCGCGCCTTCATCGTCGGAGCCCTGGACGCAGAGATGGGGCTCGAGTCGTTCGACCCTGATCTGGCGACAGCCGCCGCCGGCGGGCTGGTGACGACACCGTCGGGCCTGGTCCTGGACGGCTCCAAGGACTCCATCACGGCGCCGCCCGCCGCCTCCGCCAGCGCTGATCCGGACGGTGACGGGGTCACGGACGAAGCCCCCGAGTCCATCGTCGATCATCTGGAGTTCTACCTGCTCAACTACTTCAAACCGGGCCAGCATCGACAGACCGTCACCGCTCAACGAGGGCAGTACTTCTTCGACGCCATCGGCTGCACGGACTGCCACAAGCGGGACATCTGGATCGACAACGACCGTCGCGTAGCGGACGTAGAGACCACCTTCAACCCCCGCCTGGGCGCCATCAACAGCCTGTATGCCAGCGCCAAGCCCCTGTTCGACACTCAACCCGGCGGCGGGTATCCGTCCTTCAAGCTCCCATCAGGCCAAGCGTTCCTGGTCCGCAACATCTACGCGGATTTCCGCCGCCACGACCTGGGGCCCGCGTTCTGGGAGCTGAACTTCGACGGCACCGTCACCACGGAGTTCATGACGGAGCCCCTCTGGGGAGTCGGCACGACCGCGCCCTACGGGCACGACGGCCGCAGCATCAACCTGCACGAGGTCATCCTGCGCCACGGAGGGGACGCGCAGGTATCGAGGGATGCGTACGCGCAGCTGCCGACGGAACGTCAGGAGATGATCCGACAGTTCCTGCGCTCCCTGGTGCTGTTCCCGCCCGCGGACACGGCGTCCAATCTCCACCCAGCGGACCGGACCCATCCTCAATTCCCGCTGCGCGGCCACGGGAGCATCGACCTGTCGGTGCTGTTCAACGTCCCCGGGATCAAGGAATAGGTCTTCGCGCCGCGTCCCCGGTCTCAATCCGGGGACGCGAGGTCATCATCTCCGCCCCCGTCTTGCGACTTGAGACGCCGATCACCTGCGTTCCGTCTCACCGCTGCGATGCCCGCGAGCCCCCTTGAGCGGCCATAAGCCATTGCTTGCGTCTGACATGCGTCTTTGTTCCTGAAGACGCGCCTTTTCGGCAGACCGTTTGCTAATCACTGGGCATCGGCGTCACGCCGTCTCCACACCCCTTCAATTCCACATCTTCCTCTCCACACGCCTCCCGATCCCTCTTCTTCGTCTCCACACACCCTCACCAGGGGAGAACCCCCAATGACACTCCGTCTTGCCATCGTCACCACGTGCGCACGACTCGCCGTCGTGGCAGTCCTCGCCAGCGCCTTGCTCTCAGCGCAGGTCGCCTACGTCGTCCAGAAGGGCACGAGCTCCGCCCCGGCAAAGTACCTGCCGAGCGCCGCGTATCCCTGGGCCGCAGACTCCGCTCGGGGACCGCTCCAGCTGCCCGAGTTCGGCAACCTTCCCTACTCCAACGTCATGAACAACGGCGCCCTCGCCGGTGGCGCCTGCATCGACGACTACTGGAAGGCCGCCTTCTCGTCAGACGGCTTCAAAGTCCAACGAGAGGTGCACGGTCTCTACTCCGAACCCGGACTGCGGACGTCCGCCGGGTTGGGCGTCTACTTCCCCAGCAACACCATCACCGGTCTCGCCATCGACTCCGCCAGCGGCACGCTCTACGCCTGCGACGACCGGTTCCTCATCGCCTTCGACAAGAACACCCTGCAGCCCAACCAGGTGGCCGACTACCTCTACTGGCTCGACCTGTCCGATCACCTGAGCGGCCTGGGGTATGACCCGGTGAGCAAGACCCTCTGGGCTTGCGCCACCAACGGACGCATCTTCCACTTCGACACCCAAGGTGACCCCATCGGCTACCAGCCTCGCACCACCGTCTCCTCCGCCGCGACCCTCACCGGCCTGGCGGTCAACACCACCAACGGCGTCAACGCCGCGGCCATGCCCAACTGCAGCTTCCAGCTCAACGGGTATCACATCATCGTCACCGATGGCATCAACATCTACGACGCCTTCGGCAATGGTGGAGGCCCGATCCCTGTGGGCGGTAACAACACGGCCCACGGCCTCGCCTACTGCAGCGACGCCCAGCTGATCCCCGCCAGCAGCCCCTGCCCCCTGAACGGCGGCACGGTCGGCAACCCGGGATACGGCGGTGGCTTCGCGTCCATGGCCACCACCCGACCCGCGGTCACCGGACACCCGTTCGGACTTCTCCTCACCAACGGCCCCGTCAACTCTCCGTGCACGATCCTGTTCGACTACTGCCCGATCCAGGGCGGTGGGGTGAGCCTGCCCACGGGAGACACCATGTACATCTGGCCGTTGTCGCTCACCAGCGTCGCTATCCCGTGGATGACCGATGCGTTCGGCGTGGCTGAGATCCAGCTCCCGCAGGCCGCCTACGGCAACGCACCTCCGGGATGGCAGTGGAGCTACCAGTGGTACTTCCCGGACATGTCCAACCCCAGCCTCTACGGCTGCTTCAGCGACGCCATGACCATTACGTGGGGCAAGCGGTAAGCATGTGCACCCGCTAGCTCGACGATGACGGTGCGCTGAAAAGCGCACCAAGGGGGGTTCGCAGCCCAAGTCAGATCACCTCCAGGCGATCCGGCTTGTGGCTGCGGCTTTTTTCTTGCGCTCCGCTGAGCACGCAGCCATTCGAGCGCACGCGGTGGATGGCCAGGAGCCCCTCGGGCTACTTCCCGCCGGCGATACGCTTGAAGTACTCCTTCAACTCCCGCGCGTACGGGGGAACGAAATCCCGGAAGTTGCGGTCGATGAGCCGCTGCCTCAACTCCGCCGGCAGATGCCCCCATCGCTCCGCGTCCCAGTTGACCGGGACCTTGGTCTTACGCTGCTCGGGCTTACGCGCGCCGGCCTTGTTGCGCCCTCCGGGCTCGTCGCGCCGGGTGTTGTCTTCGTCCCGACCGCCTTGCGATTGCGCGGGGGAGCCGTCCTGTTGGCGGCTCTCTCCCTGGCGTTGCCGCTGGTTGCGATCCCGGGACTGGGAGCGGTTCTGTTGGCTGGACTGGGAGGACGACTGGCTGCTGCTCTGGGAGCTGCTGGACTGCTGGACGCTCTTGATGATCTCGTCGATGTCGGAGGCGATCTGATCCCCGCGCCCCTTGAGGCTGTCGATGAGTTTGCTGAGCCCCTCCCGGGCCGCCGCGGCGTCCTTCCGTGCCGCCTCCACCTCGACCCGGTCGATCTCCTTCTCCACCGCCACCATGTTGCGACGGATCTGCTTCACGAGCTCCTTGATCTCGGCCTGCTGATCTTGTTGCCCGCCCTGAGCCAGAGCCGGCGACGTCGCGAGCAACCAGGTCGCGGTCGCCAAAGCAGTCAAACACCTCATGATGGATCTCCCGGGACGTCCCTTGCGTCCTTGTCCAGGGTAGCCGAACACCGGCGCGGGAGCGCGGTCAGGTCAGAAATCCACGCAGGTCAATGCCCCTTCAGGCAACCGGTGAAGGACCACGGAGAACGAAAAAGGACGCGGCGGTGGCCTATTTGTCCTTCTCTCCCCGGTCCCCTGCTGCGTGGCGGTCCGCGTCCGCGGCGAACCGGTCTCGCGAGCGGTGGTCGGAGAAACCGATCACGCGATCGCCCTGCAGAAACAGGGCGGTCACGGAGACAGGTCCGCCCGAGACGAGACACCTCTCGTTGGTCACCCGGCCCATGACGTCCGAGGTGGCAGGCCCCGGGTCACGGCCCAACCAGGACAGGATCGCGCGGCGCACCAGGTCCGGCGCGTCGTGCTGCACGAAGTGCCCGGCACCGGGCACCGTGGTCAGGGTGAGGTCGCCTTCGATCCACCGCCAGGTGTCGTTCAGGGTCTCGGGCAACAGGGCTTGGTCCTTCAATCCGTGGACCATGAGGACCGGGCCACGGACCTTCCCGGACCGAGGGAAGGCCTGGTCCAGCTCCTGCCTCTTCGCCGGGTAGTTCGCCTTGTAGTAACTCAGCATGGCCTTGGCGTCGCTGCGACGGAACGCCCGCAGGTAGTGGGCGCGGTCATCCGTATTCACGACCCACCGGGACAAGGCTCCTGGTGTCGCCATCAGATGCGCTCCCGGCAATTGGAACGTCCGCGCGTACTGGCTGTTCTTCCACTGTCGAGGGTTGTCTCGCAACTCACGGATCAGGCATTGAGGGTGGGGGAGGTTGAGGATGACCAACCGTCGCACCATGTCCGGATGCGCCATGGCGAACCCCCACGCCACGGCACCGCCCCAATCGTGCCCGACGACGATGGCTGACCGATGCCCGAAGTGCCGTACGGTGGCTGCTACATCCGCCACGAGCTTCTCCATGGAGTAGGCCTCCGTACCCGCCGGCTTGTCCGACAGGTTGTAGCCACGCATGTCGATGGCCACGACGTGATGGTCCGCGGCCAGCGCCGGCATGAGTCCCCGCCATGTCCACCAGAAGTCAGGGAATCCATGGAGCAGGACCACCAACGGGCCTCCTGAACCCAGGGCCGCGTAGTGCAACCGGACCCCGTCCGCGTGGACGTAGCCGTGGCGGGCACCGGGCAACGGCGCGTGGTCCACGGGGTCCTGTCCGGGGAGCGTGGTCAAGAGCAGGAACGGGAGCACGAGGTGTCGCATGGGGGATTCTCCAGCCGGGATCCTACTCCTCCTCCCGTGGGCCTGGTTGCGCCGCGGGACCTGTTCCGGCGATCATGGCGCCCATGGCTCGGACGACTCTCTCTGTGTGGATCATCGTTGCCGCCCTCGGTGCTTCGCCGTCCCCGGCGCAGCGGACCTCCAGCCGGACCCTCGCCGCGGACACCCCCTACGAGACCAAGGCCATCATCCGTTCCGCCGGACCAGGCCCGACCGTGTTGCTGCTCGGGGGTATTCACGGCAATGAACCGGCGGGCGCCCGTGCGGTAGGCCAGATCGCTCGCTGGACTCTCCGCCGCGGCACCCTGGTCTGCGTACCACGGGCCAACGTCCCGGCCCTGGACAAGGGTCAACGCCGCATGCCCGGACTCCCGCGGGACGCGGCGGACCTCAACCGGCAGTTCCCCGCCGCGGACGGCGAAGGTCCCAGGGGAGTTCTGGCCACCGCCCTCTGGGAGTTCATCCAGGAGATCAAACCGGACTGGGTCCTGGACTGTCACGAAGGCTACGACTTCACTCAGGAGAACCCCAAGAGCGTCGGCAGCTCCATCATCGCCGTGAACCTGGGAGAGGCGCGCCGGTACGCGCGACGCATGCTGGACCCGGTGAACGCTCGCATCGACGCCAAGACCCGCCGGTTCGTGCTCAAGAAGAACCCGGTGATCGGCAGCCTGATCCGTTCCGCTCACGACCGCCTCGGGATCCCCGGCATGATCCTGGAGACCACCACGAAGGACCAGCGGCTGCCCAAGCGCGTCCGACAGCACCGCCTCATGGTGCGGCGGTTCCTCCTCGATCAACGCATGGTCGCCGGCGAGTCAGATCGTGTCATCCCCGAGCGCGCCCCCGACGGCGACGTGCGCGTGGCCGTGCTCGACGACGTCGGCTGCAACGTCAGGGGCGTGAGGGCCCTGGAACGGGCCCTGCGCAGCAGCTCTGAGGTCCGGCTACGCCGCGTGGACGGGGCCGACGTCCGAGCCCACGGGCTCAAGGGCTTCTCCGCTCTCCTCGTCCCAGGCGGAGGAGCCTCCAAGGAAGCGGCCTCGCTGGGAGCCGCAGGGCGGGCGCGGGTCCGCTCGTTCGTCAAGGCGGGGGGCGGCTACATGGGGTTCTGCGCGGGGGCCTACCTCGCCAGCACCAACTATCCATGGTCGCTGAAGATCATCGACTACAAGGTCATCGATCGGAAGCACTGGGCCCGGGGGCGAGGGCGCGTCGCCATCGACCTGACGTCGTCCGGACGCACCCTGTTCCGTGGGCGAGGACAACGGTCCACGCTCCATTACGCCAACGGCCCCCTGCTGGCGCCGGGAGACGACCCTGCCATCCCCGACTACGAAGTCCTGGCCCACTACCGAAGCGAGATCAACAAGGACGGGGCGGCCCCCGAGGGGATCATGCTGGGGACGCCCGCCATGGTCCGCGGGCGCTTCGGGCGGGGGAGGGTGTTCTGCTCCAGCCCCCATCCGGAGCTGACGGAGGGAGCAGGTGAGATGGTGGCCCAGGCGTTGGCGTGGGTCTGCGGGGCCCGCCATCGCTGACCTCAGGCGCGAGAGGTTGGCCATCGTCATCAAGACGACCCGGAGACATGTGGAGACCGCGGCGCTCGCTGCCGCCGCCGCCATGCTGGTGGCGCTGGTCGCCGATGGCCTGTCGCTGCTGGGCGCGCCGCAAGCGAGGGTGCAACCGCAAGCGAGCCTGCGCTGCCTCCTCGGGAGCGTCACCTGGGCCGGGGCTTGCGGCCTGATGATGTGGGCGGTGCTGTCGGGCCCCTGGGCCGCGGCCCGGAGTCGGTTCGGGGGCAGGTGGCGCGGGCTCCTCGCAGCCGGCGTCCCGGCCCTGCCCCTGGCCCTCGCGCTGTGGTGGCTGAGCGGTGCGTTGCTGGACGGACAACGGATCTCGAGACACCCGCTGATCGTGCCCATGCGCTGGGCCGCGGCGTTCGGATCCTTCCTGGCGCCGTGGCTGACCATCGCTCTCTGCGCCAGCGCCCGACGGAACAGGACCCGCGTGATGGCGGTCGGAGCCCTGCTGCTGGCATGGGTCGCCGCGGCCGTGGCCATTGACCGGTCCTGGTTTCCCTTCCTCTACCCTCACGCACACCTAGCACTCTGGCTCTCCGTCATCACCGCCTGCGCCCTCGGCGCGGACCTGATCACCAGCCTGCGGGTCCGACCCCTGGGCACATGGAGCGCCGTCGGCTGCGTGGTGGTCATCGCGGCCGCGATCTCCGCTCCCGTCGCCAACACCTTCGACGATCACCTGGCATCCCGCGAGTTGGCCCTCCGCAACACCACCTTCCTGCGGCGCCTGCTGTTCCTCGCCGCGAGCCCGCCTCCGGAGTCGTCGGGGGTCCCCGACCCCGAAGTGATGCGCCGACTCCTGGACCCGGACCCCATCCCCGAGGAGGTCCTGGATCGGGAGCTCCCCACTCGACGCTCCCTCAGCCTGCTGGTGCTCAGCTTCGACGGGCTGCGCGCGGATCACGTGACCGCCGAGCTGGCCCCCCGACTGAGCACGCTACAAGGTGAGTCGGTCACCTTCGAGCGAGCCTGGACTCCGTACCCCAGCACCCACGGCGCCTTCGAATCCGCCTGGCGAGGACGCTATCCCTGCGCCCAGGATCTGCGTCATGCCTCTCGACTGGACGCCGACGCCGTGGCTGGGATCCGACGCCACCAACCCCTGGCTGCCCTGTGCGTCCGTAGCGGGTTCCAGACCCACGCGATCACCGGGTTCCCGCGCTATCTCCGTCACCCCTTCGCCACCATCTTCGACGGCTTCCAATCCGTCGAGTTGTTGGGCCCGGCAGGCTTCGCCCCGGCTCATCGGGTCGCCGACCGGGCTGTCCGGCTGGTCAGGGAGCTCCCTGACGAGGAGCGGGCTCTGGTCTGGGCCCACTTCTTCGATCCGCACCTGGGGAACAGCCGTAGCAAACGCGACTACCATGACTATCGAGAGGCCGTATCGGCGGCGGACCGAGGCGCGGGTCGGGTCCTCGACGCGCTCGAGGCGAGCGGCCGCAGGGACGACTTCGTAGTGGTCGTGTTCGGCGACCATGGCCGGCCGTTTCGCGACAGAGTCCTGGTGGGGGATGTCCGCATCCACCCGGACGTGGTCCGGGTGCCGTTCTCGTTTCGGATCCCCCGCGTGCAGCCTCGCCGCGTCGGCGATCCGGTGGATCTCACCAGCCTGGCGCCGACGATCACGGAGCTCCTGGGCTTACCGACGGCGACGAGCTACCACGGTCGGTCGATGGCGAGGGCCGTGCTCGGCGAGACTTCGCAGCGCGCCTCTTCCGTAGCATTCTGCGGGTTCGATTTCCCGGAGACCGCGGCGCGATCGAGGGGGGTCGCCACCTCGTCTGTCACCCTGGTCCGAGACCTCTGGACCGGCTCGGAATCCAGCTCCTCGCCGTCCGGCGACGGCTCACCCGACAAACGCGAGATCGACGAGGCCCGGGCCCTGCTGACGGTACACGCCCACCTCGCCCCCCTCGAACGCGAACAACCATGAAGACAGCCTCGACGTCGCTGAGTCGCGGCGCCGGGGCTGGACTGAGAACCTGTTCCCCGCTTGGAACCAGTACCAGTTCTGCGGCCACGGCTGAATCCGGATGCCGCTGGGCAGCCCGTCGGTCCATAGCCGGTGCGAGGTGTCGATGCCCTCCCGCAGGATCAGGGTGTTGGTGAAGTACGCGGGGAGGCTGTCGGAGACCTGTTACTCCCCATCATCCTCGGAGGCCGGAGGCGTGGGGGAGGTGCTCCCCATGTAGCGGTCGATGATCCCGAAGTGGAGGTGCGACTCCGTGGTGTTGCCGGAGTTGCCGATGCGCCCGATCTGCTGCCCCTCGGTGACCGTAGCCCCCGGGTGGACACCAGCGGGGACCGAGCCCTTCCTCAGGTGACAGTAGGCGCTGTACTCACCGTTGGCGTGCCTGATGACCACACGGTTGCCGCCGCCCTGGTTCTTCGGGAAGGTCGGGCTCCCGCTGGCGAGCAGGTTGTCGTGGTGGATTCATGGCCGCCACCGGAACCGATGAACCACGTCTGACCGGACGGCAGAGCATCCGCCAGGTTGTAGCCGACGGGGAATACCTTGCTGACACCGCCGTCGTAGGTGGTCAGGGACTTGGCCCAGCCCATGGCCTTTGCGCATAACATTGATTATCGGACCCAGTGTGTCCCAAAGGCGGCCACAGTAGAATCCGCGCACATGCCCCGGACCGCCGTCATCCTCGTCGCGAGCGCCGCGGTCCTGAGTCATCTCTGGGTCCTGACGCTCCCCTTCAAGCTCGACGATGTGGCCCAGATCCCCCGCGCCGCGGACAAGCTACAGGATGAGTTGAGCGCGATCGTTCCGGGTATCTCAGGCCCGGAAGAACCCGTGATGGAGCACGATCGTCACCGGTTCCGCCCACTGCTCTGGGGCCTCTTCATGACCGAGTCGGCCCTCGACGGCCAACCCGTCAGGTCCTTGCTGTTTCACGTGGTGTCCCTGGCCATCCACGCCGCGTGCTCCGTGTTGCTCGTGTTGGTCTTGCGCCGTCATCTGCCGATCGGAGCCGCCGCCGGCGCTGGTTTGTTCTTCGCCGTCAACGGGGCCGGGTCCCAGGCCATCTCCTGGATCGCCGCCCGGCCGGATCTCCTCGTGACCCTGTGGGGCCTGTCGGCGCTCGCCGTGGCCCAAGGCGGGTCAGGCGCCGTCACGACCCGTCGAGCCCTCGTCGTCGGCGCCTTCCTCGCCGCCGCGGTCCTCTCCAAGGTCTCAGGTGTCGTCGTGGTCGCGGCCGTCCTCTTCATCGGCTTCCTCGGTCGGGATCGACGGCTTGGACCCTGGCTCACGGCCCTCGCGGCTCCCGCGCTCTGCTGGTTCTGGCGCGGCCTGTATCTCGGCACCTGGGCGCCGTCCTATACCTCCGGTCGCTCGGCCCTCGACGCGGACGTGACCGGCAACCTCCTCTCCATGCCCGCCGTGTTCGTGGACTGCCTGGTCCCGTGGTGGCAGCCCTCCAACGGCAACGTTCGAGAGCTGTGGGCAGAACGGGCATTGTCCTTCCTGGATGGCGCTGCTGCGCCTGTCCTGGCTGCGGTCATTCTCCTCGGAGCGGTCCTCGGCGTGCTTCGGCTGGACACCAATGGTCGACGCTGTGTCCTCATATCCGGCTTCGTCGCCGTCCTGCTCGCGGCGCCGTTGACCTTCCTCTACGCCCCCGCGTCCCTGCCCATCATCTCTCGCTCCTTCTATCCGCTCATGGCCGCCGTGAGCCCCGTCCTCGGCGTCGGTCTCCGGGCCGGCGTGGTCGCGGCACGACGGCGGCGCCCCTGGCTCCTCATCCCGGCCGTCCTGGCGTTGCTCATTCAAGTGGATTCCGTGTTCACCATCTCAGCCGCTGAACGAGCGGCCGGTGAGCGCATCAACGCTCAGGTCCACGCCATCACGGACCATCGCAGGCTCAACATCCTCATCGGCCGGGAGCTCTACGATCACGGCGCGGTCATGCTCGGGAACATGACCCACCTTCGGCTGCGGCCACCATTTCATCCGGTTCGCGTGCCGTTGATCGCCCTCGACTCCACCGCCGAGCTCATGAGCTCGGGGCTCCTCTCCGATCGCCCCGGACCCGTGTCCGTGTTCGCGCTTACAGAAGGCCCGCCCCATGTTCGGCGCATCGTCGATTACCCGCCCAACGGTCGCGCACCTCTGCCCGCGCTACGTCCGGACGGCGGGTCCTGGGTCCCCGTTCGGCCCGTCACCACCCGTGAGGTGGTCGCCGTACGAGTCTCGGTCAAGGACCAGACGCCGCGGAAAGTCGTGCTGCAGACCAGCAGCTCCGGTATCGCTCGGGAGTTGCCTCGGGGTTCCGGAATCCTGCTCCTCTCCGAGGATGTCGGGTGGGTCCTGGGGGGTGAACTGCGCAGCCTGCGGGTGACCCCCGACGCCGACTCCGTGACCTTGCTCTCCGAGATGCCGGAGGTGGAAGCCCTGGCCCCCGACGCGAACCACCCATGGCCCGGCGGACCGCTCCTCTTCCGGTTCCGGGGGCCCGCCGCTCCCCTGGCCCGGGTCCACATCCGTGGCCTCATTCAGGGCCTTCCAGACCCGCACCTGCACCTGCAGTTCACGCCCAAGGACACGGGCGGGGTGGTCAGCTATGAGGCGATGGACGCCGACCTCACCCACGCGTCCCTGCCCGGGCTCAAGCTCGCCACCATCCCGAAGTTGTTCCAGGAACACGGCGCCCCGGTCGGCATGACCGACCTGCGTCTCCAATGGCGCGTGGAGTTGCTGGACGAACAGGGCGCAGTGATCGCCCTCTCACCCTGGCGCTCCTTGATCTACCGCCCCTGAGGGCGCGCTACCGAGTCGGCAGCCGCACCTGCCCGGTCCTGGCCACGAGGCCACTGGACCACTCTCCCCCGTTCAGGTGGGTCTTCACGTAGTCCATGAGGTGGTGGAACTGGAAGTGGAGGTCATGCTCGTCCACGCCGACCGGTGACTTGAAGAAGCACGACAGCCAGGTCATGAGCCCCCGCTCCCCCTGCTGCTGCGCGTACGCAGCGAGGCGGACCATGTCCAACACGACCGGCGCCGCCAGGATCGCGTCGCAGCCCTGCCACGTGAACTGCAGGGACATCTTGTAGTCCAGGAAGCCCTGGAAGTGGATGAAGTCCCAGGCGGTCTTCAGATCGTTGAGGCTGGGCACGTAGTCGATGCCCACGTGGGTGTGCAACGGATAGCCGAGGATGTGCGAGAGCACGCCGTCCTTGGACTCCACCTTGGCCCGCTTGTTCTCAGGATCGGCGAGGACCTGACCGTCACGATCTCCGAGGATGTTGTAGCCCTGCCAGGTCAGCACCTTCAGGTTGCGGTATCGGAACATCGGGGCGAGGGCGGACTTCACCAGGGTCTCCCCCGTCTTGCCGTCGTTGCCCATGATCGGGGCGCCGCGGCGGCGCGCCACCACCTGCACGCCGCCCACCAAGCTGCCCGCATTGGGCGTGAAGTTGATCAACGGCAACCCCAGGTCGGCCACCGCGTACCCGTACAGCACGCTCGCCCGCACCGCCTTGTGGTCATCCCCATCGAGGATGCCCTTGAGCCCCTTGGCCGTATCCAGCGCCGGACAGGGCGGCAGCGGCGGCTCTGTAGACGCCACGTTGACGACCACCACCTGGTCCAGGTGGTGACGCTCTCGAAAGGCCGAGATGTCGGCCTGGATCCTCTCCACCACGTCCATCAGGGAATCCGCTCTCCGCTTCGCCGCCTTGTCCGCCAACCGACGGATGGTGGCGCCGCAGTTGAGGGCGGTCCCGAGCACGACGTCCTCGTCCATCGCGTCCAGGTCGTCCTTCACCGCGTGCAACTTCTCGAGGTCGAAGGTGCCGGTGTCCTGGTAGGTCTCGTAGGCGCTGTCCCAGACAGTGGCACGGCGGACGTCGTGGCCGCCGAATACCAGGTCTCCAAGATCCGGAAGCGGGAGGCCCGAGAACGGGTCCGTCTCCGTGAGCAAGCCTGCTCGGGAAACCAGATCCCGAGCGGCCATGAGCGCCCCGACGATCATGGTGGTGGCGAGTCCACCTCGCGCTCCGATGATCCAGACCCCGCATTTTTTCGGTGAAGCGGTCATCTCGTCCTTCGATCGCCGGGGTGCCGTCTGCGGTTCAATTCGACCCGTCCTGATCCAGGAAGCCCAGGTCCGCCACGGCGATGGGGACCCGTCTCCCCATCCCAAAGGCCTTGCTGGACACCCTCAGGCCCGGCGCGGCCTGCCACCTCTTGTACTCGGCTCGGGCCACCAACCGAAGCACGCTCTCGACGGTTTCCAGATCGGCGTCGTCTATTCGCTCTGCGATGCTCCGGGGCCCCAGCCGCTCATCGATGTGCAACCGTAGAATCCGATCCAGCAGCTCGTAGGCCGGCAGGCTGTCCTCATCCCGTTGATCCGGGCGCAGCTCCGCCGAAGGCGGCTTGGTCACGCTCTCTTCGGGCAGCCGACCGGCCGCCGCATAGCGCTTGGCGAGGCGGTAAACATCTCCCTTGTAGACATCGGAGATGGCCGCCAGACCGCCGCACATGTCTCCGTAGAGGGTGCAGTACCCAACAGCCAGCTCAGACTTGTTGCCGGTGGTCACCAGCAGCGCGCCGGATTGGTTCGACACCGCCATGAGCAAGGCCCCTCGGATGCGGGCCTGGAGGTTCTCTTCCATCAGGCCGAACGGCCCCTCCCCCACCACCTCCCGCGACCGCGCTACCAGCTCATCGTACGCGCCCCCAATGCTCACCACGTGGAAGCGAATCCCGAGCATCTCCGCCAGGGCGCGAGCGTCCTCCACGCTCCCCTCCGACGAGAAGGGCGAAGGCAGGGCCACGCCCTGGACGTTCTCCGCCCCCAAAGCGTCGACGCAGAGGCAGGCGCTCAGCGCCGAGTCGACGCCGCCAGACAGACCCAGGACGGCCTCCCGAAAACCGCACTTGCGCGCGTAGTCCGAGATGCCGGAGACCAGCGCCTGTCGCAGCTCCTCCTCCTCCTCCACGGGAGCATGGGCCGCACCCTCCGACGCAGCACCCACATCCACCAGCACCAGGTCATCGGCGAACCGGGCGCCGCGGTGGGTCAGCACCCCGGACGGCGAGGCCGCACAGGACGAACCGTCGAAGAGGATCTCGTCGTTGCCGCCCCACAGGTTGCACAGCGCCACCGGGATGCCGAGACGCTGCGCCGTCCGAGCCACCAAGGCCTCCCGCAAGGCCGGCTTCCCGAGGTGATACGGGGAGGCGGACAGGTTGACGATGACCTCGGCTCCCGCGGCCTTCAGCGCCCCCGCCGGGTCCAGGTCGTAACGGGGCACGTCCTCCCCCTGAGATTCGACCCACAGGTCCTCGCAGATGGTGACGCCGACCGCCGTACCGTTGATGTCCAGCGGTTCGCCCCCCACTCCCGGTTCGAAATAGCGGGCCTCATCGAAGATGTCGTAGTCCGGCAACAGGACTTTCTCCCGCAGGTCCTCCACCTGTCCATCCCGCAGCAGGGCGGCGACGTTCGAGAGCGGTCGGCCGGGTCCCGACCGCCGGGCTACGGAGCCCACGAGGATCGGGATGTCGGTGAACTCCGCGGCGAGGGCGGCCAGGTGTTCCGCAGCCACCTCCACAAACCGCCGCCTGAACAGGAGATCCCGCGGGCTGTATCCCACCAGCGCCAGTTCAGGCAGCACGCAGAGGTCGGCGCCAGCGCCCGCCGCCGCCGCCGCCGCCCTGGCGATGGCCCGAGCATTGTCCGGTAAGCCACCCGGAGTCGTGTTGATTTGGCACAGGGCGATACGAAGGGACGCGGTCACTCCGCACGATAGAGACGCCTCGACCGTCCATCAACGCATGGAGTGCGTTACCTTTTGGAAGCACCGTTCCTGTCTGGTAACCAACTCTGATCGCAAATATCCATGGGCCGGTGATCGAGGCCGGAGACGAACGGAACGGCCCTCCATAAGCCCGTCTATAGCCTGACCTTATGTGCCCGACCCTGAAACGAGCTCAAACCACGCGAGGCAAGGGCACAGGCACGCGGGTTGCGATGCATGGGGCACAGGCTGCTGTCTTGATCAAAGCCGCCGACGCTTAGGCGGTTCTGACACTCACTCGTTTCTCTTGGAGCAACTCATGCGCACGATTCTGACCCTCGCGAGCAGCCTCTTCGCTCTCGCGATGATCGTTGATGTCGCGTTCGCCCACGGCGGGACCTACACCGGTCCGCAAGGTGGCGGAACGCAGACCGCCGCCGGCCCCGTGGGCGGCGGCACGGGCCCCGGACAGCCGGGTCCTGGCAACCCCAACCCCGGCGGTGGCGGCGGCGTCACCGGTGGCGGTGCAACTGGCGGCACCAGCCCGAACCCGGGCGGCGGCCCGCCGGTCCGTCCCGGCGTCGGCGGCGCCCCCAGGCCCTCCAGCGGCCGCGGGTTCGGCGGCACCACGCCCGGCGGCAAGAAGAGCAAGTTCACCCCGAAGTACCTGGACTGGAGCTTCTGGTGGGACCTCAACGAGGAGCGCTTCCTCAACCTCAAGAGCAAGATCCGCTCGCAGCAGACCTCCTCGGACAACCGGGACACCTTCCTGGAAGGCCTGGAGGGCGGCGATGAGGTCGCCGATGTCACGACCAAGCAGATCCGCAACGACATCCTCCCGACCCTGAAACTGGCGCTGAAGGACGAGTACTACGACGCCCGCGCCGGTGCCGTCATCGCCCTCGGCAAGGTGGCGGACAGCAGCCAGGCGGAGGTCGTGGACGACATCAAGTCGGTGCTGGCGGACGACGACAAGCGCGTCCGCGAGTCCGCGTGCCTCGCTCTCGGCATCCTCGGCTCCAAGGAGGCCATCCCGGATCTCCTCGAGATCGTCGGCAACACCTCCAAGGGCAAGAAGATGATGGGCCGCGGCACCAGCGACGTCCTCACTCGGACCCGCGCCTTCGCGTCCATCTCCATCGGCCTCATCGGCTCCCGTGACGGGCTCGACAGCAACGTCATGAACTCGCTGGTGAAGACCGCCACCACCAAGGCGAAGAACATCGACCTGCAGGTGGGCCCGGCCATCGCCATGCAGCTGGTTCAGACCCGTGACGCGGTCCCCCAGATGATGGACATCTTCAGTGATCCGGAGCAGGATCGCTACGTCCGCGCCCACGTGGGCGTGGCCCTGGGCAAGGTGGGCGCCAAGTCCGCCGTGGGTGCGCTCACGAAGGGTCTGGAGGACAAGCTCCAGGTCATCCAGTACGCCAGCGCCATCTCCCTCGGGCTCCTCACCGACAAGGACGATCGCAAGACCGTCAACAAGCTCATCCGGCACGCCAAGAGCGCATCGGACCGCGGCACCAAGAACTTCTGCATCATCGCCCTCGGCGAGATCGGTGGTCCCAAGGCCCGCGCGTTCCTGATGAACCTCGCCAAGAAGGGCAAGCTCCACGACCAGTCCTTCGCCTGCCTCGCTCTCGGCGTCAACGCCTTCGAGCACAAGGAAGAGACCAACGAGATCGGCCGCCTGGTGCTGGACCTCTACAAGAAGTCCCGGTCCGAAGCTCAGAAGAGCCCCATGGCCATCTCCCTCGGGCTCATCGGCTACGAGCCGGCGCCTGAGCTGATGCGCAAGGACCTCCAGCGTCCTGGCTCGCAGGTCCTGAAGGGCAACATCGCCACGGCCCTCGGGCTCATGGATGACAAGGACTCGATCCCGGCCATCCAGGAGCTCGTGAAGCAGAAGGGTGACCCGGACCTCCGCAAGGCGGCCTCCATCTCCCTCGGCCTGCTCCGCGACACCGAGGCGGTGGAGATCCTCCGCAAGGTCATCGCCGAGTCCGGTTCGTCGAAGGCCATCCTCGGCGCCGCGACCGTCGCCCTTGGCTACATCGGTGACCGCAGCGCGGTGGAGATGCTCGTCGACTTCGTCGAGAACCCGGACAAGAAGTACCAGAACGTGACCCGTGCCTTCGCCACGGTCGCGCTCGGCTTCCTCGGGGACAAGGACGACATCCCGCTGCTCTCCAAGATCCACGAGCACTCCAACTACCTGGCCCAGACCGAGGCGCTCCGCGAGGTGCTCTCCATCCTCTGATCCAGGCAAGCACGGCAGTCACGTGCGTAGAGACGGGTCGGCGCTTCGCGCCGGCCCGTTTTTTTGTGCACACCCACCTTGAGGGCGGACGGACGGAGGCGCCGATCAAAGAGATGACAGCCAGCGCTCGAAGCGCTTGAAGGCGAACAGGGCCACGATCGGGAGCGCCAGGCACCCCAGGATCAGGGTCACCAACTGACGACCACGAGCCGACTCCAGCGATCGAACGAGATCTTGCTGATGTTCGCCGACGGGGCCCTTCAGCGATCGCCCCGCCTCTTCGTGATCGAAAGACAGGAAGGCCACCCATCCGCCCCACTCCGCCAACCGAGGGTCGCCCGCTGCGAGGGTCGCGAGGTCATCGAGGGCTGCCCTCGCCCGGGTCAGCAAGCGAAGATCCCACAGCACCCGAACCCGGCTCCAGCGGAGTTCAACGTCCGTCGGGTTGAGGTTGGCGAGCTGATCGAGCGCCTGAAGCCACAGACCGACCAGCCCACGGCGACGAAACTCGTCATACCCCCGGCCCAGGGCCCTCCCCTTCTCCCCGGTCGACGCGCCTTCGTACAGCGAGCAAAACCCCGCGCAGGCCTCTTGCTTACGCTCCTCATCGAGGGCCCGGAGGACCCCCGCGAAGGGGTCCTGTGCGGCGCAGGGCGCCAGGACCAGAGTCGTCAGGAGCAAGAGCCGCCTCATCGCGCCCGCGCCAGCTGCTCCATGGGAGCGCGATCGTCAATCAAGAGCAGGGCGTCCTCCGACGCCTCTGGCGCGGGGAGCAAGCCCGCCAGGAAGGCGGATCTGGCCGTCTCGTAGTCCGCTCCCTCGGGGCCGCCACGTGGTCGGAAGTCCCTGCTCTCCTCAGGGGATGCCAGGAGCAGGGCGTTCCATGACCCGGGGACGGAGACCGACCAGACATCGGAGAACACCTCCCCCAGGGTCTTCACCAGGGACCCCATCAGACGCCCCTCGATGTCGGGCACGGAGACGTTGATGGCGAACACACCCTGAGGCTTGAGGCGGTCTCTCACGAGGCGAAAGAACTCCACCGTCGCGAGATGGGTCGGGATGGCGATCTGATGAGAGTAGGCGTCCAGGATGACCAGGTCGAAGCGCTTGGTGGAAGCGCGCAACGCCACCCGACCGTCCCCGACCACCATCCTGTCAGGGGACTCGGGGCGCCACCCGAATTGTTCGTGCAGGCTCGCGACGACGGGGTCGATCTCCACGCAGACCACCTCCCCGATCGCAGATTGATGAAGACCTCGCAACATCCGCCCCATGGTCCCGCTGCCACCGCCCAGGACGATCACATCGATGGGCGCGTCGACCCGATTCGGGAACAGCTCCGGCAGCACGGCGAACTGGTCGTAATAGAAGCCGGTCAGGTATCCCTGCGGTGGCTTGACCGAGTGGAATTCGTTGACGCCCTCGTCAAGGGACAGACGCAGTTGGGTGTCGCCCCCCCGGCCCTTTCGCCATTCGGACACCCGCACGTACTGATAGGCGGTCTCCCGCTCGTCCAGGACTCGCACCTCACGCCATTCGTCCTCGCCCTGTGCACCGGCGTAGACCAGGGGCCCCCGGATGGACGTGGACGCCGCCACGACCATGAGCCCGCCGGTGACGAGCAGGAGCGACGTCGCGACGACGGCGGGTCGGCCCCGACGCAGGAGGCACAGCGCGGCGACCAGGAGCACGACCGTAGCCGACAGAAGGGTCATCCTGACCCCGATCTGCTCGATCAGGAAGTGAGCTGGCAGGTAGGTGCCCAACAGGCTGCCCACGGTGGAGACCGCCAACGTCCTGCCGGCGGCGGACCCGCCGTCCAGACCGGTGTCCACGAGGCAGCGGGTGATGAACGGGCCCACCATGCCCAACAATGCGATGGGAGGCGCGAACAGCAGCAGCGTGACGACCAGGCTGCCCAGGGTCACGTGAGAGGCCCCGACAAACGGGGTCAGGGCTTCAGGCTCCGGCAACAACCACTCTGCCAGGGGCCCGGTCAGGAACGGCGCGGGCAAGCTCAGCGCGGCGGCCACCATGAGGACGCGGCCCAGGATCGAGGGGTCCGGGTGACGGTCGGCGATCCGGCCTCCGAACCAGTACCCCCCGGCGAGCGCCAGCAGCACCACGCCAATGACGTTGGTCCACACGTACAGGGACGCGCCGAACCAGGGAGCGAGGGCCCGCGCCGCGGTAAGCTCAATGATCATGACGCCGGCGCCCGAGAGCGCCGCCGCCAGGAGAAGCGTCCGACGTGACAAGCCGCCCGAGACAGGCGAAGTCACAGATCAGTCGTCCTTGTCCCCGTTGCCTTCGCCGTCACCGTTGTCCGTCTCCGGCGCCGCCGGGACATTGACCCGCAACATGCCGACGGCCATCAGGGACGGGTCGTGAGCGTTGCTCCGGTTGTAGTCGAGCAGGAAGTCGAGGCTGCGCTCAACCTTCTTCTCCAGGACATCCTTGCCGTTGACGACGATCTTCACCGGCTTGTCCAGATCCAGCAGCTTGTCGTTGAGCCAGATGCGGAACGACTCCACGTTGTGGGTCTCGAAGGAGGCGACGTTGGTCTCACGATCGACCTTCGCCTTGACGCTCGCCATGGATCCGTCCTTCGGGTCCGCCGTCGCCGTGTCGATGATGTACCAGGAGGTCTGCTTGAACAGCCGGTTGTCGTAGGTGATGTACTCCACCTCCGGCGCACAGACATCCCGGCGCGTCTCGGCGAAGAACTTGGCGATCTCAGGGGTGGCGTCGTGGATCGGGTCCACCTTCTGCTTGCCCTTGGCCACCCTTCGGGACTTGTCATCCGGCAGGGCGTCCAGGATCTTGATCTCGATGGGGAGCTTGCCCACCTCCTTCATGTGCTCGATCCGCTTCAGGTCCTCCTGCCCCGCGGTGTCGGAGAAGGCCCCGTCCTTGCGGTCGACCACCATCATGGCGGCCTGCCCCTTCAGGTTGTTGAGCAGCTCCGGTTTGCTGAAGTGGCCGGAGGTCGCGGGCCGGGCGTTTCGCACGGAGATCCCGGCGAACCACTTCGGGGCCATGGCGCCGACCCAGGCCGCGGCCTCTCCGCCCTTGCCGGCGCCGTCCAGGTAGATCCGGTCCGTGTCGATGTTGTAGCGCGCGAGGACGTCAGCCATGCACCAGAACACACCCTTGAGGTGATCCCGGGAGAACGGCTCAATGCGAATCTGAGCCTTACGATCCTTGCCCACGGTCCGCTCACCGATGGTCGGCGCCAGGAACAGGAACTGGTCGTAGGTCTCCTTCGGGCACCGCTTCTTGTTGATCCAGACCTCCTTGAGGTAATCGGCGCCCGTCGCCCCCTCCGTGTGCAACGCGATGACCAGGGGCCAGCGGCTCTTCGGGTTGTAGCCGGACGGCACGTACAGGGCGTACTCAAATCCCTGCTCGCGGCCACGCACCTTGCGCGCCGACTTCTCCTTCGCCTTGACGCGCCCCTTCCCCGCCGGAGGCTTGGCGCGCCCGGCGGCGTCGACGGCGGCGAACACCTCCCGCCAGCTATCCACGAAGGTGAGGATGTCCGCGTCCTTGTGGGCCTTGCGGATCTTCTCGATGCCGGTATCGAACGCCTTGAGGACCTTGTCCTTCTTGGCCTGCTGACGCCGCGTCGGATACTTGGGCTGCGCGCGAACGTCGGCCAGCAGCTTGGAGATCTGCTTGATCTCCGAAGCCTTCAGGCCTTCTCCCTGGCCGTGCAAGGGCGCGGCCATCGACACCGCGAGCAGCAACAGGCCCAATACCATCGTTCGTGCGTTCGTCATGTCCAGTGTTCCTTTGTTGATGGCCGGCAACCTCGAAGCGCTCCAGGCCGGCCTCACACCCGCATCACGCAGGGAGGACCAATATCGTAAGTGCTGCGCCATACGCCATCAATCGAACTGGTGGGGCACCCGCGGCCGGCGGTCACCCGCCCCCCCCGAGCACCTCCGGATGCCGTCGACGCAGCAGGTGATAACGGCTGCGGTGACGCTCCGGCGACCGGCTCAGGCACTGCTCCAAGAGCTTCACGCCTTCCGCCTCCCGGCCGCGCTGAATCAGGAAAATGCCCAGGTTCTCCCGGGCGTCCATGGCCTCCTCACTGGCGGCCATGCTGCGACGCAGGCAAGCCTCCGCTTCCTTGTCCTGGCCGAGCCCCAGGTGATACAGCGCGAGGTCGTTGTAGAGCTCCGCGATGAACCCGTCCTCGTGCCCGTCCTCGCGCTGCAACAGCCGCTTGACGATCCCGATGGCCTCGTCGCGCTTACCGTCGTGATACAGGAGGCGGGCCAGGTTCAACTCCGCGTTCGCGTCTGCGGCCATCCCCACGACGATGCGCTGGAGCGCGACCGCCGGGCGGTAGTCGTTGGCGCCGACATGAGCGGCGATGACCAGCCCGAACCCACGCGCCATGTCGGCGTCTTCGAGACCGCCAAGGGCGCTGGCCTTCAACATCTGCTGATGGGCCTCCGCTCGACGCCCCAGACGCAGCAGCAGGCGGGCCACCTGATACGGACCCTCCGGCGTCGTCGGCGCCGCGTCCCTGTAGGCCACCATCAACTCCAAGGCCTCCTCCAACCGCTCTCCGCGCTCCGCCGCCAAGGCGAGATAGAACCTGGGAACTCGGTCGCGGGTCACTGGATGGAACTCCGCCACCGCGCGCAGGGTTGACTCCAGGTAGCCCGGGTCATCATCCGCGGAGAACCGACCGTGGAACGGCCGGTACAACGCCATGTCTCCGGGAAATGCCCTGATGAGCTCGAGGAAGGTGGCGCGAATCGCCCGGCGATCGTCGGTCCCCAGAGCCGCCGCGAGCAGGAGGTGGGCCACCTCCGGGTCTCGCTCGTTCGCGGCTCGCAACGCCCGGAAGTGCGCGACCGCGTCCGCGTTCCGCTTGAGGTCGATCAGAATCCGCCCCTTCAACACCCGCGCGGCCCAGTTATCGGGCTCGGCCTCCAACGCCAGCTCAATGGCGAGGAGCGCCTCGTCGAACGCGAGGCCGAAGCGACAGGCCTGGGCTTCCCAGAACCCGGATTCGAAAGGGTCTCCGCCGTGGGCCCTGGACTCCCGATAGAACGACGCTGCGTCCATGAATGAGGCACGGGTGAGCCCGGATACACGGCCCGACGCGATAGCCTCCTGGGCGCTCCCCCAGAGGGCGTGGGCCTCCATCTCGAAGCCTCGATGCTCCGTCGGTCGCCTGGTCTCAGGGTCCCGGCTGAGGGAAGTGGCGAGGCTACCGAGAGACCCCGCCTGCCCCCATTCTCGCAGGGTCAACGCCGCCTCCGCCCCGAGCAGAGCCATCTCCACCGTGCCCTCGCCGCCCGCCACGAGGTCGCGCACGCGATCGAGGACACCGGCCGCGTCTCCCGCCTTCATTCTCTTGCGAAGGCCCGTCAGGTCGTCCTGGGCCATCAGGCCAGCCGGGAACACGCTCGGGAGCACGGCGAGAGCGACCGTGAGGAGACATCGGGTACGGGAACCCGAAGAGACGAGGAATTGCATTGGGCTGGATCCTGCGAGGGGACCGTGCGACGGGAGCGACGTCACGATAACCCCATGTACGGTGGCTCCCTGTGGGATTTGAACCGGGCCTCAACGGACCGTATACTCTGGGCCGGCCGATTCAGCACAAATCATCATCCGGCAAGGATTTAAGCACTTGGCGACCACCCTCTACAGCCTCTGGACGATCTTCGGAATCGGGTTCATCATCTTCGTCCACGAACTGGGCCACTACCTCGCGGCCCGGGCCGTGGGCATCCGAGTCGAGGCCTTCGCCATCGGATTCGGTCCCCGCCTCTTCGGATGGACCCGGGGCACCTGTGACTACAAGCTGTGCCTGATCCCCCTGGGTGGCTACGTGAAGATGGCCGGCGAGGACCCCACCCGCCCCACCACAGGCAAACCTGACGAGTTCGGGTCCAAGAAGGTGTGGCAACGGGTGCTGGTCATCAGCGCCGGCGTCATCATGAATCTGGTGTTCGCCCTGGTGGCGGTGCCCATCGCGTTCTCCATCGGCGTGCCCTTTGAGGAACCGGTGGTCGGGTCCGTCACAGCCGGTGGACCCGCCTGGGAAGCGGGGGTGCGCGAGGGCGATCGCATCCTCGAGGTGGACGGCAGGCGAGTGCTGACGTTCCTGGACGTCCCCCAGGATGTGGCGGTCTCAGATGGACCGGTGACCCTGCGGCTGCAACGGGACGGCAAGGAGTTGGAGGTGCGAGCGACGCCCCACGACCCGACGGACCTGGGGATCCCGCGTATCGGCCTGGGCATGGCCATCAAGGAGCTGTCCATCGCTCCCGAGTGGTTCGACTCAGCAGACAAGTCCGAAGATCAACGGCGAGTGGTGGAGGCCCTCAGGAACGTCGGCCTGACTCCGGAGTCACGCCTCCTGGCGGTCAACGGCGTCCCCGTCTCCAACGGCGTCTGGTTTCCGCGAGAGCTGCAGCAGGCGGAGAGCGGCGGCCAGCCGTTGGTCCTGTCCGTGCGCTCGGGAGACGGAGGCGAAGTCTCCCAGAAGGTGCTGCCTCCGGTCATGGCGCCCGGAGACAAGAGGCTGCTCGGTGTGGTCTCCGGTGGGCCTCAGATCAGGTTGATCCGCGCAGAGAGCGCCACCGCGAGCTCCGGGCTCAAGGCCGGGGACATCATCACGGCGGTGGACGGGCGAGCCGTGACGACCATTGAGGCCTTCCCGTCGCTGGTTGGACAGGGGAGCAACGTCTTCGCGAAGGGCCCCGACGAGCCCGCCCCCGCCGATTCGGAAGTCACCCTGAGCGTCACGAGGACTCAGGAGGGTGCGGAGGCCAACCCGCTCCAGGCGCTGGAAGTGAAGCTCAAGCTACCCACCTGGAACAGCCGGCAGGCGTTCGTCTACGACCTCGCCTGGGCCGGTCCGGACAGCCCGACGGTGTGGGTCCGCCCGGGCCAGGCGGCCCACGACGCGGGGATGCGCAGCGGCGACGTCATCACGAAGGTCGGGGACAAGGAGTACAAGGGCTTCGCCACCATCAGCGACCAGGTCTCCGGCTCCAGCGGCCCGCTGAGCATCGAAGTCCGTCGCCCGACCGGCCCGGTGACTCTCCAGGTGACCCCCGAAGTGCAGAGCACCAACCTGCTGGTGACCACCCCCGGAATGCTCGTACCAGAACACCCTACGTGGAAGGTCACGGTGCCCGTGGGCGAGTCTCTCGGGGTCGGGGTGCTCTACACCGGGCGCATGATCACGCGAGTGGTCCAGACGCTGCGCAGTCTGTTCCGTGGCTCCGTGAGCCCCAAGCACCTCGGCGGCATCATCACCATCTTCCGCGGTTCCCAGGACAGGACGCGCATCGGGCTGATGCGTGGCCTCCTGTTCCTGGCCATGGTGAGCATCAACCTGGCCATCCTGAACATCCTCCCCATCCCGGTCCTGGACGGCGGCTGGCTCGTGTTCCTGATCATCGAGAAGATCAAGGGTTCCCCGGTGAGCCAGAACACCATGGCCTACTTCCAGTGGGCCGGCCTGATCCTCGTCCTCGGCCTCATGGTCTACGTCACCTGGAACGACATCGATCGGCTGATCCAGGGGATGTAGCGGTCTACGGCCCACCATGCGGGATCTCGTCAGCGCCCTCCGCCTGATCCGGCTGCCCAACACCCTGACGGCGTTCGCCGACGTCATGGCGGGCGCTGCTGTCGCCGGGGTCGACCCCCTCTCCCCGCGGGTGTTGCTGGCCGGCGTCGGCTCCGCGGCCCTCTATGGCGGGGGCATCGCCCTCAACGACGTCCTCGATATCGAGAAGGACCGGCGCTCGTCTCCTGATCGCGTCCTGCCAAGCGGCGCCTTGGCCAAGACCACCGCCGGTGTCATCGCCGCAGCGCTGCTGTTGGTCGGAGTCGCGACCGGGCTGACGGGCGAGCTGCCCCACATCCTGGTCACCGTGGCCCTGGTGGCGACGATCATCGTCTACGACACCCTCCCCGAGGGACGGCGCCTTCTCGGCTCCCTGGTCATGGGGTCATGCCGCGCCTTGAACATCGCTCGCGGCATGACCCTGGCCACCACCTCCATGGCCCAGCCGGAGGAGTGGATCGTCGCCTGCACCCACTGCGGACTGATCCTCCTGGTGACCCTGGTCAGCACCTTCGAGAGTCGGCCAAGGCGCGACCTGACCTACAAGCTCGTGGTGGCGGCGATGCTGCTGCCGTATCTGGTCCCCGCCCTGACGGCGGACGCAGCCCTGTTCCCGTACATGCTGGCCGTGGGCGTAGCCCTCGGGTCCTGGGTGACCCTGCCCGGCTGGGCGGGCGACGGACGCCCCATCGCCGTGGTGAAGCGGGCGATCTTCACTCTCGTGCTGTTCGACGCGCTCTACGCCGCGGCGGCGGGGCGGCACGAAGCGGCGGCGGTGATGGTCGGGCTCCTACCCGCGATCTACCTTCTGGCGAAGGCCCTGGGACAGAAGGGCTCCTGAGCTCACCCCAGGCCCAGCCAGTCCAGGGCCTCCTCGCCAGAGTCCAGCCCACCGCCCAGCTGGCGCACCCGCACCTTACGCAGCAACCACCCCACCCGAGGACCCGGACGCACGCCCGCCTCCATGAGGCGACGACCGTCGATCAACGGTGGCGGGCGTTCCACCCCGTGCGCCGCCCGCTCGGCGGCCAGCAGCTCCAGGACCTGAGGGGCGTCCGCCTCCGCCTGCAGCAGGTCCTCGTGAAAGTGTCGATCGTCGCGGGTCGCCGCCAGACGTAGACGCACGGCCCGTTCGACGGTGAGGTCACGGTAGCGCCCCCGTCCCCCGAGGAGCGCCTCCAGCCGGTCACGTTCTTCCGCCGAGCAACGCAGCCGCTCAGCCACCTCGCGCGCGCGCGCCCGGCGGGCAGCGGGCGAAGACCGATCTCCCGACGGCGGACGCAAGGCCGCGGCCAGCCACAGCGACAGGTCCCGCAACCGCAACCGGTCCATGACCTCGGCGTCGGAGTCCGCCGCGCCTTCGTCCTTGTCCACACCGAGGGCCAACCGGGCAAGCCCCGTGGAGACCAGCGTCCGCCAACCATCCCCTCGCCGGCTGGAGGATCGGGTCGCGATCTTGAACAGCTCGTCCCGCACACGCTCCGCGGACACCGCCACGATACGCTCCGCGTTTGCGCGGACCGCTGCGCAGGTCTCGTCCTCCAAGCGGAAGGAACCGGAGACGCCGAAACGCACCGCGCGCAGCAGCCGGAGCGCGTCCTCCTGGAAGCGCTCCTCCGGGTCCCCGATGGCGCGGATGAGGCCTCGCTCCAGGTCATCGCGTCCGCCCACGTGGTCGACGATCTCCCCGGAGCACGGGTCCCAGAGCAGGCCGTTGACGGTGAAGTCCCGGCGCAGGACGTCCTCCTCCGCGGTGGCGAACCGCACCTCTTCCGGATGGCGCCCGTCCCGATAATCCGCTTCGGTCCGAAAGGTCGCCACCTCGAACCAGTGCCCCCCCTGCGCCACCTGGATGACACCGAACGCCTTGCCGACGGCGACCCGGCGACGAAACAGCCCCTCGATCTCCGAGGGACGCGCCGACGTGGCGACGTCAAACTCGGCGATCTGCTCGAGGGGGCAGCCCAGCAAGTGATCCCGCACCGCGCCGCCCACGATCCACGCCTCGTGACCGGCTTCACTCAGACGGGAGAGGGTCTTGCGAGCTGCCTCGTAGGTGTTCATTTGGAGAGTCATCAGGACGGGAGCATAGAGTCCGTCCTGTCCAGTATCCCAACGGCCTCCGTGCGCTCCTCGTCCTCGAGCGCCCGCCCTCCGTAGCGGGCCCGGTACAACCACGCTACAACCCGCTCCAGGTCAGGCAAGGAGTTCTCCGGCAGTCCCTGAGCGCTGCGTAGGCGCTCCCTCAGGGTCGCTCCACGCCCGGCCCGGCCTCCCGCCCGATCCAGGATGCGGATCAGACGCTCCGAGAGGGTGGCCTCAGGCCGCGCCGAATCGCGCTCCGCACGAAGGCGCGTCGCACGCCTCCGTAGCAGCAAGACCGCGAACGTCGGCAGGACCAACCACAACCACCACCAGCCCACAGGAGCCGCCGCTCCCGCCGGTACATCCGGCGCCGCCTCGGCGCCGCCTTGAAGCGCAGTGATGGTCCCGGTGCCCGTCCCGGACGGGGCCCCCAGGTCCAGACGTCGCTCCCCAGGTGTCGGGTCGAAGTCCACCCACCCGACGCCGTTGAAGAACACCTCCACCCAGGCGTGAGCGTTGCGCTGCAGCACACGATAGGCCCCCATGCGGTCGCTCCACGCTCCGCCCCGGAAGCCCACCGCCAACCGCGCGGGGATATCCAGAGAGCGAAGCATGAGCACCATGGCCGTCGCGAAGAACGAGCAATGACCGGCTCGGGTCTCGAACACGAACGAGTCGATGGGATCGGCGCCGACGTTGCGGTTGAAGCGGGTGTAGCTGAATTCGCCCGCCCCTCTGCGCTCCGTGAACCAACGCTCCAGGAAGGCCGCCTTGGTGTAGGGGTTGTCAGCGCCGCTCTGCTTGATCAACCGCTGCGCCTCCGCCGCAAGCCGGGCGGAGATGTGTCGGTCATCCACGTACCTGGGGTCAGGGTGTGCGGCCCAACGTTGTCGTAATCGACCACGATCCGCGGCCGACAGGACCCGTGACACTACGGAGTACTCCACCGCGTCCCTGGCGACGGTGTCGTACGTGACCTGCCCCTGCCAGACCCTGACCCCCGCGCTCCCTGACAGAGGCCGGTTCAACGCGAACAAGGTGTCCGAACCATGAGCCGCCATCTTCACATCCTGACGAACAAAGCGCCCCTCGCGCCCGGTCCGCGGAGCCAGCGGTGGGTCCGTGGGCAACGGGGACAAGGACTGGAAGCGGTGGCCGTTCCAATCCCCGAGAGACGCCCCTCGAAGGAGCAGCGGATGCCGCCCACCCTCCCGCTCCAGGTCTCCGCCCCATCTCTCCCTACGACGAAACTGCTCTGCCCGATCTGGCTCCGCCTCCCATAGCGAGACCACCAGCGCGCTGCGATCATCGGACTTCAGGAGGCCGAGGCGGCTGAGATCGACCGAGTCCGTGAACCCGGTCACCGCGCCCAGCTGCTCGGACCACTCAGCGGGCGATTCCGGCGACGGGGCACGGACGAACATGGGCACGAGGACGCACGTCAGCACGCCTCCACCCACGACCAAGAACGGGGCGGAGAGTCCAGCCGTCCGTTCATTCGATGGACCTTGCCCCTGTAGACGCCCGAGGGCCCGACTCAGATCCAGCCCTGAGAGAGCCAGGAGCATCAGGAAGGCGACGCACGCCACCAACCCGGTCTCCGCCATGGCGGGGAACGCGGAAGCGCCGAAGACCACACACGCTCCGATGCCTGCGGTCCCTACCAGGAGCAGCTCCAGGACCTGCCCCTCGGCCCGCGCGAGGATCAACCCGATCGCCGTCACCGCGACGGCCACCAGCAACACGTCCGATGACACCCAGTCCACCAACAGGACCCCGAAGCAGGCGCTCCAGAGGCCCAGGATCAAGACCCCCCTCCTGAGCATTCGAGCCAACGGGGCGGGGTCGGTGGCGCGCGCACTCCGGCTCCATCGCTGCCGCCTCCACAGCAGCAGCGCCCCCGTCGCGGCGGCCACGGGGACGCTCCAGTGGCGCCCGACCGAGAACCCCACGGCCAGCATGGAGAGGGCAAGGAGGGCGCACCGCCGCGGGCTCATGACAGCGCACCTCCGCCAGGAGCGAACCACCGCCGCTCCAGCGCTTCCGCGGTGCTGACCGGTCGCACCCAATCCGGCGGCGATGGAAGGAGCCCCTCTCCCGGGTGAACGAACGCGGCAGCGCACACGTCCGCGCTGCCGGAGATCGCGCGCCAATCGGGACCGGCCCCCGTGAACACGGCGCGAGCCAACGAGCACTCTGCCTCGAACAGCGCGCCTCGGTCACCACCGGGCACGAGCGCTGGGTCCTCGTCCTGCACCAACAACAGGACGTCCCGGCCGCGCAGGGACACGGCCCTCAGGATGGTCGTCGCGAGGGACACAGCGGTCTCCGTGAGCATGCGCCGACGGGCCGTCCGCCCCGCCACTCCGGCGAGGCCCAACACGAACACGCCGCCGTCCTCGTCTTCCAGCTCACGGGTCATCACCTCCCCTCTGCGCGCCGAGGCTCTCCAGTGGATGTGCCTCGCCGGGTCCCCGGGTTCCCACCGGCGAACGAAGAGGGTCTCCACCCCGGCCCCCCGTCGGCGGACGGTCTGCTGTTGCCGCTGTCCGCCGGAGGACGCCAATCGCCGCAGGGGCCCCCAGAGTCTCCCTACAGCCGGCAAGACGAGCTGCCCCCCGGGGGAGGGGAATCGACGTCGGGTGACCGCCAGACCCAGGGGGCGAGAACAGGCGACCTCGATGTCTCCGGGCTCCACCCAACCTCGTCGGGTGTGGGTCTCCGTGGCGGAGATCCGCGAAGGGGTTCCAGCAACGATGGCGTCGACGTAGGCCCTGATCCCCAGGTTGGGGCGCACCGGGTTGGTCAACGAGAGGCCCGCCAGTGAACGACCGCTCTCCAGCTCGATGGCTACCCGACCGGGTTCGAACGCCCGCACGATCCCGGCCCTCCTCACCCGCAGGGTCAGTCTCTTCAGCCGGCCCAGCGCCATGATATAGGAGACCATCACTCCTAGCAGCAAGCAGGCGCCGAGGACGAGCAGCGGCCTGGTCTCGAGCCGAACCCACAGTCCCACGGCAAGGAAGCCGATGAAATAACACAGCCTGCCGCCTGGGGTCAGGTTGGGGAGCGTGGTCGGGATCTTCATCGGCGGATCAGTGGTTTGCGTCGCCGAGTGCTCGGCTACATGGTATGACCTTTCTGGAAGGGTGATCAACCCCGCGCCGTCGACACTCAGGCCGACGCAGGCGTCGATGCCCTCCACCGCCGACCTCCATGCGACGCCTCTCTTCTATCTCGTTCCTCGAGTGCATCATCGCCCTCGCCCTCATCGCCGGGGCCGCGACGGTCGTGATCCCTCGCTGGACGAAGGAGAAGATCACGACCAACGAGTCAGCGGCGGTCACCCACCTGTCGAGCATCGTCGACGCGCAACGGCGATTCCACGAACGGTGCGGTGCCTTCGCCCTGCTGCAGGAACTAACAGGAGACAGGACCTCTCGGGAGCTGGACACCCTCCCGGCCCTCCTGGATCTGCCGCGGCCATCTCACGGCGTCTCGGAGGTTGACGGCTATCTGTTCACGGTCTACCTGCCCTCCGCGGAGGGTCACGGCGCGCTGAGCGCGCGGGACGTGAACCCCACGTTGGCCCGGCGCTCCTGGATCGCCTACGCCTGGCCGCTCCATTACGGCATCACCGGTCGCCGCGTGTTCGTCGTCAACAGCGACGGCCAGGTGTTCGCAGAGGAGAACGCGGGGACGCCCCTGGCCGGGCTCAAGCGCGTCCCGTTCGCCAGCCTCGCCTGGACGACCCTCAGGGCCGACACCCCGTTCCAGGAACCCGTCAACTGGGTGAAGCAGGTTCGCTGGGAGCCGGTTCCCCACTGAGTCGGGCTGTGACCGCCGCCTGACCCCTGAGGCGCGGCAGCAGGCGGCTACCCTCCACGAGCAGGTCCGCGAACGCCATGATGACCACGCCGTCGAGGAAGGCGATCAGAGTTGCGGCGAGGATGACCCACACCGCCGGAAACTGCCCGACCATGCCCACCCAGGCGACCACGACCACGGCCAACGTCATGTTGAGCCCCGTGGCGATGATCACCGGTCTCCTCAACGGCGCCACCGTCTGATCCAGGTCCCGTCGTATCCCCGAGACCAGGTGCTCCTCGAGGAGCACCGCCTCCGTCTCGAGGACCACGCGATCGAGGGTCCCCACCAGATGCGCCCCGGTCCTCACCTCGTAGCGGAGCATGACCCCGGTCTGGCCACGGTCGATCTCGACGAACAGGACACGCAACGTGGTGGGCCACTGTTCCACCTTCAAGGAGGTCAGCCGGCGCAACGCGCTGCCACGAGTGAAGCTCAAGGAGCCGGCCTCATCCGATGACTGGGACCAACCGGACCCCAGCAGGAACAACCGGACCCCCTCACGGGCGAGGTCAACGGACGAAGCCGTCCGGAACCGGAACTCCGCCTTCAAGAGCCACCTCTCCGACGAACGGCGAGATCCATCAACCTCACCTGCTCCTCGACCAACCTGGGGAAGCGCTCCCGATGCCGCAGGATCTCATCGCGCGCGGTCGGCCTGTCCATCAACCCCAGACAACCGATCAGGAAGATGGCGTCGTTGGTGGACTCTGCCTCCTCGAGCGCGCGCCCCAACCACGGGACCAGGTCATCCCCCATGCGGGGCAGCCACTCGCCGAGCTGCGCCGTGTGGGTGAGGACGCCGGCGCCCAGGATGGTCTTCGCCAGCGCGCCGTTCGGAGCTCCCTCCACGAAGCTCAGGCCCACCGCGATGTTCTGCACCTCCGCGAACACACCCGTGGACAGCGCTCGCCGCAGCACGGCCAGGTCCTCGCGAGCTCCCACGGCGGCGAGGGCCATGAGGGCGACGACACGATCGGGCAGCGGCGCCTCCTCATCAGCGGCCCAACCCCGCAGCCGAGTCATGGTCTCCTCGTCACCCATGAGCGCCAGGGTCAATTGGATACCGGTCTTCAATTCGGCCTTCGCCACGGCCATGTGCCGCTTGAGGACCGGGATCGCCTCACGGAGGTCCAGGTCGCGAACCGCCTCCATGCAGAAGACCGCCAGAGCCGGCTCGCGCGGGTCCAGGCCGTCCAGCAGGTGCTGCCGCCCACGAGGATCGCCGAAGGACGCCAACCCCCATGCGGCCTGCAACCGGGCCTGCGGCATGCCGTCCTTCAACAAGGGGACAAGCCGGTCCCGCAGCCCGCCCATGCGGTCCTCCCTGATCACCGCGGCGGCCACGTCCCGGACGTGCGGGATCGGGTGCCCGAGCGCCAGGGACAGCAGCACGGGCAGTTGATCACCGCCGCAGACCCGCGCCGCCGAGACGATGCGGCCGAGGGAGAGCATCCCCTCTCCCGGGTTCTTCCTGGAGAGATCGGAGAAGAGCCGCGTCAATCCAGGGACGAAGCGAGGATCAACCTGCGTGGCGGCGATCTCCACCGCCTTGTGGCGAACCGTGAAGTCGTCGTGGTCCAGCAACGACACCCCCGGCTCGATGAACTCCCGGTGCTTGATGCGAGCGAACAGATCGCCGAACCCCGCGGCCTCGAACCTGGAGACGTGCCCCCGCTGTCGCCAGTCCTCCAGGATCATGCGAATGACCCGGGGGTCATCGGAGAGCAGGGCCAGGTCGTCCTTGACTCCGCCGAGCGCCCGAGCCTGCCCCGAGGTGATCCGATCAAGACACTCCCGGGCGACTCGCTCACGATCCGCGTCCGCCAGGCTGAGATGGAACGCCGGAGTTCGGCCTGTGATCGTCGGATCTGCCGGGCCGGCCACGACCCCCGCACCCGGGGTGTCCTCCTCCAGGGCCTTCATGGTCAGGAAGGCCAGCGCCACGGCGGCACCCGCGGTGATGATGATGACCGGCAATCGCGGCATCAGTCCGGAGTCCTCCCGCGCCCCCGAGGGCCTACGGCCCAGGCTCCACCGACGTGAGCGTTCGGGTTGGTCATTTGGCCAGCAGCTCCATGAGAGGCACACCCGCGGCGCGCGCCAACGAGAGCAACGCCAACCGGTAACTGATGCGCGCCTGCAGGAGATCCGTACGGCGCAGGTTCAGCTCGTCCTCCACCTGGAAGACCTGGAAGTTGGTGGATTGACGCAGCTCCAGCCGCAGCCGTTCGTTGTCGAGCTGCTCACGGGCGAGGACCCGCGCCCGGTCGCTCGCGCCCATCTCCTCCCGCGCGACGTTCACATCGCGCAAAGCGGAGCGGATCTGGAAGACCATCTCTGTCCGGACATCGTGGAGGGAGAGCCGGGCCTTGCGACGCTCGATCACGGCCTTGCGAACCCGCGCCGCCGCCGCGCGGTTGCCCAGGGGGTACTCGAAGGCGAGCCCCAGCTGCCAGTTCAGCGCGCCTTCGTCGGGAGAGAAGCTGTCCCAGTAGGTGCTGAGAATGTCCTCATCGGAGAGCCCCCTGAACGTCGCCGATGCGTTGACGTCCAGGACCGGCAGGCTCTCACTCTCCGCCTGGACCACCCCGATCTCGGTCCTCGCCAGCGCCATGTGGGCCCTCAGGAGCTCCGGGTGGGAGCGCTCCGCCAACCGGACGATCTGGTCCACCGGCAGCAGCGTGAGGATCGGCTCTTCCTGCGCCGCCGTCGGCGTGTCCGGGATGTGGATGACCTCCGTTGGTTGGATCACCACCTCCCAGTCGGCGTCGTGATCAAAGGCGAGGATCAAACGACGCAGCTGGTCCTCCGCCTCGCGCTTGGACGCCCGGGAGCTCACCAGGTCGGAGAACCGAGCGGCCCGCGCCGACTGCGCAGAGGTCACCTCGATCTCCGCCAGAGCTCCGGAGGCCACCCGCTGCCGGGTGATGAGGATCTGGTCGTCCGCCAACTTGAGGCTTCGCTCCTTGTTCTCGATGTCTGCGATGGCGAACACGAGGTCGTAGTACGCCTGCTGGACCTCTCCCAGCTTGTCTCGCTTGGCGATCCGATAGGTCTCCAGGGACTCCATCCGGCCGATGCGCGCCAACTCGATGGGCGCCTCGTTGTACGAGGCCCACGCGGCGCGGAGGATGGGCTGGGAGATGGAGAGGGTCGCCCCGGTGTTGTAGGCAGGGTCGAAGGTCTCCGCGCGCCGGACGTCCGTCACGTTGCTCGAGAAGGTCAGGTCGTAGGACAACCCCGTCTCCAGGGCCCCGCGCAGTCCGAAGACGTAGTCCTGGACGTCGGACACAAGCGAGATGGTCTGGGCCACGGTCGTGGGCAGCCCCGTGACCGGGTCCGGCGGACCGGGGAACTCGCCACGGAACAGGGACGCCCTGCGGGTGCGGTCCACCTGCGCGAAGAACGAGGGATCAAACGCGGCCAGGGCTTCCCGCACGGACTGCCGCTCGATGTGCTCGTTCAGGATCGCCGTCCGGAGGCTCAGGTTGTTCTGAACGGCCAGCTCCATGGCCTGCTGCAAGCTGAGGATCAGCTCGGCGTCACCTGGGCCAGCGGCCGCGGGCTCCTGAGCAGCGACCGACGCCGCCAGGAGCAGAGCGCCGATGACGGCGAGACGATAGTCCATGTGCCGAATCCCCTCTCTAACCGAGCCGCTCAGGAGCTCGCTCAATCCCACGCCAGTTTGGCGTCGCGGCGTCGTTTCGCCTCTGCCTTCGCGAACGCGTCCCCGCGATAGTAACGGATGCGCTGCAACCGAGCCTCCTCCCCTGGCGTTCGGGACAAGGCTCGTTCAACCCGGTCCAGCAGGTTCGTGGCTTCGAGACCTCCGATCCGCGCCGCAGCCTCGAGCGCCGCGTCCACCGCGTCGTTACGCTCCAGCGCCTTCACCACGTGCGGGAAGCCCGCCGGCGCGCCGATCTTGCCGATGGCTTCGATCCTGGCCACCCGCTCCGCGCCCTTGGCCTCGACCAGCCCCGCAGCCAGCGCCTCGACGGAACCGGCGTTTCCGAACTCGCCGAGGTACCACGCGGCACGAGTCCTCACCTCACGGGCTCCGTCGAGCAACGCGCCCTCGCAGAAACGACGGAGGCGACGCCGCCCAGCCTTCGCCATGGAGTCCAGGAGCACCACCCGCTCGGCCCCGGTCTCGAGCGCGAGGAACCGGTTGATGGCCCCTCTCAACTCATCTCGGGCCGGACCGGGCGGAAAAGCCTCTTCGGCCCCGAGGACATGCGCCCCCAGGAGCTGGGAGACGCGCCGCACCAGGCGACGGTAGACCGGACGACTGGCGACAGGGACCGAGCTGCGGTGGCCACGCAGCCGCTCGAGATGCCGGATCTTGAACAGGTAGGGGCTCGTCCTCGCCAATCGAAGGAGCTCGTTGCACGCGACGCGGCAGGCGAACACCGACGATCGCCCCACGTTCTCCAGGGAGAGGGAGAACAAGCTCCGTTCACGCTCTCCCGGACGGACCTCAGCCCCGATGGCGAGGTAGGACCTGAGAGTCTCCGTGACCAGGGGGCCTTCGCCCTCCACCAGGTCGACCACATCCACAAGCTCGAAGATGGAGTCGCTCTTCAGGCGCTTGAGGAACAGGACCTTGTCCAGCTCCCGGAACAAGCCCCCGCGGGTCCCAGCACCCCCGACCATCACCTGCTTGCGGTCGCCGCCCTTGATGCTCTGAACAACGGAGAATCGGGTCAGCTGGATCTGATGAACCGGCAGGATCTCATCCGTGTCCAGACGGGCCAACACGATCACCGGGGCCCGGTCCAGAAGCGAGGCATGTAACCACGACGCTGATGGACGCTGGGCCCCCGCAGGGGGGGCCCAGGTCAGGATGAGGAGCAACAAACAGAAAGCGCGGCGCATGCCGCGATCATAGCGCCTTCTACAGCCACACCACCCCGACCCCACGACGGGATGGGGAGGCTGCAGAAGACCTCAGCCGGCGGAACGGATCTCCCGCAGGAGCGCGTCCGCCGCTTCCTTCCTCTCTCGGACCTTGGCGTTGTGCAGCGCGATGTAGCGCTTGACCTCGTCCAGAGTCCCCGTGAAGAACCGGTCCCCAGCCCTACTTACCGTGTAGAGCTTCTTACCCCGAGTGGTACCAGCGAATGTGATCTTGAGTGTCATGCTTCGGTCCTGTTGGATCGACTTCCCTCATCGGGGCCCCCGGTGGGTGGCGCGCCCTACCCCGTTTACGGGGTTCTGCCTGTCCTTCGCAAACTGGGGGCCACGGCCCCAGCAGGCAGGGGTTTCGGACTGAAGAGCTTTGGTATCAACCACTTCGGTCCCATGGACCGATGCGCCTGGGGATGGGGAAGGTGCACCACCCGGTCAGAGGTCCCCCCACGTATGCCCCAGATGGGGCAACCGGGCAGGCTACCTGGGACGGCTACCTCGATGGAGGTCCGCCGGACGACGGCGCTCGATCGACTCCGGCTTGTCCGGGTCCATCAACTCATGAGCACGGTCGCGGGACCTCTCCGCCGGTTCCGGCTGGGAGTCCCTGGTGAGCAGGAGCACACAAACCACCACCGCCGCACCGAGATAGAACGCCAGGGAACGGCCGAGCACCAGGGTCGACCCTGACACGGACTCCGGAACTTCGTCCCGTCCAAACAGCCACCCCCAGCAGCGGCCCAGGAGGCCGGTCGCAACCTCTTCCTGAGAAGCACCTTGTGACAGGGCATCCTCCCGGATCCAGGCGCCCACGGCGCCACGCAACCGCCCCGTGAACTCCTGATCGGGCGTCACCCTGGCCGCGCTCAGGCGCTGCAGCAGCGCATCGGTCTCGCGGAGCTCCTGCACCGCGGCAGGGTTGGCCGCCAGATAGCCGTCGAGGAACGCCTGATCTTCGGCGGAGAGCTCCTCGCGACGCCCCTGCAGCGCCAGCTCCATGGCTCTAATATACTGTGGGTCCTGGGGTTGGGTGTTCATAGGCTCGTGGATCGGCCGTGGCTCAACGGCGCTCCGTGGGTGGAAACGGCGAACGCTGGACAGAGGTTCACGATTCTCCCTCGATCCGCCCAGAAACCTGCTTCAGCCGACGAACGGCGTTGAACATCCGAGACTTGACCGTGCCCACCGGGATCTCGAGAACCGCGGAGACCTCCGCATAGGGCAGGGCTTCGATCTCCGCCAGGATGTACACCTCCCGCATCTCTTCCGGGAGGGAGGCGAGCGCTCGGGCCACCACGCGGGCCGCATCCACCCTGCTGGTCTCCGCATCCGGCCCGGGGCCTTCCGCGGGCAGCTGATCCAACAAGGATGGGGCGTCACCTCCATCCCCTTCTCCCTGGATCGAGGTCTCGACGGGACGTCGGGACGCCGTCCTCACCCGGTCAATCCACAGGTTTCGCGCCACCCGGAACAGGAACGTCCGGAATCTGGCCCGGGGGACGTAGTCACCGGCGGATTTGAAGATCTTGAACCAGACGTCCTGGCTGCAGTCCTGCGCTGTGTGTCGGTCCCGACACTGAAAGTAGAAGTAGTTCACCAGGGAGTCCGTGTGCCGACCCACGAGACGCTCGAAAGCCTGGTACTCGCCGCCCTGGAAGGCCAGCATCTCGGCCACGTCAGGATCCGCCATGAAGTCGGTCAACGAACGAGACCCTCCATGGTTCATTCCGGCTCGAGCGATCCCCCCTGGGGCCACAGGGGCTGCAGACGAATCTCGCCTTGGCCGAGGAACGTAGGGCGAACCAACCTCTGATCGACGGTCGGGCCTGGTGAGAACCGCACCTCCAGGACCACGCCGTCGGGCCGCCAGGGGAGACGATCCGGCCACTCGATGACCGCCACCGCATCAGGATCGTCCAGGGGGTCGAGGATCCCCTGCCACTCCATGGCGTCCTCCACGCCCTCCAGGCGATACAGGTCCAGATGGTCGACGGGGTGACTCCCTCCCTCGTACCGGTGATGGAGCGCGTAGGTCGGACTCGCCACCTCTCGGGGATCGGGGTGACCCAGTCCTCGAACCAGGCCTCGCACGAAGGTGGTCTTCCCTCCGCCCAGATCGCCGTGCAGGAGGAGACGGTCCCCGCCCGTCAGGCCGGCCGCTACTCGCGCCGCGAAGGCCTCCGTCTCCTCCGCCGAGGCAGCCATGAACGCCGCGTCACCCATGGACGTATCCTCTGGGTCGCACCACCCGCTCCTCCTCGCCGACCACCAGGACTCTCCCGTCGTCCACCACCTCACCGATCACCGTCAGCGGCGTCTCCACGGCCCAACTCTCACGAACCGTCGGCAGGTCTTCTGGGTGGATGGCCGCGAGGAGCTCGAAGTCCTCGCCCGCTTCCAGGGCGGCGTCCAGTCCACCGGCGTCGACGTGCAACGGGACCCGATCACCGTGGATGCGGAATCCAAGCCCGTCCGTAAGACGACAGAGATCCAGGAGCAACCCGTCCGAGACATCGATCATGGCCATGCGGGCCCGCGAGTCGACGAAGCACCTGGCCTCCGCGAGGCGCGGCTGAAACGTCAGGTGACGACCGGCGAGGGAACCGCCGATGGCGCCGGTCACGGCCAGGCAGTACCCCGGGGCGGCGCCGGTCCGTCGTATGGGCTCTTCCCCGAGCACACGGCCGACCACCGTCACGGAGAGCACCGTGGGCCCGTCGTGGGTGACCGTGTCCCCGCCGACCAGCGGACACCCGGTCTCCGCACCCAACGCTCGCATTCCCTCCACCATGCCCTGCGCTCGCCGCTCATCAACTCCATGAGGCAACGTCGCCGTGGCGACGGCGCAGAGCGGCGCCGCGCCCATGGCCGCCACATCGCTGAGGTTCACGGCCAGCGCCTTCCGCCCTACCAGGCGGGGGTCCTCGTCAGCGACGAAGTGCGTGCCTTCGGCGACGGTGTCAGCCACGATCACCATGGACTCTCCGCCGCATCGGAACACGGCTCCATCGTCCCCCACTCCCAGCTCGATGTCGACCTCCGGGCGATCGCTCTGTCTTATCCAATCGAGAAAACGCAGCTCGTCCATGGTCATGCCGGGAGCGTCAGAGATGGCTCGCCTTGCGCAGCAACGCGTCGCGGGTGACGAGCCCCACCTTGCGGCTGTCCACGGCCTCAGCATCCACCGCCGGGTTGATCAGGAGGTAGCATCCGTCAGGCAGAGGCCCTTCGCGCAGCTTGAGACCCTCCGCCACATCCTCCTGCCAGGCGGGGTCGAACCTGGCCCCCGTCAGCTCTCCGTCCACCTGCAGCTCCATCATGCCCCCCGGAGCCGGTTTGAAGGTCAGCATGGAACCAGGGACGGCCCTCACCTCGCTCAGGATGGCACCCTCCCTACGTCCCATGGAGCGAGCCAGCTTGGGGGGCACCGTGACCCGCGCCTCCACGATGCTGCCTGCGCCCAGCACCGTGTCCTCGTCCACCACACCGAATACCAGGAACGCGCCGCGCCGGACCTTGCCGCGGAGCGCCTCCCACTGCTCGTCCGCCAACTTCTCGAAGTCGTACCAGCGGATCATCAGCGCCATGAGCACGACCACGGCGACGGTTCCCAGGCGACGCAGCCAGCGTAGGAGCTTCAGGAGCCGCTCGTCCACCCGCATGGGGCGGTCCACATCAGCGTAGGTTCGTCGCATGGCCCTCAGAGAGTAAACGCCCGGATCGCAGCGACGCCAGAGGCGCCTGCAGCCCGCAACCCGGGCAGATCATCGGGGCCCAGTCCACCGATCCCGACGACCGGGACGGACACCCGCTCGGCAAGTGTACCGACCGGAGCGAGCCCTATGGGCGGGATGGGGTGCTCCTTCGGCGTGGACGAGACGGGGCCCATGAACAGATAGTCCGCACCCTCGGCGGCTCGCGCCACGCCCTCCTCAACATCATGGACCGACACCCCGATCAGGCGGGAGGCGCCGACCACGGCCCTCGCCTCCTGCACCGACGGGCTCGTCCATCCGAGGTGCACGCCGGCGGCACCCGCCGCGCGGGCCACCTCCGGCCGATGAGCGACCACGACCGGGACCGTGGTCGACGCCATGAGCTCGCGCGCCACGGCGAGGAGCTCTCCCGCATCCAGGTCCTTCTCACGCAACACGATGAGCGTGGCCTTCCAATGATCCGCTGCGGCCGCCACCGTCGCCGGGAGCGGCTCAGTTCCCAGGAGGCGCCGATCGGTGACCAGGACCCGTCGAAACTGGTCAGCCCCCCGCGACATGGGCGGCCTCCGGAACCATCACCGGCGAAGGCCGCTGTGCCGCTTCCTCGACCAGGGTCCGGACGAGCTTGGGCATGGTGATGCCGGCCGCCGCGGCGGACTTGGGGACCAGCGACGCCTCCGTCATACCGGGGAGCGTGTTGATCTCGAGCACCAGGGGCTCGCCGCGCTCCGAGATCAGGAAATCGGTCCGGGTCACTCCGCGGGCGCCGATCAGGCGGTGAATCCGCAGCGCGAGGGACGAGACCTGGGAGGACAACGCTCCGCTGATCCGAGCGGGGACGATCTCATCCGCGCCACCCGCTTCGTACTTGCTGACGTAATCGAAGAACGCCGCCTTCCGGGGACGGATCTCGATCACGGGCAGGGGCCTCGCTCGCGGCCCCCGCCCCAGGACCGGCACGGTGAGTTCCGTGCCGGCGACGAAGGACTCCATGAGCGCCCGTCCCTCCAACACGAGGACCTGTGAGGCCGCGGAGCGTGCCTCCTCCGCGTCAGCCGCCACGTGGACCGAGACGGAGGAACCGAGCGCCGGCGCCTTGACCACCAGGGGAGCCCCCAGGGCCTGGATGGCCGCCTCGATCTCCGCAGAGGCGCCGGGCCCGGCCATGATCTCGCGAAAAGCCGGCGTCGGCAGCCCTGCCCCACGCAGCGCGCGCTTGAACTGGAGCTTGTCCATGGCGAGGGCGGACGACGTGACATCGCACCCGGTCCAGGAGAAACCCGCGGTCTGAAGGAACCCCTGGATGCTGCCATCTTCACCGAACCTGCCATGCAGCCCGAGCACCACCACCCGAACTCCATAGCCCGCCAAGGCGTTGGCCACGATCAAGGGGCGGCCGCTGAGCCTCGCCGCCGGCACCGCCCCAGGGCTACTTGAAGGGAGCTGAACGACGTCACCGAAGAACCGGCGCTCGAGCAGGCTCCAGGTGCCGTCTTCGCCGACGACCACGGGATGGACCCCGTAGCCGGCCAGCATCAGCGCTTCCATGAGCGCTCGGCCCGATTTGAGCGAGACTTCGTGCTCTGAGCGGTGCCCACCGCAGAGCAACGCGACATCGGTACGCATCATGCGACCCCTCCCCGGAGCGCATTCTACCCGTCACTGGATGAACGTGTCGCCGTCGATCCTCGACGGCAGGTCGCCCTTCCGCGAGAGCAGCTCGTCCCGGTCACCGGCGAACAGGGGAGACACCTCGATCAGGTGCTCCAGGCCACCGTCCGCCGTCCTCGAGACATCGACGCCAGCGGCCTCCAGCCACGAAGCGAACATGGCGGACTGATGCGCCTTGGAGCTCGAAGCGGAGTCGGCTCCCTCGCGGTTCTTGATCGGAGAGAACTCCGACGCTCGATCCACCTCCATGAGCATGACCCGCTCCGCCAGCGGCAGGGCGTCGAACACGAAGGTCTCGAACTTGATCCCGGGGATTTCCGTCGGTGTCCCGTCCTGGCCGATGCCGCGGAGGTTCTTCCGGGCGAAGTGATGCGGCAAGGCGAAGCCCCCTTCGTTGAGGCGCTCAACGAAAGCACGGGAGATCCCATGGACCGCGATGTTCCCTGCCCTGAAGCGCAGCCGTCCGTCCTCCTCCCTGGCGTGACGCAGGTCGTCCGCCAGGTCGGAGTACTCGATCACCCCGGGTTTGCCGTCAGCGGAGACCAGGACCCCGACCTTCTCTCCCGGCTCCCGCTTCGGCACCGACTTCGAGGAGAACTCGCTGCCTGACTCACGGTGGTAGCCCATGAACACCGGGTCACACATCTCCAGGAGAGGATTGTCCACCTGGAAGTAGTAGATCTCCTCGACCCCACGGCGCTTCATGTCAGCCAACGCTCCAGAGCTGGACAGAGCGCGGAGCGAGCCGCCGTGCCCATCCGGGCTGCGGCAGAGGCCGTTCTTCGACTCCAGGATCAGACGCCCTCCCTCGTCGACCGCCGGCATGGTGCCCTGCTGCAGGAACATGACGTCTTCGGGTTCGAGCCCAAACCAGCCGTTGCCGGCAAAGAAGGCCCGCGTGTCCCCGTCGTTGATGGGCGACGTCATGATGTACCAGGGCACGACCCGCCCAGCCCGCCGGGAGACAGCCCGGAGCTTCTCGGCGAAGAGTTGGAACAGAGAATGCCCGGTCACGGCGCCGGCGGGATAGGTCCCCTTCGGCCCATCAAACCCCAGCCTCGTCCCCTGACCTCCGGCCACGGTGAAGGCGCAGATCTTCCCCTCGCGGAGCATCTCCCAACCGACCTCGCCAGCGCGCGTGTCACCCTCCGGGTCTTCGCCCTTCGTCACCTGGGGCAGGGGCTCGACCCGGCTGGGCGACTCCGGGACCGCCTCGCGGGCCTCAACGCACAACGAGGCCAGATGCTCGAGGTCAACGGACGCCACGTCCTTGATGAGTTGGTCCTGCTCATCCTGGGAAAGCTGGTCCCAGAAGACGAGCACGTGCTCCTGACCCAAGCTGGCCAGCCGCTCCCGGAGCGCGTCGATCATGGAGTTCATCTCTGGTTGCTCTTGTGCGCCGACGAGAGGGCTCGACGGGGGTCCGCGCAACGCGTCCCTGTCCGGAGACTCAACCGGTCAGTCGACGCGAGCGAATGCCAGGGTCACGTTGTGACCGCCGAAGCCCAGGCTGTTTGACAGGGCGCAGCGGACCTTCGTCTCTCGCGGCTCACCCTTGACGTAGTCCAGATCACAACCCTCCCCGGGCTCCTCATGGTTCAAGGTCTGATGCACCACACCACGGCTGATGGACAGGGCGCAGACAGCGCCCTCCATGGCACCGGACGCGCCCAGCAGGTGGCCGATCATGGACTTGGTGCTGGAGACGCAGAGCCGGTCCCCCTGTCCTCCGAACACCGCTCTGATAGCCGCGGACTCGCTCGGGTCGTTGATCGGCGTGCTGGTGCCGTGAGCGTTGACGTAGTCCACGTCGTCGATGCCCAACCCGGCGTCCTGGAGCGCCAACTTCATGGAGCGCTGAGCGCCCTCCGCACCCTCCGCCGGAGCGGTGATGTGATGAGCGTCCGCCGTCGCACCGGCCCCTGCCAGTTCGGCGTAGATCCGCGCGCCTCGAGCCTTGGCTTGTTCCATCTCCTCGACGACGAGGAACGCGCCCCCTTCTCCCATGACGAATCCGTCCCGGTCCTTGTCGAACGGGCGGCTCGCCCGCTGTGGGTCATCGTTCCGCGTCGACATGGCCCGGAGACTGCAGAAACCCGCCATGCCCAACGGGGTGATGGCCGCCTCTGAACCGCCGGTCAGCACCACGTCCGCCTCCCCGTAGCGGATCGCCTTCAACGCCGACGCCAGCGCGTGAGAGGCCGACGCACAGGCTGACGCGGTCACCCAGTTGGGACCGCGAAGGCCAAGCAGGATGCTGAGCTCACCGGACAACGCGTTCATCATCAGCCGAGGGATGAGGAACGGCGTGACGCGCCCTGGGCCCCGTTCGTGCAGGACCGCGGACTGGGACTCGATGGTCTCCAGGCCACCGACACCGGACCCCGCGATGACACCCACCCGGTCCGCGTCCAGGCTTGCCAGGTCGAGCCCGGAGTCCGCCCACGCCGCCTTGCCCGCGGCGAGGCCCAGCTGCGCGAAGCGGTCGAGCTTGCGGGCGAGCTTACGATCGAGGACCGCCGCAGGGTCGAACTCCTTGACCTCAGCCGCGATCTGCGTGGTGTGGGCGGACGCGTCGAACAGCGAGATCGACCCGACGCCGGAACGGCCGGCGAGCATGGCATCGAAGCTGGTCTCGTAATCGAGCCCCAGAGGGCTCACGACCCCCAATCCCGTAATCGCTGCGCGTCGCTTCATGGCATGTCGTCCCGGCGATCACCGGAACGTCCCACTCTCTGATCGATCAGGCGCTGGCGGACTTGGCCTTGATGAACTCGACCGCGTCACCGACGGTCTGGATCTTCTCCGCCGCGTCGTCGGGGATCTCGATGCCAAACCGCTCCTCGAACTCCATGACGAGCTCGACGGTATCAAGGGAATCGGCACCAAGATCGCCAGTGAAGGACGTCTGAGGGGTCACGCTCTCCGCGTTGGTGGAGAGCTGCTCACAAACGATCTCGACGACCCGATCCTGGATGGACTTCTCGGACATGACTGTGTTCCTATTGGTCTCCACGTGCGACCCCGGCCGAGTCCGCCCAGACCCGCGCCCGCCGCACATCGGACATGGCTGGTGTTACCACACCGGATGGCCCCCTTCAATCGGGAACCAGATCCGGGGCGTGCATCTAAAGCCTCATGCCCCCGTCTATTACGATCACTTGCCCGGTCACGTAGGAGGCGAGATCCGAGGCCAGATACAAGACTCCGCTGGCGACATCCTGGGGGGTCCCCGGCCTGCCGAGGGAAATCCCCGACACCATGGCCTCACGACCCGACTCCGGCAGGTCCCCGGTCATGTCGGTCTCGATGAAGCCCGGGGCGACCGCGTTGACCGTCACCCCACGCCCGCCGAACTCCTTCGCCAGGGACCGGGTCAGGGCGACCAGCCCTCCCTTGCTCGCCGCGTAATTGGCCTGCCCCGCGTTCCCGGACAGCCCCACCACGGAGGCCATGTTGATCACCCGCGCGCCACGGTTCTTCAGCAACCCGCGGGCGAACGCCCGGGTCAGGTTGAACGCGCCCTTCAGGTTCACGTCGACGACCCGGTCCCAGTCCTCCTCACCCATCCGCAGGAAGACGCCGTCCTTGGTGACACCCGCGTTGTTGACGAGGATGTCTACCGGGCCGAGGTCCTGCACTACGGTCCCGGCGAACTCCTGGGCCGCGCCGAAGTCAGAGACATCGACCCCGTAGGGGACCGCCTTGACCCCCAGCTCGGCGCACGCCTCCGCGGTGCCCCGAGCGCTCTCCACGCTGGTGGCCACGCACGCGACACCGACCCCCTCACCGGCCAGGGCCAGGGCCACCGCGCGCCCGATCCCTCGAGACGCACCGGTGACCACCGCCACCTTGTCTCTCAACCCCATCTCCATGTCTCACTCCCCTCCCGCGGCCAACGCGACCGACTCCACATCCGGAGCGATCTTGGTCAGCATGTTGCCGAGCACCGTGCCCGGCGGTGGCTCCGCCGCGGACACAAGGCCGTCACTGACCATGCGACGCATGGAATCCTCCCAGAGAACGGGGCTGACGACCTGCCGCGCCAACAACTGCCCCACGTCCGCGGCGGCGGTCACGGGCTCACCGGTCACGTTGCTGTACACCGGCACCCGACCGGAGCCGAGCGCGGTAGCGGTGATGGCCGCCTCAAGGGTCTGCCGAGCAGGCTCCATCAAGGGCGAATGAAAGGCCCCTGCCACCTTCAACGGGATGGCGCGACGGACCCCGTGCTCCCTGGCCAACTCTCGCGCTCGGCCGCAAGCATCCCGTGAACCAGAGATGACCACCTGGCCCGGCGAGTTCAGGTTGGCCACCACCAGGACGTCGTCCTCGCGAGCCGCGTCGCAGAGCCGCTCCGCGGTTGCCCGGTCGCTGCCCAGGAGGCTGACCATGGCCGACTCCTGGGCCTCACAGGCAGCCTGCATGGCGGTGCCTCGTTGCTGCACCAGCCTCAGGCCGTCGGCGAACGAGAAGACCCCGGCGAACCAGCAAGCGGTGTACTCGCCGAGGCTCAAACCCGCCGTCGCCTGAAACGACGAGGGGTCCAACTCCCCGGACGCCTCAAGCGCACGCACCGCGGCGACGGACGTGACATAGATGGCGGGCTGTGCCCTGTCGGTCCTGACGAGCTCGTCATCCGGACCTTCAAAGCACAGACGGCCCAGGTCGTAGCCGAGCACCTCGTTGGCCTCCTCGTAGACGTCGCGGGCGGCCTCGTGACGCTCGCAGAGTTCGCGGCCCATGCCCACGTGCTGCGCGCCCTGGCCGGGGAATAGAATCGCTCGCATGTTCCACGCTCCGTGTGGCTGGCCGCACCCGACGAGAGGGCGCGACATCGCCGGCTACCAGCGAAGAAGCGCCGAGGCCCACGTCAGGCCGGCGCCGAACGCGATCAGCGAGAGATACTTGCCCTCTTGGGGGCGCCCCTCCCGGATCGCCTCGTCCAGCGCGATGCCAACACTGGCGCCGGACGTGTTCCCGTACTTCTCGAGGTTCATGAAGATCCGCTCCTCAGGGACCTCCAGCTTCTTCAGCGCGGACTCGATGATCCGGTAGTTCACCTGATGCGGGACCACGAGCCCGAGTTCATCGGGGCCGAAGTCGAAGTCGCGCATCTGCTTCTCCAACAGTCGGCGAAACGCGCTGACCGCGAACTTGAAGACCTCGTTGCCCTTGATGTCCAGGAAGTGGAGCTTCTCCTGGACCGCGGCCTGATCACAGGGGCGTCGGGACCCTCCTGCCATCACGCGCATGGTGTTGGCCCCCGCCCCGTCCGCTCCGATGAAGCTGGACAGGAGTTCGCCCCGTGGCGCGCCGGCCCCGATGACCGCGGCGCCGGCTCCGTCGCCGAAGAGGATGCAGCTGGCACGGTCTTCGTAGTCAAGGATGCGGCTCATGCACTCGCCGCCGATCACGAGCGCCTTGTCCACGGTGCCGTTGACGATCAGGCCGTGGGCGACCGAGAGCCCTGTGACGAATCCTGAACAGGCCGCCTCCAGGTCAAACACCCCGGCGTTGACGCAGCCCAGGGCATGCTGGACGTATGCGGAGGTCGCCGGCACGAGATGATCCGGCGTCACCGTGGCCACCACGACGACACCGATCTCCTCCGGCGTCACCCCTGCGTCTTCCAGCGCACGCCTTCCGGCTTCGATGCAGAGGTCAGAGGTGGCTTGGTCCGGGGCCGCGATCCGACGCTCGCGCATGCCGGTACGGCTATAGATCCACTCGTCCGTGGTGTCGACGATCTTCTCCAGGTCCTGGTTGCTGAGGACCCGCTCGGGTACGTAATGCCCGGTGCCGAAGATGCCCACCGGACGCTGCCCCGTGGTCGGAGTCATGATGCACCTTCTGCCTCGACGAGGCGCTGCGCCATGGCATGGAGGACCCGCTTGCGGTGAATCCGCCCCGCCTGGAGAATCCCATTGGAGATCGCGCGGGCGTCCGAACGTCCATGACAGATCATGACCATACCATTGACGCCCAGGAGGGGCGCTCCACCCTGCTCACCCCAGTCCGCGTTGGACCGGAACCGCCTGAGCGCCTCCCGCACCGCGCCGTCGCTGCCTCCCGACTCGCCGTGACTTGAGAGGGATGCGTCCAGGACCCCCTGCACCTCCTTCATCCGCCGGGACACCACCTCGTAGAGGCCCTCCGCGGTCTTCAGGATGACGTTCCCGACGAAACCCTCGCAGACGATCACATCACACCGACCGTTGAAGACGTCGTTACCTTCCACGTTGCCGATGAAGTTCAGCTGCGTGTCGGCGAACAACCCGGCGGTCTCCTTGACCAGGCCGGTGCCCTTGCCTTCTTCCGACCCGATGTTCATGAGACCGATGGTCGGCCGCTCATGACCGAACACGGCGCTTGAGTACAGCGACGCCATGATCCCGTAGTGGAAGAGATGAATGGGCTTGCAGTGGATGTTGGCGCCGGCGTCGCAGAGGATGCACTGCCCCTTGGCCGTGGGAAGCGGAACCGCGATTCCCGGGCGACGAACGTGGGGCAGTCGCTTGAGCACCGTCACTGCCGCGGTCACGGCGGCGGCGGTGTTACCGGCGGCGACGAGGCCGTGGACCTCGTTGCTCTTTACGAGCTCGCACGCGCGACGTATGGAGCAGTTCTCTTTGCGATAGCCCAGGACCGCAGGGTCTCCTGAGCCCACCACGTCCGGCGCATGGACGATCTCGAGTCGCGCGTCGTCACCACCGCCGGCGTCCTCAAGCTCACGAAGCAGGTCCGGCTCGCGACCTACCAGCACGACGCTGAGGTCGGAGTCTTCTGCCAACGCCTTGAGCGCACCGCGCACGGTCTCCCGGGGCGCGCGATCGCCCCCCATGGCGTCAAGGACTATACGTGCGGCGGTCATGCCAGGGGCAGGCAGCCGCGATCAAAACTCGTCCATCTCGACGACGGCGCCACCTTTGTAGTGACCGCAGTTGTGGCAGACCCGATGGGGCCGAATCGCCGCTCCGCAGTGACTGCAACGGGCCAGATGCAGGCGGCTCATCCCGTGATGGGAACGCCGCTGCCGCTTCTTCATCTTCGATGTCCGCTTCTTCGGGACCGCCATGATCCACCTCGCTGACCCTTGCCAAACAAGAGCTATACCTATGGGAACCAGCATCTTAGGTCCAAGCTCGGGGGTCGCAAGACGGAACCTTGGACCTTCCATGGGACCTGCGCCGGCCATTGTGACAAAAAGCAGACCGGCGAAAACCTCTGGTTCCGCGGTTGCTCGAGTCCTCCCGGAACGCGCTGAAACGAGCCCGGGCAGCGTCAGAAGTCCGCTGCCCGAAACCTCATGCAACGATCAGCCTCAGGAAGCGGCGGCCTTCCGGGCACCACCCTTGGCCGCCGGCTGACGGCCCCCAGCCTCCTGAGCCTCGCGTTTCGCGGCCACCTTCTCCATGACCCCGGCCCGGATCCGGTCTGCCAATCCCTGGTCGCTCTTGATCGCCTCCCGGGCCCGCTCACGCCCCTGTCCGAGGCGCTCTTCGCCCATGCTGAACCAGCTGCCGGTCTTGTCGACCACGCCTGCCTGGACCCCGAGGTCCAGCAGATCCCCGGCACAGGAGATCCCCTCGTTGTAGAGGATGTCGAACTCCACCACCCGGAATGGGGGCGCGATCTTGTTCTTCACCACCGTGACCTTGGTGCGGTTCCCCTTCACCTCGTCTCCGTCCTTGATCCTCCCGATCCGACGAATGTCCAGACGCACGGAGGAGTAGAACTTGAGCGCCCGACCACCGGTGGTGGTCTCCGGGCTGCCGAACATGACGCCGATCTTCTCGCGGATCTGGTTGATGAAGACGAGGCAGGTGCTGGACTTGGAGACCGCCGCGGTGAGCTTCCGTAGCGCTTGCGACATGAGCCGCGCCTGCAGCCCGACATGGGAGTCACCCATCTCCCCTTCCAGCTCCGCCTTGGGAACCAGAGCGGCGACGGAGTCGATCACCAGGACGTCGATGGCGTTGGAGCGGATCAGCATCTCCGCGATCTCCAACGCCTGCTCACCGGTGTCCGGCTGGCTCACCAACAGGTTCTTGAAGTCCACCCCGAGCTTACGCGCGTAGGAAGGGTCGAGGGCATGCTCGGCGTCGATGAACGCCGCAACGCCGCCCTCTCTCTGAGCGTTCGCAGCGAGATGGAGCGTCAGCGTCGTCTTACCAGAAGACTCCGGCCCGTAGATCTCGACGATGCGCCCCCGCGGCAACCCCTTGCCTCCCAGCGCGATATCGAGTGACAGCGCACCGGTAGGGATGCCCTTCCCCTCCTCGATGGAACTCTCTCCGAGACGCATGATCGCGCCCTTACCGAACTGCTTCTCGATGGAGGTCAGCGCGAACTTGAGGGACTGCTCCTTCGCCGCCCGCTCCTTGTCCGCTGCGCCTGCCTTCTCTGTCTTGGCCATCGTCGATCCTTTCCCCTCTGTCATGCGATGCCCGCACGACCCAACCACTGCGGCCTCGAGCGGCCCCACCCGGCAACGGCGCGCATGATATCGACGAGCAGGGACACTGGGAAGAACAAAACCCAAACATCGTCCCAAGCCATTGACATAAAACGACTAATGCCTGGAGCCTGACAGGGTGAAGCGCTGCAGCGGCTCGTAGGCGATCCCCTGGCGGTCACGCACGCTCTCGAACAAGGTCAGGTGCGCCGCGGAGAAGTGACCGAACTCACGTCGGACCGCGGGCCCCATGCGCTCCGTCAGCGCGTCACCACGCTCCGGCCCCCGGGCCCGCCCCAGGGTGATGTGAGGCTCGAAGCTCCGCTTCTCCGCTCGCACACGCTGTCCAGCCAGGGCCTGCTTGAGGTCCTGATGAACAGACGCCAGCGCACCGTCCCGGCCCTCCGCGTCCTTGACGCCGCACCAGACCACCCGCGGCGCCCCGGTGCGCGGGTCCGGGGCTGAACCCAGACCGCACGCAACCAGTCGGAGCGGACCATGCCGACACGCCACGTCCCGCAGCACCGGGTCCAGTTCGAGGAGCTCCACGTCCTCCACTTCCCCCAGGAAGCTGAGGGTGACATGGAAGTTCTCGGGCTTCACCCAGGACACCGGGGCCCCCACCAGCCGGAGACGGTCCCCTTCCTCCGACAACCGCTGCCGCAGCTTCGCAGGAAGCTCCAGGGCGACGAAGGTGCGAGCCATTGTCAGAGGGGGTCCTCTAACAACCCCCCGGCGAGCTCCGGATCGTAGGACCCTTGCGGCGTCACGATCAGCCAGTCCGTGAGTCGGTCCAGGGGATGCCAGACCTGCTCCCCCGACTTCAGATGAGGGACGTCCACGGGCTCACTGATCAGCCGCCCGTGGACACGACCGGGTCGGAGTTCAAGCACCTCGAACCACAGGTGCTCCCGGGAGCCGCACGACGGCTGCTCGTAGGCCATCTTCACATGGAAGGACCAGTCGAGGCCTCGATGCATGGCGAACAACTGCCCGAAGGTCCCCCACCGAGCCAGCGACAAGGTGCGCTGCCTCTCGGTCTCATCACGCGACTTGTAGAGGGTGCTCGAGCGCTGCATGCGGACGAGGGCGTCCACGGGGGGCTCGTCGCGAGTGGCGTCCAGCAGGACCATACGATCCCCCGCATGATCGGCCATCTCACCCGTCCGGTCGTCCAGACCTCCGGGGACGCTGGAGGGGAACGCCGGCATGGCCTCGGTCAGCGAGGCGAGCCTCAGGGTCAAGCCCTCTCCCAGCTCGATGCGGCCGTCTTCGCCCACCTGCATCCCCGCCAACAACGCGTCGACCACCGCATGGAGCATCTCCTCTCCGTCGTCGAGGCACTCCGGGGGCAGCCCCACGAGGTCCAGGTCCGGCACGCCGGTGCGGAGCAACCCGTGGGTGTGGAGCCATACGGCGCCCTGGGCCTGCTTCGCGTGGGTGGCGTACAGGGTCCCGGCCCTGGGCGGGACGGGGCAGGCGCACAGGTCACGGACCTCCTGGCCCGACCGCATGATGAGGGCGTTGTCATCGTAGACGCCCACGAGCCCCGGGACCGCCACCTCGGAGATGAACCGAAGCTGCTCCTGGAAGCTGGCTTGCGGGGCGTCCACATCCAGCCGGGTCTCGACACCGATCAACCAGCGGCAATTCCGGGCCGCCTCGTAGTCCACCGGAGGCAACGCGCTGCGCAGGAACTCATCCGAAAGGTCGCCTCGCGACTCCGCCCAGACCAGGTATTCGCCCCTCGCAGCGCCCCCTGCTCCGGACACCCGCCAGGTCACGCCCCAGATCAGCTCCTCGGAGGGCTCCAGCTCCTCGAGCTCCTCGACCTCGTCGTAGCAGGCGGCGAGGGCCAGACGGATCTCCTCCCTGAGGGGCATCTCGGACTCCGGCCACACCACGAACATCGTGGAGTATTCCGGGCTATGGGACTCAGGGGCAGGCCCGCGGCCGGCGGGCTCGGGACGACGTGACGGATCCATGGGCGTGAAGCGTCGAGCCTACCAACTACTGCGGCTTCACGAACAGGTAGAACATCTGCCCCACCTCCCGTGTGTAGCCGGCGAGCCGCTCCGCCTCATCACCCGTGCCGATGAACAGGTCGCAGCGACCCGCGGACCGGATCGCCCCTCCCGTGTCCTGATCCAGGGTCAGATAGGTGGCTTGGCGACGCACCACCTGACTCGGATCGGACGGATCGGCGAAGGGCAGGGAGGTCACCACCACGCAGGGGCCACCCCGCGGGAACACGCTCTTGTCCGTAGCGATGCTGTGGTACGGCGTCACCTTGGCGCCGATGCTCCCGAAGGGCCCCGGCTCCCGCTCCGTGAAGAACACGTAGGACTCGTTATGGGAGAGCACCCGTTCCACCTCGGACGGGTTGTCTCTGAAGTAGCGCTTGAGGGTCGTCAGGGAGAGCTCACTGTCCTCGATCCTCCCCTCCTCCACCAAGCGCAGTCCGATGCTGCGATAGGGGCGGTCCGTCTTCCCCGCGTAACCGATGCAGAGCTGCTCCCCGGTCGGGAGGTTGACCCGAGCGGACCCCTGCACGTGGGCGATGTAGACCTCGAACGGATCCTCCAGGTAGACGATCTCCAGGCCGTCGAGATGTCCGTTGGCGTGCAGCTCTGACCGTGAGAAGTACGGCACGACGTTCCCGTCAGGCAGACGCCGCCCCACCGGAGTCCCGTCAGCCTCCTTCACGAGATCGGCGGGCAACCCGTACAGGGCATGCCGGTAGGTGCCGTCCGGGGTCTTCCTGCCGTCGAAGATGGGCTCGCAGTAGGCGGTGAAGAGCACCTCCCCGGAGCCGTCCCATCCGCGGGATCGATAGAAGTCGAAGGAGAGCAGGCAGCGGCCCTGGAACTCCTCGGCGGACTCGCTCCGCACGAGCGCGTCGCGGAGCACCTCGAGGGTGCGGATCTGGTCCCCGTGGGTGATGTCCCGATCGTTGGTCGGGTGAGGGAACCACTGGGTCGAGGACGGCTTGGAGAAGTAGGCGAGGCTCTCATCGAGGGCCTCGAGGGCCCGGTCCCTTTGGACGAACGTCGGGCGCATGTCTGGTATCTGGGCAGGATCCGTGACCCGCTCCAGGGCCGGCACGCCCTCAGGCAACGGACGGGCGAAGTCCTTCCCCTCCTCGACCACCTCCGGATCGCTGGCGCAGGCGCCGAGCATGAGGAGGACCAGCACGACCGGGGACCGCACAGCGTCCCGGGCCAGAGCGATACGACTTTGCATGGCGAGGGCTCCCACGGCGCCACGCGGGCCCTCTCCCGCCGCGGCAATCCGCCCGTCGGCATCCTACCAGGGTGGGAGTAGTAGGATGCGGGGCGTCAGCCGGCCTCGGCTCACCGAGGCGATGGCCGGCAGGAGGAACGCCCATGACCGCAAAGCTGCCGATCGTTCTGGCCGCGGCCCTGCTCTGGGCCCCCGTGACGGCCCAGGAGCACAAGCCCTCGCTCTCCGGGTGTCATGCCATCGTAGGGGTGACGCTCATCAAGAGCCCGGGGGACGTCGTTGAAGGCGCCACCATCGTGATCCGCGACGGGCTCATCACCGCCGCGGACCGCGGAGTCTCCGTACCCGACGACGCCGAGGTCCTCGACGGTGGAACGCTCACCGTCACCGCGGGATTCACGGCGGTGGGACCCGAGCTGGGCGCGGCTCCGCCCAGCCCCGAGCGCAAGCAACCGGACGACGTCACCGCCGCCCCTCACGATCGGGGGCGTATGGGCATGACGCCTCAGCGCCGGGTCGGGCACGCGCTCAAGGCGGAGGAGGACCCGCTCCCGGGCAAACCCTGGCTCAAGCAAGGGGTCACCTCCCTCATCGTGCACCCCAAGGGTCGCCTGGTACCGGGCACCGCGGCGGTGGTCAGCACGGCCCCCGGTCCCGGCCCCGATCGTCTCATCAAGGAAGACGCGGGCGTCGTGCTGACCTTCAGCGGCGGACGGGGCTCCTACCCCGGGAGCCTCATGGGCATGGTGGCGGCCATCCGCCAGATGTTCCTCGACGCCGACAGGCTGAAGACCTGGCGGTCCCGGTTCGAGGCGAACCCGCGCGGCATTCCCTCGCCGCCCTACCAGGAGGACCTGCTGGCCGTCATCCCCACCCTCGGGGGCCAGGCCCCGACCCTGTTCCACTGCAATCGCTCAGGGGACGTGCGCCGCGCCCTGAACATCTCCCGGGAGTTCGACCTGAGACCATGGGTCCGCGGCGGCGCCGACCTCGGCAAGTCCGTGGACCGGGTCGCCACGGCCAAGGCCGTCGCCCTGCTGGAGGTGCCGGTGAAGAAGCCTGCCTACAAGGCGAACCAGCAGTGGCTTGAGGACGGCCTCTCGGCGGACGCTCCGGCCGCCCGCGACGACAGCGACGAACGCCCCGTGGCCGTCAAGGAGAGCAGCGGGACGGAGACCCCCGCACCGACCACGGAGGACGTCTACATCCAGGAAGCCCGGGCGCTCCGGGTCACCAAGGAGCGCGAGGACCTGCGGCCGCACGTCACCGCCGGCGCCGCCCTGGCTGACCGGGGTGTGCCGCTGCTCATGGCCGCGTCCAAGCCCGACAGGTTCATGGATCATGTCCGCACCCAGGTCCGCTTCGGACTCGCCCACGATCACGGGCTGGCGTCCCTGACCACGGGCCCCGCCGCCGCCGTGGGGTTGGGACGCTCCATGGGGCGGGTCGAGGCCGGGTTCCGCGCCGACCTGGTGGTCACCCGCGGGCATCCTCTGGAGGACGGGGTCGTCGCTCACGTGTTCTGCCGCGGCGAACGATTCGACCTGCCAGTGAAGAAGAAGAAGGGAGCCCCGGACGCCGACGGCGAGCAGCCCGACGGGAGCCCCCTCGTGGGTAAGTGGACCGTCGAAGTAGAGGGCCGGCAGTCGGGCGACGCGACGCTCACCATAGAGCAGGGAGACGACGGCCTGAGCGGCGTCTACGAGACCGGGTTCGGCGAAGGGCAGGTCCAGTCCGTCGAGGTGAAGGACGACGACGTGACCATCGTCTGCACCTTCTCCCGCGAGGAGTTCGAGATGGAGATCACGTTCGAAGGCACCCTCAGCAAGGACCGCAAGACCGTGGAGGGGGAGATGAAGCTCGGCCAGTTCGGAGCCAGGCCGTTCAAAGCGACGAAGGGAGGAGAGTGATGATGCGGCTCCTTATGGCGGTGCTGGCCTGCACCGTGACCGTCCACGGACAGGACGTGTTCATCCACCGGGCCGCGGTCGTGCACACGGCCCTCGGCGCTCCCCTCCAGGACACCTCCATCCTCGTAAGAGGAGGCAAGATCGTCGCCATGGGTAGCGACCTGACGGCACCGGACGGCGTCAGGGTCATCGACGCCGCGGGGCTCCATGTCTCCCCCGGCACCATCGACGCCCACAGTCACATCGCCGCCAGCGGCGGGGTCAACGAGAGCAGCCACTCCATCACCTGCGAGGTGCGCATCGAAGACATCCTCGACCCGGAGAGCACCGCCATCTACCGCGCCCTCGCCGGCGGATGCACGGCGGCGCACGTCATGCACGGGAGCGCCAACGTCATCGGCGGGCAGAACTGCACCATCAAGCTCAAGTGGAAGCGCCCGGCGGAGGAGATGGTGGTGGCGGACGCCCCGAGGACGGTGAAGTTCGCCCTCGGCGAGAACCCCAAGCGCTCCAACTCTCGCGGCGGGAGGCGCGGACCACGCCGCTTCCCGACCAGCCGCATGGGGGTCGAGGCGCTGCTGCATCAGGCCTTCGAATCCGCCAAGGAGTACCGGGCGGCGTGGGCGGCGTTCCGCGAGAAGGAGAAGGCCGGCGTCAACGCCGTGCCCCCCCGCAAGGACCTGCGCAAGGAGGCCCTCGTGGACATCCTCGAGGGCCGCCTCAAGGTGCACAGCCACTGCTACCGCGCGGACGAGATCCTGATGCTCCTGGAGCTGGCGGACCGGTTCGGGTTCAAGATCTCGACCCTCCACCACGTCCTGGAGGGCTACAAGGTGGCCGAGGAGATCGCCGCCCACGGTGCCGGCGGCGCCACGTTCACGGACTGGTGGGGCTACAAGGTGGAGGCCTATGACGCCGTCCCCCACAACGCCGCGATCATGCATCGGCACGGCGTGCTGATGAGCATCAAGTCCGACTCCGGGGACCACATCCGCCGCCTCAACACCGAGGCCGCCAAGGCCGTCAAGTACGGCGGCCTGTCGCCCCTCGAGGCCCTGCAACTGGTGACCCTGAACCCTGCCCGGCAGCTCGGCATCGACCACCGGACCGGCTCCCTCAAGGTCGGCCACGACGCGGACATCGCCATCTGGAGCGGCGACCCGCTGAGCACCCTGACCCGCTGCGAGATGACCCTCGTGGACGGCGAGGTGTTCTTCGATCGAGCGCGGGACCTGGAGAAGCGGACCGGGCATCAGCTGGCCCTGGAAGGAGGGAGATGAACATGCGCTTCCTGATCATCCTCGCGGTCCTGGTCGGCGGCCTGTCCGGGCAGGATCAGGCCATCGTCAACGTCTCCGTCTATGACGTGGAGGCCGGCGCCATCAAGCAGGACGTGGTGATCCTCCTCAAGGGCGACCGCATCCACGCCGTGGCACCCGGGCTGAGCGTCCCCGACGGCGCGACCACCCTCGACGCCAAGGGCGCCACCGCCTACCCCGGCTTCATCGACGCCTGGACGACCCTCGGTCTGAACGAGATCCCCTCCGTCCAGGCCACCAACGACACCTCCGAGATCGGCAAGTGGAACGCCCACATGCGCGCGGGGGCGGCCATCAACCCTCACTCGGCTCACTTCCCGGTGGCCCGCTGCAACGGGATCACGTCCGCGGCCGTGATTCCTGGCGGCGGCACCCTGCCGGGACAGGCGGAGGTGCTCGACCTGTTCGGTCGAACGGTCCCCAAGATGCGCATCACCACTCCCGCGACCCTCCGGGTCCTCAACCTCCCCGCACCTCCGCGCCGGAACTACAGCGAGAAGGAGGAGAAGGACTACGCCAAGAAGGTGGAGAAGTCCTGGAAGGACGTGGAAGAGCAGTTCACCCAGGCACGGCGGCTCGCCAAGGTGCTCAGCACCGGCAACCAGCGCGCCGGTTCCCGGGTCCCCGGGCAGCAGAGGCTCTCCCTCCGGGCCACCGCGGAGCACCTGGACCGAGGCGCCCCTTGGCTGGTCTGGGCCAACGACCGTGATCACATCCTCGCGGTCCTCGACTTCGCGAAGAAGCACGAGCTCCGCCTGGTCATCGCCGGGCTGCAAGACGGATGGAAGGTGGCCGAGCGGTTGAAGGACTCCGGGCACGGGCTCCTGGTGGGCTCCTCCTTCTCCAGCCCCGACACCCACGATCCGTACGACGCCGTGTTCTCCAACGCCGCCGTCATGCACCGCGCCGGTTGCCGCTTCGGCATCGTCACCAACTCCAACTCCAACGTCCGAAACCTGCCCTACCAGGCAGCAATGTCCGTGGCCTACGGCCTGCCTCGCGAGGCGGCCCTGCGCGCGCTCACCCTGGAGCCGGCTCGAGTCTTGGGGATCGAGGCGAGCCACGGTAGCCTCGAAGCAGGGAAGATCGCCAATCTGGTGATCTACTCAGCGGACCCCCTGGAGGCCAGCACCGATCCTGAGCAGGTGTTCATCCGAGGGCAACGCATCCCCCTGATCTCGAGACACACGTTCCTCGCCGGCCCCTTCCTCAAGCAATGACCGCAGACACCCCCGAAGGCTTCCTGGACACTCTCTCCGTCCGTCCCATGGTGTTCGACGGCGCCATGGGCACCATGCTCTACGAGTACGGGTACTTCATCAATCGAGCCTTCGACGAGGCCAACCTGAGCAAGAAGGACAGCGTCAGGAAGATCCACGAGAGCTACGCCGCCGCGGGAGCGGATGTGCTGGAGACCAACACGTTCTCCGCCAACCGCTGCCTGCTCTCCCGTTACGGCGTCTCCGACAAGGTGCGTGAGATCAACCAGGCGGGCGTGCGCCTGGCTCGGGAGGCCAGCGCAGGTGACGCGTGGGTCGCCGGGGCCATCGGCCCCACGGGGGAAGGTCTGGGCGTCATGCCCGACCACAAGCAGGACGAGGTGCGGGACGCCCTCCACGAGCAGATCGCCGCCCTCGTAGATGAAGGCGTGGACCTGCTCATGCTCGAGACGTTTCACCACCTGCGCGAGATGCGGATCGCCGTCGAGACCGCCAGGTCGCTGTTCGATGGCCCCCTGGTAGCGCAGATGAGCTTCCAGGAAGACGGGCACCTGCTGGACGGAACGGCCCCCCTGCGGGTCGCGCAGCTGTTGTCGTCCTGGGGCGCGGACGCCGTCGGGGTCAACTGTTGCGAAGGACCGGCGGTGGTCCATGACGTGGCGGCGGAGATGGTCCAGTCCGGTCATCTGGTGACCGCCATGCCCAACGCCGGACGCCCCCGGCGGCTGGATCAACGGACGCTCTACATGGCCACGGCGGAGTACTTCGGCGTCTACGCCAAGCGCATGCTCAAGGCCGGTGTACGGGCCGTGGGCGGATGCTGCGGCACCCACCCGGAGCACATCGCGGCGGTGGCGGCGGCAGTCCGGATGCTCGACGGGGGCACGACCCGCCTGGACGTATCCAGGACCAGGCGTCCCCCCGAGACCATCACGGTCCCCGGCGTCGACCCGATGCCGACGGAGCAGAAGTCCACCTTCGCCGCCAAGGTCATGGACATCTGGAATCAGCGCCTGGGCGCCGGCACGCGGCAGCAGCGGCCCGCCGGGCCGCAGGAGTTCGCGGTGTCGGTCGAGGTGAACCCCTCGCCGGGGCTGTCCGTGGACAAGCCCATGAAGGCGGCCCGCATGCTCAAGGCCGCGGGGGTCGACGTGATCAACATCGCCGACGGACCGCGGGCGGCGGTGCGCATGAGCAACACCGCCCTCGCCCTCGCTCTGCGCCGCGAGCTCGACACGGAGATCATCCTCCACGTCTGCTGTCGGGACCGGAACCTCCTGGGCCTGCAGAGCGACGTCCTCGGCGCCCACGTCATGGACCTGAAGAACCTGGTCGTCATCACCGGCGATCCGCCGAAGATGGGGGACTACCCCAAGGCCACGGCGGTCTTTGACCTGGACAGCATCGAACTGCTGAAGCTCATCGACGGGCTCAACAAGGGGATCGATCCGGCGGGCAAGATGGTCGGCGAGGCCACGTCGTTCTTCCTCGCCACGGGCGCGGAGCCGGGGGCCCTGGATTACGACCGGGAGTTGAACCGGCTGGAGATGAAGATCAAGGCCGGGGCGGAGATGGTCATGACCCAGCCGGTCTACGACACCGCCGTCGTCGAGCGATTCCTCGAGGACACGGCTTCTTTCGGCGTCCCCGTCCTGCTCGGCGTATGCCCGCTGGTGTCCGCGCGCAACGCGGAGTTCCTCCACAACGAGGTGCCGGGCATGTCCGTCCCGCCGGCGACCCGGGAGCGCATGCAGGCCGCCGGGTCCGGTGCCCCCGGGGTCGCGGAGGGAGTGGCCATCGCGAGAGAGATGGTGGACGGGTTCGCAGATCGGATCGTGGGCTGCTACATCATGCCCCAGCTCGGTCGCTACAGCACCGCCATCGACGTCCTCGAGCCCGTGGGGTTCAAGGGGGGCGAGTCTCCATGACCCGTCGCGTCCTCATCGGCATCGCCGGCGGCACCGCCTCCGGGAAGACCTCCATCGCCACGGACATGAGCCGAACCATGGGGCCGGATCAGGCCATGGTGGTCCGGCTCGACGACTACTACCGGCAGCTCCCCGGAGACCTGGAGGAGCGCGGCCGCACCAACTTCGACCACCCTGACGCGTTCGAGTGGCCCCTGCTGCAGACGCACATCAAGGCCCTCCTGAGCGGCCGGGCCGTACCCGTCCCCAGCTACGATCACTCGATCCATCAACGTCGAGAGCGACCAAACCTGACGGCGGCGCGACCCGTGGTCATCCTGGAGGGGATCCTGGCCCTGTGGCCCACGGAGTTGCGACGCCTGATGAACCTGAAGGTGTTCGTGGACACCCCGCCGGATATCCGACTCGCCCGCCGCATCCGCCGTGACGTGGCGGAGAGAGACCGCACCCTCGACGCGGTGATCCAGCAATACGAAGCCACGGTGCGCCCCATGCACGAGCAGTTCTGCGAACCCACCAAGGCCCACGCCGACGTGGTGATCCCGCGCGGCGCGACCAACCGGGTGGCCGTACAGATGGTGCTCTCCGGCACCCGCGCCCTGCTCCGTCACGACGGACAGGAGCGGTCTGAGCAGGCATGAGCCGCGGCCTGGTGGTGGTGGATGCGGTGGGGTTGACCCCCGGGCTCCTCGGCCCGGACACCCCGAACCTCAACCAGCTGGCAGCGACCGGTACGGCCACGCCTCTGGAGTGCCCGTTCCCGGCCCTCACCCTCTCCTCCCAGGCCTCCATCCTGACCGGCGCCGCGCCGACGAAACACGGCATCGTCGGCAACGGCTGGTGGTTCGACGAGCTGGCCGAGCCCCTGCTCTGGAGGCAGCCGCACGCGCTCCTGCAATGCGAGGACCTCCCCACCCGACTGCGACGGGAAAGAGACGGTTTCACGGTGGCCAAGCTCTTCTGGTGGTTCAACATGTACGCCCCCGTGGACTGGGCCATCACGCCCCGCCCCATGTATCCGGCGGACGGGCGCAAGGTCCCGGATATCCACACCCTGCCCGGCGACCTGCGCGATCAACTCCAGGGCGCTCTGGGTCCGTTCCCGCTGTTCCGCTTCTGGGGACCGGCGGCGGACCTCACCAGCTCCCGCTGGATCACGGACGCGTCCTTGCGGGTCATCGAACAACACACCCCCAGCCTCTCCCTCATCTACCTGCCGCACCTGGACTACGACTTCCAGCGGTTCGGCTCCAGCGACCCCAGGTCCCGACAGGCCCTGCGAGACGTGGACGGGCTCGTCGGCGAGATCGCGGCGACCGCTGCCCGCCTCGACATGACAACCCTGGTGCTCTCCGAGTACGGGATCACGGACGTGAGCCGACCCGTTCATGTGAACAGGGCCCTGCGCCAGCAAGGGCTCCTGTCCATTCGCATGGAGGAAGGGCTCGAACGCCTGGACTGCGGAGCCTCCCGCGCCTTCGCCGTGGCGGATCACCAGATCGCTCACGTCTACGTCCGCGATCCGGCGGACGCACCGGCCGTCCGAGACCTCCTCGCCGACCTCCCAGGAGTGGAACAGGTGCTGGAAGGCCCCTCGCGCGCCGAGCAGGGTCTCGACCACGGGCGGGCCGGAGACGTGGTGCTGGTGGCGGACAGGGACGCCTGGTTCACCTACTACTTCTGGACCGACGACCAGGTGGCCCCGGACTACGCCCGCACGGTCGACATCCACCGAAAGCCGGGCTATGACCCCGCGGAGTTGTTCCTCGACCCGCAGCTGTCATTTCCCAAGCTCAAGATCATCCGTCGGCTCCTGGGCAAGAAGCTCGGCTTCCGCAACCTCATGGACGTGATCGGGCTCGACGCCGGTCCGGTCCGCGGCTCTCACGGGCGGCGGGCGGACCATCCCGACGAGGGACCGATCCTCCTGTGCAGCGTCCCCTTCGAACACGACGACGCTCCGTACCCCCTGGCGCGGGTGCCCGAGCTCCTGGCGACCCTGAGCCCCCGTTGAGCACCACCGACCCGAGCCCCGGCCCCAGCCCTCGCAGACGATCCACCATGCCGCCTACCCCCGGCCTCCTCGTCATAGACAAACCCCTGGGCCCCAGCAGCCGGGCCGTCCTCGACGGCATGGAGCGACGCCTCAAGATCGGACCGCTCGGACACACGGGCACCCTCGATCCACTGGCCTCTGGCCTGCTCATCGTCCTCGCCGGCAGCGCCCGCCGGCTCCAGGACATGCTCATGGCCTCCTCCAAGACCTACGACGCGGAGGTGACCCTCGGCGCCACCTCCGTGACCCTGGATGGGGAAGGCCCCGTCACGACCATGGGCACGCCCGTCCCGTCCCTCTCCGAAGGAGACATGCGGGAGTTGATAGGGCGGTTCACCGGTGCCATCGAGCAGCTCCCCCCTCCCCACTCCGCCGTCCACGTGGGTGGCAAGAGAGCGTACGAGCTCGCCCGACGGGGGGAGGCTCCTGCGCTCCGTCCGCGCACCGTCTCGATCGATCACCTGGAGTTGACCGGGCGCTCCGGGAACATCTTGAACCTGCGGGTCCGTTGCGGCCCCGGGACCTACATCCGCAGCCTGGCTCGAGACCTCGGAGAAGACCTCGGCTGTGGCGCCTACCTCTCCGGACTGAGGCGGGTCGTCAGCGGCCCCTTCGAAGTGGCGGATGCGCGCACCCCGGAAGAGGTGTCGGAGGAGCACCTCTTGCCACTGGCGGCCATCCTGGGCTCCTTCAACCGGGTCGACGTCGACCGCCAAGACGCGGTCCGCCTGTCACTGGGCCAGAGCGTCACGGGGCTGGAAGTGGGACCCGACGCTCCGACCTTCGCCTGGCTGGACGACCACCCGGTGTGCCGACTTCGCGCCACCGATGGAGGCGCCCGGTCGGATCTCCGCCTGCGGGAGATCCGCCGAGAGCCCTGAGCCCCAGCGGACCCCCGTTCGACCCCCGCAAGGAGCAGGGGCGACACCTCCGCCTGATCGACGGCAGCGTCGCCCCTGTCTCGTGGAGAAGTGTGTCTCTACTGGATGGTCACGTGGAGACCGCTGGTGGCCGCGAATCCGTTGACCGCGGTGGGGTCCTGGATCCACCACTGCCCGAAGAACTCGAGGCCCGCCAACGCGGGCAGGTCGGGAATCGCCGACTGATAGGTCCCGAAGCCGCCGGCCGGTCCGGAGCCCATCAACGTGGTGGTCACCAGCACGAAGGACGGGTCCAGGTGATCCACGTTCAACGGGACACCGCCCAGGAACGTGCCGAAGGGCGCCGCCACGCTGGAGATCCCCAGGAACGCCAGGGCGCCGCCGCGGGCGTTCCTCACGCCCACCTTGAACGCCCCGTTCCCGACCTGAGCGGGCGAGACCGCGATCCACTCCGGGGTGCCGCCAGCGCTACCCCAGGACAATCCGTAGATGCTCCCGGAGCCCGCGTTGACCTCGCTGCTCAAGGTCGGCCTCGAGAAGGCGCCGGTCTCATTGGCCACCCGCGGATCGTCGAAGGCCATGCTCAGGAACGCCACCAGCGCCTGCTCCTCGTTGTTGTTGAGGGGCAGGTTGACGATCCGGTTGTCCAGGCCATCGGTGAAGTCGCCGCCACGGTCATAGAAGCCCACCACCTGAGCGAGGTTGGTGAACTGACCGTTGTGCATGTATCGAGAGCGCATCCCGACGTTGCGCAGGCTCGGAGTCTTGAACTCGCCGCGGTCGTTGAAGTTGCCGGTGACGCTCATGCGACCCGGGTCCTCCTGCCACGGCCGCAGGCCGATGTTGATGAACTCGCTGTTCGACGCCAGTTGTCCGCCATGACACAGCACACAACGACCAGGACCGGTGAAGATCTGGAATCCCTGCTCCTGCTGCGGCGTGAACACCGTGTTCGGCGGCGCCCCGGCACGGACCGCGTCGATGGGAGCCTGATCCGGGACCAGGGTCCGCTGATAGGTGGCCAGGGCGAACGCGATACGGGTCGCCGTGATCGCCGAGTCCCCGAACGCCGCCTGGAACAACGCCGGGTAACTGCTGTTGGCTCCCTGGAGCGCCGAGACCAGGTCCGACGGCAGGTTGGACGCCAGCTGGAGCGGCACCACCGTGTTCAGCTTGCTGATGACGTCGTTCCAGGTCCGGCCGTCGTGGGCCATCTCATCGCTGGCCAGGATGGGCCCGACGGACTGGCTCTCCAGGGCGCCCCCGAACGGGATGATCACCGCCCCGGTCTGCGGGTCCGTGAACTGACCGGTGGCGCGGCCGTCCCAGAACAGGGCACCCGGGAACCAGGCGCTGGTGAGGTTCGTGGGCGCGTACCGCGGCGTGACCTGACGGTTGAGGCCGAACGTGCCGTGAGCCAGGTAGTTCCCGCCGGGACCCTGCCGGATCATCCCCGGCGAACCGTTGCGATCATCCGGAGTCCCGAAGACGCCGTCGGCTCCCGGATGGAGCGCGGTACGAGGATCGCTGCCGCCGTCCCCGGGACGGTGGCAGGTGCCGCAGGCCACCGTGTTGTCTGACGACAGCTGTTCATCCCAGAACAGCGCCTTCCCCAGGACCGCCTTCGCCGGCGTGATCGGGTTCATGGGCGGCGCCTGAACCGGAGGCAACCCCGGAGGCGGGGGCGGAGGCCCACCACCCGGAGGAGGGGGCGGAGGCCCACCACCCGGAGGCGGGGGCGGAGGGGGTTGCTGCGCCACCGTGACCACGGGGGCAAAAAGCGCAAGAACCACAAGGGTGCTCAGGATCGTTCGCATCATGGAAGTCTCTCCTGCACCTCATCCCGGTGCCGCTCTATTCTCGCCCGCGCTTTCCCGAAATCGATGCTTCTCCCCTGCGAATCGGGGCAGATTCCATCAGAATTGAGGAATGCGTCGGACTTCGCTGCTGCTGTTGATCCTGCTCTCGCTCCTGCAAAGGGAATCCGCGGCTCAGAACCCCGCGGGGGTCCTCGCCGGTCAGCAGATCGTGATCTCGCCGGGTCACGGCTACTACTGGCACTCCAGCCTGGGCTGGATCACCCAGCGACCGCTCATCGACGAGCTCATCGAGGACATCCACACCCACGAGATCGTCCACGACCACCTGCTCCCGTGGCTGGAAGGCACCGGCGTACGAACGGTCCTCTGCCGCGCCAGGAGCCGCACCGTCGAGGAACACATCATCCAGGACGACGACGGCTTCCCCGCCTACCAGGAGACGGGTGCGTGGAGCACGAGCCTCTCCACCGGGTGGGCCGGGTCCACCTATCGTTTCACCGGCACGTCGCCCGTGGGCGGCGCCACCGCCACGTTCCGCACCACCATCACCAGGACCGACCACTATCCCGTCTACGTGGCCTTCCGCGCCGGCGCCAACCGCACGACCCAGGCCCGGGTAGAGGTCTCTCACGCCGGGGGCACGAGCTGGCGAACCGTGGACCAGACCCGCTTCAACCTCCGCTGGCTCCATGTGGGGACGTTCCCGTTTCGCGCCATGGAGGAGGCCACCGTGACCCTGTCCAGCGCCTCTCCCTCCGCCGGTGTCATCATCGCCGACGCGGTGAAGATCGGCGACGGGATGGGCTCCATCGCACGCGGCGGCGCCGTCTCCGGCCAACCACGCTGGAAGGAGTGCTCCCGCTACCACGCCGAGTACTTCGGCGCCCCTCCCTGGGTCTGGGACCCCATCGTCGGGGGGCAGGACAACTCCGACGACGTCACCTGCCGCCCCTTCTACGGGGAGTGGTACTGCGACGGGCAGGCGGACCTGTACCTGTCCCTCCACACCAACGCGGGCGGCGGCAGCGGCACCAGCTCGTTCATCCACAACTCGTTGCTGCCCGCGGGCAGCGTGCCATGGCAGGACGTCCTGCATGGACGGCTCCTCGGCGACCTGACGGCTCACTGGAGCCCCACCTGGATCGATCGAGGTCAGTTCACCGCCAACTTCGGAGAGCTGCGAGAACTCTCCACCATGCCCGGCTGCCTGGTGGAGCTGGCCTTCCATGACGACGTGGGCGGTGACGTGGAGGCGATCCACCATCCCGAGTTCCGCGCCATCTCGGGACGGGCCATGGCGAGGGCGGTCCTGGAGTACCTCGCACCGGGCGCCCCCATGCTCGCCGCCCCGCCAACGTCCGTGGCCATGCGCAACTCCGGCGGTGGTCAGCTGACCCTCACCTGGAACGCGGTCCCCGGGGCCAGCAGTTACCGCGTGCGAACGGCCGCCGACGGGTTCGGCTACGACGACGGGCAGCTGGTCACCGGCACGTCCTTCACCATCAACGGCCTCACCCACGACGCCGTCAGGTATGCCAAGGTGGCCTGCGTCAACGCCTCGGGGACCGGCCCCGACAGCGAACCGGTGGGCGCGCGGGTCGCGCCCGGGGGCGCCGCTCCCCTCCTCGTGGTGAACGGCTTCGATCGTCGGGACCGCAGCCTCAAGGAGCACCAGAATCCGCGCCATTGGCTGGTGGTGGAGGGTGGCATCATCCAGGCCGTGACGGCGGCTGGGTACCCGTTCGACGGTTGCACCAACGAGGCGGTCCAGACCCTGTTCGCGCCGCTCACGGATTACACGTGCGTCGGCTGGATACTCGGAGAAGAGTCCACCCAGGACGAGACCTTCAACGCCATCGAGCAATTCCGGGTCACCTCCTACCTGACCGGCGGCGGACGGGTCTTCTACACGGGAGCGGAGGTCGGTTGGGACCTGGACTGGCTCGGCACCGCCGCGGATCGCGCCTTCTACGAACAGACCCTTGGTCAGGACTACGTCGCCGACGACGCGGGCACCTACTGGACCCAGGCCCAGAGCGCCGGAGTCCTGGGATCTCTACCGCCCATGATGTTCGACGATGGCTCGGTCCTCAGCGACATCGGCTACCCGGACGTGGTCCAGCCGACGCCAGGCACGGGCGGGCAGGTCGTCCTGCGGTATGCCACGGGCGCCGGCGCGGCCGTCCTCCACGGCAACGGTCAGGTGCTCGGGATCGGGTTCCCACTGGAGGCCCTGGTGGACCCTGCTCACCGCGCCCTGCTCATGGAACGGGTCCTCGCTGCCATGTGTCCGCTGCCGCTCCACCCGCAGGGGACCCCGCAGCCGGGGCAGTCCCTCGCCGTGGCGGTGGAGTTCCCATCGTCGCCGGGTCAGGTGTACATCGCCGCCGCCGCCGCCGGCGTGCAGTGGGGGCAGCCGTTGCCCGACGGCCGCACCATCCCGCTGAACCCGGACCCCCTGTTCAGCCTCAGCCTGTCCCCTACGCAACCGTTCTTCAGCGGCATGACAGGGACGCTCAACAGCCAGGGCGTGGGCGCGTTCCAGGTCCATGTGCCGAACCTGCCGTCCCTCTCAGGATTCTCGGCGTGGTTCTCCGCGGTGACGCTGCATTCGAACAACACGGTGGACGAGATCGCGCCCTGGGTCCGACTCCGCGTGCCCTAACCCGAGAACGCCGACAGCATCAACTCGCCCATGACCTGGGCCAGCCGCCGGGTCACCGGACCCGGGTGGCCGTCGCCGATCCGGCGACCGTCGACGCTGATCACGGCGAGCACGGGCCGGGTCGTAGAGGTGATGAACGCCTCCTCAGCATCCGCGAGCGCGTCCAAGGTGGTATCCCGCTCCGCCACCAGGGACGGCGCGTGCTCCAGGAGCAAGGACCGGGTGATCCCCGGCAGCACGTTCCTGCTCAGCGGTGCCGTCACGGCGACGCCCTCTTTCACGAGCCAGAAGTTGCTGCTCCCGCCTTCCAGGAGCCGACCGCTCTCGTCCACGAAGATCGCCTCCAGTCCCTTCGCCTCCGCGGCGGCGCGCTTGGCCAGGATGTTGGGGAGGAGCTGGGTGGACTTCAGGTGGGCGCCGTCCCAGCGGCGCTCGGGACAGGTCGCCACCGCGATGCCGCGCCGTTGGTTGGCGGCGAGAGCCTGCATGTTGAAGGGTCTGAGGGTCCCGTAGACCGCCGGAGTGGGAGGGTGTTCCGGCAGATGATCCCGGGGCCCCACCCCACCGGTCACCTGGAGGTACAGCAGTCCGTCTCCACCGCCTCCTTCTCGAAGCAGGGCCTCGACGCAACGGCTGATCGCCCCGGCGCAGGACCCGTGGTCGATGCCCATGCCTTCCAGGGAGCGGGCAAGACGCACCAGATGAGGGTCCAGGGCGAAGGCCTTGCCGTCACGGGTGAGCAACGCCTCATAAGCCGCCTCACCGAACAGGAACCCGCGATCCTCCAACGGGACCCTGGCCTCGTCGATGGGAACGACCTCGTCGGCGACCCACGCCATGGGCGCGGCGATCGGCGCTGAACCCGCCTCCAGCGTCAGGTTCTCGGGCCTGCTGCTCATGGCCACATGTTAGCGCGGACCGGTTGTAGACTCATCACGGTCGGCGCGTTGACCGTCCCACCGCAATCGTGCCAGAATCGAGGACACCGGGTTCTGGTGGACCCTATCTCCTCCCCCCGCCTCTTGGACCAGGGAGTTCCCAAGGTGTTGAAATCAAAGACCGCCCTCGTCGTGATCCTGACGGTCATCATGCTCGCCCCCGTGGGCGCGCAGCAATTGACCATCAACGGGTCCACGACCCACGCCAACCTGCCGCTGGACGGCGCGTTGACCCACACCCTCACTCTGACCGGGCCCGGGAACACCCCGTTCCACTGGATCGCGGATCAGGACCCCGGGCCCACCGTCACCGGCGGCGTCTCGATCCCTGTGGGGATCACCCCTGCGACCATCGACATCGGCCTCGGGCTGCCGTTCGCGCCCTCCGGATCGGCCGCAGTGGCCTTCACCGTGGCGGACCTCTCCCTCGTCGGCGTCACCTACTACTCCGCCGGGGTCTTCCTCACGCCGACGGGCACGGTGGTCTCCAACGGCGTCTCCATGACCTTCGTCCTCCCCGGCGCCGACGCCGGGCCGGACGCGGCGACATTCGTGAACCAGGGCGTGGCCCTGGACGGCTCCGGCATCCTGAACGGCGCGGGGCAGGTGCCCGCCGGCGCCAACCCCCTATGGATCGTCACCGGCGCCCCGGCGGGGTCCAACCCTCAGCTTCAGGACGCACAGAGCGCCTACCCCACGTTCTCCGCTGATGCCCCTGGCGCCTACACCGTGGAGCTGCAGGTCAGCCTCCCCGGGGGACTGAGCGCGGACCAGGTCCAGGTGGACGTGTTCGACGTCCAGCTCTCCGGCACCTCCGACGGCGCCTTTGTCACGGGCCCCGTCAGCCTCAACGGCACCGCGGATGGCCCTGGCATCGCCAGCCTTGAGATCAACGGCGCGCCCGTGAGCCTGGCGGGCAACGCCTTCTCCGGCGGCACCCTGACCCCGGCGGACGTCATGAACCCCATCACGGCCACGGTCACCACCGCCGCGGGACAGGTGATCGAACGCACCATCACGGTGATCAACGGGAGCTCCGCTCCTATCGGCTCCATCGGCAGCCCGGGCGCGGCCACACGCCTCGCCGGCGTCAGCCTCGATCTCCTCGAACCGCCCGTGGAACTGGCCCTGGGGGCGCTGCCGCTGAACCAGGTCTTCACGGCCATCCCCACGATCCCGCTGATCCCGTCCGGCCTGCTCACCGCGAACCTGACCTTCACCGGCGCCAGCTTCGATCCCGCCACCGTGGACTTCGATCTCTTCCCCACCAGCTGTGCCATCGGCATGGCCACCACCCTGAACTCCCTCTCCATCACGGCGGACATCACCGGGACCCAGCTGTTCGGCGGTCCCTACAGCGAGACCGCCACCATCACCGCCGATTCCGTGATCATCTCCGGTGAGATGGTGGTGGGGTCGAATGCGCAGGGCGGGGTCGAGGTCACGATCCAGAACACGGACGCCACCTTCGTCAACTTCAACGCTTCCATGACCGGTGTCCTGGGCCTCTTCGTGGGACTCCTGGAGCCCCTCATCGAAGGTGCCCTGGAGGCCGCTTTGGAGAGCTCTCTCAACCTCATCCCCACGACCCTCAACCCCCTGCTCTCCGGCCTCGTCATCAGCGTCGACCTCTCCACCACCGGTGTCCCGCTCCAGGTCGACCTGCCCATCAACAGCGTCTGCTACGACGCCGCCGGGCTCACCCTGGTGAATGACTTCCGGGCGACACCCACGCAGACCAGTCCGTCAGCGCCCGCCCTGACCGGCTACCTCACCACCACCGGAGGAGTCCCGATCTTCGGCCCGGTCACTCCGGTCAACGGCGCCGCCTACGACTTCGCCCTGGGTATCGACGACGAGCTGCTCAACCAGACGTTCGCCGCCCTCACGACCGCTGGCGCCCTGGATCTGGACCTGGGAGCGGTGGGGGGAACCGCCATGACCGCCGGGATGGCGGCCACCATGCTCCCCGGAGCGGGGTTCGACCGCTTCGATCCCGGCACCCCGGTGACCGTCGAGGTGCGCCAGACCACGGCGCCCGCCGTCACCTTCTCCGCCACCGGGGACGCAGCCAGCCTCAGCCTCGGCAACCTGCGGCTCGTCTTCACCGCGGCGCCCAACCCCGGCGATCGGGTCCCCGTCCTCGAAACGGGCGTGACCGCCCACTCTGCCCTCACGGTCACCATCGACCCCACGACCGGGACCCTGTCCATCACTCCGGGAGCGACCACCGTGACCTCCACCGCCGGCGGCGCCATGGCCGGCGGTGATGCGGTGGCCGCGCTCGTGGGCATCGACGGCATCGTGCAGCAGATCCTGCCGCTGTTGACCCAACCTCTGAACGCCATCCCGCTGCCGTTCACCAACGTCGGTGGCGGAGTGGTGGAGATCTCGGTCCCGTCCAGCGGCCCGAGCATGCTGGTCACGTGGCTCGACGCGCCCTGATCAGGCCCCCATCACTCCCGTGAAGGCTGGCCGCCCCCATGGGCGGCGGCCAGCCTACTCGTGGCGCAGCGCCTCGATGGGGTCCATGTGGGCGGCCCGGATTGCAGGGTAGAGCCCCGCCAGGATGCCCACCAGGGCCGAGATGCCGAAGGCCAGCAAGACGCTCTCCGGGGTGATGACCGTCTGAGGATCATCCGGGATCAGCGCCTCGTGGATACGCGTCGCCGCCACGCCGCCGACGATCCCGATCATCCCGCCGACGACGGAGAGCAGCAGCGTCTCGACCAGGAACTGTAGGGTGATGTCCCGGCGGTGGGCCCCCAACGCACGACGTACGCCGATCTCCCGGGTGCGCTCCGTGACGCTCGCCAGCATGATGTTCATGATGCCGATGCCCCCCACCAGCAAGCTGATGGCCGCGATGGACCCGAACAGGTTCTTGGATCGACGCGCTTCCTCTTCGGCCTCGGTAAGCAGCTTGAGGGGAACATCCAGCTCGTAGTCTTCCTTCTTGTGGAAGCGCTTGAGTAACGTCTGGATCGCCTTCGACGTGGCCAACACGTCGTCCAGATCGCCCACCTGAACGATGAGCTGATGGAGATCCACCTTCTCGATCTCGACGCTGCCGGAGGAGCGTTTGACGTTGCGCTCACCGAACCGCTCCCGAACGGAGCTGAGAGGGATGTAACCAGCGCGATCCCTGGTCTGGCCCTCGCGCTCGTCGCTGGTCACCGTAGGCGCCAGCTCACCGATGACGGTGAAGACCTTGGAACCGATGCGCAACGACTCACCCAGCGACTCTCGATAAAGGAAGATGCGTTGCTTGAGCTCCGCTCCGATGACGATGACGGGCGCGGAGCGCTCCATCTCCAGTTGGGTGAACCAACGGCCCCGGACCAGCTTCGATCGGGTGATGTCCTGATACTCGGGGATCGTCGCCATGGTGATGGTGTCGAGGCTGAACTCGTTGCGGTAGATGGTGGCGTTGATGTCCCGGATCGGGACCACCATGTCCACGCTCTCCAGCGACTCCGTGATGGCGTCCAGATCGGCCCAGGTGAGGCCGTAGGTCACCATCCGGGACCGGCTCTGCGTCTGGTTGTTCTCCTCCGACGGCTTCTTCGCCTTCACCAGGATGTTGGTGGCCCCGCGCGCACGGATCTTGCGCTGGGTCTCGGCGGAGCGCCCCTCGATGATGGCCAGCATGTAGATCACCGTGCCGACGCCGATGATGATGCCCAGGGCCGTCAGGAAGGACCGGAGCGGGTGGAGCATGAGGCTCCGCGCTCCCAGCCTCGTGATGCGCCAGAACCGGCTCACGAGATGTCCTCGTCGCTGAGGATCAGACCGTCCTTGAACGTGACGATGCGGCGGGCCTGCGCGGCCACGTCATCCTCGTGAGTGACCATGATGATGGTCCGCCCCTCATCGGAGAGGCCCCGCAGCATGTCCATGATCTCGACACCGGTGCTGCTGTCCAGGTTCCCGGTGGGTTCGTCCGCCAGGATGATGGTCGGGTTGTTGGCCAGGGCGCGGGCGATGGCGACGCGCTGTTGCTGCCCACCGGAGAGCTCCGTGGGTCGGTGTCCACCACGGTCGCCAAGTCCGACCCGCTCCGCCAGCTCCACCGCACGGGCGCGGGCCTTGCGGCTGTTCCAGCCAGCGTAGAACAACGGCACCTCGATGTTCTCCAACACGTTCAACGACGAGATCAGGTTGAACGACTGGAAGATGAAGCCCACCCGCTCGCTGCGGATGGTGGACAGCTCGTTGTCGTCCATGGTCGCCACGTCCCTGCCTCCGAGGAGGTAGGAGCCGGCGGTGGGTCGATCCAGACACCCGAGCAAGTTCAACGCGGTCGACTTGCCCGAACCGGACGGCCCCATGATGGCGACGAAGTCCCCCTCGGTGATGGTCAGGTCAATGCCCGCGAGGGCACGGACCTCCGTGTCTCCCATCTGGTAGACCCTGGTGACTCCGTCGAACTGGACGACAGCAGGCGCGGCGACGGTCATCGGTCGCCGCCGCCGCCTCGAGATCGACCACCACGACCTCCTGCGCCGCGACCGCCGCCGCCCCGGCCCTCGCGCATGCGCTTCATGTACTCCGCCTTCTCTTCGTCCGACATGTTGTTGAAGCGCTCGCGCATCTTCTTCATCTGCTCGGGCGTCATGTTGCCGAACCCGGAACCCGCGCCGCCCTCCGGACGCGCGCCTGCACGACCGCCAGGTCGGCCCCGCGCACCGCCGGGACCGCTGCCCTGGTCCTCTGAAGCTGGCACGTCCGACGCCGCCATGAACTCCTTCTCCGCCGGCTTGGGCAGCGCCGGCGCATCGTCGGGTCGAGATAGGTACACCATCTCTCCGAGCTTCAGCCCCGACTTCACGTGGACGAAGCTCTGGTTGTTCATCCCCACTTCGACCTCACGCAGCTCGATCTGGTCGCCGTTGCTGACGTAGATGAACGTGCGGGAACCGGACTGGGCGACGCACTGCAGCGGAACCTGCATGACGTCCTTCAGCTCGTCCACCAGGACCTCCACCTGGGCGTGCATACCCGGCTTGATCCCCTCCATGACCTCCTCGAGCTTGACCACCGTCTCGTAGACCTTGAGGTCCGGGTTCATCCAGGAGGACTGGCTGGAAGGCACCAGGGCCACGCGGGTGACGGTGCCGGGGAACACCGTCCCAGGCAGGGCGTCCACCGTCACCCAGGCGCGCTGGCCGCGCTTCACCTTCTTGATGGAGGACTCGTGCACGTCCAGCTGCACGATCATGTTAGACAGGTCCGGGATCCGCAGGATCTCCTCCCGCTCCCGCATCTCCTTGCCGAGCGCCACCGGCTCATCGTTCCCACGACGGCTCCGCTCACGGGCGTACACCACCAGCCCCGAGGCCGGGGACTTGATGATGCAGTTCTTGATCTGACCCTTGAGCTTCTCGAACTGCTCGGTCTCGAGCTCGTAGTTCTTCTTCTTGGTGGTGACGATGTCCTGCTTCTGGGCCATGCTGGAGGCGCACTGCTGTGAGACTCGCTCGAAGGCGATCTCCGCCACGTCCCAGTCCGACTTGAGCTTCTGCAACTCGTCCTTGCAGGTGAACTCGTTGAAGTGGGTGAGGTTCTTCTCGGCGATGGCCACCCTCTCAACTGCCTTCTTCTGCCCGAGTTGATCCGCCTCGAGCTGTGTCTTGGGGATGATCTCCTTCTCGAACAACCGCAGGGAGGCCTGGGCCTCGGTCTCGGCCCGCTTCAACTCCTCCTTGGAGACCGTGAGGTCCGATTCCAGCTTCTTGCGCTCAAGCGGCAGGGTCCCGTTCAGGTACGCCTCGTAGGCGCGCTTGGCCAGGATGCGCTTGGTCTCGGCCTCCTTCATGGCCTCCAGGTTCTGCTTCTGCTGGATGGCCAGGTCCTCCTCCGACTGCTTCACGTCGGACTTGGCCCCGTCCACCTTCAACTCCTGGGACTGGATCTCCTTCTCGAGACCAGCGCTGTCCAGCTGACAGACCACGTCCCCGACCTTGACGAAGGACCCCTCCTCCACCAGCTCGATGATGGCGTTCCGCCCTTCCACTTCGCTGCGCACGATCACCGGGCGGCCGGACTCCAGGTCCCCGCCTTCCCGCACGGAGATGCGCAACGGACCAGTCTTGACGGCGACGAGGTCGGCGTTGCGGGTCGCGTCTTCCGACGAGCCGTCGGCGCAAGCGCTCAGGCAACAGAGGAGGGCGAGCCCGACGGGCCCGAGCCTACTCACCGACGAGGAGGTCTCGTGATAACTCATGATTCAGTCCTTCCGCGTTCACCACCAGTGCCCCGGTGTCTCGGAAGAGATCGAGGAACGCGATGCGATAGTTAACCGTCCTGTCCACCAGATCATTCTCAAACTGAACGAGGGACTCCTGGGCTTCGAGGAAGTCACGGGTGATGGCCCGTCCTTCACGCTGCAGGTCGCGGGTGTCGCTCACGCGCTTGCGCGCGAGCTCGACCGCGAGCCGGGCGATGCGGTGGTTCTCACTGGCCTGGATCAACCCCCGAAGCGCCGCCCGCACATCCAGCTTGATCCCCTCCCGAGCGTCCTCCTGGGATCGCAGGGAGACCTCCAGGTTGATCATGGATTGGCGCAGCGCGATGCTCTCCAGGTCACGGTCCAGCCCCAGGTCCATGTCCAGGGCCGCGGTGTAGGTGCCGTCGTCGTAGCGGTACTTGAGCGGGTTGAGGGTCTTGCTCACAGGGGCCGCCGCCAGGTTCAAGGTCAGGTCTGGGAGCAGGCCGTTCTCGGCCACGACGACGCGACGACCGGCGTCCGCCACCGAGTCCACCACGTTGCGGAAGTCCAGGCGGTTGGAGAACGCCACATCCAACGCCCGTCCCTCACCGACGTCGAACTTCTGCTCCACCAGCCCGTCCAGCAAGGTCAGGTCTTCCTTGCGCACGGTGATGATCAGGTCGACGGGCAGTCCCAGGAAGTCCTTCAGCGAGTCCAGGGAAGCCTGGTACGTGAGCTTGGCGTTGATCACCCCGACCTCGCCGGACAACTCGGCTTGTCGGTTCTGGTCGACCTCGACCCGGCTCACCCGGCCCTCCGTGAAGCGCGCCTCCACCTCACGACGAGCGATCTGCAGGTTCCGATAGTTGGCCTCTGCGATGGCGATGCGCTCGGACTGGGCCAGGGTCCGCAGGTACTGAGTGAGCACCGCGACCCCGTAGGTCTGCTTGTACCGTTCGAAGTTGCGTAACGCATAGAGCGCGTCGCGATCCGCCTGGATGAGGTTCTCGTAGGCGATCTCACGCCCCGCGTTGCGCAGGAACGGCAGGCTGATGGAGAGGTTGAGGAACGAGCTGAACCGCTCGCTGGTGGGCGAGCTGACCACTCGGAGGAAGTCCAGACCCAGGGAGAGGGCGTAAGAGCCCCCGGTCTCCAGCATCTGGGTGACACCGAACTGTGTGTCGGCGTCGATGGACTCGGAGCCCCGTGTGCTGGCGGCCCCGGTCCCGACCGTCCCGAACGGGCTGGCGCGGAAGTCCTCTCGCTCGGTCATGAGACCGAGGGCTGCCTGGAAGAGCAGCTCCTTCTGCGCCTGGAACTCGCGGCTGTTCACCGCCGCGACCTCCAGGACCGTGGCCAGATCGAGTCGAAGCGACGCCCCTTCCTTCACCAGTCCGGTGGCCGGATCGAGGATCGTGGACATCACCCGGTGCTTCAACGGGTCCACGGAGAACGGTCTCGGCTCCCCGTACACGTCCTCCTGCTTGACGCTGACGATGTCGTAGGCCTCGGCGTCGACCTCCGCCACCGCCTCCTCTGGGGAGAGGCAGCCGGAGACGGCGACACACATCGAACCCAGGACCAGCCACGAAACCGGTCGGAAACCCTTGATGGTGAACGAGTTCATGCGCGCTCACTCTAACCGCTATGGGGATTTGCCAAAGAGCAACCCCAGCTTCTTCAACTCCAGTTGCTCAACAGACTTGAGACTCCTTGATGTCGCCCCGCGGGCCACGTGGCGCGATCGCCGTGGCAGTCCGATCTCCCCTCGGGCTCAGCCGTGCCCGACTTCGGTCAGCCGCGGAAACACACGGGCCGTGCTCTCTTCGATCTGGAGAGCCAGGGCCTCCTCGCCCATGCCGGAGAGCTCTGTCACCTTCGACAACCCCACGAGGAGGTTGGCGGGCTCGTTCCGCACCTCGGCGTCGGGGCCCAGCACCGGGCTGTCAGACTCCAGGAGCAGGGACGTCAACGGCAGACGAGGGACCAGCTTCTGCTTGACCCGGCTGCGGACCACGGACGGGGGGATGGAGAACGCGATGCCACCCCTCGCGCCTTGTTCCCCGAACACCGCCCGCCCGTCAAAAGCGTGGAGGCAGGCCCGCCCCACAGCCTCCTCCAACAGGGTGGCGACCGCATGGCGTCCGGCGCCCCGTGAGTGAACCGTCACCGGCAACCGGAGCTCTGTGGCAAGTCGCAGAAAGCGCCTGAACACATCCCCTTGCCGCGCCCGCGCCCTGTCGTCCCAACAGGGCCGGTGATCCAGTCCGATCTCACCAACGGCGCCGAGCCGATGGGCCTCGGCTCGCAACAGCCGCTCCACCGCCTCCACCTCCTGGTCGTCCACCAGGGGCGCCCGATCGGGGTGGACCCCGATGGCTGGGACGATGAAGTCCGGGTGCCGATCCGCGACCTCCAACACGCGGTGAGCGTCCGCCAGGTCCTCCGCCACCGCCAGCACCGCGACGACGCCGGCGTTCCTCGCGCGCTCGATCACGGCCTCCCGGTCCTGATCGAACACCGGGTCCTGGATGTGACAATGAGTGTCGTAGAGCCTCATCGGTCCAGGAGGGTCACGGTCTCGACGTGAGCGGTCCGGGGGAATTGATCCACGGGCACCACCCGACGAACCTGGTAGCCCGCCGCGGTCAGCGCCGGGAGGTCCCTGGTGAGAGTGCCTGGGTCACAGCTCAGCAACACGATCCGCGGCGCGTCACAACGAGCCAACGCCGCGGTCACCTCCGCGTCCAGACCGCGGCGAGGTGGGTCCAGGACCACCGCATCCCATGACGCCGCCGCGAGCAGCACCGGGATCAGCTGGGCGGCGTCCCCCTGGCGCACCTCCACGGCTGCGCGCTGCGACGCGTCGCGCAGCACACCCACCGCCTCCGGGTTGGATTCAACCGCCACCACGTGCTGAAAGCGATCCGCCAAGGGCAGGGTCAACGCCCCGACCCCCGCGTAGCCCTCGAGACAGCGCGCGCCGCTGCCGGCACACTCCAGCGCCACCGCGAACAAGCGCTCCGCCGCCGCCGGGTTCACCTGAAAGAAGGTGCGCGGCCCGATCTGGTGGTCGTGACCGGCCACCCGCTCCGAGACAAAGCGGTCCCCCGCCACATGATGCAGCGCACCAGCGAGGACCGCGTTGCCCGGATCATCGTTCACCAGAAGATGGGCGCCGGACACGACCGCGGACTCCTCGAACACGCGACGCGCCAGGGCCTCCCCATCCCCGCCGCGGCCCTCCGAGGTCGCGATGGTCAGCAGGACATGCCCCTTGGCCCTCGACAGCCTCGCCACCGCGTAACGAAGCCCCGGGGTGTCGCGGCGTCGATCATCCACCGCAGCGTCCAGCTCCCTGGCCACCTCTACCACGCTTCGAAGCACGTCACGCAGCGGCTCCGCCAGGATCGGGCAGCCTTCGTTGTCCGTCACCCGGTGGGTCCCGGCGACGTAGGAACCGAGGATGGTCTTCCCCTCACGGCGGGCGAACACCTGCTTGGCCAGGTGTCGATATCCGAACAGGCCCTCCCCCCGCAGGGTCGGCTCCGGTGAAGGCCCACTCACCGTCGCCACCGCGCCCGCCACCCGCCCCGCCTTGAAGCGCTCCTCGTCCGCGAGAGTCGCCTGCAACAGCACGCAACCGGTGCAGTGGAAAGCGTGGGCACAGGTGGTCGGGACACGACCCGGATCCGCCCGCAAGAGCCGCGCCACCCGCCCCTGGAGGGTGCCCCCGGTGTGCCGATCCACCCGCATGGTGACCCGCTCTCCGGGGTGGGCCTGGGAGACCAGCGCCACCCGTCGACCGACGCGGCCGCGACCGCGTCCGTCGTCGTTCCTGTCCTCGATCTCCACCTGCACGCTGAGATTCTACGGGGTGACTGGCTTCCATGGGGCGATCCGCGTACAAGGTGGGCCATGGAAAACCGCAGGGTCGCCATCATGACCGGAGGCGGCGACGCTCCGGGCCTCAACGCCGTGATTCGAGCCGTGGTAAAGCACGGCGTCACGGAGCTGGGCTGGACCGTCGTCGGCATCGAGGACTCCCTGGATGGACTCCTGGAGCACCCTCGACGGACCCGGGAGATCGGGCGAGAGGACGTGCGGGGCATCCTGCGCCTCGGCGGCACCATCCTCGGCACCACCAACCGCGGCGACCCGTTCGCATGGGGCGAATCCACCGAGAACCGCGCCCAGGAGGTCAAGCGCGGCCTTGAGGAAATCGGCTGCGAAGGCCTCATCGCCGTCGGTGGCGACGGGACCCTCGGCATCGCCGCTCGACTGCAGCAGGAGACCGGGCTGAACGTGGTCGGCGTCCCCAAGACCATCGACAATGACATCCCGGGCACCGAGATCACCTTCGGCTTCGACACCGCGGCCTCGTTCGCTACGGAAGCCGTGGATCGACTCCACGCCACGGCGGAAGCCCACGATCGGGTCATGGTGGTGGAGGTCATGGGCCGCGACACCGGGCACATCGCCATGCACGCCGGCATCGCCGGCGGCGCCGACGCCATCCTCATCCCGGAGATCCCGTTCCGCTGGGAGCCCGTGGTGGCCAAGATAAAACGCCGCATGGCGTACCAGAGGCACTTCTCGGTGGTGGTGGTGGCGGAGGGAGCGAGCCCGGCCGGTGAGGAGCCTATCCGCTCCGCGGCCCCAGGCAGCACCCGGCTCAACCTCGGAGGCATCGGCCAACGGGTGGCGGAAGAGCTCGCCGTCCGGGCGGGCGTTGAGGCCCGGGCCACCGTCCTGGGGCACCTGCAACGAGGCGGCAACCCCACGTCCTTCGACCGCATGCTCGCCACCCTCATGGGCAGCCACGCGGTAGAGACCGTTGAAGCCGGCCAGTGGGGTCGCATGGTTGCCCTGGTCAACGGCAAGGTCACCACGGTCCCACTCGACCAGGTCATCCACCAACCTGTGCGCAAGGTGGACACCGCCGGATCGCGAGTGCGCGCGGCCAAGGGCATGGGCATCGTCCTCGGCGACGAAGCGGAGTAACGAGGTCAACGATGAGCGAACGACAACGAGTCGGGATCCTGGTCGGCGGCGGCCCCGCCCCCGGGATCAACAGCGTCATCTCCGCCGCGGCCATCCGCGGCGCAATCCACGGCTGGGAGGTCCTGGGTCTCCAGAACGGTTTCGAACACCTCATGGCCGGCGACACCGAGCATGTCACCGTGCTGGAGGAGGAGGGGGTGGGGCAGCTCCACTTCCAGGGTGGCTCCGTTCTGGGCACGTCCCGCGCCAACCCGACACGGGACCCGGCCCTCCTGGCCAAGGCGCTTGAGTCCCTGCAGCGTCTCCGCGTCGACCACCTCATCACCATAGGAGGCGACGACACGGCGCTGTCCGCCCTGCGCCTCGCCGAAGCCTCCCGGGACCGCATCAAGGTCGTGCACGTCCCCAAGACCATCGACAACGACCTGGATCTCCCCCCGTCCATCGACACCTTCGGCTACCAGACGGCGCGCTCCGTCGGCGTCCAGATCGTCCAGAACCTCATGGTGGACGCGCGCACCACCCGACGTTGGTTCTTCCTCATCGCCATGGGGCGCAAGGCCGGTCACCTGGCCCTCGGGATCGGCAAGGCCTCCGGCGCCACGCTCACCCTGATACCTGAGGAGTTCGGCCCCGCGCTCACGCCGTTCTCGGACGTGGTCGACACCCTCGTCGGGGCCGTCATCACCGGCCTCGCGCGCGGACGGCGCGACGGAGTCGCCATCATCGCCGAGGGGGTGGCCTACGGCATCAACCCGCAGGATCTGTCCGGACTCGGAGACGTGGAGCGAGACGACCACGGGCACATACGCCTCGCGGAGTTCGACACCGGCCGGCTGCTCAAGAGAGAGGTCCGCAAGAGACTGGACGCCCTCGGTCTCTCACCCACCATCGTCTCCAAGAACATCGGCTACGAGCTGCGCTGCGCGGCCCCCATCCCGTCCGACCTGGAGTACACCCGGGAGCTGGGATACGCCGCGGCCAAGTTCCTGACCCAGGGCGGACACGGCGCCATGGTCTCCATCCAGGGCGGTCACTTCGTCCCGGTGCCGTTCGAACAGATGCTCGACCCGGAGTCCGGCCGCACACGGGTTCGGATGGTCGACATCAACGCCGTCCGATACCGGGTGGCGAGACGCTACATGCACCGCCTCCGACGCTCCGATTTCGAAGACGAGCGGAGGGTGAACGATCTGGCGGCCACGGCGGGCATCACCCCGGAGGCCTTCCGGGACCGTTTCGAGAAGCTCACCGCCCACGAACCACCCGCCCTGGACTTCATGGCCGGGGAGGGCTGACCCCACCCCCGTTTGCACAGAATATCCGCCAGAAAACGGGTTTGTTCACTATGTCATGAAGTTATGATCTAAGGGAGATCCATGACCCAGACCCTCCCTGGATTGTTCAGACTGCTGGCTGACCCGACCCGGCTCCGCGTCCTCGGCCTCCTCGCCCGTGAGGAGCTCGCCGTGGGCGAGCTGGCGCGCGTCCTCGGCCTCTCCACCTCCCGACTCAGCAATCACCTGCGTCAGTTGCGGGAAGCCGAGCTCGTCCAGGACCGCAAGGAAGGCACCTGGACCTTCGTGAGCCTGCGCCGGGGCGCCGCCCTGCCGGATGACCTCTGGGCCGCGGTGGAGACGGAGTTGGCGCGGGCGCCGGAGACCGCCGAGGACGTAGAACGCCTTGGAGCGGTGCTGGACGAGCGTCGTAAGCGCAGCCGGTCCTACTTCGACAAGGTCGCGTCCGAGTGGGACGTGATCGGCTCCGACTTCAAGACGGGCGCCGCTCGTGCTCGCGTCGCCGCGAACCTCGTCTCTCCCAGCCTCGTCGTCGCCGACGTCGGCTGCGGCACCGGATACCTGGCCAAGTCTCTCGGGACCATCGTCTCCAAGCTGATCCTGGTGGACCACGCCCCGGCCATGCTCGAACGGGCTCGCGCCAACCTCGCGGAAGCGAAGTGCCAACTGGAGTTCCGACAGGGTGAGATCGACGCCCTGCCCCTCGCGGACGAAGAGGTGGATTGCGTCATGGCAGGGCTGGTCCTGCACCACGCCCCCGACCCCACCGCGTTCTTCCGGGAGGCTCGGCGGGTGCTGAAGCCCGGCGGCGTCCTGGTGGTCGAGGACCTCCTCCCCCACCGCGAAGCCTGGATGCGCGACACCATGGCAGACCTGCGCCTCGGCCTCGATCCGCGGGATCTCGAGTCCCGGCTCCGCGCGTCCCGATTCCACGACATCGTCACCGAATCCGTTGACGACGCCTACACGCCCGAGCACCCGGAAGGTGCCCGGGTCGAACTCCCTCTCTTTCTGATCCGCGCGCGCAAGGAAGCGCCGCAAACACCGGAGAATCACTGATGACCGTCAAGCAGTTGGACTTCAAGGTCGCGGACCTGAGTCTCGCCGCCTTCGGGCGCAAGGAGATCGAACTGGCCGAGCACGAGATGCCTGGCCTCATGGCCCTCCGCGAACGCTACGGCGAGAGCAAGCCCCTCGCGGGCTGTCGCATCACAGGCTCTCTGCACATGACTATCCAGACCGCGGTCCTCATGGAGACGCTCGCAGATCTGGGCGCCGCGGTCCGTTGGGCCTCGTGCAACATCTTCTCCACCCAGGACCACGCCGCCGCCGCCATCGCCGTCGGACGGGACGGCACCCCGGAGAACCCCCAGGGCATCCCCGTCTTCGCCTGGAAGGGCGAGACCCTCGAGGAGTACTGGTGGTGCACCGAGCAAGCCCTCACCTGGCCCGACGCCGACGGCCCCAACACCATCGTGGACGACGGCGGCGACGCCACCCTGCTGGTGATGAAGGGCGCCGAGTACGAACAGGCCGGGAGCGTCCCCGCCGCCTCCTCCGGCGACTCGGAGGAGTGGTGCGCGGTGCTCGATCTGCTCCGCAACAGCCTCGGCAACAGCGCCGACAAGTGGACAAGGATGGCCGCCGTCATCCAGGGCGTGTCGGAGGAGACCACCACGGGGGTTCATCGCCTCTACCAACTCCAGGAGCAGGGGCAGTTGCCGTTCCCGGCCATCAACGTGAACGACTCCGTGACCAAGTCCAAGTTCGACAACCTGTATGGCTGCCGCCACTCCCTGGTGGACGGCATCTGCCGGGCCACGGACGTCATGCTCGCCGGCAAGATCGCGGTGATCTGCGGCTACGGTGACGTGGGTAAGGGCTGCGCTCAGGCGCTTCGCGGGCAGGGGGCACGTGTCATCGTCACCGAGATCGACCCCATCTGCGCCCTGCAAGCAGCCATGGAGGGCTACGAAGTCCGCACCGTTGAGGACGTGGTCTCGGAAGCGGATCTGTTCATCACCTCCACGGGGAACAAGGACATCATCACCGCCGAGCACATGGCAGCCATGAAGCACAACGCCATCGTCGGCAACATCGGCCACTTCGACAACGAGATCCAGATGGCGGAGCTGTCCGCGATCCCGGGCATCGAGCGCATCAACATCAAGCCCCAGGTGGACGAGTGGAAGTTCGCCGACGGACACTCCGTCATCGTCCTGGCGGAGGGTCGCCTCCTGAACCTGGGCTGCGCCACCGGGCACCCCTCGTTCGTGATGTCCAACTCCTTCACCAACCAGGTGCTGGCCCAGATCGAGCTCTGGACCAAGGGGTCGGACTACGGCAACTCCGTCTACACCCTCCCCAAGCACCTGGATGAGGAGGTGGCTCGCCTCCACCTCGAGAAGCTCGGCGTGAAGCTCACCACCCTGACGGAAGATCAGGCCACCTACCTGGGCATCCCCCAGAACGGGCCGTTCAAGCCCGGGCACTACCGGTATTGAGCGACCAATTCGAGCTACCGGCCCCCGTCGAGGGGGTCGGTCCCCTGGGGGTCCGGGTCGTCGGCGACGACGGCCCGGTAGTCGTGCTCGTCCACGGCCTGGGCAGGGTCGCCGCCTGCTGGTCCCGGGTCGCCGCCCTCACGCAGCACCGGCTTCGATTGGTCCTTCCTGACAACCCCGGGTTCGGCCGGAGCTCCCACCTCCGAGTACCAGGGACGATCCAGGAGCACGGGGGTCTGCACCTGGAGACCCTACGGGCCTTGCGGCTGCCGCCGCCCTACCACTGCGCCGGACTCAGCCTCGGCGGCATGATCGCCCCAGCGCTCGCTGCCCAGCTCGGCTCGGACGCCTCCTCCCTGACCCTGTTCTCGTCGAGCGCTCGAGAGAGCGGGTTCTGGCGGCTCTCCGGCGCCTCCATCTGCCGCATGGCGGCCCGCAGCGTCCGCTACCTGTCCCTCGATCATCGGGTCAACATGCCGGAACTGGTCCGCCCGGAGCTCCTCGTCTCGGAGCCCGACCTCCCCGGTGAACTGGACCGCATCCAGCAAGCCGAGGGATTCAGCGCCGCCAACGGGACCCGACAGCTGTTCGCCGCCATGGGGTGGAAGATCCGCTCCGTCTTGCCCGAACTGCCGGGGCGCCGACTGGTGGTGGTCGGGTCCGCGGACAAGCTGGTCCCTCCATCGAACAGCCATCGGCTCGCGGAGCTTCTGGATTGCCCTATCCAGGTCCTGGAGGGAGCGGGCCACGACCTCGGACTCGACGCCCCCGAAGAGGTCGCCCGCGTCCTCACGGAGGTGACCGAAGGCTGACGCCGACTGGGTCAGCCTTCCAGCAGCTTCCTCTGCTCCTGCGCGGCCGTGAGGTGATCCCCAGGCACCTCCGGGCCGCCGCCGTAGACGTGGTCGAACGCGGCACGGACCTGACGCGCGCAGGCCTCCGGGCTCACGCCCCCCACACCCGTGCCCAGACCGGGAAGCGCGAGGTGTCGGACGTGGCCGCACACCGGCTCACCAGCGTGATCCCCGAAGGGCATGCGGCCTCGCGTCACCAGGAGCAACACGGCGCGGGCTGCCAGGTACGGGTTCACCGTCTCCCCGAGGCAGGTCGGCAACCTCATGGTCGGGGCGGCGATCAACCACGGAACGGACGGGTCCTTGGTGGCCACGATCTCGGCCATCCCCACCAGGAGTTCTCCGTGGTGACGCACCCGGATCTGATCCTGAAGGCGTCGCTCCAGTCCCTCCCCGAACCGGGTCATGTACACCGCGTCGATCCCGCCCCGCATGAGGCCGAAGCTGTTGGCAGGGCTGACCATAGCGTCGCACCCGACGTCCAGGATGGAGCCGTGGTGGACCGTGACTCCCGGCAGATCGCCACAGGACCGGCCCCAGGCGTCCGCCAGGCCCCGTTCCTGGGCCACCAGGGTGACTTGTGCTGTCGGGACGTCCGTCATGTCAACCTCCTCACACGAGGTTGCCCTTCACCCCGCAGGCTGGCATCATGCCGCGCACCACCGGCCGAGGTGGCGGAATTGGCAGACGCGCTAGGTTCAGGTCCTAGTTCCCTTTTTTGGGAGTGGGGGTTCAAATCCCCCCCTCGGCATCCTCCCCCCCCTGGCGGCGGAACGACCTCTCCGGTCCTGCCCGAAGCCCGCCAAGACCTGACCATCACTGCAGGTAGCCGAACCGTCGCATGAGCGGCCCGCAATGGTCTTCCACGAACGCCAGGTTCTCCGGGTCCAGGTCCGTGGCGTATCGGCCAACGCTTCCCGTGACCGGAGAGGAGGTCCGCTGATACGCCAGGAAATCCGTCATCCGGATCTGCTCGAACACCTCCTCGGCGTGGGGTAGCCCCAGGTAGTCCAGGATCCCCTCCATGGTCTCCGCCGGCTGCTGGATGAACCGCTCATAACGCACCAGGTGGTAATCGCTGAGCTCGGCCAGCAGTTCGTCATAGACCTCCACCCACCGCCGCGCCTGATTCTCCGGCGCGAACAGGTACGCCTTGGACTCGTCATCGCCGAACCGCTTGCGGTGGTAGCCCACGAAGGAGCAGACCACGTCTCTTGGGTCCCGCACCAGCATGATGAACTTGGTGTGGGGATAGTAGGCGTGGATCTGCTGCACTGCCTTGGTGGAGGGCAGCTTGTCTCCCCAGTGCGTGAAGTCCTTGTCCGGAAAACACTCGGCGAAGAACTTCTTGAGCACCGTGTCCAGGTAACGCTCGAAGAGGCTGAGCACCACGGGAGCGTAGTCCGGGTTGATCACCCCCATGATCCCCAGGTTCTCGTTCCGCTCGGTCAAAGGAGTCGTGAACACATCCACCAGACCGGAGAGCACGTCGATGACGTGCGCCTCGTTGGTCAGGGCGATCCTGGGGTGACGGTTGAGCAATCCGTGCAGATAGCTGGAGCCAGACCGTCCCAGTCCGACGACGAAGGTGGGTTGGTCCATGGGTCGCTTATCAGTTGAATGCGAGCGTGACGACGTTGCTCATCTTGCTGATGCCGGTAGGGGCCATGAAATCCAGGACGCCCACCTGTATATACACCCGAGACCCGGCGAACGCGCCGACGGGAAGCGGCGTGAGATCCATCAGGATCGCGGCGTTGCCCGACCCGTCCAGGGTCCCCACCCAGTTGGTGGTGAATGGCGGGACTCCCACGCCCAACGACTGCAGGAACAAGGGGGTGGGGTTCAGAGGGGTGCCCCTCGGATCACCGCCGCCAAAGGTGATACCCGGAAAGATGGACTCGGAGATCACCGTGGTGTAGGGGGTGTTGGCGTGCTGGGGAAAGGACACCGCCAAGCCGAACAGCCCCTGCGTCGCACCCGTACCCGGGTTGGGCGGTCCGGTCAGGTGGGGCGCGATGGCGGCACACTGCAGGATGCCGAACGTGGAGTTCCCGAGCACCAGGGTCGCCGCGCCCGTGGGGTCCACGTGCATCAGCCGGGAACCCAGCATCCCCCCTGCCTCCGTAACGTAGAAGCCACCTTCCCCATCGGGCAGGATGTCCTTGATGTTCCCCAGGACCCCTGCCGGAACCCACGTGGTGGGGACGCCGCCGTTGCGCGGGATGCGGACGATGGAGTCGGTGGAAGACAGCACCACGGCGTAGTCGCCGTTGGGGAAGTTGGCCACTCCTGTTGGGGTGGAGAGACCGCTGGCGATGGTGGTCACGGTCCCGGCGTTGTCAATGCGCTGGAGCTCTCCCTGCAACGGCAGGGTCAGGACGTAGTCCCCGAACCCGAAGGTGCCGGTCGGCTCCACGATGACCGTGAACGGGTTGCCGATGAGGGTCGCCACGTAGGTCCAGGCACCCGCAGCATCGACCCGGAGGATGGAGGACGGGGAGCCACCGGGGGTGCCACCCCACGAGCCCGTGGCGTAGCCAGCCACGATGAACTCGCCGTTGTGGTCCTGCGCGATGCGGTTGGGGGTGTTGGTCACGAGCCCAGCAGCAGCGGAGTTGCCCAACACGTCGACCCGCGTCAGGGTCAACCCGTTGAAGTCCGCGAAGACCACGTCACGGTCCCTCGTGACCACGATCCCCGTGGGCCAGATCAGCGTCGAGGCGCTGTTGAGGACCGTCGTGGTCCCGGTCTGCGGGTCGTACATGTTCGCCGATGGCGGCGAGGTGTCGGTCCACACAATGGAGCCACCGGGGATAGGCAGGGGGCCCTGAGCGCAGAGACACGAGACCGCGAGGAGCACGACACAGAGTGAGCGGCACATGGAGGGACTCCGGGTTGGGGGATTCGGGTCCCCCCATTGTGGACTCCGCAGTTCCCTGCGTCAAAGGTCACGAGACGCAGCTTATTATGGTCAGCGGAGAGGGCCCCGCGGTTCGCAAACTCGGCTACCCTCCTTGCAACAGTGGCCAGGAACACCAACAAGAAGCGTGACTCCGATGACCAGTCCTCGGTCAAGGTGGTCGCCCGCAATCGGCGGGCGCTGCACGACTTCCACGTGGAAGAGACCGTGGAAGCGGGCATCGTCCTCGTCGGCACGGAGGTGAAGAGCCTGAGGAACGGCCTGGCCTCCATCCGTCAGGCGTTCGCCCGGATAGACAAGGGCGAGGCCTGGATCATCGGCGCCCACATCCCCGAGTACGGCGCCGCGAGCTGGACCAATCACGATCCGGACCGCCGTCGCAAGCTGCTCCTCCATCGCCGGCAGCTGCGCAAGCTGTCCCGGGCCGTGCAGATCGCCGGCCGGACCATCATCCCCCTCCAACTCCACTTCAACGAGCGAGGCATCGCCAAGGTCCTGCTGGCGCTGGTCACGGGAAAGCGCCGACACGACAAGCGAGCGGACGCGGCCAAGCGCGAGGCTCAACGAGAGATTTCCCGCACGCTCCGGGGCGGGTAACGTATACCCAGCGGTGCTATCGGGCATCGTCGGGCTCAGGCCCAGCCGGGGGCGACTGGTATCGACCGGGTCATCCAAGGCATGAGTGGCGTGCAGAGGTTCCACGGAGGCCTCTCTAAACACCGTGGGCATTTTAGTTGCCAACAGCAACTACGCTCTCGCGGCTTAGTTGTCGCGCGCTGACGCTGGCCCTGTCCGCGGGCCTTCAGAAGCGACCAACCAGCGGACTGGCTCGCGCACTCCCGTCTGTGACGAGGCGAGCGAGACACGAACAGACTGGCTCGGGCCTGATCCCGTTGATCGGAGCAGGTCGGGGCGAGACTCAAAAGATCGACTACGCACGTAGAGGCTCATGATGAGGGGCCGCGGGACGGGGGTTCGATTCCCCCCGCCTCCATCCACCAAGAGGAGCCACGACCGGGTTCTGCTGAACCAGAGGCGTGGCTCCTCTTCCCTTTGTTACGCTCTGCCCATGGGCAATCTGGGTGACGCGCTCCACAAGGCGGGGCTCATCAGCGAGACGGAGCTGGCCAGGGCCAAGCAAGGGCGAGGGCCCGGGGACCAGTTGATGCGACGCCACGAGGTCGAGTCGGCGGCGACGGAAGCGCAGGCGGATGAAGCGCGCCGGCTGATCCGTGAGCGGGGGGCACCGGAGAAGGGTAAAGGCCGCAGACGCTGGCACTACGTCGCCGGGGACGGCAGCATTCCCAGCATGCAGGTGGACGACAGGCTGGCATCGCGATTGGAAGCGGGGCAGGCCGCCATCGCGACGGACGGCGAGCAGGCCCGCATCATCCCTCGCGAGGTCGCGGTCCAGGCCGACAAGCTGGACCCGTCAACGATCCTGTTCTGGATCGAGGACGCTTGATACTCGCCGCATGGATCACCTTCGCCGTCGGAGCCGCATGGATGCTCTGGTGGGGTCTCTGGGGCAGCGAACCGACCACCCCGTGGGTGCCCATGGCCATGCTGGCCATGGCTCCGGTCCTCGCCTGGGCCGGCGTTCGTAGCGAGCGTACAAGCCCTCGCCTGCTGAGCGGCGTCCTCCTCACGGCCCTGGGGGGGATCGCCTGGACCATGATCCTCGTGGTCATGGCGTTCCCCGGATACGACCAGCCGCGGCGGGCCCCCTCCTTCCGCTCCACCGACGCTGACGGCGCCGCCATCTCCTCAGAGAGCCTGGAAGGCCCTACGCTCCTGGTCTTCTTCCGCGGCAGGTGGTGAGCCGTCTGCCTCAAGGAGCTGGGCCAGCTCCGCGACCGCGCCCGGGAACTCCCCTCGCCGATCTGGGCTGTCTCCGCGTCCGACCAGGAAACCGCCCGCGAGCTGCAACGCCGGTTCACGCCCCTGCGATTCGTGGCCGACGAAGAGCTGCGCATGATCTCGGCGTTCGGCGTCCGCCACGAGGGAGGCGGGCCGGACGGTGCCGATATCGCCTATCCCACTCTGGTGCTCGTTGACGCCGAGGGACAACTCTTGTGGTCCCACCGCGCGATCCGCAACACGGACCGGCTCTCCGTGGACACCCTCATCGAGGAGGTCCGACGCTACGTCGAGCCCTGACGCCCTCCCCCACCACCCCCGAGCCGCCGCACCGGCTCGTCACCCCGCTGCTGAGCCTCCTTCCGGGAGAGCCGGATGCGACCGCGGTGATCCACCCCCAGGACCCGCACGATGACCGCGTCGTCCCGAGAAGCGACGTCCGCCATCCGTTCGGTACGACCCTGCTCCCACTCGGAGATGTGGACCCATCCGTCCGCCTGTTCACCCAGCTGCACCACGATCCCGGTGTCCAGGACCCGGGCCACTCGACCCTCGTAGACGGCGCCGTTCTCGATCGGCGCGAACTGTCCGCGCACCCGCTCCGCACAGGCCTCCGCATCCGAACGACTCATCCCTGCGACCGACACCCGTCCGTCCTTGGTCACCTCGATGTCAACGCCGAACTGCTGCTGCAGCTTCTTGATGTTCGCCCCCTTGGGGCCGATGAACCGACCGACGCTGGCCGCCGGGATGCTGACGGACAAGGCCGCGGGCCCAGCGCCCCCGCTCCCCTCGCGGGGAGCTCCCAGCACGCCGTCCATGATCTCCAGGATGCGGGCGCGGGCCTCACGGGCACGGTCCAGGGCTGCCCCCAGGAGCTCGTGGCCCAGCCCGCCGATCTTGCTGTCCAGCTGCAACGCCGTGACCCCCTGGCTGGTCCCGCAGACCTTGAAGTCCATGTCCCCCGCCCCGTCTTCCTCGCCGAGGATGTCGGTCAACAGCACCGCCTCATCCCCCTCCCTCATCAGCCCGATGGCGACTCCTGCCACGGATCGACTGATGGGGACCCCGGCGTCCATGAGGGCCAGGCTGGCTCCGCACACGGTGGCCATGGAGGAAGACCCATCCGAGCTGAGGATGTCCGATTCCACCCGGATGGCAAACGGGAACTCCCGCTTGCCCGGCAGCACCGGGGCGAGGGCCCGGGCGGCCAGCGCGCCGTGGCCGATCTCCCGACGACCGGGGCCCCGAGGTTGGCGCACCTCCCCGACGCTGAACGAGGGGAAGTTGTAGTGAAGCATGAACCGATGCCGCTCGAGGCCGTCGAGGGTCTCCACCAACTGCTCGTTGGTCGGTGCCCCGATGGTGCACGTCACGGAGGCCTGGGTCTGCCCCCGATTGAAGAGGGCGCTCCCATGCGGCGTGGGCAGCCAACCCACCTGGCAATGGGCCTCGCGCAAGGCCTCCGGGCTCCGCCCGTCCCGACGCAATCCGGACTCGAACAGCGCTCCGCGAGTCTCGGCCCGTTGCAGATCCTCCGGCGCTTCCTGCTCCGGAGGCGACCCCTCAGGGCCGCTCGCTATCCGCAGCTCGTCCAGCGCGGCGAAGGCCGGGTCCAGCGCCTCCCCGACCCCGGCCAACAGCCTCAGGAGTTCGGGCTCCTCCACCTCATCCGCGCCGCCATCGATCATCACTACGCCCGCTCGGGACGCGACCACCAGGACGCCGGATGCCGGGTCGGGCAACCGCAGGGCGGCGACCGGACCGTTCCACGGGAGCGCCGACATATGCAGACACGCCGCGGCGCCGATCACCGCCAGCATGACGGGGTCCGGCCCGTCGCCCTGCGCCGAGAGGACCCAGGTGTGAAGCAGCACCTCCCGGCGGAGACCAGGCGCGAACAACGGTCGCACCCCGCGATCAATCATCCTCGAGCCGAGGACCTCTCGGTCGCTCATGCGCAGCTCGCGACGTGCGAAGCCACCAGGGATGCGCCCCGCAGCGGCGGCCTTCTCCCGGTACTCGACGGTGAGCGGCAGGAAGCCAGCGTCCTCGCGAGGTTCCTCGGAGACCGTCAGGCACGCCAGCACGACGACGTCCCGCGAGCGGACCAGCACCGAGGCTTCGGCTCGCGCAGCTACGGAGCCGGTCTCGAGGATGACCTCGTGCTCCCCCAGTTGGAATGATCGGACTTCGCTCATGTGGACCGCATGGTAGCGGCTCACCAGCCCCGTCGCAGGATCACGTCACCGCGGACATTGGCCTGACATGCGAGACGATGTCGGGTACCCGCGTCGCCCTTCCGAGCGACCTCCGGCGGAGTGGGCGGGCTGAGCCGGTCCTCTCCCTCCACCACCGTCACCTTGCAGGTGCCGCACCTGGCGGCGCCGCCGCAGTTGGTGAAGGACGCGACCATCCCATACAAGCGCACGCCTTCGCGCATGCACGCCTCCCTCACGTTGGCGTTCTCGGGCACCTCGATGACCCTCCCGCAGTCCCTGAACTCGAGGCTCCAGCTCACGAGGTCGTCCCCTCCACCGCCCGCAGCCACACCATGATGGCCCCCACATCCGCGGGACCGATCCCAGAGACCCTGGACGCCTGGCCCAGGGTGGACGGCCTGACCCGCCCCAGCTTCTCCTTCGCCTCCGCTCGCAGGTGAGGAATGGCGGCGTATTCGAGATCCGCAGGCAGGGGCGTGCCCTCCGCCTCCGCCCGACGAGCGATCAACCCCTGCTCTCGCTCGATGTACCCCGAGTATCGAGCCTCGATCAGGAGCTCCTCTCGGTCTCGCTGATCCAACCCCAACGCCGCCAGCTCCGACACCGACGCGGACACGTCCTCCCAGCCGATCCCGGGCTTCCGGAGCGCCTCACCAGCGGTGGTCCGACCCACCCGCTTCGACCTCAGCAGCTCGCGGGCCGCCCTCCGACGCTCGAACCGGGCCGCCGTGGCGTCTGCCTGGGCGGGGTCCAGCAACCCCAGGTTGCGAGCATGTGGCCACAGGCGCACGTCCGCGTCGTGATGCCGAAGCAGGAGCCGGTGTTCCGCCAGGGAGGTGAACATCCGGTAGGGCTCGCTCACTCCTCGGGTGACGAGGTCGTCGATGAGGACCCCCATGTACGCCTCGTGCCTGGCCAGAACGAAGGGCTCACCCCCAAGCACGGCGCGAGCCGCGTTCACGCCCGCCACCAGCCCCTGGCCGGCGGCCTCCTCATAGCCCGTGGTCCCGTTGATCTGCCCTGCAAGGAAGAGCCCAGGGAGCCGCTTTGCCTCCAGGGTCGGGGCGCACTCCGTGGGATCGATGTGGTCGTACTCCACCGCGTAGCCATGGGCGGCGAACTCCACCGCCTCCAGGGCCGGGATGGCGCGGACGAAGGCCTCCTGCACATCGCGAGGCAGTGAGGTGCTGATCCCGTTGGGATACACCAACTCCGAGTCCAACCCCTCTGGCTCCAGCCAGACCTGATGCCCGTCCTTGTCCGGGAACCGGAACACCTTGTCCTCGATGGACGGGCAATATCGGGGCCCCGGACCGGAGATGTCCCCGGTGAACATGGGGGATCGATCCAGCTGCGACCGGATGACGTCGTGAGCGTCGCGCCCGGTTCGTGTGACGGCGCACTCCACGGTGTCTGACGGGCGTCGCTGGGCGGAGAATGAGAACAGGACCGGGGCCTCATCCGTGGGCTGGGCTTCGGTCCGGCCCCACTCGATCGAGTCGGCGAAGAACCGCGGCGGAGTCCCGGTCTTCATGCGACCGAGGCGGAAGCGCCGCCGCCGGAGACGCTCCGCCAGTCGGTGCGCCGCACCTTCTCCGAGCCGCCCACCGGTGGAGGACTCCTCCCCCACCCACAGCACGCCTCCAAGGAAGGTCCCGGTGGTCAGGATCACGGCGTCCGCCTCGAGGCGCCCGCCATCCGCCAACTCGACGCCGGCCACCTCACCTTCTCGCACGATCAGATCGGCCACCTCTCCTCCGATGACCGAGACACCGGCGTCATCCACCAGAGCTCGGATCGCGGCGGCGAACAACCCTCGATCGCACTGGCAACGAGGAGATTGGACCGCCGGCCCCTTGCTCCGGTTCAGCAGCCGATGGTGAATCCCGGCTCGATCCGCGGCCTTGCCCATGATGCCGCCGAGGGCGTCCACCTCGCGGACGATCTGCCCCTTGGCCAGGCCGCCAATGGACGGGTTGCAGCTCATCCGCCCCACCGCAGCGGGGTCCAGGGTGACGATGGCCGTGCGCGCTCCGACGCGGCTGGAGGCACACGCAGCCTCCACCCCGGCGTGACCTCCGCCCACCACCACCACGTCATGACTGCGATCTGCCCCGATCATCGATGTTGGAGAAACTCAAAGAAAAAGAAGAGATACTGAGATACTTGTACGACATTCCGGCGTCCATGGGGAGACGATGCTCCACGACGAGAACGGGAGCGCGAGGCTGCGAGGTCGCGAGACAGGGGAGACCATGATGAGGGCACTACAAGACGCCAGTCGGGTGACGCTGATGGTTGCCGTGCTCCTGGCGCCCGCCGCGGCCCAGGGCCACATGGACCGGGAGTTCGGTTATCGCATCAGTCCTCCCAACAAGTGGGAGGCCGTTCCCCCGCAGCCCCGCGAGACCCACCTCAAGATGAAGTGGACCTCGCCACGCCCCGAGCGCGACCTCCCGGCGGAGATGCACGTCTACGTGTTCGAACGGACCAAGGAGGAGGAGACCGCCTCCGACGGAGACGGGGCCGAGAGCGTCGAGGCGGCGCTGCGGGCCTTCCGTCGCCGCCAGCAGGTGCGGTCCTACTCCGAGTTCATCAACTCCGACTATCGCCGCAAGGGGATGAAGCTCGGCAAGGGGAAGAAGTTCCGAGTCAAGGGCCCGAAGGATCGCCCCATCGAGTCGGCGCTGCGCTACAAGACGTCCAGGCCCTCCAACATGGTCCGCGGAGCGACCAAGATGGCGGACTATGTCGTCTATGTGGGCGTGATCGTCACCCCACGGTTCGAGTACGCCATCGAGTGCTTCGCCAGCGAGAAGGCCGACCGCAAGCTGGGCCCCGCGTTCAAGTCCGCCATCCGCTCCTTCCGCCTGCTCGACGCCCCCGTTCAGTCGAGGACGACCGGCGACACGGACGAGCGGCCGGCCGCGGACGGCTACAAGCGCACGGGAATGACCGCCAAGGAAGAGGCTCGCAAGCGGGCTCGGGACGAGGTCGCCCGCACGCCAGGGTGGTGGTACCTGGAGACCGATCGCTACATGATCGTGACCAACTGCGAGAAGAAGCGGAAGGGGTTCATCCAGGAGATCGGTCGGCGCCTGGAGGCCATCCGTGATCGGTACGAGGTCGACTTCCCCGCCGCCAAGCCCATCACCGAGGTGTCCATCGTCCGGGTCTGCAAGGACCGCTCCACATACATGAACTACGGCGCTCCGGGAGGAAGCGCCGGATACTGGTCCGCCTCCGCACGGGAGCTGGTCTTCTACCGCAAGGGTGGCGAGAAGACGCCGTTCCAGGTCCTCAACCACGAGGCCTTCCACCAGTACATCTACTACAGCTGCGGCAGCCTGAGTCCCCACTCCTGGTACAACGAGGGACTCGGGGACTACTACGCTGGCGCCAGGTTCCAGGGGAAACGGATCACGCGGATCGCCCCCTTCCTGTGGCGACGGGACACCATCCGCAGCGCCGTTCGTGATGGCTCCTACGTCCCCATCAAGGACATCATCCGGTACTCCCAGCGGCAGTATTACAGCAACAGCCGACTCTGCTATGCCCAGGGCTGGAGCATGATCTACTTCCTGCAGAAGGGGATCTCCGAGGACCACCCCTGGAGACGGATCATCCCCACGTACCTGAAGACCCTGCAGGCGACCCAGGAGCGGGACAAGGCCGTGGACGCGGCCTTCGAGGGCGTCGATCTGGACAGGTTCGAGTCCGCCTGGAAGGCGTTCACGGTCAAGGGCAAGGTCCTGACCCGATAACTCCCGCCGCTCATCCCGAGGGGGCGCGAGGGACCCCCTCCTCACCGTCCGCTCCCCGTCGTGCTAAAACCACGATCGGTCATGGCTGAGGACATCTTCGAGGAGATCGTACGTCTGCGTCGCGAGCGCGTGCCGTTCGCGCTCGCGACCGTGGTGAGCACCCGGGGGTCCACCCCGGCGAAGGTCCCCACTCGCATGCTCGTCACCCTCGACGGACGCCAGGTGGGCACCGTGGGCGGCGGCTGCGTAGAAGCGGACGTCATCCGCGCCGCCCGGGACGTCATGGACACGGGCAAACCCAGGACCATGAGCTTCCGCCTGGTGGGCGAAGAGGCCGAACGAACCGGGATCGCGTGCGGTGGTATCGTTGACATCATGGTGGAGTCGTTGGAGGACCCTCGGGTCGTGATCGTCGGCGCCGGCCACGTCGGGCAGGCGGTGGCTCAGCTCGCCTCCAACGTCGGGATCCGAGTGACGATCGTCGATGACCGTCCGGACTTCGCCAACACGGAGCGCTTCCCGACGGCGGACGAGATCCTGGTGTCGGACCTGGATATGCTGGCCGACGCCGTGAAGATCGGTCCCCGCACCGCTGTCCTCATCATGACCAGGGGACACGCGGAAGACTACGGAGTGGTCCAGTGGGCTCTCGGAACACCGGCCCTCTCCATCGGCGTCCTCGGTAGCAAGGCCAAGCGCAAGCGGTTCGTGGAAGACCTGGCCGCGGAGACCTGGAGCGAGGAGGCGATCAAGCGCGTCCGCATGCCCGTAGGTATGGAGATCGGCGCCGAGTCAGTCCCGGAGATCGCCGTCTCCATCGTCGCGGAGCTCATCGCCCTGCGCCATCGTGCCCCGGGCAACGTCCATGGCTGACGCCTCCCTCGAACCACGGCTCCTGGGAGCGCTCAGTCGCATCCTCCAGGGGCTCCCGGATGCCGGCCCGACGCTCACGGACCTGCTGGAGTTCTGTGCCCGGGAACTGGAGCCCCTCGTCCCTCAGCTCAACACCACCTTCGCCTTCGCCCACGGGAGCCCCCCGAGCCTCGTGGTGCGCGCGGCCCCCCGAGACTCGGACACCTCTTCACTGCGGGGAGAAGTCCTGGTCCCGTCCGACTCCACCATCATGCCGGCGCTGTCCGCCCACGAGACCCAGGTCGTGCCCCTCTCACGATCAGGCCAGGGCGCGACCATGGCCTCCCTCGCCGCCGCCGGGTTCCAGACGTTGCTCATGGTTCCCCTCCTTGATGGCGGGGAGCTGCTCGGGAGCTGGAACCTGGCGTCGAAGAACCCGGACGCCTTCGGCGACGCGGAGATCGCACTCCTGGCTCGGATCGGTGACGTGGTGGCCTTGGCGGCGACACGGGCCCACCTCCATGGTCAGGTGGCGCGGCAAACGGAGCAGCTGGTGGAATCGGAGAAGCTGGCCGTCGTGGGTCGGCTGATCGCCGGGGTGGCTCACGAGCTGGGCGGCCCCCTGCAGGCCATCATCAGCCTGGCCGAGGTGCTGAGCCGTGCCCCCGATCGTGACGACCGCGCGGAAGCCGCCAACCGCATCATCAGATCGGCCCTACGCTGCCGGGGCATGGTCAAGGACCTGTTGACCTACGCTCGCAAGCACCCGCACAGCGTGGAGCCGGTCCAGGTCAGCGACGCCATCATGGACGCCCTCGAGTTGGACCGATTCTCCGACGTCGGCGAGGTGCAGGTGCACGTCGAGGGAACAGACGACGTCCCTCCCGTTCTCGCGGACAACCAGCGGCTCACCCAGGTGTTCCTGAACCTGATCACCAACGCCCGCCACGCCACGGCTCAGGACGGGCGCCCCGGTCTCGTCCGGATCCGCGTCTCCGCCATCGACGCCGGGGCGTCGCAGATTGACCTCTCCCCTGACTCCCAGGTGGTCCGAGTGGCGGTCGAGGACGACGGCCCCGGAGTCTCTCAGCAGGTCGCGGAGACCATGTTCGAGCCCTTCGTCACCACCAAGCCGGTGGGCTCCGGGACCGGCCTCGGATTGAGCGTCAGCCGCAGCCTCATCATGGACATGGGCGGCGCGCTGTACCTCGACGGGTCGTTTTCCCCCGGCGCGCGCTTCGTCGTGGAGTTGCCGTCCACATCGAGCCTCCCCACCCCCATCTCTGACGAGGAGGGGGTCCGGGAGAGCCGTGGACTGCGCATCCTCCTGCTGGACGACGACCGGGAGATCCTGGAGACCTACGAGGCCATCCTGGCCCTCGACGACCACCAGGTCACCTCATGCGACCGCGGCAAGAAGGCCCTCGCCATCCTCGAGACCGAGGACTTCGATGTCATCCTGTGCGATGTCCGGCTCCCCGATATCCGCGGCACGGAGTTCCTCCAACGCCTGCGAGCCCAGAACCCCGAGTGCGTGGAGCGGGTGATCTTCGCCACCGGGGACGTGGTCAATGACGAGACGCGGGCCTTCCTCGCCTCCGTCCCGAATCAGGCGTTGATCAAACCGTTCCTGGCAGAGGACCTGCAACGAGCCATCTCTCGCATCCCACCGACGACGCGGTGAGCCCCGAGAGCGCTCAGGTCACCAATCGGACCCAACGGATGCCCTCGTGCCCGGAGAGCTTGGCGAGCGCTTCGCCGGAGGGTGTCCCGTCCAGATTCAAGACCGCCAGGGCTTCGCCTGATCCGGCGTCACGCCCGACGCTCATGTTGGCGATGTTGATACCGGCATCCGCGAGGACGCTGCCAAGATGAGCGATGATGCCAGGGGCATCCCGATTCGCGCACCACAGCATGGGGCCTTCGGGAATAGCGTCGATGTTGAAGCCGAAGGCCCTCACCACCCGCAGGTTCTTGGTGCCGAAGAGGGTCCCCGCCAACTCCAGCTCCCCCTCCCCATGGTGGACCCGGACCCGCAGCAGGGACTGGAACGACTTGTGGGCTCCGCGCTGCATGGAGGACACCCGGATGCCACGCTCCTCGGCGAAGAGCGACGCGTTGACCGGGTTCAGGGGCTCGCCCACGAAGCGGCTCAGGATGCCCAGCAAGACCTCTGTCGTGATCGCCTCCGGCGGACAGGTCTGTGCGATCTCTCCCACCCGGGTCAGGTCCACCTGCCGGATGCCGTCTCCCACCAGGGCGGACGCCAGCCACCCCAGTCGTCCGGCCAGGTCAATCCACGGCCTGACCTCTGCCTCGACCGAGGGGTCCAGGGCGACGACGTTGACGGCGTTCTCGATCACGCCCTCGGTCAGGTATCGGCCCAGCTGCGCGGCGATGGCCTGGGCCACACCTGCCTGCGCCTCCGCCGTGCTGGCACCCAGATGCGGAGTCCCGATGACGGCCGGGTGCTGAATCAACGAATTGTCCTCCGGGGGTTCGGACTCGAACACGTCCAGCGCCGCCCCCGCCACACGACCGTCGTTCAGGGAGTCCAGCAGCGCCGCCTCATCCACGATCCCTCCGCGGGCCACATTGAGGATCCTGATGCCAGGCTTGGCCGCGCTCAGCAACGTCGCGTCGATGAGATGACGGGTCGCTTCTGATAGCGGGCAATGCACGGTGAGAAAATCCGACTCGGAGACCAGCGTCTCCAGTGAACGCAACTGGATGCCCAGGTCCGCCGCTGCCTCGTCGGTGGTCAGGGGGTCATAGGCCAGGACCCGCATCCTCAGCCCTCGCCCCCGCTCCGCGACTTCGCGCCCGATGCGACCCAGCCCGATGACCCCCAGGGTCTTCCCGGTCAGCTCGATGCCCTTGTAGGTCTTACGCTCCCAGCGCCCCGCGCGGAGACTCTCCGCCGCCTGCGGCACGGACCTGGCGAGCGCCGTCATCAACGCGATGGTGTGCTCCGCCGCCGCCACCGCGTTCCCCCCGGGGACGTTCATGACGACGACCCCTGCGCGGGTGGCGGCAGAGAGGTCGATGTTGTCGACCCCCGTGCCGGCCCGCCCGATGACCCGTAATCGGCTGCCGGCGGCGATCACGGGAGCATCCACCACCGTACGGCTGCGGACGATCAACCCATCGAAGGCCGGGATCTCCACCACGAGCTCAGCGGCGCTGATGCCTCCCCTGTCGACGACCTCAACGCCGCAGCCAAGGAGGGGCTCCAGCTGCTCCGAATCCACCGAGTCGGCCACCAGAACACGCATGGAATCAGCGATCATGGGCGAATCTTCCCGAGTCGGTCCCGGATGATCAAGCTCCACCCCGAGATACGGGAACGGCCAGAAGGGGGCCTCACCGCTTGGTGGCCTCATCTTCCCCTTGCTACGCTCAATGCCAGCGGGAGGCAAAAAGCAATGACACTCGGGACATTTCCTTCATTCCGTACGGCCCCTGATCAGGTCAAGTCTTCTCTGGATCAGCTGATCCTGGCGGACGGCCTGGACCTCATCTTCGACCCTGACCGCAGCCACGACGCCTGGCTCGTGGACGCCCGGAACGGCACCGAATACCTGGACCTGTTCAGCTTCTTCGCCAGCCTGCCCATCGGGTTCAACCACCCCGGTCTCCGGGACGAGGCCTATGTCGCCAGGCTCCTCCAGGCGGCCCATATCAAGCCCACCAATTCGGACATCTACACCCAGGCCATGGCGGACTTCACGGAGTCCTTCGGGCGGACCCTCCCCGCCGCCTTCAACAACCTGTTCTTCGTCGAGGGCGGGGCCCTGGCCGTCGAGAACGCGCTCAAGACGGCGTTCGACTGGAAGGTCCGGAAGAACCTGGCCGCCGGCCGGCCGGACACCCTCGGGACCAAGGTGATCCACTTCGAGTGGGCGTTCCACGGACGATCCGGCTACACGCTCTCCCTCACCAACACCTTCGATCCGAACAAGACCCGGTACTTCCCGCAGTTCGATTGGCCGCGAGTCTCCGCCCCCGGCATCCACTTCCCGCTTGACGACGCCTCGCTGGCGCAGGTCAAGGCGGCCGAAGAACACACCCTGCGCCAGATCAAGGACGCCATACAGCAGAACCCACACGACATCGCCGCGCTCATCATCGAGACCATTCAGGGAGAAGGGGGCGACGTTCACTTCCGGCCGGAGTTCCTCAAGAGCCTGCGCGAGCTGGCCGACCAGGAGGAGTTCCTCCTCATCTTCGACGAGGTCCAGGCGGGCCTCGGCCTCACGGGACGCTGGTGGGCCTTCGAGAACATGGGCGTGGAGCCGGACGTGTTCTCGTTCGGAAAGAAGACACAGGTGTGCGGCATCGCAGCCACGGACCGGATCCGCGAAGTCGACTCCGTCTTCGATGTGTCCAGCCGTATCAACTCCACCTGGGGTGGCGGGCTGGTGGACATGGTGCGGTGCGAGCGGTACATCCAGATCATCGAGGAGGACGCGCTGCTCCAGAACGCCGCGGACACCGGCGCCTACGCCCTGCAACAACTCACCGCTCTGGCCGAGTCCCATGACGCCATGGACAACGTCCGAGGGCAGGGGTTGATGTGCGCGTTCGACCTGCCGGACGATGACTCCCGCGAGAAGGTGCGGAGCAACCTGATGGACGAACAGAAGGTGATCATGCTGCCCTCCGGGCGGCGCAGCCTGCGCTTCCGGCCGGTGCTGGACCTGACCCGCGCACACGTGGATGAGGCCATCAAGCGGATCGACGCGGCCCTGGGCGTCATCTGAGAGGACCATGGCACGACTCCCGGCTCCCATCATCGCTCTCCTGATCTGCTCACTCCTGGCCGTGGCCCAGGAGGACCCGGCAGGGGCCAACGCTCAGGAGCGACGATCCGTCGAAGCGCTCCGCGATCTGGCGAAGGGAGAGGTCCGGAAGATGGAGGCCCTCTTCGAGGACCAACTGACGGAGGCCCTCATCATCCTCCGCGAGACCCCGAGGAGCGCGGACACAGCCATGGCCATGGCCGCCCGGCGCAAGCTCGCGCCCTGGGCCAACGTGTTCCCGGAGCGCTTCATCCAGCTGATCGTCGAAGCCAAGGCCCTCTTCGACCTTCGTGCCCACCTCGTCGACGTGATCACCCTGACCGGAAACCCTCAGTGCGCGGAACGGCTGGCCGCCCTCATCGGAACGGAGGGCGACGACCTGGACCGGATCTGTGTCGAGGGGATCGGCTACATCCCGGGCGCCACCACGCAGATCCAGCAACGGCTGATCACCCTCGCGGCGCAGTCAGAGTCCAGCGCGACACGCGGCGCCGTCATGCTGGCCCTAGCGCGCCTGAAGTCCCCTGCCGCCGCCCCCATGGCCCGGGCCACGATCAAGGACAGCAAGCTCCCCGCCGAGCGAGTCGTGGCGGTGCAGGCACTGGCCATCGCTCCCCACGCACCGCGAGAAGACGTCCGCCTTACGAGGAAGATCCTCAGCGAGGACAACCTGGACAACGGACTCAGGGTCGCCGTTCTCCAAGCGTTACGGGAGTATGAACCGAGCAGCGAGAACAGACGCATCCTTCATCGGGCGCTGAGTGAAGAACCCACGGAGTTGATCGCAGCAGCTCTGCATTCCCTTGAGACCGTCGCCAGCAAGGAGTCGTCCAAGGGCCCTCTGATCAAGCTGATCAAGAGGAAGAGCGTGGATCGCGCTCTGCGGGACAAGGCCGCCCGGATCCTCTGCGCCCTCGGCCTCAAGGAGGGCGCCCGCATCCTGGTGGAACCGTTCAAGCACGGCGCCGACGGCGAACGGTCGAGCAATCTCCTCCAGGAGGCCGCCGCAGATGCGTACTACGACCTGCACGACTTCGAGGACGCCATCGTCTACTACCGTCGCGCATGCGCCCTCGTCTCCGGCTCACGCCGCGCACGGCACCACGTGTCCATCGCCCGGTGCTACGCTCGGATGGGGAGCTTCGACAAGGCCCAGAACGAGCTCAAGAAGGCCGGCTACGACAGCTTTCACAACTTCGCTGACGACCCGGCCTTCACCGCCATGAAAGAGGACCCCAAGTGGGGTCCCCTGTTCACCGAAGACTCAGGCGAGTGATCCTCGGCATCCCGTCGGTCAGTTGCCGACGGGATGAGCCTCGCCGGCGAGCTCAAACGGACCCGGCTGCTGCGACTCGGAGCTGAGCAATTCGACGCTGGCCAGCAGCTCCAGGAACGCCGGCCTGGCGCGAGGGAATTCCGCCTCCGGAGCGGCGCACAGGACCGCGAAGGCCCGGGCGTCGTCGCCGCTGATGACCGCACCAAGGGTCCGGATCGTGACTCCCCGCCGACGGCATGTCGCCTCGAAGACCAGCCGGCCTGCCTCGTTCAGCGAAGGGGCCGCAGACACCGCGACCCGGAAGTCCTCGGAGCTCCGCTCCATCTGCGACAGCAACCCCATGGTCAGCCCCTCTTCGGTGACCCCGGTCTCCGGGTCATCGAATCGGAGGACATCCACCGTGGCCCGCAGCCCCGGCCGGAGCAGAGAGAAGACGACGCCGTCTTGTCCACCGGACGCCGATTCCCAGGCCAGATCGGGTCGCAGCATGCGCACCCCGTGGCCTTCGTCGATCAGCTCGAGCGCCAGGTCGGCATGTTCCGGGGCCTCCTCCCCTCGAGCGAACGCCAGCACCTCGTTCTTGGGAGCCCGCAGGGACACCAGATGGGTCGTGCCGAGCTCCTCGCGGACCACATGCCCGGACATGTCGAACCAGGTGACGAGTTCACGAGGCCCCGCACGCCGACGAAAGACCAGGACATCCCGGACCCGGCCCCGAAGGGTGATGCGTTCCGGGACCCGATCGACCGTCACCTCCGCGAACGTCATGTCCCGCGGCCGGAAGACCTGATGAGGCCTGTCGGTGGTCGTGGTCGGAGGCTCTCCCGCCAGCCTGCGAAGCAGCATCCCGGGGAACTGCGTACCTGGCCGAAGCAAGGCCGTGCCCTCATAGAGCCGACCACCGCGATCATCCCGCGTGCGCAGGGTGAGCCCATCCCGTCTCCCCTTGACCACACGCCCGGATCGTCCGCTGGACATGCGGTGCTCGAAGCCCCTGGGCTCCAGATCAGCGTCCACGAACTCCACGGTGGTCAGGTCGACGTCCGCGTCACCACCCGGGGCAGCCACGAACACCATCCGATCCGTGAGGGTGTACCCCGGCGTGCCGTCACGGAGCTCGCGCCTGAGGAAGAGGGTCCGGTAACCCACGCGCTTGCCATCGCGATACAGGAAGTGGAAGTCCTCGTGGTCCTGGAAGCGCGAGAGCGCCCGCAGGGACGAGGCCGCATCCCCCCCGACAGCGTCAGGACCGATGGTGATCTCCGAGATCTGACTGCGCCGGAGCTGCATGCTCCCTCCGGCGAAGGCGATGACGACGAACTCGTCCGCCTCCTCGATGATCGTCCCCTCGAGGACCGCCCCGGTGTTCAAGCGAACCACATCCTGCCCGTTCCCAACGGCGGACAGCGTCAGCAGCAGGGTGAACGTGCACGCAACGTGATAACTGCTCATGAATTAACGTCTCCGGACCGTTGGGTACATCGGCAGCATAAGGAGAGGACCTGGATAGATTTCCGTCCCATCCAGGTGAACTGAACCGGTCGGGTGGATAGGGTCTGGGACCCTCGACGGGACGAAGGCTCCGGAGCCCGTCGTCCAAGATCCCAGCTTCATTCCCCGGGAGAACCGGTATGCGTAGGTTCATTTCAACATGGGCCATTGTCCTCCTCTCGACCACCGCCCAGAGCCAGACGAAGGACCAGGACAACCCCCTCAAGTACGGCGAGCCGGTCCCCAACGGCGCCATCGCGGTGATCGACGGCATGACCGTGAGCGCCGAGGAGTTCTACGCAGAGCTCGCCCGCCAGCAGACCCGCCCGACGGCCATGGGGATGTCGGTAGTGGAGTCGCTCATCGACGAGCAGATCATCGTCCAGGCCATGAACCGCGAGGGGATCAGCGTCTCCGACCAAGAGGTGAAGTCCCGGATCGAGGCGCTCGCTTCGCAACTGAAGGCGCAGGGCAAGGACCTGGTCGCCGAGCTGGAGAAGAACGGGGTCCCTCTCGCCACGGTCGAGGACAAGCTGCGTCGGGTCGTAGCCCTCGACAAGTTGATCCGAGCCCGGGGTACGGTCCCGGAGGGCAAGCCGATCTCCAACACCTACCGCAACGCCTGGATCGCCGACGCGCGGAAGAGCATCGCGAACAAGATCGTCGTCCCCCCTGCCAAGCTACCCGAGGGTGTGGTGGCCACCGTCGACGGCGAGGAGATCACGGCGCGCGAGTTCGCCGAGGACGTCCTCATCAAGCTGGATGACCAGGAGATCCTCCGGGTCATCGAGGACATCCTCCAGGAGAAGCTCATCGTCAGGATTCTGGCCTCGCGCAGCATGCAGATCGACGAGGCTGGTCTGCTCGCGGAATGGGAGTACAGGAAGAAGCGCTTCAACGCGGACTCCCGATACAAGGGCATCCCCTACGAGGAGATCGTCAAGCAGCAGACCGGGCTCGATCCTGCCAGCCTGCGGAGCTCTCTGGGGTTCAGGGTCAACACCGCGGTCGGGATGATCGCCGCAGCCTGGTTCACTCCGGCGCAGCTGCTCGACGCCTACGAGACGCATAAACGCCGCTATGGACCGCGCCTCTCCTGCGCCCACATCCTCATTGAAGCCACGGACGTAGAGGTCCGGCAGAAGACCGGGGTCCCGTCCTTCGCGGTGGCGAAGGCCCGCGCGGAGCACGTGCTCGGAGAGTTGGAGAAGGGCACCCGCTTCGAGGAGCTGGCTCGGATCTGGAGCAAGGACAAGGCCACCAGCAGAAAGGGCGGGCGCTTACCGACCTTCACCCCGGAGCGAACCGTATTCGAGGAGTCCATCGTCCGTTGCGCCGAGGGCCTTCAGGTGGGTGAGATCTCCCAGCCGGTCCGGACGGCGTCCGGCTGGCATCTGGTGAAGCTCCTGGGACGGAACCCCGCTCCACCGGCGGCGGACGCCGACGTCGAGAACGACCTGCGCCGGTTCCTCGCCACCAAGATGTTCAGCGACGCCTACAAGGCAGCCAAGATCGGCGTGGACTTCCGCCGCCCGTAACCCCGCGGCGGCGCCGTCAGACGCGGTGCAACCGCTGGGGCCAGAGCAGCGCTTGGAGTTGACCGCGGCGGCGCCCGAGCACCCGCACGGCCCGCAGGATCGGCGCCGCGCTGACCACGGCGTCGCGCTTGACGATCGCCACCGGCAGCAGCAACAGCCCCAGACAAGGGGCCAGGAACACACGCAGGACGTCCGTCAGGAGCTTCACCCCCGCATGAATCGGCGCCGCGCCGTGCTTCCGCGCCAGCAACACATCCGACTGGCCGTACCTGCGGTACTGACGGAAGAGGTCCGACAGGGTCTCCCGGTGGACGTGGTCCACGATCGCGCCGGTCACCAGACGCATGGCTCCATCGGGCCAACGCACTCGTAGGCGCCAACAGAAGTCCGCGTCGCCGCCGGAGAACAACGAGGCGTCGAAGCCCACCTCCCGCGCCCGCTCCGTCCGGACCCCGAGGTTGGCCGTCTGCAAGAACCCGCCACCGGGGTGACGCAATGTGTGGGCCTGAGAGAGGATGTTCTCACGGGCGGAGTACCGGGAGACCAGGCTGCGGGCGCCCTCCGCGGCGCACACCTCACCCCCGGCCATGAGGACCTCCGGGTCACCCAGCTCCTGGGCCATGCGCGCCACCCAGCTCGAAGTAGGGCGACAATCCGCATCCGTGAACAACACGAAACGGCCTCGAGCGGCCTCAAGACCACGGCTCCGGGCTGCGTAAGCCCCGGGCGTCAACTCCTCCAGGACACGAACCACGTCTGGATGCGCAGCGGCCATCGTCTCGGCGATGTCGCGGGTCCCGTCATCGGAGCCGTTGTCGACGACGATCACCTCCAGGGCGGGGCACCCTGACTGACGGACCAGGGCCTCCAGGCACGACCGCAGCGTCCCCTCCGCCCGGTAGCAGGGGACGATGACGCTCACCACGGGCTCAGCGCTGGACATCGACCTTTCTCCATCCACCGCCTATCATCCGAGGGCGGGATGAGCGGAAATGGGTGACAACTGGGAGGAAGACTCGCACTTGCGACGGGTGTTGCCGCTCGGCGGACGGCTTCCAGTCGCCATGGTGGCAGCGTGCCCGTTCCCGGCGAACCGGGGTACTCCCATCCGGATCCAGCAGATGAGCGAGGCCCTCGCCGCGCTCGAGTATGACGTCCACATCGTCACCTATCACCTCGGGACCGAACGCCCCCTCCCGGGAGTCACGGTCCACAGGACTCCCCCCGTGAGATTCTACAGGAACTTCGGCGCCGGACCGAGCTACACCAAGCTGTTCATGCTGGACCCCCTGCTGGTCTGCAAGCTGCTGAGCGTGGTCCGACGGCACCGGATCCGCGTCATCCACGCACACCACTTCGAAGGAGCGCTGTGCGCCCTGGTGGTCAAGAAGATCCTCGGCGGGGTCCAGGTCATCTACGACGCCCACACATCGCTCCAGGACGAGCTCCTCGCGTACGACTTCCCCATGCCCGCGTTCGTCAAGAAGGCGGCCTGCGGGCTCCTCGATCCTGGCGTGCCTCGCTGGTGTGACCACGTCATCAGCGTCTCTGAACGACTCGCGGCGTTCGTCGTCAGCACCGGCGTTCCCCGGTCCAAGGTCACGGTCATTCCCATGAGCGTCAATCGCCGGGACTTCACCCCCCAACCGGCTGCGGAGGCGAGGGAGGCCCTCGGCCTCGGCCAGGAGCCCCTGGTCCTTTACACGGGAAACCTGGCGGAGTTTCAGGGCGTGGGCGCGCTCCTGCGCGCGTTCGCATCCGTCTGCGCCAAGGACCCTGATGTGCGCCTGGTCATCGTCGGCGCCCCCACCAGCACGTACGAAGAGATGGCCCGGGGATTGCAGATCGACGCCCGGGTCACGTTCGCCGGCGAACGCTCCTTTGACGAAGTGCGCACGTTCCTCTCGGCCGCGGACGTGGTGGCCCTCCCTCGCGACAATTGCGTCGGATTCCCCCTCAAGCTGCTCAACTACATGGCCTCCGGCAAGGCCATCGTGGCCTTCGAAGGTGGGGCGCCGAACGTACTGGAGCATGGCCGCAACGGCTATCTGGTGGCAAACGGAGATGAACAGGGCTTCGGCGAGGGCATCTTGACGTGCCTCCGAGACCACGGACTGCGCGACGCCATGGGCGCCGGGGCGCAGGAGAGCGCGAGCAGGTTCGACGTGGACGCCATGGCTGAGAACATCGCCGCCCTCTACGACAATCTCCGGTTAGACGGCCGACCCCATCACGAGACGGGGCGAGCATGACCGCCGCTCGCGTCTCCGTCGTCGTCACCAACTTTGACGGCGAGGGGTACCTGCCCGGCATGATGGAAGCGCTGCAGGCCACCGGATACCCGTTTCACGAGATCATCGTGTCCGATGACGCATCACGAGACGGCAGCCGACTGCTGGTGCGCCATAGGTTCCCACAGGTGACCCTGGTCAGCAGCGATCTGAACCGAGGACCAGCCGCCGCGCGCAACGCAGGCATCCGAGCTGCGTCGGGAGAGCTGGTGCTCCTGCTCGACAACGACGGCTACCCGCTCCCAGACGCCATCGAGCCCATGGTGAATGCCCTCCTCGAGGAGCCGGACGTGGTCGCGGTCATGCCCAGAGTAATCCTCCGCGGCGACCCGCCTCACGTCCATTGCGACGGGTCGCGGACCCACTTCACCGGCCAGATGTGGCTGGCCAACGGTCACGTACCCGTCGGCGACGTCTCTGATCGCGCGCCGCCCATCGACGGCCTCATGGGCACCGCCATGATGTTCCGCCGAGAGATCGCGTTGAGGATCGGCGGCTTCGAACCGGACTACTTCTTCTACTACGAAGACCATGACTTCGGGACGCGCATGCGCATCCTCGGAGGACCGTTGCGTTCCGTTCCGGCGGCACGGGTCGAGCATCTGGGCGGCACCGCCGACCTCAGCTTTCGCCAGGGAGGCCGGTACCCGACCCGCCGCATCTACCTCACCGCCAAGAACCGCGTGATGTTCGGGATCAGGAACCTCCAGGGCCGGACCATGGGGGTCCTGTTACCTGCCTGGGTCCTCCACGAGCTGGCACAGATGATGTTCGCCGCGGCCCGGGGCTGGATCGGCCCCTACCTGCAGGGCCTGACCTGGAACGTCACCCACCTGTCGAGGACATTACGCAAACGTGAGGGGATCCAGGCGGCGCGAAGCACGCCGGACTCCGCCATCCTGCAAGACGGCGCCTTGCCGCTGCACCCGGGCGTCATGAAGGCCGCCGGCCCGGCGGCGTGGCTACGCGGGCTCCTGGAGAGCGTCCTCGGCGTCCTCTTCCGCGGCCTACGCCGCTTCCTCTGAGACGCGACCTCGGACGAGCCCTGATCCATAATCCAGAAGCGACCAGCCTGTCACCGTCGCCACGGCCCAGAGCACCACCGGCTCCCAGGGCACCGTCCCCAGGCCCATCACCGGAAGCCCCACCAGGAGGAGGCTGCCCGCGCCCTGGATCACGGCCTTCAGCTTGCCCGAGAACCTCGCTGAGGGATCCAGTCCACGCCGCTCCATGCCGAGCCTCACGTAGGCGACGGACACATCCCGGCACGCCATCAACAACACCAGCCACCCGGGCACCAGCCCGACCTCAGACAACCCGAAGTACACCAGCAACCGGCTGACGGAATCGCAGTACGGATCGAACACCGCGCCGAAACCCGAGCGACCGTTGAATCGGCGCGCCACGGCCCCGTCCGCCACGTCTGACGCCTCGCAAAGGAGGAGCGAGGCCAGGGCCCAGGCGTGGTGGTCTCTGACCACGCACCACCAGACGACCCCGGCGAGGGGGATGCGGACGGCGCTGAGGCCCTGGGCCACCCAGAATGCCCGCCTGCTCACGGGATCATGGTCCGTAACTCACGGCGGATCAGGGCACGGGGAACGCCTTCGCCAACTCGGTCACCCTGGCGCGCACGGCCTCCGGCTCTCCGCCGGAGAGCGCCTCGTGGATCAGGGCCGCGATGGTGTCCATCTCCCCTTCTCCCATGCCCCGGGAGGCGCTGCACGAGGTCCCGATGCGGACACCGGAGCAGACCGTGGGCTTCTGCGGATCGTCGGGCACCAGCTGCTTGTTGGCCAACAGCCCGCCGTCCTGCAGCCGCCGCTCTGCCTCCTTGCCCGTCAGGTCCTTCCCGCGCAGGTCCACGATCATGAGGTGGGTCTTGGTGCCACCGCAGACGAGCTCATACCCGCGGTCCGTGAGCGCTCCGGCGAGGCGCTGCGCGTTGGACACGACGCGGCCCATGAGCTCCTTGAACGCCGGCTCCGCCGCCTCACCAAGGCAGATGGCCTTGGCGAGCAGCTGAGCACCGGTGGCGTGAGCCATGACCCCCGGAAAGACGGCGCGGTTGAGATCCCGGGCCCGGTCCGAACGGCAGAAGGCGACCGCTCCCTTGGCTCCGCGGAGGGTCTTCTGCAGGGTCGTGATGGCGGAGTCCGCGTGGGGAAACGGCGACGGGTGGTGGCCGGAGACCACCAGGCCACCGAAGTGAGAGATGTCCGCGTGGAGCAGGGCGCCCGCCTCCCTGGCGATCTCGCCGAAGGCCTCGAAGTCCCAGATGAAGGGGCAGGAGCTGCCCCCCGCGATGATCATCTTGGGGCGATGCTCCAGCGCCAGCCGGCGGACCTGATCCATGTCCAGGTTGCCGTCCGGCAGCAGGCCGTAGTGGACGATGCGATAGAGTTGACCGGAGTAGTTCCATTTCAGCCCGTGCGACAGGTGACCGCCTTCGGCGAGGCCCAAGGAGAGGATCGTGTCGCCCTCGTCCAGCAGGGCCCGGTACACCGCCTCGTTGGCCCGCGTGCCGTCGGAGGGTTTCACGTTGACGTGCTCCGATCCAGGAAAGCACGCCAGGGCCCGATTGACGGCCAGGGCCTCCACCTCCGCCACCGTCTCGCAGGCGGGGTAGTAGTAGTTGCGCCCGTCGTTCTCGCTGTAGAAGAGCGGATAGCGCTCCGCCTCCCGGACCGCGGCGCTGGGGTGGTTGTCGCTCGGGACCAGGTCGATGACCGTCTCCCGGTACTCGGACTCGCGCTGAAGCAGCGCGAACGCCGCCGGATCACTCTCTTTCAAACTCATGGGTGCACCCTATCAACGCTCGCCAGCGTCATCATGATTCACGGCGCAAGCGGTCGAGCAATCGCTCGTACAGTTTGCGCAGCTGCTCTTCGTATCGAGTCGGATCAGCCCCGCCTTCCGGAGGGTCCAGACGCTCCAGGTCTCGCACTCGCCACCAGTGCCAGACGGCGTCCTCGAGGTTTCCTTGCCGTTCCGCCACCTCGGCCAGGACCCTGTGGGCCTCTCGGAGGTCGGGATGCACGTAGAGGGCCCTCTTCATCCACGACCGGGCTTCGTCCCAGTGCATCCGTGCGAACGCCGCGCGGCCTCGCCCCAGCAGAGCGTGAAGGTCATCCTCATCCCGTTTGAGGGCGGCGTCGTAGGCGTCTTCCGCCTTGCCATACTCCTGACGGCGGTACTCCACGTCTCCCAGGAGCGCGTTCAACTCCACGTGGGTCGGGGCCACCTCGAGGCCCTGACGCACCACGTCCCGGGCTTCCTCCAGACGGCCCGCGTCGATCAACCGGGCGCCGAGGGTCACGTAGGCCGCCAGATCCCGATGATCCGCGTCGATCAGCTGCCGTAAGCGTGCCTCCGCGCGGCTCGCCTGCTCGGGGTCCCCCGACTCCCACTCCATGGCCGCCAGGGTGGCGCTGGCGCGCGGATGGTCCGGCTCCTGCCGGAGGATCAACTCGTACTGCTCCCGGGCCTCAGCGGAACGGTTCAGGTGCTCGAGGGTCAGCCCCAGGTTGTAGCGGGCTCTCAGGTCGTCCTCGTCGTCATGGATCGCCAGGCGGTACTCCGCCTCCGCCTCCGCGTAGCGCTCCACGGAATACAGGTACACCCCCTTGTTGAAGGGGGTCTCGACGGGGGTCACCCCACCACAGCCCACCAGGGTCCAGGCGGCCAGGATGAGGACAGCGGCAGACAGGCCCTTACTTGTCATCTTCGTCCCTCTGCTGGTACGGCGGCGCACGGCCCGCCCGCCGGCGACCACTCGGGTCAATCGAGCGCGGCGAAAGCAGCTTCTCGTCGTCCCCCCAGAGCAGGACCGCGGGGTTGGCTCTGACCTTCCGCATGGCGATCTCCGCCTCCCACATGGTGCGACGCAGGCTGGAGAAGGTCGCGAGGAGGTCCGGGCTGGCCTCACTCAGGAGGTCGGCCCCCGTCTGCATCAACTCTTCCGCCTTGGTCAGGGCCGCAGTCAGGCTCCCCTGGACGTGGTCCAGGCGTTGCTTCAAGTCGGCCGTCCCCTCTCTCAGGTTGTCCAGGACGGTGCCCACCTTCGGGGTGATGGTGTTGATGGAGGCCTCCGCCGTGTCGATGGCGCCGTTGGCGTTGGCGATGAGGCCACGTCCGTCAACCAGCAACGCCTCCACGTGATCCTTCAGGACGCGCTGGATGTCGGCCTTCAAGGCCCGCACCAGATCATCGGCGTTGCCCAGGAGCTCATTGGTCGGTCGCAGGATCAGCTCGTGAACACCGTCGGGGCTCTGTGCGTTGAGGAGCGGGTCGATGCGGTCTCCTATCACCGCTCGCAGCTCCTTGATCATGTTGTCAGCGCCGCTCAACATGCCGGACACCGACGTCAAGTTCTCATCGGAGAGCATCTCCTCGTCGAGCTTGCGCATCAGGCTCTTGAGGCGAGGCCCGAGCTCGTCCAGCTGAGGGAGAAGGTCCGCGAACAGCCCCGCCTCTCTCCCCAACAGCGGGATCGGGTTCTCCTCGTCCTCGCCGTGGGAGAAGGCGTCACCGAAGACGTGGGCTCGCTCGTCCGCGGCGCCCTGACGGAGTCCCGCGGGGCCCAGCTGCAACTGGATGTAGTGAGGCCCGAGGAAGCCCTCCTGGAGCAGCAACGCGAACGAGTCGGGACCGATAAGGTCGAAGGCGTGCTCCCCACCCTCAGCCTCCACCGCTTCGCGCTCCACCTCGAAGTAGACGAGGATCCTCGGCTCCTTGTCCTCCGGATAGAAGGGTCGGTCCTGGGCCGTCTCGTAGCGCTCGCAGACGTCGTCCGGCGCGACGCCCCAGATCTCCTGGAAGCGTCGGTTGACCAGGCTCACGTCTTCGCTGGAGCCGTACTCGATGTGGGTCACCCGACCGACCCGGTGGCCGGCGATGGCCACCTTGGCACCTTCGGCCAGGGTCTGGATGTCCGGCATCACGGTCACGAAGGTCCGGGACTCCTCCTTCAGCAACCCGCCGAAGTCCAGCCCCCCCACCTTGAAGGCGAACAGCGAGAATACGAGGAGGGCCAACACGATGAACCCCCCTGACACGATCTCGCTCCGTCGGTATTGCGCCATGTCGCGCTCCTCAGCCCATGCCCCGCTCACATGAGCAGGTCACGATGGTATTCCGCTGTGCTGGTGGCACCGCCACCCGGCCCCGTGAGTTCTCCCGTCCGGAACTGCTTGATCCTGGGATCGTCACTGTTCATCAAGTCGTCCAACGTGCCGTCCAGGATCACCTTGCCCTGATCCAGCATGATGATGTGGTCGGCGATGCGCTGGACGCTCTCCATTACGTGCGTCACCACGATATTGGTCATCTTGAAGGTGGTCTTGAGCTTGTTGATGAGCTGGTCGATGCGGGTCGTGGAGATGGGGTCCAGCCCCGCCGACGGCTCGTCGTAGAACAGGATCTTGGGATCCAGCGCCAGGGCGCGGGCCACGGCGGCCCGCTTCTGCATCCCGCCCGAGATGGCGCTCGGCCGCCGAACAGCTGCGTGCAGGAGGTCCACCAGCATGAGCTTCATCTTCACCATGGTGTCGATGGTGTCGGCGTCCAGCTTGGTGTGCCGCTCGATGGGAAGCGCGACGTTGTCGGCGATGGTCATGGAATCCAGCAGGGCCCCGCCCTGGAACATGACCCCGAACTTGCGCCGCACCTCATCCAGGCTGCGCTCGTTCATGCCGACGATGTCGTGGCCATCGATGACGACGCTCCCGCCCGTACTGTCATGGACACCGATCATGCACTTCAGCAAGGTCGACTTGCCACCGCCGGAGCCGCCGAGGATGCACAGGGTCTCACCGCGGGTCACATCGAAGGAGATGCCCCGCAACACCTCCACATCTCCGAACCGCTTGACCAGGTTCTCCACCCGGATCATGTGCTCACCGCCCGCCGCCCCCTCAGGCATCGAACAGGTACCCGATGAAGAACGCGCCGAGGATCGCGTCCGCCAGGATCACGACCACGAGGCTTGAGACCACCGCCACCATGGTGTTTCGCCCCAACCCCATGGGGCCCCCCTCCGTGATGAATCCGTAGTAGCAGGAGATCATGGAGATGATGACGCTGAAGACCACGGCCTTGATGAACCCCGCGGTGAGATCCACCATCGCTATGCCATCCACGGTCGACTGGATGTAAGTCGAGGCTCCGATGTCGTAGAGCAAGTACGCCACCGTCCCGCCGCCGACCATCCCGATGAGGTAGCTGAAGACCACGAGGCAGGGCGTCATGATCAGCATGGAGAGGAAACGCGGCGCCACCAGATAGCCCACCGGGTGAATCGCCATGGTCTCGAGGGCCATGACCTCATCGTTGATCTTCATGGAGGCCAGCACGGCGGTGAACGACGCCCCCACCCGGGCCGTGAGGATGATGGCGGTCATGACCGGGCCGAACTCCCGGCACATGGAGAGGGCCACCATCTGTGGGATCAAGGCGGTCTGTCCGAACTCTCGCAGCGGCGGCCCCGTCTGGATGACCAGGATGGCGCCGATGAGGTAGGACACCATGAACACGATGGGGAACGACCGCACCCCCACGTTGGAGAGCATGGGGAACAACTGCTTCCGCAGCGCGTTGCGTCCCACGAAAGGCGCGACGAAGCTGTAGAAGCAGGTGAGCCGGAACAGGTACCAGACACCGCTGATGTGCTCGAGGGTGCCGATCAGCGCCCGCGCCTGCCCCCCTCCGGCACGGCCGATCCTCCCCAGGAAGTCGACTCCAGGGACCAGCCGGGAGTTCGCCATCAGTCCGAGGTCTCCTCGATGGTGAAGACCTCCTGAAGCATGGCCAACTCGATCACCGACCGGACGTTGTCGCTGGGATCAAGCAGGGCGAACGCCACCCCCGCCTTGCCCGCGTCCTTCATGCCCTGGATCAGCACCGCGATGCCGGAAGAGTCAACGTACTCCACGTCCTTGAGGCGAACCTTCACCGCCTTGACGCCCTTCAGGTTCCTGTGGATCTCGTCACGCAGACGCGGAGACGAGTCCATGTCCACCTCGCCGACCACTTGCAGGACTCGTCCACCGGACTCGTCGCGACTCTCAATTTGCATCGCCATTGATCGCTTCCTTTCCGGGCAGGTTCTTCTCCATGACCAGAGCGACGCGCCCCGGCTTCCCGGGCTCTGGTTCGTAGGCCACCCGGTCCATGATCTCGCCGACGAAGTGGGTGCCGAGGCCACCCGGGCGGATGTCATCCAGGTCCCGGGGCTTGATGCGGTGCACATCGCCCTCCGCGCAGAAGTCACCGATGATGAACCGCACCATCTCCGCGGAGAGCTCCAGGCGCACATGGAACATGCCGTCTTCCAGCGCTCCCGACCGATGCTTGACCACGTTGGCGCAGGATTCATCCAGCGCCAGAATGAGCCTGCCGGCATCGTCCCCAAAGTGCTCGTCCATGACGGGCTTGAAGAACGCGCGCACCACCTTCAGGTACCGCGCGTCCGCGGGCACGGTCACACCGAACGCCTTGTCTCGCATAGATGCATGCCCTCCGGGCTGATGCTATCAGAGGGTCATCGGTGTAACCACTGTCCGAGCAAGGGCATCCCGACCTCCAACAGTGCCGCTGACCGCACCCGGGAGGGCGCCCCCGGGTCAGCGGAGATCAGCAACAGGGCCTCCATGGGCAGCCCCTGATCCAGCAACCACCTCGCACCCTGAGAGCCAGATCGCCAGCGCATGTCCGGCGCCGTTGGCGGCGCCCTTCGGAACCAGGTGAGATCTCGCTGTCCACAGGCGGTCACGGTGACCGTCCCAGATTCGCCCACGGCGAGGGCCGGCCACCCCGGAGGCCATGTCAGGGTGCGCTGCCGCGTGCGCCAGGAGTAGCTGAGCCCCGAGCTCCTGGTCAGGGTGACCTCGACGGGACCAGCCTCTGCGATCACCAGCAGCATGATCGGCGGCATTCCGGAGAGGATGCGGTGTCGCGGATAAAGCACCACGGGCCCGGGCGCGCCGCAGGCTGCCACTGGCAGCAGAGATCGAGGCGCCACCCCAGGCGAAGACACCTCCTGCTGCCCACACCCGACCAGGACCAGCATGAACAGGACGCGGTTCACGCCTGACTGACCAGGCCAGGAGCGCCACGTCGCCGCAAAAGCCGCGGGCCCCGGGGCGCGCCCCATTCCTCCGCTTGATCTCGCCTCGCGCCCTCATACACTGACCGGACTATTCGCCCCTGTAGGCTAATTGGATAAACCACCGGCCTCCGGAGCCGGATTTCCGCGTTCGAGTCGCGGCGGGGGTATGGTCGAGCGGCTCCCTCCCCGGGAAGTAGGGGGCGGGGGCCGCTCTCCGTTCGCGCCAGTAGCTCAACCGGATAGAGCAGCGGACTTCTAATCCGCAGGTTGAAGGTTCGAGTCCTTCCTGGCGTGCTGATCACCCCCGGTCTCCCCACACTCGTCTGGTACGTTCTCGGCCATGAAGCGGATCACGGCACTGTTGGTGCTCCTGCTCCTGCCGTTGGCCTGCGGTGATGACGACGGCGAGGAGGTGTGGATCTACACCTCCGTCTACCCCCAGGTCGTGGAGGAGCTACAGGCGGAGCTGAAGGCGGCGTTCCCCGAGGTCTCCTTCCGCTGGTATCAGAAGGGCTCGGAGCAAGTCGCGGCGCGGATCAACACGGAGATCGCCTCCGGCGACGTCCTCTGCGACCTCATCCTGACCTCCGACCCGTTCTACTACGCCCAGCTGAAGGACGGAGACTGGCTGCTCCCTCACACCAGCCCCGGTGCGGCCTCGGTGCCCGTCGGCATGCGCGACCCGGAGGACGCGTTCACCACCGTGCGCGTGCCGCTCATGGTGATCGCCGTCAACAGGGAACGGGTCGCGACAGGAGACCACCCGAAGAGCTTCAAGGAGCTCACGGACGAGCGTTTTGAGGACCTGGTCTCCATGGGCGACCCGCTCAAGTCGGGGACCAACTTCACCATGGTGGCGGCCCTGTCCCGCGCGTACGGCTGGGAGTACTTCGAACGGCTCCGGAGCCTGGGGCTGGTGGCAGCGGGAGGGAACAGCGCCGTGCTACAGCGGGTGGAGACCGGCGAACGTCCCGTCGGCATGGTGCTGCTGGAGAACGTGCTCCCGCGCATCGCCAAGGGGGCCCCCATAACGGTCGTGTACCCGGAGGATGGCGCTGTCCCGATCCCCAGCCCCGTGGCCATCATGAAGACCACCTCCGATCCGAGCCTCGCTCGCGAGATCCAGGACGCCCTGTTCCACCCGCGACTGCAGGCCGCCATCGTCAAGGGACACATGTACTCACCGCTGCCGGAGGCGGCGCCGCCGACCGGCGGCAAGCCCTGGAAGGAGCTCCGCCTCTACCCCTGGACGCCGGAGTTCGTCGCCCAGGTGAAGGACCAGCGGGACACCATCAAGTCGCGGTTTCGCCAGGTCATGCGATAGGAGGGGCCGAGACCGGGTAAGCTCCACGCCGTGAAAACCCTCGTCGCACTGACGCTGTTGGCCACGGCCCAGGTCCACGCCCAGCGTCTCCCCAACATCGTAGTCATCTTCATCGATGACCTGGGCTACGCCGACATCGGCGCGTTCGGCGCCTCCACCTACCCGACCCCGAACCTGGATCGAATGGCTGAGGAGGGCATGCGCATGACGGACTTCGTCGTGCCCTCCGCCGTCTGCTCCGCGTCCCGCGCGTCGCTCCTTACCGGCTGCTACCACCGCCGCATCGGGTTCGCCGGCGCCCTCGGCCCCGGAGCCAAACACGGCCTCCACGAAGACGAGGTCACCATCGCCGAGCTCTGCAAACAGAAGGGGTACGCCACCGCGTGCTTCGGCAAGTGGCACCTGGGCCACCACCCCAAGTTCCTCCCCCTGCGGCATGGCTTCGATGAGTACTTCGGGCTGCCGTATTCCAACGACATGTGGCCCCTCCACCCGAACTACGCGCACCTGCCCAAGAACGCCGCTTCACGCAAGCGCGGCTACCCGCCGCTGCCGCTCATCGAGGGAGACAAGGTCATCGATGACACGGTCACGGGGGCGGAGCAGGAGGCGCTGACCACGCAATACACGGAGCGCGCCGTCCGCTTCATCGAAGCGAATCGAGAGCGCCCGTTCTTCCTCTATGTCCCCCACTCCATGGTGCACGTCCCCCTCTTCGTCTCCGACAAGTTCAAGGGCAAGAGCAAGGCCGGCCTGTTCGGCGACGTGATGATGGAGGTGGACTGGTCCGTGGGGCGGATCCTGGAGACGCTGAAGGCCAACGACCTCGACGAGGACACCCTGGTGGTGTTCACCTCGGACAACGGGCCATGGCTCAGCTACGGCGACCACGCCGGGTCGGCCCTGCCCCTGCGCGAAGGCAAGGGCACCATGTTCGAGGGTGGCTGCCGGGTCCCGACGCTCGCCCGGTGGCCGGGGCGCGTCCCCGCAGGCTCCAGCTGCGCGGAGCTGGCGTCCACCATCGATCTGTTGCCCACCATCGCCGCCCTCATCGACGCGGACCTCCCAGAGCACAAGATCGACGGCAAGGACATCCGCCCCCTGCTGTTCGCCGAGACGGACGCGCGGTCGCCGCACGAGGCGTTCTACTGCTACTACGGCGGCGGCCAGCTGCAGGCGGTGCGAGATCGGCGCTTCAAGCTCCACCTCAAGCACCGATACCGCACGTTGAACGGGCGCGCCGGCGGCAACGGAGGCAGCCCCGTGCGCTACGAACAGGCGGAGATCGGGGTCTCCCTCTTCGATCTTCACGCCGACATCGGTGAGACCCGGGACGTGTCGGAGCAGTACCCGAAGGAGAAGGCGCGCCTGATGAGATACGTGGAGCGAGCCCGCCAGGACCTGGGCGACCGGCTCAAGAAGATGCCTGGTACCGGGCGCCGCCCCGCGGGCAAACTCGGCCCCGAGGACAAGCGCCTGGTCTGGTAAGACCACTCCATGGCTAGTCGGGGGACGTTCTGGTTCGCACTCCTCCTGCTCTGCGTAATCGGGCTCCATCCTCTCCTGCGCGTCCTCCTCGAGGCAACCGAGGACGGGCCCGCGTACCTGGAGACCGTGTTCAGCGCCGACGCCTGGTGGGCCCTGTGGGCGACCGCCCGGCTGGCTGGCGCCACCACCCTCACAGCGGTCATCATCGGCACCGCCCTGGCGTGGCTCACGTCCAGGACCGACCTGCGCGGCCGCGGGGCCCTGCGGACCGTGCTCACGATCCCCTACATCGTGCCCCCCTACATCGCCGCCGTGGCATGGATCAACCTCGCCAACCCGCAGGTGGGCCTGCTCAACACGTGGTTCGGCGCCGGCACGGTCAACATCTACTCCTTCACCGGGCTCACCTGGGTGCTCTCCCTCAGCTTCTATCCCTATGTCTTCCTGACGGTCCGGGGCGCCCTGGAGAACGCGGACCCTTCCCTGGAGGACGCGGCGAAGATGAGCGGCGCCGGGACCTGGAGGGTGTTCCGCGACGTCTCCCTGCCGCTCATGACCCCTGCCATCGTCAGCAGCGGCGGGCTCGTTCTCATGGCCACCGTGTCCGCCTTCGGGGCCCCGGCGCTGCTCGGCAACCCGGCTCGTATCGAAGTCCTCTCCACCCGGATCTACGAGTCCCTCACCAGCGACCTGGACGGGATCCGTTACGCCAGCAGCCTGGCCACGCTGCTGTTCCTCTTCGCCCTCGTCCCGCTGCTCATCCCCACCACCCGGCACGCCGTCCTCACGGGCAAGGCCTCCCGACCCAGCCTGGTCCGTCTCGGACGGACCCGCGGCCTGGTCTCCGGCCTGGTGGGCATGTTCATCCTGGTCGCCGTCCTGCTACCGGCTCTGGCGGTCTGCCTCACGGCCTTCATGCGCATCGCCGGGCAGTTCACCTGGGCCAACCTGACGCTGGAGAACTTCGCCGTGCTGGGGACGACGGCCACCAGCACCGCGGTCATGAACTCCCTCGCCCTGGGCGGCGGCGCCGCTACGGTCTCGGTCATGCTCGGTGGAGCCATCGCCTTCATCCATGTCCGCGGGAAGGGCCGGGCAGGGAGCCTCCTCTCGTCTCTCGCCTCCATCCCCCTGGCCACCCCCGGCACCGTCTTGGGGGTCGGATTGCTGCTCGCCTGGACCAGCCCCGTGGACCTGCGGAACACCGCGTGGCTCCTGCTGCTCGCCTACGTCGCCAAGTACGTGGCCCTGGCCGCCAGGGCCATCGGCGAAGGGCTCGGGACCATCGACGGAGCGCTGCCGGAAGCGGCGCGCATGAGCGGCGCTGGGGCCTGGTTCCGGCTCCGCACCATCTGGATCCCCCTGACCCTGCCGTCCATCGCCGCCGGTTGGTTCCTGGTCTTCATGCCCTCCTTCAGCGAGCTCACCATGTCTCTCATCCTGGTGGGCCCCGGACTCGACACCATCGGCACCAGGATGTTCGAGCTCCAGGAATACGAAGGGCCCACCGCAGCGAGCGTGCTGGCGACGGTGGTGCTGGGCTTCATCATCCTGTCCAATGTCTGTGTACGTGTCCTCTCGAGAGGCCGCTACGGCATCTGATCATGCACACCCTGAGCCTGAAGAACGTCAGCAAGGCCTACGGAGACAACCCCGTCATCCGGGACCTCAACCTCGTGGTGGAGGCGGGCTCCTTCCTGTCACTCCTGGGCGCGTCCGGCTGCGGCAAGACCACGGCCCTGCGGCTCGTGGCGGGGCTGGAGACCCCCGACAGGGGCGTCATCCGAATCGGCGACCGGACCGTGTTCGACCAGGCAGGCAGCTGGGTGCCGCCGGAGCGGCGTCGGATCGGCATGGTGTTCCAGTCCTACGCCGTGTGGCCTCACATGAACGTCCTGGACAACGTCGCCTACCCCCTCAGGGTGAACGGCGTGGCGCCGAAGGAGCGACGGGCGCAGGCCCGCGAGGTGCTCTCCCTGGTCGGGCTCGACGACCTCGAGCACCGCAAGCCGGCCCAGCTCTCCGGTGGCCAGCAGCAGCGGGTGGCCCTGGCGCGAGGGCTCATCATGAGACCAGACCTGCTGCTGCTGGACGAGCCGCTGTCCAACCTGGACGCCAAGCTGCGCATCCGCATGCGCCGGGACATCCGACGCATCCAGCAGGAGACCGGATTCACCGTCCTCTATGTGACCCACGACCAGGAAGAGGCCCTGGAGATCTCCGACCGCATCGTCATCATGGAAGCCGGCGAGGTCCTCGCCATCGGCACTCCGGAGGAGGTGCGCCGGCATCCACACCTCGCGTGAGCGGGTTCACGTCGCCATGACCAACGGCCTGGAATCTCGATACCGCCTGCTGCTCACACGCTTCCTGGACGGCCCCCGAGGAGACGTCTGGTCGGAACGCCTCGGGGCGCCCGTGAGGGACGCCCTCCAGGTGCTCATCTACAGCCTGACGCACGACCTCTCTCTGCCCCCGGCGGAGCTGGATCGGCAGCACGTCGAGGCGCTGGTATCGACCCTGCTCCCCGGTCGCCTGACCGGCGAGGAGGCCTACGCCAGCTCCATGGTGGACCTGCTGGACGACTTCCTCGTCCACGTGGCTGACTCGGAAGGGCTCGCCACCCACTGGGAGTGGACCAGCGCCGTCGACAGCGCCCGCGGGAGCTTCGATCAGCAGCTCGCGAATCCGGACCGACCCACCCCCGCGTCTCCCAGGCGCCAACCGGACCGGCGCGCCGCGCCACGCATAGGACGCAACGCTCCGTGCCCGTGCGGCAGCGGCAGAAAGTACAAGGTCTGCTGCCTCCGTCTCTCCGACTCCTGAGCCACATCCCTTAGGCTATGTGCGTCATGCACAGCCTCATCCACGCCTCCGTCGCAGCCCTCCTCATGGGCTGGGGCACCCTCTCCGCGCAGGACCCGGTGGACTTCAATCGGGACATCCGGCCGCTCCTCTCCGATCGCTGCTTCCAGTGCCACGGATTCGACGCACAGGCGCGGCAGGCAGGCCTCCGGCTGGATACGTGGGAGGGGCTCACCACGCCCACGGGAGGACGGCGCCCCATCGTCCCGGGATCACCAGCGGACTCAGAGGTGATCAGGCGCATCACCGCCGACGACACGGCGGAGCGCATGCCACCGGCCAGCTCGGGGCACACCCTCTCCGCGGCCGAGATCGCGCTCCTGAGGCGCTGGGTCAAGGAGGGAGCTCCATTCGCGCGGCACTGGGCCTTCGAACCGCCTCGCAAGCCCACCCTGCCGCGGTCCCACAAGGACGATCCCGTGCGCTCAGAGCTCGACCGGTTCGTCAGCAGCAACTTGCGGGAGCGAGGCTTCGCCCCGTCACCGGAGGCGGCTCCTGAGACCCTCGCCCGCCGGGCGACCCTGGCGCTGACCGGGCTCCCCCCGACCCCCGAGGAGCTTGACACCTTCCTCGCGGACGAGGAGCCGGGGGCCTACGAGCGACTGGTGGATCGACTCCTGGGCTCTCCTCGGTTCGGCGAACGCATGGCGCTCATGTGGATGGACGTCGCTCGCTACGCGGACACCAACGGCTATCACCACGACAACATCCGCACGGCCTGGCCCTACCGGGACTGGGTCATCAACGCCTTCAACCAGAACAAGCCCTATGACACGTTCGTGCGGGAGCAGCTCGCCGGGGACCTCATGGAAGACCCCACCGTGGCCCAGCGCATCGCCACGGCGTTCTGCCGCATGCACAACATCAACGACGAGGGCGGCGCCCTGGACCCGGAATACAGGGTCGAGGCCGTAGCGGACCGGATCGAGACCGTCGCCACCACCTTCATGGGCCTGACCTTCACCTGCTCACGATGCCATGACCACAAGTACGACCCCCTCACCCAGGAGGACTACTACAGCCTGTTCGCCTACTTCAACTCGGTGGAGGAACGAGGCGTCTACCCCCGCAACTACGAGCAGGCCCGGGCCTATCCGGCCCGCATCCTCTATCGCTCCCCGGACGCCGAGGAGCGGCTGGCGGCGGCGCGAGAGGAACAGCAGCGAGCCCAACAGCGCCTGGACGACGCCGCGTCCGCGGTGACTCGGGAGATCCGTCAGTGGGAGCAGCAGCTCAGGGAGAGGCTGGGCGTCAGCTGGCCCAAGACCCGGCTCGTGGACGTCCGCACCGTCAACGGGACGACAGTGGAGCGCCTCGATGACGGGTCCATCCGCGCCACCGGCGGCGCGCCGGACACGGAGACCTACGTCTTCCGGATGGAGACTCAGGCCAGAGGTTTGCGCCTGATCCGACTGGAGGCCCTCGGCGACCCGATGTTCAAGTCCGGCAGCGCCGGGCTCGCCTCCAACGGCAACGCGGTCGTCTCTCACGTCTCCGTCCGCGCCGCCCCTTCGGCCGAACCGGACCGCGCGACCGTGGTCCCACTGACCTGGGCCTGGGCGGATCACGAACAGCCCAACGGGGACTTCGATGTCCTCAATCTCCTCCGGGACGACACCGCGGGTTGGGCCATCAACGGTCATGTCCGCAAGGGGGAGTCCCGCTCCGCCGTCCTCGTGGCGGAGGCGCCTTTCGGGTTCGAGGACGGGACCCTGGTGGAGGTGCGGGTGACCTGCGCAAGCGTCCACAGGCAGCACCTCATCGGCAGACCGAGGATCACCCTCGGCGCCGCCCACGCTCCGCTCGAGGCGTTCCCCACGGTGGCCTCGGACTGGTTCCAGAGCGGCCCGTTCACAGGCCCCTTCGACGCCATCTACGCCACCGACCACGGCCCGGAGAAATCCACGGCGGTGCCGTCAGACCCGAAGCCCAAGTGGAAGCATCGCCCGGACATCATCGACGGCCAGGCCACGAACTTCAGCGGCGGGCAGCGGGCGTTCTACTTCGGCCGCTCTCTCCGCACCCCGGTCCCGCGCAAGCTGCCGCTGTCCCTGGGCAGCGACGACGCCATCAAGGTGTTCCTCAACGGTGTGGAGATCCACGCCAACAAGGCCTTGCGCGGGGTCGCCCCTGACCAGGAGCGCGTCGTGCTGGACCTGCCGGCGGGAGAGAGCGCGCTGGTCGTGAAGATCGTCAACAACGGCGGCCCCGGCGGGATCTACTACCGAGCGGACCGCGGCCCCGGGTCACCGGCCCCCCTGGCCCCGGCAGCCCTCATCCCCCACGGGATTCGGGCGCCGGGATTGGATCGGAGCTTCACCGCCGCCATTGCCAGCGCACAATCCGAGACCTACGCGCGCCTCTCCGCCGACGCCGCCGCCAAGGCGGAACAGGTGAAGGCCGTGGAGGGTGAGACGGTGCCGGTGCTGGTCATGAAGGAGCTGGAGAAACCCACCGCCACCCACGTGCTCGCCAGGGGCAGTTACCTGTCCCCGGACACGAACCGGCCGGTGAAGCGCAGGCCTCCGGAGTTGTTCGGTGGCCAGCTGCCCGCGGGTGCTCCGGAGAACCGCCTGGGGTTCGCGCGCTGGCTCACGGATCGCTCCCACCCCCTCACGGCCCGCGTCCATGTCAACCGCATCTGGCAGCTGCTCTTCGGCGCCGGCATCGTGGAGACCATGGAGAACTTCGGTCATCAGGCGTCGTGGCCGAGCAACCCGGAGCTGCTGGACTGGCTCGCGGTGGAGTTCATGGACTCCGGATGGGATCAGAAGGACCTGATCCGGGACATCGTCACCAGCGCCACCTTCCGCCAGTCCTCTCGGAGGCGCCCGGAGATCGCCGTCCTCGACCCCTCGAACCGATGGATGGGGTGGTACCCGCGGCGCCGCCTCGAAGGTGAGATCATCCGGGACCAGGCCCTGTTCGTCGGCGGCGCTCTGGCCCCGCGGGTGGGCGGACCGAGCGTCCGGCCGTACCAGCCTCCGGGGTTGTGGCGCGAGGTGTCCATCGGCGGCAACTCCAACACCCAGATCTTCAAGCAGGACTCCGGCGAGGCGCTCTACCGACGCAGCCTCTACACGTTCTGGAAACGGACCTCCCCAAACCCACAGATGGCCACCTTCGACGCGCCCACCCGCGAGTTCTGCGTCGTTCGCCGGGACGTGACCAACACCCCCTTGCAGGCCCTGGTGCTGTGGAACGACGAGCAGTTCGTGGAGGCGGCCCGGTTGCTGGCGCAACGGGACGGCGACGTGGCCGCCATGTTCCGCCGCTGCACGGGTCGGTCTCCCGACCCACGGGAGCTGCGGGTGCTCAACCAGACCCTCAGCCACTTCCAGCGTCGCTTCGAGTCCTCACCGGACGACGCCCGCAAGCTGCTGAGCAAGGGAGAGGCGCCGCTCCCGACCGAGTATGAACCAGCGACCCTGGCGGCCCTCACCATGACCGCGAACACCATCCTCTCCCTGGACGCCACCATCGTCCTCAATTGACACCCATGATGCACCCCATCGAGCAATACCTGAGGAACCTCACCCGTCGCCAGTTCTTCGGCAGGGCGGCGCAGAGCGCGCTCGGAGCAGCGGCTCTCTCAAGTCTGCTGACCGAGTCCTGTGGCGCCGCATCGGCGCCCACCCCCGACCCCGGCGCCCTGGGTCGCCCTCATCATCGTCCTCGCGCCCGGCGGGTGATCTACCTGCACATGATGGGCGGTCCCTCTCACCTCGACCTCTGGGACTACAAGCCGAGGCTACGAGAGGACGCGGGCAAGGACCTGCGCAAGATGCCTGAGGTCTACAATGATCAACGCATCACCGGCATGACCAGCGGCCAGTCCACTCTGCCCCTGGTCCCGTCCATGTTCCGGTTCCATCGCTACGAGAACAACCAGGACGGCGTCCACCTCTCCGAGCTCATGCCCCACACCGCGGCCCTCGCCAAGGAGCTGTGCTTCGTCCACTCCATCCACACGGAGGCCATCAACCACGAGCCCGGGGTGACGTTCATGCAGACCGGGAGCCAGACCCCGGGGCGACCGTCCATGGGTTCCTGGCTGAGCTACGGGCTGGGGAGCGCGAACCGGGACCTCCCGGCGTTCGTCGTCATGATCAGCCGCGGCTCCGGCGGCATGCAGACCCTCTCAGACCGTCTCTGGGGCTCCGGCTTCCTGCCGAGCGAGCATCAGGGAGTGCGCTTCCGCGGCGGGCAGAACCCCGTCCTGTTCCTCAGCAACCCGGACGGCGTGAGCGCCGCGGACCGGCGCGCCATGGTGGACGCCGTGGCGGAGCTGAACGAGGTGGAGTTCGACCGATCCCTGGACCCGGAGGTGCGCGCCCGCATCGCCCAGGCGGAGACCGCCTACCGGATGCAGATGTCGGTCCCGGACCTGGTGGACCTCTCCAACGAGAGCCCGGAGACCCTGGAGATGTACGGGCCGGATGTCACCAAGCCGGGGACCTTCGCAGCCAACTGCCTCCTGGCCCGGCGCCTGGCGGAGCGTGACGTCCGCTTCATCCAGCTCTACCACCGTGGCTGGGACGCCCACGGCAACCTCCCCAACGAGATCCGTGCCCAGTCCCGACAGACGGATCAACCCCAGGCAGCCCTCATACGCGACCTCAAACGGAGAGGACTCCTGGACGACACCCTGGTGGTCTGGGGCGGCGAGTTCGGTCGCACCGCCTATTGCCAGGGTGGCTACAACGAGAAGAGCTACGGCAGGGACCACCACCCGCGGTGCTTCACCTGGTGGTTCGCTGGCGGTGGGATCAAGCCGGGCGTCACCCACGGCAAGACTGATCCCTGGGGATACAACGTGGCGGAGGACCCGGTCCACGTCCATGACCTCCACGCCACGCTGCTCCACATGCTCGGCATCGACCACGAACGCCTCACGTACCGGTTCCAGGGGCGCCGTTACCGCTTGACCGATATCTCAGGACAACTCGTCACCCCCATCATGGAATGAGCAAATGACAACAAGCCCAGATGACTTCGTCTCCCTGAAGGTGTTCCCCACCCCGACCATCGCCGCCATGATGGCGTCCCTGCTGGAGTCCCACGGGATCAGGTGCGTCACTCCGGGCGCCGACCTGAAGGACGCGTTCGCGTCTGTTCAACAGGTCGCCGGGGGCCTGGGCTGCGAGATTCGGGTCCCGGCCAGTCAGTTGGAGGCAGCTCGCGCCGTCCTCGTCGAGGCGAAGCAGGCGGGGGAAGCCCTCGAAGGGGAGGCCTCGGAGGCGGAAGACAGCGGCGACGACGTTGACCCATCATCGAGTCGCTGATAGCGTCCCCCTCCCATACGGAGGATGTAGCTCAGTTGGTTAGAGCGCCAGATTGTGGCTCTGGAGGCCGGGGGTTCGACTCCCCTCATCCTCCCTCCGCGCGTAGCAACCTTGACGCATCGTTGACCGACGCTTGTCGAGACACGAACCCGTGGTAGGTTCTTCGCCTCCGCCCGCGTAGCTCAGTCGGCAGAGCAGGTGATTCTTAATCACCGGGTCCCAGGTTCGAGCCCTGGCGCGGGTACTCTCCACGGCGACGGCCCGGACCATCTGGTCCGGGTCGCTCCGCCGCCCAGGATTTACGGGCTCCCGCTCCTCCCCCTTGCGAACCGCCCTCGGTAGCTGCAATCTTGGGAAGAGACACCGGGGGTCGGTCGTCCAAGCCTCATATTCCCAGGCCATCCCCCTGTCCGGAGACCACCATGAGCAAGACGATCGTGCCCCTGTTCGCGGTGCTGCTGGCCGTCGTGGTCGGCCTCGGCCTCATGCTGGGCGGATTCTTCGAACCGTCCGGAGAGCCGGAACCGGCGGACATCCGGGTCAACGAGACCCCTCGGCCGCGCGTCGAGAAGTCGACGCCTGGCTCCGAGACCCCGTCCGTCGACGGAGGCATTGAGACCTCGCGCTTCTCCGCCGCCAGGGATCAGGCCAGCGTGCGCCAGCGACTGGACGGGGAATCCACGGGGATCGTGGCGGAGGGCGTGGTCCTGGACCCGAACGGCGCCCCCCTGGCGGACGCCCAGGTCGCCCTCATACACGACGTCAGTCAGGTCAAGACCCGGCCTCAGGACGGGGAGCTGCTGCTGGAGTTGACCACCACGGAGGACGGGCGTTTTGCCTTCGAGAACCTCGAGATGCTGGAGGCCTACATCATCAGGGCTTCGCACCAGGAGTACACCACCGTCCGGGTGCACCCCATCGAACCGCGGGTCCCCAGCTCCCTCTCCCAGCGCATTCAATTGGAGGTCGGCGTATCCCTCAAGGGCAACGTCGTGGACTCTTCCAGGAGCCCCGTGGCGGGCGCCGAGGTCTCGGTCTACGACCTGAACGTGAGCAGCCTCGACCCACGAGCCCAGCCGGAGCGACGCAGCCTGTCCAACCCCGATGGGACGTACACGGTGTCGAACCTGAAACCCGGGCTCAAGCGCATCCTGGTGCGCAAGGCCGGGTACTCGACGGAAGGACGTAACGGCTACAACCTGGCCGACGGCGAGACCTCAGGCGACGTCAACTTCATCCTCGGCGAGGGCACCATGATCAGCGGCGTCGTGCTCGACCGGAGGTCGGGTCAGCCCGTACCCGGCGCCCTGGTGAACGCTCGCGTGGTGACTCTGATCGGAGCCCAGAACACGCCGCCTCCCGACGCGGACACCAAGCCGGACGGGCCCCCGGATCGAACCCAGGGGGAGTTCAACAACCGGCGCCCGCTGAACAGCCGGGTCGGCTCCAGCCGGGCCTTCCACGTGGAGACACAGGCCACGGATGAAGAGGGCCGGTTCCGACTCAACGGGTTGCTCCGTGGGCGCTACATCCTCTCCGCTAACGCCAAGGGGTATGAGACCAACAACGGCAAGCCGGTGAAGTCCGGAGACGAGAACGTCGAGGTGAAGCTGCTCCCCAGCCCGCGCATCAACGGGACGGTGGTGGATGACCTGACCGGCGAACCGGTGACCCTGTTCAGCGTCGCCAGCTCCAACACCCCGAACCCGGCGTTCATCCCACGCCGATCCAGACAACGGTTCGAGGACCCGGGCGGTCGCTTCACCTACGTGGACCTGAGACCGGGCACCCACTATCTGGTGGCGAACGCGGACGGCTACGCAGGCGGGCGTTCGGAGCCGGTGACCATCACCGCGGAAGAGGAACGCCGCGGGATCGTCATCCGATTGGTGAAGGGCTGCAGGCTCTCCGGCCTCGTCACCGACGGAAAGGGCGAGCCCATCAGCGGCGCCCGCATCTCCCTGGACCAACCGGCCACCGCCGGCGCCGACCCCGCAGGGGAGCTGTTCCGGCAGATGATCGCGCGCCAGATGCGGAAGACCGGCATGCGCTCCAGCAAGACCGGGGAGGACGGACGATGGACCATGGAGAACGTCCTCGGCGGCACCTACATCCTGAAGGTGGAGCATCCTGAATTCACCAACGCCGAGAGCTCCCCCATCCAGTGCCCCGACAGCGGCGAACTTCAGGCCCCTGCCGTGACCCTCACCCAGGGCGGCGGGATCGCGGGCGTGGTCCGCAAGGAAGACGGGACCCCGGACACCAAGGCCACGGTCATGATCTCGAGCGATGACCCGCGCAACCCGTACAACACGTCCCTACAGACCGGGCCCGACGGGCGGTTCAGGGTCAAGGGGCTCAAGCCGGGCAGCTACCGGGTGATCGTCGCTCAGCGAAACGGCGAGTTCGACCTCCTGAAGATCCTCCAGAGCCGCAACGATCCGGGGACCCTGGTCACCGTGGAGGACGGAGCGACCGTCGAGCTGGAGCGCTGAGGAGGCCGCCGGAGAGGCCTCAGTACTCCACGGCCACGGACCGGACCAGCTCGGCGAGCCGCTCCAGGTCCCGCAAGTCCATGGTCTCCACGCGCGTGTGGGAACAACGCTGGGGCCATGACAACGGGCAGTTCACCGCCCCCCGAGGGACGAAGCGGCTGCCGTCGTTGCCGCCGCCCATGATCCCCACGCCGAGGGGTATGCCACGGCCCTCGGCGATCCCTCGCACCCGGCCCAGCACCGTCGGCAGGGTGATGGCGCTGCTGTCCATGGCGCGGAGCACGGGCCCGGCGCCCAGCCTCGCGTATACGAACGGGTGGTCCTCCCTCGGGTTGTCCGAGGTGACGAACGTGTCCACCGGAAAGACGGCCTCGGGGACCGTGGCGAGGCGGCGCGCCAGCGCCTCGGCGCCATGAAGCCCGGTCTCCTCGCGGGTGACCCAGGCGAAGATCACCTTCCGATCCAGGGCCTCCAGGTCCAGGTCCTTGATCGCCATGACGAGCGCCGCACAGCCGACCCGGTCATCGAGGGAGCGACCGGAGGCCCGATGGGCGCCGAGGCGCAGGAACTCCTTGGGCACCGTCGCGGGCTGTCCGGGGGTGACCCCCAGGGCCTCCGTCTTCTCCCGAGAGTCCGTCCCCAGGTCGAGCCAGAGCTCCTCGCCGACCACCACCGAGACCCCGGGGATCACGCCCGTGGGCATCACCAGCTCCATGGCGCTCCACCCGTACAGCGACACGTACAGTCCTCCCCGTGGCCTGAGCAGGCAACGGCCATCGTCCCCGATCCTCTGGACGACGAAGCCCACCTCGTCCATGTGTGCGATGAACAGCAGGCTCCGCGCTCCCTGCCCGACGGTGAGGGTCATGTTGCCGGCCTCGTCGACCTCGGGACGGGCGCTGCCCTGCAGCATGCGATTGAGGAAGAACCGGAGGGTGTTGCGCACACCTTCTTCGTGGCCCGACACTCCGCTCACCGCCGTGAGCCCCGCCAGGTAGGTCACGGCGTCTTCGTGGGTGATGGCCGCCGCGTCATTCGGCATGGTGTGGACCATGGACGCCGGCCACTGGATCTCCGATGCACCCGCGGTCACGCCCATCAACCCGGAAGCGATGTGATCCGCCAACGCTTCCACATCCGCGGCGCGCACCATCTCAACGGGAGTCCCCAGGTAACGGGTCCGCAATGAGAGCCTCTCCAGCTCGGGAACCCCGGTCGACCCACCAGCGGTGGTCACCGCCTGCTCGGAGTTCCCACCGGGCTGCACGACGTGAGCCCGCTCCGGCTGGAGCCCATGAATGACCCCTCGCCAGCCCAATCCCAGCGGACGCCCGCCCAGGCGACTCTGGGCGACGAAGACCACCGCCAGATCTCTGGGAAACGCTTCCTTGGGGACGCTTCGCAATGCAGAGAGGGTGGCCGCCAGGATGCAACGCCGGGCCACGCCGGGACCCGCCAGCGCGCCACCCAAGACCACCAACTCCCGCGAAGTCACCGGGTCCAGGAGGGCGATGCCCATCCCGGCGACGTCCTCGACGGAGTCCGCGCCCACGTCCACGAACAGGTGCTCTTCGGTCACCCTGTCGGGTCGGGCGCCGCCGAGATGCACGCTCTTCGCCAACACCACAGCCGGGACCTGTCCCTTCGTTCCGTGCACACGAACCGGACGCCCCTCGAGTCGCGCCGCCGCCGAACCCCCGCGGCCGGTCACGGAGCGCAGCCTCAGGTATCCATCGGGCCGGATGCCGGAGACCACGAACCCCCCATCGTCCACCGCCACCGCCAGCACGCGGGTCACGACGGCCCCCTCCGCGGACACGATGAGGCTCCCGTAGGCGTCCCGCCGCTTCGCCAGACCGGGCGGCAACTTCCGGGCGACCACGTCCATCAAACCCTGCTCGCGACCGGTCACCGCGGGGGGGGCCCACAGCTCCACGAAGGACACCGGGGGCATGGGAATGGCGGCGATGAAGGCCGTCAGCAAGTTCAGTGTGAGGGTCATGGCGCGGACTCCGAGCGTGGGCGAACATCCTACTGCCACGCCATCTCAGGCTCTTTCGGGGGCAAAAAGGCCGTTTTTTGCGTCAAAAACAGTGTTTTTTAGGCTCGCGCCCCTTGCGAACAGCTGACCCGCTCCCGACAATTTGCTCGGGAGGGGCCTGTCTCGCCCCCAGGTAAAACGGAGTTTCGAGGAGATCCGATGGCCAAGAAGACTACGGACAAGAAGCCTTTGACCAAGTCCCAGGTAATGAGCACGCTGGCCGAGAGCACCGGCCTCCCGAAGAAGGACGTGAGCACCATCTTCGAGGAGCTGGGCGGCCTCATCGGCAAGCAGTTGGGGCGGCGGGGCCCGGGCACCTTCACGGTTCCCGGCCTCATGAAGGTGCGCGTGGTTCGCAAGCCCGCGACCAAGGCGCGCGAGGGCCGGAACCCCTTCACCGGGGAGATGACCACTTTCGCCGCCAAGCCCGCGCGCAACGTCGTGAAGATCACGCCGCTCAAGGGTCTGAAGGACATGGTCTGAGACCCACCCGATGGCCACCTCCGGGTGGCCGTCGGAGACGGAGGTCTGAGGAGGGAGTCGCACCTCACAACGCTCCTGGGCTCGTCCCGGAAGCAGGGGGCGGCTCCCTCTTCTCATGGGTCCCGGTTGGCGGCTTGATCCGCCCATTGCGAGGGTGGCGAAATTGGCAGACGCGCCAGGTTTAGGTCCTGGTGGGGGTTTCCCCGTGGGGGTTCGAGTCCCCCCTCTCGCATCGCTCCCTGCTCAACCTTGATCGGAGTTGGCCAGTGTCTGACATCCAGCGCCCGCGTCTCATCGTCAGCGCCATGGCCATGGCGTTGATCGCGCTCTGCGCCGAGGTCCGGGGACACGGGGGCGCCTATCGCGGTCCCATCAGGGGCGGGCCCGGTGGGCTCGGCCAGGGCAGCGGCAGCCCGTTTCCAGGCGGGAGCACCCCGCGTAACCCTCGGGCCGCCACGACAGCCGCGACCGCCAACGTGCGCCGCTGGGAGACCTGGTGGGGCTTCAACAAGGAGGAGTACCTGCCGCTCCCCCGCGCCACCACCGGGCGCCCGTCTGGCCGTCGCTACGCACCGGATGAAGATCGCTGGGACCGAGACCGCATCCGCGAGCAGGTCATCCCGATCCTGATCAAGCTCGCCAGCAGCTCCGGGGATACGGACGTCCGTGACTCCGCCACCCTGGCGCTCGCGCGGGTCGGGGACGTGCGCGAGTTCAAGCTCCTGGCCCGACTCACGAACGACCGGGAGCGGAAGGTCGCAGAGAGCGCCGTCATCGGGCTCGGCCTGCTCCGCACCCCGAGAGCGGAGGCGCTGCTCTCCGACATGGCGACGAACCCGACGCGCTCCGCGAGGCTCCGACGACTGGCCGTCCTGGCCCTCGGGTTCTCCGGCGGCGAACAGGCCCGGACGTTCCTCCTCCACGGCTTGGGGGAACCCCACAGGGGGCCCTTCGCGCGCCGAGGAGGTGCTCCGGAGCTGGAGTCCGTCCGCGCCGTCGCCGCCGGTCTCGTGCACGGGTCGGACCTCGCTGCCGGCCCGGCCCGGGTAGCCGCCGACCCCGCTACGGGACACATCCTCCACGCCATCAGCATGAACCGGGTGGACGAACGGGCCTTCCTGCCCATGGCCTACGCGGCCCTCTCCAAGACCCGCGACAGCGCCGCCCTCACGGGCATCCTGCGCGGCTTGGAGCACCGGACGCGGGCGGTGCGAGCCAGCGCGGCCATCGCCTTGGGCCGCGTCCTCCACGCCCCCTCACCGGTGATGATCAAGCAGCTGGCCCGCAAGCTCCAGGACGAGAAGCACGCGTACGTCCGGAGCATGATGATCATCTCCCTGGGACGGGTCGGCGGGGCCCGCTTGAAGCCCGTCCTCATGGGTCAGCTGGATCACAAGGACAAGCAACACCAGGCGTTCGCGGCCATCGCCTGCGCCATGGCCGGCTACGGCGAGGTGCGCCAGCGCCTACGCGACGGGCTCTTGTCGGCTCGCGACGCGAGCATGAAGAGCGCCTACGCCGTGGCCATCGCCATCCTCGGCGACAGGGACGCAGCAGAGGACCTCATGACCGTGATCCGGCGAGACGGCAACCCCGAGGTGCGCGCGCACCTGGTGGAGGCGTTGACCGTGCTGAACGCACGAGACGCGGTCCCTCTCATGACCGAGCTGTTCGTGGACTGCCGCTCCGCTCACCTGAAGGCCGCCTGCGGCCAGGGGATCGGCCTCCTCGGCACTCCCGCCTCACGGGAGACCCTCATGTTGATGCTGAAGAGCGGGACGACTTCCCTGACCGCCAAGGGCGGCATCGCCACGGGGCTGGGACGCACGGGCGATCACCGCGCCATCCCCCCCCTCCTCGCCATGGCCCGGGACGCGTCCGAGCAGGGCCTGGCGCGCGGGTTCGCGGTCACGGCCCTGGGCATCCTCTGCGCGGTCCAGCCCGAGCCAACACCATTCGCGCGGCTGGCTATCGACGCCAACTACGACGTGCGCATCGACATCCTGGACAGCCTCCGCTGGTTGTTCTGATTCACCGCGTACGACGGGGTAGAATCGGGAGGGCACCGAGAGCCGTCGACCACAGACCTACAGGAGCACGCGAGCGCGCCATGCACCGGACCATCTCCACCTTGCTGATCCTCTCCGTCGTCGCGGCAGGACAGGTCAACAACACCCCCAAGCACTACGTGTGGGCCCTCGACGCCGGTGATCAGGCCTCACCCACGCCCATCATCCGCGTCTACTCCCCCAGCGGCGCCGAGGTGTTGACCGTCAACGTCCCGGGTTCGGGACCCACCCGGGCCCTGGCCTTCGACACCGCGGCGAACGCCTATGTGTGCCGCGGCAGCCTCGTCCACCAGCTGGACTCCATGGGCGTGCCCACGGGCGTCACCCTCTCCCCTCCCTCCGGGGCCAACAACTCTCAGGACGTGTGCCAGCTTCCGGACGGCAACATCGCCGTCTCATGGGGCTCGTCCGCCGCCGCCTCCGCCATCGCCACCTACGACGCCACCGGCGCCCTCCTCTCCGCCTTTACGGACCCGGCGCTGGATCATCCACGCCGCATCACCACCTCCTCGGACGCCAACAGCACCCTGCTCTACGTCGCCAACCGGGGCTCCGCGGAGATCCGTGTCCTGGACCTGGGCGCCATGCCCCCCACGTTCACGGTGCTGACGTCGCTCAGCTCCATGAACATCGGCCCCGTGGGGCTGTGCTACGACAACGCCGATGACCGCCTCTGGGTCGTCAGCAGCTGGGGCAACGCCAACGAGATCGGCACCATCAGCCTCGCAAACCCGACCTACGCCACATCGTTCACGTATCCGCCGCTCGGGCTCCCCGGGCTCACGTCTCCCGCCGGAGTCAGCTTCGATCGCTACCGCAACCTGTACGTGGCGGGACGAGACAAGAACGGCGGCGGCCCAGGGGTCTATGTCTTCGAGACGGACCCCTCGTTCAGCCCCGCGCCTCTCTCCTACTGGCCCCGCGTCGGCACGACCCCGGTGAACGTCATCGACGTGGCTCCGCAACCTACGGATACGGCCGTCTGCGCGCCCACGGAGGTGGGCCCCAACGGCCCGATCAACGTGCTGGCCATGGGCCGCTTGAACCGGGTGACGTTCAGCAACCCCGCCACCCCGGGCGCTATCTATGCGGCGGCCCTCAGCCTGCAGTGGCGTCAGGGCTCCTGCGCCGTCCCCTTCCGTCCCGGGGTCGTGGACCCCTTCCTGCTGCCGGACGTCCGAGGGCTGCCCCTGGAGACCGTGAGCTCCTTCTACTTCGGCAGCGTAGCGGTGGCTGCCCCTGGCCCCTCTCCGTTCCCCGCACCTCCCGGTGAGATCAACGACCTGTCCCTCGTGGGGATCGACATCAGCGGGTTCTTCGGCGCACTGGACGCTACGGGCTTCGCAGAGGGCTGGGTCAACATGAGCAACTTCCTGGACCCGGGACAGGTCCTCAGCTACATGGGGATGCCCCTCAACGGCCTGCAGCTGGAGTTGGCGTTCGTCACCTTCGACCTGAGCGAGCCGTCCATGTTCGGCTACGTCTCGCAGCCTCTGTGTCTGGTGCTCAGGAACCCGGCGGCGAGCCCCATCATGCCCATAGGATGTCCCTGAACGGCCGCAGCAACAAGGCGGCGGCCGCCAACCCCGCGGCGGCAGCGGTCCTCCACCACGAAGGGGTCAGGGAGCGTCCGGAGAACACCGCTGGCCCTGCGGACTCGTCTCTTTCGGCTCGCTTGCCCTACGCATGAGCGGTCCTGGCCTTTCGCGGGTCGTGTGGATTCGACTGCAGCGACGGAGGGCGCCGCCCCCTGCCCGGGCGATCCCAACCCGATGAGTCCGCCTTCGAAGAACTCGATCCGGTTATGGTGTGCGCCGTGGGCAGTCAGGGCGGGAACAGCAAGGTCGCGGTCTTCGCGTTCGCCCTCGCGGCGGCGTGGCTGGCGGTGGAAGCCCGATGGCTCGGGGGCTGGCTGTACCACGTCCCCCTGGAAGCGGACCTCCGAACCACCGCCGGGCAGGGGGGGCCCGCCAGCAGGCTCCTGGGGCCGGTGCTCGGCGCTGACCCGGTGCCGTGGCGCCTGGCCACGGCCTTGCTGGTGGCGCTGGTGGCCGCTCACCTGGGATCGCTGCTGGCCCGGATCTCCGGCGCCACGGCCGCCACATGGCTGCTCCCGGTCCTCGTGGTGATTCACCCGTGGGCGCTGCTAACGACTCGTGACATCCAGGTCTCGGAGTCTGCCGTGTGGTGCGTCGGCGGCGCGCTGGTCGTCGAACGCCTGGGTCGCTGGAGCCCCCGTGCGCTGTTGGTGATCCTGGGCTGCGTCGCCACGTCGCTGGTGGTCACCCATCTGGACTCCATCCCTCGATGGCCGTCCATGATCGGCGCCCTCTGCGCCCCCGTGGGCGACCCCGAGGCGGGGACTCCCTGGCAGCGCCAGGCCTCCTACACCGTGCCCATGATCTTCCTCCTGGCCCTGGGGCACCGTCGCCGCAAGGAAGGGGACGAGCGCCCCATGCTGGCAGGGTTCCTGATCCTCATGGCGGGGCTGGGGGGCGTCCCGCTCCTGCGGGTGCTGGGCCTGGGGTGGGTGCTGGCCTTCGCCGCGGCCCGGGCCTGGGACCACCGGACGGATCGGATCGTGGTGATCTTCGCCGTAGCCCTCATGACCCTCAGCGGCCACAACAGCGCGCGCCTCCAGGATCGCCTGGAGGCTCCCCGGCGCAGCGCAGTGGAGACCTTGCTGACCCGGTTGCGGGCGTTGCCTGCCCCCAAGGGGGTCTCCCTGACCGACGTGGTCATCGGCCGGCCGGTGCTGGGAGACGCCCTCCCCCTGGCGTTCCCGGAACGCGACGTACGCGCCGCCATCGATCTGGTGGACCCGGGAGAAGGCAGGCAGCTCCGCGTCTCCCTGTACGGGGAGAGCCGGGAAGGATGGACCCTCCAGCCGCTGATCCGGGCCACCCGCGTATCCCCTGCTCGCATCAGCCTGCTCGAGCCCGAGGACAACGCGCGCCTGGACACCGACAGACCCCAGGACGAACCGACCTTCGTCTGGAAGGTGGCTCCGGAGGACGATCCTCGCGACGGGGGCTTCTCCTTCCTCTACGCCGGTCAGCCCGCCGACACCGCCGGTCGGGTCGTCCGACGGGTCGACCTGTCGAGCGAGCAGCTGCAGCGGTCAGTGCAACAGGACGGCCAGATACGGTATGGCTGGCGCCCTTCCATCCGCGGTGACCACCGGGAGTTGCTGTGGGAACGGGGAGATCTGACGCGGAGCGGCACGAGCCTCACCTGGACCGTGGTGGCGCGGCCCCGCGGTCGGCTCCACGGGTTCCTCATGCCCGCCCCCAGGCGCGTCCACGCCGCCCACTCAACCCGCTAGGTACAGCACCGCCACCCCCACCTGGGCCTCCAGCATCAGCAGGTAGAGGCTGCGCCACATGCGCCGCGAGAGCGCCGGCTCCACCAACCGCTCGGCGTGACGCACCATGAACGTCGCCATGACGGCGCCGTGGACCGCCAGCAGCGCGCCCAGCGCGGTGCCCCACCAGGGCGGAACCGAGAGCACAGGGGTCCCGCCCACGGTCCAGTGGGGCAGGACGGCGAAGACGACCCAGGGCAGGACATAGAACGGCGCCATGAGCTGCGCCGCGATCTTCGGCCCGAATCGACCAGGGAGGGTCATCACGCCGCCCCGCCGATCCCCCTCCACGTCACCGAAGTCCTTGGTGCTGGCACAACCGAGGATGAACAGGAAGAACAGCCCGCCCAGGACCCAAGGCTCCGAGTGACCGGCCACGGGAGCCAGCACGGCCCAGCCGCAGACCTTGAGCAGGCCGCCCCGCGGAATGGCGATCACCAGGGGCGCCAACCACCACGACCTCCGCAGCCGCAGGGGCGGCCCGGAGTACGCCCAGGTCAGCACCGCGGTGACGGCCACGATGACTCCCACCTCCGGCCTCGATCCTGGCAAGACGAGAAACGCCACACTCACGGCGGCCACGTACAAGCAGCACGCCAGCCGCCGCGCCGCAGCGACGCTCAACTCCCCCGCAGGCAGGGGGCGGTCCGGCTTGTTGACCCGATCCAGCTCGAGGTCACAGACCTGATTCCAGACGTTGCTGGCCGCGTTCAACAGGACCGCGGCGCCGGACCCGGCGAGCAGCAGCCACGCGATCCGGCCTGCGCCCAGGCTGGAGTCCACCGCCCCGGCGCCCCATGCGGAAGCTGCGCCGGACAGCACCCCCGCCAGGGGCGGCAACAACGTGAACGGTCGCAGCAGCCGCAGCCACACCATGTCAGGCGGCTCCCGCCAGCAGCCACCACCCCACCACCCCACCCACGGCCGAGGCCACGGCGTTGACGAGGTCGTTGCCCCAGGGTCCGAGGTGCTTCTCCACCGAGGCTCCCAGGAGGCTGTCCGTCAGGTTGCCCCCCAGGGCGCCCAGGACCACCACGAGGAAGACCTGCGGGCCATGGAACAGGGACGCTACGGCGCCCGCGAGCGAGGCCGCCGCGAGCCCGGCGAGACTCCCCCACGGGGTCATGCCGCCGTCCTGCCCGACCTCCGTGCGAGGTCCGAACAACAAGAGCCGCGGACGCCCTCCCGCTCGCATCCCCACCTCGCTGGAGGCCGTATCCGACCAGGCGGCGCCGAGGGCGGACGCCGCCACCGTCGGGGCGATGGACGCGGGCGCCCCCATCAACAACAGGGCGGCGGGCCCGGCGTTGGCCAGAGCCTGACGAGCGCCTCGTCGCTCACGTACGGCGTCAGAACTCGCCACACGTAAGCGGGTCACCAGGCTGCCGCCCACCACCAGGAGCGCGAAGGCGGCGAACGTACCCCACCCCCCGCGCGCCAGGAACACCGTGCACAGGGCCGCCCCCGTCACCGCCCCCGGCACGGTCACCATCCGCAGCCCCAGGAGCAGGGCCGCGAGCAACGCTCCCAGAACCCCTCCCGTGATCCACGGGTCGTTCATGAGAGTCCCCCCAGCAAGGCCGCCGCCGTGGCCGCCGCCACCGGGATGGAGAGGTTGTCGTCCACGACGCCCGGCGCGCTGTCCGCCAGCGCCCCCGCGGCCATGCAAACCGCCGCTTCCCAGGGGCAGATGAGGGTGGAGAGGGCCGCCCATGCCACGGTGAACGCCGCGGCAGTCCCGGCGACGCTCTTGCTCCGGTTCCAGGGCCACTTTGGCCCCGGCAACAGGGTGCCCGCCAGAGGAGCCAGACCGTCTCCCAGGGCCAGGGCCACCCATCCAGCCTGGACCGGGGCGTGGTCGGTCCGGAACACCAGCACCAGGGCCAGCAGCACCAGGGGGTAGAGGACCAGGCCGCTGCGACCGCCCCCGTCGCCGGGCCGCTGCAGCTCCCGGGTCCATGGCAACCGGTGCAAGAGGAACAGATTGAACAGGAGACCGAAGGCACACAGCCCAGCCACCGCGGGCCAGCCGAGCACAGGGAGCATCCAGGCGCCGGAGCCGAGCGCCACGTGCATACCCCGACGCCTCAGCTCCCGCCTCGTCACCGCCCCTCCAGCAACGACCGGCCATCGAGTCCATCCGCCGGCGGCAGACCGAGCAGGTCCCGCAGGGTCGGGTAGATGTCGGTCACATCCGCCGCGCCCTCGCCGAGGTCCACCGTGCTGAACAACACGCCGGGGACCAGGTCCGGGTCTACGGAGCAGTGATCGCCGCTCCAGCGGGTCCGATTGGCGAAGAGCAGGGGTTCGTCGATGCCGCCCAGGCAAGCGTTCCACGACACCCGGTAACCGCGATGGAACCCGACGATGAGCTCCGCCGACTCACTCAAGCGAGCCCCACGGTAGATGTCCTTGGCCCGGCGCACGGAGCGGATCACCCGCTTGTCCCCGTCCCGCAGTTTCAAGAGCCGCGCCCGGATCTCCCGCATCAGCTCCGGAGCCTCCTCCGCGGTCACGATCCCCCGGTCCCCGAAGCGTTCCTTGGTGTTGAGCCAGATGCGCCCCAGGCCCAGGTTGAACGCCTTCGTCTGACTCCAATCGACGTGAGCGAACGCGGCACTGCCGTTGAGATGTCGCGCCAGGGTGCGTTCCCCGTCGGAGCGGGCCACCAACCAACCCTGCTCCGCCAGCCATCGATTCAGGTTCACCGCGTATCGGAACGGAGCGAAGCCGTGATCGCTGACCACCAGGAGGACGTCACCGGGTTTCATCACCTCGTCGCGCAACCGTCCGACAAGGGCATCGACCTTGCGATAGCTCTCCAGGATGACATCACCACGGCGCTCTGCCTCCTCCTCGTCGTGGGCGGGGTGGCTCTTGTCCATGTCACGCCAGAACATGTGCTGCAGGCGATCCGGCGTCGAGAGGACCGTAAGGAGGACCCGCCAGTCATCCCGAACGGCGGCGTTCATGGTCATGGTCACCCGCCGGTCCATGAGCGCTCGGGCGTCCTCAAGGAGGGTCTCGTCGTCGATCAACTCGTCCTGGTAGGGGTTCGTAGCCGTCGCCCAACCGAGGGTCTCGAACGCACCACCCCGGTCTTTCAGCGCCGCGCCATAGTCCGCCCCGCTGGTGACCCGGGCGAAGGGGGCCTGTCGGGCGGGGTCGATGTTCACCGGCTTCAGGAGCAGCACCACATGGGGTTCCAGCTGCTGCAATCGAAAACGCAAGGTGCCATGGACCGCAGCCCCCAGCTCCCCCCAGGAGAACGACACCGGCACCAGCTCGGAGAAGCGCCCCTCCTCCAGTCGAACCTGCTGCCCCTGGACGTCCAGCACCACGGCGGCGCCGTCCACCTTCACCTCCACCGGGATGACCAGCCGTTCATCCCCGAGGGGGTCCACCGGACCGACGATCCTCAGCCCCTCGATCCGCTCCTGCCCGGGCTCGCGGCGCAGGGTGACCTCCTTGCCCCCCATCTGGGTCAGGCGACCACCACCGGGTACCGGTCCCGCGCGCCACAGGGACCAGGTGCCCGGGGTCCCCTCCAGGTCGGGGACGCCCAGACCGCAGAGCAGATGCCCGTGCTCGAGGTCCGGGGCCGGGAACGCACAGGGCGCCCCCAGGCTGACCACCTTCACCCCTTCGCGGTCCAGAGCCTCCCAGAGGGCGTCCCCTGATCGCAGGTTCTCCGGCGCGGGGATGGACTCGGGGATGTTGGCGAACATCCAACGGACCGCGAGCAGCAACATCGCCCCGACGCCGCAACTGACCATGGCCGCCCACCGGGGACGTCGCCGCAGGAACCAGATGGGCAAGGCACCGAGGGCGAAGGCGGCCAGGTAACCGAGAGCCCTGACGCCGCCCGTGAGCACCGGCCGGTCCACCTTGCGAGCCATGGACAGGGTCGGCACCACCCGCCCGTCCTCGATCTCCGCACGGAGGAAGCCCTGGATGCCGTGGGCGCCAGGGTTCAGGCCAGTGGTCAGGGACGCCCAGGAGGTCGGCGACTGGGCAGGATTCGTGGGGCGCAAGGAGACGAACTCGCCTTGCTCGGAGAGCGCCTTCAAGGCCGGCAGCTCGCCTCCTCGCAGCCACTGGCTCGTGAGCTGGTGATCCATGCCGTCCACGCCGACGATCAGGATCCGCCCCTGGGCGGACGCGACGGTCGTGAGCATGACGAACAGGAGCAGGAAGCGCGCCGACATGGCTGCGTTTTATCAGGCTAGACGCCCTTGCGCAGCCATCGATCCAGGCGACCCCAGAACCGGCCGGATCGACCGGCCATGCTGGAACGGGCGCCCAGGTATTGAGCCAGGTTCTGGGTGAACCCGTACAGGGGGGTCTTGAGCAGCCACCAGGCCCGATAGCCCCAACCACGGGGGTCGCGGAGCACCACACCAGAGAGGTGGACCCAGGCCTTCACCGAGAACTTCGCCACCAACCACAGGTTCGGGATGGTGCGCAGTCCGACCAGATCGTTGAGGTTCTGGTGGTCCAGGTAGACGCGCTTGAACTCGTACCAGACCGGGTTGTTGTGGGAGTGGATGACGACGGCGCACGGGTCCATGACCAGGGTGTGCCCCGCCAGGATGGCCTGGCGCCCCCAGGTCACGTCCTCGCCGAACTGCCGCTTCTCGAACGGGAGGTCGTCCATCACGTCCTTGCGCACGCAGGACGCGACGTCATCGAAGGCGATCAGGCGGTAGCGATCAAAAGGGTGCATGGAGTCCCACAGGTCCGGGTTGTTGAGCCGCTTGCGCTCCGGCTCCCCTTCTCCATGGGTCCAGCCCTGCAGCCGGTCCATCTGAAACGGATTGCAGTCGTCCCGCGGCAGCTGATGGCAGAACGCTCCGGCGACGTCCGGGTCATCAAAGTTGTCCACCAGACGTTGCAACCACCCGCTGTCGTACGGCTCCGCGTCCTGGGTCAGCAGCGCCACGATCCGCCCCCGAGCCTCCTTGACCGCGCGGTTGCGCGTGAGCCCGTGGTTGAACTCGCTGTTGGGGATCTGGATGAGCCGCACGGAAGGGCGGGCCTTGATGATGTCCAGGGTGCCGTCGCGGGAGCCGGAGTCGATGCACAGGACCTCGTACTCGAAGTCCGTCTCCTGGCTCAGGATCTTGTCCAGCACGGTCTCGAACAACGGGCCGCCGTTCCAGGTGGGGACGAAGACCGTGGCGTAAGGTGTCTCCGTCCCCTTGCGCTTGGCCGCCGCCAGCTCCGCCGCGTGCGCCTCCCGACGCTCGGGGTAGCCCGCCACCGCCCGGTAGTGCCCCTCCGTCTCCTCCGCCATGACCTCCAACGTGCGGACATGGCCTCGCAACGCGGCCGCGGCCCTGTACGCCCCCTCGTCGCTCGCCAACGCGTGGAGCTTCCACACCAGATCCTGGGCGTTGCCCGGCTCGAACAGCAGGTCCTGATCGAGCTCCGTCAGGGCTTCGTGCATGGCCCCCAGGTCCGAAGCCACGACCGGGACGCCGGCCAGCATGGCCTCCCGGATGGTCAGGCAGAAGGTCTCCCACCACAGGGAGGGGACCACGAGGACGTCCAGATCCGCCAGGATCTCCGGCAGCCGGTCCTGCGAATAGGCCCCGTGAAAGAAGAAGCGCAGGTGGTCCGCGGCGGCCTCCTTCAGCCGATCCACGTAGCCCAGGTCACCGTGGAAGCTGGGGGCCTCTCCCCAGATGTGGCACTCCACCTCCGGGTTATTGATCAGGTTCATGGCCTCCACCAGGACATGCACGCCCTTGGTGGGGATGACCGACCCGATGAACCCCACCTTCTTGGGCGGGAAGCGCCAACGGCTCCGCTCCGGCAGCAGCTCATGATCCAGCCCATGGGGGACCGCGAACACGCGCTCCGGATCCAGGTCGATCTCGAGCATCCGCTGGCGATGGAACTCCGACGGTGTGAGCAAGCGGTCGCAAGCCCTCAGGCGCTCCAGCATCTGCCCGTCCACCTGCCGGAGCACGTCCGCGGTGATGCCGAAGTGAGGCCACATCTCCTGGAGGCAGGGGGCGCATCGTTCCCGATCCAGCTCACGGCAGAGGTCCAGATCCGGACGGATACGCTGTCCCCGGGGACAGACCGTCCAGAAGTCATGCAGGGTCATGACCACGGGGACACCGTGCAGCTTGATCCGGTCGATGAGGGTGGTGGAGAGGCAGGTCACGTGGTGGATGTGCACCACGTCCGGCTTCGTCTGCTCCACCACGGACTCCACCTCGTGATCGATGCGGGGGTTGTGGTAGATCCAGTCGAGGGAGACCGCGTCCCCGAACATGTAGTTGATCCGGGTGACCGGGACCCCCTCCACCTCTTCCCTGACCAGGTCGTAGTCCGGACGGGCGCCGTCGCCGTCACGGCAGAACACGGACACGCTGTGCCCTCGCTCCACCAGGGCACGGGCCAGCTGCTGCATGTGCACCTCGGTCCCACCCCGACTGGACGGCGGGTAACCCGCGCCGATGAGGAGGACCCTCATGACAGGGCGCCGTCCGCTCGACGAGCGGCCTCCAGCAGGGACTCATACCGCCCCAGCATGTCCCGGGCGTCCGTAGCGATGTCCTTGACCTCGACCTCCTGGTTCCTGAGGGTCTGCAACAACCCCTTGTCCCCGTGCAGCTCTCGGATGCGGCGGGCCAGGTCGTCCGCATCTCCCACGGCGAACAGGAGACCGTTCTTGCCGTGGCGCACGTACTCGGCCATGCCCCCAAGGTCCGAAGCGATGACCGGGATCCCGGCCATGAACGCCTCGTGGATGGTCAGCGGCGAGTTCTCGTACCACAGGCTCGGAACGACGATGGCGTCCAGCTCCGAGAGCACGCCTCCCACGTCCTTGGGCGAGTAGCGGCCCTTGAGGGTGGTCCTCGGGTTGGTGACCCGGTCCGGGAGGCCCTGGGCATACTCAGGGAAACTCTCCAGGCTGCCCCAGATGTCGCACTGCAGATCCTCGATGTCCGCCAGCTGGTTCATGGCGTCCACCAGCACATGGACCCCCTTGTATTCGGAGAGGGTGCCGATGTAGCCGATCCTCAAGTTCGGCGACGGGTTCCGGGTCACGTCCTCGAAGGGGGTGGCGTCCTGCCCGTTGTCCGAGGCGATGATGCGATCGGCAGGGATCATGCCGCAGTCGATGAACATCTGACGCAGGAACTCGCTCGGCGAGATGAAAAGGTCCACCTGCGCCAGGGCGTCGCTCACCACGGACAGCCGATTGCGGATCGCCTCGGCGTAGTCCTCGTGGGTGGCTGAAGGTGCGGTAGGAGGCCGGGACCCCGAACCGATGCGGGCGAGGCGCTTGACCCCTTCGGTCATGCCGTCCGGCATGTGCCGGGCCAGCCGCGAGGCCACCGCCACCCGTCCCTCGTCGTCCGGGGGCGGATCGAGAGAGAGGTGCTGGACGCAATCCGCGCACTTCTCCGGGATCGGACGAGCGCAGATCTCCAGGTCTTCGCGCAGCATCTGGCCACCGCGAGGACACAACAGCAGGTATTCGTGGAGGGTATAGACCACCGGGATGCCGCGCCCCTTGGCCAGCCCGATGTAGCCCATGGAGTGATGGTAGAGGTGCTGCAGGTGCACGACGTCCGGTTGCAGCTCGTCCAGCACCCGCTCGAAGAGCCGCTCCATCTGCGGGTCCGTGTAGGTCCGCTCGAAGTACCGGGTCGTGTGCTGATGGCTGATCTCGATGCAGGGGATGCCGTCGTATTCGAGGCGGGTGATGAAGTAGGAGTGCACGCCCTGACGGGCCTCCGTGTAGAGGATGTAGACCTCGACACCGAGGGCCATGAGGCCCTTGGCCAGCCGATAGGCGTAGATCTCCGTCCCCGCCGCGTGCCGTGGCAGGAAGTCGTGGACCACCATCAGGACACGGGTGGCGTCTCCCCTGGCGTCCTGGTGCGTCACCTGCATGGCAGGCGCACCTCCGGCGAGGCGCTCCGCCAGTCGGTACCAGCCGTGTCGGCGCCGATGCTCCCTGGCCCGTGTCTCTTCACCGAGCTCTTCCTCGATGCGAGCCCGCTCCTCCTCGATGATCTGAGCCTCCGCGGTCAGCCGATCGATGGACCGGGTCATCTCCCCCATGAGGTTCCGGCTCTCGATGATCACCGGAGCGAGCATGTCCAGCAGCGCCGAGACATGCCCGATCTCGGAACCGTCCAGTTCCGGCGAGGTCACGCCGAGCTCCGCCGCCAGTCCCGCCAGGGATGAGAACAGCGCCTGCCCCATGGCGTCTCGCCCCTCGAGCGCGGTCCGCAATTCCAGCGCGCGCCCACCAAGATCCGTGTTCTCCTGCGCCAGCTTGGCGGCGTGCTTTCGCTCCCGACCGAGCTGGTCTTCGGCCTCGAACATGGCGGCGCGGATCCCGTCCACCTCCGAGAGGCGGCCAGCGAGCTGCTCCGTCAGGGTGTCTCGCTCACCCACCAGCTCGTCGATACGTCGCTGCAGAGCCTCGCACTGCTCCTCGAGCCTGGCGGTCGCCTCCTCCGCCTCGGTCTGGCCGCCGCGGGCCGCCTCCGCACGCCGCCTCAGCTGCTCAGCGTCCGTCTCCAGCTTGCGGACCAGGACCCGGTAGTCGTCCATGGCCCGATGCAGTTCTTCAACGTGCTCCCGCTCGGTCTGCCGTTCCGAGTGCAATCCTGCCAGTTGAACCTGTCCCGCCTGCAACTCCGCCTGCAGAACCATGTACGCAGCGCGGCCCTCCTGCAACTCCTGCCCCAGGCGCTGGACCTCTCCCACGGCGCCGTCGTAGGCGTGCCGCCCGTCCTCCAGGGCCGCCGCGCCGTCCTTGACGCTGGCGGTGAGGTCCTCGATCTCCTTCTGCTGCTCTTTTGACCGGGCTTCGTAGTTGGCCACGGACTTGTTGAGATCCGCCACGTGGGCGTCTCTTCCCGCGACGCTGTCCTGGGCCTTGGCGAACTCTTCGGCCAGGCCGTCCGCCCGAACGCGCTCGGACTCGGCCTCTCCGCGGGCATCCATGAGCTGTCGGATACGCTCCTCCATGCGGAAGCTCCGACGAACCCGGTGCCGATCGTGAAGCGCCGCGTCAGGGGTGACCGCCGGCGGCGCCTCCGTCACCACCTCCCGGTAGACGCCGACGAGCTGTTCCGCGTGCTCCTCCATGCTCCGCAGGGTCGGGATCGCATCCCGACAACGCCCGCGCAGCGAGTCGTCCTCCAGGACCCTGCGCAGGACCTCGGAGAGGGACTCCGCGGACTCCGGCTCGAACAGCAGCCCCGCCTCCGCGGCGCGCTCTTCGAGCGCCCCTCTCTTCGACGCGAGGACCGGAAAACCGAGGCTGAACGCCTCGTCCAGCACGAAGGAATAGGACTCGCTGGCGAAGGAAGGGAACACCGCCCAGTCCAGCGCCACTCCCTGGAGATCCTCGTGCTTGAACGCCCCATGCCAGGACACGCTCAGTCCCTCGGACAACTCATCGAGGGTGGCCTGATAGGACCGATCCGTGGTCTCGCCCCAGAAGTGGATGTCCAGGCGCGCGCGCAGCTCCTCCGGAAGAAGCCGGGCGGCCTCCAGGATCAGGTGCCCGCCCTTCATGGGATAGAGGTGCCCCCAGTGGCCGACCTTCACCCGACCATCGTCAGAGGGAGCGGCCTCCGAACGACGTAGCCGCGCCACCGTACCGTGAGGGATCACCTGAACCCGGCCCTCGTCCAGCGCGCAGGTCGTCGTCAGCAGCGCCCCGTGGGCGGCGCTCGGGACGATGACCCGTCGCGCCAGGGCGAACTCCTGGCGGAAGTCGTCACGGAACAACTCGATCTCCCGGGCGATCTCCTCGTCACCGTGCCAGGGGTCACGCGGCACGCAGTCCAGGCACGACTCTGGCGAGATCTCTCGCTGACAGAAGGAGTCATCACGGATCCGGAAGCACCGCGGGCAGCTGCTCCAGGTGTCATGGGCGGTGACGACGGCCGGGTAGCCCACGTCATGGCAGGCGGTAACCAGGGTGCGGGTCAGGCGCACCCAGTGGTGGACGTGAATGATGTGAGGGCCGACCTCCTCCAGGACCTCGTGCAACAAGACCTCCACCTCTGGGGCGTAGGACTTGTCCCAGTTGTCCACGAACAGCCCCTGGCGCTTGATCTTGTAGACCGGCAGCCCGGACACGGTCTCGTGCTCGACCTCGGGGCGATCTGCGCCATCAGCGGAGCCGGTCAGGATCCGGACGTCATGCCCCAGGCCGGTCAGGGCGGTGGCCAGCTCCATGCAATAGAGCTCGGTCCCTCCCCGGAACTCAGGCGGGAACCCATGGGTCACGAGGAGGACCCTCAACGGCGCGTCGCTGCTCACGGGCACATTGTTACAGGAACCCGGGAGCCTGCTAAAGCCCCGGGCTACAACTCTTTTCGTCGACCGGCGCGATCGGGGATGATGAAGGTGTCTTCCCGGTACTCACCCTGGCCAAGCTGGGTGTTGTAGTTGCAGTCCTTGCAGCACGGGATCGGGTCGCCCTTGAGCAAGCGCTCTCGCATCTCCGTCATCCCCGGCCCGTTCCAGATGGCCGAGAGGTCCTGTTCGTGGATGTTGCCCACCACCGGGCGCCCCTGGATGCAGCAGGGGGCCACATCCCCCGAGAGGCTGACGAACAACTCATTCCAGAGGAACTTGCACGTGTAATGTCCATCCTCCTGGGCCGGCTCCGCGGCCACCCCCACACCGAGGGGCGGGTTCTCCTTGGGCGCGACGCACCCGCCGCCCACGGCGTCGCTCATGGCCATGCGAGCCTGAGCCTGCTCCCGACGCTCCCCGGGGTTCTGCTGTAACGGTGAGCCGAAGGCGCGCTCCTTGTTCAGCGCTTCCTGTTCGTCCACCACCTGGGTCGCCGCCGCGGCCTCCGCCTGGGACACGCCGCCGATCTCCTCGAGGGGGACGAACTCGATGGACCCGTCCGCGGACGGCTCCGGGATGTTGGCTCCCAACTCGTGCAGGGACTCCTCGGGGCTGCTGGCCTCAACGTCCAGGTCCGGCAAGGACCCTCCCTCCAGAGCCGCCGCCAGATGGGGAAGCGGGCCGTTCGGGAGGTCCGGCTCCTCGAGACCCGCGGCCGCGACCTCCTCCGCGGACACCCCAGGGAACGCCGCCGGCAGCTCGGCGAACTGGTCGATCTCCTTCGCCACCGTCCGGGCACGTTCGAACGCGGCGTTGGCGAGGGCCTTGTGGTTCAGCAGGGAGCTCCTGGCCATCTTCGGGCTGAAGGCGATCATCAGGGCGCCGTTGAACTTGTCCACGCCGAGCTGGTTGGCCACGCGCACCATGGTCGGCAGCTCGTGGATGTTCTCCTTCATGAGGGTCGCGTTCATGTGGAAGTACGGCCGCCACTCCCCCTCCTCGCGGCTGTCGCGCCACCGCTTGAACGCGAGCATGTTGCGCGTGATCACGTTGAAGTCGCCGCCGATCCTGATGCGGTTGAACGTCTCCCGGGTACCGCCATCGAAGGACACCACGATCCCAGCGGCGTGGGGGCCGATCTTCTCGATCATGGCGTCGTCCAGGAACTGGCCGTGGGTGATGAACTCGATCTTGGTCTGGGAAGCCGCGGCCACCTCCAGGACGTGATCCAGGTAGGGGATCATCAACGGCTCACCCACGACGGTGGGGTTCACCACCAGCGCATGGGGAAAGACGTTGGGCACGATCAACGAGTCGAATTCACCAGGGGGCGTCGTCAGCTCGTAGCCCTTCTTGCGGCCGCTCTCGCGCGGCGCCGGGAACTCACACATCCGGCAGAAGAAGTTGCAGTCCGCGGTCAACTCCAGGGTCACCTTGAGCGGCATCCCGTCGATGTGGACGTCACCCCGAGCGGCCGCTTCACGAACCCGCCGTTCGTTGTCCGCCTTGAGCGATCGGATCTGCTCCGGCGTGTAGTCATTGGGGTCCAGTGAAAAAGAACTCATGTCGCTCCTCCGACCAGCCCCTCATAGAGGAGCTCGAGCTCCGCGGCGCTGTCCGCGAAGCTGTGGGGGGGCCGGACGCCACGCCGCAGGTCTCGCAGCTGGCCCCGGTCCTCGCTCAATTCCGTCAACACCCTGGCCAGGTCCTCCGGAGAGCCGGGTTCGAACAAGCGCCCGTCGACCCCGTCCTCCACCAGCTCAGCCATGCCGCCCAACCTCGACGCCACCACGGGCACGCCCGCCCTCCGCGCCTCGAGGATCACCAGCGGCGCGTTCTCGAACCAGATGGACGGGACCACCAGGACATCCATGGAGGCCAGCACCTCGGCGGCGCCGCCGTCCGCGAACGGTCCCTCCATCGTCGCCCCGGGACTGAGCTGCCGCCGCAGCCCCGCGGCGAAGTCGGGATGAGTCGCTCCCGACCCCCACAGGCGAAGTTTGGCGGACCCGGCGGGCATGAGGCCGTGAGCCTCCACCAACACCTGGGGGCCCTTGGCGGGCATGAGCGACCCCATGAACCCGATTCGCAGCGGCCCCGGCGCATCCGCCGGCCCGGTAGCCCCCGTGGTGTCCGGCGACACCGCGTTGGGCAACCACGACATGCGGTCGACCGGCCAACCAGCGTTGAGGAACATCTGCATCAGGAACCTGGAGGGGCAGAGAAATCGATCCACGGCGTCCCGGAGTGAACGGACCCTGTCTGCACGAGCATGCAGCCACTCCAACATACCCCCGTCCGCATCAGCGGGCAAAACTGCGCCGCCGGTCGAGTTCACCTCACCCCGCCCCTTCAACCGCTTGAGCAGGGGGATCGGGTTCCACCCCGTGACCCGCTCCACGACGCCGCAGACGCGGGCCGCTCGCGCCTCCCCGGGGCTGCGTCCGAAACGGAACCCGGTCAGGCAGCGAGCACAGGTCTCCGCCACCACCTGCTCGCACAGCTCGCCATCCGGTCGCCTCATCTGGCCTCCGCGAGGACAGAGCAACCAGTACTCGTGCAGGGTCATGACCGACGGGATCCCGAGACGCCGGGCGATCAAGGGCGCATCCAGCCCCACATACATGAGGTGCTGGAAGTGCACCATGTCGGGTCGAAACCGCTCCAGCACGCGCTCGAATGCGGCGCCGGACTCGGGGCATCCGAGGCTGTCTTCAGGCTCCCTCACGACGCGCGGGTTGGCGACGGAGAAGGTCCTGAGCCCGTCCATCTCACCGTCCACCAGCCCCCACGGACGACGGGCCCCATCCTCGTCCGTGAACATCACCGCCACCTCATGGCCTCGACCGATCAGGGCGCGGGAGACGCCGTCCGCATAGACCTCCACGCCCGCTCGATGGCGCGGCAGGAACTGGTGAGCGACCTGGAGGACCCTCACGAACCCACGACGCTCCGGTCCAAGGGCCGCCCCGACAATCCGTGCAGGATCCCCCGCCCCTTGGCCAACACCGCACCGCCGCGACCGCGCAGGGCGGCGAGGAACAACAACGGGAACCACAGCAGCACGTCGAGGAGCAGGAAACCCGCCCACAAGGACAAGCCTCCATGCCGCTTCAGGTAGAGGACGGAGCCGTAGGCCGTCAGGTACTTCCTCACCTTGGAGTACCCGCCGCCTGTGCTGCCGGACCCGAAGTGCTCCAGCACCGCATCGGGAACGTAGATGCAGCGGAACCCGGCCTTCCTCGCTCGCGCGCAGAAGTCCGCGTCCTCCACGTACACGAACCACTGCTCGTCCAGCAGCCCGATGCGCTCCCAGACAGAGCGATGAACGAACAGGCCGCATCCCGTGAGCGATTCGACCTCCTCCTCATCCAGGTGCCGCCCCTCGCCACGGCGCATGTGTCCCCGGAGCCGTGACAGGTTCGGGGCCCAGCCCATGGAGACTCCGCAGCACCAGAGGAGGTCCTCCTCCTCGTTGTGATAGATCCGGCCCCCGAACAGCCCAGCCTCCGGGTGCCTGCCAGCCGCCTCGAGGAGCGCCGGCACGGTCGATTCACGCAATGTCGCGTCGTTGTTCTGCAGCAGCACCCACTCCGCGCCCTCGTCCAGAGCGGCGCGGATTCCCACGTTGGCTCCCGCGGAGAAGCCCAGGTTCGCCGCGTTCTCGTGGAGCAGGACCTCCGGGAACTCCGCCCGGATCTCCCCCACGGACCCGTCCGTGGACCCGTTGTCCACGAGGTGGACCACCGCGCCTTCTGGCAGGGTCTCCTGGAGGTTCCGCAGGCACCGCAGGGTCGTCACCCTGCCGTTCCAGTTCACCACCACCACGTGGACCGTCATGGCATGAGACCTCGAGCGGCGCGGAAGTAGACCTGCAGCATCAGGTCCAGGGTGCGGGCGAGTCGTTTCGCGAGGGGCTGACGCAGCGCCGCCCGGGTGAAGGTCAGCGGCGGCGCCCCCAGGAGCTCCCGGTCCCGGACGCGGCGAGACGCACGCACGCGGCACCGCGTCTTCCACACCCTGGGCAGGTGGGCCAGCACCGCGAACTTGCCCTGCAAGAACGCCAGGGGGTGGCCGGCCAGTACGGAGAACAGGAGCCACGCCACCTCGAACAACAACAACGCCGGCCACAGCAGCAGAAGGCTCCACCACTCCCAGAGGGAGAACACCATCAGGCTGCGGTTGCGAGCGTGCAGGAAGATGCGCTTTCCGGGATAGGACACCGTGGTCAGGGAGACGCCTTCGGAGCCTCCAGCGTTGACGGCGATGGCTTCGGGCACCACCAGGAGACGCGCGCCGCCGATGCGCAACCTCAGGCTCAGCTCGACGTCCTCCATCAGGAAGAACAGGTGAGGGTCGAACCCGCCGGCCTCCCGCAGGGGTTCACGTCGGACCAGCAGGCAACCGGAGGTCAGGACGTCCACCTCCCGAGGTGGTCCTCCCGGCGAGGGCTCCTCGTGGTGGAGCATGTGGGGGAGGCCGGCGAAGTGGCAGAGGCCGCCCTCGTACTGGACGACCTCCCGTCGGTCGGCGAAGCGCAGGCTCGGGCCTGCCATGACCACCTCCGGAGAGGTCAGCAGCGCGTCCTGGATCATCCCGAGGGAGGCGGCGTCGATCTCCGTGTCGTCGTCCAGCAACAACACCAGCGGGGTCGTCGCCAGATCCAGGCCCCTGTTGCGGGTCACGCATGGACCGACGTTCTCCTCGAACCGCTCGACGGAGACCCCTGGGTGTGCTGCCGCCGCCGCCTCCGCCGCGCCGTCGGAGCTGCCGGAGTCGATCAGCCAGACCGCGGCGAAGCTGCACGCGTCCAGCAACCTCCCCAGGCGTTCGGTCAGTTCCGGACCCGAATCGTGCGTCGTGATGACGACGGTGACATCAGAGAACGCAGCGCTCATGGATGGCTGCCCAGTCCCTCCCATACCGTGACCCCGCAGGCCCGACACCTCGGGCCGCTCCGCCTACCCTACTTGGTCGGCAGCGCGAAATCCGGGTGGGTACAGACCCGGCGTTGCCGCAGGCAGCGAGGCAACCCCCAGAACGCCGCCAGGGTGGCCTTGCAGACGATCCACCAGCCGTTCTTGGTCTCCCGCACCACCTGGAAGATCCCGATGGTCCCCACGGCGTCGGCGCGGATCTGCTCCTTCCGCAGCTTCAGCAGCAGCAGGAACTGGTGCGCGAAGAACCTCACGATCTGTGACAGGGCCACGTGCTTGAACATGTACCACCAGAGATTGCGCACGTGGTAGTAGAGGCTGCGAGCACCCGCCTTCATGCCGAACGGGGTCCCGTGATGACACCAGGCCTCCGGATACTGGAGGATGCGATATCCGGCGCTCATCAACCGGGCCGAGAGATCCCGCTCGTTGCCGTAGATGAAGAACGCCTCGTCGTAGTAGCCACACTCCTCGAGCACGGTCGCCCGCGCCAGAGTGGCGCAGCCCCGGAAGGTCGCCATGTAACGCTCGCGGTTGACCTCCGGGTGGTTGAGGAACCAGTCCGGCATCCCGGGCTCGACCACGCGGGTGGAGACCATGGCGGTGGTGGGCGGCTCCGCCTCCATGCGGGCCACGGTCAACTCGAGCCAGTTCTCGCACAGCTCCACGTCGTCATCGAGGATGGCCACGTAGTCCGTGGCGACGTTCTTGAAGCCGATGTTGAAGGTCTCGCAAGCACCGTACGCGCTGTCCGGCATGACGATCAGATCCACCTCCGGGAACTCGTCCCGGATCATGGCCGGCGAACCGTCGTGGCTGTCATTGTCCACGACCACCACACGATCGAACGGCACGGTCTGCCGGCGTAGCGCCTGCAGGTTCTTGCGCACCCACTCCTTCTTGTTGAACGACACCATGACGGCGCCCACCGTGGGGCGCTCCGAGGTCGGCTCCGTGTCAGCGCCAGGCCGGGCGGCCGCGGCAGCTCGTGGCTCGATGTTGACGGACGGGGACTCCTGCTCCGACAGGTCCAGCCGCGCGAGCTGGGCCTTCAGGCGCTCGGCGAGCGTGGGCACGGCGTCCGCCCGCTCGGGAGTGCGTCTGGTTTCAGTCATTCAAGATCGCGAAGTAGAGTCTCTGGCAAGCGGAGTTTCCAAGGACCATCCCTGAGCCTGCCCAGGACGCCGCGGGGGCAAATCCGCCGTCGCCCTGCTCGATGGAGATCGACAAGCTCCGGGTGCGGGCCACAGCAAAAAAAAGCGGCTCCGCTGCTGGTCCGTAAAACCCGCATCCCGACCATACCACGGACGTCGGGGGCCCCGGGCTTCAAGCCCTGGATAACCCCGGAACGGCAAACCGAGGGTCTCCCCACAGCTTTGCTGGCGAAGCAGGCGGACACGGCGCCCCACGGCAGGATCAGGGGCTCGGCGCCATGCCGTCCGTGAGGCGGATCAGACGTTCCACGGCCTCCAGGAACTCGTCCGCCCGACCAGCCTCCACCCTCAGGTAGGCCTCCGCGTAGCGAATCGCCGCGTCATCCACGTTGACGGTGCGGGCGTGGTTGAGCGCCCGGACCTTGCCGATCAGGTCGTGATGGAGCAGCTGGCTGGGGAACGCCCGCACGGCCTCCTCCTTTCGCAACATCTGGGGCGTGATGTCGAGGAGCAGGTTGGCCGGCATCATGGCGCCGACCTCGTAGCAGAGGATCTGGGGCGCTTCCGTCGCTGCCCGCAGGGCCCGGAACGCCATGAGCGAAGCGGCGCGATGGTCGGGATGGACCTCATAGGGTGACGGAACCAGGACCGTCCGGGGTCTCACCCTGTCCATGAGCGCCACCAGGTCCTCCACCGGCTTCCAGGTGTCGCGCAGCCCGGCATCCTGGTAATCCAGGAAGTGGTGCTCGGCACCACCGAGGAGCTCCAGGGCGCGCATGGTCTCCTGCTTTCGCAGGGCCACGTACTCCGGGCCACCCTCGCCGTCCGGATTCCCCAGCCCCCCGTCCGTCATCATGGCGATGTGCACGTCCACGCCCTGCTCTCGGTGGGCGATCACCACACCGCCACACCCCAGGATCTCATCGTCGGGGTGCGGCGCCACCACCAGGGCCGTGCCCTGGACCGCCCAGGAAGCGGGGAGCAGAGGCTCGAAGGGGCGATAGTGGGGGGACGTCATGAGGGGTGACTCTCCGTGAGACGCTTCACCATCGCCTCCAGCTCGCTGATGCGTGCATGCAACCCGGCGATGGCGTCCTCCCCGTCCCGCATGGCCTCAACCAACGACGGGACCGCCACGTGACCGTAACGGCGCAGCAGCTCCGACCGCGTCTCGATGAACTCCCGCTTCATGGACGTGACCGCGTTGGATTCGTCATCCCTTATCCGGTACTCGGCGGTGGTCTCGGGGACCCGCTCCAGGTCGTAGGCCTGGGCCAGCCGGTAAACCAGGTCCATGTCCTCCAGCACCTCCAGGGCCGGGTCGAAGCCACCCACGGCGTCCACGGTCTCACGATGCTGCATCAAGGAGACCAGGTGGAACGGCATCCCGCCGACGAGGTTCCGGCGTTCGAAGGGCCGCTGCGGATGGGGCTGGTCCCGTGAGACCTCCGACCACCCGCCGTCTCCCGCCGCGGTGACCATCACCCTCCAGGAATCCGAGTAGACCACCCGGTGTCCGCCGGCCGTGGCCGCGGAGACCAGGGTCTCCAGGTGTTCCGGCAGGTAACGGTCGTCGTCATCCAGCCAGGACACCCAGGTCCCGCGGGCGTTCTCCAGGGCGTGGTTGGCGGCGACGCACCGCCCCACCCCACCAGGGGTCAGGTAGGTGATCTCCAGACGCCCCTTGAAGGGGTCGACGACGTCGCGCACGTCCTCGCCGCCGTCGTTGCAGACCACGGCCTCCCGGTGCGGCCACGTCTGCGCGGCCACCGACTCCAGGGCCTCCCGGAGCATCTCCTTGCGGTTGTGGGTGCGGATGATGACGCTCACCAGTTGTCCAGTGTCGTCAGGCTCCACCGTTCGGTGGATGGTGGTACTCGCATCAGTCATGACGTCATCCGTCGCCCGTAACGACGCGGCAGGTAGCTGGGCGACCAACCGGGCTACGCTCTCGAGACGCTGAAGCAGCGGCCCGTGGACGTCCACCGTCGGGCGCCCCAGGGACCGCACGGAATCGTAAACCGCCGCGACCGCCTTCGCATGGTCCGCCGCGTCCTCCAGCGCAGGGAGCGGGGCATCACGCAGAACGGCGAGTCGCCGAGGCTCCTCGAGGAGCTCGCGGAGGACACGCTCCATGGCGCCCACGTCGCCGCCGGGGATGACCACCCCCCGATCGCCCACACGCTCCGCCAGCGCGCCGCGGTCCGACACCACCACCGGCAGGCCAAGGCGCAGCGCCTCATCCACCGCGAGGCCATAGGTCTCGCGCGCCAGGCTCGGGAACGCCGCCAGGTCCGAGCTGGCGGCCAGGCGCCGCAGGCCCGGCTGATCGTAGGACCCGCTGAGCCGCACTCCGGGGCCCTCGAGGTCGAGTCCGTCCACGTTGTCCCCGGCCAGGGTCAACAGGATGCGTTCCCCCGTGGGGTCCACCCGCCGCGCAGCCTCTACCAGCAGGTCCGTACCCTTGACCCGTCCCAGGTTGCCGAAGTGAAGCACCCGCAGGGGAGCGTCGGGGAACGCCTGGCCTTCGGGCTCCACCGGGTCGCAGGGAGCGGACCCCAACGGCACCACCCGGACGTCCACGTCCCCCCCCAGGAACCGCCGGACGTTTTCCGCGTGAGAACGGGACGGCGTCAGGACCGCGCCCGCGGCCTTGCACTCGTCGCGGTAGGACTGAGCCCGGTGGCCCATGCCCTCCTGCACCACCAGGGGTTCGATGGGATGGGTCTGTGCGACGCACGGAGCGCAGGCCGCCGCGTCCTGCGGCTGATCGCACGGGGTGACCCCATCCGGCATGCGGAAGAACAGCGAACAGGTGCTGAAGAAATCGTGGAGGGTCAGCACCGTGGGGATGTCCCGCGCCACGGCCCGGCGCACCAGGTCATCGGACAGGTTCCACCAGTGATGAACGTGGACCAGGTCCGGCGCGACCGCCGTGAGCACCTCTTCGTAGACCCGTGAGGTCCCGGCGTCGAAGGCGTCCACGGGGTTACGCAGGCCCGGGCCGCTCCGCAGCCGGAGCACACGGACGCCGTGGGACTGCTCCTCGGTGACCTGAGGTGCCTCCGCGTATTCCTCGGACCCGGCCAGCACCACCGGGTCCCACCCGAGCGCCGGCAGATCGGCGCACAACCGCTCCACGTACCGCTCCACTCCCCCGCGGAACTCGGGCGGGTAGTTGTGTACGACATGGAGGACGCGCATCAGCTGGCCCCTCCGCCAGAGGAACCTCTATAGCGGCCGACGAACGCCTCACCGTAGGTGGCGCCGCGCTCCAGGAGGAGGCTGCGGTAGGCGCCCAGCCCCACGGCGCCGTGGGCGTAGTCCACATACAGCTCCTGGCTGCGATACTCGTGGATGGCCCGGACCTTGTTGGCCATGGCGTCGGAGATATCGATGACCGTCCCCGGGATGCACGCAGACCAGACCTCGTAGCCCAGCCATGACGCGCGCTGATCCAGGTCGGGACGATGCTCTCTCAGGAACGTCACGGCCTGTCCGATCAGCCAGTGATCACCGTTCAACTCCTGATCCCACGGGTAGTACACGATGTCGAAAGGGTCGCCGTCCAGGACGGCCCCGAGCTTTTCCGCGAACCCCGCCGCCAAGGCGTGCCGAGCCTCTTCCGGATCCGAAGGGAGCCCTTCGAACACGTCATGCATGTCGTCATCGGAGAGGTTGTCCGGGTAGTCGAGGAAGCGCACGTCTTCGACGCCGAGGACGCGCGCAGCCGCGTGGGCCTCCTGCTGTCGCGTGGCCACCACGTCCTCACGCGGGTACCAGCCATCCGGATCGCCCTGGATCCCGTTGCAGACACAGAGGACGGTGATGCGGTCGCCCTGGGACGCGTGCATGGTCAGGGTTCCTCCCACGCCCATGGTCTCGTCATCGGGGTGAGGCGCCAGGACGAGGACACGACCCCGAGGCGGTCCATCGAGAAGGTCAGGGAGCGCCGGGGGCCGGAATCCGGTCATGACGCACCTCCCATCTCGACCTCCGCGAGGCAGCAGAGGGTCTCGCACCACACCTCCCAGAACGCGTCCGGGGACATGCTCTCCTGCACGAGCGGGCGGTGCAGCTCCCGCTCCCATCGGGTCTTCTTCGGGGCCAGCATGCCCCGGTGCTCGATCCAGTCGTGGGCGTCCGTGCCACCGGTGGGCTCGAACGGCACGCAGCGCATGCGATCCGGCGCCAACTCCCGTAACACCGCCACCCGATCCCGAGCCACCTGCACGGTCTCGTCCGGCAGGCCGACGACCACGTTCACGCCTACCTGGAGACCGCAGCTACGGGCCTCCTTGACCCACGGACGCAAGATCCCCGCGGGCGTCACGGACCCGGGGACCGCGGGCACGTCGCGGATGCGGTCCACGTCGAACACGACCCGGTCGATGCCATGCTCCTTCAACGTCGAGAGCAGGTCCGGCGTCGCGCGGTCTGTACGGACGCGAACCGACTGCCGGACGCCCCGGTCTCTCAGGGCCGTCGCGCAGGACAGCACGTGGTCCGTGACGTGGCGGTCCCACCACTCGACACGCGAGAGTCCCGCCTGACCCATGAGGGGGGACAAGGCCACCTTCGGAGGCAACGACACGGGCGCCTCGCCGACGGGAGCCTGTAGCCGGGCCAGCAACGCCACGGGAGAGAGGTCCGCACGGGATTCCCGCGAGGCCAGCAGCCCGACCGTCCCCATCTCACCGAACAGCGAGGCGACCATGGGGCGACTCGCGACGTCGCTGCCGTAGCTGACGAGGTCCATGGAAATGGCATCGTATCCCGGCGCCGGCAGGTCACCGCCGGAGGCCCCGCTCAACAACCCAAGGCCGGGATCTCCGGCGACCCACGAGACTCCGTCCAGCTGCTCCTCCGGCAGCGGCTCTCGCGCCACGCCATCCCCTGCCAGCACCACCGGTCCGGTCACCTGTGCGCGGGCGCGGGCGGCGAGCAGCAGCAGGATCTCGCGGAACTCGGTGGCGTAGGGGAGCAGCACGCCCACCGGGTCGAGGGCCCCCAGCTGCGCTTGAAACACGTCCCCGGGGGTGCCAAAGTCAACCGCAAGTCGTTGCGGTACAACGCCCAACTGGCGAGCCGCTCCGGCCATGAAGGCGGACTCCGGTTGCAACTCGGGTCCCTCCACGATGGAGATCAGCGCCAGGTTGCGCCCCGCACCCCCTTCAGGCTCACTGGGTTGCTGCATGGTCTTGAATCCCAACGGTTTAGACGTACCAACGCCGTGAGTTCACGTCAATCAGCGTCCATCGTCTCCGCCGTCGCCCTCGTGCTCATGATCGGCGCTCAGGCGCTGCATCTGGACCGTTCCCCGTTCCTCAGCGGAGAAGCCACGGTAGCAGCCACGGCCCTCGGCCCCCTGGATCGGGAAGACCGGCTACCGCAGGCGACCCCCGGACACCGGTTCATCGGCGGCTTCGGCCTCGCCATCACCACCACCGAACGAGGCCTGCGGCTCTGCGTCGCCCTGGGGATCATCCTCGCGGCGCTGGTGACGGGTGAGGTGGCGGCGGGGCTGGCTGGAGCGCAGGCCCGCCCCCTGGTCTGGCTGGCCTTCGCGGCCCACCCGTTGACCGCCCGATCGGACCTGCTTTACCCGGGCCTGCTGGCGCCTTTTCCCATGGCGTTGATCCTCGGAGGCGCGCTCTACCTGAGGGGTGGCTCCACCGTCTGGGCGCTGGCCGCGGTGATCGGCGCGGCGGCGGCCGCGACCCTGGACACCACCGTCCAGGTCATCGCCCTGACGCTGGTGGTGGCCCTCCCCCTCGTGACCCGGGCGCCGCGGCCGCTGACCACACGACTCTGGCTGGCCCAGCTCGTGGCCCTGGCAGCCGCTTGGCATGGCGCGGGACGGCCCTGGCTCTCGGGGACGCCCGTGACCGGAGAACCGGGGCTGACGACCCTCTTCGGAGCGGACGTCTCCACCGCGCTGGACGCCGCCCAGACGCTGGCAGCGGCGGCCATACTGGGCCCCCTGCTCTTTAGGCTGTGCCGCGACCCTCGCGCCGCCGCCCTGCGCCCCATTGCCCTGGCCGCAGCCGCGGCCGCGATCACCCTCGGCGCCCTCCACCTCCTGGCCCCCGGGTACTCCACGGGAGCCGGGATCACCGCCGCCCTGCCCCCCCTCATCCTGGCATTCGCCATCTGTGCAGCGGCCGCTCCGGCACTTCGCCGCTGCTGCGGAGCCGTGTTGAGCGTCGTCATCCTGTTGTCCATGGCTGACGCCGCCCCCACCTGGCGACTCGAGAAACGAGGCCCTCTGGAGTCCGTCCTCGACCACACCCGCGCCCGCTCCACCACCGGAGGTCGGCTGGTCCTCTGGGGCGAGGACCGTCACGCCCTGCTCTACTACCTGCGCCGAGGCCACGACCCCGGGGTCCCCGTGGTCCTCGTGGACGAAGAGGTGGAGATGCACGATCTGGCACCCCTCCTGCGCGACCGCCTCCGCGTGGCGCCGGGGGAAGAGGCCCGCGCCCCCACCATCCTCATTCACCCCCCGTGCGAGCCCCCGGGCCTGGAGCTCAGTGAACGTCCCGCGACGGAACACCAGGTGGCCAGCCTCCGCCTGAAGGCGCGCTGACCGGCGCCGCCTCCGGTCAGAGATGAAGCACCCGCCACATCTGACCGAGCACGACCCGGCAGTGATCCCGATACTCCTTGCCGAAGGGCACGTGGCGCTTGATGCGGACCAGCTGCCGGACAGCAACGTAGGCCACCACCGCCTTGGTCAGGAGGCCGCCCAGGGCATGAAAGTGCTTCTGATAGAAGGAGACCCGGTTGCGATGCCACTCCGGGGCGAAGTCCTCGTAGCCGCTCGTGGACCCTCCCTCGTGGTGATACACGCCCGGCGCCTCCACATACCAGATGGAGTAGCCCCGACGCCTGATCCTCAATGACCAGTCCACGTCGTTGAAGAACAGCCAGAGCCGCTCATCCATGAGCCCGACGTCGTCGATGACCTCCCTCGGCACCATGAAGCAGGTCCCCGGAGGCTGATCCACCTCCCGGGTCCCGCGGTGATCCCAGTCCTCGAACTTGTAGCGCCGGAGCTCCTTGGACTCGGGCCAGAAGTGCTCGAGAGGCGTGTCCCACCACATGGCCGTAGCGAGACGGGGAAACCGCATGCAGGCGGCCTGATAGCTCCCGTCCTCGTTCAGCAGCGGCGGCGCCACGGCGCCGACGTTCCGGGCCCCATCCAGGAAATCCACCAGGGCGCGAAAGGTCCCGGGCCGCACGCGGGTGTCCGAGCCGAGCAGGCACACCTTGCGCCCGGTGGACTCACGGATGCCCTGGTTGACACCCATGGCGTAACCCCGGTTCTCCTGGTTGCGCACCAGCCGCACCTCGGGGAAGTCCGCCTCCACCATGTCCGGGCTGCCGTCGTGGGACGCGTTGTCGATGACGACCACCTCCAGGGAGAGGCCGTCCGCGGCCTCGCGGAGGGAGGTGAGGCACTCGTTGAGGAACTGGCGGGTGTTCCAGGAGAGGACGACGACGGAGAGTTCGGGCCGCATGCGTGGGCAGTCTATCCCAGGATCACGCGAGGAGCGCCGGAGCCCTGACGGAGACCGGCCGGGTCACTCGGCCTCGCGGACCTTGGTCGCCTCCACCCGGTAGACGCTGGTGACGAACCCGTCCTCCACCTCCTCACCCACGTCCAGTTCACCGAGGATGAGGATGGGAGCCGTCGTGAACTCCACCCCCCGCTCGTGGGGGATGGTGACCACGATCACCTGATGGACCTCCGGGGGGATCCCGAAGCAGCAGGACCAGAGGGACTCCACGAGGAGGAACTCGTGGATGTCCTCCACCTCCTCCAACGTCATCATGTAGCCCGCGATGCCGACCTTCTTCTTGGAGAGGCCCTGCACCGAGTCCGGCAGCATCATGCCTTCCTCGTACTCGAACCCGCCCAGGATCTCCCAGCTGGCCCGCTGGAAGCCATCCGGGATCTCGATCTCCACGGCGGCGCGCAGCGCACCCGTATGGCCCTCGCTTTGCCCTTCCATGGGCAACTTGCGATAGAAGTCGATGGCGAACTCGTTGGATTGGGCCTTGATGGCGAGCACCTGGAAATCCGAGAGCTCGCCGGAGACCGCGCCGAACTGATCGACCTGCCGGAACATGGTGGAGACCGCCACCACGGCCGCTTGCTGCCGCAGCTCCTCGGTGCCCATCTTCTCCTGCTCGAGGATGGCCTCGAGGCGGCCCTCGGCGTCGGCGCGGCGATCGGACGGGATCTCACCCTTGATGACGTCGCGGAGGACGCCGAACACGACGTCCGCCAACGGGTCGTCCTTGATGACCCCCGGGCCCTTGATCTTGGGAGCCTCAGCCTCTTCGGAAGCCGACGAGGGGTTCGTCTCCGCGTCGTCGCGGACCGTGGACACGGCGGTGGATGAAGGCCCGCCATTCCCGGCCGCCATGGGCGCCGGCGCTCCCCCGTTATCGCCGCTGCCGGGGGCGCTGAACTCGAGCCCCCCGCCGTCGCGGCCGGAGCGGTCGTGCGCATCCGCACCGTCGTCCGCCCCCCAGGATGAGAGGGTGAGCACCACGAGCCCGATAACCAGGACACCGACCACGATCTTCATGTGTCTCTCCCGTCACGACAGCGGCGCCAGGTTGGAAGCCACGTCGGTCCGATAGGCCTTCCATGCGGGGATCAAGCCCGCCAGACCGCCCGTCATTGTAACCACGATGACCAGCACCAGGGCAAACGGCGCCTCCCCCAGGTCCACCACCCCGGCGGTGACGTCAGACAGAAGCTCTGACAGGTCCGACGGTAGCGGCGCGGACAGGACCCCCAGAGGATCCGGCCTGAAGCCGGCCTCACGCTCCATGTAGGAGCTCGCGGCCGCCACCAGCCCACAGCCCATCAGCAGCCCGGCCAGGGCTCCGAAACAGGCCAGCACCGCGGCCTCCCCCATGACCGCGGACATCACCGTCACCCGGCGCGCGCCGATGGCACGGAGGATGGCGATCTCCCGGCGACGGTCGTTCATGGTGTTGTAGATGGACACCATCACGGAGACGACCCCGATGACCACCACCATGGCCGCCACCAGCATGAACACGTAACGGACGTTGCCGATGATGCTGAACAGCTTCTCGAGCTGCTCCCGGACCTCCGCCACCTGGAGGTCCTCACGCTGCCGCAGCCGGGCCAGCAACAGGGCCTTGGCCACCTTGGGCTTGGGGAACACCAGCACGGAGGACAGGGTGGCCTCCCTGGACCCGTCCTCCTTCACACGGACACCACCGGCGTGCTCCGGGATGCGGAAGAAGCTGTCCAGGTTGATGAACACCACCCGGTCAACCGGCGTGCCCGTCCGCTCGAGGACCCCGGTGACCTTCCAGAACGACTGCTGCTTGTGCGCCCTCGCAGACTCCACCCCGTGGGTCGGCTCGATGCGGTCTCCCACGCGGAGGTCCAGCTTGTCCGCCACCACGGCGCCCACCACCGCTTCGTTGACCAGCGCCACGTCACGGAGCTCAGGAGGCGGCGGGCCGCCACCGGTGAGGATGACGGAGGCCTCCAGCGCGCGGGGGTCGTACCGAAAGGGCCCACCGGCGGCGAACTTCCCCTCGGTCGTGTCAGACGCCGGATGAGGGAAGCGGGGATCGAAGACGCCGTCCGTGGTCGCCACCACACGGAACCCCCGGAAGGTGTCCCCCACGGCGTAAGGCACGGCGTGCTTGACGAACCGGGACGCCTGCATCTCGTCATAGATGCGGTAGGGCAGGAGCCCGCGGCTCTCCTCCACATGGAAGATGGAGTTGAGGACCAGCGACAGGGGGGACCCGGAGGGGCCCACCACCAACGAGTAGCCCCGCCCCGGCTTCTCGTAGTTGTCCTCCATGGCCTGCATGACGCCGGCGATGGCCGCCACCAACATGACCCCGAGGGCGACGCTCATGGCGGTCAGCGTCGACGAGAGCTTGCGCTGCGCGATGCTGCGCTCGATCAACCCCAGCATCCTCATGAGCCCAGCTCCCCGAGCTCCCGGACGTCCTCGAAGTGCTCCTGGACCCTGGGTTCGTGAGTCACCAGCAGCAGGACACTCTCCGCCTCCGAGGCCGCCTCCTTGAGCATGCTCAGGACCTGGTCCCCGTTGTCCACGTCGAGGTTGGCCGTCGGCTCATCCGCCAGCACCACCGTGGGCCGGTTGATGACCGCCCGGGCGATGGCCACGCGCTGCTGCTCCCCCACCGACAGGGTGCCCGGACGAGCGCCGGCCCGATGGGAAAGCCCCACACGGTCGAGCAGCTCGGCAGCGCGGGCCCTGGCCGCCGCCCTTCTGACCCCGGCGAAACGCGCAGGCAACGCCACGTTCTCCAGCGCCGTCAGGCCCTGGAGGAGGTTGAAGGTCTGGAACACGTACCCCACGTGACGCGCCCTGAACCGATCACGACGGGCCTCCGTCAACCTGGCGACGTCGGTGTCGTCGAAGAGGACCCGCCCGGCGGTGGGCACGACGATCCCCGCGAGGGTGTTGAGGAAGGTGGTCTTTCCACTCCCGGAACCCCCGACGAGACAGACCTGATGTCCCGCATCCACCTGGAAGTCGGGGATGTCGAGCACGGGGACGTCATGTCCCTGTGTGTCACGAAAGGTCACCTTCACATCCTGCAAACGTATCCGCATGGCGTCGGCATCATGGCGCAACGGGCAGGCGCCGTCCACAACCAGACCGAGGCGCCCGTTGACATGGCCCCGACAACATCCTCGGAGACGCGCCTTTGGCATCGCTCCTTGACTTACCGACGCCTGACAACCTAAGTTCGAGTACGGGGGCAGCTCCTGCGGCGGGACCAATAATCGAGATGCGTATCTACTGGACGATGGCGGTCTTCGCCCTCATCGCATACTCAGGAACCCAGTCTCCGTCCGCCCCGCGTCCGGCGCCGGGGCCACGGGCGGACACCAGGAGCGAGGCCATCGCCGCCGCGGCGGGCGCGCCGATCCTGTTCGCCCCCAACCAGGGGCAGGCCCCCGGCCACTACCGCTTCCAGTCCATCGGGTTCGGCCAGACCGCCCTGTTCGCCGATTCCCACGCGGTGCTCTCCCGCCAATCCGGCACCAGCTTCGTCGTCACATGGGACGGGACCGTGCCGTCACGACCGCAGGCGCGGCTGCGGACCGACAGCCGCCACAGCTTCCTCTACGGCGAGGAAGAGGCCGCATGGAGCCGGGGCCTGGAGGGGTTCGCGGAGCTGCGCTACCCGGACCGATACCACGGCATCGACCTCACCTTCACAGGGGACGGCGGCCGACTGAAGAGCACCTGGTACGTGCAACCCGGCGTCGACCCCGGACAGATCCGTTGGCGCTACTTCGCCGACTGGATGCTCGAACCGCGGGTCTCCGAGGACGGAGACCTGGTGGTGGTGGACCACGTCGGTGGCACCGTCGTCACCGAGCGAGCCCCCATCGCCTGGCAGGTGTTCGGCAGCGAGCGTCGGGACGTGGAGGTGCGCTACGCCGTGTTCGGTGACGGCAGCGTCGGGTTCGAGCTCGGGACCTACGACGAGCAGGTCGAGCTGATCGTCGACCCGGACATCGAATGGGCCACCTTCCTCGGCGGCAGCGGGACCGATCACATCAACGACATGGCCGTCGACGCCGAGGGCATGGTGTATCTGACCGGGTACGTCCACAGCAAGTACTGCGACGAGAACTTCCCGGTCCGCGCCGGGGATCGCACGGCGCCGGTGCAGTGGTGGTATGGCGGCGAGATCGGTGACGCGTTCGTGGTCAAGATCGACCCACACGGCCGCCCCATGGCGGCGCCCTGCCCCCAGGGCACCGGACCCTTCCCCCGCATCGTCTACAGCACCCGGCTCGGCGGCGGCCGCACCTACGTCTGCAACACCGGCCTGCTCTGCACGGACACGACCAATCCCTGGAACAACTGCTGCCCTCCGTGGACGTCCACGCCCAAGACCTGGGACCCGAATTGCTCCCCATCCTCCGCCATCACCTCCCTGCGATACGGCCCCATGGGGCCGGGAGTCCCCGGGTTCCAGTGGCACCTGTCGACGCTGCCCATGTCCTACTACCCCTACCCGTTCCCCCATCCCACCCTGACCTGCGCCAGCGGCCGGCCGGCGGCGACGCGACCTAGGGGGTCCGACCACGGCTTCGGCATCGCGGTGGACACCAACGGCGAAGCGGTGATCGTCGGCCGCACGGAGTCCGACGACTTCCCGGGGACCGGGTCCGCCGTCAGCCCCAATCCCTCCATGGTCCCGGCCCAGAACCCGTCCTGGCAGCCGACCCTCGGCAGCAATTACGTCGGACAGTGCGGGCCGCAGGGACTGGAGGCCCACTCGGACGCGTTCATCACCCGCCTCAACGCCGCCGGGACGCAGCTGATCTTCAGCACCTACTTCGGCGGCGCCGAACACGAGCAGGCCTTCGCGGTCGACCTGGACAGCGGCGGCAACGCCTACGTCGCGGGCTACATCGAGGCCCAGACCTCCTCCTCCCTGGTGCCCACGGGATGGCAGGGGTGCCCGACGCCGACGGCCCAGGGTGATGGGTTCATCCTCAAGTTCGATCCCACCGGGCTGTTCCTCGGAGGCCGCTACCTGGGCGGCACGGACTGGGACATCGCCATCGACATCGACGTCGGCCCCAACCCGGACAACCCCAGCGAGGAGCGGGTGTACGTGGTGGGCACGACCCGCTCCGCGGACTTCACGCAGATCACCTGCGTCGACAACTCCTGCAACCCGGTCCCCCTCTGCACCACGTCGCAGCTCCAGGGGACCTACGCCGGCTACAACAACCCGGAACACGATTACTTCTTCGACACCAGGACCAAGAACCTATACGGCGACGGGTGGGTGGCGCGCCTCAGCACCGACCTGGTCACCTGCGAGAACTTCACCTACGTGGACTTCTGCTTCCAGGGCTCGGCCCTGTGCACGACCGGCCTACCCACCAGCGACGAGTGGTTCGAGGCGATCAAGGTGGACGACGCCGGTGTCTGCTGGGTCACCGGCACCGTCGGGCTGGGCCTGACGCCCTACACCACCGCATGCGGGACGTCCTTCCAGGGAGCGGTGGGCATGATCGGCGGCTTCCGCCTGTCCTGCACCCAACCCAACAACGTCGTGGCCGCCACCCTCATCCTCGGCGAGGACGTGGTGCACCCGTTCGACATCGACGTGGACAACAACTGCGTCTACATCGCCGGCGGCGTGGGCCGCCTCAAGACCTTCAGCAACGCCACGGGCCTCGCCACCGTGTCCCCCCTCTCCGGGAACTGGGTCTACGACCATCGTGACTGCAACGGCAACATGAGCACCCGCCCCTTCGACCTCAGCCAGCTGCAGGTGGACGGCACATGCAGCTACGCCTGCGCCACCTACGACGGCTTCTTCGGCGTGTTCTCAAAGGCCGTGGCCATGCAGCCCGTCCTGCTCTCCTACCTGGGAGGAGAAGGGGTGGAGGCGCTGCACGCCATCGAGAAGGTCGGCCCCGGTTTCGTGGTCGGCGGCTTCGCCGGCAAGTCGTGCTCCATGGCGCCGCGCAAGAACTGGCTCTGCGAGAAGCTCCTGTTCAACGCCAACGAGATCGACGTCCCCTACGCCCCCGGACACTGCAACCTGGGCGGACTGGGATACGGCCCCACGTCGGACCCCAACCGGTTCCGCAACATCTATCAGGGCTCCCGCTACACGCTCCCCGGCAGCGCCGAAGCCTATCTGGCCTACATCCTCCCCTGACTCAGGCCCAGGCCTTGCGCCGACGCCGTCACCGGCGATGATGGCACAGGCATCCACGAGACCGCCGCCAGAGCGCCACCCCCGCCGGGAGTTCCCATGCGACCCATCACCGCCGCCTTCCTCTGCCTGCTCACCTGCGTGACCGTGCAGGGCCAGGCCTCCGAGACCGTCAAGGCCGATCGGCTGTTCGTCGGTGACCGCCTCATCGCCGTGGACATCAAGATCGCGGGAGACGACTGGGCGACCCTGTGCAGCCAGTCCCGTGACTTCGGCAGCGCCCTGCAGAAGACGCTCCAGGAGAGACCCTTCACCTACTTCGACGCTGACGTGACCGTTGACGGGGTCGCCATGAAGGGCGTGAGGGTGCGCAAGAAGGGGTTCATCGGCTCCCTGGACGCCGAGCGCCCTTCCCTGAAGGTCCGATTCTCCAAGGGCCACCCGGTGGAGGGGATCGACCGCCTGACCCTCAACAACAACAAGCAGGACCGCTCCCTGATCAGCCAGTACCTGGGCTATCGACTCTACGCCGCGGCGGGCCTCCCGGCCCCGCGCTGCGGCTTCGCCCGGGTCACCGTGAACGGACGCTATCTCGGGGTCTACTCCAACGTGGAGGCCATCAAGAAGCCGTTCCTGAAGCGGAGCTTCGGTGACGACTCCGGGGCCTTGTTCGAAGGCACCGTGGCCGACTTCATCCCGGACCGCCTGCAACGACTGGAGCTCAAGAACGCGGCCGCCACGCGGGCCGGGATGGAGCCCCTCGCCAAGCTCCTGGCCCGACCCGAGACCGACCTGGAGGCGCTCGCCGAGCTGGTGGACATCGACTCGTTCATGAAGTTCTGGGCCATGGAGAGCCTCACCGGCTTCTGGGACGGCTACGCCAACAACCAGAACAACTACTTCGTGTACCAGAACCCGGCGGACGCACGCCTCGTCTTCATCCCCTGGGGTCTGGATGACGCGTTCACCGACGTCATGCCCATCCCCCCCTACCGGCTCAAGATCAAGTCGGTGCACGGCAACGCCGCCCTCCCCGTCCGCCTCTACGCCCATCCGAAGACCCGCGCCCTCTACCGCAAGACGCTCGAGGAGTTCATGCAGGACATCTGGAAGGAGGAGGAGCTGGCGGCGGAGCTGGACCGCCTGGAAGACCTGCTCAAGGACTCCACTCCCCGCGCCCAGGGGGACTTCCCGAAGGCCCTCCGCCGCGTCCGAGGGTTCATCTCCAAGCGACGACGGACCCTCAGCAAGGAGCTCGACCGCTGGCCGGTGGAGCTCCGCGCCGAACCCAGGACCCCCGTCTACTTCGCCGTGGTAGGCACCGCCTCCGGCACCTTCTCCACCAAGTGGAACGAGACCGCCCCCGAGGACCCCCTGTCCAACGGCGAGGCCACCGTCTCCCTCACCGTAGACGGCAAGGAGGTCCGCTTCGCCAAGGTCGGGGTCAGCGCGGAACGCAGCACCATGGGAGAAGGCGACCCCAAGCCCCCCGCCGTCGTCGTGACCGGAAAGACGGGGAGCGGCGGCAAGCGGCTGATCCTGGGGATGGGCCCCGAGGACCCACGCGCTTTCCGTCCGTCCTCCGAGGGCGGGGTCAAGGGCGGCGGCATCCTGCTGCGCACCAACTTCTTCGGCGCCCCGGACTGGAACGACATGTCGTACTTCGGCGGGCGCCTCTGGTTCGAGAAGGCGTCCACCGAGCCGGGGGCCCCGGTCATCGGCAGGTTCGAGATGGTGGTCACCGCCATGAAGGGCGGCAAGTAGGGACGCCCCCGATCGAGGTCGCGGATCACTTGAGCATGGTCAGCATGGCGTCGCCGAAGGCGCGGCCCATGCGGTTGAACCAGATGGCGCTGCCCAGGTAGTGGTAGGGGCGGTCTCCCCCGACCAGCTTCCACTCCTCGAACCGCTGACGCCACTCCGGGAACAGCTTCTCCGCCGCCTTGTCCACCAGCACGTCGGTCCGCACCGCCCGGACGTTGCCCTTGAACGCCGGGACCTTCTCCATGGAGTGCTGCGCCTCCTGGACCGCCAGCATGGCGCCCTTGGGGGGCTTGGACCCGTTCTGCCCCATGAGGCCGATGACAAAAGGAAGGCCCGGAGCATCCAGGTCCTCGCGCACGTCACGGATGAAGTGCGCCATGTTGGAGGCGTACTCCTTCTCCGCGCCGTTGTACTGATCGTTCCACCCCTGGAACCACACGAAGCCCGTGAGCTTCAAGGGGCGCCCCTTCAAGGACGGGAAGCGATCGCCGCATCCGTCCATGGTCGCCTGCACTTCCTTCATCATGTCGCGGTAGGAGGACCCGTAGCCGCCCTTGATCTTCTCCATGTCCGGCAGCGGATCATTGCGCTTGCGCTTCTCGTTGCGGCGCGTGGTGTTCTTGATGGCCTTCTCGAGCTCCTCGGTGAGCTTCTCGTCGGAGGGCAGGCCGGCGGAGGGCGACCGGAACAGCTTGACCAGGGAGTGCCCGCCCCAGGCGGTCTTGATGAGCAACACCGGCTCCTTGAAGTGGTCCCCCATGACGGTGCCGAACTCCAGCTCGACCCCGGTCCGGTTGCGGCTGCCGTAGCCGATGGTGAGCCCGCCCCGGCGCCCCAGGTAGTCGATGAAGACGTCGTCACGGACGATCCACTGATCCCCGTCCCTCAGGTGAGAGAACAGCTTGGCGGTCTCCGGCGCCGTGGCCTGGTGATCCAGCAACGCGTTGGGGGCCTTGCCCTCCATGTTGGACTGGCCCGCCAGGATGAACACCCGCACGGGCGCCTTCTGGGCGCAGGCCATCGGGACCAGGATCAGGGACAGGAGCAGGGCGGTGACGATGCGGCGCTTGTGCTTCATGGTGACTCCTCGTTAGGGAGCAACCTACACCAACCGACCGAAACCGGGGCGACGACCCCGTAGTGGACCGAGGGTGCTGCCGGATCAGCGGCCGCCCGGTAACGTAGGCGTGTGCGTATCATCACCTGCTGCTTGTTGACGATCTGGCTCCTCCCCGCAGCCTGCGGGCAAACGGCCCGGTGGACCGACTTCCGCGGCCCCACGAGGGACGGGCGCGCGCCTCCGGGCGCCGCACCCCTGAAGTGGAGCGAGGAGGAGAACGTCCGCTGGAAGGTCCCCGTGGAGGGCGTGGGCTGGTCATCCCCGGTCGTCTGGGACCGACAGATCTGGCTCACCACCGCCGGCCCCAAGGGCCGTGAGATGATGGCCATGGCCTTCGACACCGAGACCGGGAAGGTCATCCACCGGCGCGTCCTGGTGAAGGTGGACAAGCCGGCGCCCAAACACGCCCAGAACAGCTACGCCTCACCGACTCCTGCGATCCAGGCCGGACGCGCCTACGTCCACTTCGGGTCCTACGGCACCTTCTGCCTCGACACGAAGAGCGGCCAGACGATCTGGGAACGACGGGACCTCGAGTGCGACCACGTCACCGGGCCGGGGTCTTCCCCCATCCTCCATGACGGGCTCCTCGTCTTTCACATGGACGGGGCGGACGTGCAGTACGTGGTCGCCCTCGACGCCAAGACAGGTGAGACCCGCTGGAAGACGGACCGCAGCCTCGACCTCAGCAAGCTCCCCCGGGACACCCGGCGCTCGTTCAGCACGCCCATCGTCATGACGGTGGACGACCAACCGACCCTCATCAGCACCGGCGCCCAGGGGACCTTCGCCTACGACCCGGCGAGCGGCAAGGAGCTCTGGCGTATCCGTCACAAGGGCTTCTCCAATGTCTCCCGCCCCATCGCCGCCGGAGACGTGGTGTACCTGAACACCGGCTTCGCGCGGCCGCAGCTCCTGGCCATCCGCCCGGGTCCCGCCGGCGACATCACCGGCACGGACACCCAGCTCTGGGCCTACGCCCGCAGCGTGCCCACCATCCCCTCGCCGCTCCACCTGGACGGGCGCCTCTATCTCGTCAGCGAAGGCGGCGTGGCCAGCTGCCTGGATGCAGGGGCCGGCACCCTGGTCTGGAAACAACGCCTGCGCGGCGAACACAGCGCCTCCCTCCTCCACGCGAACGGACGCATCTACGCCTTCGACAGGGAAGGACGCACCGTGGTCTTCGCCCCGGGAGACACCTACCAGGAGCTGGCCGTGAACGAACTCGAAGGGGGCTTCATGGCCTCGCCGGCGGTCGCCCACGGCGCGCTCTTCCTGCGCACCAGGACCCACCTCTACCGCGTCCAGGAGAACTGACGCGCCCCCGCCCGGAGGCCGCGGGGATGAGCCTCGTCGCCCCGGTCGTTTTTTTGGAGGAAAGCCCCTCCCGCCTCCCGTAGGGGGCGTGTGACCCCGAACACCGCTGGGAACGGACGGGGCGCACCTGCCGGATCCGCCAAACGACGACGGCGCACATCATCGGGAGACACATCATGAACATCAGACGATTTCCATACGGCTTCCTGGCCCTCCTGGCCATGGCGATGCTGGCACAGGCGACGGCGGCGCAACAGTTCGAGGTTCAGAGCTGGGGAGGGACCTCCTTCGCCCTGTCCTCGAGGAACGCCGCGGGAGACCTGGACGGCGACGGCGACCCGGACCTGGTCATCGCGAGCTCCCTCCAGGGCCTGTTCTGGTTCGAGAACCAGGCGGGGCACCAGACGACGATCCAGCGCACCATCGAGGCCTCCACGCCGCTGGACGGGTTCGAACGCGTGGCGGTGGCGGACCTCAACAACGACGGGCTCGACGACGTGATCGCCACGCCCTACCAGGAGGAGGGCATCCGCTGGTATCCGAACCTGGGATTCGGGGCCTTTGGCACTCCGCTCAACGTCTCCACCTACGACACCGGACAGGTCATCGCGGTGGTGGACATGGACGGCGACGGCGACACGGACGTGGTCTCCGCCTCCAGAGCGAGCGGCGCCATCACCTGGCACGAGCACTACTCCAATCTGATAGGGCTCGGACCGGTGTTCCTCCCGAACGCCATCGCCACCGGGGCGGGGATCGTCACCACCCTGAACGTCTGCGACCTCGACGGCGACGGCGACCTGGACGTGGTCTACGCCGCAGCTGAGTCCGGCGTCCACTGGATCGAACGCACAGGGCAGCTCTCCTTCGGGACCTCCCAGCTCCTGTTCCCCGTCACCTTCAGCTGGCACATCCCGCCCCTGATCGCGACGCCGGATCTGGATGGCGACGGCGCCCTGGATCTGCTCTACGCGTTGCAGCCCACCACGCTCGCCTGGCGTCGGAACCTGGGAGCAGGCAGCTTCTCCCCGGAGTCCGTCATCAGCGGGACGGCCCTCTCGCCCAGGAGCGTCTTCGCCGTGGACATCGACCTGGACGGTGACATGGACCCTGTGGTCCACGGTTACGGGGGCATGCGCTGGCACGAGAACCTCGGCTCCGGCGCCTTCGGCGCCCAGAACGTCCTCTCCGGTCCCCAGGGACACGCCATCCCGACGGACGTGGACGCGGACGGCGACACCGACCTGATGTTCACCGCCGGGTTCTACCGCAACCTCACCATCAACAACCCGCCCCTCGCCTCGTGCCCCGGCGCCGCGTGCCTCAGCATCGACGGCGACGTCAGGCCCGGCGCGCTCGCCACCATGGTCTTGTTCTCTCCTGGCCCCTCCGCACCTTGCTACGTCTTCGCCAGCGGCGGCACGGACCAATACCCGCTGCTGACCATCGGCGGCACCACCTACTACGGGCACCTGGACCTGGCCACGGGCTTGACACCCCTGGCGGACCCGTCGGGGACCTTCGGCCCCTCGTTGACCCAGCCGTTCACCGACAGCAACGGCGGCTGGTCCCTCACGGTCTCCGTCCCTGACAACCCGGCTCTCTCAGGAGGCCGGTTCTACGTGGAGGCGTTCGTGGAAGACTCGTCCCTCCTCCCCGCCGGTCTCTTCCACCAGGCCGACGTCCTCACGGTGGTCATCCAGTAACGGATCCACCGAGACCACACGACGTCCGATGAGTGAAGCCCTCGGCCCACGATCAGGGCGCGAGGGCTCTCACACACCCCGCGATCTCGGAGGACTGACCATGTGAGCACACTCCACACCGCAGCGACGGGGCACTAAGCTCTCGCCATGCCCTCGAGACCGACGTCGCACCGCATGCCCGGCTACGACCTCGCCCGCTTCGTCGCGTTGTTCGGGGTGGTGGTGGTCGACATGGTGATCCACGTCGCCTTCGACTACACCAGACCGGGCATGATCCAGGACGGGCCGTTCCTGCTCGCCTGGGGGCAGCGCATGTGGTGGGGCCGGGCCTCCGCCATGCTCGCCGTGCTCGCCGGCACCGGGATGGCCCTCATGCTCAAGCCCACGGACGACGACGCCACGCTGTCACGCAAGCGCCGCACCCTGCTGAAGCGGGCCCTGTTCCTCTGGGTGGTGGGACACCTCTGGCACTCGAGCACCCTCTGGGAATTCAGCATCCTCCACTACTACGCGTTCTTCCTCGCCGTCGGGGTGCTCTTCGCGCGCGCACGACCCCGTGTGCTCCTCGGGACCGCGATCGGCGCCATGTCCGTCGGGGTGGCCTATCAGCTCCTCTGCGGAGGGCCACCCAGCGCCGACCTGGACATGGCATGGGAAGAGCCGCTGCGGATGTGGGAGCTCCCCTACTGGGACCCCCTCCGCCAGCTCACGGAGGTGCTCTTCGACGGCCAGTACCCGCTCTTCCCCTGGCTGGCCTTCATCATGACCGGCATGTGGGTCGTGCGGGTCGGCGTGGACCGGGTCGAAGTGCGGCGCCGCCTGCTCGCCGGGGCCCTCTGCGTGATGGGCGCGGCGTTCCTCACCTGGTGGGCCGTACGCCGGTTCACGGACGACCAGACCGCCCTGTTCCTGACCAGCATCAACCGCGACGGCTCCATGCCCCTGTACATGCTGACCGCGTCCTGTCAGGCCGTGGTGTTCCTCTGCCTCAGCATGTCCGCGGCCGCCATGTGGCCCTCAGGCAGGTGGATCGGCCCGCTCGTCTCCACGGGCCAGATGACGTTCACCATCTACATCCTCCACATCCTCGTGGGCGGCGGCAGCCGAGCGGGCCTCTTCGACCTCATGGGCTTCCCGCCGGGCGAGGGGGTGGTCGCAGGGTGGACGCGCGTGGCGCTCTTCCTCCTCATCGCCATCCCGGCCTGTCATTTCTGGAAGAAGCGCTTCGGACGTGGCCCCCTGGAAGCCCTGATGCGTTGGTTCTCGGACCCACGCCCCGTCCATGAAAGAAGCCCTCGTCTCTGAGTCGAGCGACGAGGGCTTCTGTGTGGCCTTGTCCCGCCATGGAGACGAGAGCGGGTGACCAGGCTCGAACTGGCGACATTCAGCTTGGGAAGGCCCGCGCCGTGTTGATGCTACGACTCCTGGAACACTCTGATTATGGGTGCTTTACGAGCGACGACAACCGTTCGCATCTGTGTATGTCCGACACCACATGTGATCAACCAAGGGCCGGTTTCGCGTGTAGATGCGTAATCTACACATCCCAAATGCCGCGCCCGCGCCCTGCTCGCCCGGCGAGGATCGCGCGCCGCGCGCGAGGAACGAGACCAGACCGGTTCCACACCCACGGGTCAGGAGATCGACCGTCCCGAGGTAGAGGGAAGAGGAAAGAGGATAGAGGAAATCAGGGAGCCCTGGCGACACGAAACCCGAAGCTGCCGTAACGGAACGTCGGGCCGACCCAGTCGCGGTTGGCCGACCGGCAGTGCCTCGCTTCGTAGCTCCAGGAACCGCCGCGCACCACCCGCGAAGAGCCGACCGACACCACCGGGTCCGTCACCCCACCGCGACACCCCGAGTAGGCGTCGGAATCGTATCCGTCCTTACACCACTCCCGCACGTTCCCGATCATGTCATGAAACCCCCACGGGTTCGGAGCCTTGCCGCCCACGTCGTGGGTCCGCCCGTCCGAGTTGTCGTCATACCAGGCGATGGCGTCCAGGTCCCCGTAGCGGGGTCCGGTGGTCCCGGCCCGACACGCGTACTCCCACTCCGCCTCCGTGGGCAGCCGCAGGCCGGTCGCTTCCAAGAACGGCTGGATGTCGTTCCACGACACCCGTTCCACCGGACGGCGGTCGCCGCTGAACCGCGACGGGCTTTTCCCCGTCACCCTCCTCCACTCCGCCTGCGTCACCTCGTAACGACCGAGGTAGAACGGCTTGCTGATGGTGACCTGGTGCTGGGGGCGTTCGTTGTCATGGGCCTCGCGATCCGAAGCCGGGGAACCCCGCATGTAGGTCCCCGCCGGCACCAGCAGCATCTCGATCCCGGTGTTCTTGTCCCGCACCCGCCAGGGGAGGCCGCTCGCGCTGACGGCGCGGCGGGCCTTGCTGTCGGTGACGACCGAGGGGTCGGGATCCTGGGCGAGCACTCCCGCCCAGGCGATCGCGGGGTGCTCAAGCTTCGGGAGTTCATCCGGCGCAAGTCCCAGTTCCCGGAGGCGCTTCAGGTGACGTCGGTACGGGTCGTATGTCGAGAGCCCCTTCTGATACTCGCTGCGTACGCTCGAGAGCTTTGAAGCAGCCGTCATGACATCCCACTCCGTTGATACGCCCTCGAGGTCAGCGAGTTTGCCGATCAATCGTCCCCTCACTTGCTCCCACTCGGAGTTGTCGTACTTGTAGTTGAGGGTGTCGGCAAAGAGATCCTTGCCAGCCCGAATCTTCGCCGTCGCAAGTCTTCGTCCGAGATAGGCAGTTCGTTCTGCCTCGGTCAGCATTCCGGTCTTCTCCCACTTCTTGAACAACCGACGGTTCGCCCGATACTCACTGAGCCCCTCGGTCATCAGCGCGTTGGCGAGATCCAGGCACAACTTCTCCGGGTGCCCGAGCATTGCCTTGGTGGCGTCAAACAGAAGTTCCTTGGTCGCTCCCTTGGCAAACCCTGCCGGACCGCCCAAGGCCACGTCGAGTGCGAAGCCCTCCATGTTCCCTGCGATGAACGCGTACACGCGAGCCACCGGGCGGTGAGCCATCTGCGCCTCGATCATCGAACGTGTCACCCAGTGATAGGTGATGCGGGCGTCCCGTGTCGCGAAGTACTTCTCGACGTCTTCGGGAGCAGGCTGCTGGCCGGAGACGGTTGCAACTGTGATCGAGAAGAAGGCGAGGAACAGGATGAGCGACTTCATGGCGATATCCTCTCTGTCAATCAATGACCCAGCCCGTCGACGTCTTCTTCAGTCGCAATTGTTCTGATTCGGGGCCGTCAGCAGTCTCGATCACGACGTGCGCGATGGCGACGTCGCTACCCTCGAAAGTGATCCGCTCAATTTCGATGGTCTTGAGGATCTCCCCGAGGCGGGCTTGCACGTCCGCGGAGGCTGTGTCGGGGACGAAGCCACGAAGCACTTGCCACGCCTCCGGGCTGAAGCACTGCTCGAGAGTCGAGATGTCTGCCGTCTTCAGCGAGTCAAAGGTCTCGACGACGGTGCCGTTTGGAGTCGCCGCCCACTCAGGTGGCTCGGCCTTGGCCTCTTCTGCATCTGCGCCGCAGGAGACGAAGGACAACGCCGCGATCGCAGCGAACAGAAGCGTATGGCATCGCATGACGGACTCCTCTGGAGCTTCCTCGACTTCGTTAGTCCAGTCAATTCCATCCAGCCCGTCAACACTCGCTGCCCCAGAATCAAGACGTCACCCAAAGAGTCTGTGGCTTGCAAGGGTCGCCGTTCGCGACGAATTCGGCTGCTGCGTGCTCCATCTCTGTCGTCCAGCGCCTCCTGCGCCCGCCCCGCCAACAACTGGGCCGCCGCCGAGTGCCAGTTCCACGCCCGCATCCGGGACCCCGTTTCGCACGCAGACCTGTCGTCCGCGACCCGGCAGGAACGGATACCCGACGTGGTGAAGGCGCGGAAGTTTGAAGTCGTGAACAAGGACGGGAAGCCCGTCGCCGCCATGGTCGCGACCGAGAACGGCGGCTTGGTGGCCGTCCGGAACAAGGCCGGGAAGGGCCGCGCCGTCAGCATGCTCGTGGGCGCGGACGGCGGCTCGGTGTACGTCCGCAACAAGGACGGGAAGCCCGTCATCGCCCTGGTCGCGTCCAAGTACGGCGGCATGGTGGCCGTCAACAACAAGGCCGGGAAGAACGTCGCCGGCATGACCGCGGACGAGGACGGCGGCACGGTGGCCGTCTGCAACAAGGCTGGGAAGCCCGTCGCCTTCATGGGCACGGGCGAGGATGGCAACGGCGGCAGTGTGCTGGTCGTGAACAAGGACGGGAAGCCCGCCGCCGGCATGAACGTGGACAAGGACGGCGGCGGCCTGGTGGGCGTCTTCAGCACGGCCGGGAAGCCCGTCGCCCGCATGGCCGCGGACGAGGACGGCAACGGCGCGGTGGACGTCTTCAACAAGGACGATGAGACCGTCGCCAGCATGGCCGCCCGAGGTAGAGGGAAGAGGAAAGAGGATAGAGGAAATCAGGGAGCCCTGGCGACACGAAACCCGAAGCTGCCGTAACGGAACGTCGGGCCGACCCAGTCGCGGTTGGCCGACCGGCAGTGCCTCGCTTCGTAGCTCCAGGAACCGCCGCGCACCACCCGCGAAGAGCCGACCGACACCACCGGGTCCGTCACCCCGCCGCGGCACCCCGAGTAGGCGTCGGAATCGTATCCGTCCTTACACCACTCCCACACATTCCCGAGCATGTCATGAAACCCCCACGGGTTGGGAGCCTTGCCGCCGACGTCGTGGGTCCGCCTGTCCGAGTTGCCGTCATGCCAGGCGATGGCGTCCAGGTTCCCGTAGCGCGGCCCGGTGGTCCCGGCGCGGCAGGCGTACTCCCACTCACCCTCCGTGGGCAGACGTAAGCCGGTCTGCTTCAGGTACGGCTGAATGTCATCCCACGACACCTGCTCCACCGGACGGCGGTCGCCCTTGAAGTGCGACGGGCTTTTCCCCGTCACCCTCCTCCACTCCGCCTGCGTCACCTCGTAACGACCGAGGTAGAACGGCTTGCTGATGGTGACCTGGTGCTGGGGGCGTTCGTTGTCATGGGCCTCGCGATCCGAAGCCGGGGAACCCCGCATGTAGGTCCCCGCCGGCACCAGCAGCATCTCGATCCCGGTGTTCTTGTCCCGCACCCGCCAGGGGAGGCCGCTCGCGCTGACGGCGCGGCGGGCCTTGCTGTCGGTGACGACCGAGGGGTCGGGATCCGACTCGAGGACCTCGGCCCAGCCCGGCCCGTCACCACAAGAAACCAGCAGCACCGCCATCGCGGCCCACAACAAGGCGACGGGGCGGCGTAGGGGCGAAACCGTGAGTCGGCGGGACATGAAGCTCTCCTTGCCGCCGGGGGCGGAGTCTTTGGCGACCCCGGATTCGATCACGGCCGCCCGCACGCCGCAACATATACGCAACATATACGCAACATCCCGTGGTCTCGTGGTGGCGTGCGGTGTCGAGACTTGGCGACCGAGGGGCGAGTGGCCCGAAACGAAGAACCGCGCCAAACCAGAGTCTTGTCGTGGTTTGGCGCGGCCTGTCGTGGTCTGTCTCAAGAGCGGGTGATGGGGCTCGAACCCACGACATTCAGCTTGGGAAGAGAGAGTCGGTTCCGACACGACCCGACGTGTGATGTTGTCTGACAGCATGTTACGCGAGCCTTGCGCCTCGTGCAAACGCGACAAACCGCGCACGCCAGGCAAGCACTTACAGTCAGCGCACGCCCGCCGCGCCGGTATGTACCGAGTCGTGCATACACCACTGCGCACCTTTGCACCGACTGCGTTTCTGACAATGAGCTCGGAGGACCGAACTCATGACTCGCGACGAACTCACGCAAGGGCAACCGCTCACCACCGCGCAGGCCGCACGCCTCGTCCCTGGAACCGGACGACGTGGGCACGTCTCCCCGGCAACCATTGGGCGTTGGATGACGAAAGGCCAAGGTGGCGTGCTTCTGGACTCCGCCCGATTCGGTGGCCGCCGATGGACGACTGTCGAGGCTCTTGATTCGTTCCTGGCGGGCATCAACCAGGCCAGCGGCGGCAGTATTGCCAATGGGCATGGTGGCTCTGAAATCCCGCACCGAATGCACTCTCGGGAGCGCATCGCAAGAACCAAGGCCGATGCTCGACAAGCCGTCGGGCTCAAGGACAAGGAGTAACCCATCATGTCTGAACTGACGCCTAACCCCATCGTCCTGGACCGAAGCGGCATCGACATCGTGGCGCATCTCAACGACGCCGAACGGGAAGCTGCTGGTGACCTCGCGAAGACGCTGGAGGCTAGCCTAAGAGCCGTCGTGGCCGAGCTGGAGCCGCGGGTCCTCGCCGTGAGAGGGAATCAGGACCTATCGGCCTCCGGAAAGCGCTCGCGGGCCGTTGCGCTCGCGCAGGAAGCCCGCAAAGAAGTTCGAGCGGCGCTGACAACCGCAACGGAGGGAACTTCGCGAGCCAAGAAGGCATCCGAGGCCAAGATCCCTACGAGCCCGGCCGAGCTGAAGCCGGACACGAAGCCCGAGGTCCTGACGTGGCGCGAGCTGCGGGCTGGTCCCATCCGCGATCACCTCGACGGTCTCGACCAACTCGAGCGAGGCCCGGCGGTAGAAGAGGTCTTGCGGGCTTCTCCAGAGGCGCAGGCGCTCGAATGGCTTCGTGCCGTCGTCAACGCACCCGTCCCGATCAAGGGACTTGACCTCGACGCACTGACCGATGTCTTCACGCAGCGCCTCTACGCTGAAGCGTGGAGCTTCCTCGCAGTCATCGACGCCGTGACTGTCACTTTTCGAGCGTCGGCCGAGGACGTTCTCGCTCGTGTCGCATCCCTCACCGGCACGAATCACGTCACGCTCAAGGCCGAAGACGCCGACCGTGAGCTGACCCGCCAAGCACAAGCATGAGACCGTTCGCCGCGAGAGACCGGCGCGATGGCGCGCCGCCGGAGCGTGCATGTTGCTTCTCTCTGGGAGAGATGACAGACCATGAGGACCAACGACACCATCACCGAAGAACAGGCCGCCGACCTACTGACGTTGGCCAATGAAGGGTATGGGCTGGCGACATGCTGCGAGGATCTTGGACTCGACCTTGAGACTGTGCGTTCTCACCTGGATAACGACGCGGGACTCCGGCTCGCGACTCGCTTGGAGCTCGCTGCCCTAAGGGCCGAAGTCTTGGCACTCGGCAAAGCGCTGGCAAGGAGAGGCATCCGCGTTCGGCTGGAGCGAGTTCGATAGATGGTCGAGCGCGTGCGGATCACCGAGACAAAGCGCGGAAACGGGGTCAAACGAGACCCCGCCGGTCGCTTTCTACTTGGCACTGCGCCAGGCCCAGGTCGGCCAGCGGGCGTTCTGGAGCACCGCACTGCCCTAATCGGCGCCGTCACGCCTGAAGACACAGTCAAGGTCATGCGCGTGATCCTGCGTGAAGCCCTGAAGGGCCGCGCATGGGCGTGCTCCCTTTTCCTGGATCGAATCCTCGGCCGGATGCCCGTCTCGTCCGAGGCCGTTGATGAGACGCCGGACCCGGATGAGTCCTTCTTGTGATCCGTCCGATGCAACGAACCGAACTCCCTTCCCTCGATCAGGGAAGGTGGTGCGCACCGCTTGATCGGCGGTGCTTCACGTCGGGGAATCTGATTCCTCGTCGTTTTGGTTTGCCCCACGTCACGACCCCGCCCCCACGCGCCGGCCCGGGCCAATTTTAACCGGGGGCCCAACCCACCGAAGCAACCCGGGCCCCCCAGCCC